>CAVTPT010000001.1:0-807057 GCA_963736675.1 uncultured Bacteroidales bacterium
GGGATGGTAGCAACCTTTAAAGATCCAAGAAGTATAATTCAATATTCAGATAAAACAGAAGGAATAATTACAGGGAAATATCTCCTAAAATATATTCCTTTTACTTCATCACATAAAGTGGAAGAATATTCTTCACCTACTGAACAAAATATATTTGCCCTTATTGAGATAAGATTGAAAGATGGGAAGGCCTATATTTCTATTAAGCCTAATGATTTGGACTACTACCAAGCTTATTATCCTGGAGGCAAACCGATAAATACAATTGGAGGCTATACAAAAGAAATCGCGCTAGCTGATATAGAGGCATTATATGAAAGTTTTTCAAAAAGTATCCAATCTCCAGACGTCAACTTTTAATTAAATCTATTTATAATTCCAAGGACAGTTTTATGTAAATACGATTATTAATATCCATTCGCAGAAAAAGTATTTGCGGTTTAAGACTACCGAATAGAAATCTAACAGAGAAAACTCTATGAAATTGAATAACACCGAAATAATATACCAGTCTAAAAGTCCAATTAACTTTTATATTGGCTTAATAACTGTTCTTTTGATGACTATATATTTTGGACTCAAGATCCCTTTTCCGGAATTTCTAATTTATCCTGGACTTGTATTTACCCTATGGTTTATCACAATTAGCAGATATGCATGTAAGGTTGAAATATATCAAGATAAAATATTCGTGAAATACAATGGATTCTGGCACAAAGACAAGTATCTAGAGCTTAAAAATCAAATAAGTATGACTATTAGAACTCCTGTTTGGTCTTTAAATTTATATCATCATAGTGAGACTTTTAGAGGTCATATTTTTTACGATTCTATTGTCTTTGAAGACATTAATCATGATTACCAAGAGGTAAGAATAAATATTAGAATTGGACAACTCAATAAAGTAGTTGCACCATTAAGAGATATCTTAAGTAAAAGTGCAATTTAATAAACTACTGATAAATAGGACTCTGAGCGATCTGCAAGTACCTCCCAACGAATCCCGACCTTGCAAAGGAGCCCTAACAGGCCGGTAAATGACATGCTGGCAGCCTATACACAGATCGCGATTTCGATTTTCATGAAAATTATAACTTAAAGAAAAATAACCAACCTTACATCGCACGGCACTTACCGGCTGAACGTTAGCTGTAAGGCTGAGTCTCAAAAATGAACAAAATCCCTACATAATCAGAAAGTAATCATAATTTAAATGAACATAACATACTTATTTGGTGCTGGAGCAAGTGCATTAGCTTGTCCTGTACTTAAGGGTCAAGGTGAGAAAATGATAGAGCTTTCAAAGAAACATCTTTCTGATGATATAACAAGAATTGGTATTAAGCCGATCAATCCTAATCCCTATGATAGAATACTATTCGATATTGGTTATTTTGGAAAGAAGGCTTTGGAATATGGCACAATTGACACTTATGCCAAGAAACTGTATTTAAGTAACGACTATGAAAATGAACTAGATAGACTTAAAATATCTGTGAGCCATTTTTTTACGATCTGGGAATCAATGGTTGATGACATAAAAAATCCTGACAAATTTGAAAAAATTGACCATCGGTATATTAGTCTTCTGGCCTCAATTCTTGAAAGAACAAGTAGTAATACACCAAAAATTAAATCAAACTTCAAATTTGTTACGTGGAATTATGACCTACAGTTCGAACGTGCCTTCAAAAGTTTTTGTATGGATCATCTTAATTGGGATGACATATCTAAACACTTAAACTTTCGAATAAATACAACCAAAAATGAGCCTTTAGATATTTGTCATTTAAATGGGTATAGTGGGTTCTATTATACCAATGCAAGCCCAAATGAGGTAGACATAGTTGATAGAGGCATCGATAACAAAGATGTAGGTACAATTGTTAAAGAGTTAGAATTCACTGTTGAAAGTCAACATAGAGGACAAATAAGTTTCGCAAATCATATAAATTATGCTTGGGAATCAAACAATTTAGCTAAAAACACAAGAAATGCCGCACAACAAGTATTTTCAGACACTGATATTTTAGTGATCATTGGTTATTCATTCCCAACTTTTAATAAAGAAGTAGATCAATTTTTATTTCAAGCTCTCGGAAATAGAAGAACACAGATTTATTACCAAGACCCAAATGCCACAGATGAATTCATAAGCATATTAGCTAGAGGGTTGGACACTCAAATCAATTGTATTCAAGATAAATTGGATTATTTCTTCTTGCCTTATGATTATTAACAAACAAGCCCTACAGCTAACAGGTCTATATGTCATTGGTGCTCTTCACCGTGAAAACATCCGGGGAATATCAATAAACCCTCAATTGAATACTTTATCCGCCCGGCATTAAACGGCCAACTGTTGGCGGTAAGCTTTGGCAACTAGACACGGCAGACTATGAATAAAATTAACCTTGATAACATACCTGAGATGATTCAGTCTTCGATCATTATGGATGAACCAAATCAAACAATTCCAGTCTACTCAGGCATTTTCAACCTTGATAGAGAAGGTAAGACCATGATAATAGATGGAAGTTTGAGTTTTGAATGGTTCCCGACAAAACAAATCAGATTTAAAGGGAATATTCTTGAAAGTGAATTTCAACTTGATGAAATTGTTAAACTTGAGCATCCTTATGAAGTAATTATTGATGGGCTAAGTGTTGGAGAATGCCATTTTTCTGGAATTACTTTAGGAGAAAACTCTGAGGTTCATGGTGTGTTTAACAATAATGCTATAATAGGAGATAAATCAATACCTGTTTCAAAAATTGTTTTTTCGATTCCAAACTTGAGAGAGTTTTTTGGCGATGCAGTGAAAATTAGTGAGAATGGCATAAGTAAAGCAAGATTAAGCTTTGTAACTGAAAAATATACCATCAATATAGATAACAAGAAAGAACATAAAGATTTGAATGAGAAGCTAAGACTAAAAGGTGGATATTTAATAATACACACAGGCGAGATAATTAAGAAAGATGGTGCTATTCACTATGATGATCTATACTACTTAAAATATTGCCTTGCATCATTCATGAGTTTTCTAAATGGAAGAAAAACAGGTATATTCTTTGCCCAAGGCATTCATGAAGGTGAAATTATATGGACGGACTTTACTCCTATGCAAGTTGACATATTCAAACCTGTCCGTTCTTGGCCATGTAAATTATCGGTAGATGGCTTAAATAAATCTTGGAATAAATTTTTCGAAGTTTGGACGGTTCAAAACGAAAATGATTTTTTGAACTCCGCTATTCACTGGTATTTGGAAGCTAATGTCGATTCAATCATTGATAACAGTATTGTTTTAACTCAAATTGGATTGGAACTAATCTACAACTGGTTTGTGATTGAGAAAAAAAAGTGTTAATTGGCAAAGACGCTGAGAATATTTCTGCAGCTAACAAAATAAGATTATTGCTTTCTCAGATAGGATTGCAAAATTATGTGCCTGCTCATTTCACAGAATTAAATTCATATATAAGCGAGAATAAGCTTCCAGATGGAATTGATGCCTTTGTTCAAATCCGAAATTCGCTCGTCCATTCACAAGAGAATAAAAGAAAGGAACTTAGCAAAGTCCATCGAAGAGTTCTTTACCAAGTAAAGGAGATTGGCTTATGGTACCTGGAACTGGCTATCTTGAGAGTTATTCAGTTTGATGGAAAATATTGTTACCGATGTTCCGATGCTAAATGGACTGGACAAGACGAAATCAATGTCCCATGGAAATGAAATAACAGCCTTCCACCAACATGGACGGTATGTTTAATAGGCTTGTCATGGTTTTGCATCTTCATCTTGACAATTTTGCCATTTCGTGACAAACCCTGCTCATTTATCGAGACTTATCTTTAAACTGTCAGAATCCTTTTAAATCAACCAAAATGCAATACTACTTTTATAATACTGATGATGAATGGATAATCGGTTCCCCTCGATTTCATAATCTCATAAATGGTGGGTTTGCAGCAGTTGGAGGTGATAAGAAGAAAATTGGCGAACAATTTCGCCAACTAAAACAGGATGATGTTCTTATGATGTATGAGAATAAAGTGGGTGTTGTCGCAATCGGTCGAGTAATAGAGGCTTGGGATGGTATACAACACACTCAATCTAGATATTATACTCCTGAAGAAACTGCCAGATTTGCTGACGGACCCTTTGAATATCGCATTAAGGTTGAGTGGTTTCGAGACTTATCCAATGATCCCTTAACACCTAAGCTAATACGTCAAAGCTTAGGTTTTACTCCACGAAAGAGCATAGGATATTACCCAAATTACCAGGAAGAAATAGAAAATATGCTTGGGAAGCTTCCTCCGACTCATCCACAATTGCCCACATCTATGGATTTGTCTTCACCCGAACGGAATATAACAACCACCTGGAGAATCCTACGAGACACCTATATGGCAACATACATTAAGGTTTTACACGAATACAGATGTCAAGTATGTGGTAATATCATTGAATTACCTAATGGAAAACGTTATGCTGAGGCCCACCATATAAAGCCACTAGGTTCACCACACAATGGCCCTGACGTGAAAGGGAATATCCTATGTCTCTGCCCCAACCATCATGTGGAACTCGATTATGGTGTAATACCAATTACTGTATCAGAACTTATTTGTACCAAAGGGCATGGAATCGACTCTAAATACGTCGATTATCATAATCGATTTATTTACAAGTCTTTGAAAATATCTCCGACAACCTAAAACAAACGGAGCTTGGTAAGCTTGTCATGGTTCTGCACCATTGACAATGCGAGCAAACTCATTTACCCAGGACAGTTTTCTGTTAAAAGTATCAGGACTCTTCCCGGATGCTAGCGTCGGGTAACGCCCACTAAATTATACCGCCGGGCCGCTATGTGTAAGGTGTTGGTTAAGTGACAGGTAGACAATCTTGACAGAACCCTACACCTAACAGTAAAAAATAATATCTGTACATATACCAGGACTTCCAACGCACAATCAAGAGATTAGCAGCTTGCCACCGCGACAACCCTCGCTGCTGCCAAACTGATCCTTATTCCAAATGTTAGTTTCTTAATATCTATTTTGATAAAAATAGGCTATCTTACTCAATCAAAGACTATTGCATTATGAAAAATTCTTTATTGCTTTTTGCATTGTTACTATTAACTCAATGTCATAATGGAGGAAAAAAGGAACTAGAAAATTCCGATAAAAGGGAAGATTTATTTGAAATCAACTATGAGAATATACTGAGAATTAAAAAGTCAAATTCCCTAAGCGATATCGCTTCAGATGTAAGATACATACCTTTTGAAACTGGGAAAGACCATCTAATTTCACGTAAACCTCAATACCATTTTTCAGATAGCTTAATTTTTGTTGGTAATAATGACCATATTCTTGTTTATGATTATTCTGGAAAATTCATTCGGAAGATTGGTACTCCCGGGCGAGGTCCTGGAGAAATAGATCTTATCCGGATTATCTCAGTAATTGAAAAAGAACAGATTATCATTGTACAAACCAATTGGAGTCGGAAGCTTATGTACTTTTCATTTGACGGAAAATTCATTAAATCCATTCCAATACCAATGGATGTATTTGAAATTCAAGCTTTGGATATGGATCAACTTATTATATATTATAGTTGTTCACAAGGGTTTGAGGAATATTTATATGTCCTTTCAAACGGGAACTGGGATACGATCAGTACAGTTAATAATCATTACAAATGGACAAATAATACAGGATTAACAGGCATGATCGGCTATGATAGTTTTAAACCATTTTATAGATATCATGACCAGATTTATTTCAAGAGTATGTATAATGATACTGTTTTTACAGTTCTTGATAACAAAATAAAACCTACATATTTTATAAATTTAGGAAAATATCACCTACCAAATGAGTTAAGACCTGAACCTCCACAATCAGCATTAAGGTTTCGAAGTGAAAATGATAATTACTTTTTTGCCAGTGTAATGGAAGCCGGAGATATGATATTTGTAACTACTGAAAATTACAAGGCTAACATCAATAAGAATATACTATTTAACAGCCATACATTGGAAGGTTCATTTCTCGTTAATAAATCAAACGAGCCTTCAGGTATTATAAATGACTGGGACAACGGTATGGAATTTTGGCCAGAAGGGAATGTGAATGATAGTGAAATTTTCATGACTATTTCTTCCCTTACATTAAAAACCATACCTAACGAAGGAGACTTTAACAAAGCAACTGCACGTTTTCCAGAAAAGAAACAGGCATTGAAGGAAATGATTGATAAGTTGAATGAGACTGACAATCCTGTTTTGATGCTTGTTAAACTGAAAATGTAAGACTTTATTTAATTGTCTCAATCCTGCACGTAAGTTGATGGGATTAAGGACTTAACGACAAAGCTCTCGACCACCTGGACGGTTTTAAAATTACCCTACACATAACACGGATGGTGCTATGAAAAGCACTGCCCAGGCTTAACAAAGGTAAATAATATTCTTCTCCTATAAACTTCTTCAAATATAAATCCTATAAAATCAGGCTGCTATATGCGATCCGCCATAAATTGGTTGCCGCAATCACTTGTTATTCTTTATAGGTAAGGGTGCGAAGGCTATAGTGTGTAATCGTATAGTTACAATCCGTGTTTTGCGCTATCCCTAACTGTTTGAGATCTTATAGATTTATTTCTTTTATGCTACTCCCGTAACATATGGTTGTCTGGTTTTCATTACATATCTAATCCTGTTTAATAGTTTACGTGCCACTTTGATAATTACTTTCTGGCCTTTATTATTTATCAGATGCTCATGATAATATTGCATTAGAGCAGGATCCTGCCGGATAGCCTGCCAGGAGGCTTCAATTAATAATGTCCTCAGGTACTCATTACAGCGAAATGTTATTCCGCCTGAATAAGAAGAATCTCCGCTTTGCTTTACCCTGGGGATTAATCCTACAAAACTGCTTAGATGATCGATATGAGGAAACCGGTTTATATCGCCAAGTTCTGTTATTAATGCACTTGATGTAAGAGGTTTAATACCTGATATGGTTTTCAGTAAAGAATATAACTCCTTATCATACTCAGTAACCCTTTGCCTGATCTGCCGGCTTAAGGTTAAAATCTGCTCCCTGTGAAATTCATAAGAACGGATGAGATTTGAGAATGCCTCCTGACCGCTGAGTGTATTCATCTGGATCTGTTTTAGCCAGGCAATAAATTTTAATGTCCATTGGTTATTATCAAATTCCGGAGGTATTGGTTCCCCGTAATATTGAAGAAAGCTTTTTATCCTGTTTTTGCTTCTTCGAAAGTCACGCATCAGATAGAATCTTGTCCTGTTTAAGCTCCGAAGCTCTTCCATATCCCTGTCAAAGATGTGGATTGCTCTGAGCAGCCCTTTTCCGAGCGCACTGGCGATCTTCCGGCTGTCGATGGGATCTCGCTTCTCCAGATTGTCCTTTTGGCTAGAGGGGATATCTGCAGCATTAATAACGATATTCTTTATTCCCAGAGCATTTAATTCCCGATGGATACTATAACCACAGAAACCAGCCTCGTAGGCACTGTAATAAGTACCACCGGGAAACATCTTTTGCAGATACTTAAACAAAGCCCGGGGGTCGGGAGGTTGTGTAAAGGTTCGGTGTTCCATCCCTTCAACGAGGATTGTAACGCTCCAGCTCTTCTTATGAACATCTAATCCAATAAAAAGCTCTTTACCGCTGAAATCAATTTTTTTTGTAACTTGTGTTGGCATAGTCTCTAAATATTAGTCATTTACGAACATTAATTTATGAAATTATTGTATCGTACCAGAGACTATGCTTTTATCATATGTGCTATGGGTAATTGCCTTCAGCAGCCCGGACAGCTTAGTAATCAACTCCAAAAGTCTATGCGAGAAACTTCATCACAACTTATAAAACTTTGTATACCATGACTACTCCTGCTGCCGAGACAAAGTCTACGTTGGGCTGCCGGCCATCGCGCTGGCGCCACAATTTTTGCTGTCATCTAGACGATTTCCCCGTGACATGAAACTCGCAACCGTTTATCTGGACTGGCAAAAAATGTGTCACCCCGACACGGACGACAACTAATTAAACCGCCGGGCCGTTATGGTTAATTCGCAGCAACAGTGAACATTAGACAATTCCAAAAGGAACTAACCATAACAGAAAAAGTTAAGCGACTGAATCGAGCAAATACCTACTCATCTACCGGGATTGGTAGCTATGACAAGTTTCTTTCGGCGATACAACTTATGCCCATAGTAATCAATAACATATTTAGCTAAAGTATCATGTCCACCATTAAACATTCACATAATGGGTTTAATTACCTTTTAGACAATAATTTGCATAAAAACATATTACCAGTACCTCTAATTTATTCTGACAAATATCCAGACAAACCGTTCGTATTATATCATTACTACAATATGAGTCAGTACAGTATAGATTCATTATTACAACACTACATTTATGCTAATCATCCTTTAGAATTTAACGATCCTTTTGATTGCAATAGAGATTTAATCTCATTTGAGAAAACAACTCTGGAAGAAATCTATGCACTAAACAAAATATCTAAACCTGAGTACATTAGACAACTATTCTTTTCTAAGAAAAAAGAAGATACCATACTTCTTTATGATCTTCTAAAATGGTTGATTTATAATGTGATTTATTTGAAAACTGGGATTTTCTGTATGACTTCAAAAAATGATAGTATGGAAATGTGGTCATATTATACTGGGCATCGAGGATTTGTTTTGGAATTTGATATCCGGAACTTTCCTCTAAATCATTGGGGCCCATTTCCTATAAACTATACAGACAAATTTGAAAAGATTGACTATTCCATATTTAAAGGATTAAGTTTTATTTACCAATCAAATATTAAATCAAAATGTTGGGATCATGAACACGAATGGAGATTTATTTTTTACGGACCCAATATGATGACAGTACCTTTTAAACAAGAACCTGATGCTCATGATAGAAAATTCTTTTATGACCCTCAGATAATTAAACATATTACTCTTGGGTTCTATTTCTTTGAAATGAATGAATACGTTACAAATCAACCCACTATAGATAAATATATTGTCAAACTTAAAAGAGATATTTCTTATAAACGAAGTATATTACAGTACATCTTATCAAACAAAATACCTGTTTCAATGATTAACTTAAAACGAGAAAGTAGTTCTGATTTAGGTTCTCGACCAATTGAATTAAAAAATATTAGTCCTAATAAATACGAAATAAAATACTTTAACTAACAAAATAGAATTAATATTTATCTGCAGTAAACTTGACAGTTTCGTAATCATCGAGACAACTTCTTAGATCATTAGAATAAAACTCTTACCTGAGAGAAAATAATAGAACTAACCATAACACGGACATTGCTATTCAAAGCAATTCACATCAATCAAAATACTATCCGTATTTCAGCTCCCCAACTCCCCGATCTGATCACATAAACGTATAATACAGTATATCAAATATATAGCATACGTCAAGGATGCGATTTATAGCCATTTGCAGCCCTTCTAAGCCGCTTTCCCTATACTACTGGCACTTCGCATCATTTGAACGCTTGAATCGCTTAAAACGCTTATAAACAGGCAATTGAGGCATATGTAATATACGACAAATAATGTAACACACTATATACCAATATCATATATCAATAATTGTACAGCCTGGGACTATGTTCCCGGGCTTTTTTTATTTCAGTATAACCACGTAACAGTCGAATTACAGTATTTGTATTCTCGTAAGATTTCGATATTTACAATTTGCGACTATAATCAACTGAACGTATTTGATTTATACCAAAATAGTTTGGATATAAAGTTATATCTTGTAACATCAACGTTAATCAATATAAAAAACTTTACTTACAATCTGAAAATTCTTAAAATCATGAAAACCATTCAAATTATTTTAACAATATTTTTAATAACATGTTATCCTCTATTCAGTCAGAAAATCCCAGCAATTTCACTTAATGATGCTTATAAAAAGGAATTAACCCTTACAACGAATGATTTTATTGAATCTTTTACCTATATCTCTCTGGAAACATCGCCGTCTTGCCTAATTGACGCCAAACCAAAAATCAGGCTGACTGATAAATACATAATTTTTATTAATAACACTAAGTGTTTACTTTTTGACAGATCAAGTGGTAAGTTCATTCGTGCGATAGGCAGCTATGGTCGCGGCCCGGGAGAATATCAATCTACAAGAACAGGATTTTTTAATGAGAACACATTAACCCTGTATTTTCTGGGATGGAATGGTAATCTATTAAAATATTCACTTGATGGAAAACAAATCGGATCTGTGACGGTTCCTAATTACAATGATAGTTTCACCAGCCCTTTTTTCCCTGAAAATTACGATTACACTGAAAATAATGAGATTGCCTGCAATATCTTTAATTCGCTGGGAACTCAGAAAATACTGATAATGTTCTTTGATGAAAATGGAAAACAAACCGGCTATGTTCCGAACAGGAATATTACAAAAGAACATAAATTCAGTCTGACAACCGGTGAACTCAGGTTCTATCATTTTAAAGACATACTGCTCTATCACCATAGGGATAATGATACGATCTTTAATATCACCTTGGAAAAGACAACGCCCTACCTGATTCTAAAACCTGCAGGGAAAAATAAATCTCAAAAATCTTTGAACGAATCGGCTTTCATGACAAATTACTTAGAATCTCAACGGTTTAGGTTCTTCAATTATCTTGCCTCCGGCCAAAATTATTTTAGTATATATGATAAGTCAGGCTCAGCTATTAAATCAAGCGAAATGACCGAAGGAGTAAAAAACAATACTGATAACTTTTTGCCTTTTAACCCGGTAGTGACCAATGGTGAAGAAATGTTAGGTACAATCCAATGTTCAGAATTAAAAGCATGGCTTGATAAAAATCCAGTCGCAAAAGAAAAACTTCCAGAGAATTTAAGAGAATTAAGCAAAAAGGAGCTGACTGATAATCCAATTGTCGTAATTGCAAAACTTAAGAAATAATCAGTATTTATCAAAATCCTTAAATCAGAATATTAATAAAATCAAAGAGGAGTGAAACAATTGCTATTACTGTTTATGTTTTCAGCTATTTATAATCCTCTTATTGGCCAGACAATTAAAGGAAAGGTTCTGGACAAAGAAACAAATAATGCTATTGGGTTTGCGCAGATTTATTTTAATGGCACATCTGTCGGAACTTTCACGGATGTTAATGGCAACTTTGTCCTTAACATTACCAAATATTCATATATGCCACTTGCAATAAGTGCACTAGGGTATGAAACAATTGTCCTGAAAAATTTTAAAAAGGATAGTCTTCTTATAATAAATCTTTCCCAGAAAACTTTTGATATTGAGAAAGTAGATATAAGTGCTGATCTATCTCGAAAAAACAGAGAAGCAAACATCAAAATATTTAAAAGAGAATTTCTAGGAGAGTCTTCAAATGCTGAAAAAACTAAAATACTAAATGAAGACGATGTCAGTTTTGTTAGGAGCGAGAATGAAGATACATTATGGGCATATTCTTTAAAACCCATCCAAATTGAGAATAGAGCACTTGGTTATAAAATATCGTATTATCTTGATCAATTTGAATTCTGTCTTTTTAATCATTCATTTATTTTATCCGGCAATTTCATCTTTACTGAAGACTCTGTTAGTAATAAAAGTCAAAGCAAAAGATTCCAAAAGGCCAGACAGTTGACATTCCTAGGTTCCAGAATGCATTTTTTCAGAGCACTTTGGAATGAGGATCTTGGCTCAAAAGGCTTTAAAATAGACTTCCCCAGGCATTTACTAGTCGATAAATTAGAGATCTTTCAGGATGAAGCTACCGCTGGTGGAACAATGGAATTGAGTAAGTATATACATTTCCTCGGACCGCTGCCAACCAGAATTACTATCGATTATAAACCAAAGAATATGTCCAGTGACATAACCCTTACAGAAGCATATATTTTAATTGAAAAAAATGGTTTTTTTGAAGGGGGAAAAATTTTCTGGTATGGAGATATGGCAATGCAACGTATTGCAGATTTATTACCGTACGAATATATAGAAAGATAAAAACAAGGTAATGGTGCTTAAATCAGCATACATTCACTTGCGTTCAGAGTTCTCTCTTTCAAGCTCTTTATGCTTCCGCAAAGGCTTAGAATCCAATCCTGAATACTTCTTTTTCCAGTTATTAAAGGTGTCGCGATTAATTTTAAGCTCCCAACAAACGTCAAGAATGTGTTTGCTAACTTAATGCTCCTTCTATGCTCCGGTTATCTGGCTCTCGGTAAATCTAGTCTTTTTCATATACAAGTATATAGTCAAGAACTTCTGTCCAATTCTAAGTTTTAGGATTTTTAGGGATACTTACAAAATCCAGTATTATTAAAAAGATGAATAATCCTGACCAAACTGAGCCACTCATTCCGGAGTAGACTGAGCCACTTTGTTCGAGGATAATCAGGACGGACATTCCGGCATAAACTGAGCTACTCGCTGTCGGCTCGCGCCTGTTTCAGGATGATCAGGAAAAGCTGCCCGTACTGCTTACCAATAAATACCATTCACTTGAAGATGCAAAAGATATTCTGGGTGATGTTGCCATCATCAGCAGATTGTTTATTGAATTTCAGGAATATCTTTACGAACAGAAAGTTGCATAATGATTTCACAAAATTAGCCTATACCCTACGCCTCAAAGAAACACATATTTGCAGGCTGCATCGACCACTTCACCAGCATCAGCTTTTGTTAAGTGTCTTTCTCCCACAAAAAGCAACTAACCATATTTACAAAATTCTTCAAATGACTAAAAGATTTTTAAATGCCTATCGTAGTGTTGCTTTACAGAATTGATTAATTTTAAAATAATTAAAAAGAAAAAGGTATGAGACAGAAATTAATTTCAATTCTAATGATTGCTATTGCAGCAATCTCTTTCCCTGCAAATGGACAATCAACTTCTGAGTTTAAAGCTAAGCTTGTTGATAACATAACTAAAGCTCCGGTTGCTAATGCCAGAATAATTCTTGCATCAAAAACCAAGGATAAACCCGAATGCTTAATTAATATAAACCTGACTGCGGTTAGCAAGGAGAATGGTGAAATATCAATTCCTGATGTTCCGGCGGGGGAATATGTGATTTTATATAATGTAACAGGGACCTTAGATACCTTAATGGCAAATAAAGTTATAGGATATGATCCGGTTAATAGAGGAGATATAAGATCTGGATTTGCTTATACACAGCATATAACTAATTCATTGGGAGGTCAATTATATGTTGCATCAGGTAGTGAATTCCGTATAGTTGATGGGAATATGGTTATTGAAGGTTATTTTTATTCAGATAAGTATGATTTGGGCATGATAAGCAAAGATGGCAGACTTCTGCAGGTAGAAATACCTTTAAAGATGAGTGAAGGATTATCAATTGAAATTAATACTTCTATTGGTAAAACTAAATGATATCCAGCCAAAACCTCAGTGCATAAACAGGTCTGATCTGCAACTGGCTTCTGTGTTGTGAAGACGTCATGGATAAATTGAAAATTCAGTAACGACTTCACTGCCAATGCCGTTAATGCTGGATTCTCATTCGTTGATGAACAGCCTGTATAATAAGAATTATCAGCGCATTTTAAAATGTATACAAACCACATAGTTACAGCAATGACACAAATTTCATTTGGGCTACTTCCTGGATAGCCAATGAGACATAAAATCAAAATTAGAAAATAACAACCAGAAATGAAAATGGAGATATTTTCGGAGGGAGAAAACTTATTATTCCAGGATATCAGTGGGCTGCGCCCACCGACTTCGTCGGCCGTAGCCGACTACGTCGGTCGAAGGCCGAAGCCCGAAGAAGCTTTGGCGTGTATAAAGCCCTCTATAAATGGCGAAGCCCTCCTACGCCAAGGCTTCGGAGGGCGAAGGTGGCCCCAGCTGGCACCAAACGAAAAGACACCCACAAATGGTCTTATAAGTGTCTGATTTTTTAAGAAATCCGTCCTTCTTTGACCACTTCAGAAGAAGGTCTGGGAAGACAAAACATACATATGGGAACAAGGGGTTAGCTCCGTAATTGGTTAAATATATTTACCTTTATTAGACATATATGCGTAATTTGTTCTAAATGTGACAGTTTCGTTTGAATCGTAAAAATAAAATCAAGAATGTTTCATAAATAATTTATGGCTAGACCGTTTTCATTGTCTAACTTTAGTAAGATTAAAAGAGAAATACAATGATTCTATTCTCAACAAACCAAAAAAATAAAAAGTCAATTTTGGCATCATTGCCTATTCTTACATTATTTGTAATTGTTACCGCGACCATCACTCTTTTTAGTTGTAAAAAAGATCAGGGTAATTTCAGAAAGTTAACAAATAAGGAAAGAGCCAGGGTAGTTTATTCAATCGGTATCCATTTACAGGAGAATTATATTTTCCCAGAGGTTGCGGATAGCATGTCCGCCCATATAATTAACAACCTCAGGAATGGTCTGTATCAATCAATATTTCGCCCTGCAGATTACGCAGATAAACTGACACAGGATCTTCAGTCAGTAAGCCATGACAAACACATAAGGGTCGTTTTTAATAAAGCCCGAAAAGGCTCTTCTGCGTCAGGTACCAGTACAAAATCCAAAACCGATATCAATGACCAACTCAGGAGGGATAATTATGGTTTTAAAGAAGCAAAAATACTTGACGGGAATATTGGCTATCTTGATTTGAGGTTTTTTGCTGATACCTTATACGCAAAAGATGCAGCCCTGGCAGCAATGAATAATCTGTGTGGGGCTGATGCTTTAATAATTGACTTGAGGAATAATGGTGGGGGAAGTCCTGCTATGGTTCAGCTAATCATAAGTTATTTTTTCTCAGATAAACCAGTCCATCTCAATAGTTTCTATTGGCGCCAGACCAACACTATCACTGAGACCTGGACTCTGCCTAAGTTACCAGATAAACTCAGACCTGATATCGATCTTTATATTCTGACAAGTAATCTGACCTTTTCTGGTGCAGAAGAATTTGCATATGATCTTAAAAACCTAAAACGGGCTACCCTGATTGGTGAAACGACAGGCGGCGGAGCAAATATTGGCGCAGTGATGAATGCTACAAGACGATTCAAAGTTTTTATACCCTTTGGAAGGGCAATCAATCCCATTACCCAAACTAATTGGGAAGGTATTGGAGTAGAACCTCATATAAAAACAACCAGTGAAGCGGCTTTTGATACAGCAAGAATACTAGCTTTTAAAAAGTTAATGAAATGATTTTTACGGTAAATTGTCCCAATCAGTTTTTCCCGTGAGACAAAATTGTATTCAGATTTAGTTAGGAATTTTTTCAAAAAATGAATTGTTATCAGAATCTATATAATATTAAAATCCTCAAATCCTGGCACCAAAATGGCACCAAAAAAAAAGTTACAATTTTTGAGGTTGTAACTTATTGACTTTGAGTGGGCCCAGTTGGATCAGACAAACAGACACCTGTATTTGGTCATGTCAGTGTCCGATTTTCTTTAAAATCCATCCTTCTTTGACCACTTCAACGGGAGGTCTGTGTCAAAGTAAAGTTATTAATGTCCAGATAGCTCCCAATGCATCAATTACACCAAATAAGAGAAGTTTTGGATGAGACTTCTTTGCAATGACAAGTCCTGCAAAACTTAGAAAAACGAATGACCTTCCGAATACTGTTGTCCAGTATATCACAGTAAGGTTGTAGTAGGCGGCTACCAAGTAAAATAGTGCAATAATCAGGACCAGAATCCCCACGACTCTTATCCATGGCTCCTCGGTCTTGGGAAATTTGAATAAAGGAAGCAGTAGGTTGGGCATAAAAAGGAAACCTACACCCACAAATATAAGATAGACACCAAAGACCAAAATACTTAATGTTGATGAGTTCATTATTACCTCCTGCTATATTGATTCTTAGGTTAAAGAAATTAAAGGGTATTAATAAGATCAAATAAAAATCAATGCTTTCAGTCTCTCAACTAATGATTGTAATAATTTTCTACTGGGAGTTTCTTATTCTGGTTTTTTCCCGTATCCAATAATCACATCATCTGTAACCCGCCTGATTTTTCTGGCTTCAAATAACTGTTTTGCTTTCTGATATTCATGCAGTCTCTTACTTTCAGGAATTTTTGCGTACCACCAGTTTGAAGTAACAGCAGCAAAAAAATCACAAGCATCAGATGGGGTCGTGAACATGTTTCGCCAGATGTATCTGCTTGTCTGGATATCCTGGAATCCTGTGGTTTTCATCATTTTAATAATCTGTTTTTCGGTTCTTGGCCAGAACTCGAAACGATAACCCAGAACATGCCATTTATTAACTGCCCGAATATTAGTGTCAATAGCCTCCCAATAATGTTCAGGGCCATGAGCTCCTAGTGATATTAATCCACCTGGTTTCAGAACTCGAAACATCTCACGGACTGCTTTTTCCTGATCAGGAAATAACCCAAAAGACATCCCTGTTATTACTGTGTCAAAACAATTATCATCAAATGGTAAGGATTCTGCATCCAACTGACAGAAACTGATGCGGGTTGAATCATAGCCAGCTGCTTTTGAATTTTCTTCGGCCAGTTTCAGCATATATTCCGAGATATCTCCGCATACTGCTTTTTTTGCACCCAGTTCAAGGGCGAGAATTGAAATAATCCCTGTACCGCAACCTATGTCAATTACTTCCTTATCCCTTAAATCCATACCAGACAGTTGGGCAATGGCAGCTTTCTTCTGATATTCTGCAGCGAGACTGTCATATCTTGTCACATGATCTGAATATGCGCCTTCATATCCCAACTTAACGCGCTCTTTCATCGCAGTTTTGTTGCCTGAATTGCCATTCAGTAATGCTATCAGGTTATTGGTATTTACCAACAGCATAACGGGTAATGATAATTTACCTGTCCAGAAAAGTGATTTCATTTTTCTGATTCAAAATAATTATCTATCGAATTATCTATTTGTAAAGTTATAGGATTAAGGGATTTTAAGCAATTTTATTTAATCTGTAGCAATCTCATTCTTACTATATAAGAACGCCTTAATATGAATTTATTATTGATATGTTTCTTCAAAATCCGTCCAATTTTGACCACTTCAGAAGAAGGTCTGAAAAGTATAACATATTTCAGAAAGCAGCGAGGATTTGACCCTTGATTGGGGTATACTGTTCTAAAACCGCATTAAAATTCTTCAGATATAGCCGTTATCTATAATATGGTGAATTAAATTAATTTGACTTTAGTTTATTGTTGGCGTAACTTTCATCATACAATTAACCTACAGTTATTCTAATTTTATCCAGTCACAAAAATCCAATCAAATGACAGCATTATGTTTAAAGACTATGGTTGTCGCATTCCTATTACTTTGTACAAATGAAATACAGGCACAGACAACACAAAAAGAATTCCCCAAAGCAGGATCTGAATATAATGTCCTGGATGCATGGTCAGGAACCTGGAGCGTTCAGGGAGAAGCACGAGACAGTATATCTGCATCCTGGTATCATGTAGACTGGACTCTTACAGGCAAGAGGATTTTAAATGGCCATGCACTTGAAATTATACACCAGTGGAAAACCAAAGACTTTACTCAAAATGGAGTTGAGATAACAGGCTATGACCCTGTAAAAAAAATATGTATGACACATATTTTTTATGATGACGGAACCTGGTTCAACTCAACACCAACATTTACAGATAGGAGAACTTGCATAGAAGATGGAGCAACATATTATCCTAATGGAAAAGTTGAAGTTTCACGATGGATATGGAATTTTAGTGATGACTGGATGTCCTTTGTTGTAATAGGTGAAAATTTGAAGGATAATAACTGGTGGAAAGCCTTTGAAGGGAAAGGGACTAAAATCAATCAAAACAATTAAAAGTATGTGCAAAATGAAAACATCACAATTAAAATTCGTTAATACCATTTTTTTAGCTTCATCGCTTTTCGTCATTATTGGTTGCCAAAATCAGGCTGATAAAGCCGAGTTAGATAAGTTTAAAGCAACGGCCCAAATTCAGGAACAAAATAAAGAAATTGTTCGTGAAGTAATCAATGCTATTGACAGCGGGGATCTCGACAAACTGGGAAATCTTTTATCTGATGACTTTGCTCTTTACTCTCCTGGCTCACACGCAACCATGGCGGAAGGAGGCTTTATACAAAGCCAGGAATACACATTTTGCTGCATTTCCAGATTGGATCCACAAAATTGAAATTATGGTTGCCGAAGGTGATAAAGTTGCAGTGAAATTAACTCAATACGGAACCCACACGGCCAAGTATAAGGGAATCGAGCCAACCAATAAATATGTCACAGTCCCTGCGACACATATTATGATGATTGTTAATGGAAAAGTTAAAGAGTGGTGGGCCCTGGAGGATAATTTAGGGCTTATGACTCAACTTGGCATGGAGCTGAAACCTAAAGAAAACAAGAAATAGGGAATTTCTATTGAAAATATCACATTTTCATCCAAATCCTGGCACCAAACTGGCACCAAAAAAAAAGTTACAATTTTTGAGGTTGTAACTTCTTCATTTTCTGTGGGCCCAGCTGGGATCGAACCAGCGACTCCCTGATTATGAGTCAGGTGCTCTAACCGTCTGAGCTATGGGCCCGGTATTTAAACGGACTGCAATATTAATTATTTGTTGGTAATAATCCAAAAACCAGCCGAAAATGTTTATTACCGTCAGCAGATCATAATGTTATACACAACCACCCCTGATCGGATTATATCCACCCGCCTGATTAAACCTCAGTTTCCCCGCTGATGCTAATTCAGATTCTTCAGATTGGCAATAGCTTCAGGAACATATTTGTGAACATTGGCAACAATGGCACAGGTCTCCATATCACTGCAATCAGCACATGTATCAAAGCCTTTCGCCTTTACACAATTCCTTATCTCACACATGCTGCAATGACTGAACTTCACCCCGGGCTCCCTGCATCCTGTACAGTTTATCATCTCATAAGTAAGGTCAGGTGCATTAAAGCCAACCTTCCATTTTTCAGCAGTGGCTTTCCGCAACTCATCATTATTATTTATTGTGGCTACCCTGGCATCACATGTGGCACAGTCCAACCCGCAACAGGCAATGATCTTTTCCATATAATCAATATTATTATTTATTACTCAATCCCCTCACTCTGACGGGATTTTAATCAAGTATCACATTTCAAGATACAGCTTTTTTAAAAATATCAAAAAAATGACCTGTTTTTTTTGATACGGAAAATCAATACGGGCCGATCAACTCCTGTCCGTGTCATTGATCTTTCCTGAGATACTGAATAAGTACATTCACTGCCTCATCCATGTCGTGTCCAAAGGAAAGTATCCCGGCCCTGTCGCCGGCCATCACTATTATCCTCTTTTCAATAACATCCGACTCACTGAAAAGTCTGAACACATCCCTGGCAAGTCCGGGAGTACCGTAATCCATCCCCGGGTTTGTGGTAGGCACTTTATATATGAGCTCATTCCAGAGATCGATACTGTGCACATGGATCACCGCGTTTACTCCCGGATCGGCTGAATAGATCGCTGCATGGGTAAGCGATTCCGAAGAAGCTTTAAGCGGACCAACGCACTGTACTGCATTATCATCAATATTGAATGAATTTACCTTTACATAGTGCCCCGGTTCAAGTTCGGGGATTTCGCCGGTAGCCGAACCTGTGATCACAAACTGATTGCCTCCCCTTATCCTCATGCTTATATTACCAAACCCGACTCCGTTCTCGTAAGCTCCGATCAGATCCATGTTGTAAAGTATCTCCCTCCAGTAATTTATTATCTCATACTGTTCATCGGAAATAACCGGACCCGACTGGTTCCAGTGGCAATTGAATTTTACTACGCCTTCCATATTTTATGCGAATTTATCTGAAAACATTTTTTTTATTTCTTTTTCGGTTGCCCTGCATACTCCTTTTTCGGTTATCAATCCTGTAACAAGCCGTGCAGGTGTAATATCAAAACCGTAATTCAGAGCCTGTGCCTCAGCCGGACAGATCCTTACTGAGTTCAGGCTGCCATCCGAGTATCCCGATACCATTGTAATTTCTTCAGGATCACGTTCCTCAACCTGAATCTCTTTCAGCCCGTCGCTGATCCCGAAATCGATGGATGTTGATGGCAGGGCAGCATAAAAAGGCACACCGTTATCCTTTGCAGCAAGGGCTTTCAGGTAGGTGCCAATTTTATTGGCTACATCCCCACGTCAGGTGACACGGTCGCTTCCCACCAGAACAAGATCCACGAGCCCCTTTTGCATCAGATGTCCTCCGGTGTTATCGGCCACAATGGTATAAGGTACCCCGTAATGACCCAGTTCCCAGGCTGTAAGTTTTGCTCCCTGGTTCAGGGGACGTGTCTCATCAACCCATACATGTACGGCGATCTTCCTTTCGTGAGCAAAATAGACCGGAGCGGTGACCGTTCCGTAATCGACGCAGGCAAGCCATCCGGCATTACAGTGCGTAAGAATATTTACCGGATCCCCATTTTTCTTCCTGCTTATTTCAGCGATAATTTCCAGCCCGAATCTTCCTATCTCGCGGCAATTCTCCTTTTCCTTTTCACATACCTCCAGTGCTGCCGTAAGAGCTATATCGGAAAGAAGTCGTTCCGGCAGGTTTTGCTGCAAGCTTCTCTTTAACGAAGTTGACAGCCCATGAGAGATTTACAGCTGTTGGGCGGCTTGAGATCAGATATCTGGCAGCGTTTGAAAAATGATCACGGATATTTGTGCGTGTATTGATCTCAAGTGTTGAAAGATACATGCCGAAAGCTCCCGCCGCACCAATAGCAGGCGCCCCACGGATAGCCATCTCCTTAATGGCACCAACGACATCCTCAACAGTACGGAGCTCTCCTGTTTCAAAAAAGAAAGGAAGCCGCCGCTGATCAATTATCCGGACAACCGAAAGATCAGATTCATCAATCCAGATACTCTGGTAGTTTTTGCCGTTAACCAACATTATGATCTTACTGAAAATCCCGGGTCGGGGAAATTAATTTAACCCAAATTTACAAAATATTAAATGATCTTTACGTGAATAATGATACCTGACACATTAAAGGGTACTCTTAAGGGTTTTTTCGAATTATCGACCAGTATTATTCGAAAATTTTGAATAAAAGTTTTTATTGATTTAAATTTGCAGGGAAGCGGTCAGCTTAATCAAAAATCTGACTATATGGTTGATAAAGACGAATATAGAAAGAAAATCATAATCTCGGCAGGTCAGATTTTCAGTCGTTACGGCTTTAAAAAAACCACAATGGACGAAGATGGCCAGAGCCCTGAAAATGGGTAAGAGTTCAATTTATTACTATTTCGAAAGCAAGGAAGATATCTTTGAAGCCGTTGTTCTTATGAGGCCAATATCCTTAGAAATGAGCTTACTACGGCAATCAAATCGGTCGAATCGCCGGTTGAGAAGATGAGGAATTATGTTTTTGTCAGGATGAAAGCGTTCGAAAAACTGTCAAATTATTATAATGCCATCTTTGACAAGAACCTTGATCACTTTGATTTTATCGAATCGATACGTGAGAAATACGACCGGGAAGAGCTTGCCATTCTAAGGCTGATACTTTATCACGGTGCAAGGAAAAAAGTCTTCACGGTGATAAACAGCGAATATACAGCACTGGCAGTTCAGACCACTCTGAAAGGGCTTGAGGTCCCTCTTTTCTGGAAGAAGAAAGAGATGAATATTGAGGAGAGGCTGAATGCAATCCTCGATGTACTGTTTAACGGAATAGTAAGGAAATAATTTCAGTTCTTCACTACACAGCCGTTTATTCCTTTTAACGCTCCAGATAAGTGCGGCTATTCCCAGCAGGATGAAAGGAATACTTAACCATTGCCCCATGTTAAGGTTCATGCCTGCCTCAAATCGCTACCTGGTCCTCCTTTAGAAATTCAATAAAGAAGCGGGCAACAAAAATAAGTATCATGGCAAGGCTTATGAGCAGTCCCTGTATATGTTCTCCTCTTTTCTTCCAGTAAATCGGAGAAGAGCAGTATAAAGATCAACAGGTAGGCAAGTCCTTCATAGATCTGTGTAGGGTGTTTTGGTGCGTTCTCTCCGTTTCTCAGAAATACAAATCCCCACGGGAGGGTTGTTTCAACACCATATATCTCAGAATTCATAAGGTTCCCCATCCTGATGAAAAAATCCCGAAAGTGCAACAACAATGGCAACCCGGTCGAGAATCCAGGCGTATTCTTTCTTCTCCTTTCTTACAAAGAGCCATAACGCAATAAGGATACCTATGGCAGCTCCGTGACTTGCAAGCCCTCCGTGCCAGATCTTAATAATTTCGAGCGGATTGCTCAGATAATATTCCGGTTCATAGAAAAGGCAGTGTCCGAGTCTTGCACCGGCTATCACACCAATAGCCATGTAAATGGTTAGCCTGTCAAGCGATGCTTCTCAGAGTTTTCATTTTTGAAGATTCTTTGCATAATAATATATCCGAACAGAAAAGATGAGGCAAACAGTAACCCATACCATCTTACTGCAAATGAACCTATCCGGAATATTTCGGGATTTACATCCCAGGGTACTATCAAGTAAATGCATAATGATTATCTTAACATGTACAGACAAAGGTAGAAAATATTATTATTGAAAAACCATAGCTGTTTTTCACAGCCATGTTTTAACGGATGTCAGCAGGTATCTTTAAAAAATGTAAGTTTGTAATCAGAAAAGAAAATAACCGATGTCGCGGAGGATGAGAAATTATATATCAGCTCTTTTTATCACCTTTTTTATATTGGCCGGTTGTGCGAAGATCAGCTCCCCTTCAGGCGGACCGAAAGATGTTGATCCTCCGGTACTTGTGGAGAGTGATCCTCCGTCGGGGACAAAAAATTTCACCGGCAGGGAGATAATAATTACGTTCGATGAATATGTTGTGCTTGACAACATCAACGAGAAATTCATGGTATCACCGCCATTGACCGGCAGACCTGAGACCCTCATCAGGGGAAAGAGTATCAGGGTCAGATTTGATGAAGATCTGAAGGATAGTACCACCTATTCTTTTTATTTCCAGGATGCAATTAGGGATCTTAACGAAAGGAATCCTATTGACAATTATCAGTTTGTCTTCTCAACCGGTCCGGTAATCGATTCACTTTCAGTTACCGGAAATGTATATAATGCACTTAACCTTGACATACCCGAAAATACCCTGGTAATGCTTTACAGGCAGCTTGATGATTCGAGTGTTGTAAAGAGCCTGCCTGATTACATAACACGTGTCGGAAGTACCGGTTCCTTCAGGATTGACAACATTAGTAAAGGTATCTATCGTCTGTATGCACTGAAGGACATTGATAACAGTAAGAATTTTAATCTTGCTGACGAGGAGTTTGCTTTTATGGATGAAACGGTGGAAGTCACCCCTGAAAGAAATTATCTTTCTGTTCCCACCGATAGCACGGCAATAAAGCTGCCGGAAGGAGCAACCAGTGATTCATTAGCTGGCAGCGGGATGTACAGCCTTATCCTTTTTCCTTCGGAAAAGAAGACACGTTATCTGACATCTTCCGACAGGAAACTTCCCTACCAGATGACGTTCACTCTGTCGCTTCCTCCCGACACCATGGATTTTAAATTTTTGATTCCCGGTGCAGAAGAAGGATCCTTTTATATTGAAAAGTCCTTAAATAGCGACACGATAACCGTATGGCTGACCGACAGCACTCTTTATACCAGGGAAATGTTACAGGCTCTCGTTACCTTTCCTTTCACCGATTCGCTTGGTAATGACGGATACCGCACTGACACAATTACAGGCAGGTTCCTTAAACCGCGTCAGACGAGGGGCAGTGCAGCCCGTCAGCAGTACAGGATCTCTTCAGATGTAATGACGGGATCCGTTAAGCCCGGCCGGCGCATCAGATTTATATCGCCTTCACCGCTAATGCCACCTGATACCTCAAAGCTTAGGATCTATGAGCTGATAGAGGAAAGCAGGATCAGGATCCCCTATACGCTGGTAAAAGACACCCTCCGGTCGTGTAATTATTTTATGGATATAAGCCTTCAACAGGGGAAGAGTTATCTCTATATAGCCGATTCGGCTGCATTCAGAAATATTTATGGTGAATCGTCCGATTCGACCGGTGCGAGGTTCAACGTCAGAACTCCTGAATCGTATGGCCAGCTTAAGCTGAATATTATGAATTTTACAGGGGACAGGATAATTCAGCTTCTTGACCGGCAGGAGAAGGTCATCAAAGAGGTCAGGATGAAAGAGGATGGGGTTATTGAATTTCCGCTTCTGGAAAAGGGATTTTACAGAATCAGGGCAATTTATGACCTGAACGGCGACGGCAAATGGACGACAGGAGATTTTAAGACACGACGGCAACCTGAACCGGCTTCCTATTATCCCGAAGAACTGGAAGTAAAAGTAAACTGGCAGCTGACGCAGGACTGGGATCTGGGCCGGTTGAATTATAAGGACAGCAGGTTGAAAGGACCGAAAGGAACCGCCAGGGGAGTAAGCAGAACCACTTTTTAAAAATATTGATAACTTAACTATTACATTATATGAAGGAAGTAGTTGCAGGCGTAGATATTGGCGGGACCAACACCATATTCGGGCTGGTCGGTAAAAATGGAGAGATTGTTGCCACGGGCAGACTGAAGACTCCGGACTATCCAAAGGTTGAGGATTTTGTAAGTGCGCTGGTTTCAGGTATCAGGGAGTTGATGAAAGGCATTGATGATCTGAAACTGGCCGGTGTTGGTGTCGGTGCTCCGGATGGGAACTATTACAGGGGTACTATAGAACATGCGCCCAACCTGGCATGGAAGGGTATTGTCCCGCTTGCAGACCTGATAAGCAAAAAGATCAATGTGCCCGTTTTCCTTACAAATGATGCCAATGCTGCCGCAATGGGAGAGATGATCTTTGGCGGAGCAAAGGGAATGAAAGACTTTATTGTTCTGACACTTGGCACAGGTCTGGGCAGCGGCATTGTGATCAATGGACAGATGGTTTACGGTCATACCGGGTTTGCAGGTGAGCTGGGGCACACTATTGTGGTGCCGGGAGGGCGCGACTGCGGGTGCGGACGAAACGGATGCCTCGAAACTTATGCATCTGCATCAGGTCTTGTAAGGACAGTCCTTTACCTTCTGAGCGAAATGAGGGAACCAAGCATACTCCGCGATATTCCTCCATCGGAGCTGACATCAAAAAAAATTGCTGAAGCAGCAGGGAAAAATGATCCTGTGGCACTGGAAGCAATGGATTTCACTGCCGAACGACTAGCCTTCGGAATCATTAACGCCATATGTTTTTCCAGTCCCGAAGCTGTGTTCCTGTTTGGAGGACTTGCCCAGGCCGGCGAGACGCTTTTCAAACCTGTAAGGGAATACGTTGAGGCATCAGTACTGCCTATTTTCAGAGGAAGTGTCAGGATATTACCCTCAGGTGTTTCTGAAAGCAATGCAGCAGTCCTGGGATCGGCAGCCCTTGCCTGGAACGAACTGATTAAATAAAACCAGTCGTTCGGAAGATCAAATTATTATTGTAATTTTAATAATTTATTTTCCGTAGCATAACGATCCTGTTTTATGAAAGTTCTTGAGGTATACCGACTTAACACAAAAGACCCATATCCGGACCTTGATGAAATTTCAGCCGGGCTTGGCAGGTTACCAGGGAGGAACAGGATCGAAACACTAAACTGGGTTGAGTACCAGTATAAGCCCGAAGTTTTATTTTCAGTTGCTCATAACGGCAATGAGATCTTTCTCAGGTATTATGTGAGAGAGAATTTTTTTAAGGCTGAGATGACAAAAACGAACCAGAAGGTTTATGAAGATTCGTGTGTTGAGTTTTTTGTTTCACCCGGCAACGACGGGATATATTATAATTTCGAATTCAACGCGACAGGAACATGCCTGGCAGGGTCGGGGACTTCGAGACACGACAGAAAATTCGTTGATCCTGACCTTATTTCCAGGATCAGACGAGCCGGGTCAGCCGGTACATCTCCTTCCGGTGAAAAAACAGGGATTTTTGAATGGGATCTCACAATAGCGATCCCGGTAACTCTCTTTTTCCATCATACTATCTGTAGTCTCGATGGAAAAACTTTCAGGGTTAACTTTTACAAGTGCGGTGATAAGCTGACAGTTCCACATTACTTAACCTGGAATCCTGTCAATACCGCCAAACCTGATTTTCATCAGCCGGATGACTT
The DNA here is from genome assembly GCA_963736675.1 of uncultured Bacteroidales bacterium. GTDB lineage: Bacteria > Bacteroidota > Bacteroidia > Bacteroidales > VadinHA17 > LD21. Next base: position 26,369 of record CAVTPT010000001.1, read on the forward strand.
CGGAGTGCTGAAATTCAACTGAATATTGACTAAACAGGACCGGTAATGGCCGAAGAATTTAACAAAGTAGCTCTCTCCATCAATGCTCATCCCGATGATGCCGAAGCCTGGAATGCCGGTGTTTTGAAACTGCTGAGCGACAGGGGTTACAAAATAGTTATAGCCACACTCACCGGGGGTGATCTGGGCGGATGCGAAATGGATATGGCCGAAACTGCAAGGATCCGTTATAAAGAAGCTGAAAATGCGGCTGCCGTGATAGGAGCCGATTATTATACTCTTGGCGGGCTCGACGGGTTTCTTTTTGATACAATGGATATCAGGCTTAAAGTAATATCGCTTATCAGGAGTGTCAGGGCAGGGATACTATTTACACATCATCCCTGTGATTATCATTCCGATCACAGGGCAACAGCTAATATTGTCGAATCAGCAGCCATGATATCTTCTCTGGGCACAGTTCCTGTAAAGGAGAAACCACTTGAAATTACACCGCTGCTTTATCATACATCACCTATCACCCTGTCCGATCCTCTGGGTTCAAAGCTGGATCCGCCGCATTTTTATGTGGATGTAACATCGGTTATTGAGACAAAAAAAGAGATGTTGGGCTGCCATGTGTCACAGATTGAACTGATGAGGCATATGCATAAAATGGATGATTTTTTTGAGTATGTCCTTGAGGGGAACCGCAATTATGGGAAGATTGCTGGTGTTGAATATGCCGAGGTATACTGGCAGCATATGGGTGGCGGTTTTCAGAAAGAACCACAGCTTCAGAATGATCTTTATCAATTTCTTATAAACAAAACTTAATTATTATGAATTTAAAAGACGAAAAGTATAACAGGTATGCCCTTGTCAGGGAAATGATGGAGACTCCGGGTATAATAAGCTCATTTAACCCGGGAGTAACAGAACGTTTCCTGAAAAAAATAATGACTAAAAAAGGATTATTCCTGACCGGGGAAGGGAGCAGCAGGCTCTTTCCGGCAAAAAGGACAATATCCTCATCACTTAAAAAAGAGTTCCTGATGCCTGTCATTACTGAAGGATGCACCCAGGCACGTGATTACAATCTTAACGACTATGTGGTTTTTGCTGCCTCCAATTCGGGCCAGACAAAGGAGGTAATAAGACTTGTCAATGTGCTGAAGAAAAAAAACCACGATACAATATTTGCCCTTACGGCAAACCATAACACAAAACTCGGCGAATTTGCCAACGATACTCATGTCCTTTCGTGCGGAAAGGAGAATGCTGTGGCTGCAACCAAATCGGTTGTTGAACAGGCTCTTTTCTACGATGCTCTTCTTCGGAACATGAGAGGTGAAAAGATGGAAGGATTAAAGAAACTGGCTGACCAGACGCAACATGTCCTGACGGCCGGAATCGACAAGGGGATAATTGATATTATCCGTGAGGCGGATATTATCTACTTTGCAGGACGCGACAATGGCGTTGCTGCCGAGCTCGCTCTTAAGACCAATGAAATAACCAGGAAAAAGTCGGCTTTTCTCGAAGGAACATTTGCCCTTCATGGCATCGAGGAGGTAATGGAAAAAAATGAAGTCCTGATATGGATCGATCCGTTTGATGTTGACCAGGATAAATTTCTGGAGTGCCTTGTCAAAAATGTGGGGATAAATGTAATTTCGGTCTCAAAGGAGAAAACTCTTTTCCCGACAATTATTATACCCGACGGTGGGGAATATGCGGAATATGTCCAGCTGGCAGCAGGTTGGAACATCCTTGTTGAGACAGGAGTCGCGCTTGGTATCGATCTTGATCATCCGGTCAGAGCCAGGAAAGTAGGTAACGAATATGTAGGGGAAGAGATTTCGTGTTAACAGGTCAGGGGAAAGAAAGAAAAAAAAGATATATTTATATATCTTAACATTTTATTTCAGGAGAATGGCAAAACAGAAGTTTGCTGTTGGGATCGATATTGGCGGTACCAATACGGTATTTGCACTTGTTGACCGCAGGGGGGGCATCATTGCGGAGGAGAGGTTGAGAACCACTCATTATGATGAACCGGAGGTTTTTACAGCTGCATTGTTCGAAAAGATCATGGTGACCCGGCAGAAGGTCGGGGAGGATATTGATATTGCGGGATTTGGAATTGGGGTGCCGATGGGTAACATAAATAAAGGAACAATTGAACATGCGGCGGGCCTCCCCTGGAAGGGGATAATCCCTCTTGCGGATCTTTTCAGAAGACATACCAGCCTGCCTGTCGTTGTTACAAATGATGCTAATGCAGCGGCTGTCGGCGAGATGATTTACGGTGGAGCAAAAGGAATGAAGAATTTTGTTGTCATTACTCTCGGAACAGGATTGGGAAGCGGATTTGTCATCGACGGCAAGCTAGTATACGGACATGATGGCTTTGCCGGTGAGATAGGGCATACAGCCATCAGGCCCGGGCCATCGAACCGTGACTGTGGTTGCGGAAGAAAGGGATGTCTTGAGACATATGTCTCAGCAACGGGACTTAAGAGAACTCTGTTAAAAATAATGGCTGACAGCATTCAGCCCAGTGAACTCAGGAAATATAGTTTTGATGAACTTGATGCCGAACTGATACACGAAGCTGCCAGGCGGGGAGATCATATTGCACTGAAAGCTTTTGAGCACACCGGCAGAATGCTCGGATTCAAACTTGCCGATGTTGTGGCCCATACAAACCCGGAAGCAATATTTCTGTTTGGCGGACTGGCACTTGCAAAGGATCTTATCTTTGAGCCTGCCAGGGAGTATATGGAGGAGAACCTGCTGGGCATCTACAAAGGAAAAGTAAAACTTCTGCCTTCGGAGCTCAGCACACAGAACGCGGCAGTGCTTGGTGCAAGTTCATTGATCTGGTCATTAAAAGAATCGTAATATAAATTAATACTCAATAATGTGGCAAATTTCAACGAGATACTGAATCATATTCTGGGCATTGTTTTTATAATTATCATTTTTTCAATAGCTTATGCCTATCTGAAACCCCACCAGCTTCATAAGCGCAGGCTGGTCTCAACACTGTTTCTTAAAGGAAGCTACCTCTTATACCTATTGGTTTTGCTGATTATAGTTTATCTTTCTGCTCTTGTAAAAGGAGGACTCGAAGAGATATTTTTTGGCCTGGAATTTTTTATTTTCCTGATTGTACTGTTTGTTCCTACCATTGGGATCTTTGCTAGAAAGCTTGGTCAATTCAGCAAAATAAGAGAGAGTTACAATTATTTCTTTACTTTGATAAATATTCTTTCATTGATAACAATTCTGATAATGTATTATGTATAGATGCAGTTTGTAATTTCATTAGTAATTAATCTGTCTTAAATTTGCCTTAAATAATTTAAAACTCTATCTATGATTAAGGAACGTTTGGTTGGTTATATTGAAGAGAGTATAAGACAAAACTGGAACATAGAGGCTTTGTCGAATTATACGGAAAAAGGATATACTTACAGGGAGATTGCTGAGAAAATCCTTAAGATCCATATACTGTTCAGGGAAACCGGTATCAGGGAGGGAGACAAAGTTGCACTTGTCGGCAGGAACTCCGCCAACTGGTGCGTGGTCTATCTTGCCACGGTTACATATGGAGCAGTAACTGTACCGGTTCTTCCCGATTTTAAGCCGGATGATATTACGAACATCATAAACCATTCCGACTCAAAGATGTTATTTGTTGATGATAAGATCAACGAAACGCTTGATCCGTCGAAGATGCCGGGGATCTCAGGGATCCTGTCACTTGATAATTTCGGATTGCTGAAAAATTCATCGGATCCGGTTAAGAAGGCCTTTTCGACGTTGGATGAGAAATATGCAGGTGCTTACCCGGAGCTTAAGCCTGAGGGTATAAAATTTTCAGATATATCCAATGACGAACTTGCGGTAATCAGTTATACTTCCGGGACAACGGGTTTCTCAAAAGGAGTTATGATCACTCACAACAGTCTTGCCGCCAACGTGAGGTTTGCACAGAATAATATGCCGCTTAAGCCGGGCGATCCGCTTGTCTCTTTTCTTCCTCTTGCCCACACCTACGGTTGTGCATTTGAATTTCTGTTCCCTTTCTCAATAGGATGCCATATTACAATTCTCTCAAAGACACCGTCACCGCAGATAATAATACAGGCTTTCAAGGAGATTAAACCGAGGCTTATCCTGTCAGTTCCGCTGGTTATTGAGAAGATCTTCAAGAAACAGATAATTCCTGTTATCAGCAAACCACATATGAAGGTATTGCTGGCAATACCGGGGATAAATAAGATCCTCCATAATAAGATCAGGGAGAAACTTGTCGAGACATTTGGAGGGAAATTTCATGAACTGGTCATCGGAGGTGCTGCCTTCAATCCCGATGCCGAGAAGTTTTTCAGGAAGATTGGATTCAAGTTCAGCGTAGGTTACGGTATGACGGAATGCGGTCCTCTGATCAGTTATGCGTCGTGGGATACCACAAAGATCGGGGCATCGGGAAGGCCGGTTGATACACTTGAGGTGACGATCGATTCTCCTGATCCGCAGAAACAGGTTGGTGAGATAATCCTCAGGGGAGAGAATGTCATGCTCGGATACTATAAAAATGAGAAAGCCACTAAAGAGATCATCGACGAAAAAGGATGGATGCACACGGGAGACCTTGGGATAATGGATAAAGAACGGAATATTTTTATCAAGGGAAGAAGCAAGGATATGATACTGGGACCGTCGGGGAAGAATATATATCCCGAAGAGATTGAATCGATGATAAACAATAAGAATTATATCACCGAGGCTCTTGTCATTTCGGAGGATAACAAACTGATCGGGTTAATTTATCCCGATTATGAAATGATGAAGAGGGATAATATTTCTGAAGAACAGCTAATAGCTATTCTTGATCAGACCCGGAAAGAGGTGAACGAAAGATTGCCTGATTTTATGACTGTGGCAAAATTCAGAATACATCCCGAAGAGTTTATAAAGACACCAAAGAGAAGCATCAAACGGTTTTTATATACAAAAGGGTAGAATCTGGTCCTGTGCAGGAATACCCTCAGGCAAATCAGAATATTTTCATGGACCGTTTTGTATTAATTGTTGCCGGGGGCAACGGAAAAAGGATAGGATCGGAGGTACCGAAGCAATTTCTCGTTCTGGCGGGAAAGCCGCTGCTTATGCATACCATTGAGAGATTCCGTAAGTTTGATCCGTCAATATCTGTTATTACTGTGCTCCCGGCCAACCAGTTGATATTCTGGAAAGAACTGCAGGAGAAGTACTCATTTACAATCCCCCACAGAGTTGTGAAGGGCGGGGAATCGAGGTTTTATTCAGTCCGGAACGGACTTGAGCTGGTACGGGAAGATTCGCTTGTGGCAATACACGACGGGGTCAGGCCTTTTGTCAGCATTGATACCATAAAGCGGTGCTTCGACTCGGCTGAGAAACTCGGTAATGCAATCCCGGTTATTTCACCGGCCGATTCGCTGAGGATGATTACCAGTCAGGGAAGCAAACCTGTCAGCAGGATGCATGTACGACAGGTGCAGACTCCACAGGTTTTCAGGTCAGGACTTATTAAACAGGCATATCTCCAGGAGTTCAGGCAGGAATTTACTGACGATGCAACTGTTCTTGAAAGAATGGGCGAGACTATTAATCTTGTTGAGGGGAACAGGGAGAATATTAAGATCACCAATCCTGAAGACCTGTTAATATCTGAAGCTCTTTTTAAGACCGTTTTCTGACTTATTCAGTTATTTGTATATTGCATTTGTTTTAAAAAGGCATGATATGAGAGTCAGAATTTTGTATTTGGTTGCAGCATTATTGTTCCTGGCAGGATGCGCCGAACTTCTTAATGTTGTACAGACCGCAACGACTGTTCCTCTTACAGAGGAGGAGGTAGTATCGGGATTAAAAGAGGCACTTTCGACAGGAGCCAGAAATTCTGCCGGCCGTCTGGCACAGGAGAACGGATACTACGGAGATGCGGCTATTAAGATACTTTTGCCCGATGAAGCTAAAGTGATAATTGACAATATCTCGAAGATCCCGGGAGGCGACAGGCTTGTGGAGGATGTGATTATCCGGATCAACAGGGCTGCAGAGGATGCAGCCAGGGAGGTGGCCCCGATTTTTGTCAGCAGCATCACCCAGATGACGGTGAAGGATGCTTTCGGCATTCTGAGAGGGAGTGATAACGCTGCTACTATGTACCTCAGCAACACAACCTATAGTGACCTTTATGCTCTGTACAAACCTAAGATACAGGCTTCGACTGAAAAAGACATAATTGGCTCCGTATCGACAAAAGATTCATGGACAACATTAACCGGAAACTGGAACACCTTTGCCGGTTCGTTAGCCGGAAGACTTGCAGGATTTAAACCGGTGAACACCGACCTCGATGATTTTCTGACCCGGAAAGCCCTCGACGGTATGTTTCTTAAGGTGGCTGCCGAGGAGATAAAGATCAGAAAAGAGGTTTCGGCAAGGGTGACACCTTTGCTCCGCCGGGTATTCGGTACTCTCGACAGTCAAACTATAAACTGATAACTGAGATAAAATGTCTGACAAGATTCTTAACATTTACAAAGGGCTTGAAGTAAGGGTCACTGATTATGCTGATGAAGGTATGATAGATATCCTTGATCATGCCGTTCAGGGATCAGAAGGCGGGTTGAGATTCCAGCTTCAGAATATCGGATCGCGTATCGCAGCATATAAGGATCAGATAAGGTTTGTATCGCTGTATAAAAAGAACCAGATAATGGGGACAGTCGGTGCCTGCTTCCGGATAACCGGGCAGGGAAAGCTGAGATACCCCTCTTCTTACCTCAGGTACCTTGCGTTCCTGAATACTTACCAATCGGATATAGGATGGAGAAAGCGGACAAAGGATATTATCAGGACAGACAGGGATTACTCCTTCAAGGAAAAGACACTGGAGATATTCAGCAAGCCGCATCTGCTTGATCTGAAAGATGTTTATGAGGGCGATAAGCATATAATGTATGCATTTGTCGAAAGCATGAACGAACGGTCAAAAAACCTGGTAACCCAGGCCGGTTATGATTATATCAGGTCATTTCTTACTGTTGCCTTCAGCAGGTTTTCACCAAAACCCGACAAACGGGTCTCAAAACTGTCAAAGGAGGAGTATCCGGAAATGGAATCGCTATTACTGGATTATTACAGGGAGTATTCATTTTTCAATACCGATTATTCTTTTTATGGCGACAAGTATTATGTTCTTCGCGAAGGTGGAGAGATTATTGCGGGTGTAAGTGCGATACCCTCGGTATACAAGGTTCATGATGTTCCCGGAGTATGGGGATGGGTCATGATGAAAGTGCTTCCCGAGGCTCCCTGGTTCAAAAGACTCTTCCATCCAGGGGAGTTCAGACATATAGTTTTTCATGCAATCTACTGTAAAAATGGCCGCGAAGACCTGCTGGCCGATCTCTTTGAGTCGGTGTGTGCAATGGAAGGATATAATACCGGACTCACCTGGCTTGACGACAGGAGCCAGCTTTACGACAAGCTCAGGTCGGGAGTAAAAATGGGAGCCCTGAACAGGATGCTGAATGCAAAGCCCGGACTTGTTTATACAAGGTTTATCAATATGACGGACGAGGAAAAGGATTATTTTTATGACGCCCCTGCATATATCTCGGGATTTGATTTTTCGTAAGTGCATGTTTTAAGACTCCGCAGCATCTGTTATTCTTAATCCGGCACCACCAAAGTGTTTTAATTGCGGTAAATACCCGGCTTTGTACAGATCGGGTCTTAAGCTTATTCTATTCTTACCTGCCATTTGTGTGACATCTGTTGTCATTTAAGACCGGGGTGGGTTCTTGATATTATTTTTATACACAGGATCCTGTTTTTTATAAAATACATATTATTTCCATAGCAATTTTGTAGTGGGAAAAATGAATTTATATGAAAGCAATATTTGAACCTGTTTTGACATTTTCAATGAACGGATATTTATCGGGATTAATCATTGCTGTACTTATCCTCTTCTACCTTGTATACACGCTTATAAAACCTGAAAAGTTTTAAAATATAAGATGACGGGGAAGCTTTTGTTATTTATAAAAGATTTTGCAGAACTAATTCTTCTTTCTGACAAAATGTTTCTGACAGGTTCTGTTGCAGGTTTGTAAAAGTAGTATAAACAGCCAGTGTTATGACACCGCAAGATGTGCTTCAGATAGTCCTGTTTTTTTTGGTTCTGACAGGGTTAACTCCTGTATTAGGAACTTATATGTACAGGGTGTTTTCAGGAGAAAAGCATTTTTTACTTCCTGTCTTTGGCCGGCTTGAAAGGCAGGTATATGAATTTGCAGGTATCGATCCTCTTAACGAAACCAACTGGAAGAGCTACACCTTTAATCTGCTGTTATTTAATCTGACAGGACTGATCTTTGTCTTTCTGATTCAGGTTATACAATCATTTCTGCCGGTTAATCCAGCAGATCTTCCTGATGTTCAATGGGATTCGGCATTAAATACGTCCATAAGCTTCATGACCAATACCAATTGGCAGGGATATGCCGGTGAGACCACATTAAGTTATTTTGTTCAGATGACAGGGCTTACCGTGCAGAACTTTGTAAGTGCAGCGACAGGGATTGCAGTATTAATTGCCCTCATAAGAGGGATTTCGCGTAAGATGACTGATAAGCTCGGTAATTTCTGGGTAGACATCACCCGGACTATCCTGTATGTCCTTTTACCACTATCAATAATATTAGCTGTTCTGTTAGTCAGCCAGGGAGTCATTCAGAATTTCAAACCGTATGAAACGGTTCAGTCTTTACAGGGGACGCAGCAAATAATCCCCATGGGACCGGCAGCTTCACAGATTGCCATAAAACAACTCGGTTCAAATGGAGGAGGATTTTTTAATGCCAACAGTGCCCATCCGTTCGAGAATCCGACTCCATTCAGCAATTTTCTTGAGATGCTGGCGATAATGTTAATTCCTGCTGCATTAACCTATACTTATGGTAAAATGGCCGGATCGGTTAAACATGGGTGGATCATTTTTCTAGCTATGTTCGTATTACTTATAACCGGGTTAGGTATTTCACTCTATGGTGAATATACGACAAATCCGGTTTTCGGATCATCACCTTTAATGGAAGGGAAGGAAACCCGGTTTGGTATTACGAACAGCATTCTATGGTCAGTCATTACAACGGCGGTCTCAAATGGTTCGGTCAACACAATGCATGATAGTCTTTCACCAATTTCAGGGATGATCTCCATGATCAATATTATTCTCGGCGAAATAATCTTTGGCGGTGTGGGAGCGGGTTTATACGGAATATTCATTTTCATTATCCTGACTGTATTTATTGCCGGGCTGATGGTCGGCCGCACTCCTGAATATATGGGAAAGAAGATTGAAGCTTTTGAAGTTCAGATGGCTATTATAGCCGTTCTATCCACTAACCTGATAATTCTGTTGTTCACAGCCTGGGCTTCAGCAGCCGGTTATGCAATATCGTCGGTAAATAATCCCGGGCCTCATGGTTTTTCGGAGATTCTCTATGCTTTCAGTTCTGCGGCGGGAAATAACGGCAGCGCTTTTGCGGGAATAAATGCCAATACATTATTTTATAATCTCACCCTTGGTTTCGGGATGCTGGTTGGCCGTTTCGGGGTAATTATTCCAGTACTGGCAATTGCCGGAAATCTGGCACTAAAAAAGATTACCCCTGTTTCGGGCGGTACTTTTCACACAGATAACTGGCTTTTTGCAGGGTTGCTCATATCTGTTATTCTGATCATAGGAGGATTAACCTACTTCCCTGTTTTGTCTCTTGGTCCGATAATAGAAAATATGATGTTCAGAAATGGCATTATGTTTTAATTCTGAAATATAATGAACACAAATCAAAGCATTAAACTCTTCAATAAGAAGATATTATTACAGGCTGTAAAAGACAGTTTTATCAAATTAAAGCCGTCGTTGCTTATAAAGAACCCGGTAATATTTATTGTGGGCATCGGAGCGTTTCTTACTACGATAATTATGTTGGCAGGACTATTTCAGGGGGATTATTCACCATTTTATTTTCAGATAAACATCTGGCTCTGGATTACTGTGTTATTTGCAAATTTCTCGGAAGCAATGGCTGAAGGAAGGGGAAAAGCTCAGGCCGACAGCCTGAGGAAGAGCAGGGTGCAAACAAAGGCACGGAAACTTATTGGCGACAGGATGACCCTGGTATCAGCAAGTGAACTTAATAAAGGAGACATTGTTTTGTGCGAAGCAGGGGATGTGATCCCGTCCGACGGAGAAGTTATCGAAGGGATCGCCAGCGTTGATGAATCGGCCATTACAGGGGAATCAGCGCCGGTCATCCGTGAAAGCGGAGGTGACCGCTCGGCTGTTACGGGAGGAACAAAAGTGATAAGCGACCGGATAAAGATCCGGATAACATCAGGCTTCGGGAATTCATTCCTCGATCGTATGATATCGCTGATTGAAGATGCAAAACGGCAAAAAACACCCAACGAAATAGCCCTTTCAATACTTCTTTCAGGCTTATCAGTCATTTTTCTTCTTGTAGTAGTTACACTTCCTTCGTTTTTCGGATATAGTCTTTCCGCTTCAGGTTTGCCTCAGTCATATAATTTAAAAATACCTGTCCTGGTTGCTTTGCTGGTGTGTCTTATTCCCACTACTATCGGGGGATTGCTAAGCGCCATAGGTATAAGCGGTATGGACAGGCTGATAATGCGTAATGTAATTGCCACAAGCGGGCATGCTATTGAAGCTGCAGGAGATGTGGATGTGCTTTTGCTTGACAAAACAGGTACCATTACACTTGGAAACCGCATGGCTACAAATTTTATTCCGTCAGATGGGATCACTGTTGAGGAACTTGCGGATGCAGCCCAGATCTCATCTTTATCTGATGAAACCCCCGAAGGACGATCAATTGTTGTACTGGCGAAAGAGCAGTTCAACATAAGAGGTCGTGAAGTGGTGCAACTAAATGCAACATTTATACCATTCACCGCAAAAACCAAAATGAGCGGTGTCGATCTGACAGGCAGCGATGGTGGTATTCAGATGATCCGAAAAGGTTCATCGGAGGCCATCCGGACCTTTATCCAAAACAAAAATGGATACTACCCTCAAAGGATTCAGGAAATAGTTGCTGAATTGTCGGGGCAGGGAGCTACTCCATTGGTAGTGGCCAGAGACAATCGTGTTCTCGGAGTGATCCATCTGAAAGATATCGTGAAAGGGGGTATCAGCCAGAGGTTTGCCGAGCTGCGAAAAATGGGGATCAGAACCGTTATGATCACCGGGGATAATCAGCTGACTGCTGCCACAATTGCTGCCGAGGCAGGAGTAGATGATTTTATGGCAGAAGCAACTCCCGAAGACAAGCTGAGGCGTATACGCGAAGAACAATCAAAGGGGCACATTGTTGGCATGATTGGCGATGGTACCAATGATGCCCCTGCACTGGCTCAGGCTGATATTGGGATCGCGATGAACACAGGGACCCAGGCTGCACGGGAAGCCGGAAATATGGTAGACCTTGACAGTAACCCTACAAAATTAATAGAGGTAGTTGAAGTAGGCAAGCAATTGCTTATGACCCGTGGCGCCCTGACCACCTTCAGCATAGCCAACGATGTGGCAAAATACTTTGCCATTATACCGGCTATTGCTCTCTCTCTCTATCCCGGAGAATCAGGGAAAGGGATTCTTGATGCATTGAATATCATGAATTTATCTTCTCCTGACAGTGCAATTCTGAGTGCAATAATATTTAATGCATTAATAATTGTTCTGTTAATACCTCTTGCAATTAAAGGCGTGCGCTATAAACCTGTTTCAGCCGACAGGGCATTGATACGGAACCTGATCATATTCGGTCTGGGGGGCCTTCTATCCCCCTTTATCGGAATAAAATTCATTGACTTCCTGATTAATCTGTAAACGCGGAGGAGAGCTATGAAAGCAGTCGGAATATCTCTTAAAATATTTATCTTTTTTACGGTTCTGACCGGGGTTTTATACCCTGTGTTTATTACTGTTATTGCCAATGCAGCATTTCCTTTTAAGGCAAACGGGAGTATTATAATCAGAGATAGTACAGCGGTGGGGAGTATGCTCATTGGACAGGAGTTCGACAGCCCGGCTTATTTTTCATCACGTCCTTCAGCCGTTTTTTATAACCCTTTGCCATCAGGAGGAACAAATCTCGGGTTAACGAATCCGAAACTGAAGGCCCTGGTTGCTGAGCGTAAAAGCAAATTTATCACTTACAATCAACTCGATTCGCTTGAAGTGATTCCGTCAGAGATGCTTTTTGCATCCGCATCCGGTCTTGATCCACATATTTCACCTGGGGCTGCTCTCCTGCAGGTAAACAGGATTGCAGGTGAGCGTAAGTTTACCGGGGATCAGAGAAAAGAATTGACAGAGCTCATTATAAGTTTATCAGAACATCCTCAATTTCATCTGTTTGGTCAATATAGAATTAATGTTTTCCTGCTGAACCTTAATCTTGATGAAATAAAATGAACCACACGAACGGGAAAAGGCCTGATCCTGAAGAAATCCTTGCTTCCATAAAAAGCGAGGATGAAAACAGCAAAAGAGGTAAGTTGAAAATATTTTTCGGCATGTGTGCAGGAGTCGGGAAAACCTATTCCATGCTCCGGAATGCAATAGCTGATAAAGACAAAGGATTTGATGTTGTAACAGGCTATGTTGAACCTCATTGCAGGAAGGAGACACTTGCACTTGTTGAAGGGCTTGAAGCCGTTGCAGTAAAAAAGATCGATTATAAAGGCACTGTTCTGCACGAAATGGATCTTGACGGAATTATTGCACGTAAACCTCAGATCGTTCTGGTTGATGAGCTGGCACATACGAATGCGCCAGGATCGAGACATCTTAAACGCTTTCAGGATGTTCAGGAGATCCTCGATAACGGGATAAATGTTTATACAACAGTAAATGTTCAGCATCTTGAGAGCCGCAGTGATATAGTATCCCAGATCACTGGTATTATAGTAAGAGAGACACTTCCTGATGAAGTTTTTGAAACAGCTGATGAAGTTGAACTGGTCGACATTACACCTGACGAACTGCTTGAAAGATTCAGGGAAGGGAAGGTGTATTCTTCGGAACGTTCAAAAGAAGCCATTGATAATTTTTTCAGAAAAGGGAATATTACCGCACTTCGCGAGATGTCGTTAAGAATTGTTGCCGACCGGGTGGACCGGCAACTTCGGACATACATGCAAAAGAAACATATTTCAGGTCCATGGAAATCCGGTCTGCATTTACTTGTCGCTATCGGTCCAAGCCCCTCTTCGGCTAAACTGATTCGCTGGGCAAAAAATCTTTCCTATACCATGGGAGCCAGTTTAACAGCCCTGCATGTCGAAACTACGCATATCCTGAATGCAACGCAGAAAACTCAGCTCAACAGGAATCTTAGCCTGGCGAGGCAATTTGGAGCAGAGATCATTACTACCTCTGGTGACGACCTGGTTAAGTCTATTTTAACAGTCGCCCGCCACGAGAACATAACACACATAGTAGTTGGAAAACCCGGTCAGCGGAAAATTTCTTCCCTGTTTACATCCGGCAGTTTTGTTCAGAGACTAATAAGATATAGTGGCAGCATAGATGTTTATGTACTTGGGTCGGAAGTCACAGAAAAGAGTACAGGCACTGACCATTCTTTTCAATTACCTGAATTTACCTCAGGGGTTTTACAGTATCTGTCAGCATCGGGTATTGTCATTCTGATTTCAGCAATATGCTACTACCTTGTCGACTATCTGGGTTATCAGTCGATATCCTTTATTTTGCTTTTCTCTGTTTCACTTCTTGCAACTATAATGGGAATTGGGCCTATATTGCTGGCTTCCTCACTGAGTGCCTTAATATGGAATTTTTTCTTCATCCCCCCCAGATATACCATTTATATTGAAAAAACAGAGGACGTATTAATGTTTGCCATGTTTTTTATAATAGCACTTTTAAACGGGATCCTGACAACACGTGTCCGTCGCCAGGAGAGGCTGACCAGGGATCGTGAATCACATACCAACGCGCTTTATCAGCTTACAAAGGAGTTATCTGAAGCAGGAAGCCTGACCGATCTGGTCGGAATTTCAGTCAGTGAAATCAGGAAGAATTTCGGATGGGATGCGATATTTATTTTACAGGACGGGACAAATCATTTACAGGATTCATCCCAAAATACAGCATTAAAAAAGTTATCAGCCAACGAAATGAGTGTTGCAGAATGGGTTTTTAAACACTCGCGTAAAGCAGGTAAACATACAGATACACTTCCTTCAAATAAACATACTTTTTATCCTCTTTCAGGTTATAGTATCAAGCCCGGAGTTCTGGTTGCCGAACATCCCGGCCCTCTTCATGAAGGCAATGATGAATTCTGGGCTACTTTCCTGATACAGATTTCGAATGCCATTGAGCGCAGGTTTCTCGATGATATGGCCCGGAAAGCCAGATTTCTCGATGAATCGGACAAACTGTACAAAACCCTTTTTAATTCGATCTCACACGAACTTAAAATTCCTGTTGCCACTATAATGGGAGCTTCCGACTCGCTTCTTACACCACAGCTGACTCCGGATATCCGTAACGAACTAATAAATGAGATATTCAAGGCATCAAAAAGACTGGCCCGGCTTATTGAAAATTTACTTAATATGTCAAGGCTTGAGAGCGGCCGGATAACGCCCCGCCCTGTCTGGTGTGATATTCACGATATTATTAATAAGGTTGCAGAGAGCCTGAGGGAAGAATTGAAACCATTTAATCTTGATATAGTTATTCCCAGGGATATGCCATTTGTGAAAATTGACTTCGGGTTGATCGAGCAGGTACTTTATAACATAATTCATAATGCCACTCAATATGCATATCCTTCAACAAATATAAGGGTCAAAGCATTCTATGACAATGGAATGCTGACAATACAGATCATGGACAGGGGACCAGGTTTTCCAAAAGAAGGGATCTCGCTTATATTTAATAAGTTTTACAGGATTGAGGGATCAAATTCAGGGGGAACCGGTCTCGGACTTTCAATCGCCAAAGGCTTCGTTGAAGCACACAGGGGAACAATATCTGTTGAGAACAGACAGAACGGCGGAGCGAGGTTCACCCTGAGCCTGCCAACACAAATATTAAAGGACGATATAACCTGATCTCTGAATTATGATTGCATCAGATTTGATATTGATTATTGATGATGAAGTGCAGATCAGGCGCCTTCTTGAGATAACGCTGGCTGCCAACGGATTTAAAGTTACGGAGGCGGCAACAGGAAAGGATGGACTGATTGCAGCTGCAATGCATAACCCGGCACTTATTATTCTGGATCTGGGATTACCCGACCGGGATGGAATAGACATACTTAAAAAATTAAGAGAATGGTATTCAAGGCCAATTATTATACTGACTGTAAGGGATTTAGAAGATGATATAGTTTATGCATTGGATAACGGGGCAAACGATTATCTTACGAAACCCTTCCGTACCGGCGAATTATTGGCCCGGATCCGTGTTGCATTACGGCAGATGCAATCCTTTTCAGAAAAACCGTTACTTGAATTTGGTACTTTATGTATCGATTTAAGCAATCATCTGGTCAGTAAGAATAATGAAACAGTCAAACTCACTTCGACTGAATTTACTCTTCTGGCATTATTGGCCAAAAATGAAGGGAGGGTGCTTACACATCAATATATTCTGAAAGAAGTATGGGGAGCGGGTTATATAGAACAAATTCAGTACTTAAGGGTATACATTGCTCAATTACGAAAGAAAGTTGAGGATGATCCTGCCAGACCAAGGATGCTGAATACCGAATCGGGAATAGGTTACCGGTTTGTTGCTGATACCTGAATTTCCAGGCTTTCAATGGTTGCATCAGCTGGCAGTCACAGATCCCCTTCTTCATTTCCAAGTTTAAAATGCATTCAGGGGAATCTGCACCATTGTCACTTATTCTTAATGTGTTATCAGGGTAGCTGAGAATTTCAGGCATCACTGGTAAATAATCAGAAATTTTTGTGCTATTTTTGCCGTGAACTCGTAAATGAAAGCTGATCACCGCATATCAGGAGTTCTGTTTTTTCGGGTTGTTAGCTCAGTTGGTTTAGAGCATTACCTTGACAGGGTAGGGGTCACTGGTTCGACTCCAGTACAACCCACTGCAAAATACTGAAAGCCTCAATTTGTAACAAGATTGAGGCTTTTTCTGTTTATGGTGACTGAAATATTACAGAAATCCTTCCTGGACCGGATAGATTATTCTGGTTATTTGTAGTGATATGTTATTCTTGTTCAAGTTGTTCTATTTCTTCAATATCGTTATTGAGCTAAAAAACGTTCATAAAATGAATATTTAAAAGTATATGTGTATCGGGAATCATACATAGACCCGATTTGACTTTTACTTCGTCGATGTCCGCTTAACTTTGATTCAGGGGCTTGCGATTCACTTTCAGCCGGATGGGTGAAGCGGGAGAATAGAGGCTTTTTTAAAAGTGCAGTCATAATTTGTGGGGATCCCTCACTTCGTTGGGATGACAGGAATCCCATAATCAATGTTTTAGGTTTATTGTTGATAGCCGATACCCATTTAAAAGTAAAATACATCGATGAGAAGAAGGCCATGACAATCAGAAACAATGGTAAAAAAAGATAAAAAATTGAGGGATTAAACCCGGCAGGAGTATGTCTGATGCCCTGTGAATTATGCCTGGAACTTGTTCTTATTGTTTTTGTAATAGTTCTTAATCATCTTCGCGAAGGATTTATCTTTTCGTCGTTTTTCTGATACTGAAGTCTGAAATCTTTCCTGTTCCTTTTGAATTTTCTGGTAATTGTCATACGAATCTTTATCAATCGATCCATTGTTCAATGCTTCAATAACAGCACATCCGGTTTCATTAATGTGGTTACAATCAGGAAATTTGCAATGTAGTGAGATGTTGACGATCTCCTGAAATGTTGTTTTTATTCCCTCAGCATTATCTGTCATTCCCAGTTCCTTCATACCCGGAGTGTCGATTATGATACCGCCATTTTCAAGAACAAATAACTCACGATGATCAGTTGTATGTTTTCCCTTGTTTGTGCTCAGACTTATTTGTCCGGTTTTTAATACGTTCTTTTTTAACAGGTTATTGATCAGGGTTGACTTGCCCACTCCGGAGGAACCTACCACACAATATGTTCTGCCTTTTTGTATAAAATCGAGTATTTGATCTAATCCTTTCAGAGTCGTGTTACTAAGAAGGATATACTTTACTTTTTTTTCTCTCTTTTCAAGGGCGCATATTGCATCCTGAAGCTCATTTCCGGTTGACAGATCAATCTTACTGATTACCAGAACAGGCTCGATATCAGCGGAGTAACAAATTGTCAGATATCTTTCAAGCCTGTTGATACTGAAATTATTGTTTATTGCCTGCATAATAAAGGCCACGTCGATGTTAGCGGAGATGATCTGTGTCTCACCGAATTTTCCAACAGCCTGCCTCTCAAGTACCGATCTCCTGGGAAGTATTTTTTGAATAATTGCCTTATCGGAGTCGTAGATAGTCATTGCTACCCAATCGCCTACAGCAGGGAAATCAGCTCTTGAGTTTGCAGAAAATCTTAGGTTACCCGAAATTTCAGCCTCATATTCATTTTCACCATCTGAGACAACAAATCTTTCCCGGTGTTCCTGAGTTACTCTGCCAAACGAAAAATCAGAAAGTTGGTTGTCGCCCATGCAGGCACTATACACGTCAGTCAATCCAAGGTCATGCAGGTTCATTTCTGTGTGGTGTTGTCAGGGTTAAACATAACCGGAGTCATTGGAATAACCCTGTAAATTTAATTTATTTTTATTATACACTCCCTGAATCGGGCGAGGGTATACTGAAACAATTCATTGCATTTTTAGAAGAACCAGTACCGGATTCGACGTTTCATTAAGTTGTCCTGCCAGATTTTTAAGATTCTGAGCTTTTTTACTATCAGCAGGTTTCGGCTTTTCATCCTGGCTTTTATTTGTAATGGTTATCAAATCAAAGGAATCCACATAATCGATTAATGTATTGTCATTAAGAATTTCTTTTGGCCAGAAAGTCATTCCTCCATCAATATCATTCACAAAACCATTTTCTTTCAGGATTGTAAACAATGATGATTCTTTGTCGAAGATACAGTTCGATATTGAGTCAGACATGTTCCACCAAAGTTTCACAAACAACGATTTATTACTTTCATTTACATCGTAGACCCAGATTTTACCTTCAATAGCGGGCACTTCTTCCATCGTTGGATCAGGAGGCATTTTCAACCGGCCGGGATTAAAAATTGCATAAGGTTTCTTTTGCGAATTAACGTACTCGTATAATGTGTCTACTCCAAATTCCATTAAATGAGGAGTCGCGTCAAACATATAAATTGGTGACGTAGGAACAGTAATTCCTCTGTTTACCCTTTTCAATGTATTTGTCAGTTTTGTCTGAATATTCCCCGTTCTGTCAATGAAATACCAGCTGTAAACAGGCTCCGGTGTTGGCATTGGCATGTTAAAAGGATGAAGAATAATAGAGTTATTGTCTTTCAATATGAATTGACTGCATGGGAAATCCAATTTAATATCCCTGATAAACTGTCCGTCAAAATTATATACCAGGACTATACGGCCTGATAAAATAAAAATTTCACGGTAATCTTCATTTACAACAAAATCACCGACCCTTGAGTATTCACCGGGTCCTCTTCCTGTTGACCCGATTTGTTTTATAAACTGACCATTCCTGTCAAAATGTAATAACCTGCTTCCGTCATTTACAAAGATGAACGAATCGGAGACAAATACGCCTGAAACGCCCCTTATAAGGCATGCTGTATCAGTTTCGAGAGGGATATACTCTAATTGATTTCCCAGATAACTTAAAGGAATTGATTTTACATTACTGATACCCTGTTCTAAATCAATATAATAGGGTAATGATCTGTTATCCTTATTTTCTGTTCTGCCTGTATTGCAGCCTTGTATTATAATAAATCCGGATACAAGGAACAGTGAGAGTAATTTTTTCATGGCGACAGGTTAGATTTTTGTTACGTTCAATGTAATGTCTGACAGCAAATGTATAACATATTATTCAGTCAAACAACTATTAATATAGGTATTTGCATATTTCTCACCAGTGTCCTGGTGGTGTTCAAAAGTCAATATAAGAGTGTGTTTGATGTGCTAAAAGCATCTGTTACAGATCAGTAGATCAATGCCTGTTATCTGTAATATTTTACATTTAAAAATTTATTTTATTGGGTTACAACCTGCCCCGCTCAAGCTGTATAACCGTAGACAACTACTTCAATGCCATCCTTTTTGAATGTTTTTACTTTATTCATTCCTGTCTTTGAAGACACCTTTTGGGATGCTTTATTTCCAGCCTGGGAGTATGAGTAAATCGATTTAAGCCCTAATACTTCCGTGGCATATTTTTTACAGCCTTTCGCCGCCTCTGTGGCATATCCCTTATTACAAAACGTTTTTATGATGTGAAAACCTATCTCTGGTAAAATGTCACCATCGATATTCTGTAAAGTGATTCCACAGTCTCCCAGGAATTGATTATCCTCTTTTCGTATTACAGCCCATAGACCAAATCCATCATTTTTATATCGTTCAATATTTCGTTCTACCCATTTTTTTACTTCTTCATATGAAAATGCATGTGGATAATGCCTCATTGAGTCTTGATCGGACAAAACCAAAGAAAGGCTGGGAATATCTTCAAGTTTCAGGGGTCTCAGATAAAGCCTGCTAGTTTCGATTATTGATTCCATGGTATGTGTTTTATTACACCCTTGACAGTCAGGAATATAAACTACTGGTAATATGTCGTCCTGATTTAAATTTTATCGTTCAGAAACATTAAATCCCGGTACAGATCCGGTACCTTATAAAATATTAAAGAGCCGCAGGGTATCTTTGATTATAGTTCCCTGATCTTTAAATTCCGGAACCATATCGGATATCCATGATCCTGAAGACCGATAAAGCCTTCGCGGGAAATGCCTTCAATAAATCCCTGGAATGTTTTGAATTTGCTGTTGGCGACCATTTTGTCCCATTCGGGTGTCCATAATTCGTATTCAACAACTTTAACACCATTCTGGGTATGTGTTACTTTTCCGTTATCAACCTTTATGACAATATTATTCCATTCTCCCGCAGGGTTAACTGTTGCCGGATCGGCGGCAACCAGATCATAGAGAGATCCGGCAAGATGGCTGTCTATCTTGTTATCAGTTGCCTTTTCATTATCAAGTACCTGCACCTCGGGGGCAGCGTAATAAACAGGCTGCCCTGCAACTTCGCGGACATTGAAGAATATTCCTGAATTACCCATCTCAGAAACCTTCCAGTCAATTGATAATTCAAAGTTCCGGAATTTTTTAATACCATATATAATATCGCCATCGGCTCCCTGTCCGGGATTTTTGCCTTCGCCGGTAAATACTTTCATGGCACCGTCGTCGATAACCCAGTTTTTTGGCATTTCAGTACCGTTACACTGTCTCCACCCGGTAAAATCCTTACCATTAAAAAGGAGGCTCCATCCGGCTTTTTTCTCTTTTGAAGAGAGGGTGTTCAGTTTCTGCGCACACGAAGGCAAAGCTATCAGGAGAGCTGCGGCGCACGTCAGTGATAAAATGAGATTGTTTTTCATGGTTTCAGGGCAGGTTACTATTATATGGTGCAAATTACAAAAAAAGCCGTAATGGTACAATTCTGATTACTTTTTCAGTCAACCGTAGCTCACCGGGTCAATTCTTTTATTACCTCTCCGAATCTCCGCGGATGAGGGTACTTAGTGCCCTTTCAGGATTTAACACCTCCCCTCAGGGCCGGGATGAACAAACATTCGTTTTAAAATATACCTGGTAATGGTCAATATATCAGTCTTTTAAATACGGCACTAAAAAAATAGTCATTTTTATTAAAAAAAATTTGCATGACTAAGGTAATAGTCGTATATTTGTTGACCAAGGCTTAAGGAACCTGATCTGATTTGTAAAAAACTAAAAGCCGGGGAAATGAATAAAGTAATATTGTCAAAAGCGTTAATTGCTTTCATTGCAGTTATGTTTTTTGCTGCGGGTCTAAAACAGAGGAGATAGGCGATAAGAAAAAATGAGATAATATCATTTTAAATAGAATTAGTAATAACATTTAAAAAAGGGGAAAAATGAGACTAACGAAAGCTGAAGAACAGATAATGCAGATGGTATGGGAAATGGAGGAAGGCATTGTAAAAGAGATCCGTCTGCGGTTTGATGAACCACGACCGGCAAGGAACACTGTTTCGACGGTAGTGAGGATTCTTGAAAGAAAGGGATTCATTGGTCACAAGGTATCGGGGAACAAGCATATTTATTACCCGCTGGTTTCAAAGGATGAGTACTCGAAAAGCCAGCTTTTCGGACTGATGGAAAACTACTTTAACAATTCATTTCCTGCACTGGCCTCGTTCTTTGCGAGGGAGAAGGATCTGTCGCTTAAGGAGCTTGAGGGACTTCTTGAGGATACAAGGAAGGAGATAAAGAAAAGTAAAAAAAGACGATAATGGAACCATTTGTCATGTACCTGTTCAGGTCAGTCGTATGGCTGACAGGATTTGCTCTAGTTTATTTTCTGTTCCTGCGCCCGGAAAGGTTTTTTATGCTTAAAAGATTCTATCTGATAGCCGGGATATTTTTTTCGATCGGATTTCCGCTGATAACCATACATTACCAGGTTGAATTACCGGTACCGGATACCAGCCTGGCTGAATATGCCGGGGAGGGAATAAGCGGCACAGGAATCATGGCAGAGCAGGGAGGTACAGACAAAGTGCTTGAGATCAGTCAAATATTGCTGATACTATATGGTTCAGGAGTTTTGTTCTTCTTATTCCGGTTGGCCAGGCATATTTACTCAGTAGTCAATGTTATAGGGAGATCAGAAATAGAAGAAAGAGGTAAGATCAGACTGATCAGGACCTCGGAATTCCGTTGTTCTTTTTCATTTTTCAACTATGTTTTCATAAATCCATCGGTTGATGAAAATGAGGCAGAGGAAGTCATAAATCACGAACTCGTACATGTTTCCCAGAGGCACTGGTTTGATCTGTTGCTCCTGGAGATAATGAGAATTTTCCAATGGGCAAACCCGGTTATCTGGGTTTATACCGGCTTTATAAGGCAGAATCACGAATATCTGGCGGATGAGGCAGCGCTGCAGCGTTCTGCTAATCCGGCAATTTACAGGGCGGCGCTGGTTAATCAGTTATTCAGTGCCCCCGTTTTCAGCCTTTCAAATTCGTTTAATTATTCACTAAACAAAAAACGTTTTGACATGATGAAAAAGATAATCACTTCCCCTTACAGAAGGATGAAGGTGTTGCTGGTCCTTCCGGTCATTGGGATGGTCCTTTACGCTTTTGCAGCTCCGGAATACCATTATGCTGAGACTGCAGGCGATGCAACTGTAATTAACTCTCCGGTTGTTACTTACGATCAGCAAGTAAGAGGAGTCGTTTTTAAAGAGAACAATACTCCTTTTCAGGGAGTAAGTATTCTGGTTATAGGCAAACCAACTGCTGCTATTACTGATGCATCGGGTAATTTCGTACTTGGAGATGTGCCTGATGATGCATTCCTGGTATTTTCATCCATAGGTTATCTGACCCGTATGGAAAAAGTTCAGGGCAGAGAGCCTATGAAAATAGTAATGGAGATCGATCCTCTGTACAAGGAGCCGGTTGGGAAATGGAACATTGACGGTACAGCAGCCAATCCTCTGATAGTAATTGACGGAGTGATCAGCGAGAAGGGTTCTGATGGAATAGATATGGGAATTATTGAATCTGTATCTGTCCTTAAATCTGGTCCGGTTATTGCCTCCTACGGCGAGAAAGGGAAGAATGGTGTTATATTGATTACAACAAAGACCAGGAGAGCAGTTCCGGCCAATGTACCTTTCCGCAGATCGAAACCGGAGGATTTCCCTACATTCCGGGAAGGAACATTTGAATCGTTCAACAGCTGGTTAACCGGCAAGGTCAAATATCCACCCGAAGCCCTGACAAAGAAAGCAGAAGGATGGGTTCAGATCAGCTTCACTGTTGCTCCTGACGGAACAGTGACCGACGTGAAATCCACAGGAGTCGGTGATCCATTACTTACAGAAGCCGTTGCCCAGGTAGTAAGGAGTTCTCCGAAATGGGAGCCGGCAATAAATCCGGAAGCAAGAGTTCCCTTCCAGAATGCTGTCACACTTAATTTCAGGTTGCCAGGTCAGATAAAGGTTGAATCGCCATTTGTTATTGTGGAGAAGATGCCGGAATACAAGGGTGGTAATTTGGAGTTACGCACTTTTGTAAAAAACAATATAAGGTATCCTGAAGAAGCCAGGGCGAGGAAAATAGAAGGAAAGGTCATAATCCTGTTTGTTGTGACAGATGAAGGCAAAGTGGAAGGTGTTTCAGTATTAGGCGGAGTGGATCCTTTACTCGACGCTGAAGCTGTAAGGGTTGTCAGTTCTCTGACAGACTTCAGTCCGGGGATGCAGAACGGCAAACCGGTGAATGTATGGTATAATGTTCCTGTAACATTTTCCTTGTCGCCTGAACCGGAGCCTAAAGTTCAGGCGCCCCCGAAAGCTGTAACAGAGAAAGATGTCTTTGTGGTTGTCGAGGAAATGCCTGTGTATCCTGGTGGCAATGGTGCCCTGTTGGAGTTTATTAACCAGAATATCTCTTATCCTGAAGAGGCCAAAAGGCTTAATATACAGGGGAAGGTAATAGTAAGTTTTATTGTGACAAAGGAGGGTAATGTTTCCGGGATCAAGGTTGAAAGGGGAGTTCATCCCCTGCTTGACAAAGAGGCTGAAAGAGTTACCAGCCTGTTGACCGGCTTTATCCCTGGTAAGCAGGGGGGCAAACCTGTAGGTGTTTATTATACAGTGCCAATAACATTTACTCTTTAATAGGAAACTACCTGATTGACATACTGTTTTTATTGTTCTAACCTTTTCGGTCGGAAGCAGATTGAATAAAGGTAAGGGCTACTATTTCCCGGCTGTTGGATTCTTTAAGACCATTCAGGAGCCTTCCAGTCCCAGGGTCCAGAATCTCTTGTTCCTCGAGGTCTTTAAAACCTTAAGAACCTGATGGTTTATCTTAACCATTACTTCTCCCGAAATCCTGAGTGGTTCTCCGTCAATATGGAATCTGGTCTCATCAGTTCTTATTATTACCTCTTCGGAGGTTTTAATATGTCTGACATATTTTGAATCTTTTAATCTTCCTGCAAAAAGCCGGTATATAAAAATCATAAAGAGCATTTTTGGGAAGGGTTTTATCAGGACAATGTCCATTATCCCATCATTCGGTACTGCATCCGGGGCAATAAATGCATTATTGCCGAATTGCCTGGTATTTGCTATCGTCAGCACAAACAGTTCCTCCGAAACTGTCACTTTGCCTCCGCATAGTATGGTAATATGAACAGGGCGTAGTTCCAGAAATGTCTTCATGGTCAGGACCACATATGGCAGAAATCCACGGAGCCTCAGTTTATTGAATGAATGGGCAACAAAACTGTCGAGACCTATTCCTGCTACATTCAGACACAGTTTGCCATTAATCTCTATCGCGTCTATCCTGAGATATTCCCCGTTTTCAATATCATTAAGCAGGGTACGGACATTAGGTTTAAATCCGAATTCCTTTGCAAAGCCATTTCCGGATCCAATTGGCAAAACTCCAAGTACCTTTTCGCTTCCGATAAGCTTACTGGCAACAGTATGGACTGTACCATCGCCACCGGCGGCAACAAAGACTTCAAATTTGCCGAAATTCTCATCTATTATATGTTCAGAATCGTCAATTGTAACTGACTTCAGGCATGTAAGGTTTTTACGCCTGTGGAGTTCCTGGGCTATTATTACATTTACCGGTGGAATCCCGGCTTTAGGATTGAGTATGAAAAGTGTTTTGTCATATGCTGCATGGGGCATTTTCATGCTCAAATGTAAGGAATTATTCCATAAATGGATATTTAAATCCGGTTGCCGGGATAAGAGTCTCTTTGATAGTCCTCGGGCTGACCCACCTTATAAGGTTGAGATAACTTCCGGCTTTATCGTTGGTCCCTGAGGCCCTCGATCCGCCAAAAGGTTGTTGTCCAACCATTGCTCCTGTCGGTTTATCGTTGATATAGAAATTCCCTGCAGCATAGCGCAATGCCCTGCAAGCCTGAATCATGGCATATTTATCGTTACTGAATATTGACCCTGTAAGTCCGTATGGCGATGTGTCGTCACATAATTTTAGTGTTTCGGCAAACTTATCATCCTCATATACGAATATTGTCATAACAGGACCAAAGATCTCTTCTTCCATTGTCACAAAATGGGGATTACGGGTTACCACGACCGTAGGATCGATAAAATATCCTTTCGACTTATCACCGCTTCCTCCGGCTATGATCTCAGCCTCTCCGGAGTGTTTTGCTTTATCGATATAGCTCATAATTCTGTCGAATGCTTTCTCATCGATTACTGCATTGACCGGATTCCGGAAGTCGGTAACATCGCCGGGTTTAACATCGGATAACAAATCAAGAAGATTTTGCCTGGTCGCTGACCAGATCGAATCCGGGATATAAGCTCTGGAAGCTGCAGAACATTTCTGCCCCTGATATTCAAATGCCCCCCTTGCTATTGCTGTTGCCAGCTCAGCAGGATTGGCTGAACCGTGAGCAAAAATGAAATCCTTGCCGCCGGTCTCACCTACTATCCTTGGATATGATCTGTACAAAGAGAGGTTTTCCGAGACCTGTCTCCATATTGTGTTGAATGTATCATTTGAGCCTGTAAAATGAATTCCGGCAAGCTCCTTGTGTTTAAGGACGATGCTGCTGATAAGTGATCCCGAACCGGGGATGAAATTGATTACTCCATCCGGCAATCCTGCTTCTTTCATGACTTTCATCAGGTAATAGTTTGATAATACAGCTGTTGAGGCAGGCTTCCAGACGGTGGTGTTCCCCATCAAGGCAACACTTGTATTAAGATTTGAGGCAATGGCAGTAAAATTGAATGGTGAAATAGTATAAATGAACCCCTCAAGAGGCCGGTACTCTATACGGTTGATACTCTGATTATCGGAAACCGGTTGTTCACTGTAGATTAAAGATGCAAAATGGGCATTAAACCTTAGATAATCGATCACTTCACATGCAGCATCAATTTCAGCCTGAAAGGCATTTTTCCCCTGTCCGAGCATTGTTGCCGCATTGATAACATACCGGTATTTTTTTGAGATCAGCTCAGCTGCCTTTAACATTATCGAAGCCCGTTCCATCCATGCAAGGTTCATCCAGGCATCTTTGGCACAGAGAGCTTCCCCGATAGCTATCCTGACCTCTTTTTCTGAAGCCATATGGTATGTGGCAAGAACATGGTTATGATCGGAAGGTTTCACAATTTTCCCGGTAATGCCTGTTCTTATCTCTTTTCCCCCGATTATCAGGGGAATATCGATAGGTCTGCTTTCCTGGAGGGCGAGTTCTTTTTCAAGAAGTTCCCTTTCAGGGCTGCCGGGCATATAGGTAAGAACCGGTTCATTGGTTGGTTCACGGAAATTATAAATTGCGTTGTTCATGTTATTCTTCTTTTAAGCCATGAGTTCTCAAATTCTGATTGAGGCTTGCAGTGCCTGTTTACTGTCCTCCCCGGTATTCCGGAAATTGGGAAAAGATCAGAATATAAATATAACACAATGCTTTCTGAAATGTTCATAAATAATAACAGCTCAAACCACTCCGTTGAAGTTTTTATTGTAATTTGGATTTCTGTTCAGGGATCACTGTTCAGGTAGTTTGCTATCAAAAATAAATACGGTTGACATGTCAGAATCGAAGTTCTATCATTTTTCTGCCTCAGGATTATTTTATGGTATGAGTTCGCTTCCCGAGGCCATAGCTTCATTAAGGGAGGGAGGCTTTGCCTGGCTTAACTATTATGAACCCCTGAAAGAGGATCTTGCACTTCTTATTGATACTATAGGGATACACCCCTTATCTGTTGAGGACTGTTTTGACGAGAAACAGGTCCCTAAGATTGAGCATTTTCAGAACAACACTTTTATAATCTTCAACGCTTTCAGCTACAAGGACCTGGAGTTAAAGACCGACGAAGTAAACCTGTTCATCGGAAAGAATTTCCTGATTACTGTCAGCGGTCATAATTCGGAGGGACGAAGGCCTCTCAACAATATTGGCAGTATAATAGAAAATGATCCTTCATGGGCCAAGGCGGGTCCGGCCTTTCTGATGCACAAAGTACTCGATCACCTGGTTGATCAGAAGTACAATGCATTCGACACAATGGAAGATGAGCTGGAAGAGGCTGAAGAAGCTCTGCTTGACGATGTGGAAGGATTTCAGCCGATGAGACTTATCCGCCTGAGAAGAAGCCTTGTGAGCCTCAGAAAGAGCCTGTTTCACGAGAGGGAGATCCTGGTAAAGATCAACAGGCTGGATTGTCCGTTTATTCCTGAAAAAGCTATAGTCCCGTTCAGGGATATTTATGACCACCTGGCCAAGTTCTTTGAACTGACAGAGACATACCGCGAGATTGAAACAAGCTTAATGGAATTATATACATCTCTGCTGAACAATAAGATGACAATAATGTCGAATGAGACAAATTCTGTTGTCAGACGTCTGACATTTATCACAACTATATTTATGCCTCTGACACTTATTGCAAGTATTTTCGGGATGTCGGAATGGACCATGATTACAGGCCCTGCGAACTGGAAGACCTCCTATGCCCTGTTCTTTGCCGGATTGGCAGTAGTGGGAGGAGTGAGTTTCTTACTTATGAAAAGAGTCGAGAAAAAGGGTATCTCACAGCGTTCCGCAAACCCCGATGACTAGAGTGTCATCTTTCCTTTCCGGGTTTGATTATTCGTATGACAGGTCGCTGTAAATTTTCATGATCTCTTCCCTGTTTTCTTCAGGTGCTTCAATATGACCCCATCCGGTCTGAACCTGCCATAACCCGTCATATACCGAATCGTGATATGAACGAATAATATGAGGTATTCCTTTTTCTGTAAGAACACCGGAAAGAAGCGTTGCTTCGATCTCGTTATCCAGGATCAGTATTTTCACTGTCTTGCTCATTCAGATACTATTTGAGATCCTTAAAGATAATGGTTTTTCGTTCAAATAAAAATCACGAGATTTTCATGATCAGCATGTTAAACTCGTGCTCGAAATTTGGTGTGAAAATATTTTTGCCAATATTATTAACTATCTCCTTCAGATTCCAGAATCTACCGTCATCCAATTCGTCGCTGTTCACGACAGGGGTGTCAGGCGATGTTCCGGTAAATGTGTAAACGAGCTCCCTTTCGGATGGTGATCGCCATATATAACTTTTATCTGCCCTGTAGTTAATGTTCTTTAACCCGAGCTCTTCGCCGGCCTCTCTTAAAAGTGCTTCCACGGGAGTTTCACCGGGATTAAAATGTCCGCCGACAGATGTATCCCACATGCCCGGGAGAAGATCCTTTGTCATTGCCCGTTTCTGAAGAAAGAGTTCACCGGTTGAATTGAAAAGATGGAGATGCACTACCGGGTGAAGGAGCATGCTTTTCCCGTCGTGGCAGACGCTGCGAGGGGCAAGGGAGAGTGTTTTACCTTCT
Source organism: uncultured Bacteroidales bacterium (assembly GCA_963736675.1). Taxonomy (GTDB): domain Bacteria; phylum Bacteroidota; class Bacteroidia; order Bacteroidales; family VadinHA17; genus LD21. The sequence continues at coordinate 55,178 of CAVTPT010000001.1, forward strand.
TCATCTACTACAGGGAACAGCTCTTCATTTGCAGTATTTTTCATTTACTGGTGAAATTTTTATCCGCAAATATGCTAAAGTTTTAATAAACTAACCAGATCGGGGCTGCTCAAATCCGGTCTGGTAATTTTTATTTCAGATCACCGGCAATAACAAAAGAGCATCTAATTGTGTTTCCGTCTTCATCGACTGCAGTCAGGTAATGATCGCCCGGCCCGGCATAGATCTCAATCTGATGAATGAATCTGGTCGCGCCTTTATATTCATCATCAAGATGCCAGTAGATTGTTTTTGACGGATTCCTGTGAGCCACTTCCGGAATTATTTTTGTCTTCATACCAGTCTGGTCGCGAGGGATAAATACTCTGGTCCCTGAGGAAGGATATATGAATTCCATTGCAGGGATGCTTTTGTCTCCGCTGCAGCCGGGGGCATAGGAGGGGAGGTTTCGGTATCCGGGATGTTTCTGCTTATAGAAATACTCAATAGCAGGAGGCAGGACAAACCATGATTCACTAATGATATCTGCTGATGGAAAGCAATCTGCATTAACCCGGAGTGTCCGGCCGGGGTTGAGATGGATGATCTTATGATAAGGACAGGCTTCGCTTCTGATCCCATTAGTATGAACTGTGATCTCTTCCGTTTCGGTGCAGTCTGGTCCGGCTCTGAAGCCACTTTTACTGCAAACCCTGATAGTGGTCATCTCCCCGGAAGGTTGTGAAAACCAGGGTCCTGAATCAAGAAGAGAGACGAGGTCGAACATAGCAGGAGCCGCGGCCGAGAGCCCTGTAAGACCGGGTCTTCCCTCACCGTCGGCATTACCTGCCCATACTGCGACAACATAATCGGGGGTAGTACCGACTGCCCAGGCATCCCTGAATCCGAAGCTTGTTCCTGTTTTCCAGGCCAGATCAGGTGATGAGTCGAAATACTGCCAGCCACTCTGGTTTTCAGGCCTGTTTACCTTTTGAAGGGCCTGGTAAGTAAGCCATATTGCCGATGCAGTAAGAGGTGGTTCATTATCCGCAGGCAGCTCCGCCGGTATGTTTTTGTCATTTACCAGGACAGGCGGATGATAATCTCCCAGGCAGTACCGGTTTTCGTTATTGTATCTTTTAAGCACTCTCGACATTGAGGCATATACACCGGCAAGTTCCCATAGAGATGTCTCTCCGCCACCAAGTATCAACGAAAGACCATAATGGGCTGCAGGTTTGTCAAAGGATTTAAATCCGGTTTTATGCAGCAGCTCAAGGAATCTTTCCGGGCTGTATTTCTGCAACATTTTAACCGAGGGTATATTAAGAGACTGGGATAGTGCTGAGAAAGCTGTTACTGCACCGCTATAGCTTCGGTCGAAATTCTGTGGTGAAAATCCCGGGAAGCGGGTTGGAATGTCTGCCACAAGGGTATTGGGGAGCAGGTCGCCCGATTGTTGCATTGCCGCATAGAGGAAAGGTTTCAGGATGCTTCCTGTACTTCTGGATGACCTTATTATATCGACATCCCCACCATGGTCTGAGGAATCCTCCGTAACACTGTTCCCTACATAAGCCACCACTTCGCCTGAGCTTACTTTCACAATGATGCAGGCCGAGTTGAAAATAAAATTTGCTGCCAGATCTTTCTGATGCATTTTCATTATTTCAAGAGCTCTCTCCTGAAGTCCGGCATCGATTGTTGTCCTTACCCGTTCACCCCGGTTCTTCATGAAATAATAGCTGGTCAGATGCCTTGCTCCCGAAGGAAGACTCTTTGGTTCTCCCGGCAGAGGTTCATCAAGAGATAATACAAGAGTCATCGAGTCGAGTATTCCCCGTTGATATAACCTTGTCAGAAGTTTGTCACGCTTTGCTTTGAGTAACTCCTGGTTTCTTCCGGGAAATACCAGGGCTGGTGAATTTGGCAGGACAGAAAGAGCTGCAGCTTCTGACCAGGTAAGGTCAGCGGGTGATTTCCCGGTATATCTCCACGAGGCAGCTTCGAGGCCAACAATGTTCCCTCCGAAGGGTGCATTATTGACATACATTCTCAGGATAGCTTTTTTTGATCTGACCAGTTCAAGCTTTAAGGCTGAAAGGATCTCGATAAATTTTCCGGGATAGGTCCTTTCCCTGTTGCCTCTTGCAAGGCGTGCAACCTGCATTGTCACAGTGCTTCCCCCGCTTATTACTTCTCCGGCGCCAAGGTTTGTTCTTAAAGCCCGCAGCAACGACACAGGATTGATCCCGGGATGGGAATAGAAATATCTATCCTCAAAAGTAAGAAGAGCCTTTTCAAATTTTGCCGGTATTTGTGTGGAGACAGGGAACCTCCATTGTCCGTCATCAGCGATCCTGGCACCGATGAGGGTCCCGTCGCGGGCTTCCACTACCGTTGCAGGGGGAGAATCAAAGCGTGGCAAAGGAGAAAACATTACAGGGGTAATAATAATCCCTGCGGTTATCCCTATTATTTTTAATTTTTTATTCAACTTTCTGGTCTGTCACCCTGACTTTGTACCCAGGGTGCCTTGAATAACAATTCTCCTGATACATTGCTTCACACCATACTGAAGGGTGGTAGAATTCACCCTTATATGCTGCATTCAGGACAAGCACAAATGTTTTGCTTTCACCTCTGCCAAGGCTGAAATAGGTATTGACACGGTCGTCCCTGATATCGCGATAGTCGTATGAATTTTCCTTAATACCATAATTTGCCTCATAAAGCCGGGTGTTCTGAATTTCCCATCCTGAAGGGACCATTTGTGTCAATGCTATATTTTCGACTCCCGAGAAGGTATTGTTGGTCACTTTGACTGCCATCATAAAATCTGTTCCCTGCTCAAGGGTTTTCTGGTCGATAGCTTCAAGCTGCATATTGATATATTCAATCTTCATGGTTATCCCTTTTTCTTCTTTAAGAACATCGGACATAAGCGGAATGCCTTTGTTTACAAGATTCAGGTATACGGGTTTATCCGATCTGTTTTCAACAATAAGGGAGTTTTTACCCTCGTTTATTTTAAGGTTTTTACTCCATATCTGGTTTGAATTAGCATTGATTTCAGATCCTTCTCCGTTCAGAGTGAGTTCAAATGAGTAAGGTCCGTTCCGGTCGCCCGGGAGAAGCGCGGCATATTTCATATAGGCGAAAAGAGCCCAGGCCAGCGACTGAGTGCTGAACCACGAATCGCTGTTCAGGCTTTCGGAGACCGATCTCAACAATGGAAGGGCCTGAGCTTCTTCCCCCAGGATGGTAAGGGTATAAAGAATTACTGCCTTGTCCCTCAACTGACTGCCGTAATAGTAATCCTGGTATTCAGGTTCTGTCCCAACATTTCGCATATCGAGAAGCTCACCGGCTACTTCTGTCCTGCCCGATGTGGCATATGCTGCTGCCAGCAGCCACTTTGACAGCTGTGGTAAAGCATCTGATTCGCGTAATCGGTTCATTGCCCCCCTTTCGGGCTGACCGGCAAGAGCAAGGGTGAAGAGCCTGTATGCCTGGTCGTTGGCAGTTTGTTTAAACTTAATATCGTATTTCCAGTCCTGGGCTTTTCTCTTCTGGTAGCTGATCCAATTCTGTTTCAGACCGGATGGAACTATATATCCGGCTCTTTCAGCTTCATAAAGGAAATGCCCGGCATACGAAGTGACCCAGTTATCGGGCTGGTTAGCTCCGGGCCACAGGGCTATACCTCCATCGTTCATCTGCCTTTGCATCAGTTTGTTAATTGCTTCCTTAATATTTACAGGTGCGTTTTGGGCGACTGCTGAATTATCGGGAGCAAGGTCTTTAAGCCAAATCCGGGGAAAAGCGGCGGAGATTATCTGCTCGGAACATCCATGAGGGTAATAAAGAAGGTATTCTGTACGGCTTTCAAGATTAACTGCCGGCAGTGAAGAAGCCTCAAGAGTTGCTGAGTTGGACCCCGGCATACCGAAAGTATTGAAAGAGGTTTCCCATCTTTCCCGCGGGTTTAAAATTTTCAGACCGGAACGTGACTCTGCAGGATTAGGACTTCTTACGTCGATCTCCATATCGTAAGATGCTTTTTCACCCCCGCCTGAAGCCGTTATTTTTATTTTTGCTACCCCTGTTTTTTCCCCGGCAGTAAATGAAAATCCTGTATCTGTTTCCCCCTGCTCAGATATCGGCACATTGATGATGTCTTTATCAAAGGACACCAGGTCATTACCTTCGGCAGACAGGGTTACACTGGTTATATTTTGTTGCTGGACGAACAGTGTCACGGGAAGAATTACATTTTCTCCCGGGCTGATGACCCTTGGAGCTGTGGCGAGGATCATAAGGGGATCTTTTACCGGAACACTTTTAGAAAAAGCACCGAATGCCTTGTCGCTGCCGGCAATTACCATTGCCCTCACTGAGCCGGTATAATTGGGTAGTGTAACCCGGTGTATTGCGCTCTTTCCCTGTGCAAGGGTAAAGGGTCCGAGAAACTTAACCACTGGAGTAAATCTCTGAGCTTTATTGGCAGCCCTGTCGATTACAGTTTCGTCTCCTCCTATGGCAAAGATACGTTCAAGGGTCCCCCCGAAAGCTCCTATGACCAGGTCGTATATATCCCAGGTCTGTACCCCAAGAGCTTCGCGCGAATAGAAATAGTTCCAGGGATCGGGTGTTTTGAAACCTGTGATGTCAAGCAGTCCTTCATCGACTATGGCAAGAGTATAATTCATGGGTCTCTTAGCTGCCTCACTTATCCTTATTTCAAACTCTTTCTGAGATCTTAATTCATCGGGCATACTTATCTGTGGCGACAATCTGCTGTCGCGGTCCTCGACCAGAACAGGAACAAGGCCATAGAGCCTTACCGGCATATCATTGACAGTTTGTGCATGAGGCTGAATAATAGTAACATATGCATAAACATTTGGCGCCATTTCGGGCCGGGCCCTGAATTTAACCTCACTATTTATGCCTGTTGTTACGGCTCTTATCTCTTCAAGTACTCCTGTTGAATTTTCAAGTGTTATGATGGCTCTTGCATTTTCGGGAGCAGGGAAGGAGATACGGATTTCATCACCGGGATAGTATTTTTCCTTGTCGGTCGACACTGAAAGCAGGGTTGCCCCCTCGGCATTGCCCTTAATACCATATTCCCATGGCCATTCTACAAGAATGATCTTCCCGGTAGAGTGGCCTCCCGGAACAGTTGCCCTGATCAGGTAGCGGCCCCATTCATTCTTATTTATTCTGAAGGCGGTTGTTCCCTGTCCACCGTCAGTCTTAACGGTTTGGCTGATCACAGGTTTGTAAATATTATTAGAAATATAATATGCCAGGTTTTCCCTGTCTGATTCCCACCACCATCTGTAGTTGATCTTATAAATTGTAAGCTCAACTTCAGAACTGACAGGATTCCCTTTCTCATCAACAGTTACCAGTTTTATTTCATTGGATTCATCAGTATAGAGCATCCGGTCTTTTCCTTTCAGAGCAGGCAGGTTGATGCCCGCAAAGACGGGATATGGTGCATACCTGTATGATGACTGGGTTATACTTTCGTCCCCGCCTTTTTCCGAAACTTTTGCAGTAAAGACGGCATTGAGCATACCCGGAGCATTTATCTCTTTTCCCGGGTCAAACGAGAACGATGCATTTCCTTTTTCATCTAACCGGGTATCAAGTATCCTGACGCTCTCGGAATAAAACTCAAAGGAGGGATCATCAAAGGTGTACTGGCTGAATTTTTCGAATTCTGTTCCTGTGTGCTTCAGCAGATATTCAACTGTTGTGCCAAGGTTTCCAGCCACGGCACCACTAAGCCACCTTACATTTAAAGTACCCGGTGATGCGCCTTTGGATCCACCAAGTATTTCGCGGTTAAACTGCAAGTCAATTTTAAGCCGGTTTGGTTTAATGGTCTCGACACGGATCCTCTTGTCAAATGTTGCCCCGCCTATCCTGAAACGGGCAGTATAATTTCCTGTTAAAGCATCCTGATCTGTTTTTGTCCTGACAACAATAAGATTATTTCCTCCCGGCCTGAGTATCTGGTTATCCACTTTCTGCTCCAGGGGATTTATAAGTTCAAACTGAACAGGATGATCAGCTGGCAGGTTATTTGTCAGGTCCTTTATGAATAATGAAAGGAATATTGAATCACCTGGTCGCCATACATCTCTCTCTCCATAAATGAAAGTCTTGATCCCCTTTTCAGGTTTTGTCCCTGAAACATCAAAGGAACTCAACGAGAGTGCTGAACCATCATTGATCTTAAGATAATTACGGTCTTGATCCTTACGGGCAATAATAAGGAAAGGATTCCTTTCGCAATAAATGGTGACGGCTCCCTCCTGACCGGTAATTCCTGATTTAATAAGCTGATTCTGGTAGTCGTAAACATCCACTGTTACTTCATTCAGGGGCAACGCAGTAAGAAGGTCATTTATAATAACATGGAGATTGTTGTCAGCGCCCTTTTTAGCCATCATCCCGAAATTGGATGCCAGAATGTTCCTTGAGACCTTTTTATCGGGGCTGTAATAAGCATCTTTGCAGGGGTCATTCCTGTCATTCCAGTCGAATCCCAGGGAATAGTACAGATACTCATCGATATCTTCATAATAGTTATCGGGGTCATCCCAAAGTTCCCTGCTTTTTTCTTCCGATTCCTGAAGAAGCTTTTCGTATTTATTGTCACCTCCGTCACCGCTGCATGGCAGCAAAGAATAAGATTTTCTCATTCCAAGTTCCACCTTATAGAGGATCCCTGGTTCGACATCTATATAATCATCAAGGTCAATAGTATACAAATTCCATGTACTGTTGGCCGATTCCGGGGTTTTCACGAGGTCGATCCTTCCGGAATATACCGGTTTGCCGAACCTTTTTATCGAGTAGCCTGCAGTGATATCGTTCTCCTGAAGGAAATAAGGAAGATTGTTTTCAAAGATCCTGATGATTTTAAGGTCAACTGCCCTCAGGTTTGCAGCCTTAAAAGGAAAAATAAGGTTTTGCGATGAAGGCATAATGACTCCCTGACCTGTAAGCGCCAATGACGGTGGAACAGGTGTAAAATCGAATTTTTTAACGGATGATGAAGAGAGGGTGCCTCCTGTGGTATTCCTGACCGACGATTCGATATTAAGCTCAGCATCCCCCAGCAATTGAGATACCGGGAAGATGCTGATGATATTTGAGCTGATACTGATATTGACCTCATTTTCCGGATTGAACCATATCAGTCCATCCAATTCCTGGGCAGCATCAAGGGGATCGGAAAACACAACATCAATTCTCGGGCCTTCGCCCGGGATAACCAGGAAATCGAGTATGCTGAATTCGCCTGAAGGGGGGATCCTGACCGACAGGGATCCTTTTTGCCTCACATCTCCGGGCGATCCGTCCCACTCAAGTTCCACCTTTTGTTCCTTATCGGTCCTTTCGATGCCGGTAACTGTAAATTTATGCACCAGCGCATCGGTGTGATCCCATATTACAGGCAATTGTTTTCTGCCTGCCCTGGCTTTCAGGAATGACTCTGCTTCGGGCGAAGGGATATAATCGGAAGCAGTCATCTCGCCGTAGAGGACATATTTATCCGGGTCGGATGGAGTACACCCGAGAGCTCCTGCCGAGATAAGAAAATTCTTTTTGAGAGTCCGGAACGCAAAAGGAAAATCTTTAAGCCGTCCTTCGACTTCAGCAAGTTTCCCCAGGTTAAGGCTTCCGGAAAATGTTTTTCCCGGCTCAAGAAGTTTTGCCGGCCTGAATACAAGTGTCGTTTCGTCAGTCCATTCAGTTTTTCCTTTTATTGCGGGGTCAAAAGTAAAAAGGGAGGGAGGGGTTTTTCCGTCAGCCCTTGCAGCAAATTCGGGAGTGAAGCGAATCTCGATGACCGAATTGGCTGAAACGATCCCCGACGTATATCCTGCTATATACCTGGTGAAGCCTTTATCGATAGGTAACATACCCGCTTCTGCCGACAGATTCTCTTTAGAAGTGGGTATTTGTCGTTTCTTGTCTTCAGTTCCGCACGATGACAGAATAAGGAGAGCAAGACAAAAAGTAATGAATTTTGCAGCTTTCATTTGACTTTTATTGGGTTAATACAGCGTTCCGGTTTTATGGAGTTACCATTTCACTCCTCAGCCTGCCAATGTAATCGCGGATATTATTAAGGGTCTCAACAGTAATATTCATCTCACTTCCCGATGACCGGAGAACCTGCTGGACCGGATCAATTTCAAGATCTCCCTTTTTGAAATATATCTCAAATGAGTCAAAATACCTCTGAAGGTACTTAAGTTTTTTCGTATAATAGACCACAACAGGATCGTCGTAGTAATTCTTCATGAAACTCAGAAGGGAAGCCAGCGCGAATTTCTGCTCTGCAATATTGGCGACAACTTCAGGATCAGGATTATCGGGATCGTAAACCACCTGGGTTGCTATATACATTGCCTCCACCCAGCCTCCCATGATCATCAGTCCTGCCGTGCTTTCTCTCCCGTCTTCCCGAAGTTCGGCATCTATTTCAGTATATGCCTTATTCATAATACCAAGCACCGTATCGGGATCGGCAAGCTCTTTCCCGATACTTTTGATCGGTTCAAGCATCAACCGGTCGGGGATACCAAGCTTATGGCTTAACTCACGGATGGTAACCATGTAATTGATCATTTCCTGACTCAGGCCGAACATTCTCAGGTAACCGAAATCAACACCATAGATCCCTGTGTTTATTGAGACTTTGGAGCTGCTTAGATACAGGTCGCTGTTATGAACAGGGTTGAGGATCGAATCATAATAAGTAACTCCGAGCCTCTCGAATATATTGCAGATCTCAACGGGGGTCAGCAGCCCGTAATTGATCTCTTTTCTTACAACTGGTGTATCCGGACTGGCAGTAGTGTCGTTATAAGTGGAGAAAAGGGGAACGAATGGATCTTGTTCTGTCGTATCCTGGCGGCAGGATTCAAAGATGACTGAAAGAATCAACAGTAAGAAAAACAGAGTTTTGTTTTTTTCCATAAACACTCCTTAACAAAACAAATTTAGAAATAAAATCGGATCTTACCCCGGATATTACAGAATGGATTTGGAGACAGGTCATAAAAGAATCCTGTTACCAAGTTTTTTGGATATAAGCCCCAGTGCTATGCTCAGGTTATTATATCTTTTCTGGAGGGCACTGATCTTCTCCGCATCGCCCTCTTTAACAGCCTCTTCCAGCATGGTCATAATCTCTTTTCTCCTGATCATGATCTTGTCGCTCTTGAACTTAAGTACAGCATCAGGTACTATATCCTTAAGTTTCATCTGTTCTGTTTCGACAAAAGTCTGCTTGTCGTGCCAGATTTTGCTGAGTTCGTGGGAATCGGAAAGAAGGTCAGCAGAGAGGCTGGAGATCTCAGGATCCTGGTGCTTGACAAAATGTTTCTCACCTGTGATAAGTCCCTGATTTACGTTAAATACAATTTCCGCAAACATTCTGGCACAAACGCTATGGTCAAAGGAGAGGTCGTCGGAAGTGATCTCCCTGACAATAAAATCGGAAATAGTTGTTACTTCCTCCTGCCCGTCCTCGCTCCTTATATTTCGTTCGAATACCTCGCTCCCATATTTCAGGATTAACCGGATAATCTCTCTTTCGGAATAATTTGTACTTGTCTTCTGCGTGACAGGTCCGGCAATTGCCGGACGGGGGAGAGGGACAGGAAGGTCTTCGGGACCCGGATATTTATTCCTGTCCTGGAATGATTTCTGTTGCCTTAGCTTATTTACCTCATGATACAGGACAGGTTCGTCAATCTCAAGTATTATGCTGCATTCCTTTATGTATACTGTGCGGACTATTGTCTCGGGAATAACGGCTATTGATCTTACAATATCCTTTATCAGGTTAGCTTTTCTTATGGGGTCGTTGTTGGCTTCTGTAAGAAGGAGCTTTGTTTTGAAACGGATAAAATCAGTCTCATTCTCTTTAATATAGCTTCTGAATTCTTCGTTACTGACTTTTTTGGAATAAGAATCAGGATCTTCACCATCGGGCAGAAGGACGATCTTAACATTCATACCCTCTTCGAGAACCAGATCTATCCCCCGTATTGATGCCTTGATGCCTGCAGCGTCTCCATCGTACAGTATTGTAATATTCTGGGTAAAACGTTTGATGAGTCTTACCTGTTCCTGGGTCAGTGAGGTTCCGGATGATGCAACAACGTTTTCAATATCAACCTCATGAAGAGACATTACATCGGTGTACCCTTCAACCAGAAAACATTTGTCCTCCTGGGTTATTGATTTCCTTGCCTGGAATATACCGTAGAGTATCCTGCTTTTATGATAGATCTCCGATTCGGGAGAATTAAGATACTTAGCGGTTTTCTGATCCGACTTCAGTATTCTCCCGCCAAAGCCCAGTACCTGGCCCGAGAGTGAGTGTATCGGGAACATCACTCTGCCGCTGAACCTGTCGAAGGTCCTCTCTTCATGACGGATCGACAGTCCTGTCTTGACAAGATAATCCTGCTGGTAGCCATCCTCAATGGCTCTCCTGGTAAAAGCATCCCTTTTATCAAAGGAATAACCCACCTCGAATTTTTTAAGAGTATTCTGACGGAAACCCCTCTCCTTGAAATATGTAAGTCCTACTGAGATCCCTTCGTCGGACTGGAACAGATTTTCGGTAAATTGCCTTGCAGCATAACCTGTTACAACAAGAAGGCTCTCCCTTTCATTCTGTTTTTCTATCTCCTCGGGGGTACGTTCTTTTTCGACAACCTCAATATTGTATTTTTTGGCAAGATATTTCAGAGCCTCAGGATATGTGAGGTGTTCGTGTTCCATGACAAAATTCACAGCATTCCCTACCTTACCGCATCCGAAACATTTGAAGATCTCTTTTGACGGCGATACCGTGAAGGAAGGAGTCTTCTCATTATGAAAGGGACATAATCCGAGGTAGTTGACCCCCCTTTTCTTAAGAGGGACAAATTCCTGGACTACATCAACAATCTGTGCGGCATCGAGAATCCTGTCTATGGTGGCCCGGTCGATCATATGACAAAGATATCACGAAATGGGATTGGAAGGATTGAAAAAGATTGATGAGATTGAAAAAGATTGAAGAGATTGAGGAGATTTAAGGAGATTGAAGGAGATTGAAGGAGATTGAAAGAGATTGAAGAGATTGAAGGAGATTGAAAGAGATTGAGACATAAATTACTACTTTTATCAAAAATTCATATGAAGAGGCTCGTTATCCTTACCGGGGCCGGGATGAGTTCCGAAAGTGGCATCAGGACCTTCAGGGATTCGGATGGTTTATGGGAGGAGTATGATGTCAGGGAGGTTGCCACGCCAATGGCATGGATAAAAAACAGGGACCTTGTTCTCAGGTTTTATAATGAGAGAAGAAAGCAGCTTGCAAAGGCCGATCCTAATCCGGGGCATTATGGGGTGGCTGCCCTGGAAAAGTATTTTGATGTAAGTATAATTACACAAAACATCGACAATCTGCATGAACGGGCGGGGAGTTCAAATGTCCTGCATCTTCACGGGGAACTGACAAAAGCCAGAAGTTGTGCTGACCCCGGACTTATTTACGATATCGGCTATAAGGACATCCTGAATGGCGACCAGTGTGAAAAAGGGAGCCAGCTCCGCCCGCATATTGTATGGTTTGGAGAGTCAGTTCCCATGATGGATGAAGCGGTCAGAATAACTTCGACAGCTGATATTTTTGCGGTGATAGGCTCGTCGCTTGTTGTTTATCCTGCCGCAGGACTGATAAGCTTTGCTCCTGAAGATGCTTCACTATGGCTTATTGATCCGAATGATGTTTATGCTCCTGTCAGCAGGAAAGTTGAAATAATTAAGGAAAAGGCGTCGACAGGAATAGCCGTATTAACAGAAAGATTACTTAAACAATATGGGATCGAAGAATAGAAAGATTATTGTGGCCGTCACGGGGGCAAGCGGATCAATCTATCCGTTGAAGCTTCTGGAAAAACTGATGATAGTAAAGGATCCTCCTGCTGAAGTTGCCGTGGTATTTTCAGAGACTGCCGGAAGTATATGGGAATATGAGTCAGGGGGGAAGTACGCAGCAGCAGGCAGCGCGAAGGTTTATGACAACAAGGATTTTTACGCGCCGTTCGCCTCCGGCTCATCAAGCTTCGATACCATGATTATCTGTCCGGCCTCAATGGGAATTACCGGACGCATAGCCAACGGAGTCTCCGATGATCTGATCACCAGGGCTGCCGATGTAATGCTGAAAGAGAGGAAGAGGCTGATCATTGTTCCGAGAGAGACACCCTACAACCTGATCCATATCCGGAACATGGAAACACTTACACTGGCCGGGGCAATAATCTGTCCGGCCACTCCCTCATTTTACAGCCGTCCGTCAACCATTGAAGAACTGGTAATGACAGTGGTTGACCGTATTATTTCACTTTCCGGATTCAGCGCCGGCGTTTATCGATGGATGGAAAATGATTGACGGAAGAATTATCAGGTTTTTCAGGAGGCATCATGTTCTGACTGTTGCAACAACAGTGAATAACGAGGCGTGGTGCGCCAACTGCTTTTATGTTTATCTGAAAGAAGAGAACGCTCTTGTTTTTACTACCGGTCCGGAGACACGTCATGGTCAGGAATTTCTTAAGAACAAAATGATAGCCGGGTCTGTGGTCCTTGAGACCAGGATCATCGGGTTGATAAGAGGGATTCAGTTTCAGGGTATTGTCACTGAACCTGAAGGATCACTATTGGGAAAAGCCAAAAGCGCGTATCTGAAAAGATTTCCTGTAGCAATGCTGATGAAAACAAACCTTTGGGTCGTTGAACTGACATGTATCAAGATGACAGATAACAGGCTGGGTTTCGGCAAAAAACTGATATGGAGGAAAGAGGGTTAATAAGAAAACAGCACTCCTGAAGAAAAACAGTAGAAACAGAGGGAGATACATTGGGCCCGGTGAGTCCGCCGGGGGGTGCCTTATGGTGTCCTCCTGACCTGTGACAATTAGTGCGGTAGAAGTTTCCATCTTTTCACTAATTGTGCTGATTGACTTTTCAATACTTCGGCAGTGGGGCAAGTAAACTTGAAAGTATCCCCGGGCATCCTGTCACTTATATGTGATTCGGTAAGAATCCAAACCTAAAACCTTTTATATTTAAGGGTCAATTGAGATATTAGCTCCAGGTATTTTTCGATGATCAATCCCGGAAAGTAAATCAGAACGTGCGATCTGATAGCATCTTCCGTTAGATGGTATATAGCCGTGTTTCCAGATCATTGATCAGATAATAGTGTTATCCAGGATTAAAATGTGAAAATCAATCTAATAATGGTATTAGAATTTCCCTGCTTTTTATACGTATTAATACCCTCTTTAAAATGAGTTTTAAGTCCAGTCTCTGCTTATTTCTAATCGAATATATTTGTAATTGATAAATTGAAGGCATAGAATTAATAAACATGAACCATGATGGATTATCATAAATTGCTGAGGCAGGATATCCGGTTTGTAGAAGGATTAAATTCCTGCATGAATTGTGGTGTATGTACTGCCATTTGTCCTGCTGCTGAATTTTATGATTATGATCCGCGTAAAATAGTTACACTGGTCCAATCGGGAGAAAATGGAGAGGTCGAAAACCTTCTTAAATCTGAAACAATATGGTATTGCGGAGAGTGTATGTCATGCAAGACACGTTGTCCAAGGGGTAATGTCCCAGGTCTTATCATCATGGCTTTACGAGGATTATCGCAGGATCTCGGCTATTTTATTGTATCTGAAAAAGGGAGACAGCAACTGGCAATTAAGAGAACTGTCGGTCAATGGATTCTGGACTATGGATATTGTTTATATCTGGAAGGCGTGGGAACGGACCTCCATCCTGAGCAGGGCCCTGTCTGGGATTGGATCCAGAAAAACTGGAAAGCGATTTTCAATAAACTGGGGGCCAACTACAAAGGTGAAGGTCCTGGGATTCTTCGAAAGATACCTGAGGAAGCGTTGGAAGAGATCAGGAAAATATTTGAAGTAACGGGAGGGATGGCCCGGTTTAGAAAAATTGAAAATTATTCACGAAAGAAGGCCAGGGAATTAAACATGACTCTGGATGACGGTATTGACAACGAATACTTCAGATATATCTATAAATCAAATGATAACACTCACACCCGTAACTAATTATATTTAAGATGAATATTGATGGTAAAAAGGCTATCTGGAACCAATATCAAAAAGAAATTGCTGACGATAATTTCTTTTATGTAAGAAGTTGTGTCAGGCAGAATTTTTTCCCCGGTTCTGAAACAACTTTTCTTAAAATAATGAGGACGGAACTAAAAAAGGATATTTATGAACATCCGTGCCATACTACTTGCACAGGAATTGGATATCATGGAGATATCGTTCCGGTTGAAACAGCAATGACTATTGTGGCCCGACAATTTTCTTTAATGACTGAAGCTGGTTATGAAAACCTTCTCCCCTCCTGTATTACTTCATTCGGCCTTTATACTGAGATATTGGATACATGGCATCATTTCCCGGAAGTTGAAGATAAGGTCAGAAAACAACTTCGAAAAGCAACAGGCAGAGAATTCAACAAACCAAAAAACCTTGCCCATGCAAGCGACGTCATCTATAAGTTTAGAAAGGAGATTGCTTTAAAAGCGAAATACAGATTGATAAATAGGAATACAGGAGAACCACTAAAAGTCGTTGACCATATTGGCTGTCATTATGCAAAAATGTTTCCTTCAAAAGGAGTGGGAGGGGCGGAATACCCGTATGTTCTCGCTGGGATGATCGAAGAATGGGGAGGTAGTGTAATAGATTATCCTGAACGGAGACATTGTTGTGGATTTGGTTTCAGACAATACCTGGTTCAGGCTAACAGGGGATATTCTATTTCATGCTCGGAAGTAAAATTTGAATCCATGAAACCTTTTAAACCGGACATGATAATTACCAACTGCCCGGGCTGCCCTATGTTCCTTGATAGATGGCAGTACGTGATCGGTGAAATGGAAGGCAAAAGATATGGTCAGAACGGAGAGGGTATTCCGGTATTTACATATGAAGAGGTTGCGGGATTGATTCTTGGATACAATCCATGGGAAATTGGATTACAGATGCATCAGACAGATTGTGAGCCTGTTCTTGACAAAATGGGAATTGAATTTGATCCTGATGCAAAATATGATATAAATTATTCTCCGGATAAGAATGGGATTCCAAACCTTACAATTATCTGATCTCAGTTGCATTCCTTTCAGTACGTTTACCTGTTCTTGTTTTGTTTTTAACGTAATGAATAGGCAATGAATTACTAATTTCCCAGTTTTCTGTTTTGTGTTTCACATGGGCAAGGAACAGATTTAATTTTCTTATGTTTATTCTGAACGGCGCACCCGGAAATTGCAATTGAATAAAAAACTATCAGAATGGTAAGCGTCACTATTTTAGTTATACTGTACCTGTGAAATGTGGGCTTATTAAAATCCATAAGGTAAATATATATCAATTTTAATAATTGATAACGGATTTATTATTAGAGTATTTTACTTGAAGTATCAGACCCAGACATCGGAATGGAAATCAAATACTTGTAGGGCTTGAATCAGAAATACTAAATCAATGACGCTAAAGTTGCGTCCTGAAGTACATTATAGGTGTTATCCCTGATCTTTTTGAAAACACGTTTGATCTTACAGGTTTCCTCGGTTTTACAGAATTCGCAAGGTTGATAGGATTTTTCTGAAACACAGTACAGCATGGCAATTGTACCTTCAAAGTGTCTTACAATATCAAGAAGACTTACTTTGTCAGGCGGCTTAAGAAGATAGTAGCCTCCTGATTTCCCAAGTTTGCTACCAAGGATCCCTTGGTTTTTTAAATCCAGTAAAATTGATTCCAGAAACCTTTGGGGAATTTTCTCATTTTTCGCTAATTCACTAATCAGAATTGGGCCCTTCCCATATTCTCTTGCCAGATTGGTAAGTGCTACCATTGCATAACGTGTTTTCTTTGAAAGCATAACCTCGTTTGTTGAGAAGTAACAAAATCTTTTATTTTAAGTTCAATCGTAATGTATTTTGCGTAAAAATACTTATAAAAAATATTCTTTTTGCAGTCTTTTTACTTATTGCAATTCCACTTTGCATAATGTTTATTTGTACTCTAACACGATAGACATAATGTACATTAATATGGATATAATAAAAATTACTTTAATCGGAGGACAAGGCAAAGACGGTTCGAAAGAAAATGTTGACAGATTTGATTTAAAAATGGGTGATATTGTCAGTATTGTTGGACCTACTGGTTGCGGGAAAACAACGTTAATAAATGATATAGAACTTTTTGCAAACCGTAACACACCATCAGAGCGTCAGATCCTGATAAATAATGAACCTGTTCCGGAAGATTTTACTTTCGATCCTTCAAAACATCCCATTGCTCTTATTTCACAGCATACAAATTTCCTGAGTGATCTTCCTGTTGGTGAATTTCTTACAATTCATGCTAAAGTAAGGGGCTCATCAGAAATTGAAAATGTGGTCAATGAAACGATTGAATTTGCAAATAAGCTGACTGGTGAAGCAATAATAAAGGAAACTGCAATGACTGAACTTTCAGGAGGACAAACACGTTCTTTATTAATTGCTGACGCTGTTGTAATTGGGAATTCACCAATAATACTACTGGATGAAATAGAAAATGCTGGAATACATAAAACAAAAGCTCTTGAATTACTAAAACAATATGAGAAAATTTTTGTTTTTGTAACCCATGATCCCTCAATTGCCCTTCTGTCAGATTTCAGGATTATAATGAAAGCAGGAGCAATGCAGAAAGTAATTACTACGAATGCAGAGGAGCGGCTTGCATCTGATGAATTAAGGAAAATGGATGACATTCTGATACATTTCCGTACACTCATCCGTGCAGGCGGGGTAATTTCCGAATCTGTGCTGAAAGAAAGTTTTGAAACACAAACCCGAGAAGGTTAAAATTGGTTGTATGGCAGCAAGTGAGAATTAAATGAAGTTAAAACGATTCTGTCAATAAAAATTAAGTAAAATATGAAATTAGTAATATTTGCAGGTCCTCCGACATGCGGGAAGACTACAGTAATCCGCCAGGTAATAAAGCGAATGATAGGTAAAAACCTTAAACCGTCATTCGTTAAAATAGACGTTCTGTATGCTGATGAGGATGAAGCGATCACCAAGGAATTCGGAATCCCTGCAAAAAAGATATATTCCGGAGAACTTTGTCCTGATCACTGTAATGTTGTTGTATTGGACGAGGTAGTTGAATGGGCTGAACAGACAGGTTCGGATTACCTGTTTGTAGAAACTGCAGGATTATGTCTGAGGTGTTCGCCATACGTTGAAAAATCTCTTGGAATTGTTGTTCTGGAAGCAACCAGCGGTATGAACCTGCCTCGTAAAATAGGGCCGATGCTTACCCTGGCCGATATCAGTGTTATCACAAAAATTGACCTCATTTCCCAGGCTGAACGGGAGGTGTTCCGGTATCGTGTACTTGAAGCCGCAAAAAACATAACAGTAGTTGAGAGCAATGCTCTATATGGCATTGGAATTGATCCGATTGTAAAAAAAATATTAAAAACTGAAGATGTGGAATTCCCAATGTTTTTACGTGGGAATCCTCCTGTAGGTACATGCACAATCTGTGTCGGGAAAAAAGAAATAGGGGCAAAGAATCACTTTGGTGTATTAAGAACAATGGAAAAGGAACTTTTTTATATCGGGGAATAACTGGTTTCGTTATGATACAACGTGTTTACCTCGATAATGCAGCAACCACTTGCCTCGACAAGCGAGTGCTGGAAGCGATGCTTCCGTACTTCACCACATTATTTGGAAATGCATCAAGTTTACATACCCCAGGTAGCCAGGCAAAAGAGATATTAGATCGTTCAAGAACTCAGATAGCGGAATCTGTGACCGCACAAAAAGAAGAAATTATATTTACATCAGGCGGTACTGAAGCAAACAATTTTGCATTGAAAGGAATTGCATTTGCAAATCGTCAGAAAGGCAACCATATTATTGTATCATCAATTGAGCATGATTGCATACTAAATACTTGTAAGTGGCTTGAAAGTCAGGGATTTTATATATCATTTCTGCCGGTTGACAGTAGTGGTATCGTTGATCTGGATATCTTAAAACGATTAATAAATCCCAAAACCCTGCTTGTTTCGGTAATGCATGCAAATAATGAAATTGGAACAATTCAGCCCGTTGATGAGATAGGATTGATCTGCAGGCAGAATAATGTATATTTTCACTCAGATGCATGCCAGAGCTTTGGGAAGATACCTATTGATGTAAATAAAGCTAATGTTGATCTTCTGACAATCAATTCTCATAAAATTTACGGGCCAAAAGGGATAGGAGCACTGTTTATCAGAAAAGGGACACTTATAACTCCCCTCTTACATGGAGGAGGACAGGAATCCGGGTATCGTTCCTCTACTGAAAATATTCCAGGGATTGTCGGGTTTGCTAAAGCTGTTGAGATATGTATGTCGGAAATGGAATCTGAGGCAAAAAGGCAGATTTTACTTCGAAAAAACCTGACTGATTTTCTTTTTAAAAATTTTGAGAATGTCTATACAAATGGCCATCCTGAGTACAGGTTACCGGGTCTTCTTAATTTCAGTTTTCATGGTTTTGAGGGTGAAACAATCAGGCTTTTATTCCTTCTTGATGAAAATGGAATAGCTGTTTCTGCCGGTTCTGCCTGCTCTTCAAATCACGGGGGGGGGTCATCACATGTATTAAAAGCAATTGGATTGAACCAATTTGAAGCAAGGGGAGCGATCCGTGTAAGCTTAAGCAGGTATAACACAGTTGAGGAATTAGATTTATTTAAAAATACTCTTAAACAGGTCACTGGTTCTCTCACGTCAATTTTCACTTGTGATTCTCTATTAGCCCATAATAACCACTGATATCATAATGATTTACAAATATTTAATTAAAACAATTAAACATCATATACAATAATATAATTATGGAAACAATTAGTGTACAAACTCCGACACTTGAAATACTGCCAAAACTTGATTGCGGAGCATGCGGCTACAGATCCTGTCTTGATTTTGCGAACGCAGTCGATAATTCTCAGGCCGAACTTAAGATGTGTATACATGCAAAGCAGCTGGTTGTAAACCATACACAAAGGAATTGCCTTAACTGTGCAGGTGTTGAACACCTTGGTGAAAAACTGGAATGGCAGGACAGTCTGAAAAGAGAATTCGATTTTATTCTGGATGTTTTTGAAGGTGAACCTGGACCCAGGGAGACAATTTTACCTTACAATCCGACACTGGTAAAAGATCTGGGAATAAAAAAGGGTGATGTAATGATTGGCAGGCCTATGGGCATGTCGTGTGGTTGTCCGGTTACCCATTGCGGAGTAGTAAGCTATGTCGATGCACGGAACGGGGTAATTTACTGGAATGTGACTGGACCACTCCGTCCTCGATCAGAAGGTTTCGTTGACATTGGCTATTATGTTTCACAGGCATATGAAGGGATCATCAAAGAATCAAAAGAAGAGATCAGGCTTGGCAGACGTTACTGGTTCCTGCCAAGAAGATGCATGCTTCAATGGCGCCACTCAGGTCTTGTAAATGCTGTGACAAAACTTAGAGACGGCAGTTACAAGGTCAGGATTGAAGGATTGCTAATAGGGTGAAGATAATTAGCTAAAATAATTATGATGGGTATCTGAAAAACCTTATCCGGCTCACAGTTTGTATTGAACATATTGACGATCTTATTAATGATCTGAAAAGCGCTTTAAAAGAATGTAATGATGATAATTCCGAACAAAAAAGGTGTTGAAATCCTTGTTAATAAGATTTTTAAGCTTCTATTCCCATTTGATGGTACATTAACCAGGCATGGAAAATTAGAAACAGGGAAGAGCATTACTGAACAGATGAATATTATATTCAAGGGATTAACACCAAAAACAGAAATCAATATCAATGAATTTCTCGATGTTTTTCCTTCAATAAAAAAAACACTCCTGGATGATGCAGGATTTATCCTTAAATCAGATCCTGCAGCTGAAAGTCTGGAAGAAGTAATTGCAATTTATCCAGGTTTCTTTGCCATTTATTGTTATCGTATTGCCCATTCTCTTTATTTGGCCTCAATTCCTTTATTACCAAGATTGATAACAGAGTACGCACATAAAATTACCGGAATAGATATCCATCCCGGGGCAGAAATAGGCAGTCCTTTTTCTATTGACCATGGAACGGGAATTGTTATCGGAGAAACGGCGGTTATAGGGAACAATGTAAAACTTTTCCAGGGAGTAACTCTAGGCGCATTAAGTGTCGATAAGAGTAAGGCATCCACCAGGCGGCATCCGACAATAGAAGATAACGTCATTCTTTACGCGGGCAGTACAATTCTCGGTGGATCTACAGTTGTTGGTAAAAACAGCATCATTGGCGGGAATGTCTGGCTCA
The DNA here is from genome assembly GCA_963736675.1 of uncultured Bacteroidales bacterium. Taxonomy (GTDB): domain Bacteria; phylum Bacteroidota; class Bacteroidia; order Bacteroidales; family VadinHA17; genus LD21. Next base: position 75,689 of record CAVTPT010000001.1, read on the forward strand.
CCGAAAGTGTCGTACCATTTTCCATTGTTTATCATAAAAGTCAAATTGTTATCAGAGATCAGAATTTATCTCCGGATGTGATAAATTTCAGCATTTGAACTGGAATTATGGCAGACTATTTTCAAACCAGATAAATGGTAATTCTATGTCTGGAGAAACATGGTTAAGACTTTTATTTTAACACAAACAGTTTATAAATGGAAATTCCATTCAGGATAGTTATTGCTGACAACCAGTTCCTGATTGTTGAAGCACTGAAGACTTTATTGTCAGAAAAGTATCAGGTAAAAAAAATAGTCGGCAGTAAAGATGATCTTCTTTTATTTTTAGACTCAGAAAAAACAGATCTTATAATAGTTGATCCAGCCACTCTGGATTTTGACGGCATCTGTGATCTGCAAATCATCCGGAATAAATATCCTGGTATCCCGGTCGTTATCCTGACAAACAATATAACAACGAAGGAAGTCAGTATACTGAGTAGACTGAGAATTAAAAATATCCTGTGCAAAAACGTCGGAGTGGAGGAACTCTTCCATTGCATAAATGAAGCTGTAAATGGAAGAAAATATTATTCTGAAATAGTATTTGACCAGTTACTGAGCGACAATGATAAAAGGGGACAGGACTCAGTGTCTCTTACATCATCAGAAATAGAGATTGTCAGGATGATTGCACGGGGATTGACGACCAAGGAAATTGCAGAAAAGAAATTTATCAGTTTTCATACTGTGATGACCCACAGAAGAAACATACTAAGAAAGCTCGGAGTTTCAAATGCCTCCGAACTTACTATGTATGCTGTGAGTGCCGGATATATTGATACAATCGAATATCATATTTAAACATACCTGAAATCAGGTATTTAAAATACCTGATTAATGCGATTTTATTATTTATCAACTACATAGATATTTGTAAAAATAACTCTTAATCATTATGACAAAAATTGCCAGGCATATTACAGATCTTATCGGGAACACTCCTCTGCTTGAACTTACGAATTTCAGCAGGGCAAACGGGGCATCAGCGACCATTATAGGTAAGCTTGAATCGTTTAATCCTGCCAGCAGCGTTAAAGACAGGATAGGCTATGCAATGATAAGTGCTGCAGAAAAACAGGGACTTATTAACAAGGAGACTGTAATCATCGAGCCAACAAGCGGTAATACAGGGATCGCTCTTGCTTTTGTGGCCGCCTCAAAAGGGTATAAGCTTTTACTTACAATGCCTGAGACATTCAGTATAGAACGGAGGAACCTTTTAAAAGCTCTGGGCGCACAACTTGTTCTTACTCCAGGCACTGAAGGAATGTCTGGTGCAATAAGAAAAGCAGAGGAACTTGTAAAGACCACTCCGAATTCTTTCATGCCCCAGCAGTTCAGGAATCCGGCGAATCCTGAGATTCATCGTAAAACAACTGCTGAAGAGATATGGAATGACACCGATGGGGAAGTGGATATTTTTATCAGCGGAACAGGAACCGGTGGAACAATAACAGGGGTCGGAGAAGTGCTTAAGAAACGCAATCCTGCTGTTAGAATAATTGCCGTGGAACCCGCAGGTTCTCCGGTACTTTCCGGAGGCAAACCGGGTCCTCATAAAATTCAGGGAATAGGCCCGGGATTTGTTCCTGATATACTCAATAAAGCTGTTATAGACGAAATCATCCAGGTCAAAAACGAAGATGCACTCGAAACAGGAAGACAACTTGCCCGCAGCGAAGGTTTACTGGCAGGCATCTCTTCAGGTGCGGCAGTCTGGGCAGCGCTGCAGGTAAGTAAAAGACCTGAGAACAATGGAAAAACCATTGTGGTTATACTTCCAGATTCAGGTGAGAGGTATCTCTCGACAGCATTATACAGTTTTGAATAGGATAACATAGGAATAACAGCAAATTTCATTTTGGTTAGGTTGGTTTAGAATTTGGTTAAATTATGGTCTTTTTCGGAGATCGGGAAATTTAAAAGTGGCCAGCCTTTGAGATTCCGGATTTAACCACTGAAAAAAACTCCTGCACATGAAAGTGTAAAATTGAAATTAACTCATGATATGATTCGTTTTCTATATGAAAGAAATTAATAAAGAAAGGATGATCCGGCTGATTGAATCGGAACTTACCCCAGATAAAAAAATCAGGACCACATCCCTGGGTAAAAATCATATTTATGTCTTCACTTTCAGGGATGCTCCGAATCTAATGACAGAGGTAGCCCGGCTCCGCACCTTAACATACCGGGCCTCGGGAGGGGGAACAGGAAAAACCTTAGACCTTGACCAGTATGATGTCAGTCAGATTCCTTTCCGGCAATTAATTGTCTGGAATCCCGAAAAAAAAGAAATTATCGGAGGATACAGGTTTACCCGGTGCAAAGATCATATTGATTTCGATGGTACAGTTTATAGATCACCTTTTTCGGAGCATTTTATTCTTTCAAATACTTTTATACGAAGTTATCTCCCGTTTAGCATTGAACTGGGAAGAGCCTGGATTCATCCAAAATACCAGGCTCTGAATGGAGAAAAGGCCGCTTTGTATGCTCTCGACAACCTATGGGAAGGTATTGGGGCTGTTATTCAGAAAAATCCTCAGGTATGTTATTTGTTCGGGGAAATAACTATTTACAATCAATACCCTGAGAAGGGTAGAGATCTGCTGTTATGGTTTTTTGACCATTACTACAGAGATAATACCAATCTGGCCAAACCCAGATATCCGGTGGAATACAACCCTGATTGCGCAGGTCACTCCTCGTTCACGATGGACGATAAAAAACATGACTTTAGCATCCTGGTCAGATCTTTAAAAAGCCTGAATTGCAGAATTCCTCCTCTTGTTAAAGCCTATCTCAACCTCTCGGATAAAATCATTATAACAAAGGCTACTTTCAATCAACATTTCGGATATGTTTACGAACCGGGGATAATACTCGATGTAAGCGGAATTCAAAACAATAAAAGATCCAGATATATTGAGGCAAGAGTTGAATCAGATTGTTATGTCTAAGCATAGTTTTTTCCCCGAGACAAAAATTCAAATCCCTTATACTAATCACTTAAAATCATAATATCATGACCTCAGCAAATTATCAATTTGACACACTTCAGGTACATGCAGGACAGGAACTGGATCAGACAACCGGGGCAAGAGCAGTACCAATCTACCAGACTTCGTCTTATGTATTTAAAAATGCCGAACATGGCGCAAACCTTTTTGCGCTACGTGAATTCGGGAATATCTATACCAGGCTGATGAATCCGACAACAGATGTCTTTGAGAAACGGATTGCTGCACTTGAAGGTGGAATTGGCGCTCTTGCAACTTCATCGGGTCAGGCCGCACAATTCCTGGCAATTACAAACATTGCTGAGACCGGAGACAATATCATTTCTACCAGTTTTTTATATGGAGGGACTTATAACCAGTTTAAAGTTCAGTTTAAGAAACTGGGTATTACTGTGAAATTTGTCAACGGAGATAATCCTGAAGACTTTGAAAAACAGATTGATTCAAAAACCAGGGGAATTTATCTTGAAACAGTTGGAAATCCAAGATTCAACGTTCCCGATTTTGATGCTGTTTCGGCGATTGCCGATAAGTACTCCATTCCGCTTATTGTTGATAATACTTTCGGCGCAGCAGGATACCTCTTCAGACCAATCGACCACGGCGCATCAATAGTAGTTGAATCTGCCACAAAATGGATCGGCGGACATGGAACCAGCATAGGCGGAGTAATTGTAGATTCTGGCAAGTTTAACTGGGCAAACGGGAAGTTCCCCCAGTTCACAGAACCTTCAGAAGGGTATCATGGCTTGAAATTCTGGGATGTATTTGGTTCCCCGGGTCCATTCGGAAATATTGCATTCATCATCCGTGCCAGGGTTGAAGGATTAAGGGATTATGGACCGGTTATCAGTCCATTTAACTCGTTTCTTTTACTCCAGGGATTGGAAACTTTATCCCTGAGAGTTCAAAGGCATGTTGATAATGCCCTGGGCATTGCACAATGGCTCGAAAAGCATCCAAAAGTTATTCACGTTGATTACCCGGGACTGCGATCAAGTAAGTATTATAATAATGCAACAAAATATCTTCGTCACGGATTTGGTGGTGTGCTGGCCTTTACTGTCAAAGGAGGTGCAGCGGCGGGAGATACAATTATAAACAACCTCAAATTAATAAGCCATCTTGCCAATGTCGGGGACGCTAAAAGTCTTATTATTCATCCCGCCACGACTACTCATCAGCAATTAACAGTAGAAGAACAAAAAAGCGCTGGTGTTATCCCCGGCTCACTACGGTTATCAGTTGGGATTGAAAATATCATTGACATCAAAAATGATCTGGAACAGGCTTTGGACTTGATTTAACAGGAAGCTTTGATTAATTGTATTTTTTAGAGAGGATACGGTATAATACTTCTAGCGGTTAAGAAGAAGAAACAAAAAACATTTTACTACGCTTTATAAAATTGGATGTCTATTTTTACTGAAATTATTTACTTCCGTATGATAGAAAGAATAGAAAATTTGAAACTAAAGCTTAAAGGATTCAAGAGTGCTGTGATAGCCTTCTCGGGGGGCGTTGACAGTACATTTCTTGCAAGAGTTGCAAAAGATATTTACGGTGACAGACTTCTCCTCATTACAGCAACTTCAAGCACATATCCCTTTTATGAGCTTGAAGAAGCAAAACAACTTGCAGGACTGCTTGAGATCAAACACATAATAATAGTCTCTGAAGAGTTGGAAATACCCGGATATTCCGAAAATCCTCCTGACAGATGTTTTTATTGCAAGAGTGAATTATTTCATAAACTCAAATTCATTGCTGTCAGGGATGGCTATGATGTTGTCTTCGATGGAAGCAACGCAGATGATCTGAAGGATTTTCGTCCCGGAATGAAAGCAAAACAAAAATATGGAGTCATCTCTCCCCTTTCTGATGCCGGGATCACTAAAAATGACATCAGGAAATTGTCAGCAGAATACAATCTGCCCACCGCGAATAAACAGTCTTATGCATGCCTGGCTTCAAGATTCCCGTATGGTGAAAAGATCTCAAAGGATAAGCTTGACAGAGTCGGCACCGCCGAATTAGAAGTCAGAAAGCTGGCTTTCACACAATTCAGGATCAGAAGCCATGATGATCTTGCACGTCTTGAATTTATCCCTGAAGAAATGGAACATGCGTGGGAAATAAGAGATGAACTGACGAAAATTTGCAAATCTGCAGGCTTTAAATATATCTCAATAGATCTTATTGGTTATCGCACAGGGTCCATGAACGAGATACTGGAAGAATCGAAGAAAGATGAAATTTTAAAGTCTGATCAGAGAACCAGAAACAACCAATGATATGACGTCAAGGAATAGTCTGACACCGGACTATATTTTCTGTTCTGTTAATATTCGTTTGGACTCGGTATTACTAAATAGTTAGCAACTGGAGGATTTTGAATCGGAACATCTGCATGCAGGTCCCTTCATTTAACTTAATGTTACAAATTTTGTGTTTTTCTGACAGGTATTATTTACCCAGTTGCTGCTTTACGATCCTGGCGATATATTTTCCCAGTATATCAAATTCGATATTGACCACACTTCCTTTTTCCAGCTGATGAAAATTTGTCATTTCGTATGTGAAAGGGATGATGGCAACCTGGAATGATTCAGGCCGGGAGTTGACAACGGTCAGACTTACCCCGTTCACCGAAACAGATCCTTTCTCAACGGTGATATAGTCATCTTGGAGAGGCGTATATTCAAAAGTATAATACCAGCTGCCATTACTCTCTTTTACCTCTGAGCATACTGCTGTCTGGTCGACATGACCCTGTACCATATGTCCGTCAAGGCGTCCGTCGAGCCGTGTGCTCCTTTCAAGGTTCACTTTGTCGCCGGGTTTTAACAGGCCAAGGTTTGTCTTGTCGAGAGTCTCTTTTATAGCAGTGACAGTATAGGTATCCTTCTCTTTTTTTACAACTGTCAGGCATACTCCGTTATGTGAAATGCTCTGATCAATCTTCAGTTCCGAAGTAAATGAGCAATTCATTGTGATATGAAGGTTATCCTTCTCCTTTTCCAGCTTCACAACAGTGGCTGCTTCCTCAACTATTCCTGAGAACATATGTTTTGATTTTGGTTAAAGTACAAACCTACTATTTTTCGGGAATAGTAAAAAATCAGCGGTTTTTCACCTGCCATGAAGGCTGAGGGGACATGAAAATTCAGGTAATATCGGGGAGTCAGACGATTGTTGATGGTCCGGGCCGCTTACTCCTTTGGTCTTCTGACATTTCTTTTATCTACCGGCATATTTTCCTTTCTCCACAGAACAATACCTCCTTCGAGAGAGTAGACTTTAAGGAATCCCTTTTTTATGAATATCTCAGCTGCTTTGCGGCTTCTGAAGTCGTTATAACAATAAAGGAAGAGGGATTTTTCTTTATCAAGTGTGTCGGCTACCAGTTCCATGTTACCGGATGCAGGAATATGAATGGCATCTTTTATCCGCGACCGACGGTACTCAAAGAATTCACGTACATCTAAAAGCAACGAATTGCTGTCGGTGATATACTTCAGATGGAAATAATATGGGTCGAGCGACACATAACCGACCGTATCACTCTGTTGCCCTGAGGCTTTACTTGTCAGAACGACAAGAAAGCTGATCAGAATTATGTTAAGTTTACAATTTCGCATCACTTTATTAAAGGAACAAATTTATTAATTATTACTGATCTGTTATCCCCGTTTTTCTCCCTTCGCCGCCGCCACCTTGCACGCCCGTAACATTTTACCGTCTTCCCTTTACTTCTTTTACCTTTGCACCTTCACTCCTTTTTTCCTATCTTTGTGCGGTTTTTTAAAAAGTTTGTTACAATAAGTAATTGATCCAATGGGGAAAAGGTTTCCTGAATATAAAGGACTGGACCTGTCGAAGGTAAACAAGGACATTCTGAAGATATGGGATGATAATGATACATTTCATAAGAGTATACGTGAAGTAAACGGTAAAGGTGAGTTTGTATTTTACGAAGGTCCGCCTTCCGCCAACGGTATGCCTGGAATCCATCATGTTATGGCACGGACCATCAAGGATGCGGTTTGCCGGTTTAAGACCCAGACCGGGTTTGAGGTAAAACGTAAAGCCGGCTGGGACACTCACGGACTGCCTGTTGAACTTGGGGTTGAAAAGGCATTGGGAATAACGAAAGAGGATATTGGTGTAAAAATATCTGTCGAAGAGTACAACAAAGCATGCCGCACCGATGTGATGAAATATACCGATATGTGGGAAGATCTTACGCGGAAGATGGGATATTGGGTTAACATGGATCATCCCTATGTGACGTATGATAACAGGTATATTGAAACCCTCTGGTGGCTGCTGAAACAACTCTATTCCAACGGACATTTGTACCAGGGATATACAATACAGCCATATTCACCTGCAGCCGGTACAGGATTAAGCTCTCATGAACTTAACCTCCCGGGATGTTACCGCGATGTGAAGGATACCACCTGTATTGCCCTGTTCAGGCTGATAAGGAACGACAGATCTGAATTCCTTTACAGGGATATTGATACTGAAGATGTTCATATGATGGCATGGACAACCACTCCCTGGACACTCCCGTCGAATACGGCCCTGGCAGTTGGTAAAGAGATCAGTTACATAAAAGTACGCAGTTTTAATCCTTATAACGGTAATCCTGTAACGGTAATCATAGCAAAGGATCTCCTTGATTCGTTATTCCCCGGTTCAAATGCTTCAATTGAATTTACCGATTATAAACCAGGAGACAAGAAGATCCCTTTCAGGGTTGCCGGAGAATTTTCAGGAACCCGGCTTGAGGGTATCAGCTATGAGCAATTAATCGACTGGATAAGACCCGACGATGGAGCCTTCAGGGTTGTGACAGGAGATTTTGTTACAACAGAGGATGGAACAGGTATTGTACATATAGCTCCCACATTTGGTGCCGACGACTACAAGGTTGGAAAAGAGAATGGAATTCCACCGATGATAGTTAAGCGTAAGGATGGCTCTTTCGGGCCCATGGTAGACAAGCGAGGCTATATGGTCCCGGTTGCAGACCTTGACGATACTTTTGTAAGAGAGCGTGTCAATAAAGTGACTTACAGTGGTTTTGAGGGCAGACCGGTAAAAAATGAATATGATACCAATCCGCGGGCAGATGGTGAGACATTAGATGTCGACATTGCGGTAATGCTGAAACAAAATGGCAAGGTTTTCAGGATCGAGAAACAGGTACACAGTTATCCTCACTGCTGGAGAACCGATAAGCCGGTACTCTATTATCCTCTTGATGCCTGGTTTATACGGACCACCGCCTTCCGCGAAAAAATGATCGAACTGAATAATACCATTAACTGGAAACCTCAGTCGACAGGTACAGGCAGGTTTGGGAAATGGCTTGAAAACCTGGTTGACTGGAACCTGTCGCGTTCGCGCTACTGGGGCACTCCTCTGCCGATATGGGTGACAGAAGACAGGAAGGAAGAGAAGTGTATAGGATCGGCAACAGAATTGAAATCTGAAATAGAAAAATCTATGAAAGCAGGGTTCATGACAAAGAATCCACTTGAAGATTTTATACCGGGTGACAACTCGCAGGAGAATTATGAAAAGTTCGATCTTCACAGACCATTTGTTGATGATATTATACTCGTAAGCGAAAGCGGGGGAAAAATGTTACGCGAACCCGACCTGATTGATGTATGGTTCGATTCGGGAGCCATGCCTTATGCCCAGGCTCACTATCCTTTTGAAAACAGGGATAATTTCCATGAGATGTTTCCGGCCGACTATATTGCCGAGGGTGTGGACCAGACAAGAGGGTGGTTCTTTACCCTTCATGCAATAGCCACAATGATATCAGGTTCGGTAGCTTTTAAAAACATTATTTCAAACGGGCTGGTCCTCGACAAGAATGGCAACAAAATGTCAAAACGCCTGGGGAACGCTGTAGATCCCTTCAGCGCTATTGAAGAGTACGGATCTGATCCGCTTCGCTGGTATATGCTGACCAATTCCCAGCCATGGGACAATCTTAAATTTGATATTTCAGGTGTTGATGAGGTAAAGCGGAAATTCTTCGGCACACTCTATAACACCTACTCCTTTTTTGCTCTCTATGCCAACGTCGACAAATTCAGATTCAGCGAGGAAGAAATACCGGTAAATGAACGGCCTGAAATTGACAGATGGATTATTTCATTGCTTAATTCGCTTGTCAGGGAGACCCGCAGGTGTTATGAAGATTATGATCTTACAAGGGCCGGCCGGGCTATCCAGGATTTTGTTACTGAGAATCTCAGTAACTGGTATGTCAGGCTGAACAGAAAGCGTTACTGGGGAGGTGAATATGATAAAGATAAACTTGCGGCATACCAGACACTGTATACCTGTCTCGAGACTATAAGCAGGGTTGCCGCCCCGATAGCCCCTTTCTTCATGGACAGGCTCTTTACCGACCTCAACAATTCAACAGGCCGGTTTAAAGAAGACTCGGTTCATCTTGTTCTTTATCCCGAATATGATGAGACCTTTATTGACAGGGACCTTGAAGACAGAATGGATATTGCCCAGAAAATATCGTCGATGGTGCTGAGCCTCCGGAGAAAGGTCAGCCTAAAGGTACGTCAGCCACTGGCAAAAATCATGGTTCCGGTCACCGACACTACTTTCAGAAAGAAAATCGAAGCTGTGAAGGACCTTATTCTGTCGGAAGTAAATGTCAAGGAGGTCGAATATATTGATGATACATCAGGTGTTCTGGTTAAAAGGATAAAACCTGATTTCAAAAAACTGGGTCCGCGTTACGGGAAACTGATGAAGGAGATATCTGCTTCGGTTGCAGCCATGAACGGGAATGACATCATGGCGTTTGAGAACAGCGGGAGTCATAAATTTGTCATTAACGGACAGGAGATACTTCTGACTCCCGGCGATGTGGAAATTATCTCTGAAGATATTCCCGGATGGCAGGTTGCAAACGAAGGCAGGCTGACCATTGCGCTTGATATTACTGTCACCGATGAACTGCGCTTCGAGGGTATTGCACGGGAATTTGTCAACAGGATACAGAATATCCGCAAAGAGAGCGGGTTTGATGTTACAGACAAAATAAGTGTTCTGATCGAGGATAACGACTTTGTAAATGAGGCAGTGACCCGTCATGCTTCATACATAGGCTCGCAGACACTGGCAACGAAAGTAGAAGTGGTTCCTGACCTTAAAAACAAGAATGTCAGGGAAATAGATATTGATGATGTTGTTGTTAAAATCGAGGTCAGAAAAAACTAATCCGTCACATCCATATTACTGGTTCAGAAATTAAAGGTGATCACTTTTGATTATATTTGTTACTAATCAGTAAAAATCAGGAAATGAAAAGAATTCTGGTAACCGGGGGCGCCGGATTTATAGGTTCTCATCTCTGTGAAAGACTTCTGAACCAGGGTAATGAGGTCATCTGTCTCGACAACTATTTCACAGGAACCAAGCTGAACATTTTACATCTGCTCGATAATCATTATTTTGAATTGATCAGGCACGATATTACGATGCCGGTTTATCTTGAGACTGATGAGATATACAATCTTGCATGTCCTGCTTCGCCTGTCCATTACCAGTATAACGGAATCAAGACAATAAAGACATCGGTGATGGGTGCAATTAATACCCTGGGGCTTGCAAAAAGGACAAAATCCAAAATTTTGCAGGCTTCAACAAGTGAAGTATATGGAGATCCGACACTCCATCCCCAGCATGAAGGATACTGGGGGAACGTAAATACCCTTGGGCCAAGGGCCTGTTATGATGAGGGGAAGAGGTGCGCCGAGACCCTCTTTATGAATTACCATACCCAGAATAATGTTAAGATCAAAATAGCCAGGATCTTCAATACTTATGGTCCCCGTATGAATTCAAATGACGGAAGGGTGGTGTCGAACTTTATTGTACAGGCTTTGAAAGGGGAGGATATAACGATCTTCGGTGACGGGTCGCATACACGGAGTTTTCAGTTTATCGACGATCTTGTGGAAGGACTTATCAGGCTTATGGGTACTCCCGATAACTTTACTGGTCCTGTCAACCTTGGTAATCCTGTTGAGGTTTCAGTAAGCGGGCTGGCTGAAAAGATCCTTTTGATGACACGATCAAAATCCAGAATAATTTATCTTCCTCTTCCTGAAGATGATCCGCGTCAGAGAAGACCCGATATTACTCTTGCAAAGAATGCCCTTGCATGGGAGCCGGTTGTGGACCTCGAGACGGGACTTCAGAGGACAATAGAGTACTTCAGGAAAATTCTCGCGGGCTGATCAAAATTTCATGGATAAAAAAAGCCGTCTCTCCTGAGGGACGGCTCCTTATAGTATGTTTGTAAGTTATATCCGGACTGCTCTTTCTCTGGTTATTCCCCGGCAATCTTTACTTTATTTCTGTTTCATTTTAGCGTCTATACAGAGGGTAGCATGAGGGACAGCTCTCAGTCTCTCCTTGGAGATAAGTTTTCCTGTTTCACGGCAGATACCATAAGTTTTATTCTCAATTCTAACAAGGGCACCCTGAAGATGCTGGATGAATTTCAACTGTCTCTGGGCAAGTCTGCCTGCCTCTTCTTTTGATAAAGTAGTTGCACCTTCCTCAAGAACCTTAAAGGTAGGTGATGTATCCATGGTATCGTTACTCTCCTCGTGTGTTATGCTGGATTTCAGAATTTCATAGTCTCTTTTAGCCTTATCAAGCTTTGCCATGATGATCTGCCTGAACTCATCAAGCTCTTCATCGGAATATCGTGTCTTTTCAGCCATGGCTCACAGTATTTGTTATGCCGCAAAGGTATTGATTTTTGTTTAATAAAAAAACTGACATAAAATGTTTACATGTTCCTTCTTATACTTGAAAAACAAAGATTTCCGGATATGGTTCAGACTCTCTTTTTCAATATTGCAGATAATGATCATAAATCTCCGACAAACCTCTGTCGAGGGTAATTTTATGGTAGTAACCCAATCCCCGGAGCGCTGTTATATCGGTCACTTTTCTCATTGTACCGTCAGGTTTTGAAGAGTCAAAAATGGTCTTCCCGCTGAAGCCGGTAAGTTTGCTGATCTTGTTTGCCAGGTCCTTAATGGTTATTTCTTCACCTGTTCCGATATTTAAAAAGTGCGGAGGATGATAATCCGGAGCACTGTTATGGGCTTTGTGGATACCGGTGATATCTTTTACATCAATATTTTCCATGACAAAGACACAGGCATCAGCCATGTCGCGCGAGTTCATGAATTCCCTCAGGGGTTTACCTGACCCCCATACAGTTACGCTTACGTCCTTTCCGCCCTGTTTGTTACTGATACTCCTGACCCCATATTTTTCGAGAATATCCAGGATGGTTTTATCATCAGAATCCCCGTTTATTTTATCAACAGGGTATCTGTTCAGGTCTTTTCGGATAGCGGCCATATCATTGTTTTCCAGGCATTTCCCAAGGTGGAATTTCCGGAGAAGGGCAGGGAGTACATGCGATGTCTCAAGGTTATAGTTATCGCCGGATCCGTAAAGGTTGGTTGGCATTACCGCTATAAAATCAGTTCCATACTGGATATTAAATGATTCGCACATTTTAAGTCCCGCTATCTTTGCTATGGCATAAGGCTCATTTGTATACTCCAGAACTGACGAAAGCAGGTAATCCTCTTTCAGGGGCTGAGGTGCATTTCCAGGATAGATGCAGGTGGAGCCCAGGAAGAGAAGTTTCTTTACACCATTTTTCCAGGAAAAGTGAATTACATTATTCTGGATCATTAAATTAACATAGATAAAATCGGCTCTGTATGTGTTGTTGGCAACTATTCCCCCCACTTTGGCAGCTGCCAGAAATACAAATTCGGGTTTTTCGGAAGAGAAAAAATCATCTACTGACCGCTGATCGGTAAGATCAAGTTCATTAAGTGTTTTCAGGATCAGGTTATCATAACCTTTTCCCCTGAGTATTCCGGTAATTGCCGATCCGACAAGGCCTGTATGCCCTGCCACGTATATTTTGGAATGCTTATTCATTGCACGATTGTTATTCGAAATAATTAAAAGTCCTGTATCCTCCGTTTTTGATGTGATTCTCTTTTTTCATCAGATTAATATCAGAGACGGTCATGTCGTTTATGAGTCCCATGAGATCATATTCGGGGACCCATCCAAGCCTGGTCCTTGCTTTTGTGGAGTCGCCTATCAGCAGGTCGACTTCGGTAGGTCTGAAATAGTTTTTATCAACTTTAACGACTACCGGATCGGAGATGATCCTGTTTTTCAGGGGATCAAGAAATTCTTTACCTACCTTTTTAATGAAGAGGGCATCATCAACAGCTATCATTGATCCTGTTTCATCTTCATTTTCACCGGAAAAGCGGATTTCAATACCGGCAGAGATAAAGGTTTTCGTAATAAATTCACGGATCGACGTTGTGACGCCTGTTGCAATAACATAATCATCCGGTTCTTCCTGTTGCAACATCAGGTACATTGCTTTTATGTAGTCTTTGGCATGTCCCCAGTCGCGGCGTGAGGAGAGATTCCCCATATAGAGGCAGGCCTGCATTCCAAGGGCGATCCGGGCCATTGCCCTTGATATTTTCCGTGTGACAAATGTCTCACCGCGGATTGGCGATTCATGATTAAAAAGTATCCCGTTGCTGGCATGCAATCCATAGGCTTCACGGTAGTTGACCGTTATCCAGTAGGCATAAAGTTTCGCGACACCATACGGACTTCTGGGGTAAAATGGAGTCTTTTCTGTCTGGGGCACCTCCTGTACGAGTCCGTATAATTCACTGGTGGATGCCTGGTAAATCCTTGTTTTAGCTGTCATTCCAAGGAGTCTCACAGCCTCCAGTATCCTGAGTGTACCTAGTCCGTCGGCATTTCCCGTATATTCAGGAGTATCGAAGCTGACTTTGACATGGCTCATTGCCGCAAGGTTATAAATCTCATCGGGCTGACACTCCTGGATTATTCGTGTAACATTCATGGAATCTGTCAGATCGCCATAATGCAGAATGAAGTCTCTCTTTTCGACATGAGGGTCCTGATAAAGATGGTCAACCCTTTCGGTATTGAAGAGGGAGCTACGCCGTTTTATACCATGGACGACATATCCTTTTTTAAGAAGGAATTCTGCCAGGTATGCCCCATCCTGACCCGTTACACCTGTTATTAAAGCTGTCTTTGACATATAGTTTATTTTTGTTTTATTTCTGTTTTTTCTCTCCCTCACGCCTTTCTTCCTCACGCCTCACGCCTTTCTTCCTCACGCCTTCCCGAGTTCTCGGGATTGAGTCACTTCGTTCCTCAACTCTCTTCCCGAGTTCTCGGGATTGAGTCACTTCGTTCCTCAACTCTCTCAAGCCTCACGCCTTCTTCTCCCTCACGCCTTCTTCCTAAAGCCACATTTCTTTCATCCTTATTTTTATCCTAAAGGCATTGGGTATATTTTTCTCGCTAATCAGGATCAGGTATCCTCCGCCACCTGCTCCCGACAGTTTCCACGCCGACGCGACTTTTCTATACTGGTCGATAATATTTTCAATTGCGGGATTTATCATTGCCGGGAACATACGAACCTGTGAATGGAATGAGTTGAGGAATCCTTTGCAGAAGATCGTCAGATCCCTTGCCTCCAGGCCTTCCCAGGTAAGGTCGGCAGCCTCAGCAAGTTTCCTTACATTGGTAGAGTTGATATGAGTGTTTGCCAGGACATTATAACCGTCGGGCCGCGGCCATAGGGTTATCATATACAATTTATCCTCAAGCCATCTTATTGTCTGAAGGTCAGAGATGGTATCAAATTTTGAAGGCCAGTATTTGCCTTTTTCGTAGTAGAATCTGTTTATCCCGGGCATGGTTATTCCTATTGAGTCCTGCGAACCGCTCACCTCCTTTGTTCCCGGGTCATTATCGTATCTGAAGAGGGTCTTTGCCAGTTTCTCGGGTTTCTCCATCGGAAGATGGTTATTCCATAGTTCTATAGCTTTTTTCCGGGTTGAGGTAGCCATCCCGGAACGTTCGTTGAATTCAATAGTCGGTTCAACGGAAGCAGTTATTGCGGAACCCGGATAATATTCCGAGACGTAGGGCTGGTCGATCCATGTACCGGCCAGATCGATCCTGTATGGCATCGGTCTGACCGCCCGGAGAGAAGTTGTTGACCGGACCGGCATATTCGCGTGGGGTATCCTTTTAAGAACTTTGTATTCAATTCCAAGACTGTTGCACAGGGTCTCTTTCTCTGGTGAATGACCATCCTCATTTACCAGAAAAATATCAGGCTTCAGGATCCGGATATCATCCAGAAAATCAATCAGTCCGCTTCCCTTGTTAACGGATGCCTTATGAACGCACGAAAGTGAATTCAGCATATAGACCCTTTCTTCCTCTGAACAGATAGTTTCTCTGCCCTTAAGTTCCCTGATTGTTTTATCAGATCCCAGTCCAATATATACATCGCCATATTCAGCCGCCTCGTTCAGAAAAGCTATATGACCGGAATGAAGCATATCGAAGAAACCTGAAACAAATACCTTCTTTTTTTTCATATCAATCAGGGAAGAGAGGTTTGATTAAAGCAAATATAATCAGAAAAGATGTCTGTGAGCGTATACTTTTGCCAGACATGCCTTCGGAAATTATCAGATTTTACTGTGCTGCATTAAATATCAGGGAGAAGCTATTTCGCGCCGAAGTATTCAAAAAGATTAACTCCCAGGCAAACCTCATGATTATTGAAAATATTCAGCTCCACGTTTGAGGCAAAGTTGAAGTTATAAGCTATTTTGAGTCCCCTGCCGATGTTAACACCTGCTCCGGCACCGATTACTCCGGGATCGCGGAAAACAAGAGAGCCCCAGACGGTTTCCTGATACATTACCTGGGCAGCAACCTCAAACTGGCTCTGAATATATTTGCCTCCCCTGATTATTACCAGGGGTATTATGTCCCAGTCTTCTGCAGCCTGCCATTTGTAGGTGGTATGGAACTGGAAATTGGCCAGGGGTTTGTATATTACATTTACATCCTCATATTTTGCATCCCCGAAATTTATGTTCGAAAACATTGCACCTGCTTCAAGCCCCTGCCAGGTCCATACAAGTGAAAAGTCGCTCATGAATTTGATCTTCGATCTGACATTCTGGTTTATCAGTGAGGGATCGATATTATAATTCGGATCGTTATAATATTCCTGCATATTTATCGAATTGTGGTATATTCCTGCAGAGAGTCCGAAAAGAATATTATGCTCATCATTGATTGAAAGCCTGTAAGAGTATGAACCCATAACGTAAAGCTGTTTAAAGATACCGGCCTTGTCGTAGATTATTTTTCCGCCATAACCGGCGTTATTCATGAAGGCATCGTTAAAGGATAACCGAAGGGTCTTCGGGCCACCGGCTATCCCTGACCAGTCGCTCCTGTAGCCGGCAAACAGGAACCTGGTGTTGAAGTTACCTGCATATGATGGAGCAAACGAATATTTGTCGAGGAAATAACTTTCCGAAAGGGGGATCTGCTGTGCATTGATTGCAGCTGTTGCCACGATCCCGGTTACTATGAGGAAAAGTTTTTTCATGGTCTTATCTGTTAAGGTTTTCTGAGTTGATTAAGGTTCGGGGCTCACTGAATTTACTTTTATCTTACAAGATTTACTGTTCCTGTTATATCCCCGGTATTTTCAGTTTTAATTATGTAATAATAAGCGCCTTCCGGCAGGCCGGCTCCGTTTGAGGTACCATCCCATGTATTATTGTAATTCTCTTTTGAATAGACCAGTTTGCCCCAGCGGTTATAAATTTTTACATCACAAACACCCCAGCTCTCCATTTCAGGTAATTCCCACAGATCATTTATCCCGTCATCATTCGGAGTAAACAGGTTCATAATATCCCTGTGGGTGGAATAAACTTCAATGTCGGCAAATGCCTCTGCACTGGTATAATTAAGATCTCCGGGATGGTAGGCACGTATCCGGGCTGTACCTTTTAATACCCCGGTGACCTCATCTCCATCGACACTTGCTATGGTCGGATTCTGACTCTCAAATAATACCTCAAGACCTGAAGTGGAAGTTGCTTCAAGTGAGTAGGTATCTCCGACAAGAAGTCTTGCCGGATAGCCGGTGAATGTAATTATCTGGCCTATACTTGAGATAGTCAGTACAGCAGGGACAAAAATAAAATTATAGCAATCATCCGCTCCGGCTTCAAAGGTTATCGGATATTCTCCTCCTTCTGAATCCTGTAATGCTGTTGTCACTATAACAGGCATTTCGTCGATAACCGATTCATCTTCGTCGAATACAAATCCTGCAACAGTATATGTCAGCTCAGGATTGGGATCAAGATATGGTTTGTTTTTATTTTCAGCAGTAAATGTAAGGTCGGCTTTATTTACTACAAGGGTATGTTCAACATCTTCGGCAGGGTAATACGAATCATCCCCGGCTTGTGAAGCAGTTATAATTGTTGTTCCCCCGCTGAGTATATGGACCTGCCCGTCGGTTATTTCTGCAACCGAAGGATCGGTGACTGAAAAAGTGACAGGCAGTCCGGAACTGGCAGTAGCTTTGAGGTCAAAATCCGGATCGCCGTAAGTTTTTGCCGGTATGTCGCCAAATGTTATTGCCTGGGGCTCTTTTCCTACATAAAGGGTTCTTGTATATTTTGCAGGTGCATAGGTTGCATTTCCTGCCTGCCTGGCCGTAATTTCGGAGATGCCTAATGAATGCATGGTGACCAGGCTACCGGCAATTGTTGCTACAGTCTGATTGGAACTTGAATAAGAAGTTATTGTCAATCCGCTCGATGTAGTAGCGGTAAGTGTAAATGGAGGGTCGCTCAGCTTCTTTAATGGTATTTCGGCAAATGTGATTGTCTGGGCTCTTAAAGTCACCGGCTGGTCGGTAAATGATAAGACAAGTCCTCCCGAAACTCCGGCCACATCACCCTGGGTATATGAAAGAAGAAGGGTTTCCGATCCGGTGAGCGGGGTCTGGAGTGTCAGGATTATTGTATTGGGATCTCCGGCTTTAAGGGAGGCTGATGAGATTATAGCAGGGGTTCCGTTTACCTTCACTGTGAACTGATCCTCTTTCCCGGCAGGGTCAGCTATTGGCTTGTCGAACTGTACTTCGACACCGGTGCCCCGGGCTGCTAGAAGGAAGTTAGGAACACTTGGAGGGGTCACATTCACAGTTATTTGTGCATCAGGAGAATCGCCGGTGTTATCGTGGATCATAAAATTGAAGTTACCTGCCCCATTGCCATAACCACCTGAGGCTGAATAAATGACATTTCTCCCGGGATCGGTAACACTTGCGGGAACAGAAGATATCAGAGCTCCCTTTGCCCCGGCATTATACTGGTAGAGTTGCCCGTTGGCAGGCAGAGAGGTAATAAATGCTGTTTTTGCACTGGCATCACCTCCTGTATATCCGAGCGTAATTGCTTTTTCGAGACCCTGTCCGACCCAGACGCTCTGGGGTACTGCAGCCAGGGGAGGATTATCGCTCGTTGTGAACTTTTTGATCTCTGACCATGTAAGTCCTGTATTGTTCACAGCAAACACCCCCCAGTAGTAAGTTGTATTGACAAGAAGTCCGGTGACATCGTATGAGAGATTTGTACCTGCGTCATAACTAACCGCACCGCTTAGTGTCGAACTTGTCGATACTTTAAGGGAATAGGAGGCTGCCCCGTCCGATTCAGCCCATGTAAACTGCTGATCAGTCCCGGTGATCGCATTTTCAGGTGGATTAAGCAGTGTTGTAATACCCGGTTCAGGAAGCGTGACATTTGTAGTAAGATAGATCGCATCATATATTGCATTGTCGTCGGTTATATATGAAGAGCCATCCGGAGTGAAAGATATTGCCTTGTTAGTATTCACTGCATCTGCAACATGATAGGCATATTCGACACCTGCCGTACCGTCGGAATTTTCAATCCCGATAGTTGCGCTCTCGCCGAGGGCTCTCGGGTATTCTTTAAGAACGATCAGCCGGTATTGAACCTGGATACTGCTGTTATTCTCATAGAGTATAACTGCGAAGGTGCCCATATAGGCAGGATTTGGATAAAAGCCCATGTTCCTGAACTGGATTATCAGCTTCCTGTTTGGCTGGGCTCCGATCGTAGTGTAGAGGATATTGCCTGCCGATGCCACTACAAGGTCGTCCCAGAATGGTGCGATGAAGTTGTTGGGGGTAGCGGCTGTGGGAATAGGATCCTCTGACCCGTCGACCGACCCGCCTCCGAACATCACAAGGCCGTTTGATGTCACATAGAATTGGGTATAGGGGTTTCCATAAAAATTAAAACTGAAACCAATGGGGAATGGACCGTAGTAAGCCTGGTCAATTGATCCTGATCTGGCGATATTCCCGAGATAAATGTCTTCCTCCAGCTGGCCTGCAGCTCCTATAGTGAGTAAGAGCAGTGCAATTATCATTAAAAACCTCGGTCTCATGGTATCTGATATTAAGTTTTACAATTTTCCCTTAAGGTACACTTTTTAATTAATTCAACCGTTATAAGTCTCTAAAAGTTTAGTAATAAGTGACTTAAAATCATGTTTACCTTCATCTTAAAGACTACTTTCTTTTGGTTGGAATTACTGATATATTATACAAATTTAGGAAATATCCATTGAATAAACAGTATTATATTAAAATTGGATGATCGGAATTTACCCCGGGTTGCCTCCGCGTCTTATATGATATAAATCGTTGATAACCAATAAAAAAGCCATCTCGTTTAAGTTTTGAGACGGCCTCCTGTTATTTATTTTTATATTAACCGGATCTTTTCAGATTCTCCTCACATCACGAACCTTAGCTGAACGGCTTATCTCCGAACGGACTCTCAAATGCCGGTTCATCCAGACCTTTTTTGTCCAGACCCCTTCCCCTTGGAGGAGGGTTTGGTACAAAGTCAGTCATCATGACCAGTGATATGGTATTATCAAGCCCCACCCTGATTATTTCCGGCCTGATATATTGTTTTCTTACACTCATCAGCTCGATAGCGAATTCAAATTCAACAATTTGAAATCATACGGATCCTGCGTACAAAAATAACGCATAATTTATTAATAACAAATAATAAATCCCAAAGTTCATCACCACCTGATCCCCCGTGTGTTCAGGATTCATTATCCCGCATTCCCTGTTAATGCCCATTCCCCTGCTTTGCCCCTTGCCCTTTGCCCCTTGCTCCTTGCCCCTTGCCCTTCGCCTACTTAACAACAACCTTTCCTGTATATCTTAACATCCCCGACCGTATTTCAACAATATAAATACCCTGGACTTCCGGTTCAGGGATCTGAAGTACCGATGTTTTCCAGAATTCGGTATTATTCTTCAGGCTGACCGGTTTACCAGTCAGGTCAAGTAATCTGACAGATCCGGTTTTGCCATCCCACTCATCAGCCAGGGGCTGAATATTTATCATATTACCGGCCTGGTATATACTGAAAGGCTTAACTGTATTAACCGGATCTTCAATGCCTGTGGCAATATTACTTATTTTGAGGATGAACCTGTCGGATATCACCCCTGCTGACGCTGTCAGAGTAAGGCTGTTTGATGTCCGGAGGTCAATATTCAATCCTGCAGTTTTATCTATCAGTTCAACTTTATAGTTGTCGAGACCCTGAAGCTGGGTAGAGTTTATTGTATGTGATCCGCTACTGACAAAATTGACAGCAAGAGGGATTTCGACAAATACACCCGGGAAGGGCTGCCCGTTTATTGCATATTTTGAATCGGCTCCCGTGCTGTAGATGGCAGTGCGGGAAGGTGACATGAATACTTTAAGTGCATCGTAGTTATAGTCGAGATCAACTTTGGCTTTTTCGTCAAACCTGACGACGGTTTCATCTTTCATTTCCCCTTCGCTGACAGCAAGCCGGACCAGCGGGATAATCTCCTCAGGACCTTTGTATCTGTCGTGAATATTATCATGAGTTCTTGCTGCTGCCGGGAGAGTGATAGTATTTCCCGTATTATATGTTTTTGTAAAAAATCCCTGCATCGGAGGTATGATCCCGTTAACATCGGAAGGTATTCCGACGCCTGCAGCATAAGTACAGGGTTCGTTGTTCCTTGTGAAATAGATTGAAGTGCTTGTTTCGGCGGGGTAATCAAAATAGACACTGTTTATAACATCATTCCAGTCAAGTCCGGAAGAAAACGGATTGCCAAGAAGATTGTAGCCATAGAGCCTGGGTGCCCCGGTTCTGTAGGCCAGGTTAACAGGCATGTCTGCCATGTTAAATTGTCCTCCAAAGGTAAATATCTCATCCTCTTCAGTATAAAGATCATATCCTTTCCCCGGTGTAAGGGATGAGAATGCAGGTCCGCTCATTTCCGTTGTTGAATAATTGTACCCGTCAAAAGCCACCCAGCCTTCAACAAGGTCTCCTTCAGGAAGATTTTCAATAAACTGGGCCAGGTCGAGGGTAACGCCTGTAAAGATGTTGGTAGGAAGGGTGGAAACCGGTGTTGATATATAGTGCCAGTTATACATCCGGTTTTCAGGATCTCCTGTCGTTCCACCTTTGACAGCAAGCTGGATCTCTTCTGTGGCGCCGGTACCTCTGATATATGAACCAAGAATAAGTGATGCTGACCGCAGCTGGGTTGACTGAAGCTTAAGCTTACCGTTATTTGTCAGTTCTCCGAGGGTGACATGTGCATCGGGTTGAATGACCATCTGTTTTCCCGAGCCGATGGTAAATGCCTGGGCAGGAGAGCCAGTCGGATAATTTGCAGCATCCGAAGGAATTACAATGTTGCTGGTTGATGTCGGCACTCCGCCTTCCCAGTTTGAAGCGCCTGACCATAGTGTTGTTGTGGCGGTGGTGCTCCACCGGCTGTATTGTACCTCATAAGCACCGATATCGGGCGGACCGATGCGTGGATTGCCCACAAAGTCAGTTGCGGCCGGTACAGGATCTACCTCATTGGTACCTTTATCAAGCAGTGGTGAATCAAATGTAATTGAGTAATCATTATTGGCCGGATCGGTAAAGTTGGGCCCATCGATAGCAAGATTCAGGCTGTTGAGTTTGATACAACCGGTAAAGGTTGATATATCTATTTCGCCACCCGCATTATATACTCTCTGAAACGCCGAATTAACCAGGTTTTCGGCGACAGGCGCCGAATCATAATATGCTGAATTGGCAGAACCCCAGGCAATAATATTGGCCATTTGAAAAGCATAGGGACCTGCAAAATAAATATCGTTGCCAGGCAGTCCGTTACTGGTATTAGCTGCTATAACACTGTTTTGAATAATAGCAAAACCCTCAGCCATGGGGTCGGATGAGCCCACATAGACACCGCCGCCACCCAGTGTCCCTGAAGTGGAGTTTTCATATATCAGGCAGTTAATGAACGAAGGAGCAGAAAACTCGTTCATCATTATCCCTCCACCTCCGGTCCCTCCGGATGCGCTGTTTGAATATATCCTGCAGCTGTTGAATATAGGTCCGGCATAATCACCGGCATAAATAGCTCCGCCCTCCGGGGCAGTGTTGCTGACAAATTCACAGTTATTAAATACTGCAGTTCCAAACTGTGTTGAGTAAAAGGCACCCCCATTTACAGTGGCTGTATTGTTCCTGAATATGCAGGAATCAAATAATGGGGATCCGTTTGTCTGTTCAACAGCACCGCCTTCGGCCGACCGGCCGAATTCGAAGATGCAATTTTCAAAAGTGCAGGTGCCAATTCCATTAAATTGGATATTTTCATGGACTTCCCCTGCCTCACCATAATTACCATCGTTGTCATAATCAGCAGTGAACAGGTTATCGACCGAAAAGATCTGTCCATAAAGCATTATAGAAAAACCTCCGGCAGGGGCAGTAAAAACAACTGTTACCCCGGGGTTTATATTGAGAGTACCTGGCCGTGTCGTGCTGCCTCCGATGGTAAGCATTCCACTTACGTAAATTTTACTGGCAGACCAGGTTGTACTGGTTCTGAGTATTCCTCCGCGATATGGGTCAGCAAAGGTCCCTGATCCAAGAAACTGGGCACTAAGGGTAACCGGGAAGAGTATGATTATCAAAAACAAAAAGAATTTCTTCATGGTGGCTGTGTTAAGTACTCTGCTATGACCGTTTTTATCTCGTGATAGTTGCATTACAGGTATACAATTACCCTAAATTAGATCAATTTCAAATATAATAAATATTTCAATCTTATGCATAAAATATTATTGATACCCCGGGCGTCTCACCGGACTGTTGTACTCAACAGGCGGGAGCCATACTGGGGATACGACACTCAGAACATTTTTGAAATAATCAGGCAACGACTTAATCACGAAAATCCGGTCATGATCTTCACCAGTTTTAAAAGTCTGACAGGATAATAGAGCAGGGCTTTTTTCCGGGTTGTGGTTTTATACCGGAATTTCATAAAAGTCAGTGAAGGGAATATATATCCTGTTATGAAAAGGAGTCTGTCAAAAATACCGGGTATCTCTTTTAAAGGCTTCAGTAACGACTCCGGTTCGGTTTCCGGGAGGTTACTTTTAGGATTTCTGAGAAACTGCACGAACGTGTTGTTAATATTCAGGGCGCTCCCGCTTCTGGGAAGCGATCCTGTCCATTGGGGCAAACTGAATCCCCAGAAGGTGTTAAGAATATGGAGTTTTGCCGACAGTGCTGCAGCGAGGTTTACCGACTGAGCCTCTTCAAAAAGTCGCAGGTTGAGTATCTCGTTCCTGTATGCCGATAAAAGGACGGCAAGATCGGCATAGAGCCGTAATTGCGAAGTGCCGCCTGCTTCGTGACGGTCGAGGTGTCGCACCAGGTAAAGAAAGCACAACCGTGGTGCTGCAATGTAGACCTCATTATTATCTTCACCGGTTGTAACGGCCTGTCTGATCATATCTTCCGACAGCCTGTTCCCTTTCTGGTCGAAGAGCTTAAAATGAATCTCAACGGTTGTTCCGTTGTAACACATCTCGGGAAGATGTTTCCCGTACGATGGCATTATCCTCTCGTGGAGCGGTGAGATCAGCGGGACCGATACAAATCCGTTCTTCAGAAGGATATTTCTCAGGGGCACTGCATCTTCGCGGCTGACCAGGATATCGATGTCGCTCATCTGTCTGACTCCTTTATTTCCATAAATACTCTTTTCGAGAGCCATTCCCTTAAGCAGTATGACCTTTATACCCTTTTGCCGGGCCAGCGACAAAACCTGTCCGCACCTTTCGGACAGCAGGGTGTTCCGTGCCAGGCTCCCAAGATATGCCGAATGCATTTTGTCAAGATATCCGGCGGGTACAATTTTACGGCAGCCTGTTTCAATAAGGTTAAACCACGACAGGGCAATTATCCCGTGTTCATTTGCCATTCTGACAAAACTATCCCAGTCGCGGATTTCCCCGGCATGTTTCTGTACCTCCTTTTTCTGTTCGCTGTTGAAATCAATACGGCAGAGTGAGAGGAGAAGCCTCTCCTCTGCTGTCAGCCGTTTCAGGGAATCTTCTATCATTGTCTGTAAAAGAGTCAGATGTAAATGTATTAAAATTGTTTCAAAACTGCCTTCCACCCTCTGCCTTTCCTTCCCGCGTACGCGGGATTGCGTCGCTTCGCTCCCAATTTTCTTTACTTTCTTTTGCTTCTCCAAAAGAAAGTAACAAAGTAAAGGAGCCCGGAAAAACCAACCACACCCTTTTTTTACGCCCGCTACACGCGGCTTCCCGCCACAAAAAAGGGTGTGGTTCGCACCTTTTCCGGTTTTGCCGCCCGCATTGCAAAATGATTTTGTTAACATCAACAAATATAGGGGGGACTTAATACCCTGGTAGATTTAAAGCCGCCCCTTTAGAGGAGGCTGGAGGGGTAAATTTTTACCGTGAGCTCTGTAAAATGAGTTAGTTAATATCAGGTTGAAATGTTTCAAGGTTCCAATGTTCCAATGTTCCAATGTTCCAATGTTCCAATGTTCCAATGTTCCAGGGTTCCAGGGTTCCAATGTTTCAATGTTCCAAGGTTCCAATGTTCCAATGTTCCAAGGTTCCAAGGTTCCAAGGTTCCAAGGTTCCAAGGTTCCAAGGTTCCAAGGTAATCCTTGTAAAGGTAATTATTCAACTTTGGAACTTTGGAACTCTGAAACTTTGGAACTCACGCCTTTTTCCTTGCCTCATGCCTTTCTTCCTCACTCCTCACGCCTTCTTCCCCCTCACGCTTTTCCTTAAATCCTTCTCTCCCTGAATAATGCCCCTGTGCTCATAAATTTCTTAAAAACTAACCCATAAATTGGATGTTAAAATTTGTAAAATTCATATAATTGAGTAAATTTGTTACTCATTATCCTGATCTGATGATAAATACATTAATAACCTCGCAGACACGGATCAAGCTTCTTAAGAAGTTTTTTCTCAACAGTAACACGAGGGCACATCTGAGGGGGCTTGAGACCGAATTCGGGGAGTCGTCGAATGCTATCAGGGTTGAATTAAACCGTTTTGAGGGAGCAGGGTTGCTGAAGTCATTGCGACAGGGTAACAAGAAGGTTTACCAGGCAGACAGGAGCCATCCCCTGTTCAGCGATATTCATAATATTATTCTGAAAGATACAGGGATAGACCGTGTTATTGAGAATGTTATTTACCGTATCGGCGACCTGATGTGTGTTTATCTGACAGGTGATTTTGCCAGGGGTAAGGACAGCAGTGTGATAGAACTTATCCTTGTCGGAGATGAGCTTGACAGGAAGTACCTGGCCGACAAGGTTATGCAGGCCGAAAAAATAACCGGCAGGGAAGTCCGTTATACAATTCTCAATAATGATGAAGCGGACAGCCTGATCCCCGGATTTAATCCGGCCGACCTGCTTCCACTCTGGACGAGTGAAGATAGTAACAAGATAATAAACAGTACTGTTTAGCTGACGATGAAGGAAGAATATGAAGACAAAACAAGTGACACTTTGACTGAAACGGTAAGTGACCTGGTGCTGAGATCAGTACCGGCAAAGAAAAGTGTATACAAGTGGTATGCGGTATATACAAGGCCAAGGGCTGAAAAACTGGTTCATATGAGGGTGCTCGAGTTGGGTATCGAATCATTTCTTCCTCTTTACAAGACGCTGAGGCAGTGGAGCGACAGGAAGAAACTGGTTGAAAAGCCGCTATTTTCTTCCTATGTGTTTGTGAAGGTCGGAAGGAAGCACTATCCCGAAGTCTTCAAGGTTGACGGGGTTGTAAAGTATGTCTCCTTTGAGGGCAAGGCTGTGGCAATACCGGAGTGTCAGATCAATAATCTTAAAATACTTGTAGCCAGCAATGTTGAGATCGAAATTTCAGGTGACAGACTTGAGAAGGGTGACAGTGTCGTGGTGACCAGCGGGGCGCTTACGGGTCTTACCGGCGAACTGATAAGGATCAAAAGGAAAAACAAGGTTGTGGTGCGGATCGACAGGATCGATCAGAACCTTATTCTTGACATACCGGCAGCGTTTCTCCGGAAGCTTTAGAAACGCACTTAAAATACTTAATATCACCCGGTTAGGCATATTATACGTATGTGACTGACGGGGCGAAAGCTTGCCCGGAGGGAAGGCTTGAGGGGTGAGGAGGGAGGCGTGAGCAAGGAAAAAGGCGTTCCACCTACGCTGAAGCTTCGGTGGACGAAGGAAGACGTGTTGAGGAGCGAAGTGACTCAATCCCGGGAACCCGGGTTGGCAGTTGGCAGTAAAGTTTCTGAGTTCCAGAGTTTCAAAGTTTCAAAGTTCCAAAGTTTCAAAGTTGAAGAACTACCTTTATATGGATAACCCCGTACCTCAAACCCCGTACCCCATACCCCGTACCCCGTACCCCGTACCTCGTACCTCGTACCCCAGATTATTAATCATACACTTAGAATAAAAATTATATTATAATGAAAAGCTATTCTTTAATAATATTAGTGCTGCTTTTGCTTGTATCGTCATGTACGACCACTGAAAAGCTGACCTACCTTAACAATCTGCCTGAGAGTACGGAACCGCAGTATTTCCCTTATGAAATGACCGACTACAGGGTGCAGTACAGGGATATTCTTTATGTTGATGTAAAAGGTCTGACTCCCGAAGGCCAGGTTGAGAACCTGCTTCAGGGAACCTCTTCATCGGGAAGCACATATATGCAGAGCGAGTCAAGCCAGTATCTGATTGGGTATAATATAGATAAATATGGAAATATTCTTTTACCAGTGATAGGGATGATAAATGTCGGAGCCAGGACTCTTGCTGAAATAAGGGAAATTATACAGATGAAAGTGGATTCAGTGTTCAATCATGCGTTTGTTGATGTGAAGCTCCTGAGTTTCAAATTTACTGTTCTCGGGGAGGCACATTCTCCCGGTACATTCATAAACTACAATGACTATCTTACAGTCCTTGAGGCAATAGGCCGTGCTGGCGGGGTGGGTGATTATGGCCGGCGCGACAGGATCCTGGTTGTACGGGCAACACCTGAAGGCTCAAAGACATACCGTATCAATCTGCATGACAAAGACCTGCTCTCTTCAGAGGCTTATTTCCTGATGCCAAATGATGTAGTGATAATAGAGCCTTTAAAAATAAAAACATTTAGTCTTAACCTTCCGGCAATATCCCTGGCAGTAACGGGAGTCACAGGTATAATTACAACAACTCTGCTATTGATCAATTATTTCGGGAATTAATGTTTCTGAAGGTGCGAGTTTAATTGCTTTTGGTAAAAACACTTTCAGATTGTACTTATCACATAACCCTATTTAGTAAGTAAACAATGCCAACAATGAATACACCCCAATCTACTCATTCACGGAAGGTTCACGACGATGACCTCGATCTCCGCCGTTTTTTCGGACTCTTCCTCAGCAACTGGTACTGGTTTGCTATTGCACTCTTCTGTGCCGGACTGTTGGCTTACGGGATCAATACATATTCTGAGCGGGTCTATACTGTCAGTGCCTCGCTCCTGATCAAGGATGATCAGAGTTCAGATATGGCAGGCCTGGACAGGATCATGCCGGGAGGTGATATCTTCAGAAGCCAGCAGAACCTTCAGAATGAAATTGGGATACTCAGGTCGTTCAGTCTCAACAACAGGGTAATGAAGGAGTTGCCTGAATTTAATGTAACAGTTATAGGAATCGGACGGCGCGGTATTGCCCAGGCCAGGCACTACAGGTCGGCTCCCTTCATTGTACTGTACGATTCGATAAATGGCCAACGGCCTGGTGTGCAGATCAATATGAAGATCACATCGGCCGATACCTATTCTGTCGGAATTAACGGATATGATATAAGTAAAGAGCACTATTCTTTCGGTGAAAGGTTCAATGAGGCAGGATTTGATTTTATTCTGAAAAGGCGAAACCCTGAAGATTTCGAATATAATCCTGATCAATCCAACCGGTATATTTTCTGGTTCAACAGGAGTGAATCTCTTGCCAACAGTTACCGCAACAAGCTTCGCATTGAACCCGTCAACGAGGAGTCAACTCTTGTAAGGCTTTCAGTATCAGGAGTGGTGAGGCTTCAGGAAGCAGATTATCTCAACAAGCTGATGGAGGTCTATATTAGGCAGGGACTTGAATATAAGAATCAGACAGCCGAGAAGACAATTGAGTTTATTGATCAGCAGCTTTCGCTGATAGCCGATTCGCTCACACTGGCAGAGAACAGGCTTGAGAGTTTCAGGCTCTCAAATAAACTGATAGATCTCAGCTCCGAAGGAGCGGCAATAAAGAGCAGACTGGAGAATTACACACAGGAGAGGATAACCACCGATCTGCAACGGCAATATTATGAATACCTGTCGGAATATCTTAATGCAAGGAATGAGTCGGGAGAGATTGTATCACCCGCGGTGATGGGAGTCACCGACCAGATACTTATCGACCTTGTGAATGAGCTGGCAGATCTGCAGGGCCAGAAAAAGCAGCTTAAGTATAATTTTACAACCGGTCAGCCGGCAGTAAACCTTATAGATTCTAAAATAGAGGATGCAAGGTTATCTCTTGGTGAGAATGTAAGAAACAATGTAATAAATGTCGGCCGGACACTAAATGATATTGATTCCAGGATAGCCTCGGTGGAACGGGAGCTTAACAAGCTGCCCGGTACGGAAAAGAGGCTAATCAACATACAGCGGAAATTTGACCTGAATAATACTGTTTACACATACATGCTCGAGAAAAGATCTGAAGCCGGTATTGCCATGGCATCCAATGTATCGGGGAACAGGATAATAGACCAGGCCGAACAGTTTAATGCCTCGATGATCAAACCAAGGGGAAGAAGGAATTATATGATAGCCCTGATGCTTGGGCTTATAATTCCCGGCCTATATATTTATCTGATCGATCAGTTTCATAATAAGATCCTTGATAAAAAGGATATTGAGAGGGGAACCCAGGTTCCGGTAATAGGATTTGTCGGGCATAATACCTCAAAAAATGAGCTGCCTGTTCTGGAAAAGCCAGGCTCCTCACTTTCGGAGTCTTTCCGTTCGATAAGGACAAACCTGAAATATTACCTAAACGGAGAGAAGAAGGGGGTTATATCAGTCACTTCGACAATAAGCGGCGAAGGCAAAACATTTGTTTCGCTGAACCTTGCAGCAGTACTGGCAATGCTGGGTAAGAAGACACTTCTTGTAGGGCTCGATCTGCGGAAACCAAGGTTGAACAAGCTGGTTGGATCGTTCGGCAGTAGAAGGGTTGAGCACCTTCCTGATAGGAGAAGCCGGGTTTGATGAGGTAGTAAATAAAACCGAAGTAAGTAACCTGTTCTTTGTATCGTCGGGAGCCATTCCCCCGAATCCTTCCGAACTTATTGAATCAGAGAGGATGAAACAGTTCATGAAAAAGGCCAGGGAGGAGTATGATTATATTGTGCTTGACACTCCGCCAGTGGGAGTTGTATCAGACGCTCTTCTTCTCGGTGGTTTTGCCGATGTCAATATTTTTGTGATAAGGCAGAAGTTCTCCTTCAAAAGCACACTGGAACTTATCCAGAGTATTTTTGAAAAGAAAGAGCTTAAAAACCTTACAATTGCTGTAAATGATATACATATTTCAGGTTACTATGGATATGGACTCCGTTACGGCTATGGATTTTACCAGGGGTACGGTTACAACTATGGTTACGGTCAGTACGGCACATATGGGCAGGGTGATTACAGGAAGTATTATTCTGAAGAATGAAAATTAATGTTAATTAATGAGGGATCAAGATCAAAAAGTTATTAAGTCCAGGCATAAGGTTAGATGTAAATCAGAAAACAACAAGTTTTAGTTTTTGGATATGACGAAACTAGCCATAATTGGTGCAGGGTACCTTCAGTTACCAATATATCTGAAAACACGTGAACTGGGGATTGAGACCATCGGATTTGCCTGGGAAGAAGGAGCTGTTTCACAAAAGAGTTGTTCAAAATTCTATCCGATTTCTATCCTTGATAAGGAGAAAATACTTCAAACTTGTAAGGACGAAAAGGTGGAAGGCGTGGTTACTATTGCTTCAGATCTGGCCGTACCAACTGTAAGTTTTATTGCAGAGAAAATGGGATTAATAGGGAATCCTATGGAGTCTTCACAGCTTTGTACAAATAAGTTCCTAATGAGGAATGCATTTGTCGCTCACGACTTAAAATGTCCGGTTTATTTTAAGGTTGATAATATTGGCCAGTTAAAATTATTAAGCAGGCATTTAAAGTATCCCCTTATAGTTAAACCTGTTGACCGCTCGGGTAGTATGGGAGTAACCAAGGTAAATGGGATTGCAGAACTGCACAAAGCATTGATTAATGCCCTGGATGTTTCCATTCTAAAACAAGCTATTCTGGAAGAATTTATTGATGGTCAGGAAGTCAGTGTAGAGGGAATCTCTTTTCAGGGAATACATAATATACTGACGATTACAGACAAAGTAACATCAGGTCATCCTCACTATGTAGAATTGGAACATCATCAACCCTCTTTGTTACCAGGTAAAATAAAGGATTGTCTGGTTATTGAGACCATAAAAGCTCTTAATGCATTAAAAATTGTATACGGAGCATCTCATACCGAATTTATAATCAGCAAACATGGAATATTCATAACAGAATGCGGTGCCAGAATGGGTGGAGATTTTATAGGATCCGACCTGGTTTCCCTGTCAACCGGATACGATTTTCTCAGAGGTGTTATTGAAGTAGCTCTTAACAAATTTGAGGCACCGGAAAAGAAATGGGAAAGAAATTCGGGTGTATATTTTTATTCTGTTGATTCCCCTGAAATAGGAAGTATTATAAGGGAGAATCAGTTTAACGAATTTAAAGTCAGGTCTGAAATATTCAGCAATAGTTTAAAAGAACTTAGGCAAAGTTCAGATCGGGCAGGGTATTTTATTTATCAATCTGATAAAAAATTAATCCTAAAGTAATGTTATTCTCAATAATTATCCCCGTTTATAACGGGGAAAAAACCATAATGCCACTGTTTAACCAGATAAAGGCTTTTTGTGAAAAAAATCAGTTTTTATTTGAGGTAATTTTTGTCTGGGATTGTGGTCCTGATAAATCATGGGATGTAATAGTATCTCTAAAAAGACAATTCCCTGATTTAATTAAGGCCGTGAGATTATCCAGGAATTATGGCCAGCATAATGCTTTAATATGCGGTTTTGCACATGCTAATGGTGAGTTTTTTGTAACAATGGATGAAGATTTACAGCATATCCCGGATGACATTCTTAAACTTTTTCAAAAACAATTAGAAAAAGACTATGATGTTGTTTATGGTCATTATGAAACAAGGAATCATCCCGTTTTCAGGAATTTTACATCTTCTATACTTAAGAGAATTATCAGGTTAAGTATTCCAGATCTTCACAAAGATTATTCAGCATTTAGAATAATAAAGTCGAATATTGCCAGATCAACTCTGAGAATGCGTAATTCATATACTTTTCTGGATGGGTATCTTTCATGGATAACCACTCATACAACTTCATGTCTGGTTTCTCACCATAAAAGGATTGCCGGGACGAGTTCCTATACAGTAAAAAAACTTATTGCACATTCAATAAATATTTTTGTTACCTTCTCCGATCTGCCAATTAAAATTGTCACATGGTCTTCATTTATTTTTTTCTTGTTCTCACTTGGCTACTCTGTCTGGATATTAATTCAGAAGTTGTTTTATAACAATCTTGTTCCCGGATTTGCGAGTATGATTATCCTTACCAGTCTGGGTGTTGGTTTCATACTAATGGCTATTGCGATCCTGGGACAATACCTGCACCGGATAAATATGAAAACTACGAAAAGACCCAATTATGTGGAAAGTGAAATGCTAGTTTAGAATAGGTAATTATTGCCAATTAATGATAAATTCAGTTTATAAACTAAATAGGATCGGGTAATATGAGAGTAGGTATTATTGGTTATGGAGTTTTGGGGATGCAAATCAGGAATTTTCTCTCAGAACAGGAGGGCAGAGATTTAAATATTATTTTATTTGATGATTTCTTTATTAATGATCAAAATACCCGGACTTATCCCTTTGAAAATATTTTCTCGGATGAATTTAGTGATTTGGAATTTTATCTTGGGATAGGGTATAAGCATCTGGAAGTAAGACATGATATAATAAAAAAATTAAAATCATCAGGGAGAAAAGTTAATTCACTGATCCACAACAAAAGTTATATCAGTCCCTCTGCAAAAGTCGGAGATGGTTGTATTTTGTTCCCGGGTGTTAATATTGATCAGAATGTAAGAATAGATGATGGTTGTATTCTTCATAATGGAGTTATTATTTCGCACAATTCTTCAATTGGTGAGTGCTGTTATTTTTCACCTAATACTGTCTTAAGTGGTGACGTAAACGTTGGTAAATTCTGTTTTTTTGGAACTGGTTGCTTAGTTTCAAATTCAGTCACTATTGGAAGCAATGTAAAGGCAGGTATAGGTTCGGTAATTACCAATAATACTGAATCAGGCTTATCTGTAATTGGCAATCCTGCGAGAGTTCTTTCAGTTGAATTGAAAATAAAATAGTTTGAGGGTAAGTTATTTTATTTTTTAACCTGATTAATTAAAAAAAACAGAATAGGGTTGCCGGGGATAAAATTATATAAGGTTGATCCAGATAGGTCTGAAAAAAGTATGAAGGTTATTAAGACTTACGTATGGAGTACGTTTATTGTACTTATTTCAGCTATAATACTATTTATAAATAAGGGATTTGATCTGACTGATGAGGGGTATTATTTACTGATGTTCAATCAGGTCGATTACAATATTCCTGTAATTACTGGTTTTAATCAGGTTTATAAAATGCTTTTTGGGTATATTGAACCTACAATATTAAATCTTAGAATTTTAAAATTCCTGCTTACAATTGCGTCCTCCTTTTTTTTAGCTTTTGGAATAAGAATGATATTAAAGGAAAGAGGGTTACTCAATAATAGTTATCAGTGGATTGTTTTTCCATTTGTGGTAATCGGTGGATTAATTTCATATGCATCAGGGCCTCAATCCCTGAGTTATAATTCCATGACTGGTATATTTATGACCATAGCTACCAGTTTTTTTTTAGTGTGGATTGTTTACAAGCAAAATGGCATAATAAATCTATTAGTTCCAATAGCGATAGGGTTTTTTGCTATGATAGTATTATTATCAAAAATAACTGCTGGTTTAGGGTTTGTTCTGGCGCTTGTTTTTTGTTTTATTATTATAAAAGATTCAATTAAGCGGAAAATAATACTAATTATCTCTTTCATTCTGGGAATCTTTATAGCGATGATTCTGTTTTCCGTTTTAAATCAGAATATTTTTAAATACCTGGATAATTTTTTAGTAGCTAAAAGAATCATTCAGAATTTAAATCCAGATTATTCCAATTTGGGGATCCTGTCAAATGTTTTCAGGACCACAGTATGGTTATTAAAAGTTGTAATCGTTTCCGGATTTTTTATGGTTGTTACATTATTTTTAAAGGGGCATATTGAAAATGTAACTAATAGCAATTGGGGCAAAATAGCTATTATTCTGCTAACCGGGTTAATTTATTGGCTTTGGACACCTGTTAGTAACCTGTTTCTGATTCCACTGGTTTATCTATTTATGTTTAACCTGTATTTAATTAAGAAAAGCCATAAAAAATTAGAGAGTAGTCTTTTTCAAACTGACTTAATAATAGGAATTTTATTATTTGCATTTCCTTTTATTGCCGGATTGGGTACAAATAACCATCTGGGACAACAAACTTTTTTTGGGATATCTTTTTGGTTTGCTTTATTGGTTTTAGGGATAAATTATTCGGTGAATGCTATGGTAAATAAAATAGTAATACTGATTGTTATTACTTTAGGATTTACCTGGTTTACTTATAATTACGTCTTATTCCCTTACCGTGGAACAAGTCCTAACAGCAATAAATACTCGTTATTTTTTATAAAAGAAGATGAAAAGGTAAAAGTAGATAAGAATACTTTTGACTATCTAACCAATATTTCACAGACTTTGAGGAATTTTGGCTTTGAGAAGGGTGATACTATTTTAGGAGTTCAGAAACTAGCCGGGGTGATTTATATCCTGGAAGGTTATGCATTTAATGGTTTCTATTGGGAGGGACCTTCCTCAGCTGAGATTCTAAAAACAACACTGAATTCATCAATGACATATGAACAGAAACCCGAATGGATACTAATAAACAATATGAAAAATATTGAGTCTGCTAACATATTAACTTTTCAAATTCTTTCAAACCTTGACCTTCATCTTGTTGATTATGATCATTTAAGAGATTTAAATTCGAATAATATTTTTTTTGGAGATATTTCTATTTATAGAAAAAAGCCCGTATTAATAAATTAATCAATGGATATGGAAATTCCTTTTAATAAACCATATATTACTGGAAGAGAAGTGCACTATATCTATGATGCGGTTGCAACTGGAAAAATATCGGGGAACGGCAAATACACAAAGTTATGCCAGGAGTATTTTGAGAAGCGATGGGATTTTAAAAAAACACTTCTTACTACCAGTTGCACAGACGCTCTTGAGATGTGTGCGTTGCTCCTGAAAATAAAGCCAGGAGACGAGGTAATTATTCCGTCATTTACATTTGTGAGTACGGCGCTTGCATTTTATCGTGAAGGTGCCAGAATAATCTTTGCTGACAGCAGGTCTGATCAACCCGGTATTGATGAGGATAAAATTGAAGAGACTTATAACCACCAGGACAAAGGCAATTATTGTTGTTCATTATGCAGGAGTAGCTTGTGATATGGATAAAATAACGGAAATTGCAGAGCGCCACGGATTGTATGTAGTTGAGGATGCCGCGCAAGCCATTGACAGCTATTATACAGGTAAGGACGGTATCAGGAAACCCCTGGGGTCTATTGGGAATCTTGCAACATTCTCTTTTCATGAAACGAAAAACATACAGTGTGGAGAAGGTGGGTTAATAGCCATCAATGATGAAAGGCTTATTGGAAGATCTGAAATACTTTGGGAGAAAGGTACAAATCGTGCACAGTTTTTTCGGGGAGAGGTGGATAAATATGGCTGGGTAGATACGGGAAGTAGTTTTCTCCCTTCTGAAATATCGGCAGCTTTTTTGTGGGCTCAGATTGAGGAAATAAATAAGATCCAGGGGAAAAGGCTTAATACATGGACCTGGTATAATGAAAATGTGGATAATCTGTTCAGTGATTATTCATTCAATAAACCATATACCCCGGGATATGCTACAAATAATGGTCACATGTACTACCTGAATTTTTTCAGTCCTGATGAAAGGACAAGGTTTATCCAGGATCTTAAATCCAAACATGTATTTCCGGTCTTTCACTATCAAAGCCTGCATAAAAGTGAGTTTTACAAAAAGTTGCATGATGGCAGGTCTCTGACAAATGCTGATAAATATTCTGATTGTCTTGTTAGATTGCCCCTCTATTATGAACTTGAACCAGGTCAGATTATTGAAGCATTAGGCAAAAACTGGTGATGGTTAGAAAGTTAGAGAAATTTAGTTTAATGTTTTTTACCGGCTTTATTATTTTAAGTCTGTTGAATTTTCTATTACGTTCGTTGTTCAGTAGTTATAATCTTATAGTAGCAGGTTTGTTTTTACTTTTAGTGTTGCTATCTAAAGATCGGTTAATCAAAGCAGTAACTAAAATAGGAGAATTGAAAATCTGGTACATTTTCATAGCTGCTGGAATTGTAAGTTTTATTTCCATTATCTTGTTTAATCCTGTTCTTTACGACGATCCCCTTTCTTTGACAAATCAAGCAATTATTGATTTAAAAAGAGGTCTTATTAATTTGGGAGATCCTTATTCTAAAAGAAACCTTTTTTTCCTGATCCCTGTCCTCGGTTTATTTGGCCCAAACCCAGTTATCATTCAAATTCTCAATTTCATAATTTACCTGTTATCCGGTTTTCTCTTTTTCAAAATCCTTCGCTTTCATTTTCCTGATAATAAGATAGTCCAAAATACCGGCACTGTTCTTTTCTTTTCAATCCCGTATTTCTACCTTTCGCTTAACATTCCTCACTATGACCTCCCGGGCACTTTTTACTTAATGATCTCTCTGTACCTATTATCCAGACTACTTTTAGGAATAAATGGGGGAAAATTATCCGGGATAATCATTTTGTCTATTGCTCTTGGGCTATCTTTCTTAGCACTTTTTTACACCAGGGGATTGACAGCACCTATGATAATTTCTTTAACCTTGTTCAGTTTGTTATTGAGTTTTCAGCCATCAGCAAAGACCAGTAATAAATTGAAAATTATATTATTTGCTGCTATATTACCTTTAATAATTTTTGCCGGGACAGATAAACTAATTAAAAATTCAAGGTATATTGATCAAATAGAGTCTGACAGGTCTTTGATGCAAATGGTATTTTCATATAACGATACCCGTTTTGACGGGACTACTGAGCATCATGACAAAAAATGGGTTTATTTTCCTTTGTTATCACAGGATATGAGAAGTGATTATGCACTGAAAAAACTTAACAGTGAAATTAATTTTAACTGGCAATGGTACTTGTTCAGGTTAAGTTCCAAAAGTTATGAGTTATTCAGTATCGGGGGTATTAATGATTGGGTTTTACATGACAGTCCTATCAGGAAGGGGTCTGGTTTTTTCATAAAAATCTGGGAATTGGGTTTTCAATATTTGATAGTCGTATTCGGGATAGTTGGGCTGTTTCGGTTATGGAATTCTGAATGGCATTTTAACTTATTTATTTTATTTTCAATTGCTTTTATTTTTACCTGTAGTTTTTTTGTCCTCTTCAGTGAAGTTGGCAACCGTTATTCATTGATCTTTTTGTATGGGTTAATCATTTTGGCATCTTTAGGAATTGATCATACATTGAAGAAACCATGCATTTCTTTTTCGGTTTTAAAAACTCAATCAGCCGGCCTGATATATACCGGGATTTTAATTATGATCGGATTTTTCGGGTACAGAGAACTTATAGCCAAGAATTACTCATTCGAGCAACTTCAGGAAAGAATTTGGAAGAAAGAGATCGGACAGGTTAACCTTTCAGCTTTTCAGAAACAACTGAATGAAAAAGATAATACCTTGATAATTAATAATATTAAGCATTATCCTCAAATAACCTTTTTTCTAAGAAAGGGGAGAGTAAATTCCGGGAACATTGAATTCGTTGTGACAGATGGCCAGAAAAGTAAGCTTATTGTTATCTCAAAAGATAGATTTTCTGAATTAAGATCTGATCCTAAACAAGGATTATGTTTTTTAGAATTGGATGTTTCTGATTTTTCCGGATCCGAAATTAAGCTCGATTTTAGTAATACAGCCCCACTTGATTTAATAATTGAATATGTTAATTTTTACAACGAAAAAAGTGGTGACGTTGGGATTTGATAATTATTACATGGTTAAGGAAGTTTAAAGAAAATAAATCGACTTTTTAGACACAGAATCAGGGATTATTTCATAAACATGGGGATATTGTTTAAAAAATGTTTTTAGGCAGATTCAGACTTAGTCCTGATGAAATATTTAATTCATCCGGTATTACAGATAATCTGGCTTCCAAATCAGTAAGGGGAGGGATAGTTACCGTTGGTTCAACTGGTATAATGTTTTTCATCAATATGATCAGGACCATCATTCTGGCACGTCTCCTTACTCCTGCTGATTTTGGAATAATAGGAATGGTGGCAGTTTTCATAAATTTTGCGGAGATGTTTAAGGATGCAGGACTTTCATTGGCAACGGTTCAGAAGGAAGAGATAAGTAAGGATCAGATAAGCACTCTTTTCTGGATTAATTTAACTATTAGTACAAGCTTTGGAGTTATGATGATAGCAGGAGCTCCTTTTATTTCAGATTTTTACAAAAAGCCTGAATTAACTATGATCACAGTAGCCCTGGCAATTTCTTTTATTCTTGGAGGATTATTGGTCCAGCACCGTGCACTCTTGCGAAGGCATATGCGATTTGATCTTCTTTCGGCAAAAACAATAATATCAACGATTACAGGAGTATCTGTATCAATAGTTTTAGCAATTACTGGGTGGAAGTATTGGGCATTGGTTTTCGGAACAATATCCGCCACTCTGGCTGAAGTTCTTTTATCCTTTTACTTTTGTCCGTGGTGGCCAGGTAAACCACGAAGGGGGACAGGAGTAAAAAGTATGTTAAAATTCGGAATTCATCTTACAGCAAGTTCTTTTTTTAACTATTTCTCACGGAATGCGGATAATATTTTAATTGGCAAATTTGTCGGAGCTGAAGGTTTGGGAATATATCAGAAATCATATCAGCTGTTCAGATTA
This sequence comes from uncultured Bacteroidales bacterium, assembly GCA_963736675.1. Taxonomy (GTDB): domain Bacteria; phylum Bacteroidota; class Bacteroidia; order Bacteroidales; family VadinHA17; genus LD21. Next base: position 114,610 of record CAVTPT010000001.1, read on the forward strand.
CCGGTAACAAATATTATTAATCCGGTAAAGATGGTAGCCATACCGGCTCTCAGTTCTCTTCATGGGCAACCGGAACGTTTCAGAAACTATTACCGGAAAATGATCCATATTATATCTGCGTTCACTTTTCCATTATCGGTTTACTTTTTTATCGAAGCAGATTTTATTATCAATTTGGTACTTGGAGATCAATGGACAGGAGCAATACCGGTTTTCAGGCTGCTGGCTCTTGGAGGATTAATACAGCCAATAACTGCACAAAGTGGTATAGCAATGGTCAGTGTTGGTAATTCAAAGCGATACCTGAATTGGAATATTTTTTATGCAATTGTCCTGGTTATTTCTTTTGCTTCCGGAATCCCATACGGTGTGACCGGGCTGGCAACTGCATATGCGATAGCTGAATATACTGTCTTTATTCCGGGTTTGATTTATTGTTACCGTGATACACTGGTAAGTCCAAAAACAATTATTTATGAAATAGTACCAGCTTTTTTAATCAGCATACTGGCCGCTGGTATAATGATGTTAGCCAAATTTCTCACCAATAATGAGACTATTCTCTTCAGGATCATGTTTGCCAGTGTGTTTTTTAGTACTTACACCCTTGTATCATGGAGCAGAAAAGAGTTTCGTGAGACAGTTTATATATTCATGGACCAGTTTCGGACACGAAAAATTATTCAATAAACAGGGATGAACAGGGTATTGATTATATGCGATCGTTTTCCACCGGCTTTTGCGCCACGTATGGGATATCTTGTCAAGTATCTGAATGATTATGGTTGGACGGCAGATATAGTGACAGAAAACAATTCAGGAGAAAACAATTTTCACTCATTGGAGGTGAAAGAAAATTTAATAAAAGTGACTCTGGATACCGAAGTTATTCCTTCTGATAATGTTGGTAAATTTAAAAATCTAGTAACAAATAAAGGCAGGTTTATAAGTAAAAAAATCCCTTTTATTGAAACCATATTAAATAAACTTAATCCTGAAGATTATTCTGTTATTCTGGTTTCCATGGCCTGGAAACTTTATGTTTTTTTTGCAGCAATAGAAATAGCATCAAAGTGGAGAAAGCCATTAATTGCCGACTTCAGGGATATATACGAACAACGCCCAAAGGAGCCACTGGTTAACAAAGGAATTAAAAGGTTTTTCATAGACTTCTTCCTGCAAAGCTTCGATAAAAGAATATTAGGTTTACGAAATAAATACCTTGCCAGAGTTTCTGCTGTCACAACAGTTTCCCCCTGGCATGTCGGCCAACTTTTAAAGTATAATCCTAAAGTAAATTTAATTTACAATGGGTTTGATCCGGAAACCTATTTTCCTGATGTAAATCACTCTCAGGTTCAATTCAAAATAGTATATACCGGATCGATAAATTCGGTCGCCTTAAGAGATCCCACACTTTTATTCAAATCTGTTCATAGACTACATGTTGAAAAAAGAATTGATCCCCTTGTTTTTCGTTTGCAATTTTATATACCTGAAAGGGATAGGACATTATTATATAATATGCCTGATTATAATTCAATAAGTCAATATGTTGACTTTTATAAATTTGTTGATCATTCCAGGGTACCCCTGATTTTAAACGATTCTTGCATAGTTTTGCTTTTGACAAATTTAACAAATGAAGATGGTCCCAAAGGAGTTATTTCTACAACAAGATTTTTTGAATATTTGGGAGTAGAGCGTCCGATATTATGTGTCAGAAGTGATGAAAGCCTGATGGAGGAAGGTATTATAGAAGCTAAAGCAGGAGTATCTGCAAGGTCCGTGGATGAAGCCTATAATTTTATACTGGATAAATGGGACGAATGGAGAGTAAGAGGTTATACAACTGTAGAAATAAATCAGAAATACAAACAACAATTCTCAAGGAAACTTCAGGCAAAACAATTTGCAGATATTTTTGAAAAAGTCTACAAAGAATGGGAATGAAGCAGTTAAGTATCATTTTGCCTGTATACAAAGTTGAGGCCTATCTCGAAAGATGCCTGAAAAGTATTATTGAACAGGATATTCCATCAGATGATTATGAAGTAATTATTGTTAATGATGGGTCCCCTGATAAAAGTCGTGATATTGTGTTAGCGTTTCAGCAAAACTATTTTAATATTATATTGATTGATCAGGAAAACAAGGGTGTTTCGGATGCACGCAACCATGGACTTGAAATTGCAGTGGGGAAATACATTTTATTTATTGATCCAGATGATTACATCGAAGCTAACTCATTGTCAGGAAGCATTAAATTAGCCGAAAAAGATTGTTTGGATGTTCTTTATCTTGGATTCGAAGAATGGGATATCTACGGAAATTATTTAGGGAATAATGATTATAGTCACCTGGCGGGAGAAGTTTTCTCAGGGATTGAGACATACCGGAATACAAGAGGAAAAAAGATGAAGACCCCTGACAGGTCCGTAGGCATTTTACTAAAAAATTCATTATTAACGTCCGGGAACCTGTTATATACACCCGATGTCCCATATTTACAGGATGGTCTTTTTGTTGGGAAAGTATTATGTTTCGCAAAACGATGCGGGTTTTCAAATAAGCAATTTTATAAATATATCAAGAGACCAGGGTCATCATCCACAACTCATCGCGGACTAACAGAAAAGGGGATAAGTGGTTTCGTAATCGGGGCGCTTGATTTGAAGGATTTCAGGAACTCACATCAGTTTGATCCTCAACAGATAGAACTACTAAACCACCTGACAGCAAAATATGTTCTTTCCCCAATAATGTACTCTGTTTCGATAAGGAGTTTAAAAATGCTTAAAAATGTGAAGTTAAAATTTAAAAGAAACGGATTGGTAAAACTCAATAAATCTGGTTTGATCGGACTTAAAGTTTATGCAACGCTATATAATTTTTCATTCTGGCTCTTTGTTATTTATTTCATCATAAAAACTAGATGGGAAAAGGCATTATCCCTGGTAAAAGGATCTTAATTGTATCCAGGACTCTTTTCCCGAACAACTCTCCCCGTTCGTTCCGTACAACCGAACTGGTAATGGAGTTTTGCCGCCAGGGACACGAGGTTACACTTTATATAGTAAAGGATGATCCGGCCCAGGAACTGCTGTCGGCTAAATATGGGTTTTCACTAAAGGATCTTGGTCCGCTTGCATTTAAAGAAGTCCCGGGCGGGCAGAAGATAAAAGTTTTAAATATTCTATTTAGAGCAATTAGACGATTTTTGCTTTTACTCTTCGAATACCCTGACATAGAACTTATGTTCAGGGTTAAAAAAGCACTTCAGATCGAGAAGGACTATGATCTTCTCATTTCAATTGCGGTTCCGCATCCGATACACTGGGGTGTTGCCTGGGCAAGAACTTCAGAACACAGGATTGCCAGAAGGTGGATTGCCGATTGCGGGGATCCATTCATGGGTGACAGGCTTGACAGCTTCAGAAAATTATTTTATTTTAAATATTTTGAAAAATGGTTTGGGAGAAAGGCTGATTTTATTTCTGTCCCTAATGATGATCACATCGGATATTATTATCCCGAGGTAAGATCAAAGATCAGGATTATTCCCCAGGGGTTTTCTGTTGATGATACAAAGCTGTTCACAGGGGAAGTCAAAAATGATGTACCGACATTTGCTTTTGCCGGGAGGTTTCTTCCGGGACTAAGAGATCCCCGTCCGTTTCTTGATTATCTTTCAACACTTGATCGTGATTTCAGATTCGTTGTTTTTTCACAGAATTCTGAATTTCTATTGCCATATAAGAATAAATTAGGGAACAGGCTTGACCTAAGAGGATTTATCCCGAGAGAAGTGCTTTTGTTTGAACTGGGAAAGATGGATTTTCTAGTGCACCTTGAATTCCATACTTCAGTGGGATCTGATTCGCCAAGCAAATTTGCCGATTATACATTTGTCAGGAGACCTGTTTTACCAATAAATTTTCAGGAACCGGATAAAACGCTCATATATGAATTTATGGCCGGAAATTATGAAAACAAATTGAAATTACCTGAGCCGGGGCACTATCTAATCAGTAATGTAGCAAGGCGGTTTTTAGAGCTAATCGGATAGTTTTTATGTTCGAAAATACTAACATTGGTTTTTTTGAAAAGCGGGATGCATTAAAAGCCAGACTTGGCCTAAAAAGCGCTGTCTTACTTTTTATTCTATGGCCAGCCGGCTCATTTATAAGGATCTTCAGTCAATACAGGGTTCCATGGGCTAAAGATATATTCTGGCTCTTCACAATTTTTGTCGGATTTACATTTGTACTTGGTGGCGACTCTGTCAGAATGCAACAGGTTCTGATAATGATGCATAATTCCGATTACAGTTTGAGTGATTTGTACTCAGGTTACCTCAATGTCAATACCGGTATGCTCGATATTGTATTTGACCTAATAACCTTTGTGGTTTCCCGGTTTACTGATGATTACCGTTTCCTCCTTTCTGCGCTGGCTGTTCTTTTTGGCTATTTTCTTTCGCGTATGATATGGTTTGTAATAGATCATTCGGAAGGACGTATTACTTTTTTTCACTTTCTATTATTGATGAGTTTTGCTCTTACCATAGGAATGTGGGACGTGCATGGAAGATGGAATATTGCAGCGGTAATCTTTACGTATGGAATTTTTAATTATTTTAAGGGTAAAAGGAATCAATTATATTGGATTTTTCCATTATCAATTTTTACTCATTGGTCTTTTATCATTGCTGCTCTTATATTTTTTATATATAAGGTAATTGGGAACAGACCCGTCATATATTTTATTATTTTCCTTTCTTCATTTGCTTTTGCTCAAATGGAGATTCCCATTGTACAGAATCTATTTGAAACATTTGCCCCTGATCCTCTTCTTGAGAGCAGGAGTGGTTATTTCAATGATTATTATATTGAGACAGTCGAAAGCCAAAGATTATCAACAAATTGGTATGTTCATGGTCATACTTTAGTCCTCAGTTGGTTTATTCTGGCATTTGTTATATATCTTTTTTATTATAAGAGAGAAACACTTAAAAGATCACCGTGGCTCTATTCTCTTTTTAATTTCAGTATGTTCTTCTTTGGTCTTATTAATTCTCTTACAAGTGCCCCGTCGATAGGCAGATTTATTGCAATTGGTACACTGTTGTTTTTAGGATTTCTTTTTTTATGGGGTATAAACTTATCGGAGAAACTTCCAGTATTACTGGAGAAAGCAGGGATATTTATTCTAATCTTATTTATGGTGGTCCGGATTCGGATAGGGTTTGATTATATTGGACTTTGGGCAGTTATTGGTAACCCGCTTACTGCCTGGTTCACATCAAATGATCTTTCCCTTATTAGTATCATCAAGAATATATTATGAAAAAATCTTCCGGAATAATTATCAAAAAAATGAAAAGTCAGGTCTTTCGTAATCTTTCAAATATTCCCGGATGGAGGAGCAATAGAAAAGTAATTGTTATTGAGAGCGATGACTGGGGGAGTATCCGCATGCCATCAATTGATGCTTTTAAAAAGCTTGAAAGCCTGGGACTGGATCTTCGTTCTTTTGATGCCGGAAGATATAACCTGAACGATACACTTGCATCAGAATCTGACCTTGAAAACCTGTTTGAAGTTTTGAGCAGACATAAAGACTCTGCCGGTAAACAAGTTGTCTTTACTCCGGTCACTATTGTAGCTAATCCTGATTTTGAAAGGATTTTAAAGGAGAATTTCAATACTTATTATCTGGAACCATTTACGGAGACTCTTAAAAAAATCCCCGGTTGTGAGGGGTCATTTAAACTCTGGATAGAGGGTATTGAGAAGAGGCTTTTTGTCCCCCAGATGCATGGGCGTGAACATTTGAATGTTACAGCCTGGATGAATGCCTTAAGAAGCGGAGAAGAGCATACCAGGCTTGCCTTTGGCGAGCATGTTACAGGTTTTGTTCCATTAAAATATCCGGAAGTTGATTACCAGGCGGCTTTTTTACTTTGGGATCCGGAGGAGCTTGAATATCATAAAAAGGTCATTATTGAAGGCCTTGGTATATTTGAGGATCTTTTCGGGTACAGGGCTGAATATTTTGTCCCCCCCAATGGACCCTTTAACAACAAGCTTAATCAGATCCTTGTTGAAAATGGAATAAGATACAGGTCTACCTCCAAAATCCAAAACGAACCGGCCGGTTACGGAAAAACAAGGAGAGTTCCACACTGGATTGGACAGAAAGACAGGAGTGGGCTTATTTATATGACCAGAAACTGTTTTTTTGAGCCGAATCAGCCGGGTAAAGACTGGGTCAACAGTTGTCTTAATGATATAAGGACAGCATTCCGTTGGCATAAGCCGGCAATTATCAGTTCCCACAGGGTAAATTATATTGGTTCATTGAATCCGGCTAACAGGGATTCCGGATTACGGCAACTGGATGCTCTTCTGAAGGAAATTATTAAATGCTGGCCTGATATGAGCTTTCTGACAACACCTGAGCTGGGCAAATTAATGGCTGAGAATAACTTATGACAGGGAAATTCCTTGACATTATTAAGATATCGTCAGAAGAAAACAGCTGTTCACCTGATGAATTAAGGAATTACTATTATTCGGATGATCTGATAAAAGATCTGCATTCGCTCATTAGTAATAGAATTTCTCTTTCGCAGGTACAGGGGAAGAAGATCCTTATGAAGCCAAACTGGGTAAGGCATTCGGTAATACCGGATGATGAATATTGCCTGAGGACACATGATAATTTTGTAATTGCCGTATTGAAGGTGATTCTTGAAATGAGTCCCGGGGAGGTTTTAATTGCAGATGCACCTATACAGGGTTGTGACTGGGATAGAATGATTTCGGGTTCATTTTCTTCAGAAATAAATAAACTTGAACAACAGTTCAAAATACCAATCAGGATAAAGGATCTCAGGCGCAGGACCTTTAAGATTAAGAGTAACTCTCCGGAAACCAATTTGAGACCACTCTCCGACTATATTATTTTTGATTTAGGGAAGGAGAGCATTCTTGAACCTGTTACAATGTCGGGAAAAACAAAATTCAGAGTAACAAACTACGACCCTGACCGGATGTCATCAGCCCATTCCCCCGGCATTCATAAGTATTGCATCGCCAGGGAATTATTTGACTCGGATCTGGTGATCTCGCTCCCCAAAATTAAAACTCACCAGAAGGCAGGTATTACGGGTGCTCTGAAGAATATTGTAGGCATTAACGGGGATAAGGATTTTCTCCCTCATCACAGGATCGGAGGAACAGTAAGGGGAGGTGATTGTTATCCGGGTGGATCTTACCTGCGTTACTGGTCGGAGTTAATGCTCGATTGTGCTAACCGCAGCCAGGGGAAGAAAATTTTCCGGATATACCAGAAATTATCTTCACTATTATGGACCCTGTCGATGCCAGGCCCGGAACACAATATTGCAGCAGGCTGGCATGGGAACGATACAACCTGGCGGATGGTGGCTGATCTTAACAGGATTGCCGTGTTCGGTATGGCCGATGGGCAGGTTTCAGACATTCAACAACGACAGATTTTCAGTATATGTGATGGTGTAATAGCCGGCCAGGGTGATGGTCCGTTAAATCCTGAACCACTTCCACTTGGAATAATTTCCCTGACAAATAATGCCTTTGTTAATGATCGGGCAATGGCGATTCTTATGGAATTACCTGTAGAAAAGATTCCATTGCTAAATTATTATTTTTCAAAGAATGACAATAATTGTAATGTGACATTCAATAATTCAACTACAAGGTTGGAAGATCTTAAAAAATACACTGTTACAGCAAAATTACCAGGTGGATGGATAAGCTGCTAAAATTTTTGATTTTTACTGTGTTTATTAATTTAAATGGGGTTTTTAAAAACATAAATTATTGATTGGAAAGTAATTCCGGTAATTCAAAAAAATACAATTTAACGTAACAGAATGATTAAGTCAAGAAGTGATTATTTGTTTTTTAAAAAGTCGGATATTGTTGCTCTTGGGATTAGATGCCCTTCGATCAGGAGCAGAATAAGGACAATTTTTTTTCCAAATCGAATTCTTAGATTTCAGATATTGATGCGTCGCTGCGAGTATTACACAAATGTTAAAAAGGGGATTATCAATAAACTGATCCTGGGGTTTTTAAGAATTCGCTACAGTCGTCTGTCATTAAGATTAGGATTTTCAATACCATTAAATGTTTTCGGACCCGGATTGTCAATCGCACATTATGGTACAATTGTGGTAAGTGCATATGCAAAAGTGGGAGCAAATTGCAGGCTGCATCCTTCATCCTGTATCGGGGCTTCCGGTGGGACAAATGCCCCGATTATTGGTGATAACGTTTATATTGGTCCCGGTGTAAAGATTTATGGGAAAATAAAATTAGGTAACAATATTGCTGTTGGAGCCAATGCTGCTGTAGGAGACTCTTTTGAGGAGGACAACATCCTTATCGGAGGGGTACCTGCGAAAAAAATTGGTACAGTTGATATTACCAGTCTGATAAGACACCTGAAAAAAGTAAAATAATGCTGGCTATACATAACACATCCGGTTCCTTTAGTGAAAGATGGATTGATTATTGTAAATCCTCTCAAATACCTTTTAAGATAGTTGATTGTTATGATTCAGATATTATAAAACAGGTAGAAGATTGTGACGCATTGATGTGGCATTTTTATCATGCAAGTCCGAAAGCATCCCTTTTTGCAAAGCATTTACTCTATTCATTGGAACAATCGGGGAAGAAAGTATTCCCAAATTTCAGGACTGTATGGCATTTTGATGACAAAGTTGGTCAGAAATACCTGCTTGAATCACTGAAAATTCCCTTCGTTGATTCCTGGATATTCTATGAAAGAGATTTAGCGCTGAAGTGGTCTGAGACCACTGTGTATCCTCTGGTATTCAAGCTACGGGGAGGCGCCGGGTCAGTGAATGTAAAGAAGGTGAATTCATCATTGCAGGCCCGGAAACTTATTCATCAAGCTTTTGGAAAGGGATTTAAACATGATAGTCTGATCCCTGCAGGAGAATTATTAAAACGATACAAAAATGGTAAAATTACTATTCTGAGTTTATTTAAGGGACTTGTGAGAAGACTTAGGCCAACTCCCTATGCAAAAGTACATGGAAGAGAAAAAGGGTACATTCTTTTTCAGAAATTCATTCCGGATAATGATCACGATATCAGGGTAATTGTAATTGGGGATAAAGCATTTGCAATAAAGAGGAAGGTCAGGGAAAATGATTTCCGCGCATCCGGAAGCGGAAACATAGAATATGATAGAAGCTTATTTGATGATGAAATCATTAAACTCTCCTTTATATTATCTGAAAAGCTTCAGGCTCAATGTGTGGCATTTGATTATGTGCATGAAAAAGGGAATCCTTTGGTAGTCGAAATAAGTTATGGTTTTTCCCCGGCAGGATATGATCCCTGTCCCGGGTACTGGGACAAAAATTTAACATGGCATGAAGGTAAATTCAATCCTTACGGGTGGATGGTTGAAGATTTAATTGAGCAAATAAAGAGTGATCAAAAGACATAGGTTCCTGGAAACGGATGAGACGAGACCGGAATTAAAAGAAAAGGATTAAGGTAATGGATAAGAAGAGATTATGCCTCGTAATTCCGTCACTTAAGGCGGGAGGAATGGAGAGGGTGATGTCGGAACTTGCTGCCTGGTTTTGCAGGCAGGATGGGATTGAAGTACACCTTATTCTTTATGGCAGGAATCCAAAATTATTCTTCGCTGTACCAGATAATGTATTAGTCTATAAACCAGCAACTATATTCAGAGACAAACTACGTTTTATCTACACAATCGGAAGAATTATATTTCTACGGCGAACAGTTGGAAAGATAAAACCACAATCAATATTGAGCTTTGGAGAATACTGGAATAGTCTTGTCATGCTTTCTTTATATGGATTAAAATATCCAGTTTATTTATCAGATCGGTGCAGTCCGGAGAAAATTTACGGGTTTTTTCATACTTTCTTAAGAAATTGGCTTTATCCACAAGCATCCGGAATTATTGCACAAACAGAGTTAGCAAGAGAGCAATATCTGCAACTGAAACTTAACCCAAATATTAAGGTCATAGGAAATCCTGTCAATTCACAATCCATAATAATAAATGACAGAGAAAACATAATACTTACAGTTGGGAGATTAATTTCTACAAAACATCATGACCGGTTAATAAAGATCTTTTCAAGAATTGATTCGAATGGATGGAAAATGGTAATAGTTGGTGGAGATGCTCTCAAACAGAAAAATTTTGATCGGTTGAAAAAACTTATTGACGATCTTAAACTCGGGAATGACGTATCAATTACTGGTGAATTATTAAATGTAAATGCATATTATCAGAAGAGCAAGTTATTTGTATTTACCTCAAGTTCTGAAGGTTTCCCTAATGTCGTGGCAGAAGCCTTAGCCGCTGGCTTACCAGTAGTATCGTATGATTGCATTGCAGGTCCTTCTGAAATGATAAAGCATGGGGAAAATGGTTTTCTAGTACCTGTTTTTAATGATAAAATGTTTCAAAAGAATCTACAACTTTTAATTGATAATGAAGAACTAAGGAACAAAATGTCGAGAAATGCACGTCAAAGCATTAAAAAATTCTCAATAGGATCAATAGGGATAGAGTATTTAACGTTTATCTTAAAATGAAAGTTCTTCAGATAAACACAGCTGTAAATTCAGGCAGTACCGGAAGAATGGCTGAAGGAATAGGACAGGTACTGATTGAAAGGGGACATCAGAGTCTGATTGCATTTGGACGTGGTAATCGACCAAGCAACTCAGGACTGATCAGGATAGGGACCCGTTCGGATCTTTATTCCCACGTACTTATCTCCCGTTTATTTGACCTCCATGGCTTTGGATCAGCCGGTGCCACACGTAAATTCATTGAGGAGGTAAAAAAAGCGGATCCGGATATTTTCCATCTGCATAATATTCATGGATATTATCTGAACATCGAAATATTATTTAATTATCTGAGAGAATCAGGTAAACCCGTAATATGGACACTTCATGATTGCTGGTCATTTACAGGTCACTGCAGCTATTTTGACAGAGTTAATTGTTATAAATGGCATACGGGTTGTCACAAATGTCCTAATCTAAAGGGTTATCCAGAGAGTTGGTTCATAGACAACTCAAAAAAAAATTATCTTAGAAAAAAATCGATTTTTTCCGAAATAAAAAATCTTACTATCATAACACCCTCATCCTGGCTTGCTGAACATGTAAAGCGATCATATTTAAAAAAGTATCCACTTTCAATAATAAATAATGGTGTAGACTTATCGATATTTAAACCTGAAATTAAAAGCATTGACAAAGAAGAATTTAAAACAGGAAAAAACAAATATATTTTGGGTGTGGCAAACTCATGGGACAAACGCAAGGGGTTAATAGATTTCATTGAAATTAGAAAACTACTACCGGCGGAAATTCTTATTCTCTTGGTAGGATTAAACCGTAAACAAATTCTTGAATTGCCTTCCGGTATTATCGGAATACCCAAAATTGAAAGCGCTTTAGAACTCGCAAGTCTCTATTCGGGAGCTAACGCTTTCCTAAATCCCACATATGTTGACAATTTTCCAACAACAAATTTAGAAGCACTGGCATGTGGTACCCCCGTAATTACATATAATACTGGTGGAAGCGCTGAAATAGTAAATAAAGAATCAGGTTACGTTCTTAATAAAGGTGATTTTATGGGTTTATCCAATTCAATAAAGGAAGTTCTGTCTAATGGTAAAAAATTCTATATGAATGTTTGTCGGGAAAGAGCTGAAAAACTGTTTGACAGCAAGTCGAAATATTGTGATTATATAAAACTTTATAAGGACGTTAGTGGTAAACCAAATAGTCATTAAGCGTTGAAAGAAATTGTATTCATTAATCAGGATTCAGGTTATTTAATGATAGACATTATTAATGCTCATGTTAATGCAGGGTACCATTGTGTGCTTATTACAGGCAGACTTGTTGAACGAAATATTGTCCTGGATAACTCAGTAGAACTAAAAAGAATCGCGCGATATAACAGGACAAATGCTATCACAAGACTATACTCCTGGGTAACCGGATTTCTTCAAATATTATTTTTATTATGGTTTAGATTTCGCAAATCTCATCTTTTTATTGTTTCAAATCCACCTTTTGCTCCCTTGATTCCACTCTTTTGTAGGAATTCATGCTCAATCCTTATTTTTGATGTTTATATCGAAAAACCAGGTGAATTTCGATTTATCGGGAAACTTAAACCCCTGATAAATATTTGGATCAAAGCACATGTAAAATCATTATTAAGGGCTCATTATATTTTTACACTGACTGAAGGAATGAGAAATAGTTTAAAGAATTATTCCAAAGGGAAATCAATCGATGTGATACCAGTGTGGTCGGATAATAAATTTCTTAAACCTGTTTGCCCCGATCTTAATCCTTTCATTATGCAACATAATCTTAAAAATAAGTTTGTTGTATTGTATTCTGGGAATATAGGTTCATCAAGAGGATTAGAAGCATTGCTTGATGTTGCAAATATTGTAAACAGGGAAGATATTTTATTCCTGATCATTGGAGATGGCTTCAGAAAAAAAGAGCTATTAAAAAAGGCTAAAAGATTAATGTTAAATAACTGCCAATTTTTGCCATGGCAGGATTCAAGAATGTTACCTTATTCTTTATCCTCAGCAAGTCTTGCTGTTATTACGCTATCAGAAACCTCATCATTCAGATCAATTCCAAGTAAACTGTATAGTTATATGTCAGTCGGCACCCCAGTTTTGTGCATTGCAAACCGTCAATCGGACCTTGTATATACAGTCAATAAATATAAAATTGGGAAATGTTTCGATTCACAAATGATAGCAGATATTGCTGATTTTATAACGGATCTTGCTGATAGTCCTGATAAACGCTATACACTAAGCAAAAATTCAGTTATTGCCTCCGAAATGTTCACACCTAAAAATGCTCTAAGATTTGTTAGGGAATACCAATCTGATAAATTATAATTTGTTAATAAGGCAGTTGTGTATAAGTACTTTAAAAGAGTTACGGACATAGTTCTTTCTAGCATGCTGATATTGATCTTTACTCCATTATGGGGAGTAGTTTCAATGAGTAGTATTCTCTTTATAGGGTATCCAGTGTTCTTCATTCAGAAAAGAGTCGGGCTTAACAATAGAGTTTATAAAATTTACAAATTCAGAACTATGCTTAGGAAAATAACAGATAATCAACCAGATAACAAGAGAATTACATGTTATGGTCGTCTCTTACGTATAACGCGTATAGACGAACTTCCACAACTTTTCAATATTCTTAAAGGAGATATGAGTTTTATTGGTCCACGTCCTCTATTACCTGACTACCTCCCATTCTATACTCAAAAAGAGCTACGAAGACATGAAGTGAGGCCAGGTCTTAGTGGATTGAGTCTCTTGGCTGGTAGTTATCCCACATGGGAGGATCAATTTGCTCTTGATGTTCAATATGTCGACAACTTATCTTTTGCGATGGATATTAAACTTTTTTATAAGACAATTATAAAAGTGTTCAATCCATCCACAAAACTCTTGAATTGTGATTCAGAGAGAGAGAGATTTGACTTATACAGATCGTCTCAGATTAGGAAAGTTTAAAAATAAGTAAAATGAATATAATGTAAAAAACCATGTTTTTGTTCCTTGATATATTGTAAATTAAAACATTAATAAATTAAATGAACAGCTTAATATTTGACACATTAATAGAAACGAAAAGATTGTTATTACGAAAGATAAATTTGTCCGATGCATACGATATGTATGAATATACAAGTAATCCCTTAGTAACAACTTATTTACAATGGGAACCACATACGCAAATCGCTGACACACAAGGGTATATTGCTGGTGTTATAAAAAAATATGAATCATTAGATACTGAATTTACATTTGGGATAGAATTAAAATCTGAAAAGAAGCTTATTGGGGTTTTGAAAGTATTAAATATAAGTTACTATAATAAACGGGGAGAATTTACTTCAATACTTAATCCATTATACCAAAAGAATGGGTATATGGGAGAAGCATGGATTGGACTGCTGGATTTTTGTTTTAATAATGCAGGCCTAAACAGAATCCAATCCTATGTTACTGAAGATAATATTGCCTCAATAAATAAGAATCTTAAAGCTGGTCTGGTGTTTGAAGGAAGACTAAAGGAATATTTATATGTAAAAGGTGAGTTTAAAGATACTTTAGTTTATGCGATTACAGCAGAAAAATTTAATAATAGGGCTCAATAAATTAAATATTTATTCAATAAATCATTTTTCTGAATGTGCAAAATCATTGCAATGCATCAACCAAATTATATCCCATGGCTAGGATATTTTTATAAGATCTCACAATCCAATATTTTTGTTTTTGTTGACGATTGTCAGTTTTCTTCTTCGGGGATGCATAGTTATCACTATATCAAGTCTCCACAAGGATTATTCAGACTTAGAATACCAGTTGATTATAAACATGTATCTAAGTCATCAATAAATGAAGTGAGAACAAAAGATGAACTAAACTGGAAAAAATATCATTTAAAAATTTTAATGCATAATTACAAAAAATCCAGGCACTTTGAGGAAGTATTCCAGGACTTTTCTAATTTACTGCTTAAGAACTATCAGAACCTCGCAGATATGGATCAGGCTATAATAATGTTTTTTTGTAATAAACTAGGGATTAATACTAAGTTTAAAATATCTTCATCAATCCCAATAAATTCGACTAAAGAGGAAAGAATAATTGAAATATGCAAATATCTCAATGGTAATGTTTATTATTCTGGAACAGGTGCGAGAGCTTATCAAAGAGAAGAGTATTTTATTCAAAACAATATTAATCTTGTCTACTCCGATTTCAAACCATTTCAATATTATCAGCCTTGGGGAAAATTCGAATCAAACGTTAGTATTTTGGATTACCTCTTGGAATATGGATATGATTGGAGTCGTGTACTTGAAAACCAAAGAAAAGTCTCATCATAAACTAAAGACTTCAATAATGGGAAAGAAAATTTTAGTAGTTGCCCCTCATCCCGATGATGAGATCCTTGGTTGTGGAGGAACAATCAAAAAATATCTGTCGGCTGGCAACAGAGTTTTTATCCTGATAATGAGCCGTGGGAAAAAAGAGCTCTATTCAGACGAAAAGATACTGAATGTACGGAGAGAAGCCGAAGCGGCTCACAGCATCCTGGGAGTGACCGGAACGCGATTTTTAGATTTCCCTGCCCCTGACCTCGATACAATACCGATATCGGAGATCTCCGAAGCGATCCGCAAAGTGATCGTTGAACTGAATATAAATACTCTTTACCTCCCGCATTACGGGGATATTCACCACGATCATAAGATAGTCTTCAATGCAGGCCTGGTAGCCGCCCGTCCGGTCAATGGGAATCCGGTAAGAAGTATTTATACTTATGAAACTCTCTCCGAGACTGAATGGGGCACCCCTGAAGCCTCAAGTGCTTTTACCCCTACTTGTTATGAGAATATCTCCGGTTTTTTTGACTCGAAAGTTGAAGCTATGAAATGCTACAAAAGCCAGTTGAAAGAGTTTCCCAATCCCCGCTCCCTGAAAAATATCGAATCGCTGGCAACATATCGTGGGGCGTCAGTTGGTTTTACCTTTGCTGAAGCATTTATGGTTATCAGGATCATTAATGAATAATGATCCTGAGGGATCCATATTTATTTTAAACATATTACATCCTGTTTCTATAGAAAAAATCTGAATAAATCGACCTGAAATATAAATTTTTATGAAACCCACATGTAAGCAAATACAAACACGTATGTATATAAATTTCAGACATATGGGTTACATCATACCATTAAAATCAAAAATTATATTATGATGAAAGACATATTGATCAAAGCTCTGGCAGAAGCACTTGAAATGGACCCCTCTGTTATCAAACAGGAAGACTCTTTCAGGAATTATGAGAATTACAGCTCTTTAACAGAACTCTCAATCCTGGCAATGCTCGATACCGAATTTGGTATCGAAATGGAGATGAAGGAGTTCAACGAGCTTAAGAGTGTTGATGATCTTATTAACCTTGTTTCGTCAAAATAGCAGCAATGGGATTGCTTTCGTTAAATGACGTCGGTATTTCAGGTATGGCAGCAGCTGTACCGGGGCATGTGATCAATAATTACGAGCACGACCTCTATTTCAGGAAAGAGGATATTAAAGATATAGTTGATAAGATCGGAGTAAAGGAGCGCCGTTTTGCCGATGAAAAGACCTGCTCTTCGGATCTCTGTTATGCCGCTGCTAAAGAACTTATTGAGGGGATGGGACTTAAAAGAGAAGAGATTGGTCTGCTGTTGTTCATATCGCAGACACCCGATTACCGGATGCCTGCAACCTCGGTACTGCTTCAGGAGAGGCTTAAGTTACCCACATCAACAATTACGATCGATATTAACCTCGGATGCTCTGCCTTCCTGTATGGCCTGACTGTGGCATATTCAATGATAATATCAGGAGCTGTCGATAAAGCTCTTGTGCTCGACGGTGAAACAAGGTCGAAAGTCTATTCGCTGAAAGACAGGAAAACAGGATTTCTCTTTGGCGACGCAGGTGTTGCCGCCCTTATTGAGAGAGGCGGGAAATTTGGCAGGAGCTGGTTCTCACTCAACTCCGACGGTTCACGTGAATCGCTTATAAAAGTTCCCGCAGGTGGTTACCGTAATATGAGCTCATGCGAGACCCTCAGGGAAAAAGTTGTTGATGAACATGGTAACATACGGTCTGATGAACAGGGATACATGAACGGGGCGGATGTTTTTAATTTTGTCATACGTGAAGTACCAAAAGACTTTAACCGCTTACTAGCATACTCGGGAGCTGATATATCCTCAATTGATTATTTCGTGTTCCACCAGGCAAACAGCTACATTAACGGATTCCTGGCAAAGAAGCTGAAACTGCCGGAAGATAAGCTCCCGTCAACAATCCACAAGTACGGGAACACATCGTCAGTCTCGATCCCGCTTACGGTGGTCTCAGAATTGAAGGAGAATCTCAAGGGGCATAAACGGTTACTGATGAGCGGCTTCGGGGTTGGCCTGACATGGGGAACAGCAATTATTGACATGGGGGATTGCTATATCGGAGAGATCGTTGAGATATAATTGCTGATTTTATGAAAGCCCCGGGGAATTTTACCAGGGATAATAGCTGACCAGTATTAAAGGATTTTACAAATCATAAATAGCTCATATTAAAAGTTGTGAATAAAGATCCGTTCAGTCTTCAGGACAAGACAATTATTGTTACCGGAGCATCTTCCGGAATAGGAAGGGAGTGCTCAGTCAGCTGCAGCAGGCAGGGAGCAAGGGTTGTACTTATGGGCAGGGATCATAACCGGCTTAATGAGACTATGGCCTTGATGCAGGAGAGGAATGATCATACGATCTGTGCCGTTGATCTTACAAACTATGAAGAGGTCGAAAAGATGATAAGTGGGTTGACACCGGGTTTCGGAAAGATTGATGGCCTGGTAAATTGTGCCGGGATCTCCACCACCTTACCGCTCAATATGGTGAAGCCGGATAAGCTGGGTGAGTTCTTCAGTGCAAATGTTCAGGCTGCAGTGAATTTAACCAGGGTTGTAACAAGGCTGTCAAATTTTTCTGAAGCCGGAGGCAGTGTTATTTTTATAGGTTCCGTGATGGGCGAAGCCGGTGAAGCAGGGAAGTTAATCTATAGTATTACCAAGGGCGCCCTGATAGCCGGAGCCAGGTCGCTGGCCATTGAGCTTGCTCCGCGGAAAATAAGGGTTAACTCAATCTCTCCGGGTGTTGTTGAGACACCAATGTCGAAAAATGCTGTCTACAGCAGAAACGAGGAATCACTTAACAGGGTAATAAATCAGCATCCGCTGGGATTAGGCCTGCCCGAAGATGTTGCCAATGCGTGTATTTATCTTTTGTCCGATGCTGCAAGATGGATCACCGGAACAAATCTCATTGTTGACGGCGGGTACCTTGCAAGGTAATGAACTGTTGAGGAGTACCGGATTGGAGGCCTCCTTTTCAGCTGAAATCCAACAATAATTTAAATTATGAGAGATATTATCATTATCGGGGCTAGTGGTCACGGTGCCGAAATAGATGAATATATAAGGTATTCAAATAAAGTTAATGGGAAAACGGATCTGAAAGTGACCGGTTTTCTTGATGATAACCCTGATAACTATCCAAGATATAAACTATCGGCTCCTTTGATCGGGCCGGTTGCGGATCATGATGTCATAAAAGATGTTTTTTATATTATCGGGATAGCTAATCTTAAATACAGAAAATCCATTGTTGAAAAGTTAAGATTGGCAGGAGCACGTTTTGTGTCTTTTGTTCACCCCACTGCCTATATTTCGGAATCTGCTGAACTGGGTGAGGGGAGCATTGTCGGCCCCAATGCAAATCTGGGACCCAATGTCAGGGTCGGGAATTTTACTCTGATAAATTCAAGATGCAGCCTAGGTCACGATACCATTGTGGGGAATTTTAATTTTATCAGTCCCAATGTATGCTTTTCGGGGTTCACTGAAGTGGGCGGTGAAAATCTCTTTGGCATAAACAGCTCCACTATCCCGGGGATAAAGGTTGGCAGCCGTAACAGGATTGCAGCCGGAATGGTTCTCGATCAGAATATCGGAGACGATTCCGTGGTGTTTTACAGGTTTAAGGAGAGGGTTATTGCAGTACCGAGGGGGTGAACTTATCAGACTAAGGAATGAACTCAATAAATAAACGTATATACCTGAGCAGCCCGCATATGTCAGGACGGGAGATGCACTACATCAGGGAAGCTTTCGATCAGAACTGGGTAGCTCCGCTGGGTCCCAATGTAGACAATTTTGAAAAGGATATTCAGGCATATCTGGGTGTTAACCATGCAGCCGCCCTGAGTTCCGGTACCGCAGCCATTCACCTTGCCCTTATTCTGCTCGGTGTTGGTCCGGGCGATTATGTGATAGTCCAGAGTTTTACATTTTCTGCTACCGTAAACCCCATAATCTATTGCGGGGCCACACCGGTATTTGTCGACAGCGAACCCGGAACATGGAATATGGATCCGGATCTGCTTGAAGCAGCAATCAATAAATGTATCAATGGCGATTTAGTTCCTTCCGCCCTCCGCCCTCAGCCATCTTCCCTCTTCCCTCCGCCCTCCGCCCTCCGCCCTCTGCCTTCCCTCAGGCCTAAGGCCATCATCCCCGTTCACCTGTACGGAATGCCGGCAAATATGGACAGGATATTGGACATTGCAGATAGATATGATATTCCTGTTATAGAGGATGCAGCTGAAGCTCTTGGAAGCAGATACAGAAATAACCCGGCCGGCAGCCTGGGAGAGATGGGAATTCTCTCGTTTAACGGGAACAAGATCATAACCACCTCCGGCGGCGGGGCCCTTGTATCAGATAGTGAAGAGTACATAAAGAAAGCACGTTTTTTTGCCACCCAGGCAAGGGATAAGGCCCCTCATTATCAGCATAGCCAGATCGGATATAATTACAGGATAAGTAACATTTCAGCCGGCATTGGCAGGGGACAGATTGAGATACTTGAAGAGAGGGTGGAACAACGTCGGAAAAATTTTGAATTTTACAAAGGCAACCTTTCCGGTATAAAAGGTGTCATCTTTCATGAAGAACCGGGACCTGAATATTTTTCAAACCGCTGGCTTACGGCGATAACAATAGATGCGGAGCTGACCGGTATAAGCAGGGAGGATGTAAGGCGGGCTCTTGAATCGCAGAATATCGAAAGCAGGCCGCTTTGGAAACCAATGCATCTTCAGCCTGTGTTCAGGGATTATCCGGCCCTTGTAAATGGGGTGTCGGAAGAATTATTTAATAAGGGATTGTGTCTGCCTTCGGGGAGCAATCTGACTGATGACGACAGGGAGAAAATACTGGATTGCCTGTTCAGGATCTTCGGGAAATGAACTTCAATAAGGTTGCCGGGTTCCGGTGACCTTATCAGGTAATGATCCATTTTTATTAACTTTGTTCCAGATTATATTATAAATGCTGAATAATTTCAGGAGCACGATAATACAGATCTTCAGAAAACACTCACTTCCAAGGTGGCTTGTTTTCGTGATAGATATATTTACTGTATTTATCTCATTTTTAATGGCATATGTTCTGCGATTCAATTTTGTGCTTGACGATTTCCGAAAAGAACTGGCTATCCCCCAGGCACTTGTTGTGCTGGGAGTTTATGCCCTCTTTATGGTGATCTTCAAATCGTATGCAGGACTTATCCGGCAGACGACGATCAAGGATGCCTTTAAGATCTTTATTACCAATACAGTTGCTCTTGTGGTTGTTATTTTACTTAAAAAAATCAGCTGGTATTATGGATGGGATCCGGTGTACAACGTCCCTCTTTCAATATTGCTTATACATTATGGTGTTCTTACGGTGATCCTCATCTTTTTCAGGATATTCATCAAGATGTTCTATGAGTTTGCTTCCGGCTCGGTTCAGTACCGGAAAAATGCCCTGATCTATGGTTCCGGTGAGATGGGTATAATCGTAAAAAGGGTTATCTCAGGCGATCCGAAGAGCGGGTACCGGTTGAAAGGATTTATTGATGACAACAGGAGACTGCAGGGTAAAAAAGTTGATGGTTATCCTGTTCTGTCAAGGGATATACTGCAAAACGGGTATATCGACAAGGAGGGGATCAGCGTATTCATATTCGCTATTAACAACCTAGATCCGGAAAAGAAAAAAGAGGTTCTCGGATCGGTTATCAATCTCGGTCTGGAGGTTCTTGAGACACCTGCTTTTGATACCTGGCTCAACGGGAAACTTCAGGTAAGGCAGCTTAAAAAAGTAAATATTGAAGATCTGCTGGGCAGGAAACCCATTAAATTAAACCTCGATAAAATTGAAGAGGGCCTTCACGACAAAACCATACTGGTGACAGGTGCGGCCGGATCGATCGGTTCGGAGATTGTGCGTCAGCTCACGAGGTTTAATGTGAAGAAGCTCATACTTGTCGATCAGGCGGAGACCCCGACATATTTGCTTGAGAATGAACTTATAAAGAAACATTCCGGATGTCCGTGTAAAATATTGATTGGTGATGTAACACGGCAGGAGAAGATGGAGTTCATTTTCAGTAAGTACAGACCGCAGGTAGTGTTTCATGCTGCTGCCTACAAGCATGTCCCGGTTATGGAGGCACAACCCCATGAGGCATTCAGGGTTAATGTCGGGGGGACCAGCATTATGACGGAGCTGGCAATTAAATATGAAGTTGAGAAATTTGTTTTTGTGTCGTCCGACAAGGCGGTAAATCCCACAAATGTTATGGGGGCCACAAAGAAAATATGCGAAATGGTGGTCCAGGCCCAGGCTCACCGTGCAAATGTTAAAACCCAGTTTGTCACAACCCGGTTCGGGAACGTACTCGGGTCAAATGGTTCAGTGATCCCTCTGTTCAAAAAGCAGATTGAAGAGGGAGGACCTGTCACAGTCACCGATCCTGCAATAACGCGTTATTTTATGACGATACCCGAAGCCTGTCAGCTGGTGCTTGAAGCAGGTTTCATGGGAAAAGGAGGCGAGATATATGTATTTGATATGGGAAACCCGGTCAGAATACTTGATGTTGCAAATCAGCTGATCAGATTGTCAGGTCTTGAGCCGGGGACCGACATAAAGATAGAATTCACGGGACTTCGGCCGGGAGAGAAGCTCTATGAGGAGCTTTTTTCAGCCAATGAGCCAAAGCTCCCGACATATCACCCTAAGATAAGCATTGCACAGGTTGAACCGGTTGATTATGCAACTATTCTTTTAAAAGTGGAGGAGATGCTTTCGGGGGTATATAACATGACCGGCCGTGAGATAATTGAAGCCATGCAGGAGATGATCCCGGAGTATGTAAGCAGGTATGAGCTGAACGGAGGGTAAAAGAGCCATTACACTTCTTATAAAAAATCGTAGTAAAGATTCCTTAAACTCGTTCTGAATCCGAAGCTGACAATACTATAGGAATTTTTTATCTTATAGTTCTCCTCCCTGCGCAGGGTAGCAGCCACGAAGAGATTCATATTTGTCACTGGATTTACCAGGTAACTTAACGAAACATCAAACTGATCGAGGGTTGTATATAACCCCTGTCCAGTTTTGTTGCCGTACTCATAAGGGCGCTCGGAATATAACCTGAAAATATTTTTGCCGAAATGAATTCTTGAACTGTCGAGGCCCGACCCTGACCAGACATATTTCAAATCAAAACAGAGCCGTTTATAGTTGTATCTGGCAATTATAACGGCTTCTTTTGTGTTTGCCCCATTGGGATGGGCAAGAGGTTCCCTGGCGTGTGAATAATTCTGAACAGTTGTAACATGAGTATACATGTATGGCCTGACAAGGTTGAATTCAGCCTGCAGGAACAGGTTTTCAATACCGAACGGGTCAAAGGACTTTATCCCGGCCTGCCAGGCAAATTTATTGCCTGCCCAGCCGTCGCCGGATGTGAGTTCCCTTATCCTCATTTCGTCAAAGACAAACTGACCATAAAGTGTCAGCGATCCGGTGACGGTATACCGGAGATTAAGTCCCATTGTAATATTATCGCCCGAACCAAGGTTAAATTCCACCGGTCTGTAAAATATCACCGGATTGAGGTAGTTCATGTCGAATCCGCGGTGAAATGCCGAATCGGACATCTGCCATATTATTGATTCGAAGAGCGAGATATTAAATCTCTTCCCGGGGGCAAAGCTCAGATAATGCATTGTACTGAACTTTTTTTTATAAACCGGATCACCGGCAGTTTCCCACTCTTCGTCAGGATGCGAGAACTGGGAGAACAGGTTAACATATTTGATCTTCCAGAAATTAGTTGTAACCATGAAGTACGGGTGGTAAAGACTGAAATCAGATAAAATGACGGACCGGTATCCGTCTCCCCAGAACTGTTTCCCGTGTCCGAGCTGGAAGTTGAAAAAAGTGGAGGGCGACCATGAGATGTATCCCGATGCATTAGCATAATCGAGAGCATCCTTACCGAAAGTTTTTATCCTGCCCTGTCCGGGCATTGTGTTTCTAGGTAGTGCATAATTATAAATCCACAGGGGTACTTTTGCCTGTGTCTCGTAAAAGCTTGTCGAAAATGCGAAATTGTCTCCAAGGTAACCCTGCAAAATTAAGCCACGTGTATTGGTCCACTGTGACCTTTTATTCGCGAAATCGTATCCTGAAGCAAAATCAAAAAGCGGATCGATGGTGAAGCCATAGTTTTTCTTCTTCATTACCAGCAGGTTCCTGTTGAAGATTATATTCAGGGCTTTCCTGTCGGTGAACCTGGCTATCGTATATGAATTGAGTACCGAATCATAATCAAATGCCTTTTTCATTTCGTTCACCATATATGGCCTGATGGAAGAATGAAATCCGGAATCAGTAGAATAGATATGTTTCGAAAAGGAGACAAGGGTGTTATTTTCATAAATGGAGATCAATGGTTGCGAAAAGACAGGCTGAAGGCAGAAGGCTGAAGGCAGAAGGTAAAATATGTACAGGAGGATTTTCTTCATGCCGGATTTTTTTCAAATATATCATTTTTAGTTGTTAAAAGTATCCTGCTTTCCTGCTTCTTAATCCTTCTGTCTTTTTCTTTCTTGTCTCACGCCTTCCCGAGTTCTCGGGATTGAGTCGCTTCGCTCCCAGCACTCCCTTCGCCCACCGAAGCTTCAGCGAAGGTGGGTCACTCCTCACGCCTTCTTCCGCCTCACGCCTCACGCCTTTTTTTCCCCGTTAATAACTTTCCTCTCATATTGATAACTTCCGTTGCCTCCTGCAACCATTTCCCATATCTTTTAGTCCTGTTCCTGATAGCAATGCTGATTTGTGTTTTTTAACCCGAAAACCCGAAATGTCTGAGCCTCATATTTCCCGATCCAAAAATCTTTTCATCATGAAAGCAAGAAGAGTATTATCAGTGTTCCTGGTCTCTATATTGTTTATTGCCAGTTCATTTGCCCAGCCCGACTGGTATCCGGCATCAGGTCCCACAACAGGAACAACAGGCCCGACTACAATTCCTGTAAATTATGGGATTAACATTCCGGGAACTGTATATATTGTGGTTTATAATATATATTCTACGACAAATTTTTCTTCTTCGTATATCAGGTATTTAACATCACAACCATTGTCAGGAGCAATAGTAGCAACAAGAGCCCTTACTGTACCAGCAGGTAGTACCGGGATTAACCTGCAGGAAGTAATTGATGTAGTAAATGCCAGCAGGCAACATACAATCTGGATTGTTGCGGCAGATGCAAGCGGCACACTTCAGGCAGCTCCCGTGAGACTCTATGCAACAACAACAGCCTGTCCTTCGATCAAGCTTTTTACTTATTTCGGCAGCCTCGGAGAATGTGTAAATACCGGGGCAACAGGCATGTACCAGGTTGGCCCCCTGGCGGGCCCGACGGGTCCTCTGCCCACAGGTGTTCTGAAGGGCACAACATTTACAGTAAACTGGGGCGACGGATCAAGCTGGTCATATACCGCTACGGCTGACGGTGACCTGCCGCCGGCACAGATTCATACCTTTACTTCGATCGACAGCTGCGCATACCAGGGTTCGTGGGTTGTAAAAAGCCCGTGCGGCGAGTTTCTGGCCAACACGGGGATATTTGTTGTGCATGGCCGCGATATTGAATCGGACGGCGACGGTGACATTATTATGGAGGAGATCGTTACACATACCAGGAACCGTATTTATGTATGTGAGGGGATGGAGCACAAGATCACCCTTGCGGATATCAGTGAATGGAACTGCCAGTCACCGCCTGTACCTTTCCCCCTGAATCCGGCAGATTATGATAATGACAAGCCGCGCACAATTCAGTTTGTCTATGGAGAGACTCCCCAGGGAGCTGTAGCCAACTCAATTACCGGCGACGTTTATATCGGCGGAACCAATGTTGCCACCGGTGCAAATGGTTATGTAGGCTCGGTTCTGGGCCCTTTCAATCCGGCAAATCCGAACACACAGTCAGAAGAAATTATAATACCTGCCACATGCGAGGACGGAGACCGGTTCTATGTCTACCTGAAAAACTGGAACAAGTGTAATCCGTTTGTCAATGAGAATTCGGATTATGTGTATGACGATTTTATTATTGAGGTGATCGATGCCCCGCCGGCTCCATCGCCAACTGTCCCTCCCGACTATTGCGAGGGGAGTGTTCCGACAAGATTAACGGTGACCCGAAGTAGCCCCCAGGGCATTATTAACTGGTATGCCGATGAGGAGCTGACTGACTGGCTTTATACGGGGACTTCCTACAGACATTATAAGACTGCTCCCGGATCATACGATTTCTGGGTAAATGAAACAAGCGGCAACAATGGTTGCACAGGTCCTGCTGCAAGGATCACTCTGATCATCCGTCCTGAAATTGAAAACAATACGGTTGGTACGGCACAGTCAATATGTTATAATACTGCACCGGCAGGTCTGACAGGAAGCATTGCTACGGGTGGTATCGGTTCATATGCCTATTTGTGGCAGAGCAGTACAACATCCGCAACAGGTGGATTTTCGACCGCTTTGGGAAATCCCGTATTACAGAATTATAATGTACCCGGTACTCTTATCCAGACTACCTGGTACAGAAGAATGGTGACATCGGGGCCCTGCACTGATATAAGTCCTGCAATACGTATTGAAGTATATCCTGACTTCCTGGCCGGGACCATACAATCAGCTCAGACTATATGCTATAATACAGCTCCAGCAACACTTACTACCGGTACAGCCCCATCAGGAGGTACCGGCAGTTATACATATGAATGGCAGGATTCCCCGGATGGATCATCCTGGAGTTCAATCACTGGTGCCACATCATCCTCATTTTCACCTCCTGCACTTACAGCCAACAGGTATTACAGAAGGATTGTCACAAGCGGTTCCTGCGGATCAAAACATACTCCGGCGATACTTATAACTGTAATGCCGGCGGTAACTCCCGGATCAATAGGCTCAGCCCAGGCAATCTGTTACAATACCGCACCTGCACAGCTTACGCAGACATCAGCGCCCTCAGGAGGATCAGGAACATATTCATACCTCTGGCAGCGGTCGACCGACAATTCAACCTGGTCCGATATTTCTTCTGCAACCGGTTCAGCGTATACTCCCCCTGTACTTATTACGGATACTTATTTCCGGCGCAGGGTAATAAGTGCGGGCTGTACTGCCGTCTATTCAAATTCCGTGCTTATAACCATAAATCCTTTACCAGCACCTGTCATCTCGGGGGATATAAGTCCCTGTTTCGGTAATACCAGGTTATACACCACAGCCTCAGTCACCGGTCATACATATAGCTGGAGTGTCTCCAACGGGACAATCATTGGTTCTTCAACAAGTAATACTGTAAATGTGGCATGGAATGTTGCTCCCGGTACCGGGTGGTTAAGGTTAACAGAGAGGATCACATCCACAGGATGTCAGGCAACGACTGATTACTATTACATCACTGTCAATCCTGAGGCTCCCGGAGCAGCAGGACCTGTATCAGGTCCGGTAAATGTCTGTTATGCTCAGACTAATGTAAGTTACTCGATAGCGGCAGTCACTAATGCAACAACTTATGTATGGACGCTTCCTGCCGGGGTAACGCTTGTATCAGGAGCCGGGACAAGAAGCATCGTAGTTGACTTTGGAACAACAACAGTATCGCCGGCGACTATTTCGGTATATGCAAGGAATGGTTGCGGTCAGGGAGCCCCTTCCAGCATTAGCGTAAATATTTACGGGCAACTTAGCGGTGGTACGATAGGCAGCACGCAGACCATATGCTACGGATCAAATGTCCCCGGATTTACCAGCACAACTCCGGCCAGCGGAGGAGCCGGCAGCTTCACCTATACATGGCAGTACACTACAAGCCTTACAGCCACACCGGGGGGACCAGGATGGTCAAATGTACCGGGTGGCAGCGGACTTACATTAGATTACGGAACCTTAACAACAACAACACGTTTCGTGAGGAGAGCTGTTGAGGGTACCTGTTCAACTCCGGTCTACAGTAATGTCATAACTGTAACAGTCCTGCCCCAATTGGCAGGAGGGAGCATCAGTGCCGGACAGACCATCTGTAATGGTACGGATGTTGCCGCCTTTACAAGTGGCGGAGCAGCTGACAGGCGGCTCAGACTCTTTTACTTATACATGGTTATATACAACCAGTACAACAGCGCCTTTGGGAGATGCAGCATGGATCGAAATTCCTTCCACCAACAGCACTGCCTACAATCATGGAACCCTTACTGCAACGACACGGTTTGTACGCAGGGCAGTGGATGCAACCTGCACTAACCCTGTTTACAGCAATATTCTGACAATAACTGTACGACCTGCCTTATCGGGAGGCGTAATTGAGGAGGACCAGACAATTTGTTACGGAGGCGATCCGGCAAGGTTCGATAATGTAACTGCTGCCAGCGGTGGCGGCGGATCTTTCACATACTTATGGTTTTATACTACCAACATGCTTACAGTGCCCGGAGATGCTGACTGGACAAGTATTCCGTCAGCCACTGGTACAGGTTACAACCATGGAACCCTTAACACAACAACAAAATTTGTCAGGAGGGCCATTGATGCCACATGTTCAACTCCTGTTTACAGCAACCAGGTTACCGTAACGGTTCATCCTCAGCTGAACGGCGGAACAATAGCCAGCAGTCAGACGATATGCTATAATGATAATGTTCCGGCCTTTGAAAGTACTGAAGATGCAACCGGAGGAGCAGGATTATTTACATATACATGGTTTTATACAACAAGTACAACAGCTGTTCCGGGGGGCCCCGGCTGGACTACTGTTCCATCAAGCAACAGCACAGTTTATGATCACGGAACCCTTACCGCAACCACAAGGTTTGTAAGAAGGGCCGTTGATGCCTCATGTACAACCCCGGTTTACAGCAATGTGATAACTGTTACAGTTCGTCCCGAACTTACAGGAGGAGGCATAACAGCAAGTCAGACAATTTGTTACGGCGATGATGTTACCGCATTTTCCAGTACGACAGCGGCCGGAGGTGGTGCAGGAGCCTTTACATACAGCTGGCTCTCCACAACAAATATGACAGCTTCTCCGGGAGATCCTGCCTGGAATGAGATCCCTTCAACCAATGCCCTGATATATGATCATGGTACTCTGACAGCCACAACACGGTTTGTCCGTAAAGCGGTCGAGAGTACATGTACAACACCCGTTTACAGCAATATCCTCACAGTCACTGTCAGACCGGAGTTATCCGGTGGAGTGATAGCAGACGATCAGACAATTTGTTACGGAGCTGACGTTGCAGTATTTTCAAGTACCGACGATGCCACCGGAGGAGCCGGTAACTTCACTTATACGTGGCAATATACAACCAACCTGGCAGCCATAACAGGGGATGGAACATGGACAGATATTCCATCAAGCGATAATGAGACTTATAATCATGGCACCCTTACTGCCACAACGAAATTTGTGCGGATGGCAGTTGATGCCTCCTGTTCTACGCCTGTCTACAGTAATGAGGTTACTGTGACAGTCAGACCGGAACCTGATGGAGGTACCATTGCGGCAGCCCAGGTAATTTGCTCAGGAGGTGATCCGGAAGCTTTCACAAGTATTGATGGAGCGACCGGCAGCTCGGGCTCATTTACATACACATGGTTGTACAACACCAATCCGTCAGCTGTTCCGGGTGGTCCCGGCTGGATCGAAGTTCCCTCAAGTAACAGTACCGTATATGACCACGGAACCCTTACCACAACAACATTGTTTGTCAGACGGGCTGTTGATGCTGTTTGTTTAACTCCGGTTTACAGTAATGTAATCGAGGTAACAGTAATGCCTGCTCTTTACGGGGGCGTAATAAGCGCCAGTCAGTCGGTATGTTACGGAGATGATCCGGAAGCATTTACAAGTCTAAATGATGCAAGCGGAGGTACCGGAGCATTCACATACACATGGCAATATACCACAAACATGGCAGCAACTGCCGGAGATGCCAACTGGACAGATATTAATGATTCAGACGACCCCGGATATGACCATGGGGTGCTGCTCGTCCCGACCAGGTTTGTCCGAAAAGCAACAGATCTCGCCTGTAGTAATCCTGTTTATTCAAATATACTTACCGTTGCCATAGATCCTCTGCCTGTTACATCTGAGATAACAGGAGAATCAATACTGTGTGAGGATTCTGATGACCAGATCTATCGTGTGGTCAACACATCGGGTTCTGCCTATTTCTGGACTGTTCCGGCTTCATTTACGATAATATCCCCACAGGGATATAATGTCATAATTGTACAGGTAAACGGAACAACAAATCCGGGAGATGTGATCACCGTTACAGAAACCAACACAGCGACTGACTGTGTCGGTGATCCTGTTGAGTTTCCTGTAACAGTACTGCCGGTAATGCCATTAGCCGATGTTACTGGTCCGTCTGTAGTATGTCAGGGTGATGCCGGAGTTATATATTCAGTTCCTGATAATCCCGGATCGACTTATGCCTGGTTCGTACCGGCCGGAGCATCAATTACTTCCGATCCTTCACTGCACCAGATAGAAGTCACATTCAGTATGGCAATATCAGGCCAGATTGCATGTATTGAAACCTCAAATCTGATTTGTACCACAGTACACAATCCGGCTGTTGTAACGGTCAATACTTTGCCAGGTATCTACACTGTTTCTGCTACACCATATTATTGCTACGGCACTGATGGAGTTACAGTTACACTAAGCAATTCACAGGCAGGAGTTAATTACCAGTTGCTTAAAGATGGTGTTGCTGAGGGATCAGCCATACCTGGTACGGGTTCCTCAATTACCTGGCCGGATATGAAAGCAGGAATCTATATGGTCCGGGCCGCTTCAGCTACATCACCCGTCTGTGAGGTACTGATGAACGGCAATCCAGCTGTTGAAGAGAATCCCGAAATAGTGATCAGCAGTATTACAATCACAGAACCAAAATGTTACGGTTCCACCGACGGTTCAATAGTGATAAATGCAAGCGGAGGATTCCCTCCTTTATCCACCCTTACATATTCAATTAACGGTGGAACGACATTTTTTGCTTCAAATACATTTACAAATGTCGGCCAGGGAACATACAATATTGTTGTAAAAGACCTGAGGAACTGTACTGTAGCTTCTGCACCGGTAACAGTAAATCAACCATCTGAACTTACAATCACTTCATTAACTGTTACAACTCCGGTTAACTGCAATGGATCATCGACCGGATCGGTCAGAGTATTCATTGCAGGAGGAACACCACTCTATTCTTACCAATGGTATTATGACCAGTTCTTTGCCAGTCCCATACCGGGACAGATTTCTGCAGATGCAACTGGTCTGCCTGCCGGTACATATTATGTAAAGGTAACCGATATTAACGGCTGCTGGAAATCGGGCAGTATAACCCTGACTCAGCCACCGGCTATTACAGGTTCAGGGATAGTATCAACGGCAGTATCATGTTATGGGATAAATGACGCTATTATAACTGTCACTGCGACAGGCGGTTCGGGCTCTCTTGAGTACGATCTTAACGGACTCAACATATGGAACAACACAGGAGTATTCAGCGGACTCGGAGCTGGAACTTATAGTATCAGGGTAAGGGATGCCCTGGCAGTATCCTGCATAGTAAATCTTCAGGATGTTGTAATAACTCAGCCTTCAGAGCTGTTGGTTTCTGTAACCAGTCAGGCAAATGTTCTTTGCTTCGACGGAACTACCGGGGCAATTGGTGTTACCGTTTCGGGCGGTACTCTCCCAGCCGGTGGTTATTTGTTTAGCTGGACAGGATCTGATTATCTTGGAAATGCTTTCACCAGTACTTCCGAGGACCTTAATGGTCTGAAGGCCGGAAGTTACGGTCTGACAGTAACTGATGCAAACGGATGTACGGCAATTCTGCCACCCGTTACCATAACGCAACCTCCTGTACTGGCAGTCGCACTTGATTCTCAAACCAATGTACTTTGTTACGGCGAAACCAATGGTTCCATAACCGTTACTGCCACCGGAGGTGCCGGACCTTATACCTATGCGTGGACCGGGACCAATTACCTCGGCGGAGCATATTTCAGTCCGGCAGAAGATATTTCCGGACTCAGGGCAGGTACCTACAACCTGAGAGTAACTGATGCAAACGGTTGTCAGAGGGTACTTCCTGCCGTAATTGTTACACAGCCTGTAGCCCTTGTACTGGTTGTAGATGATAAAACAAATGTTCTGTGTTATGACGATGCTACAGGAGCTATAAATGTTACGGTTACCGGGGGTGTAATGCCTGCGGGAGGGT
This sequence comes from uncultured Bacteroidales bacterium, assembly GCA_963736675.1. Lineage (GTDB taxonomy): Bacteria > Bacteroidota > Bacteroidia > Bacteroidales > VadinHA17 > LD21. The sequence continues at coordinate 146,064 of CAVTPT010000001.1, forward strand.
ACCTGTATGAATGGACAGGTACCGATTACCTGGGCAATCTCTTCAACAGCACCCTGGAAGACCTAGCAAGTCTTAAAGCAGGGAACTACGCTCTTACGGTTACCGATGCCAATAACTGTGAAATTACATTGCCGGCTGTAAGTATTACTCAGCCACCTGATCTGACAGTTACCCTGAATGCAACCGTTGATGTACTTTGTCATGATGTCGCAACAGGAGCCGCATATATTACGGTTAGCGGAGGTGTTCAGCCAATCGGCGGGTATAGCTTTTCATGGAGCGGAACCGATTATCTGGGAAATCTTTACAGCAGCACGGTTGAAGATCCTTCAGGACTGAAGGCAGGGACATATGACCTTGTTGTTACAGATCAGAACGGATGTACCGCAACCCTTTCAGATGTGGTGATCAATCAGCCGCCCGACCTTACCGTGATAACCGAAGACCAGATAAATGTACTCTGTTATAACGGAACGAACGGGGAAATTGATGTTACAGTTTCGGGAGGTGTAATGCCTGCCGGAGGATATATCTATTCCTGGACCGGAGCTGATTACCTGGGTACATATTTTGCCAGTAGTTCGGAAGATCTGACAGGACTTAAAGCCGGCACATATAATCTGGCAGTAAGGGATGCCAATAGCTGCAGCGTTATTCTTCCGGCTGTTATAATCACCCAACCGGCTGCTTTCACAGTCAGCCTTGACGGGAAAACTGATATTCTTTGCTATGACGAGTCAACAGGATCAATAAACGTGACTGTGGCGGGAGGTGTTGAACCTGCGGGAGGTTACCTGTTCACATGGACCGGAACCGATTATACAGGTACTGCCTTCACAAGTACAGATGAGGATCTTACCGGACTTAAAGCAGGAACATACCTCTTGTCAGTTGGTGATGCAAATAACTGTACGGTAAATCTTCCGGCAGTGACAATTACACAGCCGGCCGATCTGACAGTTTCTGTCAACAGTCAGGCAAATGTTCTGTGCTTCGACGGAACTACAGGGGCAATTAGTGTTACCATTTCGGGCGGTACTCTCCCAGCCGGTGGTTATTTGTTTAGCTGGACAGGATCTGATTATCTTGGAAATGCTTTCACCAGTACCTCCGAGGACCTTAATGGTCTGAAGGCCGGAAGTTACGGTCTGACAGTAACTGATGCAAACGGATGTACGGCAATTCTGCCACCTGTTACCATATCGCAACCTCCTGTACTGGCAGTCGCACTTGATTCTCAAACCAATGTACTTTGTTACGGCGAAACCAATGGTTCCATAACCGTTACTGCCACCGGAGGTGCCGGACCTTATACCTATGCCTGGACCGGGACCAATTACCTCGGCGGAGCATATTTCAGTTCGGCAGAAGATATATCCGGACTCAGGGCAGGCACCTACAACCTGAGAGTAACTGATGCTAACGGTTGTCAGAGGTTGCTTCCTGCCGTAATTGTTACGCAGCCTGTAGCCCTTGTACTGGTTGTAGATGATAAAACAAATGTTCTGTGTCATGATGATGCTACAGGAGCTATAAATGTTACGGTTACCGGGGGTGTAATGCCTGCCGGAGGTTACATATATGAATGGACAGGTACCGATTACCTGGGTAATCTCTTCAACAGCACTCTGGAAGACCTCGCAGATCTTAAAGCAGGGAACTACGCTCTGACGGTTACCGATGCCAATAACTGTGAAATTACAATGCCAGCTGTAAGTATTACTCAACCACCTGATCTGACAGTTACCCTGAATGCAACCGTTGATGTGCTTTGTCATGATGCCGCAACAGGAGCCGCATATATTACGGTTAGCGGAGGTGTTCAGCCAATCGGCGGGTATAGCTTTTCATGGAGCGGAACCGATTATCTGGGAAATCTTTACAGCAGCACGGTTGAAGATCCTTCAGGACTGAAGGCAGGGACATATGACCTTGTTGTTACAGATCAGAACGGATGTACCGCAACTCTTTCAGATGTGGTGATCAATCAGCCGCCCGACCTTACCGTGATAACCGAAGACCAGATAAATGTACTCTGTTATAACGGAACGAACGGGGAAATTGATGTTACAGTTTCGGGAGGTGTAATGCCTGCCGGAGGATATATCTATTCCTGGACCGGAGCCGATTACCTGGGTACATATTTTGCCAGTAGTTCGGAAGATCTGACAGGACTCAAAGCCGGCACATATAATCTGACAGTAAGGGATAACAACAACTGTATAGTGACCCTCTCTACGGTCACAATTACCCAGCCACCGCAATTCACAGTGATCAGGGATGACCAGGTTAATATTTTGTGTCACGACGGGGCAACAGGTGAAATAAACGTCACAGTATCGGGAGGTGTAATTCCTGCGGGAGGTTACATATACGAATGGACAGGGACTGATTACCTTGGAAATTCTTTCAGCAGCGCCGATGAAGATCTGGCTGGCCTTAAAGCAGGTATTTACAGTCTGACAGTTACCGATGCCAACGGTTGTGAGGCAGTGTTGCCATTGGTTTCACTGACCCAGCCGCCCGATCTGACAGTCACACTCCTGTCGGTGACAAATGTGATGTGTCACGATGCGGCAACAGGCGCGATCAATGTTAATGTCAGCGGTGGTGTAATGCCCGCAGGCGGTTATACATATACCTGGACCGGAACCGATTATCTTAATAATGCTTATTCAGGCAGTACAGAGGATCCTTCGGGACTTAAAGCTGGTACTTACGATCTCACAGTTACAGATAACAATATGTGTACGGTCGCTCTTTCCACAGTTACCGTATCGCAGCCTGACGACCTGACGGTGGTTCTGGAGGACCAGACCAATGTGCTGTGTTATGATGCGGCAACAGGTGCCATCGATATAACGGCGGCAGGAGGTGTAATGCCTTCAGGCGGCTATTATTATACATGGACCGGCACAACCTACCAGGGCGGAGCCTTCAACAGCAATATGGAAGATCTTACCGGCATCAAAGCCGGCACCTATAACCTTACCGTTAGGGATGCCAATGGCTGCAGTGTTATTCTTCCGGCTGTGATAATCACTCAACCGGCTGCTTTCACAGTCAGCCTTGATGGAAAAACTGATATCCTCTGCTATGACGAGTCAACAGGATCAATAAACGTGACTGTGGCAGGAGGTGTTGTACCTGCGGGAGGTTACCTGTTCACCTGGACCGGAACCGATTATACGGGTACTGCCTTCACAAGCACAGATGAGGATCTTACCGGACTTAAAGCCGGAACTTACCTTTTGTCTGTTGGTGATGCAAATAACTGTACGGTAAATCTTCCGGCAGTGACAATTACACAGCCGGCCGATCTGGCAGTTTCTGTCAACAGTCAGGCAAATGTTCTGTGCTTCGGTGAAGCCACCGGAGCTATTTATGTGACAGTATCCGGAGGCACAATACCAGCAGGAGGCTATTTGTTCAACTGGACCGGTACGGATTACATGGGCAATAGTTACACATCAAATGATGAAGATCTGGCAGGGCTCTATGCAGGTACGTACAATCTGACCGTGACCGATCAGAACGGATGCAACGTTTCAATACTTCCTGTCACCATAACAGCACCTCTTCCACTGGTAATCGATGTGAATGTGACAAGTAATTATAACGGAAGAGATATTAGTTGTACGGGAGCGTTTGATGGAAGAGCAACGGCAACAGTAACCGGCGGTACAGGTATATATTTCTATACCTGGTACAGCGATCCCGGATTCTCAGTTCCGATTGGACAGATGGCACCCTCTGCAATTAACCTTGCAGCCGGCGAATACTATGTCAGGGTTATGGATATGAATGGCTGTTCCATAACGGGCAGCGTAACACTCACCGACCCACCGTTGCTTGATGCATCAGTAGTCACCCTGACCAATGTTGACTGTTTCAACAATGCTACAGGGGCTGTTACTGTCGAGGCTGTTACTGGATCGGGTACAGGCCCGTATTCATATTCCAAAGACGGAGGATTTACCTGGCAACCTGCGGGTGAGTTCACAGGCCTGTCGGCAATGACATATACCATCCTTGTAAGAGATGCCAATAATTGTATTAAAGCGGTTCCTGTAATCATTACACAGCCTTCGCAGCTGATAGCCACAATATCAGACTTTGACAATGTCTCATGTTCAGGAGGGAACGATGGAAGTGTGACCATCACGGTTCCGGCAGGCTCAGGTACTGCTCCGTACACTTACACCATAAATGGAACTGACTGGCAACCGGGAGGAGCCTTCACGGGCTTGACAGCTGGCTCCTATAATATTGAGGTGAGAGATGATAATAATTGTTCGGTAATTCTACCGGTCATTATTTCAGAGCCACCTTTGCTTGAACTGAATCCTACTGCTGACATTGTTCTCGATTGTTATGACGATCATGATGGAACAGGTACATTCTATGCCGTAGGAGGTACTCCCGGGTACACATTTACCCAGATATTAAACGGAGCAGATGCAACATTTGCTGCGCAGGGTTATAATTCACAGATAATATTTAATGCAGGAGCCGGTGTTGTTACGGTGATGGTTACCGATTCGAAAGGATGCAACACCGAGGCTTCAATTACATTTACCGAACCGGATATTCTTGAACCGGGGAGCATCGGGAATGACCAGGTCCTGTGCTATGGAGAATCTCCGGCAGCACTTGTGCAGATTGATCCTCCGGATGGGGGACCGCTTCCGTTTGACTTTAAATTCCAGTGGCAGTATTCAGCCACAGGTTCGGAACCGTTCCTTAATATTTCAGGGGCTGTCCAGGAAGGGTTTACACCTGATTCTCCGGCAACAGGAACTCTCTATTACAGGAGAATGGTGACATCCGGATTCTGTCAGCCGGTTTACAGCAATATTGTTGAAGTGCTTGTGAATCCGCGACCCATTGCAGTGTTGAGAGGAGGAGAGACGATCTGCCCCGGAGAGACCTCTGTCTTAACAATTGATATAATGTCGGGTACCGGTCCGTTTGAGATAGATATTGATCCTATCGGGACTATTTCATATGAGATCGGAGATGAGATAACAGTGACCCCGGTTATTACAACAACATACAGTCTCTTAAGGGTCAGGGATGCCAATAACTGTGAGGTTGTCAGTCCGTCTCCAAACCTTGGCGACGATGTGACCGTATTTGTCAGCGACCTGCCTGATATCACATCATTTAATCCTTCACTGCCTGTATGCGAATTCTCGTTCGCCACATTCAATGTGGAAGCAACCGGAACCAACCTGACTTATCAGTGGTGGGTGGATGAAGGAGAAGGAGCCGGATTTGTTGAGGTTGAGGATGGTGCCACATATTTCGGTGCACAGACAAATACACTCCTTATATTCACTGCCATGAGGGAAATGGATGGCTATGTTTATCGTGTGGTCGTTTCGGGATGCGGTGTTGAAGAACAGTCTGTTGATGCCGTTTTCAGGGTAAATACAGCACCTGAGCTGACACTCCATCCAAGGGACACTGTCATCTGCCTCGGGCAGGATGCCGTAATGGAAGCTGAAGCTGACGGAGACGGAATAGAATGGCAATGGTTTGTAAACAGGGGAACAGGATTTGAACCGGTTGCAGATGATGGAGTGCTCTTCAGCGGAGCCGAAACGCAAACGCTTACCATAACCAGTCCTCCGTATTCAGCAAGCCCCTGGATCTTCAGGGCAATAGCCAATGGCAGTTGCGGAGTGCCGGTCTATACAAATTTTGCGGTGATGAGGGTACTTAATCCTCCTTTAGTAACCCGACAGCCCGAATCTGATCCTGTTTGTGAAAACAGTAATATAATGATGACAGGAAACGGTACAGGTTTCACAAGCCTGCAATGGCAGGTTAACATCAGCGGGACATGGACCGATATAACTGACGATCTGACTTACCTTGGTGCCAGATCGCAGCAGCTGAATATAATGGGAGCACCTCTCTCATTTAATGGTAACCAGTACAGGCTCGCTTTGATAACAAGCTGTGCTACAGTCTATACAGATGTTGTTACACTCACTGTCAATGCAAATCCAACTGTAAACTTCCTTGAAGATCCTGTCTTCGCCTGCGGAGGTGTTGATGAAATAATAGATGGAAATCCGGCTGGCGGATCAGGAATCTATACAAGACATCGCTGGACAGGTGATGTAGGTCCCCTGAACAATTATACGGTACAGGCCCCGGTGTTTAATTCTTTAATACCAGGAGACTATAATCTGACTTACCGGGTTGAAGACAGCAACGGGTGTGTCGCCAGCGATGACATTGTTGTCACAGTCGACTCTCCTTCTGCCTTGTTTACACAGGATAAGGATTATGGATGTACCCCTCTTGCAGTGACCTTTACATCAGACATGACAGATATCGTTAAATGGTGGTGGGATTTTGACGACGGCTCTCCCCTTGATTCTATAAATGATACTCCTGTTCACACCTTTGTCAACAACGATCCGACATCAATCCAGTACCGTAAAGTAACATTAAAGGTACTCTCTGCGGGTGGATGCTATGCAACCTTTGAATCAATGGTGATAGTTTACCCAGGCATTGATGCAACATTTACTCCCGACACCGATATTATCTGCAGTGGCAATTCTATTAATTTTGCAGCCGCACCGGGAGCAAGCAGATACTTCTGGGACTTTGGTGACCTCTCTTCGGGATATGCGACCGGTAATACGAGCCACCTTTACATAAATCATGGAACCGGACCTGTTGTTTATACCGTACGGCTTATAACTACTTCGTTCTATAATTGTATTGATGAAGCTACATATAATATAACGGTAATGCCGGTTCCGATACCACAGTTCACTGCTGAACCTGCAATCCAGGTCTTTAATCCGGCTGGAAGTGACGTCACATTCACCAACGAAACCAACGATGGATCGTGGACCTGGTTATGGAAGTTCGGAGACGGGGAAACATCAACAGAAGAAAACCCGGTACATAATTACATGGATGTCGGTGAGTTTGTTGTAACCCTTATTGCCGGTAATGCTTCCTGTTCCGACAGTGTCAGTCACACAGTAACAGTGCTTCCGATTCCTCCGGTGGCTGACTTTGATTCAATTCCGTCGGGATGTGCACCTCTTTATGTACAGATAAATAACACTTCGTTAAATACCGAGGCTCCGGGAACAACTTTCAGATGGTCCTTCGGGGATGGCAGCTATTCGACAGCCAAAAATCCGACCTATACTTACTTCACGCCGGGAACATACAGGATCGAACTGACTGTAACAGGTCCCGGAGGAACTTCAATAGTGTCGCAGGTTGTCAATGCCTATCCTTCACCCAAGGCCTATTTTGAGGTTACACCAATACTTGTCTATGTTAATGATGAGAGAGTAAGGTGCTTCAACCTGAGCCAGGGAGCCAACTCCTTCCTGTGGGAGTTTGGTGATGGTGATACTTCAAAGATGAGGGAACCATACCACAAATATATGGAAGAGGGTGTCTACGACATTACCCTCTGGGCATACTCCGATAACGGATGCACCGATAAGTATGTACTCTCTCCCGGAGTAACTGTTGAACCTCCCGGAGAATTAAGGTTTGCCACAGTCTTTACCCCAAACAAGGAGGGACCTATAGAACGTACCGATCTGCCTACCGGTGGTACTGAGATCGACCAGTTCTTCTTCCCGCCTATCAGACAAAAAGTGCTGGATTATAAACTACAGATATTTAACAGATGGGGTGTGCTGATATTTGAGAGCCATGATATTAATGTTCCATGGAACGGTTATTACAATGGCACATTATGCCAGCAGGGAGTGTATGTGTGGTATGTCGAAGGCAAATTTTCCGATGGTAAACCGTACAGACAGGTTGGAGACGTGACTCTGTTGCATTGACCATCGTTCCCCGAAGGCAGGGGAAGATTCCACGACAGGGGGCTGTCACAGGAGCTAAAAAAGGCTTTTGTGACAGCCCTTTCTGTTTTCCGGTTCAGTGGCTCTCCCACTATAGCCCCGGTTAACCCTGTTTCAACTCTTTTCAACGTTTTTTTCATTTTTCTGATAAAAAAGTCCCTGAAATACACCATTCGTTTAGAATTATTTTTCTAAATTTGGTTAGCTGCATTTCTAAATCGCAAAGTCATGTCTCTTTTTGATCAAAAAAAAGGATGCATTTTTTGTCTGCTTTGCACCTCTGTTTTTCCCCTGATACCTGAAATCAGTCGGTCTCTGAACTGTTTTCAATCAGGGAATCCATTTAACCTTATCAAATTCAGTCACCCAATCTGCACAGCCGATGGACCTGATACCTTTTAATCTGAGCAATTACACTCTTGAGAACTATCTTCTGAAGATCACCACACGCACCAGGATCATTTACTGGGTCATTATCGGGTATGCAATAGCCGCTATTGCTGCCCTGCCATTAATTTCGGTTGATGTCCCGGTACAGGCAAGAGGATTTTTTCAATCGGAGATAGAAAAACAGACAATCCTCGCTCCGTTTCAGGGAAGAGTCATATATGCATCCCTGAAGAACGGACAGTATATCAGAAAAGGAGATACCCTTTTAATAATTGACTCTGAAGCGTCAAGGGCGCAGAAGAGGTCGATCCTCGATAAGTTAATGAAGAATGATTCAGCCATATCAGATCTTGAAAAGCTGACCGTTCTCAGTAAGCCCGACGACAGGCTGAAAGCCTCTGATTTCAATACTGAGCGGTATTTTTCTGAATTCTCAGCCATGATTAAAACCTGGAACATCCAGTATCAGAAATATCTGAAGGCAAGGGCTACTCACCAACGAAATGAAATTCTCCACGAAAAGGAGATAATCCCCGATAATGAATATGAGAATACCCTTTATGTTTACAGATCGGAGGCGGAGAATCTTAATCAGGTCCTGATTCAGCATAAAAGTATGTGGCAGACCGACCTTTTACAGAGGAAGATTGATGCCGGCACATTTCAGGCTGAGCTGGGGAGGTATTCGGAGGAGCTTAATAACAGGATTGTGGTGTCGCCGGTCAGCGGAGATATCATACAGAGTGCTGACATCCAGGAAGGGACAATAGTATCAATTAATCAGCTGGTGGCTGAAATTTCGCCTGAGGGGAACCTGCTTGCTACCTGTTTTGTGAGACCATCCGACATTGGACTGATAAGAGCTGATCAAAAAGTGCGTATACAGGTTGATGCATTTAACTATAATGAATGGGGACTCTTAACGGCCAGTATACTTGATATCTCAAACGATATTATAGTTCAAAACGGAAACGAGGCGTATTTCAGAATAAGATGCAAGCCTGAATCTGCCTCATTGTATATGAAGAACGGTCTTAAGGCTGATATCAGGAAAGGGATGAGCTTTAATGCCAGGATAATTGTCACAAGGCGGTCACTTTTTAACCTTTTATTTGATAAGGCCGACGACTGGTTTAATCCTTATTCAAACCAGGAGGAGGGATAGAAAAATGAATATCGGGATCAGACAGAGGGATATCTCCGATTGCGGGGCAGCCTGCCTTGCTTCAGTGGCAGCATGGTACAGGGTAAAGGTTCCGGTTTCAAGGATCAGGCAATATGCCGGGACCGATAAAAAAGGTACAAACGTACTTGGTCTGGTCGAGGCAGCAACAAAAATAGGATTTCTGGCAAAAGGTGTAAAAGGAGAGTGGGAGAGCCTGTTCAAGATTCCCCGGCCGGCAATAGCTCATGTTATTGTAAAAGGAGTACTGACACACTACGTGGTAATTGTAAATATATCGGAATTAATTGTTGAAGTGATGGACCCCGCTGACGGGAAGCTTCACAAAATTTCTCACGAGGAGTTTAAGAAGCAGTGGACCGGGGTTCTCGTACTGATCGTTCCGGGGGAGAAATTTACAATGAGGAATGAGGAAGTCGCAGTTACTGCACGGCTGTGGAGACTGATTAAGCCAAACCGCGGCGTACTTCTGCAGGCTCTTGCAGGGGCACTTTTATTTTCGGTATTGGGACTCTCAATGTCGCTCTATGTCGGCAGACTGGTTGACCATGTCATACCGGGAGGCAATCTGAATCTTCTGAACCTGCTTGGCATCGTAATGATTGTCATAATTCTGTTCAGGATATTACTCAGCTTTTTCCAGTCTCTTTTTGTGCTCAGGACGGGTCAAAGGATAGATGCCTCGTTAATACTTGGATATTATCAGCACCTGCTGAGACTTCCGCAATCATTTTTCGACAATATGCGAACCGGGGAGATCATTTCCAGGATAGGCGATGCCGTAAAAATAAGGGTATTCATCAACGATGTAACTATTAATCTGATATTGAATATTTTCATCCTGTCGGTTTCCTTTATCCTTATGTTCACATTTTTCTGGAAGCTTGCTCTTGTTATGCTCGTTGTTGTACCATTATATTTCTTAATCTATTATATATCCAACAGACTTAACAGGAGGGTGCAGCGAAAGGTAATGGAGCGTTCTGCAGATCTTGAAGCACAATTTGTGGAATCGCTTAATTCAGCGGGAACAATTAAGAGGTTTGGACTTGAGGAGTATTCAAATTTTAAAACTGAGATCAGGTTTACGTCGTTGCTTGAGACTCTTTACAGTTCGGGATTGAATAATATCTTCTCTTCTCTCTCCAGCGGGCTGGTGACACAGCTTATAACACTGCTTGTCCTCTGGACCGGAGCAGGATTTGTCCTTTCTGCCCTGATCACTCCCGGCGAATTGCTTTCCTTTTATGCTGTTACCGGGTACTTCACCGGGCCTGTCACGGGGATAATAGGTTTTAACCGGACCCTGCAGGATGCCAGAATAGCAGCTGACCGTTTATTTGAAATATTTGATCTTGATACGGATGATGAATCAGGCAGGATCGAACTTAAGAAAGAGATGGTTGATGATATAAGTTTTGAAGATGTCAGGTTCAGGTACGGAACAAGAGTTGAGGTCTTCAGATCGCTGAACCTCAAAATCAGGAAAGGAGAGATAACAGCAATAGCCGGGGAGAGCGGATCAGGCAAGAGTACTCTTGTATCGTTGCTGCAGAACCTTTACCCACTGCAGGAAGGACATATCAGTATCGGAAGGTATAACCTTCTTCATCTGACAAACAGCTCCATCAGGAAAATTATTTCTGTGGTGCCTCAGAAGATTGATCTTTTTGCAGGTAATATCTTCGACAATATAGCACCTGGTGAAATCACGCCCGATACTGAAAAGGTAATGGCTGTATGCGAAAAGCTTGGGATGACTCAATTTGTTGAGAGCCTGCCAAATGGTTTCAGCACCTATATCGGGGAAAACGGAGTGGCCCTTTCAGGGGGACAGAGACAGAGGATCGCAATTGCCAGAGCTCTCTACGGCGATCCTGAAATAGTGATCCTCGATGAGGCTACCTCTTCTCTTGATGCCCTGGCGGAGATGTTTGTACGTAATGCGCTGAAGATACTTCGTGATGAGGGTAAAACGGTAATTCTGATAGCTCACAGACTCTCTACCATTAATCTGGCCGACAGTATCATTGTACTTGACAGGGGCGAAGTTGTCCAGAATGGCACATATCGCGAGTTGTCAGCTGCTGAGGGGCATTTCCGTAAGATGTATTTTCAACAGGGGATTTTAGAAACAGTAACAACCTAAACACTATATGTCATGAAAATATTTGAATATCTCGATCGCATCGGCAGAATGCACAAGCTGGTTCAAAGGCGGAGAACCGGGACCCCGGAGGAATTTGCGCGGCAGCTGGGCGTAAGCCGTACAAGTCTGTATGAGTTAATTGATGAATTAAGATCGCGGGGTGCTCCTATTTCTTATTCAAAGGCAGCAAAGACTTATTACTACAGCGAGCCTTTTGATATATCAGTAACATGTTCTCTCCGGCCCATGACATACCTTGAGGAAAAACAGGTGTCGGGGGGGAATATTTTCGATAGAATCCTTTTTTTCCGGATCTTAAGTACTGAAATTAGTGGTACTGTATTTCAGTGCTAAAACCCCTGGCCTATAAATGGGGGATCAAAAAAATTAATTAAATTTAATTGTCATGAAAATTGAAAATTTTTCCGTAAGAGAACTGACCTCCGAGGAGCAGATCCAGATCAACGGAGGAGGCTTTTTTGCTGATGTGTGGGGTGCGATATGCACAGCCGCAAAATGGATTTGGGAAAATGTAACCTTTTCAGTGGAGTACCAAACCGGTGATTATACATGGAAGGCTTCAACATGAAAACTTTTGAATGGTGTAAGAGATCAGGAATTCATTCCTGATCTCTTGATAATAATATTATTGAGTGAAAACTATACTGATTTTGATAAATAAAAACTTCATTGTGAAATACTATTTTATATTATTCTTTCTGGTTCAATTTTTTAACATTAATTCATTATTTTCTCAAATTAAAGTGAGAATTCAACTTGTTGAAAAAGAATCAAAGTTGACTATTCCTTTTGCATACATAAAGGTTCCGAGTAAAAATATTGTTTTGAATTCAGATCAGGATGGTTTCTTTTCTACCGAATTATCTAAGAATGACACAATTGAAATAACTCATGTTGCATATAAGAGTCTAAGAATTGCATATTCGGATATAGGAAAAAATGCCACAATAGAATTAGATGAATTACCAGTACTACTTAATCCTATAATTATTAGTTCAAAAAATGCGGAAATAACTGTTAAAAGAGCGATTGGGGCCACTTACGAATCAATGCAAACTCCAATGAATTTTTCCTGTTTTCGCAAAGATCAAATTACAATAAACGATACTTTAGTGACTGAGGCGGATGCAGAAATAATTTATAAACTGAAGAAATTGAATTCTGCTAGTCACGGGGGAAATTTAAAGAGTTATTTAATAAATGTTCATGTTTATAAGAATTCTTTGTTTAATAAATTAATGATCCCTAATTATTTTCTTGGGGCGATTTTTGCTCCAATAAACACATTTATTGCCGGGTTTTCAAAAAATGATGATCAATTATTAAATTTCAGTTATCAAGAAGGAAACGATTCTTTGATTATCGTAGGGGCGAAACCAAAAAAAAATATAAGACCAAAAAATGGGGAATTAATAAAACAAGGCAATTTTGTAATAAATAAAAACACTGGAAAATTAATTCAAATTGTAACAAGTTTAAGTCCTGAGATGATGGAATGGGGACGGAACAATTCTTCCAGAGAAAAAAATCCTAATCTTTTTTATTATCATTATACATTCTCTCAATATTTTGATCAGGAAGGATTTCCGTCAAGGGTGTCTTGCAGTATAAAGTTTTCCATTAAAGAAGATAATCCCAATAAAATATGGAGTAATAATTCAGAGCTAATTTTTACAAAATTGTCCCAGGACGATTTAATATTGGATAAATCCCATGAATTGAATAATGATTCTACCCTTGTCCAGATGAAATCCAGATTTGATCCTGATTTTGAAAAGAGGTTCACCAGATATATTCCTTCTACCGGAACCGATAATAATCAATAATTTTAAAGACGGGGTAATCCCGGGGATATATATCCCGATGAAAGACCGGAACTTATTCCTGTAAATATTCCGTGCCAGCCAGTTACTGGCAGCCCCATCAAAAAAACTATTTCGCCCGCTACGGGGCTTGAATATCATTTGTATATAATATAGGACGGGCTTCGCCCATCCCTGTGGTATTTCAGGCCTACGGCCTTTAAATCAGAGTGAGAGTGAGTGTGAGGAAATCCATTGCACAGAAATAGTACAGCTCTATAAATTGGGTCTGTTTGTATGAATGCCTGAGCATCTGAATCTGAACGCTGTCAGTGCGGACTACTTTAAACAATCTGGTCACAATTGGATTTGAGCTCCGTAGGAGCGGCCTGTTTGTAGTAACGCCTGCCCCCTAACGGTTTTAAGCACCGTCAGCGCGGCCTGTAGTTAATTGAAGACAGGTAAATTCCTTTAAGGGTTTTGGATCAACAAGGGTTTCATGTCTCCCAAAACAACAGAATCAAAAAACCAGTCCGCCCTGACGGGGCTCGATATTCTTTTCATGATTGATTTCTACAAACAGTCCGCCCCCACGGGGCTGAAGAAGGAGCGAGAGTGAGGAAATCCATTGCACAGAAATAGTACAGCTCTATAAATTGGATTTGTTTATAGAAATACCTGAGACCTCAGGATCTGAGCACCGTCGGCGCGGCCTTCCTGTAACAATCTGGTCACCATTGGTTTTGAGCTCCGTAGGAGCGGCCTGTTTGTAGTAATGCCTGCCCCCTAACGGTTTTAAGCACCCTCAGCGCGGCCTGTAGTTAATTGAAGACAGGTAAATTCCTTTAAGGGTTTTGGATCAACAAGGGTTTCATGTCTCCCAAAACAACAGAATCAAAAAACCAGTCCGCCCTGACGGGGCTCGATATTCTTTTCATGATTGATTTCTACAAACAGTCCGCCCCCACGGGGCTGAAGAAGGAGCGAGAGTGAGTAAATCCATTGCACAGAAATAGTACAGCTCTATAAATTGGATTTGTTTGTAGAAATACCTGAGACCTCAGGATCTGAGCGCCGTAGGTGCGGCCTTCCTGTAACAATCTGGTCACCATTGGTTTTGAGCTCCGTAGGAGCGGCCTGTTTGTAGTAACGCCTGCCTCCAACGGTTTTGAGCGCCGTCAGCGCGGCCTGTAGTTAATTGAAGACAGGTAATTTCCTTTAAGGGTTTTGGATCACCAAGGGTCTCATGTCTCCCGAAACAACAGAATCAATAACCAGTCCGCCCTGACGGGGCTCGATTTTCTTTTCATGATTGATTTCTACAAACAGTCCGCCCCCACGGGGCTGAAGAAAGAGTGAGAGTGAGAGCAGGTAAAAAGAGAGTCCCCGGATGTGGATTACCAGCGAAAATCCGGGGACTCGAACCGTTCATATGATGCCTGAACGGTCATCAAGCACAGTGAAACGCAGCGAAAGTGCCTGAAAAATCAGGAGAAGGCATTATCAATCGGAACTAATTTTCTGCTCTGCTTTATAAATGGGAAATCATATTAAGCATTTTTTTCAGAATCATATTCATTAACCTGTTCACATTGTACTACAATTTTAAAAAGACCCGGGGACACAAAAATGAGCAAAGCATATGTTCTACAGCATATTATTGATAATTTATATCTGTTACATAGGATTTTCAGATCGTGCTATATATTTAATCTTGTAGAAAAAGTGAGTGTGAGGACAGGTAAAAAAAGAGTCCCCGGATATTGATCAGCAACAATAATCCGGGGACATGGTTTTGAAAACCAACCGTTCATATGATGCCTGAACGGTCATCAAGCACGGTGAAATGCAGCGAAAGTGCCTGAAAGTCAGGAGGAGGCATTGTCAATAGGAGCTAATCTTCTGCTCTGCTGTATAAGTGGAGGTTCATATTAAACATTTTTTTCAGAATCATATTCATTAACCTGTTCACATTGTACTACAATTTTAAAAAGACCCGGGGACACAAAAATGGACAAAGCGTATGATCTACAACATATTATTGATAATTTTCGTCTGTTACATAGCTTTTTCTGATCGGACAGTATCTTATCTCATTGCCCGATTTCCGGAGTTCAGAAATAATCCGTTTGACACTTCTTTCACTAATTTCAAGTCTTGTCGCAAGCTCTGCAGGAGTCCCGGTGCACTTTAGGGAAACAAGCCTGCTTATCCTGACTTTCAGATTATGACTATTGTTCCTGGCCATAATATTCAGATTTAATTACCATTAAATCGAGGCAGACAGTATAAAATTAAACCTTATCTGAATAAAAGTCAAGAAATTTTAGGGATTTTTAGTAAATACTTTAGAGACAGATTCCTTAACAGGATTTCTGATCAACTTTTTTCCGGTTCAGGTAAGATATAAAAAGAAGTAACAAACATATCACCTTTCAAACCTGCTGTTTTGCTTTGTATACATTGCGAAATAGAGCCCGCCTTTTTTCATCAGTTCCCCGTGGGTGCCCGATTCAATAATTTCACCCCTGTCAAGTACAATGATCTTATCGGCCAGCGAGACATTTGTAAAACGGTGACTAATCAGGATGGCTGTCCTGTCGCTGACTGTTTCCCTGAACCTGCTGAAGATCTCAAATTCGGTGTCTGCATCCAGAGCGCTCGACGGCTCATCGAGAATAAGTACAGGGGCATCCCTGAATATGGCCCTCGCCAGGGCAATTTTCTGCCATTCCCCCCAGCTAAGCTCCCTGCTGTCGTCAAGAAGGGTCCCGATATTTGTATCGTAACCTTCAGGAAGTGAGCTGATCAGTTCATGAACCCCCGACTCCAGGGCTGCTTTCTTTATCTTAATTTCAGGATCAGCTGAATCAAGATCACCAATCCGGATATTTTCTCCTGCCCTGAGGTTGTACAGCATAAAGTCCTGGAAAACCACTGAAAAGAGTCTTCTGTACTTTTCAGGATCAATGTTCCTTATGTTATTACCATCGATTCTGACCGACCCGGTAGCCGGATCATATAACCTTGTCAGAAGTCGTACAAGGGTACTTTTACCCCCGCCGTTAGGTCCTACAACAGCCAGTATCTCCCCTTTTTTGATCTCAAAGGATACATTGTTTATTGCCGGGGATTTATTACCCGGATATGTAAATGACAGATTCTCAACCTCTATATTTTTCATAAGGGTTGAAACTGATACAACAGGAGGTGCAGCTGTTATTTTTTCTTCAAGGCTGAGGAATTCAAATGTATCGCCAATGAAAAGACTATCCTCATAAAGCCCTGCCAGCGAGCCAAAAAGCTCTTTAATAAATATCATACCCTGACGGAATGCGAGAAGGAACATTGCCATCTCACCGAGAGTCAGACTGTTATTTATTGTTTTGTTTACGGTGAACAGGATAAGGAAAAGCATTGCGGCAGCTTTCACAATATCCGAGACTATCTCAATAAGCATTCTCTTCCGGGCAATGTTGATTTCCTCTTCCTTAACACTAAGAAATGATTTCCGGAAGAGGCTGATGAAATACTCCCCAAGTCCGAATAATCTCAATTCCCGTGACGGTCTCTCCCCGGTTATCAGCCAGTTGAAATATGCCGACCTCCTTGATTCGGGGGTCTGTTCTCTCTGAAAAGTATAAAGAACATCGGCGTAATGTAGTCTGAGCCAGATCCCCGGGATATTCACAACAAACAGAAGCAGTGCCATGGTCCAGTGAAGAGAAACAAGAAGAAATGCCATCATGATCAGAGAAAGTAATGCCCGCATCATCAGAATAAGGTTATTCAGAATGCTGTTGGGCCGCCATGGAGCTTCCCTTGCAGCCCGGGTCAGCAAGTCGAAATATCCGGGATATTCGAAATTGATAAGGTCGAGTTTTACAGCCTTTGAATGAAGCAGATTGTACATGTGGATCTCCAGCTTCATCGATTGTTTCTTCTTGACATAATTGCCGAAATCGGAGACAGCTTCATCGATAAAATATAATATTACAACAGCAGCAATGATCCCTATAATATCATTAATGGATTTATCTCCTGTGTCAGAAACCGTGAGTGTTATCTGATCGACAAGAATTTTTATAAGCAGGAGCAGAGCAAGGGGTGTGAAGCTGCGGATAACAGAGACCAGTGTGTTAACAAGCGCCCATCCGGGTGCACTCTGCCAGACAAGGACCAGTGATTCCCGGAACAACTTATACTTTTCTCTCATCCGTATATAAGTTATTTTTAAAGATCATTTTTATCCTGTTAAATCTCAATACAAACCATACCAGCACCCTGTTTACCGGATACAGGGGATTATGGTCCGAAGTCAGGCTACGGGTCAGCAGAATTCCCCGGTTGTTTTGAATCTTTATGACTTTCCCGGCTATCTGATCTTCCGGAACCGGCTGGTCTTCATGCATGCAGCTGTCTCCTCTTGTTATGTAAAGTGTCCGTTCCCCCTCGTTAAGCTTCCGGACTATCCTGTGAACTACAAAGCCTGAATCCCTTTTCCATGCAATTATTTCACCGGCAACCGGCACATTTTCCTGGCTGAAAGGTTCAATATAGATAGTTGATCCCGGTTCTATGGCAGGGAACATACTGTAACCACAGGCTTTTATCTTCAGGATTGTGCCTTCGGAAAGAAGGGTAAAACCGATATCTTTCAATGTAGTATGGATCGGCTTCTCCTTATTCATTTTCGAGTATGTAATCAATTACCCTGCGGGTGGGTGTGAACGAAAGCGAAGCGACCGGTATTACAGAACACATTATGGAGACTGAACCAAGGAAACGGGCAATCATTTCCGGATCCCAGTTATGTTGTATGCAGTTGGCAATCACATGACTGATGGCTGAGGCTCCTTTAACAGGGGTAATCCTGTTACATGTACCATGTTCCAGCAGAAAGATCCTGTCGAGCGGCGATTGTAAAGGTTCATCGTCCCTGTAGACAGGGGTGTTGAACATCCTGTAAGTCCCTCCGATGCTTCTTATAATAAGCCTGTCGTCATGAATAACCTTAGCTCCGGATTCATCCCAAAGTTTGGCCATTGTCGTTTTACCTTTCCCGGAAACACCGCTGAAAAGATAACCATGGCCCGAAATATTTATTCCTGAAGCATGGATCATAATATCACCGAGTATGGCTGTAAGATAATAAAGTATCAGACCATCCATCGGATATTCAAGAGGATCGACCGGGGCTTCATGGCTTTCAATCCAGAGGTCCCATTCACGGAGAAGCAATGAAAATTTAAGAGAAGCAGTTTTTTTCAGGGAGGTGTCAGGGAAGGAACAGGTGATAAACATATCGGAACCACGCCTGTAAACACTCCAGAAATTTTCTCTTTTCTGGACCTTGATTCCCTTAAGTTCTACGATATAAGGAGCCACAAAAACTCTTTCCGCTTCTTCAGGAATACGGTATTCTCCGGTATGGACCCTGATCAGAACGTCGTAATCGCTCTGTCGAACAATATTCCTGAGAAACCTTTCGGCTGGTAAAAGATCGGGACCGCCGGCGGTTGCCTCCAGCCTGATATTATACCCGGCGATATTCAGATTATAATCCCTCATCCGGTTAGGTACATTTTCCGTTTTTCAATATCTGTCCGACAAAACCGAAGGAAATGAAATTCCTGCTGATCTGCCGGCTCTTTATACTGTTAGTATTTGATAACCAGATACTCATTCAGGTTGTTGACAAATGAGAAGACATCTTCCGATGCAGTTGGAATATCAACATTGTATTCTTCAGTAAGATATCTGATAATTTCCTCTAAATTCCGTTTACCATCAATATGCTCCCATATAAAAGCGCCTGTCTCGTTCAGTGTATACACACTATCCATATCGGCGATATTATCCCGTACCGGTACAAGGATGAACTCATTTCCGGTTTTTCTCGTCACTATTGAAGGAGACCGGGCAATAACTGATTTCAGATTAATCATTATTTGAAATCAATGTCCTTAAAGTTATGTTGTATCATATTTAATATTAACACAATAAAGAAATATTATTTATTGCCGCAACTGATTCTGAAACAGGAGCTGCTTAAGATGCAATATACAATATTAGTGACAGAATCTCATTGACCTGGAAAGACAAAAATATGCGGATTTTATATGAGGGGAACCCGGGTTCTGACATTTCAGTTAAAATTTCAGGAATGGAGCGGGAATTTTGATTTTGCACTAATTGTATAGTCTTCATGCATATATCTGTTTTCCTTTTGTTAACTTCGCAAAAATCATAGTTATGAGCAGGAAGGGAAAGGAAAAAAAGGGCTCCGGCTTTTCACAACAGTTACTTACCGAACAAATTATCAGTATTCTTAATAAGAATCCTGAACAGGGATTTAATTACAAACAAATTGCCAAAAGGCTTAATATAGACGATTCACCGGCGCGGCAGATGATCTCAGATATTCTGAAGGATCTTAAGAAAAAAGAGAGTATACTGGAGGTCAACCAGGGCAGGTACAGGGCGAAAGTGGCCAGGGGATATATAACCGGAACGGTGGACATGACAAGGATGGGTTACGGTTTTGTATCGTCAGACGAAATGGATGAAGATGTTTTCGTTACAGCCAGGAATCTTAAAACAGCTCTTCATGGTGATAAGGTAAAAGTATGGCTTTATGCAAAGAGGAAAGGAGCCAGACCCGAAGGTGAAGTAGTTGAGATCATTGAAAGATGGAGGACAACATTTGTGGGGACAGTCGAGATAATGCCAAACTTTGCATTTCTTATTCCGGATAATAAGAACATGCCTTTCGACCTGTTTATCCCTTCATCAAAAATCAACGGTGCAAAGCAGGGACAGAAGGCTGTAGCAAAAGTTACCGACTGGGATCCCAAATCCAAAAATCCTGTCGCAGAGATAATCAATGTTCTGGGTTATCCCGGTCAGAACGAAACGGAAATGCATGCTATTCTTGCCGAATTTGAACTTCCATATCATTTTACCGGCGAGGTTGAAAATGATGCCGAAAATATCCCGGCTGAGATTACAGGAGAAGATATTAAGAGCCGGCGCGATTTCAGGCAGGTTCCGACATTCACAGTCGACCCCGCCGATGCAAAAGATTTTGATGATGCATTATCGCTGAGGCAGCTGGAAAATGGTAACTGGGAAGTCGGGGTCCATATAGCCGATGTGACTCATTATGTAAAAGAAGGTACGCTGACCGGTGAGGAGGCAAAACAACGTGCCACATCGGTTTATCTGGTCGACAGGGTTGTCCCGATGTTGCCTGAAAGGCTTTCAAATCAGATCTGTTCACTGAACCCTTCGGAAGACAAACTGACTTATTCTGCTGTCTTTGAGATGAATGATAAGTCAGAAGTCATAAACGAATGGTTTGGCAGGACAATCATTAATTCGGACAGGCGGTTTTCATACAATGATGCCCAGAAAGTAATTGACACCGGTGAGGGTGATATGCAGGAACAGATCCTCCTTCTCCATAAGCTTGCACAACAACTCAGGGCAAAGAGATTTTCGGCAGGGGCCTTCTCTTTTGAAAAGTCGGAGGTTCAGTTTGACCTTGATCCTGAAGGCAAGCCCCTGGGTATCAGATTCAGGGAAATGGGAACTGCAAACCAGCTTATTGAAGAGTTTATGTTACTCGCTAATAAAAAGGTTGCTGAATATGTTGGTAAACAACTAAGAGGCAAGACATTCGTTTACAGGATTCACGATAAACCCGATCCTGAAAAGATCAGCAACTTCAGTCATTTCATTACCCGTTTCGGGTATAAGCTGGCTGAAGATGACAAGACCTCCCTTCCAAAGGCTATGAATAAACTGATGAGTGTAGTGGCCGGCAAAAAGGAACAGAATATTATTGAGACCCTTGCCCTGAGATCAATGGCCAAGGCTGTATATTCAACCGATAATATTGGTCATTATGGTCTTTCATTTAAACACTATACCCACTTCACTTCGCCTATCCGCCGTTATCCCGACATGATGGTGCACAGGTTGCTGACCGCTTACCTGAACCAGGAGAATCCGGGAGGGAAGGAGAAATATTCTAAGCTTTGTGATCATTCATCAAAGATGGAACGCCTGGCGGCCGAAGCAGAAAGGGCTTCTGTCAAGTATAAACAGGTCGAATTCATGAGCGACAAGATGGGACAAAAGTTTGAGGGTATTATTTCGGGAGTGACCGAATGGGGGATCTATGTGGAGATCGTTGAAAATCAATGTGAGGGGATGATCGCAATAAGGGAACTGGACGACGACTTCTATGAGTATGATGAAGAGAATTACTGTATCAAAGGCAGATCGACCGGGAAAATTTATACACTGGGCGATCGCGTGACAATTGAAGTTGTCAGGGCCGATCTTCAAAAGAAACAGCTCGATTACCGGTTTGCCTGATCACTTTCGATAAGTCTTAACAGTTCGGCAGCAGCTGATTTCTGGGGAACATTCTTCAGAACCGGAATAGTACCCCGGTAAATATGGACTTTCCCGTTTGCTGCTCCTACATAGCCATAATCGGCACCCGCCATCTCCCCCGGGCCATTTACGATACACCCCATAACGGCTATTTTAAGACCTTTAAAATGAGAAGTAATTGATTTTACTTCCGCAACAGCTTCCTGAAGATTGAACTTTGTCCGGCCGCAGGTAGGGCACGAAATATATCTTGTACGGGTGATCCTTGCTTCGGTTGCCTGTAAAATCGAAAAGCAGAGCTCTTCGAGTTTTTTTCCCTGAACCTTACCCTTGTTTGTGATGCAGATCCCGTCAGCTTGCCCCGAGATAAAATATCTTCCCAGTAATGTTGCGGCATCAATCGCAAGCTTTTCGGTATCATCTTCCGAAAAAGCTGAATGCACGATTATCTTATCATTATGAGGAGCGCTGAAGCAGGGTTGATGTTCACGCGTAGCTTCTGTTATTTCTCCGTTATACAGGCTCCCGCCCTCAGTGATAAAATTACCGTTTTTATATGCTAATACTTCTGGTCTGTAAAATGAATCATGTACCCTGAATTCAATTCTTGCTGCAGGGGTCATTACCCGCCCTTCAGTACCGGTCAGAAACTTCAATATCTCTTTAGCCACCGGTATCTCTTTCTCAGGATCCTCCGACAGTGAGACCCTGATGGTATCGCCTATCCCTTCAGAAAGCAAAGCTCCAATGCCTGCAGCTGACCTTATCCTGCCGTCTTCCCCTTCGCCTGCTTCGGTCACCCCCAGATGTAATGGATATGAAAATCCTTCGGCCATCATGCTACGGACCAGCCTCCTGGTGGCATCGACCATTATTGCAGTGTCGGACGATTTCATCGAAAGAACCAGGTTATGAAAATTTTCGGCCCTGAATATCTTTATAAATTCCATGGCGGAAACTGTCATCCCCTGTGGAGTATTTCCGTATCTGGTCATTATCCTGTCAGAGAGCGACCCGTGGTTTACTCCCACTCTTATAGCCGTCCCATGATAGTGGCAGATCTTTATAAGGGGGAGAAGTCGCTTATGAATCCTTTCAAGCTCTTCGAGATACTCTTTTTCACTAAGTTCTATTCTTGTGAATGAGGCCCTCTTATCCGCATAGTTACCCGGGTTTATCCTGACTTTTTCCACAAGCCTGGCTGCCACTTCTGCAGCCTCGGGATTGAAGTGTATATCAGCAATCAGGGGTGTTCTGAAACCTGCATCCCGCAGATGGGTTTTAATAATGGAAAGATTTTCGGCTTCTCTTATTCCCTGAGCAGTAAGTCTTACATAGTCAGCACCGGCTTCGATTATCCTGATACACTGTGCCACCGATGATGCTGTATCAAGTGTATCGGTACTGGTCATCGACTGCAGCCGCACGGGATTCCCTCCTCCAAGGGGGACATCACCAATATAGATTGGAGCAGAGGTATAAAAATCAGAGGTCGTGTTCATCTTACCGGGCTATTGTATTTCCCAGTCAACGCCGTTTTTTTTATCCTTAAGGATTACTCCGGCATTCCTGAGATCGTCGCGGATCCTGTCAGACTGCTTCCACTCCTTTTTGTCTTTTGCTTCCTGCCGCAGGCTGGTAATAATCTTAATAAGGTCATTTGTCAGCTTTTGGCTGTCTTTGCCTGCCGATTCATCTTTCAGTCCCAGTATATCAAACACGAAGGTTTGAAACAGGTTTTTCAACTCATCCAGATCGGTCGCGTTGAGCTTTTCATTTCCATCAAAAACCGAGTTAATTGTTTTCACGGCTTCAAACAGGTATGAGAGCAACACAGGGCTGTTCAGATCATCGTCGAGCGAATCGTAGCAATTTTTCTTAAGTGATTTTATATCAGCAGTTGACTCATCTGAGGGGGAGAGTTTATTCAGGGTGTCGTATGCTTTCATCAGACGTTGAAGTCCCTTTTCCGCTGCAAGGAGTGCTTCACCGGAGAAATCGACTGTACTGCGATAGTGGGCCTGGAGGATGAAAAACCTGATTGTCATCGGACTGTAAGGCTGCTTCAGCAATGGGTGATCTCCTGAGAATAACTGATCGAGCGTAATGAAATTGCCAAGCGACCGGGCCATTTTCTGACCGTTGATGGTGATCATGTTATTGTGCATCCAGTACCTTACAGATTCTTTTCCAAGGGCTGCTGTTGACTGTGCTATTTCACATTCGTGATGAGGGAACAGAAGATCCATGCCACCACCATGGATATCAAATACTTCACCAAGGTATTTAGTACTCATTGCTGAGCATTCGAGATGCCAGCCGGGATATCCGTTACTCCAGGGAGAGGGCCATCTCATCAGATGCCCGGGTGTTGCTTTTTTCCACAAAGCAAAGTCGAAGGGATTCCGCTTTTCATCCTGTCCGTCAAGAGACCGTGTATTTGCCAGAAGCTCTTCCAGAACCCTCCCCGACAGCTTCCCATAGTTATATTTAAGGTTATATTTTTCAACATCGAAATATACCGAACCATTCACTTCGTAGGCATACCCCTTTTCCAGAAGGATCTTTATAAACTCCTGTTGCTCAATTATATGTCCTGATGCCCTTGGCTCTATTGACGGGCTGAGAGTATTCAGCTGGCCCATATTATGGAGGAAAGTGTTCAGGTATTTTTGTACCACCTCCATAGGCTCAATATGCTCTAAGCGGGCCCTCTTTTCTATTTTGTCCTCGCCTTCATCAGCATCATTCTCAAGATGTCCTACATCAGTAATATTCCGGACGTAGCGCACCTTATATCCAAGGTGCATCAGATAACGGTAAAGCAGATCAAAGGTAATTGCAGGTCGTGCGTGACCAAGGTGTGCATCACTGTAAACCGTTGGTCCGCAGACATAAATGCCGACAAATGGCGGATTGAGTGGTTCAAATAGTTCTTTCTTCCTGGAAAGACTGTTATAGATGACCAGATTGCTTTGCATGTATTGTCTGTTTATAAAGGCAAAAGTAACTGAAAAATATTTTTAATGATTAAACTTATAAGGAATAAGACCCTATTACCTGTTTTTAGGGGTTAAAGGATGCTGGTGTACTGAAAATGGTTGATTTTGATGTGCAATAAGGGCCGTAAATGCGAAAATTTGTTCAATTGTTTGGATTTACCGGAGTGGCACAATACTTTAGCAGAAATTTTGAACGACGCAGTACCGATCATAGGAGGTATATGAATATAAATCCAGATAATATTATACGTAAGCGGATCCTGATCCTTGACGGGGCTATGGGTACGATGATCCAGAAATACAAGCTGCCGGAGGAAGAGTATCGCGGGAAGCAGTTCAGGGATCATCCGCAGTTGCTGAAAGGGAATAATGATTTACTTTCAATAACCAGGCCTGATATTATCCGGGATATTCATATGAAGTACCTCGAAGCAGGAGCTGACCTCATTACGACGAATACCTTTAATGCAAACAGGATCTCCATGGCTGATTATGGTATGGAGAAGTGGGTATACGATATGAATTATCGCTCTGCCCGTCTGGCTGTTGAGGCAATTATGGCTTTTGAGAATTCGGATAGCCCAACATCTCATTTTGCAGTCGGCTCGCTCGGTCCTACAAACCGGACAGCCTCCATGTCGTCGGATGTAAATGACCCCGGAGCAAGGAGCGTTACATTTGACGTACTCGCTGAAGCCTATGCAGAGCAGGCAAGGGGGCTTATTGACGGGGGAGTGCACATTCTTCTTGTTGAGACAATATTTGATGTACTTAACAGCAAAGCTGCACTTTTCGCAATTGATACCGTGTTTGCCGAAAAAGGGATCAGACTGCCGGTAATGGTTTCAGGTACTATTACCGATGCAAGCGGAAGAACATTGACCGGACAGACTCTGGAGGCTTTCATGGTTTCAGTGAACCATTTTCCTCTGTTCAGCATAGGACTTAACTGTGCTCTCGGTGCTGAGCAACTCCGGCCGTTTGTTGAAGAGCTGTCGGGAAAGGCCGGGATCTATGTTTCCGCCCATCCTAATGCAGGCCTCCCTAATCAGTTCGGTGAGTATGATCAGTCTGCAGAAATGATGGCTGAGGTAGCAGAAGATTTTATGAAGGAAGGCTGGGTTAACATAATTGGAGGTTGTTGCGGAACAACTCCCCTGCATATAAAAAAGATCGCTGAAGCAGCAAAGAAATACAATCCCCGGCAGATCCCTGTAATTAATAGATTTACAAGACTTAGCGGACTGGAGGTCCTGACTATTACACCTGAGACAAATTTTGTAAATATAGGAGAGAGAACCAATGTCTCGGGTTCTCTGAAGTTTGCCAGGTTAATAAGGGAGGAAAAATATGGCGAGGCACTTGCAATTGCCCGCAACCAGGTTGAAGGAGGGGCGCAGGTAATTGATATCTGCATGGATGAGGCTCTGTTGGATTCGGAAAAGGCAATGGTGAAATTTGTCAATCTCATCATGGCCGAGCCCGATATAGCAAAGCTCCCGTTAATGATCGATTCGTCGAGGTGGAACGTTATTGAGTCTGCCCTGAAATGTATCCAGGGTAAATCCATTGTGAACTCGATTAGTCTGAAGGAAGGTGAGCAGACATTCCTTGAACATGCCGCGAAAATTAGAAAATATGGGGCAGCAGCTGTTGTGATGCTGTTCGATGAGAAAGGCCAGGCTGATACTTATGAAAAAAGGATAGAAGTTGCTGAACGATCGTACCGGCTTCTTACTGAGAAAGCAGGCTTTCCTGCGGAAGATATAATCTTCGATCCGAATGTTCTGGCAGTTGCCACCGGAATAGATGAGCATAATAATTACGCTGTCAACTTTATCAGGGCTACAGAATGGATAAGGAAAAATCTTCCATATGCAAAAGTCAGCGGTGGTATAAGTAACCTTTCATTTTCTTTCAGGGGCAACGATAAGGTACGCGAAGCAATGCATTCGGCATTTCTGTTCCACGCTATTAAGGCTGGTCTGGATATGGGAATCGTTAATCCGGGTATGCTCCAGGTTTACAGCGAGATACCTTCCGACCTGCTGCAGCTGACCGAAGACGTTATATTAAACAGGAGGAAAGATGCGACCGAACGGCTGGTAAAATTCGCCGAGGACCTTAAAAATGAGGGAAAGGTAGAAGAGAAAGCTAATGTATGGCGCTCCTTACCTGTGACAGAAAGGATAAAACACGCTTTGATAAGGGGGCTCGATGAATTTATATCACAGGATGTTGAGGAAGCCAGGTCTCTCTTCTCCCGTTCGCTGGAAATAATTGAGGGACCACTTATGGAGGGGATGAACGAGGTAGGTGATCTCTTCGGCTCGGGCAAGATGTTTCTCCCCCAGGTTGTCAAGAGTGCAAGGGTGATGAAGAAAGCGGTTACGACTCTCGCTCCGTATATCGAAGCTGAAGGAGGAGAAGGAGAGAAGAAAATTGCCGGCAGGGTGTTACTAGCCACTGTTAAGGGCGACGTTCACGATATTGGCAAAAATATTGTAGGTGTGGTGCTTTCGTGTAATAACTATGAGATTGTTGATCTGGGAGTGATGGTGCCTGCCGACAGGATTATTGACACTGCAATAAAGGAGAATGCAGATATTATCGGTTTAAGCGGTCTTATTACGCCTTCGCTTGAAGAGATGGTACACGTTGCTTCGGAAATGAAGAGAAGAGATCTCAAAATACCGCTTCTGATAGGTGGTGCGACTACTTCGGAGATTCATGCTGCTGTCAGGATAGCTCCGGTTTATAATAATGCAGTGGTTCACGTCAAAGATGCATCCAAGGCTGCGGGGGTGATCTCTTCGCTGCTTCAGAAGGACAACAGCAGCTTTGTCAAAAGTTTCAGGGAGAAATATGACAGGTTGAGGGAAGAGCATAATGCAAGGCATATCATACGAAAAATACTACCTCTCGAAGAAGCAAGAAAGAACAAACTTATTACCGACTGGAAGAGCCTGACGTTACCTGTTCCTGTAAAACCGGGCATTCACCTGATCAAAGAGTTCGACCTGGCTGAACTGATAAAATATATAGACTGGACATTTTTCTTTTTTGCCTGGAAAATTTCGGGAAAATATCCTGCAATTTTTGATGATCCCGTTAAGGGGAGTGAAGCAAAAAAACTTTTTAACGATGCCCGCGACTACCTTGACAGGATTATAGATGAGAAACTATTAAAAGCCAGCGGCGTTTTGGGAATATTTCCGGCTGCATCCTCTGATGACGATGTAAAATTGTTTACGGATGAAACGATGAAAGAGACCAGGGCGGTGCTAAGGTTTCTGAGGACCCAGGAACAGAAAGACAAGGGCGCTTTTAACCTTTCACTTTCAGATTATGTTGCACCTGAGTCGTCGGGGCTGACGGATCATGCCGGAGTCTTTGTTGTGACAGCCGAGCCTGATCATGAGGCCATCAAAAAGTACTCAGACGATGATTATGCCATAATCATGATCAGGATACTCAGTGACAGATTAGCTGAAGCTGCGGCTGAATTGTTGCACGAGCAAGTCAGAAAGGATTACTGGGGTTACGAGCCTGACGAAAATCTGACTGCTGATGACCTGTTCAAGATTAAATACAGGGGTATCAGGCCGGCGCCCGGTTATCCCGCATGCCCTGATCATACTGAAAAACAAATAATATTTAACCTTCTTGATGCTGAAAAGCTGACAGGAGTAAGCCTGACTGAAAATTATGCAATGAATCCGCCTGCTTCAGTTTGCGGATATCTCTTTGCCCACCCGGGATCCTCTTATTTCAATATTGGGAAGATAGGAGCGGACCAGTTGCAGGATTATGCAGCACGGAAGAAAATGAGTGTTGAAGAGATGACAAAATGGCTTGCCCCGAACTTATAATAATTTAATATGAGTGTACTTGACAAGATAAAAAATTCAAAGGCGCCCTTATTTACCTTTGAATTATTACCCCCGCTGAAAGGGCACAGTATAGAAAAGGTCTATTCGACAATTGACAGGCTAATGGAGTTTAGTCCTGCCTATATTAACTTTACCTCCCACCGTAATGAGACAGTATACAGGGAAAGACCTGACGGTCTCCTGGAGAAAAGGACTGTCAGAAAAAGGCCGGGGACTATCGCACTGGCTGCAGCAGTAAAGTACAAGTATAATATCCCGGTGGTTCCCCATGTACTTTGCGGAGGGTTTACCAGGGAAGAGACTGAGAATGTTCTTATCGAGATGAATTTTCTTGGTATCGACGATGTGCTGGCATTAAGGGGAGATCCTCCCAGGGGGAGCCGCACCTTTATCCCCGAAAAAGAAGGTTATTCACATACGTATGAGCTTATTCAGCAAATTGTGAATATGAATAACGGAAAGTATCTCGAAGATAATCTTGAGGATGCAGCCCCTACATCGTTTTGCATCGGGGTGGCAGGGTATCCGGAAAAACATTTTGAAGCTCCTAACCGGAGGGTTGACATGATGAACCTGAAAAAGAAAGTTGATGCCGGAGCAGGTTACATTGTGACACAGATGTTTTTCGACAACAAAAAATTCTTCAGATTCAGGGATGAATGCAGGCAGTTTGGTATCGATGTTCCCATAATTGCAGGGATAAAGCCTGTCTCAGCCTTGAATGATATTAATCTGTTGCCTCAGACTTTTCATATCGACATGCCTGATGATCTTGTATCGGCTCTCCAAAAATGCAAAAGCGACCATGAAGCCCGCGAAGCCGGGATCGAATGGGCAGTAATGCAGTCAAAAGAGCTCATAAAAGAGGGTGTCCCCGGGATTCACTATTATACCCTGGGCCGGGCCGACAATATTGCAAAAATTGTGAAAGCTTCTTTCTGAAATTATATGCCGAAGGCCTTTTTTATTTTATCAACATAATCGAGTTTTTCCCAGGCGAAGAACTCAACTTTCTTCAGGTACACTTTTCTCCCGTTACCGTTTGTTGCCATTGGCTTACTTCCGGGCACCTCGTAATAAACCTCTACTTCTCTGGTTACAGTATCGCGTCCGAAATGTCCGTACGATGCTGTCGGAAGAAACACCGGATTTTTCAGGCCGAATCTGTTGATTATTGCATAAGGACGAAGGTCAAAAAGCTTTTTTATCCTGGCGGCAATCTCTCCGTCGTGGAGGGTATTTCCTTCAGCGTCTTTAGCTTTGGCAGTACCGTATGTATTTACATATAAGCCAACCGGCTCAGCCACTCCGATCGCATATGCTACCTGGATGAGAGCCTGGTCGCAAACACCGGCAGCTACAATGTTTTTAGCTATATGGCGCGCTGCATATGCGGCCGATCTGTCAACTTTTGAAGAGTCCTTGCCTGAAAAGGCTCCTCCGCCATGAGCTCCGTGACCGCCATAAGTATCTACTATTATTTTACGGCCTGTAAGGCCTGTATCACCATGGGGACCTCCTATGACAAACTTACCGGTCGGATTTATAAGGAGTCTCATATCGCCGGTAAAGAGTTTTTGTATCCTTGCAGGAAGGATCTTTCTGACACGCGGGATCAATACCTTGTTAATATCCTCTCTGATTTTTTCCTGCATCTCCTTTTCAGCCTCTTTTTCAGCCTTATGGGTCTTATCTTTCGGAAGGACAAACTCATCATGCTGCGTACTGATTATGATTGTATCTATACGGAGGGGCTTGTTGTCATCATCATACTCTATTGTGACCTGCGATTTACTGTCAGGCCTCAGGTATTTCATATATCTCCCTTCACGTCTTATATCAGCAAGTTCCTGAAGCAACCGGTGTGAGAGCTCACTGCTCAGAGGCATGTAATTATCCATTTCGCGGCATGCATAGCCAAACATCATTCCCTGATCGCCTGCCCCCTGCTCTTCGGGTTTCTCACGGACAACGCCCTGGTTAATGTCAGATGATTGTTCATGAATTGTCGAGATAACACCACATGAATCACAATCAAACCGGTATTCAGCTTTGGTGTAACCTATATTCCTTATCACCCGGCGGGCAGTTTCCTGGACGTCTACCCAACCTTCGGTTCTGACTTCTCCTCCGCAAACAACAAGTCCGGTTGTTACGAATGTCTCACAAGCAACTTTTGATTCCGGATCCCACCGGAGAAATTCATCAAGAAGGGCATCGGAGATCTGATCGGCTACTTTGTCGGGGTGTCCCTCTGAAACTGACTCGGATGTAAATAAGTATCCCATAATAACAAATTTAAGAGTTCAACAAAAGATGGGAAGACTGGGTTACTGAAAGGGACCGGAATTAACTGTTTTAGCATTTTTTCCTGTGGTTGCAATCAGAACAAATCTTTCCACCAGATTTAATAATGCAAAAGAAATAAAAAAAATCGGATTATAAAAATGTCAGTTCTGTGTCAGATGCCTGAATACTTCTTCAAGATTACTCTCCTTTTTTTGCATCGCCAGCACTGTAAGGTTATTTTTAACCGCAAATGAGAAAATAGCAGGACGGATGTCCTCATCCCCATCAGCCTCAATAAGCCATGTATTGGGTTTAATGCGACCTGCTTTCACGGTGTTAGTGGCGGCAGGCAATAATACATCGTCAATCTCCCTGTCAAATTCAACGAGAATCACCTGTTTCGCCTGGTTGATCGTAGAGTAGATCCGGCTCTTTTCCTCATTGGCAACAATTATTCCTTTATCAATTATAATTACCCTGTCGCAAATTGCTTCAACTTCCTGCATAATATGAGTCGACAGCATCACTGTCTTTTCTTTGCCGGTCTCCCTGATAAGGTTTCTTATTTCAACTATCTGGTTAGGATCGAGACCTGTTGTAGCCTCGTCAAGAATCAAAACATCAGGTTTGTGGATAAGGGCCTGGGCAAGTCCGACCCTTTGCCGGTAGCCTTTTGAAAGGGCTCCGATCTTTTTGTTCTGCTCCAGGGTAAGTCCGGTTACAGAAATTATCTCTTTAACCGATATTTTCCTTTCAGCGGCAGTAAGATAAAATGAAGCTGCAAAGTCAAGGTATTCACTGACATACATTTCGGGATAGAGCGGGTTGTTTTCAGGCAGATAGCCGGTTATCCTTCTTATCTCAAGGCTTTCGGTCACGGCTTCATGTCCGTTTACCAGAACAGATCCCGATGATGCCGGAATAAAACCGGTGATGATCTTCATCATAGTTGATTTCCCTGCGCCGTTGGGTCCCAGAAATCCTACGATCTCCCCTGACCTGACTTCAAATGATACGTCATCAAGAGCTTTCTGTTCTCCGTAAAATTTTGTAACTCCCTTAACTACAATAGACATAATGCAACTTGTCGGTTCTGAATAATACGGGCTAAGATAAAGGATTGGAGATTCATCTGCAAAATATCAGCCTGCAGGATTTTACAGACATCATAAATAGCATATCCGGGATTATTACAAAATATGTATTTTTATCATGATAACCAAAGGAGGCAATTATGAAAACTATTAACCGCAGGAGTTTTGTAAGAACATCCCTTATGGGAGGTGTGGCACTGGCTTATTTAAATCCGTTAAAATCGCTTGCATCTTTTGAAAGCAAACAGTCATTTGCATCTCAGGTTGCTCTTACCACCGGGGAAAGCAGGGCAGATATTGTTTTTCGGTCGCTGCAGCCTTTTTCGGACCAGATCAGGCAGGCAATCGGGGATAAACTTGTTGTACTAAAACCAAATAATGTTTCCATCGATATTCAGCTGGCATCCACTCATGCTGATACCCTTGAGGGGGTACTTGAATTTCTCAAATCGATAAACAAACTTAAAAATGTTGTGATTGCAGAATCGTGTGCTGCAGGACCAACATTTGACGGCTTCAGTAATTTCGGATATTTCAGGTTAATTGATAAATATAAGGTAAAAGCTATTGACCTTGACCAGGATAAGGTCGAGATCGTTTATGTATTTGATGAAAAGGACTTCCGGCCTCATCCGGTCAGGGTATCAGGCATGCTTCTCAGTAGTGATTCATATGTTGTTTCAGTAGCCCGTATGAAAACGCACGACAGGGCAGTTGCCACGCTATCGCTGAAAAATATAGTATTTGGGGCTCCGATAAAAGACGCGGGTTTTACTTATGGGGCCGACCGCAAACAGGGTGCAAAAATTGATAAGCCGATTGTTCATGGCAGCGGTTACCGGGGTATTAACTATAACCTTTATGCACTGGCTCCCCGCCTTCATCCCGATCTTGCCATTATTGACGGTTATGAAGGGATGGAGGGTAATGGCCCCAATAACGGGACACCGGTCAACCACCGGATCTGTGTTGCCAGTACCGACTGGCTCGCAGCTGACAGGGTGGGGATAGAACTGATGGGAATCGACTTTGCCAAAGTCGGGTATCTTAACTTCTGTGCACAGACCAATATGGGGACCTCCGATCTGAACAACATCGAAATAGTTGGAGAACCTCTGGCTAAACATATAAGAAAATACCAGCTTAGCAAGAATATTGATGCCCAGCTGGTATGGATGAATCCTGTCAGTTCCTGAAGATTTCCTCAGGTTTTGGTAAAAGCTGTTATCCGTACATAAACTGCCCGACTTTGGCAAACGATGCTTTCGGATTAACACAGCAGACAGGTATTTTTGAACTGTTAGCTATGATATATTGCTCCGATGCACCTATCATATAGTCGGCAAGAGTGATATTTTTTGTAGTTACCACAAGGATAAGATCCGCATTTGTTTTCTGGGCAAAGTCGATTGTCTGCTGTGCAAACCTGCCTTTCGGAACTTCATGGATCTCGTAATCTATACTATTCTGAGTAAGATATTTAATGGCAAAATTCAGGTTAATATTTGTTGCCTTTAAAAGCGCCCTGTCGGTCGTTTTATTCTTCAGGATATGAACTTTGGAGTCAAAATATTTTCCCATAAAAATAGCCATGTTCAGCTTTTCCTTATTCTCGGTCCTGAAATCTATCGGAAAAACTATATTATGGTAACGATCCTGGTCAGCAGGAGGATCCTGAATAACAATGAACGGCACTTTTGATTTTACGAGAACCTTCAGAGCCCAGCTACCTGTAAGCTTCTGCATCCCTTTCATACCGTGAGTACCCATAACTGCCAGGCTGACAAGGCTGCCATCTTTTCTGTTTAAATAATCAGCAATAGATGTAAAGATCGAACCCTTTACGATCTCGGAAGTGATACTGAAATTGTACTTCCTGCTGTTTTCATCAGCTATTTTACGTAAAAGAGCTCTTTTTCCCCCCTCATCCCTGGCCTTAATACCCGAATCTATGATATGTAAAAGACAGATATCATTCCCGACCATACGGCCAATTTTAACCGCATGAGCCAGTGCATGTTCTGCTACATGAGTGAAATCCCATGGCACAACTATCATTTTTTTGGATTCTTCCATAGTTTTTTACAGATTTCAGTTTATTACTCAAAGTTATTCAGATTTTATCAATAATCAAACCAATTGCAGAAAGAGGTGTTATTCATTAAATTAAAAACTTAAAAAGTTCGGGATTATTATGAAGACAGTTCAAAGAATCTGAAAAAGAGGGGTATAGGGCACAAAAATAGTGCCATATTATAATAAAAGTTTAAAAAGATAGTTGATCATAATGACATTGATAATCACCCTGAATAAAATAATGCACAATTAATGGAACTTTGCGAATAACAATTTATTATTTTTGGGCGGATAATTTTTTTTAGCATGAAAAGGATAAAAATAAAAGAGCTGCTTGCCTCACCGGAGGTCGGATCGGATATTCTTGTAAAGGGATGGGTAAGAACAAAGAGGGGGAATAAGAATATATCATTCATTGCCCTTAATGACGGATCAACAATTAACAATATTCAGATAGTAGCCGACCCGGCTTCTTTTTCTGATGAGTTGCTGAAGGATATAACAACAGGTGCCTGTATCGCGGTAACCGGGAAAGTGGTCGAATCGCAGGGGCAGGGTCAGAATATTGAGATCAATGCAAATGCTATTGACATTCTCGGTAAATGTGATCCGGAGCTCTATCCTCTCCAGAAGAAGGGTCATTCAATGGAATTTCTAAGAGAGCATGCACATCTGCGTTTCAGGACAAATACCTTTGGTGCAGTCTTCAGAATCCGTCATGCAATGGCTTTTGCCATACATAAGTATTTCAACGACAGAGGTTTCTGTTATCTTCATACACCCATTATAACGGGAAGCGATTGTGAGGGAGCAGGAGAGATGTTTCATGTTACTACTCTCGACCTGAAAAAGATACCATTAAACGAACAGGGTTCGGTTGACTTCGGGAATGATTTTTTTGGCAAAGAGACGAACCTTACTGTTTCGGGACAGCTCGAAGGAGAACTTGGAGCCATGTCGCTGGGTGATATTTATACATTCGGCCCCACATTCAGAGCCGAAAACTCAAATACTCCGCGTCATCTGGCCGAGTTCTGGATGATAGAACCTGAAATGGCATTCTATGAACTTACAGATAACATGGACCTTGCAGAGGACTTTGTCAAATATCTTATAAGTTACGCACTGGAAAACTGCCAGGACGATCTGGGTTTCTTAAACAAAATGATTGACAGGAACCTCCTTGAAAGGCTCAGTTTTGTAAAGGATAATGAGTTTGTAAGGTTAACCTACACTGAGGCTGTTGAGATACTGACAGCTTCGGACAAAAAGTGGGAATTCCCTGTGGGATGGGGCCGTGACCTGCAGGCAGAACATGAAAGATATCTTGTCGAGGAGCATTTTAAAAAACCAGTGATACTTATTAATTATCCGAAAGAGATCAAAGCGTTCTATATGAAACAGAACGACGATGGTAAAACAGTAAAAGCCATGGATGTTCTGTTCCCCGGAATAGGAGAAATAATTGGAGGATCCCAGAGGGAAGAGGATTATGATAAGCTTATTGCACGGATAAAAGAATTAAAGCTTCCTGAAAAAGACCTTTGGTGGTATCTTGAGACGAGGAAATTCGGATCGGCTCCACATAGCGGATTCGGACTGGGTTTTGAAAGGCTGATGCTTTTTGTAACCGGAATGTCTAACATCAGGGATGTGATCCCTTTCCCGAGGACCCCCAGAAATGCAGAGTTTTAGTATAATTACCGGATAACCCGACACAAGGTGGTAATGCTCAAGCAAAATTTACAGCAAAAATTGCTGCAGAAACTCTCTCCTCAGCAGATCCAGATGATCAAGCTGCTGGAGATACCTACCTTGCAGATTGAGCAGAGGATAAAGAAAGAACTGGAAGAGAATCCGGCACTGGAAGAGGGCTCCGATGAAGATGAGATTAAGGATCCGGAGGAGATTGGAGAAGAAGAGTATGAAGAAAAAGATAAGGACCAGGAGGAATTCACACTCGACGATTATATAGAGGATGATGAGATCCCCGAATACCGTCTTCAGTCAAATAATTACAGCAGGGATGAAGAAAAAAGGAGTGAAATACCTTTCTCGGTAGGTTCATCATTTCATGAACATCTCGAATCACAACTGGGATTAAGGGACCTGACAGAAAAACAAAAAGTACTGGGAGAATACATCCTCGGGAACATTGATGAGGATGGTTACCTGAGGCGCGAACTGGCGAACATAGTGGATGACCTTGCTTTCCTCCAGAATGTAACCACTACTGAGAAGGAGCTTGAAGAGGTACTTGAGATAATTCAGGACCTTGATCCTTCAGGGGTGGGAGCAAGATCGCTGAGAGAATGTCTCCTGATACAGCTTGCCAGAAAGGACAGGTCATTTTATCCGGTCAAACTCTCTTATAATATTCTGGATCTTTATTTTGATGAGTTCTCGAAGAGGCATTATGATAAGATCATTGCCAAAATGGGGATTACCGAGAGTGATCTGAAAACATCGATCGATGAGATCCTTAAACTAAATCCCAAACCCGGCAGCGTTTACAACGATTCTTTCAGTAAGGGTGCTCAGACTATCGTGCCTGATTTTATTCTTGAACTGACAGAAGACGGATTTGATCTTCATCTTAATTCGAGGAATCTCCCTGAACTGAGGCTCAGTTCATCATACAACGAGATGCTTCATGAATACAGCAGGAATAAGACCCATAAAAAAGAGATGAAGGATGCAGTCCTTTTTGTAAAGCAAAAAATTGAATCAGCCAAATGGTTCATTGATGCAATACGACAGCGCCAGAATACATTACTCCTGACCATGAATGCAATCCTCGAATATCAGCAGGAATATTTCATCGACGGGGATGAGACCAGGCTTAAACCAATGATCCTGAAAGATGTTGCCGAGATGACCGGCCTTGATATTTCGACAGTTTCAAGAGTGGCCAACAGTAAATATATTCAGACTCATTTTGGGATATTCCCTCTTAAGTTCTTTTTCTCTGAAGGGCTTCAGACCGACAGCGGAGAAGAGGTGTCGACACGCGAAATAAAAAGGATACTGCAGGATTGTATTGAGAATGAGGAAAAGAGAAGGCCGCTGACCGATGAACGTCTCACAGAGATACTTCAGGAGAAGGGTTACCAGATTGCACGCCGTACAGTAGCCAAATACAGAGAACAGCTTAATATCCAGGTTGCTAGATTAAGAAAGGAGATCTGATGCCATCTGAAAATGCTTCCGGAACAGGTAATAAACTGGCAAGAGCAATATCAATTGGTTTTCATCCATTGCTGATGCCGCTTTATGGCATGATGATACTCTTTTCAGCCCCGACTCTGTTAGGATATCTGCCTTTCCCGATCAAAAAAATAATATTCCTGCTGCTCCTCACCAACAATGTGTTTGTCCCTTTGTCATTACTGCCTTTTTTCAGACTCAGAGGGATGATCAGCTCTTATAGTATTAATGAAAGGAAAGAAAGAACCGTTCCGTTGCTTATCAACTCACTTCTCTATGCGATAACAGCATTCATTTTCCTCAGGTTTCAGATACCTTTCTTTATCAAGTCGTTCATTTTTGCCACTTTTTTTCTTACCCTGGCTGCCACAATCATAAATTTCTGGTACAAAATCTCCATCCATTCCATTGCCGCAGGGGCACTTACTGCACTCGTTTTAATACTTTCGGTAAGGATGTATGTCCCTCTCACATATTATCTGGCAGGAGTAATAATAGTATCAGGATTGATACTTTCGTCTCGCCTTCAGCTAAACAGACATACTCCATCTCAGGTATTTACCGGGTATCTGGCAGGGCTGGCAGGTATGGCCGGGGTTGTTTTAATCTTTTAAGACCTCATCAAGAGCCTTCTCCAGCAGGATCTTACTCTCATTTATTATATCGGGAAGAGTCTGAATATTGGCAGGTATTTCAGTAAACCTGTCAAACCGGTTCTGTACGATAGTTGTGAACCATCCTTTCGCGGAAAGATAATCTGAAAGATATTCCTGCTCTGTCTGTCCTGGTGTAGGGATTAGCAATGCACTGCACCCCAGGGTAATAAGCTCCATTATTGTAGAATACCCTCCGCGGGTGATAATACTCCTGCTCCCTTTTAATATGTCTCTCATTTCATGAGAAGGCAGATGCCCGTATTTTATTATTTTTCCCGTTGAGGAAATGCCTGATCCGGTTCCTGGTCTCCCCTCCAGAATTACCAGTGCCTCATCCTTATCTTTAAATATGGAGGTCAGTTTATTTTCAAACAGGGTCTTAAGCGGTTCGGGCCCCGAAAGGATCAGGACAGTATAATCATTATCCGGAATTTTTGTCTTCTCATGTGTTCCCAGACCCGCAAACCTTGACAATAGTCCGGTGTACATGGTATTTAATGGGAGCCTGAGCCCGTGCGAGAGTCTTCCGGAGATGTTAATTTCGCCCGGAAGATCAGGAATAAAGCAATAGGAGTACTTCCTGATGATCTCACGGTGAAGAAAAATCCCGATAAATTCAAAGACTCTTAAAAATTTCGGAAAGGGGATCCTGATCTGATGAGTTACATATACTGTTTTTACACTTTTGTTCCAGAGCCCGAATCGATTGTCGCTGATAACTATGTCTACACAGAAGTCGTGAATGATCTTTCTGAGCATGAAATGTTCCCTGACTGAATGGTAGAGCAACATGGGAATCTGCAGGAAAAGTACAAGATACTGGGGGAACACCCCTGAATACCTGGGTTTAAATCCTGGAAAACTGATACAGGTCACTCCTGGTAATTCACTCCTGAAAAATGGGAGGAGTGAATCGGCTGCAGCAATTATGACTCTGTTATTCATTTTCAGAAACCGGTCTGCCAGAACCGTCATCCGTCCTGCATGTCCCAATCCCCAGTCAAGAGGGCATATTACTATATTATTGTTCTCTCTCAAGTTCAGCCCGAAACCTGTGTTTTAATACCCAGCTTCCTGACCTGTCCGGCGATATCTTTCAGCTCGCTGAGAGGTACTTTTTTCAGGATACCGCCATCAGGGGTATCCCGTGAGATGGTATATATCATCACTTCTGCAGGTCTGATGATGTTGATTGCTTTCAACCACGCTTCAAGCTCATCCGGCGTTGTATTGTCAATAACCCGGCCATTATGGATCCCACGCAGAAAAAGTGTCTGAATGATCAGCTGTCCGTTGAATTTTTTCAGATTTTCTATCAGTTCAGTAACCTTAACGTTCACCCTGGGTTGATTGTGGACCTTAACTGTCAGATCAAATCCGGAATCCAGTTTTAAAATATTCATTTCAACTTTGAGCAGGGCCTCCCTGATTCCAGGGATTGTAATGGTAGTTGAATTTGACAGCACGGCAATTTTGGTCCCGGGGAAGTATTTGTTTCTCAGTTCGATGGAATCGTCGATAATACCCGGAAAGTCAGGATGAAGTGTTGGTTCCCCGTTCCCGGCAAAGGTAATTACATCGGGTCGCTGTTGCTGTTCGCTCATTTCTGATAGCTTAAGATCAAGCGCTTTATACACAACCTCGCGCGAAGGGAAAAATGCATCAGCTTTTTTAATTTCGTGTGTCCATCCGCACTCACAATAAATGCAATTAAAATTGCATACCTTTTTTGTGGCAGGCAGAAGATTAATCCCCAATGAAACACCAAGCCTCCTGCTGCTTACAGGTCCGAAAATTATCTTATCAAACAGAAACGTCGCCATGTTGCACTCCTTTATACAGGAGGCAAAATTAGTATTTAATTAATTAAGATCTTACTTTATCGGTTATCCGGGACAGACAATATCAGTAGCGCCCTTATATTAATCTCGCCGCTGTTGTACCCGGCAATAGTCTGAGGTTAATAAGATCCAGATTATCAAGAAGAATTAACCCCGGTTTTTTACCCGTGGTTATTGTACCGTAATTCCCTGTTTCGCCCAAAGCCCTGGCGCCATTAACTGTTGAGAACCTGACAAGCTTCTCAAGGGTAATATCAGGAAAAAAAGACTGAAGGGTCTTTAATTCGTTAAGAATACTCAGGCGCCCGTTGGAGGCAAGACTGTCGGTTCCGATCACTATCTCACAATCCTCCCCGGTAAGGATATCCAGAGGTGGCATCCTGCCTTCGATATTCAGATTTGAGACC
The DNA here is from genome assembly GCA_963736675.1 of uncultured Bacteroidales bacterium. Lineage (GTDB taxonomy): Bacteria > Bacteroidota > Bacteroidia > Bacteroidales > VadinHA17 > LD21. The sequence continues at coordinate 186,342 of CAVTPT010000001.1, forward strand.
GGGCAGAGACACCAGAAGAGATTCTTCCTTTTCTTAAGATTTCTGATTGTCTCTTTCCTGACATATGTATTATGGACGAGTATCAGGGTTCCCGGGGTATTTATTTCTTCAAGAACAACTGACTCGTGGGAGTGAACAGTATCGGGACGGGATTGGAGCAGGCCTGATTCCAGATATGAGTCCATTATCGGGCCGGAATGACTTTCGAGGAATTCCGATTCAGCTTCCGACTCCATAAAATGGATTGAGGTGATCTTGTTTTCAGGGGAGTATCTTCCCAAAAGACGGAAAAGGGGGAGTGACACCGAATAGGCTGAATGAGGTACGAACCACCATGGTAGTCCGGCTTCGGTGGCTTCTTCGGAGACCTTAAATATCTCGTCCATTCTTTTCCCGGCTTTCTCAGGATCGATGCCAAATACTTCAAGCAGGTTAATATATCTGATCCTGCTCTTTTTCTTTAAGTTAAATGTATCGGAAGTATTACATATATCGGCACAAAGCACTATCCCTTCATTAAACATTTCATTATCTGCAGAAGAGGTAGATTTTTCTTTTTCAGGAGCGTTGACCTCCCTGCCGTTACGGACCATTTTTATAAATTCAGGCAGTCCGGATTTTCGTGGAATGGAGTTTTTAAGATGCGAAAGTTCGAGATGGCAATGGCAATTTACGAATCCGGGGATGATTATCCCGTTATAGAACTCTACCGACGAAGTCTCCCGGAGTAAACCATTTGTATCTTCAACAGACTGAATTCGCCCATCGTCGCCGACTGTTATAACACCCCGCTTAAGAGGTTCTCCGGTATTTGTGAATATGAATTGAGCAGATAACCTCCTCATTTGCGAAGTATAGAGTGCGTCAATGTTATATCCTCAATAATCTGATGCCTTGATATTTCAGGAGACAGGTCCGCGTGATTAACAAACCATCCCCTCAGAATCACGGGCTGACTGGTGTTGATAGCCTGCCTGACGCTATACCTGTGAGGGCGACCATCTTTAATGTAAGGTAAGCTGGTAAAATAGTGACGTTTGCCTGTATAAAGGCTGTCAGGATGGACGAAATAGAATCCCTGACGTGGATCGGGTGTCTGATCATCGTGGAACAGGGCCAGCGTATACTGAAGTGTATAATTCCCGGGTCTTCTGATTACAACACTGTACGAAACAGTATCTTCGCTTATCCGGCCGGGGATAATGTAAAAGCTTCTGCCTGCCCACAGACTGCCTCTCTTCTGTTCAGCAACCGGCATTTCGTTCTGGTACCTCGATTCCAGCTCACTTAAATGGCTGAGCACCTTATCGTAAATTCCGATAAGCTTACCCGGCCTTTTCACAAAATAGAACCTCAGGGTCTTATCCATAAGATCCTTTGTGTATCCATAATTCTCAATTATATCTTTGTATGGTGAAAGAGAATCGGATTGCATATAATATAGCCTGATTTTGGGTATTGTCAGGATCCCGTCTGCAATATATACGTCCGACAGAATAGAAACCAGATCATCTTCGGGGATAATACCCCTGTGCTCAGCTTTGCTCTTTCGTCCTGAACAGGATACGGCAACCAGAAGCAGCAGAATTAACATCGAAAACAGGCACCGTCTCATCAGGAAGATGTTTTATTTCTTTTCATTGCTAAGATACTTTCTTGTCAGAAATCTTACAGGGTACCAGGCAGCCCAGTATCCTATCATTAATACTGTTGCAGGTACGATTACAAAGTCTTTTATCTTCAGCACAACAGGATACGCATCCATTATCAGGGATTCGCTCTGGAGCTTTACAATGCCATAAGTCTGTTGCAGCCAGCATACAACGAATCCCAGAAAGAGGCCCACTACTGCGCCTAAAATGGAAATGAACCAGCCTTCAAAAATAAATATCTTTCTTATCAGATCATTATCGGCTCCAAGGCTTTTAAGAATTTCAATATCCCTTTCTTTTTCAATGATAAGCATTGTAAGGGAACCGATAATGTTAAATGAGGCAATTATCAGTATCAGCGACAGGATAAGGAAAATGGCAAGTCGTTCAGAGCGCATAACCTTATAGAAGATCTCCTGTTGTTCATACCTGTTCTGAACAAGAAAACGGTCGCCGAAAATTCTGCCGACATCCTTCTCTGTTTTTTCAGGATCGGCCTCTCCTTTAAAACGTACCTCAACTGAACTGACCTCATCCTGGTAATCCAGAAGTTCCCTGGCAAAAGCCAGAGGTACAAATACATATTTCGAATCATATTCCTGCTCAACCTGGAATATTCCTGAGGGATAAATATACCTCCTCACAAAAGCATTTTCAGGATCGAGTGAGGCGGAACCGGTCCTCCGGGGCACATAAATATTCAGAGGGGTCATAAAATTAATCCTGAGTCCAAGATAATTTGCAATTCCGATTCCCGGTATAGCATAAGGCCTTCCGTTATCAGCTGTCAGTATGAATTCGCCATCCCACAACGAACTGTCAATTCCCGAAACAAGGTCATAGTTTTCATCCACCCCTTTTATAGTGGCAATATACTCTCTGTCGCCATATTTCAGTAATGCATTTTCTTCAAGCGAGAGGGCATAGCATGATACACCTCCGACTGACGAAAGAAGATTAAGGGACGAACTGTCAGGGATAAAAGTCTTCCCTTCCCTAACAGTGATCCTCAGATCGGGATCAAAAGTATTAAAGATGGAGCGAACCATCGTCTCCAGGCCATTAAAGACAGAGAGTACTATTATAAGAGCCATGGTTCCGACGGCAACCCCGGCAACAGAAACGGCAGAAATAATGTTAATTGCATTCCGCGATTTCTTCGCAAAAAGATACCTTTTGGCTATGTACAACGAAAGTTTCACTTGTCTTTCTTTCTTGCAGTTACCAGTAATCCGGTGCCTGTTTTATGGTTCCCGTAAAGATCATAAAAGTTAAGAATAAAAGAAACAGGGAAAACAATCATGTAATAAACAGGGAGTAATATAAAGAACAGGTACGAGGTGTTAAGCATTATTACGGGATATTTCATCGAAAGCTTCCAGGAAATCTGACCCGGTTTGCCATAAGTATAGAGGGCTTCTATTTCACTGAACCCTGCTTCGGATAATTTACCGGTTATTTCTTCGACTCCGTAACCATCCCTGACGTGCTCGTCGATAAAAGAATGATCTTCACTGTCGTGAACATCGGATCCTCCCTTATCGGAAGGTGTGGAGATAAGAATAAAGCCATTGTTTTTCAATGCCTGATAGAAATTTCTTAAAACCATTACATCCTCTTTAATATGTTCCATTACATCGACTGAAAGGATAAGGTCGTACCTGTCAGATTCCTTCAGTTCAGTAAGATCGGCAGTTTCGAATTTTATCCTGTCAGATAAACCTGTTTTCATGAAGAAATCATTGCAGTCCTTTACATGTACACTGTTGATATCAATGGCTCTTATCTTCCATAGTCTGTTTTTCCGGCTCATTCGCCATGTATACTGCCCAAAGCCTGATCCTGCATCAAGTATAAATGCGTCGGGCGGGAGTTTCGAAGAAATAGTTTTCAGGGCCTTTTTTACATGCCAGGTCCTTAAAAGGAGCAGATCGAGTAAAAAATAGAGGATTTTTCTTAAAAACAGGGGCCCGGCGAAAAATATTCCAAGCTTGCCTTTTATCGGTTCATATTGCATACGAATCAGGTTTTCAATAACTTGTCAATTTTATCAATATAATCAAGACTGTCGTCAATGAAAAATTGAATTTCCGGAACAATCCTGAGCTGGGTTCTGACTTTATGACCAAGCTCAAACCTTATTTTAGATGAGTGTTCCTGGATGGAATGAAGAATTTCATCCTGATTAACCGTGGGGAAAACGCTTATATAGATTTTTGCGTAAGAGAGGTCGGGACTTATCCGCGCCTTTGTTATAGATATCAATTTACCCGGGGCAAGCTCATTTCCTTTTTTGAGAAATATTTCAGCCAGTTCTTTCTGAATTAACCTTGATACTTTTTTCTGTCTTGTTGATTCCATGGCCTTGGTATTTTAATCAGGCTAAGGTACAACTTTCCCGTCGATTTCTTCTAACCCGGAACTGCCTCTGCAGTTGCTCCCTGATTGCACACAGAACATGGTTGCCGGAAATTTCTGCTCAGGGATAATCCTGTTCGCTGCAATCATGATTTTGGAAAAAAGGAGTAGCTTTGCGGGAACTTATTATTGATGGATATGGATACAGTTGTAAGCGGCATTCGATCGACGGGTAATCTGCACCTTGGGAATTATTTCGGTGCATTAAAAAATTTTCTGAAGATGCAGAAAGAGAACAAATGCTTTTTCTTTATTGCAGATTACCATGCTCTTACCACCCACCCGAAACCCTTAGACCTTCATGGTAATATCAGACAGGTCCTGGCCGAATATCTGGCATGCGGTATTGACCCTGAAATTGCCACAGTTTTTATTCAGAGCGATGTTCCTGAAGTGACTGAGCTGTATCTTTTGCTCAACATGAATGCTTATGTGGGAGAGCTTGAAAGGACAGCCTCATTCAAGGAAAAGGTCAGGAAGCAACCTGATAATATTAATGCAGGATTATTGACATATCCCGTACTTATGGCAGCCGATATTATAATACATAAGGCTCATAAGGTTCCTGTCGGGAAGGACCAGGAGCAGCATCTCGAGATGACAAGGAGATTTGCCCGCAGGTTCAACATGATGTATGATGTTGATTATTTTCCTGAGCCTGACGCTTATAATTTCGGAAAACAGCTTTTAAAAATACCTGGTCTTGACGGTACCGGGAAAATGGGCAAAAGTGAGGGGAATGGTGTTTTCCTTTCCGATACCCCCCAGGATATCAGAAAGAAAGTCATGAGGGCTGTAACCGACACAGGGCCCACAGCTGCCAACCAGAAACCATCCGAACCGGTTGAGAACCTGTTTACTATTATGAAAGCCGTATCGGATCCGTCAACGGTCAGTTACTTTACCGAAAAACATGCTTCATGTGAAATCCGTTACGGAGATCTCAAAAAACAGCTGGCTGAAGACATAATAAAAGTTACTACCCCGATCAGGGAAAGAATAAATGATATTCTGGCAGATAAAAAATACATGGCAAAAGTGGTGACGGAAGGGGCAGTCAGGGCGAGGGAGAGTGCTTCAAGGACCGTCAGGGAGGTAAGAGAAATTATCGGTTACAGGCCGTTCTGATAAAAAAATGAAAGCCAGGCTTTTGACCTGGCTGACCTTGAAGAGATCAAGTATATGTTTGAGATTGCCTTGGTATTATATATAAATCAAATTACGTGCCAGAAATTTGTTATATAGTAATTCATTACCTTGTTATTACCTTTAATTTTTTAAATTTGAATCTCATCACATAAATGTGTTTTGATAGTGGGGAAACGGGTCGCAATTATTATTCTGGTTTTTCTGGTTTCCGGACTGGGGATACTGGGATATTTCCTTCAGCAGAGCAGAAAAAATCTGGTTACAGATCCGTATAAAGCCATTTCTCAGGAAGCCGGTATAATAATAGAAACTTCTGATGTCAGGAACTTATTGAATTCTGTTTCGGCTGAAAATGGAATTTTCGGCGAGTTGGGAAAGGTAAAAGAGCTTGGCAACTTTACCGCAAAGTTAAAATTTCTCTCAGATCAGTTAAATCAGGAGAGCTTTAAGAAGATTCTTTCAGGGACGACTGCCATATTTGCATTTTACCCGGATGAGAACGGCAGGTTAAGTGCCCTTCTCTCAATGTCAATACCAGCAGAACTGAGGATCAGACACATAAAGGAAGCGCTTCACTCAGCGGGAATTGACCGGACAGTTGATAAAAAGATCAGTGGGAAGCAGATCCTTCTGATCCCTTTCAGAAATAAGGAGAACCCCGACACTGTTTTCATTCAGGTCAATTCAGGGTTGCTGGTTGCCGCCACTTCATCTGACTTGTTCCAGAAAGCTCAGAATCAGATTTTAAATCAGACAGATATAAGAAATGCCCCGGGTTTTTCAAGGATTCTGCTTGCTTCAGGAAAGAACGAAGACAAACTGTTTATTGTCTTTGAAAATCTTAATAAGGTGGCAGGGGCCCTCTTTGGATCAGACAACACCGGCCTGGCCCGCAAGATTGCTAACCTGGCAGGCAGTGCCGAAGGTGATATTTTTATAAATGAAAACGGGTTGCTTTTAAGCGGATATGCCGAAAGTGTCGATTCAGGGGAGATCCTTCACAAGTTCAAATTCATTTCTCCTGTCACGCTTCAGACTTATAAAGTATTACCTGCCTCAACTGTCATGTTCGAGACTGTTGTGATACCTGAAAACAGGCCGGATACTCCTGCAGGTATTTCGGTGCCGGCGGAGCTTGCCGGATTGTCGGCGAAACTGCAACCTTTTATCGGAGATGAAGTAACAAGGGCGTATATAGATATCAGAAACAAAAAGGTAAATGAGAATTTTCTGATAATCTATGAGCTTAATAACCGTGTTCAATGTGAACAGGTTTTTCTTGAAGCACTTAATAAAAAGCCTGAAATAAATTATTTTCAGCCTGATGACCAGACAAAGATACCGGTCTATTTTACAGGATATAAAGGATTCGCTTCCACAATTCTTCCCGGATTTGCACCGGGATTTGAAGACAGTTATTTTACTTTTTTTGATAATTTTCTGATAACCGGGAATTCATTTGTTACCGTTTCAAGGTTTTTGTATGATAATATTCTTAACAAAACTCTTTCAAATGATCTTTCGTACCGGGCTTTTGAGACTACTCTGCCAAGCCGGGCAAGCTACCTGTTCTATTGTGTGCCTCCCAGGTTAACTGACTATCTTTCAGGATTTCTAAATGATAATATTATTGCCGGATTAAAAGCAAACAGAGGTTCGCTCAGTAAGATCCAGGCTGCCGGTTATCAGATAGCTGCCAGTAATGAAATGATATATAACAGTTTGTCGGTCAGTTTCAGGGAGGAGGTGAGAGAAGAATCAACAACCGAGTGGGAAACACTACTCGACACAGTTGCTGCCATTAAGCCTTTCTTTTTTACCAATCATACAACGGGAGCAAGGGAGATATTCATCCAGGACCTGAAGAATAATGCTTATCTGATCAATGCTGCAGGAAGAGTCCTTTGGAAGGTGCCTCTCCGGGAAAGGATAGTAAGCAGTGTTTTTATGATCGATTATTACAGGAACGGGAAGTACCAGTTGCTGTTCTCCGGAAGCAATAATATTCATCTCCTTGACAGGAATGGGAATTATGTCGAAAGATATCCGGTCAGGCTGAGGTCTCCGGCTTCAAATTCGCTTTCCGTATTTGACTATGATAACAACCGGGATTACAGACTGCTTGTCGCCGGAGAAGATAAACAGATCTATTCATACGACAAGACCGGAAGTATTGTAAAGGGATGGAAGCCGTTCAAAACTGCAGGGATTGTGTCGGATGATATCGGTTTTTTCAGAGTATCCGGTAAGGACTATCTCGTTTTTGCTGACGACATATCTGTCTATTTTCTCGACAGGACAGGAAATATCAGATTAAGACCTGACGAGGCGGTTACAAAAGCCCCCGGGTCGAAACTCAGGCTTGGCACGGGATCGCGTCCTTCGGTAGTATGTTCATCGCCCGATGGTTCGATCAATCATATTTACTTTAACGGAGAAGTGAAAAAATTCACTCCGAAAAGTTTTTCCGGTGACCATTCATTTGATTTTTTTGACGTAGATGGCGATAGCTTTGGTGAATATATTTTCATTGACAAGGGCATATTGTATCTTTATGACAATGATCTCGGGGAACTTTTCACCAGGGATCTGGGTTCTGAGGAGCTTGGAGGACCAATAAATTTTATTTTTTCCTCTTCCGACAGAAAAATTGGTGTTTATGATAAAAATAAAAATTTAATTTACCTGATTGACCGGAACGGAGATGTTATGGATGGATTTCCTCTCAGGGGAGCATCAATGTTCTCAATAGGTAAACTTTCGGATAAAAGCGGCTGGCACCTGATTGTTGGTGGAACCGACAGATTTTTATATAACTACAGGTTGAATACAGAAATTAATTGAGATTAAATGAGAAAGAGATTTTGTTTTTTGTGGATCGTCCTTTCAGTTATTCTGTTTTCTGAAGCCACGGCTCAGAACAGTCAGACGCTCTATTTTATGAATTTACCTCAGAATCATCTTCTTAACCCGGCATTCAGGCCTTCAAATTCATTCTATATAGGTTTCCCGGGTTTAACAGGTGTTAATGCCAATCTTACAAACAATTTTCTAAATTTCTCAGATGTTTTTCTGGAAGGTCAGCAGCCTTCCGATTCTGTATTTGCAGTTCTGCATTCCGATTTTGATGTTGATAAATTTCTGGGGAAGCTTGGCAAATTTAATTCAATTGAACCCCAGGCTGCCGTTCAGATTTTTGGACTGGGTTTTTCGGCAGGCAGGGATTTTTATGGGTATATTGATATTACAGAAAGGGTAGACGGAAACCTTGTTTTTCCTGAAGAATTTTTTGAGCTTATATTCAAGGGGAACGACAGCTTTATCGGCTCAACGGTCGATTTGTCGGCTTTTGGAGCTGATGTTAAATATTACCGTGATGTCTCGCTGGGATTCTCAAAGAATATCACTCCCCGGTTGCGAATAGGAGTTCAGGGTAAGCTTTTATTCGGAATAGCTGCCGGATATGTGGAAAACAACTCACTGAAGGTTCTTGCCAGTGCCGATGATGTGCATTCCGTTGAGGCCGATGTGGCTTTAAACATAAGCGGTCCGGTGAAGGTTATCGGGGATGCTGAAGGGCGCCTTGATGATATTGAATTTGATGAGGACAGATTTGAAGACGAGGATGAGATAATTAAATCCCTTACCGGGACTAAAAACATGGGACTTGGATTAAATTTAGGGGCAGAGTACCAGCTTACAGACAAAATTGTTCTATCGGCGTCTGTTATTGATCTTGGCTATATTAACTGGAAATCAGATCTTTCGAGAGTCTATACAAAAGGTACAATCGATTTCAGCAACTATAACATAGAGGATGTTTATGACGAATCGATTACTTTCGATGAATTCGGAGAGGCTCTGCTGGATACCTTACAGAATTCGATGATGGTATCTGACTCGCCTGAACCTTTCAGGACAGTACTGCCTTTTGGGGTGACCGCGGGTGGCAAATACAATCTGTCGGATAAGTTTTCTGTCGGTTTACTTTCGTACAGCAGGATAAAGGGCCAACAGATAAAGGAAGCCCTTACATTATCTGCAAACATGAATCTTGGAAGCGTTTTGTCAACCAGTCTGAGTTATACAGCCTGTAATTACAGTTATAGTAATCTTGGTGCCGGATTGGCAGTCAGGCTGGGATTTTTTCAGGTTTATCTGATAACTGACAGGATACCTCTCAGGTGGAGTGAACTTGTTAAAGATGGTGATAGTACAAGTTTACCCGAAAACTGGAATAATTTTCATGCAAGATTCGGGATAAACTTTACTTTTGGGAACAATATGAAAAAGAAGCACGATGTGCCAATGATCGTGACGGAATAAAAAAAGTTTAAAGAAATGATCCTTTTAATTCGTGTAATACTGATAGGCTTGATTTTTTATCTGATTATTAAGCCGTTTGTTAAATTCTTTGAAGATCAGGGCGACAATTCACATAATCCTCCGGATGATCATAAACCTCCGCAAAAAAATAAAGGAGTCTCTAAGGAATTAGGGGAGTATGTTGATTATGAAGAGGTGGATTGATCCTGTAAATTTCTAGATCATTGATTTCCTCAGCTGTTTTGCCAGGGCATTGGCAAAAACAAAATCATTTAGTGTGGAGCAGTCCGAGTACAGGATCTCTTTGTTATTGCCTTCCCAGCATTTAATACCGTCGCTGATAAATACTATCTTCTCTCCGATCTTCATTACGGAGTTCATATCATGAGTATTTATAATGGTAGTCATGAGATACTCTTCGGTGATCTCCTTTATGAGTTCATCTATCAGTATGGCAGTAATGGGATCGAGTCCTGAGTTTGGCTCATCGCAGAACAGGAATTTGGGATTCAGTGAAATAGCCCGGGCGATTGCCACTCTTTTCTTCATTCCTCCGGAAAGTTCGGCCGGGAACAATTTGTTGGCATTTAGGATATTCACACGCTTAAGGCAGAAATTCACCCTCTCGGTTTTTTCCTCCAGGCTCTGGTCAGTGAACATGTCGAGAGGGAACCTTACATTTTGTTCAACAGTAAGAGAGTCAAAAAGTGCGCTTCCCTGGAAAAGCATTCCTATCTCCTTCCGGATCTCTTTCATGTGGATAAAATCGAGGGTGTCGAACCGGATATCGTCATAAAAGATCTCTCCGCTGTCAATTTTATGAAGACCTACAATCGATTTCAGAAGTACTGTTTTGCCAGAACCGCTGCGGCCTATTATGAGATTTGTCTTTCCTGCTTCGAAAGTTACGGAGATATTGTCCAGTACAGAAACCCCGTTGAATGATTTGTAGAGGTTCTTAATAGCTATCATGACAACAGTAGTTGAGTAAGAATGACATTGAACATTAAAATAATTACACTACTGAAAACAACGGCTTTGGTACTTGCGCGTCCGACTTCAAGCGAACCTCCTTCCACATAATAACCCTGAAAAGATGAAACGCTGGTTATTATAAAAGCAAAGAAAAGAGTTTTAATAAGTGAGTAAGTAACATAATAAGGGATGAAGGCATACTGGATCCCGTAAATAAAATCCTGTGAAGTTATTACTCCTGCAGCTGTACCGGCAATCCATCCACCTATAATCCCTACGCTGATACTGATCAAAGTAAGGAAAGGGTTGAAAAGGAGAGTGGCCACAATTTTGGGAAGAATTAGATAAGAGGCTGAGTTGACACCCATAATCTCGAGAGCATCAATTTGTTCTGTAACCCTCATTGTCCCGATCTCTGAAGCAATATTTGAGCCTACCTTTCCTGCAAGTATGAGTGCCGAGATGGTTGAAGAAAATTCAAGGATAATTGAATCGCGGCAGCCAAGTCCGATAAGATACGCGGGATAAATAGGATTTTCTGTGTTATATGCAGTCTGCAAAGTAATGACGGCCCCCATGAAAAAGGAGATTATCGATATAATTCCTACTGAATTCAATCCAAGAAATACCATCTCATGCATCGTCTGCCTGTAGTAGACAATAGCCTTTTCAGGTTTTGTAAAAACCTTTTTCATGAGCAGGTAATAGCGTCCCAGACCAGTCAGAAATTTAAACATAGGAAAAGATTAACAGATGCTAAAATTACAAATATTTACTGTATTTCACCATAGGGTTATTAAAACCTGAATGGCTAATTAACTATATTTGCTTTGAATTCTATCTTATATGGTTTCCTATGGACAACAGGTATGTAATTATAATGGCCGGAGGGGCAGGAACAAGGTTCTGGCCACTGAGCCGTCGCGAAAAGCCGAAGCAGTTTCTGGATATACTGGGTACGGGCGAAACACTTCTTCAGCAAACCTACAGAAGGTTTAAACTTGCCTGTAACGAGAAGAACATATATATCGTGACAAGTGCCGAACACAAAGACCTGGTTGTTGAACAACTTAACATCAGTCCGTCGAACGTTCTGGCAGAACCATTCAGACGCAATACTGCACCATGTATTGCCTACGGTGTCTACAGGATTTTCAGGGAAAATCCCGATGCCGTTATTGCGGTTACCCCGGCTGACCACCTTATCGTCAAAGAGGATAAGTTTTGTGAAATAGTGAGTAAGAGTCTTGATTTTGCCGAGACCCACGATGCTCTGCTAACACTTGGTATTAAACCTGACCGGCCTGAAACAGGTTATGGATATATTCAGGCCGACCAGAAAAAGCCTGTAAAGGAATTTGACGGTTTACTGAAGGTAAAAACTTTCACGGAAAAGCCTGATATTGATCTGGCAAAAGTATTTATTGAAAGTGGTGATTTCTATTGGAACTCGGGGATATTTTTCTGGAAACTGAAATCCATTGTTTCAGCATTTGAAAAGCACCTTCCGGATTTATACTCAGCATTTGAAGAAGGAAAGAACCTGTTTGGGACCGATCAGGAAAATGCTTTTATAGGAAAGACCTATTCGGAATGCAAAAGCATCTCCATTGATTACGGAATAATGGAGAAGGCCGATAATGTTTATGTTATGTGCACCGATATCGGCTGGTCCGATCTGGGAACATGGAGTTCGCTTTATGACCACTCCCAGGTTGACACCGAGGGCAATGCCCTTGTGGGGGGAAATGTTTTTTCATATGACTGCAAAGGGAATATATTTAATATAACCGGAGGTAAAGTAGCTGTAATACAGGGACTTAACGACTACATAGTGGTGGAATCGGATAATATTATTTTAATTGTCAAAAAGGAAGAAGAGCAGAATATAAAAAACTACCTTGAGGATGTAAAAAGGGAGACAAAGGAAAAATACCTTTAGTATTCCCAGAGATCGTGTTCAAGGTTAAAGAGTTCGGTTTTAATACGCTCGGCTTCGAAGAGAGTATATTTTCCGACGGTGTATTCATTTATCTGCCTGTCGTTATACACGTTCGACTCACCGAAAACCACGCTTCCGAATCTTCTTTGCATAAACAGGTCGTCAAATGAGAGCCTTTGAGCATCGTTGATTGACATATATACCTCTTTCTTTGCCAGAACATCGCGAATATCCTCATATCTTATCCAGAACAAAGGTTTTCTGAGTGTTCTGCCAAGCTCAGAATCGTATCCGAGCCAGTAAGGCATGATCCCGATGATCCTGACATCAAGTTTTGACAGTTTCTTGTCAAAATACCATTCTTCGTAGATCAGGATCTGTTTTACCTCTTCACGCTTGGCTGCTTCAACAATAGTAGTATCTTTTGAAAGACCTTCGGCGTTCAGCTGCAGAGACTGAACACGCGATGTAGCTCCCATATTGGTCTCAATATCGGTATAGGTTGTCGGGACATTTGAATCGAGCGGGGAGAAAGCTTCGAGACGTCCTGCCTGTATCTCGTCAAGAAGGATACTGATAAAATTCTGCCTTCCGTCCTGGGTAGCCTGTATAGGATAGTACAATGGCTGGTTGATCTTTTCCCTGAGGTCTATCAGACGCCATATCTTATGTGAGTAAAGAACATCAGCTTCTCTCAGGTACGGATAATTTATTTTTTTATTATCCAGAATGGATTTCTGGTAGATATCACCAAACGATTGCGCGCCGGCAAGGCCTGCAACTGCAAAAGCAATAAATCCCAAAAGAATTTTCTTATTCATGTTATCGCTTATTTATTACTTTTATTCAATCTGTAGTATTATAGGGCTCAGATCCTTAGTCTTATTATCCGGGCCGACAGCTTTAATATCTTTTATTGTCAGATATTTATTTCTGGTAAGTCTGTTAATTAGATCTTTCTGACGAGGTGTAAGATTACTGCTGGAACTTGTCTCTTCATAATCGTTTCCCTTATCAGAGTATAGTAATGTAAATCCGGTCACTCTGTAAACGAGGTTAAAATCAAAATCAGGAAGTGTTGCATAAACGCCTGTTTGGGCAGCTGCCGTATTTTTGGCTATTTTACCAGTGGTTTTACCTCCGAAAATTGCGATAGGTGTCGGCAGAGGTTTTACCCTGAATTCGATAGGAGGATAAGGAACGAATTTGCCGCTTACATTAGTGCTTACGATTACCTGGACAGCTTGTCCGACAGCCTTGGGGATAACAGCCCAGTTACCTCTGAAGTTCTCTCCTTTAGGATTCTTGACCCTTTCGGTGGTAAACGATCCGTTGACAACCCGTATGTCTAATTTATCGGGGCTCACACCCGGGACAGATACGTCAATAGGGTTGGGTATTCCGAGATACATCACGTTCATGGCTGTAGGTGAAACAACAACATTAGGTTCGCCAACAACATAAGATGATTCGAAAGGATATGTTCTCATTGATCCGTCGGGAGCTTTAAGTGAGATAATGCCTCCCCACGATTTTTTACCGGTGGACCCTGCTCTTACTTTATAGGTACCTCTTCCCGATTCATCCAGAGGAAGAACGGCATCGCCAACTGTAATAACGGGAGCCTGGGTAGTGTCGGCGGCAGATATGAATACCTGGGCTTCATAATCACTTCCCGAAGTCACGTAGGTGGCGGTGGGGATAACAATAGGCACAAGTTTGTTAAACTTAAATGAAGCGGCATCTATCTGGGAGTAGAGGTAATTGAGCACCTCGGTCTCTCCGTTTCTGACATCGACCTGCATTTTTGACAGGATAGTGATGACTGCCACAAGCGGCAGTGTCTGAAATGTAAGATTTTCCCAGCGGGAAGGCTGACCATCGGGATCTTTACCGTCGTCGGTATTAAGGCTTGACCGCAGGGCATTTTCAGCAGTAGGATTTTTACCATCGAGGGTTGTAATCAGGAACTCACGGTAATCTGTCATAAGAGCCTTGAGTGCACTGGCTTTCCCATTTTCGCTGGCACCGATAAGAACTTCCGACGGGATATTGTTCTCATCGATTTTTTTTACCTCGTCAATGATTATCTCGTTTCCCTGGATTGCAGGAGAATCAGGCCCTTCAGCCTTAGTGACTATTTCAATTTTAAGATCCTGTAAAAAGTTGAAAATTTCGTCAGCACGTGATTTTACTTCATATGCTGAGGTCTTATATTTTCCGGCTTTGGTAGGATTCTCGGCAGCAGCCCTGTCAAATTCACTATAAATAAGATTATTCTTCTGAACATAGTTGGCTAGGGTCTGTGTAAGACTTTTGTCTACTTTTTTAAATGCTTCCACGGCTTCTTTTGATACGTTAAGAGCAAGCATGGCCGTAAGGATCAGGTACATCATACCGATCATCTTTTGCCGTGGAGAAAGCCTTTCGTGAGCCATTTTATTAGGTAGTTTAATTAGGTATAAAAAATGTCACGCTACTTTATATTCATAGCAGCAAGCATGTTACCGTAAACGTTGTTCAAAGCTGAAAGGTTACTGTTGAGCTTTGTGATTTGTTCACGGTATTGTTTTGCATCTCCTGCAGAATCAGCAAGATCTTTCATAAGTCCCTGAATACCCCTGAAGAGATTATCGCTATCTTTAAGATGGTCGTCTGCACCTTTTTTCTGAAGTTCATATACTGCATTAAGGGCTGACAGGTTTTTATTTAATGATTCAAGTTGCTGCTGGTATGATTTACCTCCCGTTTCAATTACTGAAAAAGAATCAGCCATATTACGGTAACCAGAGTTGGTCTCGCCGATTATTTTTGCAGTAGCCTGATAAGTGTCGGCCAGTTTACCAAGAGAATCGTTGGCAGAGTGAATAGTATTCATATATTTTGCTGATGCAGCGGATACGTCTCCCATTACATTTATGTTAGAAGTAGTTTCGCTCAGTTTCCTCATTCCGACTCCAAGTTTCTGGAACAGATCGGGGGTGATTTCGGCTCTTTCGAGCATCTCATCAAATTTTGAGAGTGCAAGAGATCCGCCTCCGCCGCCGCCTCCTATTGCTCCTCCACGGTATCTGCCACCTCCGCCGATTCCCATTTCACCGGTCTCATCTTCGGGTATTCCTGCAAGTTCAGGATAGACCAGAGACCAATCCACCTCTTCGTGCAATGGTTCAAACGCAGAGAAGAAAAAGATTATAGCTTCTGTAAAAAGGCCAACCGTAAGCATGGTTCCTGCCCCAGTCCAGTGCTGTATTTTAAATAATGCACCAATAATAACGATAGAAGCGCCTATACCATAAAGTTTGGCCATAAAATTCTTCCATCCGCTGCTTTGTACTAATTCTGCTAGGCTCATATACCTGATTATTTTAGGGTTAATGCAAATGTTAGTTTACTCCGATATAAGATCTTACATTCCGGAATCCGATAAAGGATTTCGTCGAATCCTGGTATTCATAATCTCTGGAGCTTGTCTGAAGAAAAAGGGCAATATCTTTCCATGAACCGCCTCTGATGACTTTACGTTTCATGACTGGCGGATCCTGAGGTGTGGCATCATACTGATAATCCGGATTCAGGTCGTGCTGGAAGATATATGCTGAAGGATGGTAGGCACATATTGTCCATTCGGCAACGTTACCTGCCATGTCAAAGAGGCCGTATTCATTGGGCTCATAGGATCCTACTTTTGCTGTATAGACTGTACCATCGTCGATGTAATTTCCGCGCAGTGGTTTAAAGTTAGCAAGGAAGCAACCCTGGTAGTTACGGGTATATGGCCCGCCCCACGGATACATTGAAAGCTCAAGACCTCCCCGTGCAGCATATTCCCATTCTGTTTCGAGGGGAAGTCTGTACGACTGTACATCAGCAATTCCGTTCATCCTGAGAGCAGTGTTCATATAGTCTGTTCTCCATATACTGAAGGCATTTGCCTGTACCCACGATACTCCCACCACAGGATAATCGTCGAAAGAAGGATGCCAGAAGTAGAGGTCGGCCTGAGGATCGTTGAATGAATAGGTAAAATCCCTGATCCAGCAAAGTGTATCGGGGTAGATATTTGTTACATTATGCTTAAGGAAGGAGGAGCGGTTCTGTACATCTGTCCGGGAACCGTCAAGGTTGGTTACCTGGCCTTCGTAATTCCCCGTATTATTCTCATAATCATATACATATCGTGATTTGGCAGCCTGTCTGTAGTCGACCCAGAAATATTCGTAATTGAGTTTTCTGACATCGATCTGTTTCTTGCCATTAAATCTTTCCTCCGGAGGATAATACATCTCTTCAATAATCTCTTTTGTTGTCTCCTCTTCGGGATCGATCCTCTCGTTCCAGTTGATTACATTTGGTTCAATAACATTCCCCTCGTCATCAACCACAAAATATTCACGGTCGGGGATACCGGCATCTCCGAGTTTGGTCCTGAGAATGGAATCACGCACATAATAAACAAACTGACGATACTTATTATTTGTAATCTCAGTCTGATCCATCCAGAATGCTTCAACAGTAACAGATTTGGAAATGCTGTTCATTGCAAAAACAGCATCTTCATCACTCGGGCCCATCATGAAATTCCCTGCAGGGATGAATGCCATCTCAAGAGGTTCCGGTTCAAAGAATTTCTTTCTTCCGGGGACACCTGTCAGCTCTCCGTTACTTGAAGTACCGCAACTACTTACTAATATTACTAATATTAAAGCTGGAAGTATTGCCTTTTTCATAATGCTAATGGATTTTATACGCAAGTAAGTTATTTTTTTTTTAAAATCATAAAAATCGTATGCTTTTATATTTCATAGAGCTTTTGCCCATGCTGATATCAAAGCAATAATTCACCATAAATTCATGAGAGCCACTTGTGCTTTTTCTAATGTCTGACATCGGAAAATCATAAGCATAACCAATACGGATTCCATTATACAATTCAACCCCCACCAGGCCTATCAGGGCCTCACCTGACCTGTAAGAAACGCCACCCCATACTTTTTTATTGTACCGGACTAAGGAAGTAACAGAAAATTGAGCCACTTTTCCGTCGCTGAAAGCAAAAACCGATGGCAATAATTCAAGCGATGGCTCGGGTAGCTGAAATGTGTAACCTGCAGTCAGATAATAATGCCGGCTGACATACGGAGTCCCTTTTGAGAATTTTATCTTAGGCTGGTTGATATGGGTTACCGAAAGCCCGGCATAATAATTATCCGTCCGGTAATAGACTCCCAGCCCGGCATCAAAAGCCACATAACTCTCTTTATTTTCCGGTATGAGCGGATCTCCTGAAGCGGGAGTATGAGAATCACCTGAGGGTATGATCCATTCAGGGTCGAGAGTTTTGTTCAATACTCCGGCATTAAAGCCGATTCCCAGTTTCCCGTCTCCGAGATAAGTAATATAAGAATATGCTAATGAGACATTTATATCCTTGTCGAATCCCACATTGTCACTCTCCACGAGTAGTCCGGCACCACCTGAAATCCCTAAAATATTTACGGGTGAACTGACATTGAATATAGTAGTAGAGGGTGACCCCTCAAAACCGATCCATTGCTGCCTGTTTAATGCTGTTGCACATATCATACCGGAAGTACCTGATACCCCCGGATTATAGGTCAGGGTGTTGAACATATAATTGCTGGTCAGTGGGTCCTGCTGGGAATGAACCAGTCCAGGAATCAAAACTAAAAAAAGAAATGCCAGGTTTAGTTTTTTCACTTCTTTATGTAGTAGAATAACGCCCATTTATTGAATCAGACAAAAATAAATAAAATTCTAAGAAGCAAACAAATTTACTACTATTTATTTACAACAACCAGTTGCCTCTTTTGACGACTAAATCACGTCTTAAGAGTAGCAAAATAGTAAACGCAATAATGGTGAAAAAATTGGAGAGATCACGATTTTATTCTTCCGGCGGCATTGAGCCACCTGTCTGGAACCTCATTCCGGTTAGCCTTTAAATAGTCTTCATGAGAACAGGCAAAATATACTTTGTTGTCATTTCCGGCAGGAAGTTCTATCCACCATCTCTCTGTAAGATTACTCTTTACGAATATAAGATCCTCCTCAAGATCGGTTACCCGGACATGATATTTTACAAATCTCCCCGAGTTATTTTCGTGCAGTGCAGGGGCTTCATATTGTTTCTGTGAAAATCCTTCAAGGAAGAACCACAGAATCTGAGCAGCAAGGTGCGAAGTCTGCATTCTGACGTCCAGCTCAGGATTTACGTCAAATAAACCAAAGATTTTAAGGTTATCCGAGATACCTGCATATCGTGCAAGCAGGCATATCTCCTCTCCGTAGAAACCGTTTGGAGATGTGCTGAAAGTTCCGGGGGCATCGGATTGCCTTACAGCCGAAATATCAAATAGTGCTGCTTCGGCATCCCTGAAGCAGGGTTCGGTAAGGTATATGGCCTGGCGGACATCCCCGATCCTCATAAGCTCAGCCTTCCGCCTTAAAAAACGGTTTATCACCTGCTGATCGTTCAGATATGTCTGGTACCCGATATTGATAAACTGGTCGACTGTGCTCTTGTTATTATAATAAATGGTGTTCAGGTAATTGAATGAATCGGGTGCTCTTTTTTCGCTGCTGAAATCTATCCTCGAATCGACTGTAAGAAGATTATACCTGGTTTTAAGCATGGCAAAAGCCTTGTCGACCGCGGGTACAAGGGCACTGCTCCCTCCGATTATAACCGGGAATACTCCTTCCTGCAGGAGCAATGCCAGAATATCTGTCAACCCTGCCAGCGTATCGTTGAAAGCAGCTCCCTGCTTCATATTGCCAAGATCGAAAATCTTTGATTTTCCGGGTATTTTAGCCAGGCTGTAAAGCTGAGCGCGAATAGCATCCGGACCTTTTTGTGAACCCGGATCAGGGGAGTTTCTTCCATCGGGGACTCCAAGTATTGCAATGGGAAATCTGCCAATATCCTTTATCAGGCTATTTTCTGTGTGAACGGTTATGTTATGTGGAAATCCGGACTGGTCCGACAGATTGCTGAAAACAGGTTTTTCAATACCTACAGGGTTAAAATAATCATTAAGGTCTATCATGATATTCAGGATTTCTTCTTGGGTTTTTCGCTGTTGGCGATTATTGCCAGGCAATCGTCGCGGGTCAGTTTTTCAGCTTCTGTTCCCTTCGGAAGCCTGTAGTTCTGTTTATCCCTGACCAGGTAGGGACCGTAACGACCATTCAGAACCTGCATGTCACCAAAGTCTTTAATTATCTTTTTAAGGTCACTTTCGTTCTTTTCGTTAATAATCTCCAAAGCCCTTTCAATAGTAATGGTATACGGATCGTCTGTCCCTTTTTTCAATGAGAAGAATTTGCTATTATACCTGATATACGGTCCGAACCTTCCGGTTCCCACTATCATTTCCCCGCCTTCGTGTTCACCGAGTGACCGGGGGAGCCTGAAAAGGTTTAATGCCTCCTCAAGAGTAATTGTCTCAAGCAGCTGATTCTTATTCAGGCTTGCAAACCGTGGTTTATCGCCATTGTTCGACTCGCCAATCTGTGCAATTGGTCCGAACCGGCCCATCCTGACGCTTACCGGCTCACCGGTATCGGGATGTATTCCAAGAGCCCGGATACCGGTCCTCCTGTCTTTTTTCTCCAGAGTCATTTCAACAGTCTTATGAAACGGAGAATAAAAGTTTTTAAGCATTCCTGTCCATTTTACATCTCCCGAAGCAATCTCGTCAAACTGTTTTTCTACCTCAGCAGTAAAATGATAATCAACAATTTCTGAAAAATTCTCAACCAGGAAATCGTTCACAATCATTCCAATGTCCTGGGGAAAGAGTTTGGACTTTTCTTTTCCGAAGAGTTCCGTTTTTGAGACAGGTGAGAGGGTGCCTTTCTCGAGTGTAATTACTCTGACAGGCCTTTTTTCTCCGGGCCTGTCTTCGCGAAGGACATATCCTCTGTTCTGGATAGTTGATATTGTGGGAGCATAGGTCGATGGACGTCCTATCCCGAGTTCTTCAAGTTTTTTTACAAGGCTTGCTTCCGTATAGCGCGGCAGTGGTGTTGTATATTTCTGGGTTGCAGTTATAGTATCGTAAAACAACTGCATTCCTTTTTTAACAGGAGGGATCAATGATCTTTCGTCATCGCCGTTCTCAGAATCAGTCGATTCGGTGTAAAGTTTCAGGAATCCGTCGAATTTAATTACTTCACCCCCTGCAGAAAACATAACCGCCGAATTATCCATGCCTATGGTAATTGTGGTCTTTTCAACCTCTGCATCAGCCATCTGTGATGCCAGAGTCCTTTTCCAGATCAGTTCATAGAGCCTTTTTTCATTCTGGCTGCCCGATACAGTATCGTTGTCGGGATAAGCCGGTCTTATAGCTTCATGCGCCTCCTGGGCTCCCTTTGACCTGGTTTTGAATTGTCTTGTCTTTGAATATTTTTCACCATAAACCGATACAATAACTTCTCTGGTTTTAGCCAGGGCAAGTTTTGAAAGGTTGGTGGAATCGGTTCTCATATAGGTTATTTTCCCGGCTTCATAAAGTTTCTGTGCAACAGTCATAGTCTGTGAAACAGAGAATCCGAGTTTTCTGTAAGCTTCCTGCTGAAGGGTAGATGTTGTGAACGGGGGAGCTGGCGACCGTGTTCCGGGTTTAACTGAAATACCCGCTACTTTATATTGGGCGTTGCTGCATAATTCAAGAAACTGAGATGCCTCTTTTTCACCGGCGAACCTCTTTGAGGCTTCAGCCTTGATAAGAGCATTTTCAATTGCCGAAGGATCAGGTTTAAAAAGAGCGTTCACCCTGAATGATGACTCCGATTTAAATGAGATGATCTCCCTTTCGCGTTCTACAATAAGCCTGACAGCAACTGACTGAACCCTTCCTGCTGACAGGGCAGGCTGTACCTTTTTCCAGAGGACAGGAGATATTTCAAATCCCACAAGCCTGTCGAGAATACGACGTGCCTGCTGGGAGTTTACCAGATTCATATCTATCTGCCTGGGATTTTGGATGGCATTGGTTATCGCCTCCTTTGTTATCTCGTGGAACACAATCCTTTTTGTGGTATCCAGGTCGAGGTTCAAAACATTTGCCAGATGCCATGCTATAGCTTCCCCTTCGCGATCCTCGTCAGAGGCTATCCATATATTTTTTGATACGGCGGCAGCTTTCTTAAGCTCCGAAACCACTTTCGCCTTTTCTTTGGGTATCTCATAATCAGGAGTAAAATTATTCCCGACATCAATCCCGAGATTTTTTTTCGAAAGGTCCCTGATATGTCCGAAACTGCTTATAACACGGAAATCCTGTCCGAGAAATTTCTCAATGGTTTTTGCTTTTGCCGGCGACTCGACAATTACGAGGTTTTCGATCATGCTATAATAAATTTACTCTGTTAAAAACAGCGCAAAGTAAATCATTTAGGTACCAAACTTCAAAATAAACCGTTAAGATTCTTTATTTATTACTATTTTTGGACAAACATTTCCATCGAATGAAAGGAGATTCTAATAACAGAAAATATCTTATCTGGTTCTGGTCAATATTCTCATTACCAATAGTAATCATTATTACTTTATTTATTCTGATCTCACTTGGGAAACTTGGCCCTATGCCCTCGTTCAGCGAGCTCGAAAGTCCTGAGTACAACCTGGCCGCAGAAGTATTCTCTGAGGATGGGGTATTGCTGGGGAAGATAAGTATTGAGAACAGGACATGGACTGAATATAACGAAATTTCGCCCTATCTCGTAAATGCTCTTGTGGCAACGGAGGATATCAGATTTTATCGTCATTCAGGCATTGATGTAAGGGGCCTGGGGAGGGCAGTTATAAGGACAATTCTTCTCGGTCAGAATACGGGAGGGGGAAGCACCATAACCCAGCAGCTGGCTAAACAGCTCTATCCCAGGGATACAGCCAGAACATCGGCATTGGTAAGGAAGGTAAGGCTTGGTGTCACAAAATTCAAGGAGTGGCAGACTGCTGTAAAGCTTGAGAAAAGCTACACAAAGGAAGAGATCATAACAATGTACCTCAATAAATTCGATTTTATCTACCAGGCTATCGGGATAAGATCAGCTGCCCGGGTATATTTTAATGTAACACCCGACTCTCTTAACATTCAGCAGGCAGCAGTACTTATTGGCATGCTGAAAAACTCGGTCCGGTATAACCCTGTCCGTAACTATGACCTCATGCTTCAAAGACGAAATGTGGTTATCTCGCAGATGGCGAAATATGGCTATATAGCACCCGATGTTGCGGATTCGGTTAAACAGCTTCCTATAGAGCTGGATTTCAAGGTCGAGGACCATAATACCGGACTGGCTACATACCTGAGGGAATATATCCGGAACGCAATGAGGAAACCCGAGCCCGACAGGTCCAGTTATATTACTGAAACATCATATAACGATGCATTATGGGAATGGGAAAATAATCCACTTTATGGCTGGTGCAATAAGAACGCAAAGCCTGACGGTACCCCCTACGATATCTATAAAGACGGCCTTAAGATCTATACAACAATAAATTCGAAGATGCAGCAATATGCTGAAGAGGCCGTTACTGAGCATCTCTCAAAGGAAGTACAGCCCGACTTCTACAAACGCGCAAAATCATTCAGAAATCCTCCTTATTCAAACGACCTTACCAAAAAGGAGGTTGATGAGCTGATAATGAGGTCGGTGAGGGAAAGCCCCAGGTATTACAGTTTGAAAGCCAGGGGAGTTTCCAACGATTCCATTGAGCTGGCATTTAATACTCCGGTTAAAATGAGAGTATTCTCGTGGAAGGGCGAAAGAGATACGGTTATGACACCTCTTGATTCGGTCCGGTACTATAAATTTTTCGTCAGGTCATCATTCCTTGTAGAGGATCCCCATACTGGATATGTAAAAGCCTATGTGGGAGGACCCGATTTCAGGCATTTTAAGTGGGATGCGGTTACGCAGCAGAAAAAACAGGTTGGCAGTACTATTAAACCATTCCTTTATACTGTGGCGATGCAAAACGGATATTCTCCCTGTCATGAAGTGGAAAATATACCCCGTTCCTTCGATACAGGTGATTCCATCCCGTGGACCCCGCGTAGCTCGGGACCAAAGGAGTACCATGGGAAAATGGTTACATTGAAATGGGGACTCGCGCAATCTGAAAATTATATCTCAGCCTGGGTGATGGAACAGTTCACCCCGACTGCAGTGACTGATCTGATGAAGAAGATGGGAATCCGAAGTTTCATCGATCCGGTCTATTCAATATTCCTGGGTACTTCAGATATTAAACTTGAGGAGATGGTTGGAGCCTATGGGACCTTCGCAAATAAAGGGGTCTATACCAGGCCAATGTATGTTACCAGGATTGAAGACAAAAATGGCAATATCATCTCAAGGTTCACACCTAAGATCGAAGAGGTCTTAAGCGAGGAGCAGGCCTATCTCATGATAAACCTGCTGCAGGGAGTAGTCCAGGGAGGCACGGCTGGCAGAATGCGAAGGGAGCCTTATCTTCTGCTGAACCAGATCGGAGGAAAGACAGGTACAACACAAAACCATGCCAACGGATGGTTTATGGGAATAACCCCGAACCTTGTTGGAGGTGTCTGGAGCGGATGGGAGGATCAGGCCATACATTTTGAAACTCTTTCGGAAGGGCAGGGGGCAAATATGGCTCTGCCTGTTTTCGCCATTTTCCTGCGGAAGGTTTATGACGATCCCCAGTTCGGTATAATGGAAACAGACGAATTTGAAAGACCTGTTAATTTCAATGTCGAACTTGATTGCGACAAGGTGAGAAAGGAAGATACACGGCAGAACAGCTATCTGAGGGAGAGATATTAGGACAGGTTGTACGGAACAACAGTATTACGGTAAAGGGAAGGTAAATTTTTTAACTGAAAAGTGATCTCACAAGGTTTTCAATCTTGCCTACCTGGATGACTTCGATATCTGTATCTTTTTTAGTTGCATATTTCTGGAACCGGGAGATGTAGATTTTGTTGAATCCCATTTTTGATGCTTCCCTGATTCGCTGTTCAATCCTGGAAACCGGTCTTATCTCGCCCGAAAGGCCTGTCTCTCCCGAAAAGCATATATTTTTGCCAACAGGTATATCGAGGTTTGAAGAGAGTACCGAACTTATAATTGCCAGGTCGATAGCCGGATCATTAACCCTGATGCCACCGGCAATATTCAGGAAAACATCTTTCAGCCCGAGTTTGAAACCTGCCCTTTTTTCAAGAACAGCGAGTAGCATGTTAAGGCGTCGTGTGTCGTATCCCGTGGAACTTCTCTGGGGAGTTCCATAAACAGCACTGCTTACAAGGCTCTGGGTTTCAATGAGGAATGGTCTGATCCCGTCGATTGTGGCTGCAATTGCGATTCCGCTTAATAATTCATCGTGCTGATTGATAAACAATTCGGAAGGATTTGGGACCTCCCTCAGACCATTGTCAAGCATCTCAAATATTCCCAGCTCCGAGGTTGAGCCAAACCTGTTTTTTACTGAACGCAGAATACGGTAGATATAATTGTTGTCGCCTTCGAAATAAAGTACAACATCGACAATATGTTCAAGCACCTTTGGTCCGGCCAGGGTCCCGTCCTTGGTTATATGACCTATAAGGACCACAGGGATCCCTGTTATTTTTGAATACCGGAGAAGAAGGGCGGCACACTCCCTGACCTGAGAGACCGAACCTGCCGATGATTCAAGCATCGACGTGGTGATTGTCTGAATGGAATCAATAATGATCAGTCCGGGTTTAATATTTTCTGCATGCGGGAGGATGCTTTCAAGTTCCGTTTCGCTCAGTATATAGCAGTCGGGATTTGAGTTTTTAAGTCTTTTTGACCGCAGGCTGATCTGTTCTTCACTCTCTTCGCCTGATACATAAAGGATCTTTGTTCCTTTCATCGCGAGAGCAAGCTGGAGGGCGAGTGTTGACTTGCCTATTCCGGGTTCTCCCCCGAGCAGGATCAGCGAACCTTTAACCATCCCGCCACCCAGTAACCTGTCGAGTTCAGAAATTCCTGTTCTGATCCTTTCGTGTTCGTCGGATATAATATTGTCAAGAAGCTCGGGCTTCCTTTTAATCTGATCAATTCCCAGAGAAGAGTCCCGCGATGAAGAAACAGGGGCAACTATCTCTTCGTGATAAGTGTTCCACTCTTTGCACGAAGGACATCTGCCGATCCATTTGGCCGATTCGGCGCCACAGTTCTGGCATACAAAAACAGTTTTACTTTTTGCCATCTGTCAGTCTCCTTTATTTTCCTTCTCCCTTTTAGGGTGCAGGCCGGAGATCATAAAAAAAGATATTGCTCCTGCTATTAATATAAATATAAGTTGAGATTCGTGGGCAAGTATTGCGTATACAAGGCCATCTTCAAGCTTTATCCCGTCAATAAAATAGAGACCTCTGGAAATTACTAAATGGAATACCCCAAATCCGCTCTGGACGGGTGCTGACATTGCCAGCCCCCCTATTACCAGAAGGAATATTCCATCGCCAAAAGTAAGGTGAGAAGTACTTTCAATTGCAAAAACCACAACCCAGGTCATGAGGGCATAACTCGTCCAGATAAGAACCGTATGAAGCAGAAATTCCCCTTTCCTTTCCATTTTTACTATGGTCTTAAGTCCGTTGATAATTCCTTTTGTGATGTCGAATATTTTTGAGAAGAATCTGATCCTGGCAAGGTTTTTACGGAACCTGACCGTAAGAAATATCAGAGTCCCGGTGATAAAGAGCAGTATGATCCAGATGATCCATGTAAAGCCAAACAAAGAGCGAAATTTCTCCTGAAGGGGGGTCATAACATTTTCATTCAGGAAGAGGGATATCTCATCACCGCTCACAAAAATCATTATCACCATTATTATAAGGATAGAAAGAAAATCTATTGTTCTCTCAATGATCACAGTACCGAACAGCTGGTCGGCCGGAATTTTCTCCTTCTTTCCAAGGGCGACGCAACGAGTCAGTTCACCAAGCCTGGGAAGGGCAATATTTGCCAGGTAGCCTGTCATCAAAGCGTTAAAGGTGTTTTTAAACGAAGGGTTATAACCCAGAGCGTGTATCAGAAGGATCCAACGCCGTGATCGCAGCATATAAGCCATTAAACCAAAAAACAACGACAGGATAAGCCACGAATAATCAGCCTCCTTTAATCCATCCGAAAGGCTCCTGAAGTTAATGTTACGGAAGGCAAGCCATAACAGGAGAACCCCTGTAAAAAGGAAAAAGAGGAATTTGAAAGTTTGTATAACACCCTTTTTGAAACTCAAATCAGTCTGTTTGTTTTTGTGTCAGGGAATATAATTGTCGGCTTAAATTTCTTGGCTTCCTCAAAATCGAGAGAAGCATATGACATAATAATAATTACATCGCCGACTATCACTTTTCTCGCAGCTGCCCCGTTAAGACAGATCTCTCCGGTACCTCTTTCCCCTGTTATAACATAAGTCTCCAACCGTTCTCCATTACTCAGGTTCAGTACCTGCACCTTTTCATTCTCAATGATTCCGGCTGCATCCATCAGATCCTCATCAATTGTAATACTGCCTATATACTGCAGGTTAGCCCCGGTAACAGTTACCTTGTGAATCTTCGATTTTACTACTTCAATAAACATAAAAGCTTTATCACTGTTAATTCGATGTAAAGTTAATTAACCTTTTGATTTACACTACTGGTATTTCAATATTATCTATCAGCCGGATTCTCCCCGCTTTTACTGCAATACAACCGGAGTAATGTTTGTCCCCGGACATCTCTTCTTTTTTGGTCACCGGTTTTAATTCAACATCATCAACAATCTCAAAATACTCCACACTGAATCCCGGGACGCTGTTTATCGTACTGATGACAAAATCCCTTATTTCATTAATCTCATATGTTGCCATCATTCCGGGTGTACGGCTGATAGCGCTGAAGATGACCGGGGCTTTCTCTCTTAATCCGGGTTCAAGCAACCTGTTACGGCTGCTCATCGCCAGACCATCGTTTTCACGTATTATAGGATTCCCTTTTATTATGATACTGTTCCCTGACTGACGGACAAGTTCCCTGATTATAGCTATCTGCTGAAAATCTTTCTGCCCGAAATAAGCAATATCAGGCCCTGTAATTTCAAAAAGTCTGCTTACCACCTGGGCAACCCCGTTAAAATGACCTGGTCTTTGTGCCCCTTCCATCACTTTGTCAAGGTTTCGGAGATTAAATATCCTTTTATCCTCCACGGGGTATATCTCACTGACTGGCGGAACAAAAAGAATGTCATTTTTCCTTAACACCGGGTCAAGTAATTCCATGTCATTTCCGATTGTCCGGGGATAGTTTTTAAGATCCTCCTTATCGTTGAACTGATTAGGATTTACAAATATGCTTACCACCACCAGAGGGCACTCATTCACAGCATTGTTTACAAGCGAAATATGCCCATTATGCAGGGCCCCCATGGTAGGGACCAATCCCACCGGCCCTGACTGTGACATCTCAAGGCGTTCCTTAATTTCCTTTACAGTACTGACAACTTTCATGTTTAATTTTTGAGTTACAAACCTAAGCGAAATAATTTTATTGTGGTAATATTAAAGCTGTTAATTATGTTTTACCACCTTCCATCGTGTATCTATTTGCTTTATGTTCATTTTTTTAATGTCATTATTTTTTACTATCTTTGCATCTTATTACGAAATGGTATCCAGGCATGTAAATGGAAAGCAGGAAGGTATTATTCATTTCACAGGAAATCACTCCATATTTAGGGGAAACCAAGCTATCAAAGATCGGAAGATACCTACCTCAGGGTATTCAGGAAAGGGGCAAGGAGATCCGGACCTTTATGCCCCGTTATGGCTGTATCAATGAGAGAAGGAACCAGCTTCATGAAGTAATCAGGCTTTCGGGAATGAATCTGATTATTGACGATACCGACCACCCTCTTATCATAAAAGTAGCTTCAATTCAGTCTGCAAGAATGCAGGTTTACTTCATCGACAATGAGGATTATTTTCAAAGGAAGCATATAGTCACCGATGCATCCGGAAAAGAATTCGAGGATAATGATGAAAGAGCACTGTTCTTTGCACGCGGTGTTATCGAGACGGTTAAAAAACTGCGATGGGCACCGGATATTGTCCATTGCCATGGATGGATGGCATCACTGGTTCCGGTATATCTGAGAAGCATATATAACGACGATCCCCTGTTTCACAACTATAAAATTATATATTCTGTTTACAATAATGACTTTAAAACACCGTTTAGATCAACGTTTGTAGACAAGCTGCGTTATGACGGTATTGATGGCGAAAGTCTTAAACTGGTGAAAAACCCTGATTTTGTAAATTTGTCAAAACTGGCTATCAGGTATTCCGACGGTATAATTATTGGCAGCGAGGATATAAATGAAGAGTTAAACAGATATATTCAGACGGTAAACAAACCGGTTTTGACTTTCCGGGACGAAAATGAGTATATCGACGCCTATAACGATTTTTATGACAAGATTCTATTATAATTGCCTGCCATACTGCAGAAGAGTTTCTGTGTACAAAATTCCTTTTCAAATTTACAGCCTTGTTGTTCTCGGGGTTTTTCTGTTATTAATGAACTCCTGCGAGGCGGATCCGACAAAAATCGGGATACGGCTGCTTCCCGGTTCTGATTTTTCAGCAGTCTATGCCACCGATACTATAAGTCCGTTTTCATATACATGGTACGACGATTCCGTGGCCACCAGTAATCAATATTACGGCAATGTGGGGATTACTTATGATCCCTATTTCGGAATCACTAAAAGCGACCTTATTACACAGATACGCCTTGAAGCTAAATGGGAAGATGATATATTCACAGTGGATTCGGTAAAGCTGTTCATGAGATTCCGTAGTGTAAAGGGAGTGCCGGACTTAAATCCGTCGCTTAAGATCTCTGAAATAAGTGAGGAAATTAATATTGATTCGACCTATTATTCAAATTACGAAATCGGATTTACTGGTTATGAAATTCCGGAGATCCCTCTGCCCGTTCTGCGGACCGACACTGTCAACAGTGTTGTACTGGATCTGCCTGTGGAATTTGCCAACTATTTGTTACGCGACACTAATTTCCTCTTTCACAGTAACCGGGTCCCTGATTTCAGATCATATTTCAAGGGACTGAATTTCAGCCTTACAGGCACATCGCCGCTTTTACTTACCCTGAGGCTCGAACCTCCTGCGGTTGGCGAATATTATCAGAATTACATCAAGGTTTATTATCATGATGAAGAAGATACTGAAAAGGATTACTCATTTATTATAGATGCTGTTGCAGGAAATGCACATTATAACAGGTTTTCACATGATTATGATGCTGCAGAACCTGATAAGAAGATCAGATTTATCAATGAATTTGAAAAGGATACACTCTCCTACGCACAGAGTATGAGCGGAGTATATACCCGGGTATTGTTACCCGGACTTGAGGATATTAAAAACAACTCTGACTATTCCGGCATTTCAGTAAACAAGGCAAGACTCATTGTCCCGGTTTTCCTGGATGGAGAGAATTATACGAAATTGTCAATACCTTCGATTCTTATGCTCAGGTATACAAAAGCGGACGGAGAAAAACTTATAGTGCCTGATTACATCATAAACTCCACATTTTACGATGGGATAGCCGATACCGTAAACCTGAAATATAGTTTTAATCTGGTGACATTTATTCAGCAATATCTCGAAGATACATCCGATGAGGTGAAACCCGAACTGGATATAGTCGTCCCGTCGGGAATAACTGAAAATGTGATTCTGAAGGCAAACGACAGTAGTAATCCTGTTAAGTTTGAGTTTACTTATACAAAGTTCTGATATTGTTTTTCTGCAATATTATTTAATTTTATTCCCGTTAAAAAGTAGTATTATATGTGCGGAATTGTTGGTTACATAGGATCTAAACCCGCAAGGGGTATTATTATTAATGGTCTGAAACGTCTTGAATACCGTGGATATGATTCTGCGGGAATGGCGATTGTAAATGGGGAGACCAGGATATTCAAGTGCAAGGGACGGGTCGTCGACCTCGAAGAGATGGTTAACCAGACCAGTTTTGACGGTACAACGGGAATGGGGCATACAAGGTGGGCCACCCATGGAGAACCTAATGAACTGAATGCCCATCCCCAGGTTTCATACAGAGGTAACTTTGTTGTTGTACATAACGGGATTATTGAAAACTATTCCCGTCTTAAAAAGCATCTGCAGAGCAGGGGAATAGAATTCACCAGCCAGACCGACACGGAAGTTCTGGCAAATCTGATTGAGCATCTTTATCTCGAGGGTGATCTGACTGCAGAACAGGCAATAACCCTTGCTCTGAACAGGGTGGAAGGGGCATATGGCCTGGTAATTATCTGTACCAAGGAACCCGACAAGCTTTTTGCAGCCAAGAAAGGCAGCCCGCTGGTAATAGGGGTAGGTGATGGTGAAAACTTTATTGCATCGGATGCTACGCCAATAGTTGAATACACCCAGAGAGTTATTTATCTGAATGACGATGATCTTGCTATAATTAAAAAGGATGAACTTATCCTTAAAACAATAAGAAATGAAAAAATTCAACCTGAAGTTAAGGAACTCGATCTTAAAATAGGTGAAATTGACAAGGAGGGATTCCCTCATTTCATGCTTAAGGAGATTTTCGAACAACCCAGGGCAATACACGATACTTTCAGAGGCAGGGTGTTACCCGATTATTCAGGCGTGATGCTGGGAGGATTACATGAGGTTCTTGATGCGATAGCTCAGTCGGAAAGGGTAATAATTATAGCATGCGGAACCTCATGGCATGCAGGATTACTGGGTGAATACCTCTTCGAGGAGTATACCCGCATCCCTGTTGAGGTGGAATATGCATCGGAGTTCCGCTACAGGGACCCTATTATCAAGAAGGGCGATATAGTTATTGCCATAAGCCAGAGCGGAGAGACCGCAGATACCCTTGCTGCCGTTAAGCTGGCCAGGGAAAAGGGAGCCAAGGTGCTCGGAATATGTAATGTTGTCGGAAGCAGCATCCCAAGAGAAACAGATGCCGGCGTTTATACACACGCTGGCCCTGAGATAGGTGTTGCATCCACAAAAGCTTTTACAACCCAGGTTACAGTACTGGCAATGATGGCATTTGAAATCGGACATCTCAAGGGAGTGATCAGCGATGAGAAATATAAAGCACTGATAACTGAACTTGTTTCCATCCCGGACAAAATTGAAAGAGCTCTTAAAGTAAATGACCAGGCTCTTGAACTGGCAAAAGTATTCAGCGAAACACATAATGCACTCTATCTTGGAAGAGGATACCTTTTCCCTGTAGCTCTCGAAGGTGCACTTAAGCTTAAAGAGATATCATATATTCATGCCGAAGGATACCCGGCAGCTGAAATGAAACACGGGCCTATCGCCCTTATTGATGAGAACATGCCGGTAATTGTTGTGGCCACCAAGGATGATACATATGAAAAGATCATTAGTAATATCCAGGAGATAAAGGCAAGAAAAGGGAATGTGGTGGCAATTGTGACCGAAGGCGACGAAATAATAAAGAAGATGGCCGATTATGTCCTGGAAGTACCCGAAACACTGCCGGCATTCTCGGGTCTCCTGGCAGTAATACCTCTGCAGCTGCTGTCATATCATATTGCAGTACTTAGAGGCTGCAATGTTGACCAGCCACGGAATCTGGCAAAATCTGTTACAGTGGAATAACCATTAACAAGCCTATATGAACTCTGAAAACATTTACAGGAAACTGACAGATACTGAAATAAAAACTCTGCTTTTGCTGGGCTGCAGCTGCGAGGACTGGAACAGGATTCAGGTAATTGAAGGATTTGATCCGTCGCGTTGTCATAATGTCATCTTTTCGGGAGATATAAAACTGGGAAGACTTGGCAGCATAATTCAGGATGGTTCAGGAGTGACAATGAGAAGCGGATTATCAAATGTTCATCTTCATAACTGCAACATCGGATCGGATGTTACAATAAAAAACATAGGCGACTATATTGCCAATTATAATATTGATGACGAAGTATCTATCCTGAACTGTGGGAAGATACATACTGAAGGAATTTCTTCTTTCGGGAACGGGACTGAAGTGGCAGTGCTTAATGAAACCGGTGGAAGGTCTGTCAGGATATGGGATCAGCTTTCAGCTCACCAGGCTTACATCATTGCCCTTTACCGGCATCGCGACAAAGCCGTGATGTTGCTTGAGAACATGATAGGCGAATATACAAAGAAGGTTAGCTCCTCAATGGGAAGTATCGGCCGGGGCTCAGTAATTTCAGATTGCCGCAATATAAAAAATGTAAAAATTGGTACTTACAGTAAGATAGATGGTGCCATGAGCCTCTGTGAAGGGTCTGTCAACAGTTGCAGGGAGGACCCCGTATTTATTGGTCCGGGTGTGATTATGGAACACTTCATAGTATGCTCCGGTTCGATTGTCACGGAATCGACGCTGATAGATAAATGCTTTATCGGACAGGGTTGTGTTCTTGCCAAGCACTATTCGGCCGAGAATTCACTTTTTTTTGCCAACTGCGGCGGATATCATGGTGAAGCCTGCTCAATTTTTGCCGGCCCGTTCACCGTTACACATCATAAATCAACATTACTGATTGCCGGAATCTTCTCGTTTATGAATGCGGGGAGCGGATCAAATCAGAGTAATCATATGTACAAGCTTGGTCCCATTCACCAGGGTATCATGGAAAGAGGATCCAAGACCACAAGCGATTCATATCTTCTCTGGCCTGCCCGTATAGGCCCTTTCACCCTTGTAATGGGCCGACACTACAAAAACATGGATACCTCGTCGCTCCCGTTCTCATACCTTATCGAAAGTAACGACGAAAGCTTTCTCGTCCCGGGAATAAACCTCCGCAGCGTCGGGACCATCAGGGATGCACAGAAGTGGCCACAGAGGGACCGTAGAAAAGATCCGGTGAGGATTGACCAGATTAATTTTAATCTTTTAAGTCCTTATACAATCAGGAAAATGTTTGAAGGGAGAGATCTCCTTGTAAGGTTGAAGGCAGTGGCTGGTACCGGATCGTCTTCCTATGCATACAATAATATGATAATAAAGGGCACATCGCTTGAAAGAGGGATTGAGCTTTATCAGACCGGAATTAACAAGTTCCTCGGCAACTCTTTAATAAAGAGGCTTGAAAAGACTGAGTTCAGGTCAGATAGTGAACTTCAGCAGAGACTGATCCCTGATCAGTCGTCAGGAAATGGTGAGTGGGTTGACCTGGCCGGGCTTATTGCCCCGCAAAAGGAGGTTGATAATCTTCTGGACGAAATTGAATCAGGGAAAGTGAACTCTCTTGAATCTGTTTCTGAGGCATTCAAAACCATGCACCATTCATACTACGACTGGGAATGGACCTGGGTAAGCGAAAGAATTGAAAAGGAAGTAGGTAAGCCTGTGCATAAATTCACGGCTGAAGATGTGATAAGAATAGTTGAGCGGTGGAAGAAGAGCGTTATCGACCTCGATAAGATGCTTTATGAAGATGCCAGGAAGGAGTTTACCCTTTCGTCGATGACCGGATTTGGGATTGACGGTGGTGACGAGATCAAAAAGCTTGATTTTGAGCACGTCAGAGGTGAATTCGAATCTAACAGTGTAGTAGCCGCTATACAGGAGCATATCAAAAAGAAAACCTCCCTGGGCGATGAACTGATAGAGCGGATCAGCCGGATAAACTGATCAGCCGGTTATCTTCCGGAATACATTTTGTCGTAATATTTTTCATAATCACCCGAGATTATTCTCCCGAGCCACCCGGTATTTGAAAGATACCAGTCGACAGTTTTCGAGAGACCTGCAGTAAAATCAGGTATTGGTTCCCATCCCAGCTCCTTCTGAAGTTTTGACGAATCGATGGCATATCGGATATCGTGCCCGGGACGATCTTTCACATATGTTATCAGCTTCTCTGAAGTACCGGCAGACCGGCCCAGTTTACTGTCCATAATTTTACATAATAACAATACCAGATCGATGTTTTTCCATTCGTTATTTCCTCCGATATTGTAAGTTTCGCCTGTTGTTCCCCTGTGAAAGATAAGATCGATGGCTGAGGCATGATCCTCCACATAGAGCCAGTCGCGGATATTTTCACCCCTGCCATAGATTGGCAATGGCTTATTGGTTTTTATATTATTTATTATAAGCGGTATAAGTTTTTCAGGAAACTGGTTAGGCCCGTAATTGTTTGAACAGTTTGATATCACCACAGGAAGGCCGAAAGTATGCCCGTACGCCCTTACAAGGTGGTCTGAACTTGCTTTCGATGCCGAGTAGGGGCTTTTGGGGTCATAGGGGGTCTTTTCTGTAAACTTGCCTGAAGGTCCCAGCGATCCGTAAACCTCATCGGTCGAAATATGATAAAACAACTTTTTGCCGGGAGAATTTTTCCAGCTGAACAGGGCAGCATTCAGCAGGTTTACCGTCCCGACAATATTGGTAAATACAAATTCATCAGGTCCGGTTATTGACCTGTCGACGTGCGATTCGGCAGCAAGATGTATGACCGCGTCAAAATCGTGGCTGGCAAAAAGCCCCGATACAGCCTGCTTGTCAACAATATCAACCTTTTCAAAGGTGTAGTTCTCCCTTGATTCGACATCAGTAAGATTCTCAAGATTACCTGCATAGGTCAGTTTGTCGGCATTGATAATATGATATTCCGGATAGTTGTTCACAAACCTTCTTACTACATGTGACCCGATAAATCCGGCTCCGCCGGTGATCAGTATCTTTTTTTCTTTCTTCATGCCTGATCTTTTTTTCTTATGTACTGTTCCCAGTCCCAGGCTGTCTTCATGGCATCATCAAGAGAGCTATGCGTTTTCCAGCCCAGTTCACTGTTGGCCAGCGAAGGATCGGCCCAGATCTTTACAATGTCACCGGGTCTTCTTCCTGTGATTGTGTATTTGAGTTTTATCCCGGAGACCCGTTCAAACGATTTTATTGCTTCAAAAACAGAGACTCCTTTTCCGGTGCCCAGATTAAATATCTCGTAATCTTTTTTATTCCTGCCTTCCACGAGCCTTCTTACTGCAACAACATGTGCTTTTGCCAGGTCGACAACATGAAGATAATCCCTGATACATGAACCGTCAGGAGTATCGTAATCGTTCCCAAAGACTTTCAGCTCGTCCCTCAGGCCGTAGGCTGTCTGGGTGATAAACGGGACAAGATTTTCAGGTACCCCTCTGGGCAATTCGCCAATAAGGGCAGAGGGATGTGAGCCTATGGGGTTGAAATACCGGAGTGATATGGCACTGATGCCGGCCGGAGACAAAGTGGCATCCCTTATTATCTCTTCGCCAATCTTTTTTGTATTTCCATATGGAGAGGCGGCGGGTTGCAAAGGGGCTTCTTCCGAAACAGGAAGTTTTTCGGGCTGGCCGTAAACGGTACATGACGATGAAAAAACAAGAGCCGGGATATGGTGCTTTTTCATGGCATGAAGCAGGTTGATAAGCGAAACCAGGTTATTCCTGTAGTATTCCAGAGGTTTGTTAACCGACTCACCTACTGCTTTATAGGCGGCAAAATGAATAACTGCGGCAATGTCGCTGTTATTTTTAAAAAAATCATCCACCATATCCGGGTTACAGAGATCAAAAACTTTCAGGGCAGGTCTGACCCCGGTAATCCGGCCAATTCTGTCGGCGACAACAGCTTCCGAATTATAAAGGTTGTCGATTATCATCACGTCAAATCCGTCCTCAATAAGCTCAACAGTTGTATGTGAGCCTATATACCCGGTACCTCCTGTAACAAGGATTTTCTTTTTCATTTAAAGACTCCAGTAAGTATGATTTTTAATTTTTCCGCGCAGGATACCTTTTACATCGATAACTATACCGTCTTTATTAAGCAGGGGAGTAAACCAGGGCTCATCAAGTTTCAGATACTCCTTATGGCTCACTGCCAGAATTATGGCGTCATATTTACCCTCGGGTTTTTTCTTCAGGTCGAGTTTGTATTCTTCTTTTACCTCATGGGCGCCTGCTCCCGGATCAATGATATCGACCGACACGCTGAAGTCGGCCAGTTCCCTGATAATATCAACAACTTTCGAATTGCGGATATCAGTTACGTCTTCCTTGAAGGTAATACCTAAGATCAGTACCCTCGATTTATTGGGATTCTTGCCGGCAGCAATGATCTTCTTAACAGTCTCTTTCCCAATATAGCCTCCCATACTGTCGTTAATATTCCGTCCCGAATCTATCATCTGTGGATGATAACCCAGCGATTTGGCCTTGTATGAAAGGTAATAGGGATCGACGCCAATACAATGACCGCCTACAAGACCGGGATAGAATTTCAGGAAGTTCCATTTTGTATTGGCAGCTTCCAGAACTTCGAAAGTATTAACCCCCAGGCGATTAAAAATAAGTGAAAGCTCATTCATAAAGGCAATATTAATATCGCGCTGAGTATTCTCGATGATCTTTGCAGATTCAGCTACCTTGATCGAGCTGGCTCTGAAGACACCGGCCAGGATTATTAATTCGTAGATTTTTGCTATGTTCTCAGCCGATGCGGTGTCGCAACCGCTGGTAACCTTTACAATCTTTGTCAGAGTATGGTTGTGATCTCCCGGGTTTATCCTTTCGGGAGAAAAGCCGACTTTAAAATCCTTTCCGAATTTCAGTTTGGAGAACCTTTCAAGTACAGGGACACAATCCTCTTCGGTACATCCGGGGTATACTGTTGATTCGTAAACAACATAATCACCCTTCTTCAGTATTTTACCCACAGTCTCCGAAGCTTTCAGCACCGGAGTCAGGTCGGGCAGGTTATAAATGTTAGTCGGTGTTGGCACCGCAATAATATGGAAAGAGGCTTTTTTAAGATCCTTCGGATCGCTGGTAAGCATAATATCGGTATTCTCAAATGCCTCAGAAGTAAGCTCATTACTGGGATCAATCCCTTTTTTCATAAGTTCGATCCTTTCGGGTTTGATGTCAAATCCGATGACCCTGATTTTTTTTGCAAATTCAAGTGCAATTGGCAGGCCCACATAACCCAGGCCGATAACTGAAAGAGAGGTCTCTTTGTTTAGTAGTTTATTATACATATTGCTAAAGTGTTTTTAAAATAGGATGATAATCACCTTGTATCCCGACAGGTTTAGAGTTTCTGATAGAATGTGCTGTAATTACTGACTGACGTGCGTCATTTAAGCCGAAACCACGACCTGCCAATATCTCCTTATAGGATAGGGTATGCAGGTCGGTGAATCCTTCGCTGAATTCAAATTCAGCACCATCAACCACTACCGAACGGAATGTTCTCTGGCCCGATTCTTTGACCGGGGATGGCAGATCATTAAAGTCGAGGCTGAGAAACCACCGGATCCTTGCATTTTCAAGTTCAAGAAACCCGGCTGCCTTATTAAAAACGGAAACATGGACCTTGTTACTCTTTACCTTGCCGAAGATCCAGCTGAGCATATCAAAAAAATGAATACCGATATTTGTTGCAACGCCGCCCGACTTCTGAATATCACCTTTCCAGGAAATAAAATACCAGTTTCCACGGCTGGCAATATAGGTCAGGTCGATGTCATAAATTTTATCTTTCGGGCCGTTAATAATTTTATTCCTTAGTTCGATGATCTTTGGATGGAGACGCAGCTGAAGTATTGTATATAT
This sequence comes from uncultured Bacteroidales bacterium, assembly GCA_963736675.1. Classification (GTDB taxonomy): domain Bacteria; phylum Bacteroidota; class Bacteroidia; order Bacteroidales; family VadinHA17; genus LD21. The sequence goes on from CAVTPT010000001.1 coordinate 224,545, forward strand.
TTTCCGCCCGGTTTCATTTTCTATCTCCTGCAGAGCATCAACATTCCATGGATTCAGAACAATGGGTTTTTCACAGATTGCTTCAGCCTGATTCCGCAATGCAAAACGAATATGTGAATCGTGCAGATAGTTGGGAGAACATATGCTTACATAATCCACCTTCGTCCCGGTCCTCCGGAGTTTGTCAAAGTGACGGTCAAAACGTTCAAACTCGACAAAAAAATCGCTTTTTGGAAAGTAACTGTCCAGAAGGCCGACACAGTCAAAACGGTCAAGGCTGGCCAGAAGTACATTACCGGTTTCCTTTATTGCTTTCAGATGCCGTACGGCAATATAGCCTGCAACGCCAATCAGACCGAAATTTTTAGGATTATTATCCATCCTTTTAAGTTAACTTATGTAAAACTAATATTTAATTTTTGATACAATTCCCTCCTTTAGCCTGTATTTCTCACCACTTTCGGGGCATTCGGCCATCCCTTCCTTATCGAAGACAAGTTTATGGCCGAATTCACTCATCCATCCTGTCTGCCGTGCCGGATTGCCCATAACCAGGGCATAAGGTTTTACATCCCTGGTAACAACCGCTCCGGCTCCGATAAAGGCATATTGCCCTATTTTGTTTCCGCAGATTATTGTGGCATTGGCTCCGATCGAAGCCCCTTTCCCAACCATGGTGGTGATATAGTTCTCCTTACGTACTATGGCACTTCGCGGATTGATAATATTGGTGAAGACCATCGAGGGACCCAGAAAAACATCATCCCCGCATATTACACCTGTGTATATGGAAACATTATTCTGTACTTTGACATTTTTGCCAAGCACCACACCGGGGGATACAACTACATTCTGACCGATGTTGCAGTTATCTCCGATTTCAGCTCCTGTCATTATATGACTGAAGTGCCATATTCTGGTCCCCTTTCCAATACTGCAGCCCTCATCGATGACTGCTGACTCGTGGGCGAAATATTCCTGCTTCATATAAACTGTTATTCGAAGAATTTCAATACGTTACCAATAATATAGTCAATCTGGTCCTGCTCCATATCGGGATGTACAGGCAGGGAAAGGACCTCTTTGCACAACCCGGTGGTGACCGGGAAGTCATCCACGCTGTACCCCAGATATTTATATGCTTTCTGCAGGTGCAGGGGAGAAGGATAATATATCATACATGGGATCCTGTTCTCTTCAAGGTACTTTTTCAGATCATCCCTTCTGCCTCCTTTTATCCTAATGGTATACTGGTGAAAGATATGTGTTGAAAAAGATGATCGTCCGGGTATTGTGACAGATGGTAAATTCCGGAATGCATCATCATACTGACCGGCAACAAAACCCCTTGCCTTATTGAAATTATCAAGATGCCTGAGTTTTACCCGCAGAATGGCTGCCTGGATTGTATCCAGTCTTGAATTTATCCCTATATCGTCATATTGATATCTTAACTTCATGCCATGATTGGCGATGCTTCGGATCTTTGAAGCAAGAGAATCGTCATTTGTGTAAAGGGCCCCGCCATCGCCGTAACACCCAAGGTTTTTTGTCGGGAAAAAGGAAGTTGTTCCAATATTGCCAATGGTACCGGCTTTAGCTGTTGATCCGTCAGAAAATTTAAAATCGGCACCTGTTGCCTGGGCTGCATCTTCTATTACATATAAGTTATTTTCATTTGCCAGGGTAACAATATTTTCCATATCGGCACACTGGCCAAACAGATGGACCGGCACAACGGCTTTTGTGCGGGAGCTTATTGCCTTTTTTACAGCGCCGGCCGAAATATTAAAACTTCCGGGGCCCGGATCAACAAGAACAAGCTTCAACCCCAGGAGGGCAACCACTTCAACAGTAGCAATAAAGGTAAAGTTGGTGGTGATCACCTCATCACCGGGCCTTAATCCGAGAGCCATCATTGCTATCTGCAGTGCATCGGTACCATTTGCACACCCTATAACATGCTTTACTTTCAGATACTCCTGCAGCTCTCCTTCAAAAAGTTTTACTTCCGGGCCTTTAATAAATGCGGCTGATCTTAGAACTGACCGGATCGATTTATCGATTTCCGGTCCGATTTTCTCATACTGAGATTTCAGATCAACCATCTGGATTTCCCGCATAGATATCAGAATTTTATGCACGAAGATAAATTATTGCCGGTTAAGAAAGAAGAAAATTTACACCAACGGGGCTCCGGATTCCACCAAAATCAGCTGAACATTCAGGAACACACCTTATTGGCATTAATATTCATGTAAGCCAATCAGCCGTTCATCAAAATGTTGATAAATCCGGGTCCTTTTCGTGCCATTGAAGTCGGGATTTATTATATTTTTGTTTTAAACGAAAGGGATAAAATTGGATATAAAAGCTTTCATAAGGGAACTGTTGTTTGGGCATGATTGTGTTATAGTTCCGGGTTTCGGTGGTTTTATCGGCAATTACACTGCGGCGCGTCTGGATAAAGGCTCGGCGACATTTTTTCCGCCTGTAAAGCAGATCTCATTCAACCGGAACCTGAACCACAATGACGGATTACTTATTGGAAGGATCTCGGAATCGGCCGGTATTAATTACGGAGATGCCCGTTCAATTGTTGAAGAGTTTGCCGCCGAACTGCGAAGTAAGCTTGAAAAAGGCGAAAAAGTAGTTTTTGACCATATTGGTTCATTTGAAAATAACGGGGAGGGCAATATTCAGTTTGAACCCGACAGGAACGCTAACTATCATCTCGATTCTTACGGGCTGGAGCCATTTCAGTGCATGCCCCTCGAGGGTTATGATGTTAGGAAACGCGTCTTCACACATATTGATAAAGAACCCTTAAAACGAATTGCTGTCCGGAAGATCCTCTGGAGAGCTGCAGTAATAATTCCCCTCGTGGCCGCGCTTGTTGTTGTTCAGTTACGGACTGACCTGTTCAGATCAAAGATAGAATCGACAACAATGAATCCTCTTGTGGCGGCGGAATTTGAAAATAACCGACAGGCTGTTGAAGATGAGATTGCTGCCTCGGCAGTAATACCTGAAGTTACTTTAACGGAACCTGCTGACGATCTGCCGACTGTTGATAGTTACAATCCTGTTCCTGCCGAAGTGGTTCCTCCGGCAAATATAAGCGCAACTTACGTGCTTGTAACCGGGAGCTTCAAGTCGGAGGAAAATGCCTTATCGCAGGTAAAACAGTTGAAAGCTGATGGATTTGACCCTGAAATATTTCAGGCTGAGAACGGTTTCTTCAGGGTAAGCGCAATGGAATGCAACGACATCGCTACCGCAACTTTTAAAAGAGACAGCCTTCTGAAAAAATTTCCGGGCGCCTGGGTCTCAAAAAGAAAATAATTATTTAACAGTACTTCCGTTACTTACTTTGCCGGAGGGCGAGACAAGTACCATTTTGCCATTCTTATCCTCAGCCATAAGTATCATGCCTTTCGATTCAATTCCTTTTATTTTACGGGGCTCAAGATTGGCGACAATGCAAATCTGCTTCCCGATCATGGCCTGAGGCTCATAATGTTCGGCGATGCCCGAGACAATAATCCTTACATCAAGTCCGGTATCGATCTTCAGTTTCAGAAGTTTAGTTGTTTTAGGTACTTTTTCTGCCTCCAGCACCGTGGCTGTGCGAATATCTATCTTTGAGAAGTCATCAAATGAGACCTGGTCTTTAGCCGGGACAACTCCGGAATTTGCCGCCTCATTGGATTTCTTTGATGCCATAAGTTTATCAATCTGCTTGTTAATGGCATCATCCTCAATTTTTTCAAATAACAGTCCGGGTTTGTTGATCACATGACCAGGAAGAAGAAGGTCGTTTTTCCCTGCTTCATCCCATTGCAGCTTATCAATACCGAGCCATTCCCTGAGTTTTTTCATAGAGAACGGAAGAAAAGGTTCCAGTATAATGGTAAGGTTGGCCGTTATCTGGAGTGAAATATTCATAATTGTCTTAACGCGCTCAGCATCTGTTTTGACAACTTTCCAGGGCTCAGAATCAGCAAGGTATTTATTGCCCAGTCTTGCAAGGTTCATTGCTTCCCGGAGAGCCTCACGGAACCTGTAAGTTTCGATGCTGGTTTCTACATTCTCCCTTATCCCGGATATCTCCGACAGCACCTGTCTGTCATTATCGTCCATGGTACCTCTTTCCGGCACTTTCCCGCCATAGTAGTTGGCTGTAAGAACAAGGGTCCGGTTTACAAAGTTGCCAAGAATAGCTACCAGCTCATTATTATTGCGCGCCTGGAAATCTTTCCAGGTAAAGTCGTTATCCTTTGTTTCGGGGGCGCTGGCACAAAGAGCATATCGCAACACATCCTGCTTCCCGGGGAAATCTTCAAGGTACTCATGCAGCCATACTGCCCAGTTACGTGATGTTGATATCTTGTCATTTTCAAGATTCAGGAATTCATTGGCCGGTACATTTTCCGGAAGTATATATGAGCCCTCGGCTTTTAGCATCACCGGAAATATTATGCAATGGAACACAATATTGTCCTTGCCTATAAAGTGGACCATTTTTGTCTCCTCATCCTTCCAGTACTTCTCCCAGTCGGGAGTAAGCTCCCGGGTGGCTGAGATATATCCTATCGGTGCGTCGAACCACACATACAGAACTTTCCCTTTTGCTCCTGCTACCGGGACCGGCACTCCCCAGTCAAGGTCGCGGCTTACTGCCCTGGGCTGCAGGCCCTGGTCGAGCCACGATTTACACTGTCCGTAGACATTGGTTTTCCACTCAGTGTGATCTTCAAGTATCCATTTCTTAAGCCATCCTTCATACTTGTCGAGAGGAAGGTACCAGTGCAGTGTTTCGCGCAGTTCCGGCTTGCTGCCACTTATCGTGGAATGCGGGTTAATAAGTTCCTCGGGGCTAAGTGAAGTGCCGCACTTCTCGCACTGGTCCCCGTAGGCATTCTCGTTGCCGCAGCGCGGACAGGTTCCCATTATATACCTGTCGGCCAGGAAACATCCCGCTTCTTCATCAAAAAACTGGCTGGATGTCTTTTCCGTAAATACTCCTTTATTGTAAAGGTCCTGGAAAAACCCCGAAGCAGTTTCGTAATGTATCTTATTGGATGTCCGTGAGTAGATATCAAATGCAATACCGAAATCCTCAAAGGCTTTTTTATTTATCGTATGATACCTGTCGACTATTTCCTGCGGGGTTACACCTTCGTTTCTTGCCTTTAGTGTAATAGGCACCCCGTGCTCGTCCGATCCGCAGATCGATATTACATCCGCACCCTTTAGTCTGAGGTACCTGGTATAAATATCGGACGGAACATAAACCCCGGCCAGGTGACCAATATGTAACGGGCCATTTGCATATGGCAGGGCAGAGGTGACAAGATATCTTTTAAAATTCTTCATGATTCTGATTGTGAACTATCCACGCCTTAAAAAATTGCACAAATATAATAAATATTAGTCTTGACGCTTAACGGGCCGCCATTTAACGGGAGTGCCGGGTTGAAAATTTCCGGTTTCCGGATGGTCACCCTGTATCTTAAGCCTGAGAGAAGACAAACTATCTCCGATAATCAGGCCAATTACTCCTTTACGACTGAAGCGGGAGCCAGTTTCATTTTCGAAACTTCGTTTGTGGATATGGTAGAAAGGACCACTCTTCGAGCCTATGGAATTGAGGCAGGAGTCATAAAAAAAACAGGAAAGCTAACCGGGAGCGCCCGTTACCCATGGTCAAGGTCAAAAAGGGGATGGCATCTTTGCTCTATGTCGCAGCCCGGAATTAAAAATTATATTTTCTCCCCTGATTTGATACAAACTTTATTCATTCATTTTAAATCATAGGATTTATAGAATGAATTCCCGCTTATTATCATTGATTAAATCTAAAAAATGGTCGCTCGATAAGACGGATTCGGTTTACGCTATAGTCTATTGAATGATAATCACTGACTAAAATTTTTTTCGAAAAAAAACCTAAAAATTATTTGACTTATATTTTAGTGATTAGTAATTTTGATAATGTCAAATACTGTAGATTTTAATTGATAAGATTTGGGAGTCGTTTATTTGTTTGATATATAATCTATTACCATGAAAACAATTAAAACATTATTGATTTTGCTCTTGCTATTACCGGGATGTAAAAAAGAAGACATTCCTACTGTAAAAACGGGTGATGTAGCGTCTATTACACGAACCACGGCAAGTTGCAGTGGTGAAATTCTATCTCAGGGTGATTCAGAAGTGACTGAACGGGGTATCTGCTGGAGCACCACTGATAAGCCTTTGATATCTGATAATATCATAGTGGATGATTCAGATGGTAATAGTTTTACTGTTGAACTTACAGGACTGGAACCTGGTACTGAATATTTTGTACGGGCATATGCGACCAATAGGTATGGTACTGGATATGGAGAGGTTAAAGCATACACCACTGATCCTTTAACTATACCTGAGGTGATTACTTATTCATATATTACTGTTACACAAACAACGGCTGTTTTCCGTGGTAAAAAAGTATCAGATGGAGGTTCTCAATATATTGATTTTGGATTCTGCTGGAGTAAATCTGATAATCCTACATTATCTGATGATTTTATTTCAGTGTCAGCAGAAGACCTTGATAGAATAGTTTTTCTTGCAGAAATATCAACCCTTGAACCAGGTACCAGATATTACATGAGGTCCTATGCAACCAATCTGGTTGGAAATGCTTATAGCGAGACCAGGAGCTTCTCAACATGTTCAGAAGTTCCAAACATGAGCATCATCGGAAACTGGCAGAATGATACAGATCCAGGGTGTGGGCATGAAACTTATTATACGTCAGGAACTAAAATGGATATCACCGCTGATTCTGTTTTTAATCATTATTATCGCGACGTATTGTTCCTTTCATCAACATTTAGAGTTAAGCCTGGGCCGGATGGTTATGATACTGTTTATTTTAATAATCCACAGGCCCCCCGGCCTTATTACATTATTAAATTTATATCCTGTAATAACCTGTGGTTTGCTGATCCAAGAGAACATGATATTGTTGAATATTGTCACCATTATACTAGAAATTAAAAATAAATGCATTTTAATCAATGAAAAATTTAATGCTTGCCTTAGCTCTCTTTGCTTGCCCATTAATTGCTTTAACTCAAGGCCTTAGTAATTTTAATGGAGAATATGGGATAAAACAAAATAATAGAAATGAAGTATATTTTTATCTTCAAAAAGAAAGAAATAGAGTATACTCCGATCAAGAATCCTTCTTTAAGAATTTGTTGAAACTATCTCAAGATGACATATTTAAGCTTTACAAAAAAGGAAAGGACCAATATGGAAAAACATTTGAGCGTTATTATCAGTTATTTAAAGGCATACCTGTGGAAAACGGAATGTTTATCCTTCATAGAGATATTGACGGAGTAATCGAAAGCGCTAATGGAAATTTTATTCGCACCACAGATTTAAATATTATCCCGTCTATCAATAGGAGGGAAGCGTTGATTATTTGTTGTAAGCATTTAAAAATTAACTTCAAAGATGAATATTTAGATAAGTCAAAAATAGATCTGGTTATTATTGATTTAAATAAAGAAAATGAAAAGGCAACCTTCAGCCAGATCGTACTTGCTTATAAAATTGTACTCTATTCGGGTTCAGGTATAAGTGAATCAGTCATATATATCAATGCTCATTCCGGTGAAATATGTTTTACAGAACCAAGGATAAACTACTTTTACACAGGAATTAATGTTGATTCCAATACTGAGTTGAATAAAGTAAGTATAATTTCTTATCCAATGCCTAATCCAGCAAATGGTAGTTTTGCAACTAGATACAGTGGCAATCAAACGGCAAAGACAGAGTCTAAAAATGGGGCATATTATCTAGAAGATTATACACGAAGTAATGGGATATTGACACTAGACCTTCATAATTATGAGATTGAGCAATTATCATTATCTTCCCCAATCTTTTCCTACGATAACCAATGGGATTCTGTTGATTTTCCGGAAGATGAGTATGGTGATGCCGCTTTGGATGTTCATTGGGGAATCCAACAGGTTTATTCTTTTTTTGAGAGTAATTATGGAAGAGAAGGCTGGGACAGCACTGTGCAAGATATTAAAGCATATGTGCATGCATGCTCTGAATCTAAAGGGAAAGACCAAGCATTTTATGAAGATTCCTTAAAAATTCTGGCATTTGGTGATGGAGATCATCTGTTTCATCCATTAGTAAGCTTAGATGTTGTAGCACATGAATATGCACATGCTATAAATGATTTTACAAGCCAATTCGGTGGAACCACTACAATGAGCGCATTCAATGAAGGATTAAGTGATATCTGGGCTGCTGTCCTTGAGAACAGTATCAACACTAACAGACCTAAAAATATCTGGCAAATGGGAGATGGTGTTGTACTTGTTGATAGTTGCATAAGGAATTTGGAAAATACAATGGATGGGAATGCCAAAACTCAAATGCTGGATACTTATGGTACTTCAAATTATCAAGACTCTGAAAGTGCATATGTTCGAAGTGGTGTATTAAGTCATTGGTTTTACCTTCTTAGCGAGGGCGGTCAGGGAACAAATGATATAGATAATGATTACTGTGTCTATGGAATAGGTATAGATAATTCCGCTGATTTAGTCTATTTTGCTCAGGATGGTGAATATCTAAACGGGGCAACCGATTATCCATACTTACAAACTTATTTTGATAATGCGTTAAATCTCATGTTTGGAACAAATTCACTCGAGGCCTTGCAAGTTGCTAATGCCTGGTACGCCGTAGGTGTTGGTTCTGAGCCGTTACAAATGAGCATCGCAGGCAATTCTACTGTATGCAAATACGGTGCAAAATTCAAGATAGAAAATGTACCAGCAGGATGTTCTGTTACCTGGACTTGTGATAGCAGGATGCATCTCTCATCAACCTCTGGAGATTCTATTGTTGTTTTTGCTGATCAATCCGGCACCGGAGGCTGGGTAAAAGCTACTGTTAGTTCCTCGTATTCTTCAGTTGACGTTGAATACAATGATATTACAATAAACGCTTCTACTCCAACAATATCAGGTTCTGCAGTAATTTGTTCATCCGGGACCACTTTTACTCTGTCAGCATCTTGTGCATATGATTCTATCAAGTGGACCAAAGATTCATATTTAAATATTACTTCCGGACAAGGTACCTTATCCTGCTCATTTGCTGCTACAGGAGATGGTAGTAGCACAGTATATGCAACAATTTATTTAAGTGGTACATATAGTACTTATTCGAAATCTGTCTGGGCAGGCAAACCTGTCTTTACTTCAATTTCAGGACCAAGTCCTTTCTACGACGAATATGGATGTACGGGCCAGCCCTATAATTTCTGGGCTTATCCTGCCAGGGATGCTCTTTCACAATCATCATACCAATGGATGGTAGAGCCTTCCTGGTATGATTGGTATTTTCAGTATCAATACTACGACTGGGTCACAATTGTGTTCAATGATCCGTATGAATATTATCAGGTCATTGCCAGGGCTACTAATGCTTGCGGAGCCACAAACTGGGTTTATAAAAATGTTTCAATTACAGATTGTTATAGATACTCTATGTATCCAAATCCTGCTTCAGAGTATGTGACTATCACACTAACTGTAGATGAATCAGTTAAGAAAGAAGAGGTTCCATCAAATATTTTGGTTCGGATTACTGATAATTCTGGAATAACCTATTATTCGGGGACTAAAGGCGGAGATAGTTTTACATTACCTGTAAGTAACCTTAAAGATGGGAGTTACATTGTAAGTATTATCTATGACGGGAAAATTGAAAATCTGCCATTAATATTCAAAAAATGAAATAGGTAGCTCCTGTTAAGCTCATAATAATGACATATTCTGGTGATTGATACATGGAAGAAACCATAAAATTTCTTCTGTATGTATTGCCGGGACTAATTATTCTGCCTGAGATAATTTTTATCTTTATTTGAATGGTGAAATTTGCCTATCTCTACCCAACCAACCTTATACATGTCAGATTCATTTTCACCTGAAAACTCTTTCAACGCATCTGATAAAACTGTAATTTTGTTTTTTGAACCTTGGGTTACATTGTCGGGAAATGTATCGGAAATATATTTCCAATATATTGGATATCAAGATTATGTATTGATAAATGAACGTGAATTTATTAACAATTACGCTACAATATATTAATATTTAACGCGTTAGTGTTTTTTATCATGCACAAGGAAATTAGAATTAAATCAACCATCAAAACAGGAATCACATTATCAATGTTTTAAGTTTATTCTTGATAACCGATACTTATTTTTAAAATACATGGCATTACGTAAAATTCAGCCTCCTTTTCTGAAACCCGGCGATGAAGTGGCAATTATCTCACCCTCATGGGCAATTGATGAGGCAAAGATAAACGAGGGAGTCCTTCTGCTTGAAAAGTGGGGATTAAAGGTAAGGACCGGAAGGAATGTGCTTAAAAGGAGCGGACCCTTTGCCGGAACCGATGAGGAGCGCCTGGAGGATTTAAGAGTAATGACCGGTGACCGGAGCATAAAAGCTGTTTTCTGTTCCAGGGGAGGATATGGGGTGATGAAACTTCTGGACAGGGTGGATTTTTCGGTTCTGAGAAAAAACCCCAAATGGTATGTGGGGTTCAGTGATATTACTGCCCTGCACCTCTGGCTGAATGAAATATACGGGATCATTTCCATCCATGGCGAAATGCCTCTGAACTATGCAAATAATGAAAAAACTGAAGAGACGTTATCAACTCTTCACCAGGCCCTTTTTGGAGATTACGGGTCAGTCAGCTGGAATGGCAATTTTATAAGGTCAAAGAAGATCTCCGGCGAAATTACAGGTGGTAACCTTTCGATATTATACGGCATGATTGGTACAAGGGGCGAACCTGCAACGCGGGGCCGCATACTGTTCATCGAGGAGGTGGGGGAGTATTACTATCATCTCGACAGAATGATGACTTCTCTTAAGATGGCAGGGAAGCTTGAAGGACTTTCCGCACTGATGGTCGGAGGACTCAGCAGGATGGAAGAGACCAGGGAGCCCTGGGGAAAGTCGTCGGAAGAGACAATTTCTGATATTGTAAAAGATTACAGTTATCCTGTCTTTTTCAACTTCCCTGCGGGTCATATAAGCGATAACAGGGCCATATATATCGGCAGGAGGGCCGTGATAGAGGTAAACGATGAAGGTGCCTTACTGACCTTTTGTTAATTATCAGAATGCAGAGATCAGAAGGTCAAGATCTTTTGAGATGATACCAAATTTCTGCCCGAGTGTCTCATTGGTAAGGATCCCGTTGAAAAGGTAGACTCCGTTACGCAGGTCAAAGTCATTTTTAAGAAGTTGTGTCATTCCTCCCGCATCGGCCATACTTTGCAGAAGAGGGGTGAAGACATTACTTAGTGAGATCGATGCTGTACGTGCCACCCTTGATGGCAGATTCCAGGCCGAATAATGAATTACTCCGTGCTTTTCGTACACCGGATCCTGAAGCGCCCGGCATTCAGTGGTCTCGATGCAGCCTCCCCTGTCGATGCTGAGGTCAATTACCACAGCCCCCTTTTTCATATTCTTCACCATCTCTTCAGTAATATAGTACCATGGCCTGAGGTCTTCAAGCTCGATAGCGCCGATTAGGACATCGGCTGATTTAAGAGCTTTTTTCAATACCTGCGGATGGAAGACGGAGGTCTGAAGTCGTTGCCCCAGGATATTCTGAAATTGTCTCAGCCTGTGAAGCGAATGATCAAAGATTTTTACCTGCGAACCGAGTCCGAGAGCAGCCCTGGCGGCATATTCCCCGGCTGTATTTGCTCCTAAAATTACAACTTCGGTAGGAGTGACCCCGGTTATTCCTCCCAGCATTACCCCTTTGCCTCCATGATGGTTGCTAAGGTAATCGGAAGCGATCAGCACGCATGTAACACCACTTATTTCGCTCATCGATTCCACAACAGGCATCAGTCCGTGTTTATCGCGTATCTTTTCGAAAGCAAGAGCTGTAACCTTCCTTTTTAACATTTTACCGAGGGTGTCTTCACTAAGCTTAAGGACATTGAGAAAAGACATCACAACCTGGTTGCCTTTCAGGTAATCAGCTTCCTGGCTGGTAAAAGGGGCCACCTTGATTACCACATCGGTGCTGTAGACCCTTGCAGGGGAATCAGTTATTATTGCCCCGTTTTCGCTGTAATCCCTGTCGGAGTAGTTGGCCCCGATCCCGGCTCCTTTCTGAACGATGACTTCATTTTCATTTTCAACAAGAAGATTGACAGACTCGGGGGTGAGAGCTACTCTTTTTTCGTCGTTCTTTTTATCGCATGGGATCCCGATTGAAAGTTTCCTGTGCCTGATGGCTGTCTCCAGAAGATCTTCCTTCGGAAGGAAAGCAGTATTGCCGAAATTTACTTTTCCGGTCTTACCTTTATCATTCATTTTGAGGAGTTATTTAATCAAAGGTAAAAAAATTGTCAAACCACAGCAAAATAAGATCAGGTTATAAAATATCAAGTACACGTTGCCCGTCGTCAGTCACTGTTATGGATACTTTAACCGTTTCGGGAGGAAGTATCTCTTCTATAAGTTCGGGCCACTCCATGAAACAGTATGATCCGCCGGAGAGATATTCTTCGATACCAAAGTCATAAACCTCTTCTTTCTTTCTTATCCTGTAGAAATCGATATGGTACAGCGAATCACCCTCAGAAGTTGCGTATTCATTTACCAGGGTGAAAGTCGGACTTGTTACGATATCGACAGCACCGAGAACCCTGCATATTGCTTTTATTATTGTTGTTTTGCCCGAACCCATCGACCCGAAAAAAGCAAACAGTCTCCTTTCACCTCCGGACTCAAGCAGTTTCTTTGCCGCCTCAGGCAGATGTCTCTTATCCTTAATTATTATCTTCATCAGGAGATTCCGGCATTTCACATAACAGGTTCCAGGCAGGCTACCGGCAGCATCATCTCCTGCATTGAAATACCTCCGTGTTGAAAAGTATCCCTGTAGTAACCTGCGAAGTAATTATAATTATTCTGGTACACAAGATAATCCTTGTTGAGTGCAAAGATATATCTCGAGGAGATATTTTTTTTGGGTAATCCGGCCTTTTCAGGATATTTTATTTCGAACACATCTTTCGGATTGTAATCAAGGTTCCTCCCGGTTTTATATCGCAGGTTTGACGTTGTCTGTCTGTCGCCAATCACTTTCACCGGATTCTGAACCCTTATTGTACCATGGTCGGTGCTGAAGATAACCTTTACATTATATGCCGAAAGTGATGAAAGCAGGTCAAAAAGCGATGAATGAATGAACCACGAGCGGGTAAGGCTGCGATATGCTCTTTCGTCGTTTGCCAGGTCCCTGATGATCCCGATTTCGGTCCTGGCATGCGAGAGCATATCCACAAAGTTGTATACCAGGATGTTAATATTGTTGTTAAGTAACGATTTAATATTATCGTTGATTTTTTTCCCTTCTAGATTGCTGCTTATCTTGTTATACGACCACTTATATTTCAACCCGTTACGGGCAAGCTGCAGCCTGAAAAGTTCCTCTTCATAATTATTTTTCCCCTCTTCCTCGTCGTCATTTATCCAGAAATCAGGAAATTTTTCTGATATGACCGATGGCATCAGTCCGGCAAATATTGAGTTCCTGCTGTACTGTGTTGCCGTGGGGAGGATACTGAAATAGACCTCTTCCCAGAGTATCCTGTAGATGCCCGACAGTTCAGCGGCGATCATTTTCCACTGATCAATACGCATGTTGTCAATCAGTATGAAGAAAAGGGGTTTTTCGGGGACAACTTCCGGAAAGATTTTTTTTGCAAAGAGCGAAGGGGAGAGCAACGGTTTATCTCTTCCATCTGGATTAAGCCACCCCAGATAATTATTCGTGATAAATTTGGAGAAAGCATTGTTGGCTTCATTTTCCTGCATGCCCAGGATCTCATTCATTGCCGGATCGACTGATTTTTCAAGCTCTGATTCCCAGAAGACTATTTTACGGTAGAGTTCAATCCAGTCCATGTATGTTGAAGCACTTCCCGTCATGCTGCCTATACGGCTGAACTCCTGCCTGTAATCGGTAGTGGTCTTCTCGGTTACCAGTCTTTTCTGGTCCAGTATTCTTTTTATTGCAAGGAGGATCTGGTTTGGTTTCACAGGCTTAATCAGATAATCAGCTATTTCCGATCCGATAGCAGCCTCCATAATTCCTTCCTCCTCATTCTTGGTGATCATTACCACCGGAATATCGGTCCTTACTTCCCTGATCAGCCTTAATGTCTCAATTCCGCTGAGCCCGGGCATGTTTTCATCAAGAAAGATCAGGTCGTAAGAGTTTTGTCTCACCAGGTCTATTGTATCGGTACCGTTGGAACATGTGTCAATTTCATACCCTTTGTCTTTAAGAAAAATGATATGAGGTTTCAAACCTTCAATCTCATCATCGGTCCAGAGGATCCTTATAGTTCTCATTGTTTTAAATGATTTACGCCGAAAAGCGACAGCAGCTTCATTTTTTAATCTGAACCGTTAAGATAGTTATCTCTGAAGAACAGCAGGTATCTTTCCGGATTTTTGTCGGTTTCAAGAACTTTCCGGTTGGCATCATTTATTAGAAATGTCATCAGTTTTATGCCGGCACTATTCCTTAAAATCTTTTCGGTGGTGAATGCTTTGTAATAATTCCATGCCTCCCTGTTATCTGTAAAACCCGACACAGTTATTATTATATATTTATCGTCAACGAGGGTCCCTTCGGTCCTGTAGTTTTTATCAGTATAATTATCAATATTATGGCTGATAACATCGAATGAAGCCTGATTTATATTGAAAGTGCGGTCAGGGATTACCAGCCTGAAAGTCAGTTGCGAAGTGGTATCAGCAATATACAGGACTGATGCTATCTCTTTATCTTCTTCGATCCTGAGCTGAGGGATCTCCTGGTTAATGTATGCAATGATCTCAAGGGCTTTTTTACTCTCCCCGCTTTCCGGCCACAGTTTTACCAGATTATTAAGAGCATCTTTAAGTTCTCGCTCATCGCTTGTCCTGGCGATTGAATAAGCCTTCAGAAGCATGAATTTCGGAGCCAGGGCATCCTGTCCGTGACCGGCCAGGGCGCTGTTGCATAATGAATCAGCCAGTAAGAAATCTTCCCTTGAATAAGCATTATAAGCTTCCTCATAAAGATTCTCCACAAGTCTGATTTCATCCAGTTTCTTTTTATAATAATCAGGATCAGACAATATTCTTGAAAATTCGTTTTCAGGATATTTGCTGATGAGTCGCTGACGGTAAATCTCAGCTCTCTGTGGATTTACTTCCCTGAACAGCTGTTGCAGGTTGTAAAGCGTTTCAGGCGCCAGGCTATGATCAGGGAAACGGGTCAGGAGTGCTTCAAATGATTCAGAGGCTCTTTCCCGGTTTATGAACTTTTCAGCAAAGACCTTTCCTGAATTAAGATATGCGTAGGCCAGCTTTTCGTTCGAGACAAGCAGCAGCGAATCGTTAAGAGGAAGGTTTTTAAGATAATATCCGGGCTTCGTGTTATCAGCTGCAGACACGGCAGTCACATTCCCGTTTTGAAGATTTTCTTCCTCGCCGCTGACCGCACCACCCTGAATGTTCAGTTTCGACCTGTTTGCCCTTCTCCAGTTGTCTTCGAGTTTCCTGTCGCCCCATCTCCTCCGGAATTCAGTTCTTCCGAATGTAAGAGCTGCCTGGTTATAGAAATACCATTTACCTTCCTGGGCGATGTTATCCTCGAATCTCCGTTCGCTTTCATAATATTCTCCCATATTATACCTGTCAGAATATTCTGATGTTCTTCCCGCCCGTTCGTCGGCAGTAATCTTCGCTATTATCCCTGCAATGAGAGCATCTCTCTGAGTCGTATTCATTTTGGCAACTCTCTGCAGGCTGTCCTCGGTCTGAATAATGACCAGTTGTCCGGCCAGTAAATTCAGATCTGTTGCCCTGGCCTTAAGTGCCAGGTAATCAGAATGTGACTGGTCAATGAAGTAAACGGCACTGTCGTAGTACTTCCGGGCCGGCAGGTAATCGGGTTTGTCAAAATAGTGAGTTGCCAGGGCAAGGTACGACCTGCCTTTCTGATTCTGGTTCACAGAGCTGGCCGCAACTGATTTTCTGTAAAGATCAAGAGCTTCATTTTCCTTTCCCTCCTTAAGCAACATATTTCCCAAAGCATAGTAGATCTGGTCCTGATAATCTTTATTCTTTGAGTCCCTGAGCATTTTTTCCAGTTCCTTTATCATTTCAGAAGGATTCCCCGAATTGACATCAAAGACACCTGCAATATTTATCCTTGCATTGAATTCAACATCATAAGGAGGATTCATGTTTACGACATCACGGAAGAGGATGGTAGCCCTCACGGCATCTCCTGTATTTTCGTATAACTGGGCCAGCAGGTATGTAAGCCTGTATTTCGTTCTCCTGCCTGAGATATTTTCGAGGGCAACGGTAAGCGGATCTATGGCTTCGGAATATCTTTTTTGCTTAATGAAAAGATCGGAAAGTGTGGTAAAGTAAAGGGCTTTAAAAGATTTTTCGTAAGTATCAATCTCCTGAATGTCATTAAGCAACCTTAATGATTCATTATAATTTCCCTTTTCGCAGCCTACCCTTGCAAGCCATATTACAGATTCGGTCTTAATTCCGGGATCGTTTGCATTCTCTATGCAATAATTGAATACAGCTTCAGCTTCGTCGAACTCGTGTTTATAAAATCTTGCTTTCCCTATCAGGAAATAGCTGTCGTCGACCCATTCATTAAACTCTTTCTGTTCGAGGAGTTTTTTCTCGTTCTCGTTAAGCTCCCTGTCTGAATTAACCTCAGGCCTGGCACTTATGGACTTAAGAGAGATGAGTTTTGAAGCTTTCTGTATTGCTTTCTCCATGTCGGAACTGCAAAGCATTGCCGTTGAGGGGTCACTATACTCGAATACCCTGATCAGTTCTGCGTAGTCGTCCCTGTATCCAGTATGGATCTTCTGAATTCCCGACTTAAAGCTCTCGTATCCGTTAAAATAAATATTATATCGTGCCGTAAGGCCATGATAAAAACGGGTGGTCCCCGTATTCTTTTCCACCGAGCACCCTGTCAGGATCCAAACCAATCCAATAAAAGCAAGATGCTTATATGAAAGTTTCTGTGAGGCCAAATAATGACATTTAATACTATAAACTGACTTGGTCGAAGTATAGTATTTCAAAGGTAAACAAAATTGGGTTGCCTTCTCCTGTCAGGCGGCAATAACTCTTTTAATTTCGGGGACTTCCTTCATTATAGCCTGTTCAACTCCGGCTTTCAGGGTTTGCATGCTGAACGGGCATCCATGGCATGCTCCGGTAAGCCGTACTTTGACGGTCATGTCGTCGGTGACATCAATAAGGGTAATATCTCCACCGTCGTTCTGGAGGTAAGGTCTTACTCTTTCAAGAGCCTTTAATACACGTTCCTTTATAATATTCAGATCTGTCATTTGTATATAGTTATTGATTTATCTCAAGTTTTTTTGTTGGTCTCTCTTGCCGGTTCCTTATGTTTACTTTTTCAATTACCACACCGGCAAGTGACATGAATGCTTTACCTGTCTCTGAATCGTCCAGCGCCGCAGGATGGCCTTTGTCGCTTCCCTCGCATATGCTCTGCACCAAGGGTATCTGGCCAAGCAGCGGCACGTTCATCTTTCCGGCAAGGATCCGGCCTCCGTCTTTTCCGAAGATATAATACCTGTTTTCAGGGAGCTCGGCAGGGGTGAACCATGCCATGTTTTCAACAAGGCCGAGAACGGGTACATTTATCTTGTCGCTCCTGAACATGGAGATGCCCTTTACTGCGTCTGCAAGCGCCACCTCCTGGGGTGTGCTTATCACAATGGCACCTGTTACCGGCACTTCCTGTACAAGTGTAAGATGTATATCACTTGTTCCCGGAGGGAGGTCCACAAGAAGATAGTCGAGAGTACCCCATTCGCCCTGCGTGATAAGCTGCCTGAGGAAGTTGGAAGCCATCGGCCCGCGCCATACCACTGCATCGGCAGGATCAATAAAAAATCCAAGTGATAATACCTTAACGCCATGTTTAACCATCGGAACGATATGATTTCCTCCTGTATCACTTCTCACTTCAGGTTTATATCCCACCGCATCAAACATAATTGGCACTGATGGGCCGAAGATATCAGCATCGAGCAACCCCACACGGTGACCCATGCGTGCAAGTGCAATTGCCAGATTTACAGCAATAGTGGTTTTACCTACCCCTCCTTTCCCCGACGAAACCGCAATAATATTTTTTACCCCGGGCATCACGCGGCCGGGGAGTTCAGAATGGCGGACCTCAGTCACCCTGGGTTTTACAATTATCTCAGCAACTGCCACGTCAGGTCCAAAAACCTCTTTCAGGCTCCTTACTATCGAACTTTTAACCGACGACAAAAAAGGATCGTTCGGTTTTTCAGGAGTAAGGGTAATGGTGATCCCGTTTTCGGCCGACAGAGCTTCAGAGACGATACCAAGGGTTACAATATCTTTACCACTGTCCGGATGGATGACCCGGGCAAGTGCTTCTAAAATCTGTTCGTGTGTTATCATCCCTGAGATATTATTTATTTAAAGAGAAGGAAATTGACCCGCTCATCTATTTTTATTTAATTTAATTACAAACAAGCTGCAATTTTATCGTTTTTTTTTATTACGGCAAAATATTCATATATGATTTGTGCAGCAAAGTAAAATATTTCATTCAGGGTCAGAGGAGGGGTCCCAGAATTTTTCCATGAAATTCAGTACCTGGTCATTCTCTACTTCGATGCCCTCATTTCTCAGAAGCTGCTCCATGGTGGTGGAATTGCCGAAGTGGTATTTTCCTGAGAGTAATCCCTTATTGTTAACTACCCGGTGGGCGGGGATAAAATCTGATCTTGTATGGCATGCATTGAGTGCCCAGCCTACCATGCGTGCCGAACGTCCCGATCCCAGAAAACGCGCAATAGCGCCATATGAGGTGACCCGCCCGTATGGAATGAGCTTTGTGACGTCATAAACTTTTTCGAAGAAATCGTTACTCCTGACCGGTTTTGAGCGGGCCATATTCAATGTTCTTATTTTTCGGGAGCCTGAAAGAGAGGTAGTTAATTTTCAATCCTTCGCCGACGAATTGATCCTCGTAATATGTCCTGATAGAGATAATAGCGTCATTCTCAGTTCCGCCATGCAGGTCGCTGGTTGATGTTACGATCTCAAGATCATTTCTGAGAGCAAGCAACCTGGTATAATTGAAAAGCTCACTGTTGTCAGTTTTAAGGTGAATTATCCCATTGTTTTTAAGGAATATACGGTACTTATTAAGGAACCAGGGGCAGGTAAGCCTCTTATTTGAATTTTTTTTCCCGGGATGCGGATCAGGGAAGGTTATCCATATCTCATCGACTTCATCTTCAGCGAAAAAGGAGCTTATGAATTCAATTCGTGTTCTCAGGAAAGCGCAATTGGGTAATCTGTTCTGACTGGCGGTTTTGGCACCCCTCCACATCCTGGCGCCTTTTATGTCGACACCTATGTAATTACGTTCAGGAAAAAGTGCCGATAATCCGACTGTATATTCCCCTTTCCCGCAACCAAGTTCCAGGACAACAGGGTTTGCATTTTTAAAGATTTCCTCCTTCCAGTTCCCTTTTATAGGGTGATCTTCGCCGTATCTTACTTCTGACCCGGGTTGAATGACATTCATAAAGGTTCCCAGCTCTTTCCATCGGGCAAGTTTATTTTTCCCCACGGCTGAAAATTATTTACGGGTCTTCTCTATTCTCATACCGAAATCATATACCCCTTTAAGATCTTCCATCCTCATTCCGTGCTGGACCTTTAATGTATAAATACCTTTGACCGGGAAATAGACATTTGACCTGTAAGGCAGGTTAAGTTCATGAACATCTCCGAATCCTTTTCCGTACCAGTTGCCTTTCTCGTCGGCAAGGTCATACTGAAGAGTGTCGGTAATTGTTTTACCATCGGGGGATATTGTCGACACGAACAGGTAAATATTACGATAAGGGTAAGAAGATCCGGTACGTATTGTAAAATGAATATTATTGCTGCTGAGTGTATCGTTTACCGGGAAGCTGAACGAAGCTATGTCGGGTAATTGCCATGTCTTATCCGGAATTGCGGAAGAATCGGTAAAGACTATCCGGTTGTCGCACGATAACAGGAACAGGAGCATGAATAAGGTCAGAGCCATGCCGGCTTTATCTCTTCCTTTGATCATTGAATTTTCTTTTTTTCCTTTTATCCTGACGTTTATGATGGGCATTGGTACCCGATTGCTCATCAAACCGGGTAAGACTGTTATTCCTTAAAAGATCCTGCGACACCGGAGCTGAATCCCAAGAGTCTTCAGGTATCAGAAGTTTTTCTGCTTTTTTCCCTGCACGGTTCATTGCCTGGATCTCCTTTACCCGTTGAACAGGGACTGCGACCAGATTGACAGAAGAATGAGGGTCAGTAGTATACCAGTAAACTCCTTTATGTACTTCCATTTTCTGGAAATAGGCAGTTGTGTCGGAAAGCTCAAGTGGGATCTCTTTTGGTGGAAAAGATCTCTGGGCATCAACATAGCAGTCGAGTTCAAAATTGAGGCAGCATTTAAGTTTCCCGCACTGTCCGGCAAGTTTTTGTGGATTCAGCGACAGTTCCTGGTATTTTGCATGGGTTGTAGTTACCGAGATAAAGTTGGTAATATGTGTAGCGCAGCAGAGTTCCCTTCCGCACGAGCCAATACCTCCTATTCTGCCTGCTTCCTGCCTGGCCCCTATCTGGCGCATTTCAATCCTCACTTTAAATTCATCGGCCAGGACTTTTATAAGTTGTCTGAAGTCGACTCTCTCGTCAGCTATATAATAAAATATTGCTTTTGTTTTATCGCCCTGGTATTCGACATCGCCGATCTTCATGTTCAGCCTTAGCTCTTCTGAGATCTTTCGTGACCGGAGCATCGTTGTCAGCTCAAGTTTTTTTGCTTCCTCCCATTTCTGGATATCCACTGCTTTTGCTTTTCTGTAGACTTTCTTCAGATCGTCGGCTGCAGGCTGTGATTTTAACTTTTTCATTAGTCTGTAAACCAGCGGACCGGTCATCGATACCCTTCCAATGTCGTGTCCGGGAGAAGCTTCGACTGCAACTACATCGCCAATATCAAGCCTCAGGCTGTTAACATTTCTGTAAAAGCCTTTCCTGGTGTTTTTAAAGCGTATCTCAACAATGTCCTGTTCCTTTGAGGTGTCAGAAAGTTCCTGCAGCCAGTTGTATGAGTCAAGTTTATTATATCCAGGTTTGTATGTTATATCAGGCATAAGGAGTTCTTCCCCATGTTGTCCCTGAATTTCTTCATTATCTGTCATAAGATTCTTATGCTTCTGATTTAATCCACAAAATTAGTGATTTAATCGCGTAAAATTCAATATATATAAATCCTTTTAACGGATCAGCCTTGTGACCTTCAATGCAAGATCAAGGAAAATGATTCTTGAATTGCCGTTTCCCTCGATATGTGAATAGGCAAGATTGAACTCGTCATTTAACGGATAAATATTTGTGCTGTTGATAAAGGGGTGGAATTTTTTTGAAAAATCGGACTCTTTGCCGGTCAGGTAGACCAGGTCATTCTTCAGCTGATCAAGAGAAAGCATAAGGTTTTCCCTGAGTATGCGAAGCGAAAATGAAATAAAATTCTTCTGGGCTTCCCTTCCGGTAAGGGCAATCTCTTCGGACCAGCTTATTATTGAGATTATATCGCGTTTCCATGCAAACCTCATCAGGTTTTTAAAGCGTTCAAAGTTACCTGCCGACGTATCCTCATTGTCACATAATTCTACTGCCCTTATAATGTTACCATTCGCAACACGTGCAATATCGTTGATTTCCGAAATCCGGGGTTCATACTTATCCTTAAGGTACTTAACTATGTCGGAATTCGTGAATGATGGTATTTTGACCAGCTGGCATCTTGAATGTATGGTCGGAATTATTTTATCCGGCTCGTCGGAGACCAGCAGGAAGAGTGTTTTTACAGGTGGTTCTTCTATCAGTTTGAGAAGCTTGTTCGCCGTTGACTGATGCATCCTCTCAGGAAGCCATATGATCATGATTTTAAAATCAGATTCAAAGGATTTGAGGTTCAGCTTTTTTATTATCTCCGATGCTTCCGAAGCAAAGATCAATCCCTGGGCATTGCCCACTTCAATTGAGTCGAGCCATTTGTTAAGGGAGAAAAACGGTGACTGTTTTACAAACTCCCTCCATTGTTCAATGTAGTTGTCGCTTACAGGTTCGTTGTTTTTCTTATCCTTTATAACCGGAAATACGAAATGGAGATCGGGATGTATAAGCTTCTCATACTTAACGCACGACTTGCATACACCACATGAATCTTCGGGAGTCCTGTTCTCACAACTGATATACTGGGCATAGGCAAGTGCAAGGGCAAGGCTTCCGCACCCTTCCGGTCCGGCAAATAACTGTGCGTGGCTTACTCTCTCGTGGCTTACAGAGTTCAGCAGTTTTGCAATGACTTCACTCTGCCCGGGTACCTGTGAAAATTTCATAAAAAAATTCTGACTAATAGTTACAATGCAGCAAGAGCCGTATCATAATCAGGTTCGTGCGATAATTCAGGAACAAGCTGGGTATAAACAACGTTCCCCTCCTCATTTATTACAACAACACTACGTGCATAGAGACCGGCAAGCTTACCGTCGGTCATATCAACCCCATACGATTTACCAAATGCGGTGTCGCGGAAACCCGAAAGTGTTATGACATTTGTAATTCCTTCAGTTGAGCAGAAGCGTCCGTGAGCAAAGGGCAGGTCCTTTGAGATTGCGAGAACAACAGTATTGTCTTTCCCGGCTGCAAGCTTGTTGAACTGGCGTATTGAAGCGGCACATGTCGAAGTATCGAGACTCGCAAATATATTGAGAATAACTTTTTTCCCTTTCACGTCGGATAACCCGAGGCTCCCCATGTCGGATGTGACAAGTCTGAATTCAGGAGCCTTGCTTCCTCTTGACGGCAGTTCTCCGGATGTTTTAACCGGATTACCATTTACAGTTATTTTTGCCATAGCTTTTTTTTCAAATTTAGTTAATCTTTTAAGAACTTAGAACACATCCGGGGAGTGTTTGGTTCAAACACGGTTTTGCCAGGATTAAAAAAATCCCTGTATCCTGAATGGTATCAGGTCTGACCGGAGGTCGCCCGGTGTAGTAAATATACATTTAACAGGGTAATAAAGTTGGCGGCCGGTAAATTGATATTTCCAAAAAAAATGTAGGTTTGTAAAGGAAAATTTTCTTCTGTTAATTTTAAAAATATATGATCTATGAAAATGATTCAGGATTTCAATTTTAAAGGAATTAAAGCAATAGTCAGGGTAGATTTTAATGTACCGCTCGACAAAAAGACCCTGGTTGTAACTGATGATACCCGGATAAGAGGGGCAGTATTAACAATAAAGAAAATAATTGCTGACGGTGGTTCGGTTATTCTTATGTCGCATCTCGGACGTCCTGAAGGACGTATGGAGAAATATTCTCTGAAACCTGTTATCCCGGTTCTTGAGAAGCATATCGGGCAGAAGGTCCTGTTTGCTGACGATTGTCTTGGAGAATCAGCAGTCAGAATGTCGGCTGCCCTGAATCCCGGAGAAGTATTGCTCCTCGAGAACGTAAGGTTCTATCCTGAGGAGGAAGGCAAACCGGTGCTGCCTGAGACAGCCACCGACGAGGAAAAGAAAGCAGCCAAAGCAGAACTGAAGGTAAAACAGAAAGAGATGGCAAAAAAACTTGCCGGTTATGCTGATGTTTATGTGAACGATGCATTCGGAACAGCACACAGGGCGCATGGCTCCACTGCAGTTGTTGCCGATTACTTTCCAAAGGATAAGATCATGTTCGGGTACCTCATTAACAGCGAGCTTGCAGCTATGGACAAAGTCCTGAATAACGCCCAGCGTCCGTTTACTGCTATTATGGGAGGAGCAAAAGTTTCAGATAAGATACTTCTGATCGAGAACCTTCTGAACCGTGTGGATAACCTTATTATCGGCGGAGGCATGACCTACACTTTTATAAAAGCTCAGGGTGGGAAAATAGGGAAATCACTCTGTGAGGAGGATAAGCTTGATCTCGCACTTAAGATCATTGAAAAGGCAAAGGAGAAAAAAGTGAACCTTTATCTGCCGGTAGATAGCCTTAATGCAGATAAATTTGATAGTGAAGCTAATACAAAAGTCACCCGGATTGATGCCGTTGATGACGGATGGCTGGGACTTGATCTGGGAGAAGAATCTATAAAGAAATTCTGTGATGTGATCGCAAATTCTAAGACAATTCTCTGGAATGGCCCGATGGGCGTTTTTGAAATGGAGAAGTTTTCAAAAGGAACAACAGCAATAGCAAAAGCAATCGCTGCTGCAACTGCAAAAGGTGCATACAGCCTGATCGGTGGTGGCGACTCGGTAGCTGCCATCAACAAGAACCAGCTGGGCGACAAGGTCAGTTATGTATCAACCGGAGGAGGTGCAATGCTTGAATATATGGAAGGTAAAAAGCTTCCCGGCATTGTAGCTATAAGGGGAGAATAGGGTTAACTGTTTTAATATGGTTTATACGGCTGTACCGGGAGTGGCGGGGGATACTCACCATAACAGGTACAGCCTCTTTTTTTCAACCGTCTAAAAAACAGACTCATAAAATTAACTTATCTTTGCTGTTGGCTATGGCAGGAAAATATACCATATTACTTATCCTGATCTTTGCATTCGCATCGTGCGACAAGGAGGATGAAATTCCTGTTTCGGGCATAGCCACAATAAACAATAAACTTACGTTTAACGACGATCTTCAGACCCCTACAGGTTATGGATTCCTTTTCTCAAAAGGAGAACTGGTATCGACCCATGGCTCCACTCCGCCTGACATAACTGTCTATACCGATGGCCTGGAAATTTCACTTCAGGCCGGAAACCTTTTGAATTCTTTTTACCTGGCAGGCAATTATGCCGATGCTGCTTTGGCTCAGACTGCCTTTAAAAGCCTCACTTCGTTAAACCTTGCCTCGATTCAATGGGAAGGAATGGCAACACCGTTGGCTGCTGACCAGATATGGATTTACAGGTCACAAAGCGGGAATTATGCTAAAATCAGGATCATCGGCATAGTATCGGAGATCCGCGACAACAGGGATTATGTGGAGTGCAGGTTCGAATGGGCTTACCAGCCTGATGGTTCAGCAAATTTTCCGGGTAAATGAGTAAAGAATTGATCCGGTCGGTTTTCAGCATTAAAGATCAGGACACATTTAAAGAGACAGCACTTGAGATCTTCAGATACCAGGCAATGGAGAATCCTGTTTATAAGGAGTTTCTTGACAGACTGGGAGTTAACCCTTTGAGGGTATCTGAGCTTTCCGGAATTCCATTTCTGCCGGTAGTTTTTTTCAGGAGCCACAAAGTAATTACCGGAGATCGCTCAGCGGCACTGGTATTTGAGAGCAGTGGGACAACGGGTGTTGCTGCAAGCCGTCATTATGTTCACGATGCAGGGATTTATGAAGAGAGCTACATGAGTACGTTCCGGCTTTTTTATGGAGAACCTTCCGGTTATATTGTTACAGCATTGCTGCCTTCCTATACTGAAAGAAAAAATTCATCGCTGGTCTGTATGATGGATGGCCTTATCAGTAAAAGCACAGATCCTCACAGCGGCTTCTACAGGGATAACATTGATGAACTTATCAGGAACCTTAAGGAAGCATCGGAAGCAAAGAAAAAATCAATACTTGTCGGTGTCAGTTTCGCGCTTCTTGACCTTGCTGCGGACTATTCTCCGGACCTTTCAGGGACAATAGTCATCGAGACCGGAGGGATGAAAGGAAGACGCAGGGAGATCACAAGACAGGAGCTTCACGCGGTGCTTAAGGAGAGACTGAACATTGGATCGGTTCATTCCGAGTATGGAATGACAGAACTATTAAGCCAGGCATATTCAAAGGGAGATGGTATTTTTCAGACTCCTCCCTGGATGAAAATATTGATCAGGGATCCCCATGATCCACTTTCGTTGCTAGATGGGACCGGGCGGACGGGAGGGATCAATATTATTGATCTGGCAAATATTCACTCCTGTTCATTTATTGCGACCAGCGACCTTGGGATGCTCCGTCCGGATGGCGGGTTTGAGGTACTGGGAAGGTTTGATGAGAGTGATATAAGGGGTTGCAATCTGCTTGCAATATAGTCTGATACCATATATTAAGAGGAACAATGAGCCGGCACCTCTCCGCCAGGAACAATGATCTGTTAATCAGCCGGTTATAACCCGAGCCTGGCTCTTATCTCCTTCGGGATCCCGTCTTTATGGACCATAATATAGATTGTCTTTGCGCGGACATAACTCTCAGACATATACCAGTATCCCTGATATGGGCTGTTATCCATACCCCATGAGTTTTTGGTCTTGTAGTATTTTGTCCCGTTCTGGTCCTTCACAACCCCGGTCAGGTGCATCAGGTGGTCGTCGGTAGTGGTGAAATTCTCATAACCGAGCTGCCGTATATCCTGGGTGACATTAACTTCAGGGACCGGTTTGACAAAACTGAAAGGATTATCATCGGGTACAGCGGGCTGATTGCTTTTTGCAGCGGCCGGTAGCTCATCGGGTATTGTGAGAAGAGGATTGATAGCAACACCTTTTGGCCGCGAAAACCCTCTTTCGCTTACATCACCGTCCCAGTTAACTGTGAGTCCCTGTTCAAAAGAGTAGTCCATTATCTCAACAAGCTCGTCGAGCGGGACATTATAGTACTTTTCCATTGCCCAGTTATCAGGAACTTCTAGTACCCCCAATGAATAGAAGGGGAAATGTTTAAAAGAGGTTATCTCCACATAGTCGGAAGGATTAATATCGAGGCTGGCTGAAAATGATTCAGGAGTGTACGATACTCCTTTGTATGTGAAGGTCTCCGGTACTTTGCCAAGATATGAATCAAGAATTCCGTTGACTATTTCATAATACTCGTCACTTTCCTTTTTCTTCTGAACCGGTATTGCTGCAACGGCATTAATATATGACTGAAGTTCACTGTGATTATGGGTTGCAGAGCCATAATTTAAGCCGTTAAAGATTTCGTCGGGAACAATTCCTTCTTCTGAGAAGACTTTCATAAAATCGTGGGCAAGGCTTCCTTCACCCAGGTTTCCCTTTCCCTGGCGGAGGTAATTATCCTTAAGCCTGTTAATATAGTTGTATCTGACAATAAACATTTCCGACAGATCATACTCACCCTTCCCTTTACGCAGCAGTTCGGATTCAATAAAAGAGGTGGTGGCGAAGCACCAGCATGTTCCCGTTCGTGCCTGGTCTTTTACAGAAGTTGCAGGTAAATCTGACACCGGGGTGAAACTGTATCCCTCCTCTGTTTTTGTCGAAGTCCGGGTATCCTTTTTTTGCGCTTCTGCCGGGAGCAGTGCAAAAGTCATTATCGCGATCAGCAGTATTCTCATTTTCTTCATATAGGGTTATCTTAAGGTTGGATAAAATGCATTTTCAATATGATCTATCTCAGTAGTCTCTTCTCCCGATACCACAGTAATTATGTCAAACCGATTCTCCTTGCCGGTATTGAAAATTCTGACGTAAGCATCGGCTGCATAAATTACAGACCTCTGTTTTTCAGCAGTCACTGCGCTTGCGGGGGACAGGCTGAAATTAACATTTCTGGTCTTGACTTCAACAAAAACAATAAACTCATTGTTTTCCGCGATAATATCGAGTTCTTTTTTACCGTACACCCAGTTACGGTGACGGATCTTATAACCCGCTTTCTTCAGATAATCTGCAGCAAGGTCTTCTCCCTTCTGACCTAAGGAATGTGATTCAGCCATTGAGAACCTGTGTTATTAATGATAATCCTTTATATCTCGATCAGTTTATTTTTTATTGCAAACAGTATAAGGCTTGCAGTATTTTTTGAGTTTGTTTTGCCCAGAAGGTTTGCCCGGTGCTTGTCGACGGTCCTTTTACTGATAAAAAGGGTTTCGGCAATTTCCTGGTTTGAGAGCCCTTCGCAAATTTTCAGGAGGATCTCTTTTTCCCTTTTTGACAGGTTAGCTGATTTGCTTTCATTTTCACGGTGTTTTATCTTCTGAATAACATGGTAGAGAAGTTCCTGTGAAAAATAGCTACCCCCTTTTCTGACGGTAAGAATTGCCTCTTTTACTTCTGAGATATCTGAATCTTTAAGTATAAAACCTTTAGCTCCGGCATCAACCATTTTGTAATAATACTCCTCCTCACCATACATTGAAAGTGCAATAATGTTGATGGATGGGCATTGCTTAAGACCTTTTTTTGTTGCTTCAATGCCATCCATTTCAGGCATATTGATATCCATAAGGGCAATCTCGGCACTTGTATGGCTCAGGACTTTAAGAAACTCCTCCCCGTTTGAAGCTTCTCCGACCACCTCAAAATCGGGAAATGCATTCAGCAGAATTTTTAAGCCGTTCCTGAAAAGCTGATGATCGTCAGCAATGATTATGTGAATTTTTTCCATTAATTGATTTCTGACGAACTTATTAATCAATCACCCTGATCAGAGCGCTGGTCCCTTTGCCCGGATTGCTTTCGAGAATAAAGACCCCGTCAACTGACCTTACTCTGGTTTCAATATTCGATAACCCCATTCCCTTAGGATCCTCGCTGTAAAGCGTGGATGTGTCAAAGCCACGGCCATTATCAAAAAACTGCAAGGTAATAAATTTTTCATGTTTGTTAAGTTCAATCTCTATTTTTGAGGCTCCTGAATGTCTTATTGAATTATTGATGAGTTCACATACAGCCCTGTAAATTACCACTTCCTTATCGTTCTCAAGCCTTGCATTTTCCATATTTGACTTGAACTCTATCTCAATGGCTTTTGTCTGGTTGATCTTTGTAGTGAAAGCGCCTATTGCGCTTGAGAGGCCGAAATTGGTCAGAACATGGGGGCTGAGGTTGTTTGAAATATCCTTAAGAGTATTGATGGCCTCATTAACAAGATGATTGGTGTTGTTAAGGATAACATTACCAGAGGGGTCGTTGATCCGTTCATTAAGAGCCGAAAGCGACATCTTTACTGTTGACATAAGCGGCCCGAGTCCGTCATGCAGATCGTTGGCAAATCTTTTCCTCTCGTTCTCCTCGGTATTTATTACAGCATTCAGAACTCTCCTTTCGGTGCGTGAGCGGTCCATCTCAGCCTTCTTCAGCGAATAAAACAGCTCGCGGATGAGGATAACGCCAACAATTATCATAAAAGATATCAGCACTCCGATCCATTCGTCTATCATTTGCCATGTATATGAAGGAGTTCCCCTGAAAAATTCAAAAAGCTGAATTATTTTTCTCACAGCCATAAATACAAACGACAGTGAAAGCAGTATCCACGAGAGCCTGTATTTTGTAAGCTTCATAAACCGAAGTGCGATAGCCGCAGCAAAAATCTGAAGAACTATGGATATGATCAGCGCAACAAGTCTTATCATTTGGAAGGTAGATTACTATACAAAAATAGAAGTAATTTGTAATAATGCATAATCTGACGAAGGGGTAAGGTATAAGGTTAATGGTTATGAAGATATGACGGAGGGAGACTCCTGTTGTGTGATAGTACCCCTCACTGCTCATTGCACTGTTAAACCTTATTTATTACCTTTGGCTGTTTACAGATCCACCTTATGCGTATACTTTATAACCTTGGTATTTCCATATATAGCATCATTGTATGGATATTATCTCCTTTTAACCTCAGAGCCCGTTTGTGGAATGAGGGACGCAAAAACTGGTATAAGAAGCTGAGGCAAAAGGTAGATCCGGACGACAGGAACATCTGGATCCATGCAGCTTCTCTTGGTGAGTTTGAGCAGGGCAGGCCTGTGATTGAAAAGATCAGGGAAGAGTTACCGGGCTATAAAATTGTGCTGACTTTTTTTTCACCATCGGGTTACGAGATAAGAAAAAGCTATAATAAAGCCGATTATGTCTGTTATCTTCCCGCAGATACTCCGGGCAATGCACGTAAGTTCATTAAGGCAGTCAATCCTGCTTTGGTTATATTCATTAAGTATGAGTTCTGGAATAATTATATTTCAGCAATCCGGGGAAAGAGCATACCTCTCTATCTTATCTCGGCAATATTCAGACCCGGTCAGCCCTTTTTTAAATGGTATGGATCATTTTTCAGAAGGATGCTCACCATGTTCACTCATATTTTTGTTCAGGATGAAAGGTCATACGATCAGCTGAAAGCCATAGGTCTGAAAAAAGTTACGGTTGCGGGTGATACCAGGTTCGACAGAGTTATGACTATTGCAGGTGCAGCAAAGGATATCCCTGAAATAGCTGTTTTCAGGGGGAAGGAGAAGTTGTTTCTGGCAGGGAGCAGCTGGAGGCAGGATGAGGAGATAATGGCAGAATATATAAACCGGTACCCCGGCAGGATGAAATGGGTTTTTGCTCCTCACGAAACCGGGAAGTCCAATATTGACAGGCTTGAAAAACTCTTCAGGACAAAGGTCGTCAGGTTTTCTGCTTTCTCTGAAAGTGATGCTGATGCCAGGGTAATGATAATAGATAACATAGGACTGCTTTCGTCGGCGTACCGGTATGCATATATTGCGGCTGTCGGTGGTGGTTTCGGAAGAGGAATCCACAATATACTTGAACCTGCCTGCTGGGGTGTCCCCGTAATCTTTGGTCCCAACCATAAAAAATTCAAAGAGGCACTTGATTTAATTAATCAAAATGGAGCTAAAAGTTACAGTGCATATGAGGATTTTTCTTCTATTCTTGAAGGATGGTTGTCAGATGAGGCGTTTTACTTGAAATCAGCTAAAACAGCCTCTTTTTATATTAGTAAAAATACCGGAGCAACCACCAAAATTATGTCGGAAATTTCACCAAAAGATATTAACTTTCTTTCCTCATAATTTGTTTACAATTTTAGTTTTTCGCAGCTTTCCGATCATTTAAAGAGATGTAAATTTAGCCTCCGGATATGTGGGGTAATGATTATTAATAATTATCTTAACGTTAATAAATTATAATTTGTAGTCGGAATATTTACTAACCTTTAATCTCTAATTTATGGTAAGACTATTTACACGAATGTTAACGGTGATGAGCTTCCTGATGATACCTGTTATCATGTGTGGACAGGGATCGACAACATCATCGATGAGCGGCAAGATAGTTGACAGTCAGGGAGAGCCTCTGGTCGGTGCGATTATCGTTGCAACCCATCAGCCCTCCGGAACTCTCTACGGAGCTACAGCTAACAGCCAGGGCCTTTTTACACTTCAGGGTATGAGACCGGGCGGACCTTACAAAGTTGAGGCTTCTTTTATCGGTTACTCAAAAAAGACGTTTACCGATATTAATCTTCTTCTGGGAGAAAATTATGTATTTAACACAGAGCTCACTGAATCGAGCACCGAACTGAATGAGGTGGTTGTTGTCGGGACAAAGCCATCGGCTTTCAACACCGAAAAAATGGGAGCGAGTTCACATATCAACAAGCAGGATATGTTATTGATACCTTCACTGAACCGCAGCCTGGGTGACTATACAAGGCTTTCTCCCTTTGCAACGGGAACAGGATCGTATATCGGACGTGAAGCCTACAACACAAACGTTACAGTTGACGGGGCTAACTTCAACAATAACTTCGGATTATCAGGCGCCAATATGCCGGGAGTATCGGGCGAACCCATCTCAATGGAGGCTATTGAAGAGATACAGGTAGCTGTTGCTCCATTTGATGTTCGTCAGTCGAATTTTACTGGTGCAAGTGTTAATGCAATCACCAAAAGCGGAACAAACACTTTCAGGGGATCGGTATATGGGTACTATCGGGATCAAAGCTTTAACGGAACAAAAGTCCGCGACAAGGAGCTCAAAGTTTCGGAGTCTTCAAAAAAGGTCTTTGGCTTTACCCTGGGCGGTCCGATTATCAAAAACAAACTGTTCTTTTTTGTCGGTGCTGAAAAGGAGAATACACTTACCCCGGGCAACACACTGCTTGCAATGGATTCCGGACGCGATCCCCAGGATCTTAATGTTAATTCAAGGGTCTCTGCAGCGCAGCTTCAGCAGTTTTCAGATCTCCTGAAAGATGAATTCGGGTATGAGACCGGACGTTATGAGAGCTGGGGAGGAGATAATGAGTTTAACAATAAATTCCTTGCAAAGATAGACTGGAACATCAGCCGCGAACATAAACTCACCGTAAGATATAATTATTCCGAAAGTGAAACTGTATCACGTCCAAGTTCAAGTGGTGATGCAAGACCTTCTATTTCCGGAGGGCGTCATAGCCGTACCGGAGGTCTTTCATTTGAAAACTCTCAATATTATACTTCAAATACTCTCCACTCGATAACCGGCGAGCTTAACAGCCGCTTCGGTGAGCTTTCAAACAAGTTCCTTGCAGCGTATACTATTTATGCCCAGCCCCGGAAAACAACCAGCGATATCTTCCCGTTCATTGATATTTTTGACGGCACCTACACTAATTATGATAATCAGGGAAACGTTCTTATGAGCGCAGGATATGAATTATTCTCATATAAGAATAATATGGACAACAATACCCTGATCCTCACGGATAACGTTTCCTACCAGGTGGATAAACATAATTTTACTTTTGGCCTTTCTTTCGAGCACCAGTATTTTGCCAACAGCTATCTCCGCCAGGGTACTTCCTATTACAGGTTTAAAGACCTTGCATCGTTCGAAAGGTATCTTAATGGTGAGGGCGTAGGTCAGCCATATAATACGGATTATCATCCGCTCAATTTCGCATATACCTATCCTATCAATGGCCTGACGGATCCGGAATCGGAACTCTCTTTTGGCCAGTTCTCGGCTTATCTGCAGGACGAATATAGTGTGCTTGATAACCTTAAAATTACGGGAGGTGTTCGTATCGACCTTCCAATGTACTTTGACGGAGCAGTTGATAATCCGGCATTGAAGGAATATTCTTTCAGGGACGGGGAAAAGGTTGACCTCTCAACCTGGCCCGACTCAAAGGTTCTCTGGTCGCCGCGTATGGGATTTTCATGGGATGTCTTTGGAGACAACTCCCTGAAGGTAAGAGGAGGAACAGGCCTCTTTACCGGAAGGATACCTTTTGTATGGTTTACAAACCAACCCTCCAACAGTGGGATGCTACAGTATCAGCTGGTCCTTAATAACACCAAAAACGCTTCATCAACCAACGATAAGCTAGCCCGCCTGCCATTCTATGCCGACCCAACACAATTGCTGGCAGATGAGGATATTGAAGACATCTTTCCGCAGGCTAACCCTACCGGAGGAAGGATCGCCGCAATAGACAAGGATTTCAAACTTCCTCAGGTCTGGAGGACAAGTTTAGGCGTAGATATAAAGCTTCCGCTTGACATGATGCTGACACTCGAAGGAATTTACACAAATGATGTAAATGCAATATTCTTCGATAACATCAACTTTGCTGAAGCTGCTTCAACAATCGTTGAAGGCGACAATGAAAGGCCTTATATGTCAAATTACTCAACAAGGTATCTGACAACGCCATATACTGATGTAGTAATAATGAGAAATACAAAACTGGGACAGGGATACGCAATATCAGCCACTCTCGATCTTCCCAGAATATATGGCTTCAGCGGTATGCTGGCCTATTCAACAAGCTGGGGTGAAGAGGTTACCGGAAAATCCGGTTCCGATCCGTTCTCGGCCTGGCAGTACCGGCAGATCCTCAGGTCGCTTAATACGGAAGAGACTGGTCTGGCCCTGAACAATACTCCTCACCGGGTGGTTGCCAACCTCAATTACTCGATAGAGTATGCGGAAATATTTAAAACTTCCATCTCATTCTTTTATAACGGATTCCAGGGGAATGCCTATTCTTATATCTACTCGGGCGATGCAAACGCTGACGGGACAAAAGATCATGAGCTGATGTACATTTCAGGCAATGTAGATGACTTCATCTGGGCAACTCCTGAAGATCTTGGGGCATATATCCAGTTTGCAGAACAGGATCCTTATCTGAGCAAACACAAAGGTGAATACATGGTACGTAATGGCGCTTATACACCCTGGAACAGCAGGATCGACATGAGAATAATGCAGGAATTCAAAATCAATGTCAGGGAATCTGTAAATGCACTCCAGTTCACAGTTGACGTGATAAATTTTGCCAACCTGCTGAGTTCGCACTGGGGACTCAACCAGAGTGTTGTAACAACATCCCCCGTGATTGTCAACGGGCGTGACGCTGCCACGGGTAAGCTTAAGGTAAGCATGAGAAAAATAGGTGGTCAGTTCGTTAAGAAATCATTCCAGGATCCGACTTCTGTAGAAGGCACCTGGGGTATCCAGCTGGGATTGAAATATTTGTTTAATTGATATTAACCCATTCTTTTCAGACCCCGGTTTTTCACCGGGGTTTTTTATTTTCTGCACTCCGGCTGACAGGTGCGATGATGACATTTCACAACTCATTTAAACGAATTTTAAACAAACGTAATGCACAGGATATTAAGGACATAGCCATTAGCTACTGATAATCAGCCGATAAGAAAGAATAGTTAATAACTAGTCCGGCAAATGTTAATAAACTTAAATTTGTTGTCTTGCATTGAGATATATGCTTGCCTAATTTAGCAATTACCCGCTTTGAAAATCAGTGGTCGTTTAATCACAACATTATCAGATTATAACAGAATTAAAACATATGGGAGAGCTATTTGTCCGTGAGTCGGCTGTATCATCAGAGAAGTCATCGAGTGAAAGATCTTCCTCGGAGACAGAAAAAATGGTTAACGTGAAAGATATAGAAAAGAAGGAAAAGAAAGCCGTTTATACGCACGATGAAGCAGTTGAGGCGAGCATTGATTATTTCAGAGGCGATGAACTGGCAGCGCGGGTCTGGGCCAACAAGTATGCCCTGAAAGATTCGTATGGAAATCTTTATGAAAAGACCCCCGATGATATGCATCGGAGGCTGGCCAGGGAGATCCACAGGATAGAAAAAAAATACAGGAATCCGCTACCGGAGGAGTTGATATACAACGTGCTGAAGGACTTCAAATATATAGTTCCCCAGGGTGGTCCCATGACCGGCATCGGGAATGATTATCAGATAGCTTCGTTGTCAAACTGTTTTGTTATCGGCAACCAGGGCTCTTCCGATTCTTACGGGGGCATTATGAAAGTTGACCAGGAGCAGGTTCAGTTAATGAAACGGCGCGGAGGCGTTGGTCACGATCTTTCTCATATCAGGCCCAAAGGAACACCTGTGCTCAACAGCGCACTTACCTCCACGGGTGTGGTCCCCTTTATGGAGAGATATTCAAATTCGACAAGGGAAGTTGCACAGGACGGCAGAAGAGGTGCTTTGATGCTCTCTATATCAATAAAACACCCCGATTCGGGTAAATTTATCGATGCAAAACTCGAAAGCGGAAAGGTAACAGGAGCCAACGTATCAGTCAAACTGACAGATGAATTTATGGAAGCTGTTGAAGGAAAAACACTTTTCAGACAGCAGTATCCTATAATTTCTGATAATCCAAAATTTGTCAAGGATATTGATGCCCAGCAACTCTGGACGAAGATAATCCATAACGCATGGAAATCGGCTGAACCGGGGGTTTTGTTCTGGGACACCATTATCAGGGAAAGTGTTCCCGACTGCTATGCCGACCTCGGGTATGCAACAGTCTCAACAAATCCATGCGGTGAAATTCCTTTATGCCCGTACGATAGCTGCAGATTACTTGCAATAAACCTCTACAGCTATGTAAATGCCCCCTTTACCAAAGAAGCAACATTTGATTTTGAACTCTATAAAGAACATGTCGGCCTTGCCCAGAGGATGATGGACGATATCATCGATCTTGAACTTGAAAAGATAGATGCAATAATTGCCAAGATTGACTCCGATCCGGAACCTGAAGAGTTAAAACTTGTTGAGAGGAATCTCTGGAAAAATATCAGGCAGAAATCTGAAGAAGGCCGCAGGACAGGTATCGGGATAACGGCTGAAGGTGACATGCTTGCCGGACTGGGACTGAGATACGGAACTGAAGATGCAACGACCTTTTCGGTGGATGTTCATAAAACGCTGGCACTTGAAGCCTACAAATCATCAACATACCTGGCAAAGGAAAGAGGGCCGTTTTCAATATACGATGCCGAACGTGAAAAGAACAATCCCTTCATACTAAGAATGAAAACCGAAGATCCCGTAATGTACAATAATATGGTGAAATTCGGCCGCAGGAACATAGCCCTGCTTACGATTGCCCCGACCGGGACAACAAGTCTTATGACCCAGACTACTTCAGGTATTGAGCCGATATTTTCCACTTTCTATAAGCGCAGGAGAAAAGTCAATCCCAACGACAAGGATGTTAAGGTAACATTCCAGGATGAAGTTGGCGATTCGTGGGAAGAGTTCAATGTATTTCATCATAAGTTTGTTGACTGGCTGAAGCTGAACGGGTATGATCCCAATGAAGTTACCAGGATGAAGGACGAAGAGATTGAATCGATAATTGAAAAATCACCCTATTACAAGGCAACTGCAAACGATGTAGACTGGATTGCCAAGGTAAAAATGCAGGGGGCGATACAGAAATGGGTCGATCACTCAATAAGTGTCACCATTAACCTCCCTGGCGACGTTAAGGAAGAGCTTGTGAGCGAGCTCTATCTTACAGCATGGAAGTCGGGCTGCAAGGGAGCAACGGTATACCGCGACGGATCAAGGAACGGGGTTCTGATAGCAGGTAAAAGCGACATCAGGGCAGAACGGCCGAAACGTCCCAAGACACTCGACTGCGATGTGATACGGTTCAATTTCAATGACGAGAAATGGGTGGCCTTTGTCGGACTTAAAGAGGGCAGACCCTATGAGATATTTACTGGTCTGGCCGACGAAGAGATCTTCCCGATCCCTAAAACGATTATAAAAGGGAAGATCATTAAAGTCAAAACCGATGATTCCAAAACACGTTACGACTTCCAGTATACCGATAAATACGGATATAAGAAGACAATCGAGGGTCTTTCCCATATGTTCAAACCCGAATTCTGGAACTATGCGAAACTTATATCAGGAGTTCTGAGACATGAGATGCCTATTCAGGATGTCGTTAACCTTGTTCAGTCGCTGAAACTCGACAGCGAGTCGATCAACAACTGGAAGAATGGTGTGGAAAGAGCCCTGAAAAAATATATTCCGAACGGTACGAAAGCGAAAGGGAAATGCGGTGAATGCGGCTCTGACAACCTTGTTTATGAGGAGGGGTGTCTGATATGCAAAGACTGTGGTTCCTCGAAATGCGGATGATATTCTCTGACAGGCCCTTGGTTAACAGGGGCCTTTTTTATTTACCGGGCGCGGGAGCATGGCAGTCATGTAAGGCAGACCCTCGGTTATCATAATTTTATTACACCCATTTCCCGTCCGATTTTTTCAAATGCATTTACAGCCTTATCGAGGTGGTCTGTTTCGTGAGCGGCAGAAAGCTGTACCCTTATTCTAGCCTGCCCTTTGGGTACGACGGGGAAATAAAATCCTGTAACATAAATACTTTCATCCAGTAGTTTCGCTGCAAATTCCTGAGAGATTTTTGCATCATAAAGCATTACGGCGCATATTGCTGACCTGGTCGGTTTGATATCGAATCCGAGAGCTGTCATCCGGCTGATGAAATATTCAGCATTCCTGTGAAGTTTATCCTGAAGTTCATTGGTTGCAGTCATCATCTCTATCACCTTAATTCCTGCAGCAGCAACCATTGGCGGTATTGAATTTGAAAACAGGTATGGGCGCGATCGTTGCCTGAGCAGTTCGATTATCTCCTTCTTACCTGTCGTAAATCCCCCGATAGCTCCACCAAATGCTTTTCCCAGAGTTCCTGTAATTATTTCAATTTTCCCCCGGAGGTCGTAAAGCTCGGTCACGCCGCGCCCCGTTTTCCCGACCACGCCTGCTGAATGTGATTCATCGACCATTACAATGGCATTATACTTTTCGGCAAGAGAAACAATCTTGTCCAGAGGGGCCACATTACCATCCATGGAAAAGACCCCGTCGGTGACAATAAGCCTGAATCTTTTTGACTGAGCAAGCTGCAATTGTTTTTCAAGATCGTCCATATCGGCATTTTCGTACCTGAACCTCTCAGCTTTACAGAGCCTGACGCCGTCAATTATTGAAGCATGGTTCAGCGAATCGGAGATTATTGCATCATCGGCAGTCAGGAGAGGCTCAAACACTCCTCCGTTAGCATCAAAGCATGCTGCATACAATATTGTGTCGTCGGTGCCAAAGAATTCTGATATGCTGTTTTCGAGCTTTTTATGAAGATCTGTTGTTCCGCAGATAAATCTTACTGACGACATTCCGTACCCATGGGTGTCGAGGGCCATTCTGGCAGCATCGGCCAGAAGCTTATTATCTGATAATCCGAGATAGTTATTGGCACAGAAATTAAGTACTCTCCGGCCGGTATTCAGGACTATCTCTGCTCCCTGGGGCGATACAATAATACGTTCGTTTTTATACAGACCTGCTTCCCTTATTTCAGAGAGAATACTATTCAGGTGATCGCGGTAGTTATTGTACATGTCTTTGGTATTTGGTTTATTTGCTGTTTGTTCCGGATGAACATAAGGATTCATAAATAATATGTGCCCATATCGGGGTTGTCGGATTTTGTCTCAGGTGCCCTGACAGAAATCAATCCCAGTCGAGGATCACTTTTCCGCAGTTACCTTGTTCCATAACATCAAATCCTTTCTGGAATTCATCAATCGGGAAACGGTGGGTAATGACCGGATTGAGATTTATGCCTCCCAGTATCATCTGTTCCATTTTATACCATGTCTCCCACATCTCTCTCCCGTAGATACCCTTGATTGTTATTGCCTTAAAAATAATGTCGCTCCAGGGTACTTCGAAGTTGGATGGCAGGATTCCGAGCAATGATATGTTAGACCCGTTGTACATGTTATTTATCATTTCGATAAATGCCTTTGGCGACCCTGACATTTCGAGTCCCACATCAAAACCTCTCATCCCGAGTTTTTTCACGGTATCGGATATCTTTTCTCCCCTCGAGGGATTCACTGTCAGGGTGGCGCCCATTCTTCTCGCAATCTCGAGCCTGTAGTCGCTAAGGTCACTTGCAACAATGTACCTGGCTCCGGCAAATTTAGCAATCGCCACTGCCATGCTGCCTATCAGACCCGACCCTGTAACCAGAACATCTTCCCCCAGCAGCGGGAATGAAAGTGCAGTATGCGTCGCATTGCCGAAGGGATCCATTATAGCGGCCCAGTCGTCGGGGACCCTCTGATCAAGAGGAATGACATTCGTTGAAGGGATCTTGACATACTCGGCAAATGATCCGTCGATATGGACCCCGATTCCTACTGTGTTTTCGCAGACGTGTTCTTTGCCCCGCCGGCAATTACGGCAATGACCGCATGCCAGGTGTCCTTCTCCCGTCACTCTCTCGCCGATCCTGAGGTTTTCAACACCGGCACCCATTTTTTCGATGTATCCCATATACTCATGACCAATGGTCATGGGAGTCTTTATCGTCCGTTGCGACCATTCGTCCCATTCGTATATATGGAGATCGGTACCACATATAGCTGATTTTCTTACTTTTATTATAACATCATTAAGCCCGGGTTCCGGGACTGGTACCTCTTCCATCCACAAACCCTTTTCAGGCCTCACTTTGACAAGTGCTTTCATCTTCTTCATGGGAGATAGTTTAAAATGCTAAATTAATATAAAATTATGTGACCTTAAGATGGCTTTTGTCATAGAAAAATGAGAAGTTCATTAAGCCGGGGATTTTCACACGATAGTGTAATATGCAGGGGTTTATCTATCTTTACAGGGAATTTCAAATTATCAGATTTAATCATGTCGCAGGTACGAGTACGTTTCGCCCCGAGTCCCACAGGTCCTTTGCATATCGGAGGAGTAAGGACAGCGCTTTACAATTATCTTTTTGCGCGAAAGAACAATGGTGTTTTCATCCTGAGGATCGAAGATACGGATCAGACAAGATTTGTGGAGGGGGCAGAGGATTATATTATGGATTCCCTTGAATGGTGCGGGATTGTTATCGATGAGGGCATCAGGGAAGGAGGAAATTACGGACCATACAGGCAGAGTGACCGGAAGAGTTTGTACCGGCAGTATGCCGACCAGCTCATTGATTGCGGCCATGCCTACTATGCTTTTGACACTTCCGAAGAACTTGAAACCCTGAGGACCATGGCCGGTGGCGAAGGAAGAACATTTATTTACAATGCTGAAGTCAGGGGCAGGTTAAATAATTCACTGTCGTTAAGCGAAACGGAATGGAAAGCAAAACTTGAAAGGGGAGAACCATATGTTATCCGGTATATGATGCCTCCCGACGAAGAGATACGGTTCGACGACATGATAAGAGGGAATATAGTTGTTAACACAAACACTCTTGACGACAAGGTATTGTTCAAGTCGGACGGGATGCCCACATATCATCTGGCAAATATTGTTGACGATCACCTTATGGAGATCACCCATGTTATAAGGGGAGAGGAATGGCTCCCTTCACTTCCGCTTCATGTAATGCTCTACCGCTCGTTTAATTGGAGTCAGCCGCTTTTTGCCCACCTCCCTCTTCTTCTCAAGCCTGACGGGAAAGGGAAATTAAGCAAACGGGATGGTGATAAAATGGGATTCCCTGTTTTCCCCCTGTTCTGGTCATACGGTGAAACAGCAAGAGGCTACCGCGAAGACGGGTATTATCCTGAGGCTTTCATCAACATGCTGGCGCTTCTGGGATGGAATCCAGGAACAGAACAGGAGATCTTTTCAATGGAAGAACTGACAGAAGCTTTTTCAATAGAGAGAGTGGGAAAATCAGGATCGCGCTTTGATCCGGAAAAGGCAAAATGGTTTAACCACCAGTATCTTCAGAAGCGTTCCAATAACCAGCTGGCCATTGAGTTCAGGGAATTTCTGAGAGGCAGAGGCTTTCATATTGATATTGTAAGGCTTGAGATGCTTATTCCCCTGGTGAAGGAGAGGGTGAGTTTCGTAAGTGAGATATGGGAGCAGACTGATTTCTTTTTTAAAGCACCTGAGGTCTACGACCAGGAAGCGATAAGGAAAAGATGGAAAGAAGATACTCCTGCCCTTCTTGAAGAATTAAAAAACAGACTGAGGCAGGTAAAGGAATTTTCTCCTCAGGAGACAGAAAATGCTGTGAAAGAATGGATCGGAAGCAAAGGATATAATACCGGGGCAGTAATGAATGCATTGAGACTGGTTGTTGTCGGTGCTTTAAGAGGACCTCATATTTTCGATATTATCAGCTGGATAGGAAGAGAGGAGACAATTAATCGGATTGATAAAGGAGTTACAGTGATAGCCGGATAGATATCATGAATTATCCTGCGAAGGGAGATTATATTGATATACATACCCATGGTGCAGCATCTGTTCCGGGTATTTTCGCTGTCAGCAACCTGATGGTACACGAAGTTAATGCACCTGAAAATGTTCCCGGTGTTGCATATTGTGCAGGAATTCATCCATGGTATCTTACTGAAATGAACCAGGACGATCTGTTCAGTCAGCTTATCACAGTTTCGGGAGAAGTCGACCTTTTTGCTATTGGGGAAGCAGGGTTTGACAAGCTGCGAGGACCTTCCCCGGAGCTTCAGAAAAAGATTTTCGAAAGACAGGTTTTTTTGGCCGGGGAGAAAAAGAAGCCCGTTGTGATTCACTGTGTTAAAGGGTGGGATGAACTGTTTGCCGGACATAAAAAAATGAAACCATCCCTTCCATGGATGGTCCATGGTTTCAGGGGCCGGAAAGAACTGGCTGCACAGCTGATCTCGCGTGGAATGTATCTCTCCTTCTGGTTTGACTTTATTATAAGACCCGAATCTGCCGGTCTCCTTCGCTCTTTGCCACCTGATAGAATATTTTTTGAAACTGATGGTTCTGATGTTGATATCAGGTTAATTTATAAAAAAGCAGCCAATGATCTTGACCTTTCAGTTGAGGAATTAAAGACACAGATTTTGTCTAATTTTATGAGGATCTCCGGATCTTCAGAACATTAAAATATGAGTTTAGTAATAAAAATGATACTGTAAAATTATCTCCGGGTTTCCGGGGAGTAATGTTTTTCGTTGGTATGGATTACTGGCAGTCAAGAAGCGAGTTGCTCATGGGAAAGGAGTCGATGGATAAACTAAGGGCTTCCAGGATTCTTGTTGTTGGATTGGGAGGCGTGGGGGCTTATGCTGCTGAGATGATCTGCAGGGCAGGTATTGGCCATATTACGATAGCTGACGGCGACACTGTTCATCCCTCAAACAGGAACAGGCAGCTGGGAGCCCTTAAAAGCACCGAAGGCCTGGCCAAGGCACAGATAATGGGGCAGAGGCTCATGGATATAAATCCAGGACTGGAGCTGACCGTTATACAGGAATATATTAAAGATGAGAGGATGGTCGGGATCCTTGATGCCGGGTTTGACTATGTTGTCGATGCCATTGATACGCTTTCACCAAAAGTATTCCTGATATATCATTCGTTGCAGAAGAAGTATCCGGTTGTCAGTTCGATGGGAGCGGGGGGCAAGTTTGATCCTGCTGAAATAGGCGTTTGTGATATCTCGGAGACAACCGGTTGTACACTGGCGCGCATCCTGAGAAAAAGGCTGCACCGACTCGGGATAAGGGAGGGATTTACAGCAGTCTATTCGCCCGAACCGGTTGACAAGTCGAAGATAATGGAAGCCCGGGGGGAGCAGAACAAGGCGTCGACTGTAGGAACTGTTTCGTATATGCCTGCAGCTTTCGGGATCGCATGTGCCTCAGTTGTGATACGCGACCTGGCAGGTATTAAAAGATAAATGACTTTCGGGCCTGAAGGGGGAAATTGCTGAAGCTTAAATGAAATGGGATCACCCCGGAAGAATGGAGATCCCCGGCACTTGGCTGATGTGGACTTATGATAAGCTATGCAGTTTTATTATTTACTCACCCGTTGCTTTTTCTGAAAATATAGTAAGCAGGTATTCCCACAAAAACTGTCAGCAATGCAACCGACGATTCCGCAGGTCTTTCCATGAATGCCAGGATCAGGATGAGGCATCCTGTTGCCACATAAATGATCTGTGTTATTGGGAATCCCTTTAGTTTAAGGGCGTCGGGGTTATTTTTCCGGAGTTTCCACACACCGATAATTGTAAGTATCGGAAATATACCAAGAGCAAATCCCATGTATGTAAGAACCTGTTCAAAAGTACCTGAAAGCACAAGGACAATTGCTATCAGACATTGCAGTAAAATGGAATTTGACGGGACATTGAACCTGGGGTGGATCTTAGCCACTGATTTAAAGAACAATCCATCTTTGGCCATGGAATAATAAACCCTGGGACCGATAATAATAAAAGCGCTGAGAGATGAGAACAGTGCAAAAGCGATAAGCAGGGAAAACAGTATATCGGCAGATTTTCCAAAAAGATTACCCATAGCCAGCCCGCCGACAGAAATCACATCTTTCATCTCGTCGGGTTTAATGCCGTATACATAAAGGATATTTATGGCGAGGTATAGTATCATAACAATACCTGTTCCATAGATAAGAGAGCGGGGAAGTATCCTGGAAGGATTCTTTATTTCGGCACCAAGATAGGTTGAGGCGTTCCAACCGCTGTATGCAAACATGATCCACATCAGCGAGAGTCCTATTGTTTTCATCCCAGCAAGTCCTGAAGGGGCATCTCCTCCCAGGCTGAAGTTGCTTATATCACCTTTACCCGAAAGGAACCCGGCGATGAGAAGGAAAAGGATCAATACCACCTTAAGGATCGTAAGGACATTCTGTATTTTTGCCCCGTATTTTATTCCTCTGTAGTGAATAAAAGTAAAGATCAGGATAACAGCTATGGCAATCAGTTTCCCTGTTATCACCGGGCTCATGATACCGGCACTCTCCATCCGGATTGCAAATCCGGGGAGTGCCCTGGTAAAGTATTCGCTGAAGCCAAGAGCCGAAGCTGCTATAGGGGCAGAAAAACCAACCATAAATGAGACCCATCCGCTCAGGAATCCAAACAGCGGAGAGTATAGTCTGGATAGAAACAGGTATTCTCCTCCGGCACCGGGCATTGCAGCCCCGAGTTCGCCATATGAAAGAGCACCGCATAGGGCTATCAGTCCTCCGGCTACCCATAATCCCAGCATAAGAAGCGGATCGTTGAGCCCGGCCATCAATAATCCGGACGTAGTGAAAATACCGGCGCCAATCATGTTGGCAACAACAATATTTGTAGCCGGAAATAATCCCAGCC
This sequence comes from uncultured Bacteroidales bacterium, assembly GCA_963736675.1. Classification (GTDB taxonomy): domain Bacteria; phylum Bacteroidota; class Bacteroidia; order Bacteroidales; family VadinHA17; genus LD21. The sequence goes on from CAVTPT010000001.1 coordinate 269,086, forward strand.
TCCTTTGAAGTTTTTCTTCAGCCATAAATTATCACTTATTTTGCAGCTTTTTTATAACTTATCGATACCCCGCCTCCCTGGGAATTGACCGTGGTTTCGTAGTTTTTAAGGCTTTTTACATAATCAAGAAATGCCCCCTGCCCTCCGTAGGACCCGTATCCGCGTCCTCTGTCGTAAACATTATGAGCTGTAAAGCAACCTCCGACCTTAAGTTTAGGATCGATATCAATGAAATAGTTCTTGTACCACTCTTTATCAGCATCGCTGAAAACAAAATCAAAGGGTCCTTTCAGCTCTTTCACAAGCTGATGGGCATCGGCAAGCCGGGCGTCAATATATTCCGATAATCCTGCCTGTCTGAAATTTTCAAGAGCCTCGCGGTGCCTGCCTTCATCGATGTCAATTGTAATCAGTTTCCCTCCGGTTTTACTCAGAGCCCAGGCTATCCAGATTCCGGAATGACCTGTTGAGGTGCCGATTTCAAGTGCATTTTTATAGTTGCCCCTGATGATGATATCATAAAGGAGTTGCCCATCCGCTTCGGGAACGTTCATGTCGTACCAGCCGCGTGAATTATCGTTCAGGAATTTTCTGACTTTTTCATCGAGAGACTGGTCGGACTTAATGGCCGGAGTTGTCGGCTGCCCGGTACAGGATCCCGGATTCAGCATAAGACACAATAATAACACAGTCGCAATTTTTGTTTTCATATGTCCGGGTTAAATTATAAACTTCAAAGCTATAATTATTTGACACTTATCAAAACGGTTTTATTCCAATTTTTATACCTGCCAGGCCCGATAAAATATTAAAACAATAACATAAGCGAAATATTGATCAACCGTTGAGGCAGCGGATTGTTATTTAAAGAATACTCGATATATTTGGGAACGGAAAAAAGAGAAGTCATCAGAATTAATTTCAATAGTTATGAATTTTTCAGATTTTATCACCAATAGCGGAAAAAGGATATGTAAGGAATATTATGTGAATCTGATACAGGTATCAAAGGCTGACGGCACTATAGACCCCACGGAGCTTGAGCTGCTTCATAAGGAGGGCCGGAAATTTGGTCTTACCGACCCTGAGATAGACAAGCTTATTGATTCTGAAATAAATCATCATTACAATCCTCCATATAGTCTGGAAGGCAAATTCCAGCACCTCTATAATATTGCTGAAATGGTACTGGCTGATGATGTTGTATCTGAAGCGGAAATAAAACTTATCAGGAAGTTTGCAATAGAAGCTGGATTTGATGACAAAACCATGACCAGGCTGGTTGATCTGCTGCTGAAAGGCATTCAGGCAGGAAAAGATGAGGAGTCGCTGCTAGCGGAATTCAGGAAGAAACATCTTTTCAGGGATTAATTCTTCTATTATCAGCATCATCATTTACATCATGTTAAATGCCTGATGAAAGGGCCGGGGTAAAATTCAACCGGACCTGCACCATTTCTGACGCCTGTTGACCTCCGGCAACTCAGGTAAGCCTGGTCAGGACAGATCGTCAGGGTAGTTACAGAGGGTCAGTCGGAGATTGAAGCGTGATAATCCTGGAGTGACCTGACTTTATATTCACCTTCCATCCTGTCTTTAATTCCCTTTGTTGCCGCAAGTGCCGCTGAAGTGGTTGTTATATAAGGGATCCGGTATTTGATGGCATTTTTCCTTATGTACGAGTCATCATATTCGCTGAGTCTTCCTGCCGGGGTATTAACTACCAGGTCGATCTCCTTATTCTTTATAGCGTCGACAATATTTGGCCTTCCCTGGTGGACTTTCAGAATAAGTGTTGACTCAATGTTATTCTCTTCAAGGTACTTTTTAGTCCCTCCGGTGGATAATATTCTGAAACCCATATCCCTGAAGTTTCCTGCGGCCTCTAAAATTCTTTGTTTGTCGCGGTCGGCTATTGTTATCAGGACGGTCCCTTTTATTGGCAATGAAGATTGTGTGGCCTCCTGCGATTTGAAGAAAGCCATTCCGAATGTGTCGGCAAGGCCCAGAACCTCACCTGTTGATCTCATTTCAGGACCCAGCAGGGGATCTATCGCGGGGAACATATTGAACGGGAATACGGCTTCCTTGACGCCATAATACATTATGTTTCTTTTCCGCAGGTTGCATTCTGAAAGTTTTTTTCCCAGCACTATTTCAGTAGCAATCTTGGCCATTGAGATATTGCATACTTTCGAGACCAGAGGAACAGTGCGTGAAGCTCTCGGATTTGCTTCAAGGATATATACAGTATCTTCATATATTGCGTACTGGATATTAAGAAGTCCGACAACTTTTAGTTCCATTGCTATTCTCCTTGTAAAATCGTAGATCGTTTTCTTATGTTCTTTCGGGATGATAACAGGAGGTATAACGCAGGCAGAGTCGCCGGAATGGATGCCGGCATATTCTATGTGCTGCAGAACAGCAGGTACAAAGGCATCTACTCCGTCGGACAATGCATCGGCTTCAGCTTCGATGGCATCTTCAAGGAATTTATCGAGCAGCAGTGGCCTGTCGGGCGATACTCCCACAGCCTTTGCAATGTATTCAGCCAGCATATCGTGGTCGAGAATGATTTTCATTGCCCTTCCGCCCAGGACGTACGATGGTCTTATCATAAGGGGATATCCTATTCTTCCCGCTATTTCAACAGCCTCTTCAAGGTTCCCGGCCATGCCTGATTCAGGCTGCGGTATTCCCAGTTTATTTATTATATGGCGGAACCGGTCACGGTCCTCTGCAAGATCAATAGTCTCGGGTGTTGTACCAAGTATTTTTACCCCGGCTTCAGCCAGTTCCTTTGCCAGGTTCAGTGGTGTCTGGCCTCCGAACTGTACTATTACTCCCTCCGGCTTTTCGTTATGATATATGCTCAGCACATCCTCGGCTGTGAGCGGTTCGAAATAGAGCCTGTCGGAGGTATCATAGTCTGTCGATACTGTCTCGGGGTTACAGTTTACCATAATGGATTCAAAGCCGGCAGCCCTTATTGCGAAGGCTGCATGAACACAGCAGTAGTCAAATTCGATACCCTGACCGATCCTGTTTGGTCCGCCACCCAGCACCATAATTTTCTTCCGGTCGCTTACAGGTATCCTGTTTGAGGAATTATATGTTGAGAAATAGTAGGCAGCATCATTAACACCGCTGACCGGAACCGGTTCCCATGCCTCAGTTATCCCTAAAGTTAACCTTCTCTGTCTTATCTCCTTTTCAGGTATTCCAAGCAGCCTGCCCAGGTATCTGTCGGCAAAGCCGTCTTTTTTTGCCTTTATAAGCAGATCGTCGGGCAACTGCCGGCCTTTAAAGCTGAGGATCTCTTCTTCTTCATCAACAAGTTCCTTCATTTGCTGAATGAACCAGGGTTTGATATGAGTTTTCCTGTAGAGGTCCATGATATCAGCTCCTTTTCGCAAAGCTTCGTACATAATGAACTGGCGTTCGCTGGAAGGGTGCTTTAGCAGGGTCATCAGTTCGTCGGGTGATTTCTGGTTGAAATCCCTGGCGAATCCCAGGCCGTAACGTCCGATCTCGAGTGAACGGATTGCTTTCTGAAGGCTCTCCTTGTAGGTCTTGCCTATGCTCATTACCTCCCCGACAGCGTGCATCTGGGTTCCCAGCTTATCTTCGAGTCCTTCGAATTTTTCGAATGCCCAGCGGGCAAATTTTACTACAACATAGTCTCCTGACGGAGTATATTTCTCAAGTGTTCCTTCGCGCCAGTAAGGCAATTCATCGAGAGTAAGGCCGCCAGCAAGCAGGGCCGATACGAATGCTATCGGGAATCCGGTGGCTTTTGATGCAAGGGCAGATGATCTCGAAGTGCGGGGATTTATCTCTATGACAACAACCCGCCCCGTTTCAGGATTGTGAGCAAACTGAACGTTTGTCCCCCCGATGACTTCGATAGCTTCAACTATCGAATATGAGTATTGCTGAAGACGTTTCTGAAGGGCGGTATCTATAGTCATCATTGGGGCTGTGCAGAACGAATCGCCTGTATGAACCCCCATGGCATCGACATTTTCGATAAAGCATACCGTTATCATCTGGTTTTTGGCATCCCTTACTACCTCGAGTTCAAGTTCTTCCCACCCCAGAACAGACTCTTCAATAAGCACCTGATTGACAATACTTGCCGACAATCCCCTGCTTGCAACAGTTCTGAGTTCCTCGACATTGTATACCAGCCCTCCTCCGGTGCCTCCCATTGTATATGCCGGTCGTATTACCACTGGATATCCAAGTTCTGCTGCCACAATTTCGGCTTCTTCCACCGATGTGACTGCCTTACTCAATGGCATATCGATGCCCAGCCTGTTCATCGTCTCCTTGAAAGAGATCCTGTCTTCGCCTCTTTCGATAGCATCGATATTTACACCTATCACTTCAACGTTATATTCGGCAAGTATTCCCTTTTTAGCCAGCAGCGATGACAGGTTAAGACCGGTCTGTCCTCCCAGGTTCGGAAGAAGGGCGTCAGGTCTCTCCTTTTTAATGATCTGGGTAAGTGCAAACTCATTCAGGGGTTCAATGTAGGTGACATCGGCTATTTCAGGATCGGTCATTATTGTTGCCGGATTGGAGTTCACTAGTACAATCTGGTAACCCATCGACCGGAGAGCTTTGCATGCCTGTGTTCCTGAATAGTCAAACTCGCAGGCCTGACCAATAATTATCGGACCCGAGCCGATTATAAGTATCTTTTTAATATCCTCCCGTTTTGGCATTGTAGTATGTTATAGATGATTGTTTGTTTAACTGATATCTTCTGTTAAAAACAGGCCTGCAATATAAAAAATCAATTTGACTGGCAGAATAGATAAACGTTATAAATCTTATCCCCCTCCGGCTTTTAATCTGTTTTTTGTCTGCCTTGTGTCTGGAAGCTGATTTGTTACTTTGAAAGGACAATGGAAAGGGTCAATCAAACAATTTATACTGTAGTTTGTTACATATAAAAGAATAATAGAGGAGATACAGATTTTTTAACCACTGTTGTTCATAATTAAATTGTTTTTTTGGCCTCTGATTGCTTTTTTTTAACTAAATTATGCTAAAACTTCAGGGGCCGTTCAGGGAGTAGGGAATTTATCGTTTTAATAAGTTAATTATTGAAGAAGAAGATAAATATTGATGATCCGCTGACGGTACTTTCGGAAAAGATCCGTAAGCAGGTTTTTGTACCCGAGAGGTTATCGCTTTGGTATGATGGTCGGCGCACTGTGCCAGCAGCTGCCGGAGGAAGAGTTGCTGCAAAAAAAACTTTACTTTTTGTTTTATTCATTCTTCTTGCATTACGGGTAGCAGCTCCGGACCAGAGATCGTTTTTTATTTTTGAAAAAGATCCTGTTGAGCCCTTCAATGATCTTTTATATGCGATCGGAATGGTTGAGACCCAGGGAAATGTAAACGCATTTAATCCCATTGAGCAGGCAGCAGGTATTTTCCAGATAAGACCTGTACGGGTTATTGATTACAATAACCGGACTGGCAGTAATTATAATCTGAAGGATATGTTTGATTATGAGATATCGAAAAAGGTTTTTCTCTATTATGCTTCGAGGATCGGTCCATATAACTACGAACAGATAGCAAGAAGATGGAACGGATCCGGACCAAACACCATTCTTTACTGGAACATGGTTAAAGAATACCTGTGAAGTTCATGAAGTTGCCGGGTAATCAGGATCTGTTAATTCCCTGACTTCAAAACGGCCTGTAATACTGAACTTTTTTTATAGATTTGCAGTGCTTAATAAATTTAACCGGCACGAATAAATTGAATATTACTGTTAAAAAGCCATCCACGCTATTTGATTTTCTCATAGAGCAATATCCTGATTCGCCACGGACCAGGATAAAGAAGATATTACAGGGTGGTTTCGTCCGGATTAACAACAAATCTGTTACGCTGCATTCATTTGACCTGCAACCCGGTGATGTTGTTGAGATCAATCACAGGTCGGGAATGACTGTCCGCGCAACTCTTCCCATCCAGGTCCTGTATGAGGATGGTGATGTTATTGTTGTCGACAAACCGGCAGGCATTTCGACATCTAGCACCGACGGAAGCAGGAATATTCAGTCGATGGTATCAGAAGTCCTGATCAAACTGACGAAAGGAAAGGAACGGGCCCACGTAGTTCACCGGCTCGACAAGGAAGTATCGGGTGTATTGCTTTTTGCCAGGTCGCACGATGCCATGGAAACCCTTAAGGAAAGGTGGAAAGAGACTGAGAAGCACTATTTTGCACTTGTGGAAGGGATGCCCGAAAAGGAAGCCGGTACAATAGAAAGCTGGCTTATTGAAGATAAGTCGCAAAAAGTACATTCGACATTTGAAAGGGAGGGAGCAAAATTTTCAGTTACCCACTACAGGGTAATCAGGCATTTGGACAGACATACACTTCTTGATATAGCAACAGATACCGGTCGCAAGAATCAGATAAGGGTTCATCTTTCCGATATGGGGTGCCCCATTGTGGGTGACAGAAAATACGGGGCTTCAGTTGAGTATAAGAGAAGAGTAAGGCTGCATGCATGGTCTCTTATGTTTCCCCATCCGACTGCCGGCAGGAATGTCACCGTTGAGTCGTCAATGCCGAAAGGTTTTCTTGTTCTGAAGGATAAGGATGAACATTATAAATAGTATTTTTCAGGGAACGCTGTTACCGGCAGGTGAAGGAGACATGAGCACTTCCGGGTTATTTTCCGCATAAAAGGACTAATAATAACATCCCTGCAGGGTTGGAATAGATTATTACCGGGTTTTTCAATAAATTTGAAAGATCATTTAAACGGGAACCGTATGTCACAACTAATACATGATATCTCAAGGACATTTAGTGAGTATTTACTGATCCCCGGACTTACAACAAAGAACTGTAATCCGGATAAGGTAAGTTTAAAGACTCCGCTGGTAAAATTTCGTAAGGGTGAAATTCCTGATATTGAACTTAATATACCATTTGTTTCTGCTATTATGCAGTCGGTATCTGACAGTAATATGGCGATAGCTTTAGCGAAAAACGGCGGACTCTCCTTTGTATTTGGCTCACAATCAATAGATCAACAGGCTGAGATGGTGAAAAAGGTCAAAAAATATAAGGCAGGATTTGTGGTAAGTTATGCCAACCTGACACCTGACCATATCTTAAAAGATGTTCTGGATCTGAAGGAGAGAACAGGTTATTCAACGATCGGCGTAACAGACGATGGAACATCAAACGGAAAGCTGATGGGAGTTGTTACCGGAAGGGACTACCGTCCAAACAAGGACTAGCTTTTGACCGGAAGGTCAGCGATTTTATGACTCCCTTTTCCAAATTGATAACCGGGAACCTTGGGATAACACTAAATGAGGCTAATGACATAATCTGGGATAACAAATTAAACTCGCTGCCCATTATAGATAAAGACCAGCGATTAAAATATTTTGTCTTCAGAAAAGATTATGATAATCATAAAGAAAATCCAAATGAACTTTCGGATCCTCATAAGACGGTTAATTGTTGGCGCCGGAATCAATACCAGGGATTACAGGGAACGGGTTCCCATGCTTGTCGATGCCGGGGTTGATATTTTATGTATCGACTCCTCAGATGGTTTTACTGAATGGCAAAAAGAGACTATCGAATACATTAAAGATGAATATGGTGACAAAATAAGAATCGGAGCCGGGAACGTAGTTGATAAAGAAGGTTTCCTCTATCTGACTGAAGCCGGAGCAGATTTTGTAAAAGTCGGTATCGGAGGGGGTTCAATTTGTATCACCAGGGAGCAAAAAGGAATCGGGAGAGGCCAGGCTACTGCTCTGATTGAAGTAGCTCAGGCCCGCGACGAATATCTGGAGAAAACAGGTGTTTATGTTCCCATCTGTTCTGATGGTGGCATTGTACAGGATTATCATATGGTACTTGCACTTGCAATGGGTTCAGATTTCCTTATGATGGGCAGGTATTTTGCACGTTTTGACGAAAGTCCCACTAAAAAACTAATGGTTGACGGACGTTATGTGAAGGAATACTGGGGAGAAGGTTCCAATCGTGCAAGAAACTGGCAGAGATACGATATGGGCGACAGCAGCAGCTCTTACATTCGAAGAAGGAGTGGATAGTTATGTTCCCTATGCCGGCAAACTAAAGGATAACCTTGAAATTACATTGGGAAAAGTCAAATCAACAATGTGCAGTTGCGGTGCCATATCGCTGTCGGAATTAAAGTCAAAAGCCAAGATAACCTTAGTATCATCAACCAGTATTATTGAAGGAGGGACTCACGATGTTATTCCAAAAGAGACCAAAAGCTAACCATCTGATAATAAAGTTATAATCCTCTATGGAGCTCTTAAGGAAAGAAGATTATTCTAAAATAATAAGACCATTGAGGCAGGTAACATTTAATAATCTGTTTGCCCTGTCGGGATTGTAGATGTTAGATAATTCGTAGACAATATTTATATTTAATTATGTATTAAATATTTAGTCTATGAGACAAAATACTAGTGATTTAACGCTAACAAAAAACTATATTCAGAAGTATAGGTTTTTAATTAGGGAATATGAGTTAGTAAAGCAAAACAAACATCCTCAGTTTCGTTTTGTGCATGAGTTTTGTAAAGCTCATGATACAGATCGTCGTAGTTTTCTTAAATATTATGGAAGGTTCAAGCAAAGTGGCAAAGAAGAAGATCTGTTACCTCGAAAACGTGGTCCAAAATGGAAAACACGACGCCCTATACCTTTTATTGAGAATAAAGTAAAAGAATTACGATTAAGAGGAAATAATCGATATGAAATAGTAAGTATATTGCAACCTACATTAAAGAGTCATACACCTTCAGCATCTGGTGTTTATAACATAATAAGAAGACATGGATTGAATCGATTAAAGCCACCAATGAAAGAATCTAAGAGAAAAATAATTAAGGAAAAGGCCGGTGAATTGGCACACATAGATACACACTACTTAAATAAAGGAGTTGTGATGAATGATAATAAAAGATACTATCTGGTTTGTGTGGTTGATAGCTGTTCCCGCATAGCCTGGGCTGAAATTATTGAAGATATAAAGAGCCTGACCGTTATGTTTGCTGTGCTAAAATCCTTAAATATTTTAGCACAGCACTATCAGAGTTAAATTTGCTGAGGTGCTTACAGATAATGGACCAGAGTTCGGTAAAAAAGAATCTAATAAGAAAATGGAACATCCATTTGAAAGAATGCTGATAGAAATGGGAATAAAACATAGATATATAAGACCATACAGACCACAAACAAATGGAAAAGTAGAACGGTTCTGGAAAACAATAGAAGAAGATCTGTTTGAAGAAACAAACTTTGATTCATTGGATGAAATGAAGGAGGAGTTATTACAATATATGTACTATTATAATCAGGAAAGACCACATCAAGGAATTAATGGATTAACTCCTTTTAAATTTTTGGAAAACTGTCCTCGAATTATGTAACATCTACAGGGGGCAGAGAATAATGTATCGGGGAAGATATATGTTGATAATACCGGGGATCCCCGGACCTGTTATGTGGTTCATCCTTACGGGATGTCGTTGCTGTTTGGTAATTGCAGTAATTTAAGTTTCAATAAGAGATTCAGGGATTATTCCCTGAATTTAAACACCACCAGGGCAGACCATGAATGGATGCAGGCTTTCCCGGGTACATGGGATACGGTACTTTCTGAACTGTATGGTGGCAATATGGTAAAATCATCGGAGAATACGGAAAATAAGCAATCCGGGATTATTGAACTTAATACCAGGGTTAATTTTAAATTCAACAGGGAGAAGTATTCTGCAACCAGTAAGAAGCCCTTACCAGAGGATTCTGAAATTGTCAGGGCCGGTAAGCAGATATTCAATGAGATGAAAGGGGCAGTGGTCCCCTCTCATTTTTGGGATGATGCAGATGATTTTTTCAGAAAGGGGATAGCTTTCAGCTTATATTGCGACAATAAGCTGGCATCAACAGCTTTTTCGGCATTTGTTCTCGGCGATAAATTAGAAATAGGGATTGAGACAGTTGAGGAGTTTCGCGGTAAAGGATTTGCTCAACATATATGCACTGCCCTGATAGATTATTGCCTGGAGAATAATTATGAGCCTATCTGGGCATGCAGGCTGGAGAATAAAGGTTCATATAATTTAGCTCTGAAGCTGGGGTTTGAGCCTTCTGCACAACTGCCTTATTATAAATTAAGTAAATAACTCCCGCTTCACCAAAATCAAGCCTGTCATTCCGACGCGAAACGAAGTGAGCGAAATGAAGAATCTCCCCTCGAATAGAAAAATCACAGAATTTATATGGGCGATCCCGGATATTCATAAAATTTAAAAACGTTAATCCCATATTCAACACCAGCCACTATACGGTTCTGAAAAAAAATAAGAACTTTGGATCATATTACAGTGACTCTTGTTTACTGGTACCTTAAATCTTACTCAGGATAATGAATAAAAAGATATACCCTCTGTTTGTTTTTATCGTTTTGATCGTATGTGCCGTATTGCTTATGGATGGCTCGGAATTTCTTACCAGGCCTGTTATCAAAGGATCAGATTTTCCATGGGGCACAATAATAACTTGGTTCGGATTAATAGCTTTACCAGCCTCAATGTATTTTGGATTTAACAGGAACCTCTATCCCTCGACAAAAACATTAAAAATATTAAACAGGATCAACTTAATAATCATATTTCTGGCTTCGATCTGGGGTTTTGTAAGTTTTTATCTGGCAAACAACTGGGCATTTTCATTCATCGAACAAACTGAATTCAGGGGAAGCGTTGAAGCCTTTGGATATTTTCTGGCTTTTACTTTTATTATAGTATCCGGCTCGTTAATCCTTTTTATTATATATCTCTTTACTTCGTTTCTTAAAAAATTTAAGAACCCCCGGTAATTCAGGTTTTTATGGTTATTGTCCGGGTAAATATTATAAGAGACCGTCAACAAAGGAATATTCATTACAGATAAGCTGTTTCCCGGTTATTTCAGGTTTAAACGCGGAAGTGCTGGTTTTATAACCTGGATTTACTGGTCAGATGCCAGAATCCGCAGATGGTGCATTTATATGCATGCATTTCCCTTACGCTGCGGGTCTCTTTGATATGCTCCACCATATCCTGAGCCTCCTGGAGCGAATTGTAAATTGTCTTTTTGCATGGTGGCTCAATTGGAGGTATCTGCTTTTTATTTGATGATTGATAATCCATACTGCAAATTTAAATCAAAACATTATTCAAACCGTAAGATATATCCGGGAATGTCCCGGCCGTAAACAAGAGATTTCTTAAATTTGCTTTTACGATGTTATCAGGATACTACTTTCGAGATCCGGGAAATGATTTTCCCTTTTTAATGATATTACCATATGGAAACATCAAAGACATATGAGAATTTTCCTGTCTGGATTGTACTGCTGTCAAATCTTGGCTCAGCTATAATATATATTGCGGGCATTATTCTAATGTTCAGGTTAGGATTGATACCTGCTATGGTATATCTTCTCCTGATAATGGCCTTCGAATACAGGCTGTTAAGCAGCCATTGCATCAACTGTTATTACTTTGGCAAGACATGCGGATTTGGAAAAGGAGTAATAAGTTCCATGCTTTTTAAGGGCGGGGACCCTTCAAAATTCTGTAATAATACAATGTCGTGGAAAGATCTGATACCCGATTTGCTGCTCTCCTTAATTCCGGTTATCACAGGCATCATTCTGATGATTATTGAATTCGATGTTATCTTGTTGCTGGCTGTAACTGCAATAATTACGGTGACAACAGTGGGAAATGGATTTATCCGGGGTAAGCTGACCTGTAAATATTGCAGGCAGAGGGAATCGGGTTGTCCTGCTGAAAAAATGTTCAGAGGGGAATGATCCTTTTACTTATTAAAATTCTCAATAAATATGAACAGAAAAGAGATCATAGAAGAGTTATTATATAAACAGGATTTCAGCGATTTCAGGTGGATTGATCCCCGGGAGATCATTGTTGCCCAATGGGTAAGGGTGAAATGTACTTTTGGGTGCGCCGATTATGGTCTGGGTACCTGCCCCCCGCATACACCCTCTGTCGAAGAATGTGAGAGGTTTTTTAAAGAATATGAATCAGGAATAATTATACGCCTTTCCAAATTTGCCGATAAGAACTCTTACCCGGGAGAGTGGTCGAAAGAGATGACCGGTAAGCTGTTGAATATTGAGAGGGAGATATTTCTGAAAGGATTTCAAAAAGCCTTATTACTGAATCAGACCTGCTGCACCCTGTGTGGTGATTGTTCAGGCAACAGGGTGGACTGCAAGGACAAAGCCCGTTCGAGACCAAGTCCGGAAAGCTTTGCTGTAGATGTTTATCAGACAGTCAGGAATAGCGGTATGGAAATAAATGTAGTGGCTGAAAATCCGGCTGAGATGCACAGAATTGCAATCCTTCTGATAGAATGAGTTCATAATATGAAATTTAACTAAACCCATTTATAATCCTGTTCAAAATCTATGACAACAAAATTCAATTTGGAATCGGCGCAGGTTGCCGGTGAAATAAGGACTCTTATCGGGGAGTGGGAGTTAAAACTGGAATTATTGCCGGACGACGTTATCACCCGCCGGAGGAACGGTCAGAACCGCACTATTAAACAGATTCTGGGCCATCTGATCGACTCAGCTTCGAATAATACTCACAGAATTGTTCATCTTCAGTATCAGGCAAGTCCTCTCATATTTCCGAATTATGCCACTTTTGGCAATAATGACAGATGGATTGCTATCCAGGATTACCAGAATGAGGATTGGATTACGATGCTCCGTTTATGGAAATTCTCACTTTTACACTTCTGCCATGTCATCGGGAATGTGGATTGTGAAAAACTCGGTAATGAATGGATCGCAGGTCCTGACGAAAAAATCAGCCTTAAAACAATGATACTTAGTTTTTCAGGGCATCTGAAACTACATTTATATGAGATAGAGGAACTTATCAAAAGGGAATCCTGAAAGCAGGAACATCGGGGAGTGCCCGGCAACCTGTATCAGAACCTTTTTAAGCATGATGAAACCCACATGTATTGCAAACACGTATGTATTTAATATTCAGACATGTGGGTTCCGTCAGACATTTGGAAATTTAATATATACTGATGGAAAGATCATTCAATGAGGGACTTAGATTCGAAAATATTAATTTCGGACAACTGACCCGCGATGCCGGGGAATATGAGAACTGTGTTTTCATAAATTGCGATTTTTCAGATGCCGACATGTCCGATATATTTTTTTCCGAATGTGAATTTTCCGGATGCAACCTGTCAATGGCTAATCTTGTTCAGACTTCATTCAAAGATGTAAAATTCAGGGAGAGTAAGCTTCTGGGATTGCATTTCAACGATTGCAGACCACTGCTTTTTGCTGTGGAATTTGAAAAATGTGTACTCAACTATGCATCCTTTGATAAGATGAAGCTTAGAAAGACCAGATTTGTGAACTCTTCAATTATTGAGGGTGATTTTACAGAAGCGGATCTTTGTGAATCGCAGTTTATAAATTGCGACCTTTCGGGATCGGTATTTAATAATACTAACCTGCAGAAGGCGGACTTCCGCACCTCTTTTAATTATTCGATTGATCCGGAGATAAATAAAGTCAGAAAGGCAAAATTCACATTATCGGGCATTCGGGGACTCCTGTCAAAGTACGATATTGAGATAGAAGATTAAAGGCGAACATGATTCATTTCGAGGTACCCGTTTTGTAAGGGCGAAAGGTGTCATGTATTGACACGGGTTTCACTACTGACGCGGCCGAAAGTGTTATCCGGCAGTATTATGAATGATAAATTTTACACTGGTTATACGACTTCAGGAAAATTTGGTATCTTTGCCGGGTATCAATCCTTTTCGCAAGAAAAGTTTTGATTTATAGAGAAGGGGGGAGAGATTAGGCTCTGAGATCCTCTAGCAACCGCAGGTATACAGATTCTGAAAGGTGCTAACACCTACCCTGATGAGGGAATTATAAATTGGAATTTTTGCGAACAGCCAAAAGCCTTAGCAAAGATTATATATGCAGCATATGCTGCTGAGTTGTATTATTAACATTTTAAATTTTGTTGTATGGCAATTAAGAGGAGCATAGATGAGATCAACGAAAAGATCCGCAGCGGGAAGGCAGTTGTTCTTACAGCCGAACAGGTTTCGGCCATGGGTAAGGAGATGACACCGGCAGAGATCATGAAAAAGGTAGACGTGGTTACAACTGCCACTTTCGGACCTATGTGTTCATCAGGATGTTTTATCAACTTTGGTCACAGCAATCCGCCTATGCGCATGGAAAGGATTACCCTTAACAATGTCCCGGCTTACGGAGGAGTTGCTGCTGTTGATGCCTACATTGGTGCGACTGAAACAGCAATGCCACATGATACTTATGGCGGAGCCCATGTCATTGAAGAACTTATCGCAGGCAAAGATGTACTCCTTCAGGCAACAGGCAAAGGGACTGACTGTTATCCGAGGACTGAGATAAAAACTCTGATAAATAAAAACACAGTAAACGAGTTCATAATGTTCAATCCGCGGAATGCATATCAGAATTATAATGTAGCAGTGAACAGCACCCAGAGGATAAAATACACGTATATGGGCACTCTGCTTCCGGCATTCGGAAATGCAAATTTTTCAACATCGGGTGAACTAAGTCCGTTGCTTAACGACCCGGAGCTCAGGACTATCGGTATCGGAACAAGGATATTTTTTGGAGGTGCAACAGGATATGTTGCATGGAACGGTACACAGTTCAATACAGGTAAACCTGTAAATGAGCATGGGATCCCGGTAGGTAATTCTGCAACACTTTCACTTATTGGGGACGCAAGGCAGATGAGCACGAGTTTTATTAAAGCTGCATATTTCGAAAAATACGGCGTCACAATGTTTGTCGGAATCGGAATACCAATTCCTGTTCTGGATGAGGAAATGGCAAAGAGCGTATCTGTACGTAACAGTCAGATTGAGACAAACATTATTGATTACGGATCGGGCAATTTTGAAAAGCTTGGTCAGGTTGATTACAGGAATGCTTTTCTCAGGTGAGATAACGCTGATTGGTAAGAAGATCAGATCAGCCCCGCTCTCGAGTGTCAAGGTTGCAAGGGAGATAGCAGATATTCTGAAAAAAGAGATATCTGAAGGCAGGTTCTTCCTGACCGAACCGGTTGCTCTTTTCCCCAGGACGACGGGGCTGAATAATCTCGAGATAAGGATTTGATTTAACAAAATGTTTAAAGGTCAGACTATGACAAGCAAAAGATTTGTATTAAAGTTTTCTCCTGAAGCCACAGGCGAACCGATAACATATAACCTCATCAAGAAATTTGACATAATGGTTAACATCATAAAGGCTGATGTTTCACCAGGTCAGATCGGCCATCTTGTGATGGAGATGACTGCACCGACGAAAGTACTTAAGGAGGGGATGGAATACATAAGACAGCAGAATGTAGAGTGTGAACCGATTAATAAGAAGATCACCTACAGGGATGATCTTTGTATACATTGCGGTGCATGTTCAGCAGTCTGTTTTGCCGGTGCACTGACAATGAATCATCAGACTGCCGGGCTTACATTTGATCCCGAAAAATGTGTTGTTTGTGAATTGTGCCTGAAATCATGCCCGCTGAATTTATTTTCTATTGATATTGGCTAAGGACAACCTATATCAACCGCGTTTCTATCGTGAGACAATGGGCAATCCGCGCTGGAAAAGTTTCAGGATAAAACATCTTGAAACTGACCTGTGGATTGCTGTTGATGGTGGAAGGAAAACCAGGGCAGATCATTTTACGCTGGGGAGAGTAATTTTTTACAGGAATATTCTGGATGCTCATATTAAGCAGTATCCGGATTTTCTTACATCGCTGGTCCCGCTTTCAGCGCCTCCCGATATTCATTCTCTGGCAGGTGAAATGTATGAAGCTTCCGCGGCGGCAGGAACCGGGCCTATGAGTGCTGTTGCCGGAACTCTTGCCGAATATATCTGCAACGACCTGTTAAATGAGTTTGGATTCGGTGAAGTTGTTGTTGAAAACGGTGGCGATCTGTTCATGAAACTTGAATCCCCGTCTGCAATATCTGTTTATGCCGGTTCTTCTCCTTTGTCGGAAAAGATAGGACTGGAAGTAAAACCTTCCGATACCCCATTGGCAGTCTGCTGTTCGTCAGGGACGATAGGTCATTCATTTAGTTTCGGCAAGGCCGATGCCTGTATGATTGCATGCCGGTCGGGAGCCAGAGCTGATGCTTATGCAACCGCCTTTTGCAACAAGGTAAAAGATAATAGAATGATCTCAGAGATAACTGAAATGGCTTTAAAGTTACCGGATGTCTTATCAGTAGTAATTATCAAGGATGATAAAGTCGGGGTGGGAGGAGCAGTTAAAATAATTATAAACAAATAAAGACCGTTTTTCTGGTTTTTTGCATGCAGCCAGGCTATATCTTTGCTATTATCAGCTGATTGTTTCATAACTGTTGAAGGGCCATGATAACAAGGGTCAAGATTTGTTGTATTAAAAACATCCGTGAGGCAATGATGGCCATCTCTTACGGAGCCTCTGCAGTAGGACTTGTTGCAAGGATGCCCAGCGGGCCGGGCCCTATCCCTGATGACCAGATAAGAATGATATCCCGTTCCGTTCCGCCACCTGTAAGTACTTTTCTTCTGACAAGCGAGACTTCGGTAGAGGAAATAATCAGACATCATAACCTGACAGATACAAACACTATCCAGATTGTAGACGCATTATCGGAGGGCACTTACAGCCAGCTGAAAAGTGCTTTGCCGGCAGTTAAAATCGTACAGGTAATACATGTTATGGATGAACGATCGGTTGAAAAGGCAATTGAAATTTCCGGTCAGGTTGATGCGTTGTTGCTCGACAGCGGAAATCCTGATCTTAAGGTTAAGGAGCTTGGTGGCACAGGAAGGGTTCATGACTGGAAGCTGAGCAGGATGATCAGGGAGCGATCAGCATGTCCTGTTTTCCTGGCGGGTGGATTAAACCCCCAAAATGTAAGAACAGCAATCGAAGAAGTACAACCATTTGCTGTTGATGTATGCAGTGGTGTAAGAACAGAAGGAATGCTTGACAGGAGAAAGCTTGAAGCTTTTTTCACCGGGGTAGTTTCAACTTACTGAAAACACCGGGAAAATAGTCAGGATAAACAAAAACTCACAAAAAAATTAGTTATGGATACCCGTGATCATGAAAAAATCAGGAAGATCTCGCTGACGAGGAAAGAGGCGAACACATTTTACAGTGCAAAATCGGAAGTATACCGGTCGTTTCTTGAAATGGAAGGTAAAACTTACAGGGATGGCAGGCTGAGCAGAATGCATAAAGAGCTTATGGCCACGGCTATTTCGGTAGTAATAAACTGTGAATCGTGTATGGAATGGCATATTAAACAGGCACTGGATAATGGAGCCGGTGAAGAAGAAATTATTGAGGCTGTTGAAGTTGGAATTGAGATGGGAGGGGGCCCGGCCACTGTTTCTGCAAGGTTCGCAATGAAGGTCCTGGAATATTATACGAAGCAGGTATGATCAAAGAGTTGATCCAAAGAAAAAAAAAGGGAGTCTCAAAATACTTCTTACAACAGGATACACTGAGATTCAGATGTAGATTGTGAAGATAGATTTTGAGACACCCCTGATTTTTTTATCAGCTGCTATTATTGACAATTTTAATAAAAGAGAATCCTATTCGCCTCCGAATTTATATCCTACCGAGATCCCCAGTACCCTGTTGTTGACTTTATAGTCACCCTCAGTTTCGGCTGCAATGTTAGCCAGACCAAGACCGTACGATACACCAACAATGAATGATTTGACCTCTACCCCGGCGCCTATTGTCAGACCATAATCCAGCCTTTTAAAGTCGCTGTCCTCGTCTGAGCCCCATTCTACTGATTCGGAGTCAGATTCAGATTCACCTTCATAGCTCATTTCATACTTGTATTTTCCTGTCAGTCCCATCCCTATGTATGGCCCGAAAGTCCCGAATATCTTCGTTCCGTTCAGGTCATAAGTTGCTTTGGCTGTTAAAGGAAGGTCGAGATACAAAAGATTTATGTTTGTCTTAAATTCTGCTCCTCCTTCTTCTTCATTGATCTTGAATCCTTTTGTTGAAAGGAGCAGACCTGTTTCAAAAGATATTGCATCAGTTAAAGGAAATTCAGCAGTAGGACCAACATGGAAACCCGGAACCATTTTGAAATCATCACTGTAGGTTTCGTCATCATCTTTCATAAGCATATTTGACAGGTTTAATCCGGCTTTTACACCGTAGGTCTGGGCATACGATTCTGCAGCAAAACAGAACATTACAGCTACAATAAGCAATCTCATTAAAATTTTCATAGTGGTTAAAAAATTACATAATATATAACTCCTACTCTTGAGGATTTTCGGTTACTCCCCGTTTTTTAAAGTGGTCTCCGGACTCCACAGATATTTCTGGTGATCTGTTATTTTATTCAGATTTGGTTGTCCCGGCATCCCCGGGTTATTTGATGTGTTCATAAACAGGCAGCTAATGGCTGGTAAGTTTTGCTCAGTAAATATAGCTAAAAAGTTTTTTTACATAATAGTAGCGCAACAACGGTGCATGAACAAAATATTAAATACAAATTAAATATTCAGGAACAGAATAATAATATGGATGCTGATTTTTTCATCAAATAAATGTTCACTCTGGTCAAAATATCTTTATTTGATATGACCGGACCTCCGGTGCCGGATAACACAGGTACCGCATATGGTCACCCATGTTATTATGACTACTGCAAGGACCAGAAGCCCGTTTAACCTGTACTTCAGTTTTTCAGTCGTTCCGGGCTTCGTAATATAGCCGGTGACCCACCGGCCGGGAAGCAACAGACTCAGAATAAATATAAAAAGATAAATGAAAAGCGGGGCGAGGAATCCAAAAATTCTATCCATGATCAATGTGAGGATTTTTCTTAAAAATAAAGAAATTCAGTATATCTGCATTACGTTTTTTTATAGCCGGCTAAAAAGATAATGCGACGACAATAAAAAGCCGTTCCCTCTCAGGATTAAGAATTATCTGTCCATTGACAGGTATAGAGAATTTATCGGTGACTTCTATTGTTTTTGAAGTTCCGATCCCCAGGTTACAGAGATGAAATCCGCCATCTGAAGTATGCCAGCCATCACCTGCCCCGGCAAAAATATCGAATGAACTGAAAGAGTAGCCGGCCTGGAAATATAAATCCCCTCCCTCAGATTCCATACCTCCGGCTTTATTCAGGATACAGCCGGCACTTATATTCATCCCCCCTCTTTCAAGAGAACCATTAATTTCGAAAGCATGGCTTCCATCAGAAGCGGATGTCTCAAAAAAAGGTAATCCGGTACTGTAGTAATCTGTTAGTCCAAGATCGAGACCAAACGGGAATGAATAGGTTATATAAGGATCGGTCTCGGAGTATCCGTTGGTGTCAAAAGAACCCCATACTCCCAGTGTCAATCCTCCTGCAACAAATGTAATACCGGGCTGTACGTGAGGTCCTTCTCCGAAATTTGTCCCTCTCCAGACATAACCCGAACAGAGGTCCGCTGATACGTTGAAACCGTTATTTTCCTCTGGTTCCTGTGCCCCGGTGGTTCCGGCAGAGATCAGACCTGTGAATATTATTATTGCCATAATAGGCATTGGATTTTTCATTCTTGCAGGTGTTTGAAAAAACATGCGGGTTTCGTAAGTTTGACTTGTAATTTTAAATAAAAACAAAAAATCCGGCATATGCAATTTAACAGGCGCAATTTTATATGGCAATCTTTTGCTTCAGCTGCAGGCGTGGCTTCCTCTGCTATGTTACCGGCTGACCTGTTTGGCCACGACCTTCATAAAACTTCTCATCCTGATGAAATTATAATAAAACCTGAAACCCGGTCCGCACCAAAATACTCAATAAGGTTTTCAGTAATAGGGTTAAACCATTCGCATATTTATGGCATGACAGATGCGTTGATAGACGGCGGGGGAGAAATTGTCGGCGTATATTCAAAAGAGCCCGGACTGTTACCGGCTTTTACCAAACGCTACCCCGGCGTTAAAACAGCTGCAAGCGAAGAAGAGATCCTCGGGGATAATTCAATTCAACTGGTAGCCAGTGCCTCCATCCCCGTCGACAGGGCACCGCTCGGAGTTCGTGTTATGCTGTCAGGAAAAGACTATATGACCGACAAACCCGGGATTCTCACTTTTGACCAGCTTGAAGAGGTAAAGAGGGTACAGAAAAAGACGAAACGTATTTTTTCGATCATGTACAGCGAACGCTTAAGAAATCCTGCTTCGGTCAAAGCAGGGGAACTGGTACACTCCGGTGTAATCGGGAAAGTAGTTCAGACTATAGGGCTTGGTCCGCACAGGATGCAACCGGCAACACGCCCCGACTGGTTTTTTGATCCTGACAGGGCAGGAGGCATCCTATGTGATATAGGATCTCATCAGTGCGACCAGTTCCTCTTTTACACAAATTCGGCAGAGGCTGAAGTCAGTCATTCACAGATTGGAAATTTCAACACATCCCAATATCCCGGATATCAGGATTTTGGTGATATGATCGTGCGCAGCCCCCATGCCACGGGTTACATCCGTATTGACTGGTTTACACCCGATGGCCTTGGTACATGGGGAGACGGAAGGGTTTTCATCCTGGGAACGGACGGATATATTGAAATGCGAAAGTACATTGATATAGGTGGTCACGAAGGGGAAAATCACCTGTTCCTTGTCAACCAGAAGGAAACGAAGTATTTCAATTGCTCAAATGTTTATATGCCATATGGCGAACAGCTGGTAAGCGATGTAGTCAACCGCACCGAAACTGCCATGCCGCAGGATCATTGCTTTCTTGCCACGGAACTGGCCCTGGCTGCTCAGAAAATGGCATTTAAACTGAATGTCTGATTCCGGTTGTCCGGGTGAAGCAACGGCAAGGCCTGGTATACAAATAAAGTAGTATAAGTTTGATATGCTATTTATCAGTTAATCTTATACAATTAACGGAAAGGAAAATTGTATATTTACTGATGAATAGGTTCTTTTTAAATGCAGTTTATGAAATTTTACAGGATCTCTCACTTTTCAGGATTGCTATCTGTTATATTCATTCTTTTTTGGGTTATATCATGCACTCACGATGCAATTCTTGATAACATACCTGAAATTTGTTTTGAAAGGGATGTTCTTCCTATTTTTCAGAATAGTTGTGCAATATCAGGATGCCATGACGGGAGTGGAGAACCTGATCCTGCATTAACCGGGTATGTGTCTATCAGTCATGCAGTTGAGCCGGGCAAGCCTTATTCAAGTTCTATTTACAGGGCGATCATTGCTACTTCAGGTGAGGATAAGATGCCTCCTGATCAGCCACTCTCTCTTGATAACAGAACAATAATCAGGCTTTGGATTGAACAGGGAGCCCTTCTGACTGTTTGCCAGGATGACCCCGGCCAGGGCAATGGATATTTCAATCCACTTGCCTGTTTTTCGCGCGACATTCAACCTGTTCTGGTATCCCGTTGTGCCACCACGGGTTGTCATGATGCAATAACTCATGAGGAGGGTTTTGTGTTTTCGGTTTACAGCACAACAATGTCAGCTGTTACTCCCGGCAATCCGGATGAAAGCAAGCTTTACCAGGTAATAAAATTTGAATCCGGTGAGGAAAAAATGCCGCCGGCCGGAAATCCTCAGCTGACGACAGCTGAGATTGACTCGATACAGGCATGGATAAGCTATGGAGCTCAGGACCAGAGTTGCGGGGAGCTATGTGACACTATCAGTTTGATAACCTTTTCGGGCAATATATGGCCGGTAATACAGACATCATGTACGGGGTGTCATAGTGGTACCTCTCCCTCGGGTGGTGTTACACTGGAAAATTATTCCAATGTCAGCTGCTATTGCAATGAGCAATGTACTTTTAAATTCGCTGAATGGCGACGGAGTGACTAAAATGCCTTTGGGCGGCTCCTTCTCATTATGCAGGATAAGACAATTTGAGCTTTGGATAAATAATGGGTACTTAAATAATTAGCTTATATATGAAAAGGCTGCCATTGGCGTTTATGGCATTTATTACGATTTTACTTTTTTCGGTATCCTGTTATTACGATAACGAAGAGGCTTTATACCCGTCCCTTAATTCATCGTGTGATACTACAAATGTGACCTTTAGTTCTAAAATAGTACCAATTCTGGAAAATAACTGCCTCTCGTGTCACTCTAATGCGACAGCTGCATCTGCCGGGAATAGTATCCGGCTTCAGGATTATATTGACGTACGAAACCGTTCGGCGGCTATTGCAGGATCTGTCAAACATAGCAGTACGTTTTCACCTATGCCGAAGAACGGAGGTAAGCTGAATGCATGTTCAATAAAACTTATCGATATATGGATAAGTAATGGTACTCCTGACAATTAAAATATTACTCAATATCCTGAATATGAGATCACTTTTACTGACATTCCTTTTTCTTACGATCTTCTCCTGCACCTTTGCCCAGGATGATCTGATGGATATGCTTGAAGATATATCCTCTGAGGAGATTAATTTCACCTCTGCTACCTTTAAATCGACCAGGGTGATGAATGGTCATTCGATCGAACGGATGCCTGCCGGACAATTGGATTTCAGGATCTCTCATCGTTTTGGTACCCTTAATTCAGGAGCTTATGAATTTTTTGGTCTCGACCAGGCAGGCATCCGCCTGGGACTTGAGTATGGTATATCGGATTGGCTTATGATTGGTTTCGGCAGAGGAACCTATGAAAAAACCTTTGACGGATTTGCCAAATTCACAATACTCAGACAGTCAACAGGAGCCCGGGTGGTACCAGTATCAGTTTCAGCGCTGACATCAGTAGCTGTAAATTCTTTAAAATGGACTGATCCTGACAGAGTCAATTATTTTTCGTCAAGGCTGTCCTATGTTCAGCAAATACTCGTTGCCCGTAAGATAAGCAACTCTTTTTCTGCTCAGGTTGTCCCCACATTTGTACATCGCAATCTTGTGACCACAGAACTCGATCCCAATGATCTTTTTGCTTTGGGGGTCGGAGGGAGAATTAAACTTGCCAGACGCATCAGCTTTAATGCTGAATATTATTACACACTCAACCAGCGGTCGTATATGAGCCAGACAGTATATGATCCCTTATCAATTGGCTTCGATATCGAAACCGGGGGGCATGTTTTCCAGCTTATTTTCACTAATTCGCTGGCTATGATCGAAAAGGGTTTCATAGGCGAGACCACCGGCTCGTGGGCAAAGGGAGACGTGCATTTCGGATTCAATATTTCAAGGGTTTTTACCCTGAAGAAGAATCCCGGTATAACAAATTAGTTTTTTAATTGTTAAACTGTTGGACATTAAAATTGTATTATGATGAAGCGACTTGCTTTTTTTATTCTGTTTTCGGGACTGTTTCTTGCAGTAAATGCACAGAAATACATGACGAAAAACGGGTATATCGGATTCTTCTCCAGTACACCCGTAGAGGACATCAAGGCTGATAATAATCAGGTAGCCAGTGTTATTGATATTTCAACAGGGGAGATTGTATTTCAGGTACTTATCAAATCTTTTAAATTTGAAAAAGCTTCGATGGAGGAACATTTCAATGAAAACTACCTGGAATCAGAAAAGTATCCCAGGGCAACCTTTAGCGGAAAAATAACCAATCCCGGCTCAGTCGATTTTAATAAACCGGGCAATTATGATGTGACCGTTGAAGGGGATTTGAATATACATGATGTTGCAAACAAGGTTAATGTTAAAGGGAATATCAATGTTGTTACCGGAGCAATTGAGGCAAATGCCAGGTTTCTCATTGTACCGGAGGACTATAAAATTACTATACCTGCAGTTGTCAGAAATAACATTGCCAGGACAATTGAGGTTACGGTAAAGATCAGGTATCCGGTAGAATGATTCTAATCACAATCAGGATCTTTAATAGTTAAGGTATTACAAATGAAACCCGCATGTTATGCTGACACAAATACGTATGTATATAATTTTCAGACATGTGGGTTGCATCATGCCATTAAAATCAAAATTATATTAAAATGAATAAACCAGTCAGAATTGCTCTTATGACTGTGGTCCTTCTTGGATTGGCCGGAGTTGGTACAGGTATTTATCTTTTTTACAGGCAGGACAAGGATCTTCAAAAAGCAAAGCCCGATTTTGTTATAACTTCTGTCGATCTGCAAAAGGCATTTGAGGATAATGAATCAGTTTCGACCGTAAAGTATGTAAATAAAATCCTTGAGGTTACCGGTACTATTGAATCTGTAAGCCGGGTTGAAGACAATGTGACCAATGTCACTCTTGGCACAGCGAACGGGTTTTCGCTGGTAATCTGTACTTTATCGACTCTTTCAGATCCATCAGAACTGGTTGCAGGTAATGAGGTGACGATCCGTGGTGAATGTTCGGGATTCCTGATGGATGTTCTTATGAATAACTGTTTCATAATAAAATAATCCTTTAATCTTCTGTATTCGTACCGGCCCGGGAGATTAATGCGATACCCCCCCTTAACTAAAATGAATTGTCATTCCGGGCATTAGCGAGGAATCCCATAATCAATGTTTTAGGTTTATTATTGATAGCCGATACTCATTTAACTGATTTAGAAGTTATTTCCGGTGAACATTCTTCATCATATTTTGTTTTTATTATGTAATTAAAATTTACGGCAATTATGAGACCCGCATGTTTTTTCAAACACTTACAGAAATGAAGATTGTTTTTACGGATATGAAGGTTTCCCCGAAGTACGGGATAAGTTATGTGACAAATAAAACAAAATCTTGAAAAAATGAAAAATTCAGTTATTAATAAAATCAGGTTATCGGCAGGAGCTGTGTTTCTTTTTGCTATTATCAGTCTGATGGGCAGTTGCGAAAAAGCAGGGCCCGACTCTCCTGGTCCCGACGATAATCCCGGCGGTTCAAAAGGACCGGGGCTTAATGAAGTCTTCATTGTGGATATGGCATATAATCCGTCCACAATCACGGTTACGGCAAATACGACCATTACCTGGACCAATAAAGATATGGTCGCACATACCGTTACAAGCGATACTGATCTGTTCGACAGTGGTAGTATGGGAACTGGTTCAACATTCAGTTATACTTTCACAACAGCCGGTACGTACAACTACTATTGCACTCCCCATCCTTCAATGGTTGCCACGGTGAAGGTTAATTAAGCAGGAGTCATTTACTTTAATCTCATATTCAATAGTACAATGCATCTGAGATGAACTATCAGGGTTGCTCAGCTCCCGGGGTAGTTACCTGTTGCACTTTAACTCTCTAAGCTTCTTCTGCTCCTTAATGCCACAGGGAGTGGAAGAAGTATTTTTATTATACCAGGTTGTTTAAATTCGTGTGGAAGCTTTAAAAGCACAGGAAGGTGAAATTCCGAAAAAAAAGTAAGTTATTTACTTTTTTTGTATATTGGTACGATAATAAGAAACCGGGATTTTAATGTTAATATCAGACCGGGGTCATATTTGTCAGAGTCCGGGCCGGATTTGATTTCTCTTTCCGGCAGACCGGATGCCGGCAAATGATGATTTTTATTTTTAAAATTGACAACATGGTATAACATAATAACTAAACTAAAACAATGAAAAACATAACTTCAAGAAGAGCATTTTTAGGCAAAGCCGCCTGTGCTGCTGCCGTTGCAACTGTTACGCCTCTGGCAGGTTTTGGAAGAGGTCTGGAAAAGGCTGTAGAGGTAACACCACAATCATCCCTTCCCTCTGATCTTAAAATAACTGATGTAAAGTGTGCTTTCATCCGTGGGAGTCTTTTTGTGAAGATCAACACCAATCAGGATATCTGGGGGTGCGGAGAAGGAGTGGATGCCATCTCGGGAACATATCACCTGGTCCAGAACCTGGGGAGAAGGCTGAGAGGGCAAAGTCCGTTAAATATTCACAAGATCTTTGAAGACATCCGGAGAGCAGGTTTTTTCGGGGGAGCGCAATCAGGTATGTATGTTGCCGTAATGTCGGCCATTGAAACGGCATTATGGGACCTTGTAGGGAAGGCGTATAACGTTCCTGTTTATCAGCTGCTGGGTGGAAAATTCCGCGATAAGGTAAGGGTATACAGCGATACAGCTCTTTACCGGACTAATTTCCCGACTCCGAAAGAATTTGCTGATTCTGCTCTTGAGGCCGTTAAACTGGGATTCAATGCCATTAAATTTGATCTGGACTATGCCAGCGATCCTGATAAATACGACAGGTACAACTGGACTACAAGCCTGGGTGAGCAGCAGCGTATGTACAACCAGATTGCTGCCGTACGCGAGGCAATAGGCCCCAAAATTGATATATGTGTGGATATGCATGGCAGGTACGACCTGTATTCTGCACAGGCAGTTGCAAAACGGATGGAGCCGTTGAACCTTATGTGGCTCGAGGAACCAATTCCGGCTGACAATGTAGATGCCTACAAGATCATCGCTGATGAAACTTCGACACCGATAGCAGCAGGTGAAAATATATACCTCGCTTATGGATTCAAGAGGTTGCTGGAAATCGGAGGAGTTGATGCTGTCATGCCCGATTTGCAGAAAGCTGGAGGTCTTGGTGAAGGACAACGTATTGCCAACCTTGCCAACCTGTATTATATACCTTTTGCCCCGCATATGGTTGCTTCATTCCTGGGTGCCATGGCATGTGCACATGTGTGCGTGACGGTACCTAACTTCCTGATCATGGAGTGGCAGTCATACTTCCATACCAACCCTATGTATAAGGAAATAGTAACCTTTGATGAAGGTGATTGGGTTCAGGACAGTTTTATTAAAGTATCAAATAAGCCCGGGATAGGGGTGGATATTAATGAAGAGGCAATGAAAAAATATGCTGTTCAGGGTGTGCCTTTTTTTGAATAGAACATAATCGGCCAGGGTGAACAGGATCATTTAATGATTTTCTGCAGCACCCTCGGTTCATAAAGAATTTTCAATCCAATTGGCCATTACAGATGCTTGTCTGTAATGGCCAATCTTTTTTTATCAACTTACAGAATGAGCAAATTAAAACGGGCCGTCCAGATCAAAATTGACAAATATCAACATGGTCAGGAATCTGCTAATTGAGTTAAAATGAAAATAATAGCTATTAATTGAAAATAAAAACAAAATTTATAAGTTATACAGATTTGGAGATACTCCCTGTAGTTAATAAAACCTGTTATAGGGTGATTTTTCAAGATCAGAAAATATTTCAAATGAAAAATGCCTTAACCTCAAATCAGTCTTTGAATATAAATGTGTCAGGTCGGATAGTTATTGAGATGTCTTATCAGATTATCAGTTAAAAGCATAACTCATACGGTTATTACAACTCAAGATAGTAACATTAACCAAAAAACACAGAATTATGAAAAAAGGCGTTTTTTCTACCAGTTTGATTTCTGCAATACTATTTTTTGCAGGGATCATTTTCAAAAAGCTACACTGGCCTGGTGCCGGAATATTAATCTTGCTTGGAGCTGTCATTGGCATTCTGTTTTCAGCTTTGTTTCTTATAAATGGAACAAAGCTTCTGAAAAGCGGCGTGGAGAGAACAAATGGTACTATTGCTGCAATCACGATGATCATTATACTTGCCGGGTTTACATTTAAGGTACAGCATTGGCCCGGAGGTCAGATATTATTGATTGCTTCACATATCTGTCTGTTTATATCAGGTGTATTAATGTTTGTTGATGCTTTTTCAGAGATTGATGAGACAAAACGGTCCGTCAAAGGTTTAGTTGCGTTTATTTACTTCATATTAATTTCGTTCCTTTTTTATCTGGCAATATTGTTTAATGGTTTTCAACCTCCATTAGCAGAATAATTGCTAATTGTTAATCAACTGCTTAAGTACTGCTGACTCCGCTATTAAACTCTCTGAAAAGTCAACGGCACATACCGGCTGACGGTTTTAAAAATGCTGAAAAGCACACAGATGGTTCTTAAAAATATAAGAACGAAATTTATATATTTACTATCCGGACCAGAACGGCGAAAATTACATCTGCAGGTCAGGGATAGGCGCTACTAATATGTTTACTCAATCATTAGTCCCGGTTTTTTGAAAAACAATATTGCATGAATTAAAATATCCGGGTATTCATTTTTTCAGTTTTACAGTATGAATAATATCATAAAGAACCTGACTAATAACAAATTGCTGATATTCCTGTTGATTTTTGTTATTGCTGCTCTTTTCTACCTGTTCAAAATTGGGTTCAGTGATATGTGGAGTGATGAGATATATACCAAATCGATGCTGGATGGTTCCTGGCCGGACTTTTGTGCTAAGTTCAAAAACGATCTGCACCCGCCATTATATTACCTGGGATTAAGATTTTTTACTGCTTTGTTCGGTTTAAACGCTACATCGTTACGGCTGTTTTCAGTGCTGGGTGTGTTATCAACAATTTTACTGGGGTATTTTGCCGGTCAGCGTATTTTTGGCAAACAGGGAGCGCTTTATTTTTGCCTGATGCTGATTTCGCTTCCTATGCTGGCAGCTTACTCGCACCAGGCCAGAATGTACACCTGGGCGGCATTTTCAGTAACAGGGGTATTTATTTATGCTTACCTGTTCATGAGAACCGGGAAAAACCGTGACCTGGTCCTTCTTTTTGTTTTCACCCTTATAGCCATGTATATCCACTATTATAGCATGGCTGCTGCGTTTATGGCAAACGTGTTTGTTTTTCTTTATCTTGTTCTTACAAAAAACACGAAATGGCTTAATCACTTACTTTCATTACTGATTGCTGCATTACTGTTTCTCCCGTGGATTTCTATGTTTATTGTTCAGGTAAAAAAAGTACAACATGCTTTTTGGGCTCCTGAGGTTAGTCTCAGTGCTGTTCTTTCCTGTTTTACTATTCCATTCACCGAACAGTTCTGGACATCCGGTTATTCCATTTCATTGACTATTCTGATTTACTCTCTTATTGTTTTTACCATTTTAGTAAGTTTTACAAAATCGTTTTCTGAGTATCGCCTGGTTTTGTGGCTGTCGCTCTTTATTTTTCTGGGGACACTGCTTGTTGTTACGGTTATTTCGTTGTTTTCACAATCAATTTTATCCACCAGGTATGTGATGGCAATAGTTGTTATGCTTGTTATCCCACCGGCTATTCTTTTTACCGGGATGAAGATAAAATGGCTGAAGATAGTTTTAATACCGGTTATCTTATTCCTGGGTGTAATGATCTCTGTTTCCAACTTTAATTTTTCGTACGGCCCTTATAAACAAACCATCGGATATATCTCCACTACTTATCCTGAGATCAGAAAAATCCTGCATATTACCGAAGTGACTGCCGGTCCAATGGCGGAATACACTGGTAATTCGGGATTAAGTCATTATTGGCTTAAAGCGGAAATGTCGAATGTTGATGCCTTCACTGAGGTACATCAATTTAATCAGCCCGAGGAATTTCTTCAGTCCGGAGAAGTATTTTGTGCGGTCAGATTTAACAATCTGGAGTTGAATATAGAAAATCTTAACCATGTTTTATCCGAATCGGAACTTATAAAAACAGATACTGTAGCCGACAACAAGTTTAAGAACGGAATTCTGATACAACTTTATCTTCTTAAATACAAAGGCAAGTAATCAGCTTAGGACACAATCTGTTAGTCTTTCCGGCGGTACGTGGTCAATGCAGCCGGTATTAGCACTCAGTATAACCACGGTTGAGTTTATGCTCCCCAACTTCCCTGGCAGTATGTGAGATCAGAATACAGGGGACAGATTTATACAAAGAAAAAGCAGGTGAATAATTTTATAGTCAATTTATGAATCTAATTCAGGGATATTATTTAACTTGTGTTGGATTTGTGAGGTTGTATGTCAGGCAATGAGTAGAGGGATAGAGATTTAGGTGCTGTTGAGGTTACTTTACCTGTTGTGACTGACGGGGCGGTCGCATATCCGGGGTAAAGGGGCAGAGATGAAAGTGAATAGTCTGTAATATTATATATACTTATATTGCAGGCATTTACGCGAACGGCTTACGGATATATTTTTCAGCTGTAAGTAGTCTTTTCAGGGAGGTTGAGGTTAAATATTCAACTGTCTGACAGGTAGCATTGTCCGCCCTTTTTTTACATGAGTTGTAATGAGGTCAAATGTAATTACGGGTTGTTATGCGGTTTTGCTGAAAACAAAGAAACGGGCTCCCGCGGCCTGTGCTCACGGCACATGCATATAGCCTTCAGCGGTTTTGTTTTTTAAAATATACAAAACCGGTCCATGAGCGCGATCTGCAAGTGCCTTCCAACGCTGCCCCGGCTTACAACGCCGCCCTGACAGGCCGGTAAATGCCATGCTGGCAGTCTATTCACAGATAGGGATTTCGATTTTTATAAAAATTATAACTTAAAGGAAGATTTAATAACCTTACATCGCACGGCACTTACCGGCCAGGCGTTAGCTGCAAGGCAAATTTGCCCCAAATCCTCACTACACCGGGACTTACGACGCGCGCGCAAGAGTTTTGAAGCCCTTCCCTGCAACCGTCCCGTCGCTTCAAAACACATGCTTTTTTGCCTGCTCGGACTCCACTACTAAGACAATTTTATCATGACACGAAAACTCCTACACATTTATCGGGACTTTACTCCCTGGACAATTTTATCACATCATGACAAACCCAGCCCGTTTATAAGGACTTTGCTACTGGGACAACTTTTTCATACCATGATAACTCCGGCCCACCTTCCGGAACTTTACCAACGTGATTACTTCAACATACCATGACAAATTCTGTCATTTTTCTGGGACTTTGCTATATAAACAACATTATTGTTATATGCCAACTCCTTCCAATATTGCTTACAGGTGATTTCACTGTTTAAATAAAACATAATGAGCTCAAAACACTTGAAAAAAAACTCTAAACTGCTCCGTACAGCAGCAGATGTTTACCGGAGTCTTTGCAAAGAGGGATTGATGTTACGTCGAAATGGCACAGGACGTGACGATGCTCTCTGGACCGAACTTGTGTCTGTTTTAGGGTTCGACCCTGGTATAACTGATTTACCAAGTGTTCTTGAAACAAAGAATACCACGGTTGAGGAGTTTGTACGAGCATTCCTAACTTGCTTCGAACCATTTGCTGTTATGATGGCTGAAATATGTCTTTTCATGGAGAGGCATGGAGCAGTCAGATCCTATCATAGTCTTGCTATTAGTTACTACTTTTCAGAAAATGACAAGGCAGTTAAATTCACCCTTTCCCACTTCCAAGAATTCTGGCGTTCCTATCACACAGTATACGAGCGTGTCGTTTTCCGACTCTGGTCTCTATGGAACATTCGCTCCTACGTCGAGGATTTAGAAAAACATATCAACTCCTATTTTCCAATTGACTCAGAAACAGTGCACCCAATCCCAAAGTGGGAGCCAGGGCAATCAATTCCCAATGTATTTCAATCTGACAAAGGGGTGTTAGCGCATGCTAGTATTCTGTACGAACTTTGGGATTCAGTTCAAAAAAACCTCAATCTAGCTTCTCAGGAACATAAGAATCCTTCATCACCTTTCGTTACAGACGAGAATAATATAGAAAAGGATACAAGTCGCATCTTTCGGAACCAAGAGTTGGCTTCTCTTCGTCCACCATCCTATAAGGAATTGAACGAACTCCTTGAACTCCTGATTGATGGCCATCAGTTTTTGGCGAAAGCCATTTGGCTGGTTTCTCATGGTGCCAAGGCACCAGCTTTCTCCACCTCGTACGAGTACGATAAACCCAACTCCCTCCCTGTAATTCTAGCTCATTATAAGGATCTTCCGACGCATGAGCGTCTGATGGAGAGCCTTGTTGAAGAGATACATTCAATTCTACGACTTCCTGCATGGAAGCACAGATGGCAACTTTATCAAGTTTGGGTCGGACTATTTGTCTTGGATTTACTCCGAGAACAAGGGTTGGAATTTGCCGTACATGCTCCAGACGGCAAGCTTGAACTGTACGAGCATCATCCTTCACATATCGCAGATTTGATGGAATGCAAGAATCTTGTTTCGTTTTGGGCAGAGCTGCAAACGCCGGTAGAAAATGACTCTTTATCGGTTCAGAGTATCCGACCAGACTATCGGCTCGCTCGTTCCCCATTTACTCTACCAAAGAGCACTCTCCTACTCGTTGAAGCAAAACAGCGGATTTCAATGACATCAACTCAACTACAAGAGCTTTATGAACGGTACCGGACGGGCTGCCCAGAAGGCTTGATGCTATTTTTAAACTATGACAACTTTCCTTGCAACAATTATCTAGTTGGTTTGAAAGATACATATTTCATTTCTCGTTTTAAGCCGGGGGAGTCGTCTGCCATCGATGACGTGCGAAAGGCTTTAGATGGGTTAGCAAAAATGCTCGCTCAAGAGCAAAAGGTTTTAGCGGCACAGACAAAGACTGAGGAACAGAAAGAGTTTCAGAAGCTAGTCAAATCAGTCGCTCTGAGATTGACAGGGCTTGAGTTCATCGGAGGTTTTCATACTGCACACAAGGACGAGAGGATTGGTGCCATAGTACTAGACTATCGAAATGCCTCCCGATGTCTCTTTTTTAATAGCGGCTCTGGAGTTAGAAGCCATGTAATCCAATACTTGCGTGCGAACCCACTCGCACATGTATGGCTTGCTGGTACAAACCTTCCACCAGTATTTGCTTATGATTTCAACTACGACAGTGACAGACAAGGATTTGATCGGAAAGAATGTGATCTAGAGAAGCTAGTCGATGAGATAAAATCCATCGTTCAAGGAGTTATTGTTGTTTTCGGATACTCGTCCGCAATTCAACATTTGAACAGTTCGCAAGTGATCATAGAAGGGTACTCGGACTAACTTAGAATGTTAGAAAGTGTCAATAATGCCATCCAAACGAGTGAGAATTCCGCTTTACTCCAATCCCACCCCATGACATATTTTTCATTAAAACGAAGAGTTTGTTGATTTCAATTTTAAATCAATTGAACATCAGGATATTTCTATAAATTTTGAAGATGGGTTTACAAATTGGAAAAGCAAACTTGATGAAATACTAACTTGATTATTAATGAATTTATAAAAAGGAAGCTATTATCTATCCCGCAGCTTTTTTTGGTAACCAAGGTCACTAAATGACAATGATTCTGTATCTTTAAGATTTTAACCCTGACAAATAAAAAGTATTAACTTCGTTTATATAAGAATAGAATTAAATCAATATAAATAAGCGCACTGGGTTGCGCAATTATTGAGTTGTTGCCTATAATTTTAAAGTGATCGTGTTAAAAACAAACGACATATCAAAAGCTGACTGCAAAAAAATTGCAAACAAAATACGCGAAGACATTTTCAAACCTGCTAATACTTTTAAAACAACAATTTTTTTGTGTGGTGCAGACATTTCTCAAAAGACAACAATTAGATATAAAATTGCGCATGCGTTGACAAGTTTTATGTACTCATTCCATTATGATCTTATTTATCCCGAAGATATTTTTGACGAATTACTTTACAGTTCAAATTCAAAAGATTTACTTTCCCTTGAAAACCTCTTAGCTGACAGTGTAGATGCAGTTGTTATTATTCCTGAAAGCCCAGGCTCATATGCAGAATTAGGAGCTTTTGCTAATAATAAAAAATTAAGAAATAAACTAATATGTGTTATTGATGCAAAATTTAAAAAAAATAAAAGTTTTATAAACCAAGGGCCACTCAAATTAGTAAGAAATGCTAATAAACATGGTATAGTTTACATTGACCCTAATGAAATTGGGAAAAGAGGAAATTCTAGTATGGATATTTTTTCTTTTATTTCACTAGATAAAGAAGTTGAAAAAATTGTTTCTTCTTTAAAAAAAATGAAAAAGAGTAGTAGCAAAGTTGATAACAAAATTACATTACTACAACTTGAAAAATTTTTATTACCGGCAATTTTTTTACTAGAACCTGTAACAAAATCAATTCTTATAGATATTGTTGGGGATGCTACAGAAGATGAAATAAATGCATTTCAGTCAACTACAGCAGCATTAACAATTCTCACAAAGAAAAGACAAATCGAATTAACACCAAATGGATATAAGCTAACTCAGTTAGGGTCAAATGACTTTTTAAGTTTTCGTAAGAAAAGTAGTAGAGTTAAACATCAAGGTGAAACGGTTGCTATTGATGAATTAAGATTGGAAATACTAAATTTAAAATACAGAAAAAAGAAATTGAAGGTATAGGGTAAGTTTGTTTAGACGTTAAGTAAGTTGTGAATTCAACTGAAAATACGAGTGGGTGTTGTTTCCGGCATCCGAGTTTAAAACGCTACTTTATAATCGAAAATTATAAAGGATTCTTCGTTCCTCAGAATTCTTTATAATTCACTCAAGTGTTACGATGTAAACGACCTGCCCTACCTTCTTTTTAATAATATGAGTAAAACAGATAGCATACGGTTAAATATGCTTGGATTACCAGTAATCCAAACAGTTGAAGATTTCTCAGAATTAACACACATTTCAGAGTATTCAATCTATCAGCTATCTATGCACTCAGACATGTATTACAAGACATACCCAATTCAGAAGAAGTCAGGAAAACTTAGAACAATTAGCCAACCAAGTAAAAAGCTTAAAGGACTTCAGTCTTGGATCCTTGTAAACATTTTAAACAAATTAAAAGTATCTAGTTCTTGCAAAGGTTTTGAAAAGGGAAGTTCTACTGCAAATAACGCAGAAGCCCACAAGGGAGCAAATGCAGTTTTAACTATTGACCTTGAAGATTTTTTTCCGACAGTGAAGCGGAAACAAATATTCAATATTTTTAAAGCTATTGGATATAATAATACGATTGCTGTTATTTTTACAAATATTTGCACATTTAAAGAAGCCCTTCCACAAGGAAGTCCTTGTTCACCAAAACTAGCTAATCTTTCCACATGGCAACTCGACGTTCGTATTCAGGGATATGTTGGTAAAAGAGGAATCAATTATACCCGATATGCTGATGATTTGAACTTTTCCGGCTTAAGTCCAGTAAAAGTTTTACAAATACTCCCAATGATAAAAACAATTGTTGAAGATGAACATTTTAAAATTAATCCATCCAAAACGAGAATTGCAGGGTCTTGTAGAGCAAAATTAATTACAGGATTGGTTTTATCCAATGATACTTTTGGAATTGGCAAGCAGAAATATAAAAATGTGAGAGCTAAAATTCATCATCTGACATTACCGAATGAACAGACAAACTTTAAACTTTTAGACGAGGTGTCTGGTTGGCTTTCATATTTAAACAGTGTTGATAAGAAGAGATTAAATAAAGCAAGAAAATATATTAAAGAGTTGGCTAACAAATATCCAACTTTATTAGTTTCGAAATTAGCAGTCCGATAGAAAACCACTGTTTCTACTGCATTAAACAATAGCAGGAATGGACAATGTTACTATCATTTGCAGTTTGTTATCAACTATTCCTCGATTAATCTTAAATTAATGTGGATAAAAGGATTCTTTATTTTCTATCAACTGAAAGTTATATTATAAGAATCTCAAAGATGATAATATTTATGAATCCCAGGCGATACAAGAAACATACACCAACACTACAAGAAGATGAAAATTACAAGAATTAAGATTGAAAATTTTCGATCAATTAAAAAGACAGAATTCAAAACTTCAGATTTTAACATTTTTGTGGGGCAGAATAATTGTGGTAAAACAAATTTTTTTGAGGCTATTGAATTCTTCTTCAATGGAATCAGTCGAGGCACAAATGTTGACGATTTAAAATTCAAAAGAGATGTTGAAAATGAAATTCTTGTTGAAGTTGAGTTTAATGGTGCTATAGCGGGTGCTGCCAAAATGCAAAATCCCTCAAATAAAACCAAAATTGAGAATGCATTAAATGGTTCGGATACTGTGGTTTTTGTCAGGTCAAGCTCTAATCTCAAAAAAAGATCAATGTTTATAAATAGTAGTGAAGTGCAACCTGGAACAGGATTTGATGCTGCTCTAAATGATTTTTTACCAAAATTTGAATACATCAATACCAAACAATACTATGATTCTGTGGCAAAGTACGCAAAGACAACCCCAATTGGGATCATGCTCTCTGGAGTACTCGCGACTATATTACAAACAAATCAACAGTATAAAGATTTTCAACAAAAATTTAAGGAACTATTTGAAAATAACGACTCAGAGATAAAAGCTGAATTTGAGACTATTGGAAGCAAAGTCAAATTATATCTTGAAAAACAATTCCCTGACACAACTAAAGTAAGGTTTGAAGTTACTGCACCTGTATTTGATGACTTGTTAAAAAACTTTGAAACAACGATTGATGATGGAGTTGAAACTCTAGCTGAGGAAAAAGGTGATGGCATGCAAAGAGCCTTGATGCTTGCCATAATTCAAACATATGCAGAGTTTAGAAAAAATAATGACGACATGGGTAAATCATTTATGTTTTTTATAGATGAAGCTGAACTGCATTTGCATCCAACTGCCCAAAGAAATCTAAAAAATGTACTACATGATTTATCTATTACTAATGATCAAGTATTTATTAATACTCATTCTTCAGTCTTTGTGGCAGATAATTTCATTGGACAAACAATTTTAACTGTTGAGAAAAGTAACGGGGAAACTGAAATTGAAGTAACTACGGATTTTGAAAAACCCTATATAGTTTTTGAACTTTTAGGGGGTAGTCCATCCGATCTTTTACTACCGCATAACTTTCTGGTTGTCGAAGGACAAAGTGAGGTTGAATTATTTACAAAAATTATTAATAGGTTTTACGAAGACAAACCTGCAATCCAAATAATAAAAGCGAATGGAGATATTGATCAAGCTGAAAGGACAATAAATGCAATTGAAAAAATTTATATCCCATTACATTTGAGCATTTACCAAAATAGATTAGTTATTATTATTGATCAACCAAGTAATCAAACTCGAGGAGGGGTGTCCCAGTTCTTGGCAGTTTATGCTGATCTAGCTAACAATCATCAATTTTTCCAACTACCAAATAGAGACATTGAACAATACTATCCTAATCAAACTGACCCGACTTATGTAAATTGGAGAAAAACACAAACAGAATTAGATGCTGTTAATCAATCAGGCAAGAAGATTTTTAATTCAAATAAGAAAAAACAACTTGCAAAACATATTGGTAATAGTATTACAAAAGAACAGTTTGAAAATGAAATGCCAATTTGCTTTGCTGCATTAACAAGATGTTGGGAATTGTCATTTTGACAACTAAAGTATAACAAATAATTGGTTCGGTAAAAATCAGATCGGTATCAATTCTAAAAATTAACGTCAGTATAATTTACTCCTAAATAACCTTAAAATGACAATAACGTATCTATTAATAGTAGTAATAATTCTGATCGCAATAAACATTTGGCTTACAGCAACTAAAAAAGTTCAAGACAATTCAGAAGAACTTAAAAACAAACTTCTTAAGATTGATTCAGACTTAAATAAAATTGATCCACTACTAAGGGATGAATTTGCCAGAAACAGAGATGAGAACCAAAAATCATTTAAAGACAACCGGGAAGAATTGAATAACTCATTTAAAAATCTTGGTGATACACTTACAAAGACTGTAACCGATCTTTCAAGTGCTCAAAAGAATCAGTTTGATACGTTTACAAAGCAATTGAATGAATTGGTGAAATCATTTGATGAAAAGACAAAAACCTTACAAGACCAATTAGAAAAATCCGCCAGAGAAAATAGAACAGAGCAGACCACCTCATTAAAATCATTTGAGGACAAATTCACGCAAAATGTTAAAGACTTTAATGACCTTCAAAAACAAAAGTTTGATGACCTTTCAAATAAGCAAGAGCAAATAAAGAAAGATAGCGAAGCCAAACTCAAGGAAATCAGAGATACTGTTGAAAATAAACTTCAAACCTTACAAGAAGAAAACAGTAAGAAGTTAGATGAAATGAGAAAGGTGGTTGATGAAAAATTACAAGAAACAGTTGAAAAAAGATTTAATGAATCCTTTAAACTAATTAGTGAAAGGCTTGAACAAGTTCACAAAGGATTAGGTGAAATGCAAACTTTGGCTTCAGGGGTTGGAGACTTGAAAAAAGTATTAACAAACGTAAAAACCAGAGGAAACCTTGGAGAAATTCAGCTTGGCGCAATTCTCGAACAGATTCTTTCTCCGGAGCAATACGAGCAAAATTCAATTGTTAAAGAGGGAAGCCAGGAAAGAGTTGAATACGTGATTAAACTTCCGGGGAAAAATATTGACAACAAACCTC
The DNA here is from genome assembly GCA_963736675.1 of uncultured Bacteroidales bacterium. Classification (GTDB taxonomy): domain Bacteria; phylum Bacteroidota; class Bacteroidia; order Bacteroidales; family VadinHA17; genus LD21. The sequence continues at coordinate 307,534 of CAVTPT010000001.1, forward strand.
TGTTATTGCCAATAGATTCAAAGTTTCCAAATGAAGATTATCAGAGACTTATAGAAGCTTATGATAATATTGCAAACCTTAATCCTAAAGCTGTTGAGGTAATATCTAAACAATTTGAAAATTCCGTAAAGAAAAACGCTAAAGACATAAAAGAGAAATATATTAACCCACCAACTACAACTGACTTTGCCATAATGTTTGTTCCGACTGAGGGTCTATATGCTGAAATATTGAGAAGAACAGGCTTGTTTGAAATTTTACAACGCGATTTTAAGGTTTCTGTAGTTGGCCCTACTAATTTGGTTGCCTTCCTTAGTAGTTTACAAATGGGTTTTAAAACACTTGCTATTGAGAAACGCTCCAGTGAAGTATGGGAAGTATTAGGCGCAGTAAAAACAGAATTCGGAAATTTTGGGATAGTGTTGGAAAAAACAAAAAAGAAACTACAAGAAGCAACAAATGTCATTGATAAGGCGGGTGTTCGTTCAAGAGCTATAGAAAGGAAACTAAGAACTGTTCAGGAACTTCCCCAGGAAGAAACTATTGCGTTGCTTGGCGAAGCATTGGAAATTGAAAAGGATAATACTATAATAATTGCCGACGATGAAGATAAATTAGAAGATGAAAACAATTAACATCTACCAAATGTACATCCAAAATAATTTGCGTTTTGGATTCAATTCATATACGCATTGATTAAAGAGAGAAGTGGAAGTTTAGTTTTTCCTGTGATTGCTCATAGCACCGCAGACTTTTTTAACTTCTTTTTCAGAATGATATAAAAACAACTATGCACAACACGCAATATACAAAATTGGGGTTTCGTAGGTTATTCAAGGGTTGTAGCTCGCATCAAGTGCTGTGTAGCTTGATAGTGAATCGCTCCGTAATCCCCAACTTTGCATATTGCCAACGTTATAGCTAATGTGCAGCATAATAGTAGGTTAGTCTCCTCCATGGCCACACATCTATATAACGCGACCGCTCATTTGGCACATTTGCTTTTGCGCGACACTAGATCCATCGCTCATGCAAAAGCAAAAGAGCCAAATTCCTCGCACACAGATATTTTTGTTTAATTTTATATTCTCCAAACCATTAAAAACCAAAAAAAATGGAAACATTAAGAAGAAAAGTCAGGTCATTTATGGATTCTCCAGAAGAAATTATCAACGAATTAGATGTAAATGAACTTAATTACATTGTTGATTTGATGGATGAACTAAATAAAACTGGTAAACAGCATTCAATTTCCAAAATAAAAAGAAGTGAAAAAGTGTTAGACGTTGAAACAAATTATAAAATCTCCTACATAAAAAAATAGAAGTAATTTCTACCTTTCCAATGATCTGGTTAACTATTTAAATTGAAATGATTACTGAAAGCATAATTGATGAAATGGATTTGCCATTAGCAAATCCAAAAGAAGAATTAGAAACTATATCAGCAAACCATTTCAAACCACTGTTTGATGTATCACTGTTTGAAGTACGATCTCAAGATTATAGAGACAAGGGTTTAGATTTTCAAATTGAAATTAAAAAAGCTGGAAGATTCACAAACTTTAGATTCGCTGTTCAGTTAAAAGCGACGGATAGTGATGACATTAATTCAGACGGAAGCATTAGTGTTCAGATACACACTTCAAACATTAACTATCTTCTGAATTTTGGTATGCCTTCTTATTACGTATTATACTTTTCAAAATCCAATACGTTTTTCTTCCAAAACATTAACGACTTTATAAGGACACTTTCTGAGAAAGACACGAATTGGCAAAATCAAAGTAGTCATGTACTTAGATTTAAGAAAATACTTTCACCGACTGTCATTGATGAAATGTATGAAAGCTCTTTGCAAAAAGGATTATTCCAAAGAGAAATCAATGTAAAACTTGCATTACACTCAAATTCAGTAAATAGCGGAGATAAAATCATTATTGGTCAAGATTTGTCAATATCCGATGACAAAGAAATAAGAGAATTAATAGAAAATATAGGACTGGAATTAATTAATGAAGCCAGGTGGCATGAAATAATTTCGGTACACAAGAGGGCATCCGGAAATGTTGCCTCTTCAGCAAAATATAATCTTGTCTTAGGGATTGCATATTATTATAATAGTCATTTAATTGAATCCCTTTCTTGCTTAAATGCTGCCTCAAAACAAATTAATGAACTTCCAGATTATCTTAAAAAACATTTGAAATATTTTGAAACAACTGTTAAATATTCAATAGGATTAATAACTCAAGAACAATATGCCCAAAAACTTACAAAACTTGAAGAAGATAAAATAATTGGTCTATATGTAAAACTTGAAAATGCCAAACAAAGATACATTGAGTCACTTGATAAGAACATTATCAATGGTTATGAAAAATTTGTTGAGGATGTCCAAAAATTAATTAATGATTCAAATGCAGAAAAATCTTTTATTTTATTCGCTAAATGTGAATTAATTCTACATGAAGGGTCAAAAAATAATATGGACTATGTGAAAGAAATATCAACGATAAATGCAATTGAGGATAAAATTGGCCCTAATTTTCAAACAAGATTAGGATTTGCTCATGGGTTTATTGAAAATAATAAGAAATGGGCTAATAATGTTCATCTTCTAAAAAAAGAAGCGACAAAAAGCAATAATTATCTTGCTTTTTTCAATGCCTTAATTAATGAAGCAAGAGTAATTTACGAATTTTATGCATATGCCTCTATAGTTTCAATTGAGCAAGATCTGCCAGGGTATCCAAAACAAGATTTTCCAGATATAGAACCACTTTTTAACGAACAATTTAAGAGAATTGAAAGGGCTAATGAATACTATACCAATATTGGACATATTGAGAATAGACTTGTCACACTTTCATTAAAATATGAGATGCTTCATTTTTTAAATCATATTGATAAAGCAGTTAGTACAATTGAGGAAATCGATGGTTTAATAAATGCCTATGATCTTGAAACTCAGAAGAAAAAACTGCAATTTTTAAAAGATGAAGGTCCAACTCATGTTCGTTTTAAAAAATGGGTAGATGAAGTTCGAAATAGTGCAAAATCGGACAAGTTAGAATTTGATGAAATGATAGATCAAATGAAAAAGATGGATTCTAGTGAAAAACCTAACAAAAAGATAAATGCATCATTTTTTATAATCCAACTATTTCCCATTGGTTTTTTTCAATTTCCAAGGTCTGATAGAAATGAGGTTTATAAAATACTTAGCATTAAATCTAACAAATTAAAATCTTTAATAAGCGATATGTTAGAGAATGGGATCATTCCTGTAGTAAACATTTATCTTAGTAAAATCACTCACGAAGGATTTAGTAATGGGAACCTTGCGGATCAAGGGATAGAGAGCTGGAGGAATATTTATAAAATTAGAAAAGCCTTTTACGAGAATGAGTATTATCGAGTAGAAAAAATGACTTGATTTCTTAAATATCTGCTTCACTTCTTTCTAAATTGGTCTTTAACAAAACGAACCAAAAAATGCCTGGATTTGAACCAAAACTATCTGTAACAGATAATGATATCTCTGAAAAAAATCTATCAACTGTTTGGATAGATTATTGTCTCATAATGATATAAAGACGCACTTTACAGCTGGTGATAAAAATTCTAACATTGATGGTAAAATTGAATTATTGACAGAAAGACGCGTTTGTGGAAACATTACTGTTCAAATTAAAACATACCCACAAAAATATTATGGTCAATCGAAGTTTGATTTTCCAACTTCAATATTTGGTTATGCAAAAAGTTGCCCAATTGAATTGGTATTTTTATTCGCTGTCGATGATAAAGATAATTGCGCCTATTGGAAACACATTGATAAAGGCCTAATTATAAAAAACGAAGACAAATTTGCACAGGAAACTATTACCATTCACTTTGAGGATAATGAAATAATTTCTAAGGACAATATTGAAGATACTGTTAAAAGATGGAAGAGCCTTTATGAAAAAACATGTGAGCTAATAAGTCGAGCTGAAATTATTGGTGAAGAAAATGAAAAATTCAGAACTCAACTTGAAAAATTTCAAAATCCAAATTTTACGTTCTGTAAAGACTACGTTATTAAACTTCAAAGGTTTATAGATAAATACAATTATCTACTTGACTATGAGTTCAATTATTTAAAAAAGCATTATTTCTCAAATCCTTGGAAGATTGCTATAACAGTTTTTGAATATGGTTTGAAGGAGATTTCCTATATACTTTACAATATTAAAAATGGAGAGAATGGCCTTCTAATAAGAGAGATTCCGATTGAAAAAGTGAAAGAATTTACAGACTTTGTTGTTATGTCTAAAAATTGCCAACAAAATGATATTAATGACAATCCAGAAAAATATGCAATTAAATTAATACAGGAAAAGGTGATGGAATTGATGGAAAAGAAATCTATCCTTTTCTTAACGGAAGACATATCTATTGAGTATATTTTTGACTTTATTAAACAGGAAGGGAGTTATTTGAAAATTAAACCAGAAGATTCGTACGATTTAATTCCTCTTAAAGAGTATGTGGAGAATAGTTTTCCAAACTTAGATGCAAATATACCCTTCTATTTATCTGTTGGCAATAAAAGGATAAATATCAATATTCTCTATGACTGTATTCTATTCCTATTAGACAAGGGATTTACTTTCATTTATAGGCCATATCCGTCAAATGAATACTCTGGACAAACGGGTTTTGTTTCAGATTTCTATACACCTGAATTAGCATTTAAAAAAGTGAAATTTTTATATGATTCAATGTCATCTTTATTAGATGCGTATTTGATCGCCGCTTTCCCTTATTTGCGAAATATGATTTCGTTTTATGATGGGTATGATTTATTACTTGTAAATCTGACATATGCTGATGGAATTGTTGAAAAGTGGTCTCAAAATCATCAAATTGTAGTTTACTATTTAAGACTCTGTGAAGGAAGAATACGGGCACCTGAACTCATAACATCTCTAAACTTTGATTCAGTTATTTATTCAAAAAATAACATATCAAACCAGCAGTCAATGATGGATTGCTTTTATTCTCATAAAAAATTAAGCTTTCACGAAGAGCAATTCGAAATTATGAAACAAGAAGGAGTTGACTTTTCAATATTTGTTGGTGATTATTATATACACAATATGCTTTATAAATACTTGACCGATCGCTTTAGAGGTTACTTTGACACTTTGATTAAGGAATAGATTATGTGTAGGGTTAAACATTTGCAAGCACATTTAAAAGCCGCACCTGCCAACGCGACACCAAAGCTTTTAAAAGAGCTTGCAAATAGAGAGTTTCAGCAAACCATGACTCCAAAAATGGTTACATCATGACAATTTTAATAAACACTAGCTATAACTCGGACGGTTTAATTAATTGCCTTCGGCAGCCCGGACTGCTTCAGAGTCAGCCCTTAAAGTCTATGAGAGAAAAATTTCTGCCGTTTATTAACTTCACTGCACCGCGACAGTTTCGTCTCCCGGGACAAAGTCTACGTCGGGCTGCCGGCCACCGCGCTGGCGCCGTGTTTTTTGCTCGTCATCTCGACAGTTTCATCGTGACACGAAACTTCACAGCCATCTACCGGGACTGGTGCCGTCTCGACAATTTCATCGTGACCCGAAACTCTCAGCCGTCTACCGGGACTGGCAAAAAACACGTCACCGCGACGCAGACGGCAACTAATTAAACCGCCGGGCCGTCAGACTGTCTAAAAACCTACTATAATTGTTAATAATCTCGAGCTAGTCAGATACTTTGAAATCAGATGTAGTTTTGTATCTTAACTATATGAAATTCATACAAGGACAAGACAGAACCCAGATTAATCTCTTTCCGGTCTCCCTGGATCAGTCAATCGATTCCGAAAATGAAGTGAGGATAATTGACCTGTTTGTCGATAGTCTTTCTATAAAAGATTTTGGATTCAGAACGGATTTTATCGAAAATGGTCGTCCGGCTTATCATCCTGCTGATTTGCTCAATCTCTTCATTTACGGGTATCTGAATAAGGTTCGCTCAACGCGTGATCTGGAGAAGGAATGCAGACGGAACATCGAAGTGATATGGCTTTTAAAGTGTCTCAGGCCTGATCATAACACGATTTCCAATTTTCGCCGGGATAATCCAAAAGCCATAAAGAAAGTATTCAGGGCAACCGTTCAGATTGCAAAGCATTTTAATCTGATCGGAGGAAAGCTAATTGCAGGAGACAGCACCAAACTGCGAGCACAAAACAGCAAGAAGAATAACTACAACCAGGCTAAGATCGACAGGCATGTTGCTTACATTGATAACAAGCTCGAAGAGTATACCAGAGCCCTGGCTGAAAATGACGGAGACAATCAGCAAAAAATACACGATGAGATTAAAAAGCAACAGGATAGAAAAGAGAATTATAAAAATCTTGAAAAACAGCTGAAAGCATCCGGAGAGCCACAGATCTCGATCTCAGATCCTGAAAGCCGTCAGATAATGATCCGCAACAATATCACAGAAGTAGCATATAGCGTACAAACCACAGTGGATTCAAAGAATAGTCTTCCCATAGATTATAAGGTGACAAACCAGAATGATAGTAAGGCGATGGGTAATATGGTTCGCCGGGCAAAATCTATCTTGGGTACTAATGAATTTACTGCCCTTTATGATAAAGGTTACCATACAGGCTCAGAGCTTAAGATTGCTCAGGATCTGGGTATTGAGGCAATAGTAGCAATCCCTGGAATTCCATCAACAAGTCAGGCTCCTGATCCGGATTATAATTTTGAATGTTTTAAATACGACCAGCAAGGTGATACTTATATCTGTCCTCAGGGTGAAGTTCTGCGAAGCAATGGTACATGGTACAAGGAGTGTAACAAACGTGATAACGTGATCACTTTTCAAGCAATACAAAACAAGATCGTGCAAGATTGTGTACGGCACACTCACAATGCACCAGATCGAAGGGTGGGAGAGTTCTTTCAAGAAGCACATATGCAGAATATTACGAAAATAATCGTAAAGTTTATCAGGAGAAGGAACACCTTTACAAGAGACGACAGGCTATAGTTGAACACCAGTATGGGACTATTAAACGCCAATGAGGCTTCAGTTATATACTTACAAAGAAGGGCATAGCGAGGGCAAGTGCGGATGTAGGCTTTATGTTTATTGCATATAACCTCAGAAGAATTGGTAATATTTTGACAGGCGATCTGCTGAAAGAGTATCTAAGGATACTTGTTTCTCTGTTTTTAACAATTTGCCTTCATCTACGAGGCATTTTGATGCAGTATAAGAGACCTGTTTTACTAGAAAAGGCAATCCGGGAAGTAAAAATTGGCTTTGCTTAAACTCGCTTAAAAGAGGTCAGTTCTGACAATCCTAAAAAGGTTATTAGACAAACTGCCGTTAGCTGTCACACGTGACACCGATAAATATTCAAAAAATGACAATAAAAGGATCAGTATTATACCTTGATACAGCACATGACGATTGTTTGGCAGCTGACAATCTTTATAACACAAAACTTTATTCTCAGTCGTTATTATTCTTGTATCAAGCAGTTGAAAAAATTTGTAAATATTATGCTATAAGAAATGTACTCATAAATCCAAATGAAGTAAAAAATAAGATCGGTCATAGTTCATTGAGACTATTCACAAAACTACTGAAAGAACATTTTCTTAGTCTTGAAAATTTTTGGTTAAAAAGTGACGATAAAACATTTGACCTTGGGCCTTACTTTAAAGAGGTTCTGGGTGAATTAACATCCCTTGGAAAAATAAAATCAATTGACGTCCTGAATGTTGATAATAGTGAAATAGACCTATTTGTATTTCGTCTTGATTTAATAGATAGATTGGATAAACTACCCTCTTCCATTGATTATCTTTTCCATAACTCTGATAATCTTATTAATGGACTTGTAAGCTTAGGAATAATACAAAAATCGGATATAGAAAATTTGGAAAAAGAAAGATGTGAAAATTTAAAGTTTAATCTTGAAAAATCTCTTAAACTCCTTCCGATATATCAAAAGACTGTTTTGAAGTTGATTTTTCTAACTACAATTTTCAACAAAAACCAAAATGAAACAAGATATCCTGATTTGGATAAAATGAAAACCCCATCACAGATATATGATATAAACCATCCAATTGTACCCTACATACCGAAAATAATAAAACATATATCCTCAATAATTGAAACTTTTAAGACTTTCAATGAAATGAAAATATGAGTGCAACAGCTAACACGGACAATGCTATGAAAAGCAATCGCCCCGGGTTAACAAAGGTAAATAATATTCTTCTCCTATAAACTTCTTAAAAAATCCTATAAAATCACACTGCTATCTGTGGTCAGTAAAATTCGCCTGCCGCAATCACTTGTCATTTTTTATAGTAAGGGTACGTATGCTATGGGTTGTAATCATATCTGTTACCTGCCGTGTTTTACGTTATCCCTCAACTCTTTTGACCTTATAGGTTTTGTTTCTTATGCCACTCCTGTTACGTATGGCTGTCTGTTTTTCATTACATATCTTATTCGATTTAATAGTTTACGTGCCACTTTGATCACTACTTTATGTCCTTTGTTATTGATCAGATGCGAATGATAGTACTGCATCATTGCAGGATCCATCCTTATTGCCTGCCACGAGGATTCAATAAGAAGGGTTCTGAGAAACGAATTACAACGAAAAGTTATTCCACCGGTATGAGTGGTTTCTCCGCTCTCTCTTATCCTGGGAATGAGTCCAACATAACTACCTAACTGATCAATGTTCGTAAAACGGTTAATATCCCCAAGTTCTGTTATTAATGCTGATGCAGTCAGCGGACCTATTCCTGATACTGATTTTAATAATGTATAAAGCTCTCTGTCATATTCCCGGATCCTTTCCCTTATCTGACGGCTTAGTGTCAGCAACTGGCTCCTGTGATACTCGTATGAACTAATCAGATTGGAGAATGCATCCTGACCGCTCATTGTCTGCATCTTTACCTGTTTTAACCACGATACAAACTTTAATGTCCATTGGTTATTGTCAAATTCCAGAGGTATTGGTTCCCCGTAGTACTGGAGAAAGCTTTTTATCCTGGTCTTACTCCTTCGAAGATCACGCATCAGGTAAAACCTTGTCCTGTTTAAGCTGCGCAGCTCTTCCAGTTCACGGTCAAATATATGGATCCCATGAAGAGAGCCTTTTTCAAGTGAACGGGCGATTTTTCGGCTGTCGACAGGATCGCGCTTTTGAAGCTTGTCTTTCTGACTGGTCGGGATGTCGGCTGCATTGATTACAATATTATTTATCCCAAGTTCATTCAGCCTGCGATGAATCCCATAACCACAGAAACCGGCCTCATAGGCAGAATTATACTCTCCTCCCGGAAACATTCGTTGAAGATAACTATTGAGAGATTCCGGGTCGGGAGGTTGTGTGAAAGTACGGTGTTCAGTACCATCAACAAGGATCGTAACACTCCAGCTCTTCTTATGAACATCTAATCCAATGAAAAGCTGTTTACCTGTGAAATCAATTTTTTTCGTAACTTGTGTTTGCATAGTCTCTAAGTTTAAGTCATTTACGAACTTTAATTTACGAAATTATTGATATCGTACCAGAGACTATGCTTTTATCATAAGTGCTATGGGTAAGTTGTTCGTCACATTTTTTGAAGGAGGGCGGGTGCAAAAAGTGCGCCATCCCCTCCTTGCACCGTGACAGCTTTATGGCTAAAGTACCAGTCCCGAATACTCGGGATGCCCGGATGCTTCGTCGGGTAACACAACCTCCCCATATTGCCGGGCCGTTAGCGTTAATTGCAAACGACTCCTATACAGGTAATTAGCTTAATTAGGATGAACATTACTATTTATGATAGATTTTAAAGAGATAGATAATTTTAAGCCAGGACTAATTGAACAACTTCTGAAAACTTGCTATAAGGGATTAATTGATTATTTTCCTGAAGAAAAACAAAGATTATTTTGCCAATGGGAAAAAGAAGATAGTGAAGCATTTAATAATCTGGAGACTATTGGGAGACATGTTAAATTTTCTTGTTTAGATAATAATGCAATTGGATATTTTAGCTGGGATGATAGACAATATCCACTAGGAATAATTGGTCAAAATTGCATATTACCTAATTTTCAGGGACAAGGATATGGTAAAGAGCAAATTGAATTAATAATTGAAATATTTCAAGATAAGAATTTTAAAGAAGTCAAAGCAATAACAGGAGATCATGATTTTTTCATGCCGGCTCAAAAAATATACATTAGTTGTGGATTCAAAGTGCAGAAAAGACTGAAAGGAGATTTATTTAGCTTAATTGAGTTTTCTAAACAAATTTAAAAAACAACTAACGCTAACACCGCATATAGTTCATTGCCGGCAAAGTGCTCTTTCGGAAGTCAGTTCATCTTGGTTCCTTTTGTGTACCCGGACAAGTGGGCGCTCTGAACCAGGCAACGAACCATATGCGAAAACGTTATGGCTAATACCTCCAGCGAAAAATAAACCTTCTTCTGACACAATTCTATTAGAGTTAAAATTCTTATCTGGATAAGCTTGCACTAATTGATGACTGGCAGGCTGAGGAAAAGAAACAGGCCCATTACAATGCATCAATCGCCATTGCTGGTTAGGAAGCATGAAATTGTCGGTATATTAAAATTTATTATCTTTATAACCTGATAACTAAAAGTTTGGATACGGCAATGACAGTTAGTATAAGCCTGTCATTTTTTACATATATCATAAAGGCATAAAAAAAATGCGATCATTAAAATGAATAAAACACGATTTTTCACTTTAATACTTTCAGCGAATATTCTCTTCTATTTTTTTAAAATCGATCGAGAACTCTATGCTTTTCAAGAAATTATTCCTCAACCACATCAGACTTATACTGAACAACCCTTAATAGAAAACACCTCATATTCATTTACTTCCCTTTCAGGTTTTTCTAAATTTTTGGATAAAGAGAATCCCAAAAGCAATCAAATATCCATATGGAATTCAATTTTATTATCCTACAATTCTAAGCTTCTCTATATCCTAAAAATAAATAAGGCTTGTAATTATAACACATTACAAATTGTTTCAGTTTTATTTAAAAAGAATATATACCATAAGTCTTCTATTGATGGAGAGCCATTCCATCACATTTTCATATAAAACATAATTTTATTATCCGTCTGTTTACCTAAACATTGGTTATTATTCAGAATAATAATGCTTTCGCCTATTCTTAAGGGGAGCAAACAGGCATTATTCGCTTTGCTCATAAGAAAGTTTGGCACTCCCTTTCAGTTTTTGGATATACGAAGAGAGGGGGATAGCACTATTGAGTAGGATCAATATCATTTGGAGATTGACAACGGTAATTCAAAAAACATAAATACAATTCAATAGATAATTTCATCTTAAAAAAGAAAATATTATGCTTAAAAATAAATTATACAGTAAGTCAACAAAAAGTAGAGCATTATTCTCCAGGATATTAAAATATTTTTTAATCTGTTTCGGATCAATTGCTTTTTTGATTATAGCTTTTGCAGCGTGGATCTACTTCTCGCTTATTTCAGGTCCCGATTCTATGGAAATATCGGAATTCCATCCATTTAAATCTTCGAAAGCCAGAACTGAGTATTTGGCGTTTGAAGATAAAATGGCTGAAAAATGGCCGGTAATTTCTGAGGAAAAAATTATTGAAACCTCGTATGGAAAAACATTCATGCGTATAAGTGGGCCAATAGATGGACCAACTCTTGTACTATTGCCAGCAGGAGGAGCTAATTCGTTGATCTGGCACGCAAATATTAAAGCCTTATCTTCGGTTTACCGAACCTATGCATTAGACAATATTTACGACTATGGACGAAGTATTTATACGCGGAAGATGGAAACTCCCAATGATTTCTCTCAATGGCTTAATGAACTCTTTGACACCCTCTCGTTTGGTAATGACATTCGAATTGCCGGATATTCATATGGGGGCTGGGTTACCGGAAACTATGCTGCAAGCCATCCCGATCGGTTAAGCAGAGTTATATTAATAGCACCTATATTTTCAATTCAGCCTGTTACGAAAGATTTTGTTTGGAATATGTTTCTGGGACTTTTGCCCTGCAAATACATGAGACGTAGATCAATATATTCAATATGGAATGACTTGGTTTTAAGTGGTGAAGAGGGTAAGAAAATTGCAGACGATAGAGTTGAGTATATTAATATTGCAATGAAAAGTTTCAAATTCAAATTAGGTGTTGAACCAAATACACTTACCGATGCCGAACTTAAAAAATTGAAAATGCCTGTACTTTTTTTAATTGGAGAAAATGAAAAGGTGTGTAATCCACAACTTGCTATTGACCGCCTTAACAAGGTCGCTCCTGGAATAAAAACCGAATTAATTTCAGGGACGGGGCATGATTTATTGTTTACTCATACTGATGAGATTAATAATATGATGCTTGAGTTTCTTAAATAAAATTTTAGACATGCATTAAGAGAAAGAAAAGTGTATTTATTTACTCCAAGGGCAAGCGATGAGCCCTTAAAAAATGCGCATTGTTTGCTTTTGGATTAGATAAATAGCTTATGTAAGGCAAGTAATTCCCCTGATTGCAAAGAGATTAAAGATTCTAAACGAAAATGCATAGATTAAGACATCCATAAATTTTAATGCGGTGCTGAGGGCAGGCATCGACAAAGGTACATAGCCATAACACAGGCTCATAGCCAATGTGGGTTTAAGTGGTTTGCAAATGGCTGTGGTTTCTATTACATTTGATATTAGGGGATAGGTTAGTGGTTTTAAAACCCACACTGGCCATAGCCTGAAACGTTACAGCCAATTTTAAGACATGCAACCATGATAAGTTTTTCTTGTCTTTGAATGAAATAAATAACATTTGACAATTATGGAAATAAAAAAACAACTAAGTCTTACAATTCTTGCAGCTACTATTTCGATAATAAGCATAGAGGCGCAGCAGAATGAGAAATATACAATTAACCACCAAAAGGAAATCCTGAGTTGGTTGACAGAATATAATGTTCAAGCGGTCGGGATTGGAATAATTAAAGACGGAAAATTATCTGAATGTAAAGTGTTTGGTGAACTTCGTAAGGGAATTCCTGCAAATGACAATGCCATATTTACAATAGCTTCTCTCACAAAAACTATTGTAACAATGGTAACTTTAAAATTAGTAGAAACCAAGCAATGGGATTTGGACGAACCGTTGGCTAACTATTGGATTGACCCTGATATTGCAAATGATGTAAGGGCTAAAAAGTTAACAACGAGACATGTTTTAAGCCACCAATCTGGTTTTCCAAATTGGCGTAGTGACGTCCAATCAAAGAAGTTAGAGTTTCAATTTGAGCCAGGTACAAAATACCAGTATTCAGGTGAAGGGTTCGAATATCTACGAAAAGCATTGGAGAACAAGTTTCATAAATCATTAGAAAGCTTATCGGATTCAATACTATTTAAGCCTTTAAAAATGTATGATACAAAGTATCATTGGGATAAGTTACCAGATGAATCCAGATATGCCTTCAAGCATAATAGCGAAAAAAAAGAATACCAGGAATATACACAGACTAATGCTAATGCAGCTTACGGACTTCTTACTACAATTGATGACTTTTCTAAATTTGGAATTGATGTAATTAATCAGGCTGGACTATCTAACGACTTGTTTAATAAAATGATTAGTTCTCAAATAAATATAAAAAACAATATTGACCAAGGTTTAGGATGGGAAATCATAAGAAACTTGTCAAACAATGAATATGCTTTAGAACATGAGGGTGGAGCAAATGGAGTACAAACTATAATTGTTTTGCTTCCAGTTTCAAAACGAGGTATCATTATTTTTACAAATGGAGACGAAGGTGATAAGGTTTATTCAAAGATTTTGGAAAGCTCTCTTGATATTGGGAATGATATTCTCAAATATTTAAATCAAATGTCATATAGCCCTGACCAAATAAAGACAGTTAATGTTTCAAATGATGTATTATCAACCTATACAGGTTCATATTTAATTGAATCATTCCAAATGACAGTAAATATAATACATGAAGCAAATTCGCTTAAACTTGAATCTCCCGATATTAAAATGCAGTTATTTCCAGAATCTGACACTAAATTTCTAGCAAAAGATGATGATTTAATTATAGAATTTGTAAAGGATGAGGATAAAAAAACTATAGGATTTAATATAACCTTTCGAGGAGCGAAACCCGAATTTTCAAAGAAAATAAAATAATATAAAAATATGAGAAAACTCTTTTATTGTAAGCATCCGGGGAAGGGCATATTTTGTTGACTCCGGGGGTGGATTAACTTTCGTCGCAAAAAAGCGATGTTAAACAGTTCAAAGATGACAGTTCTTCTGGAACGGAAGAAGGAGTCTGGATTAAGCGTCAAAAGCTTTTGTTCTAACGAAGGTATAGCACCATCTACATTCTATTACTGGCAGAAGAAGCTCCGTAAGGATACCGGCAGCGGGCGGTTTATACCACTACTTGTCAGGGCTCCTGGATCAGCCGCCTGCCCGGCCTCAGTTCATCAACCTGTGCCTGACATGGAAAATACATCGCTGGAAATCGCCTATCCAAACGGAACAACCCTAAGAATAAGACAAACCCTGGATATGGCAGGGCTGCGTTCCCTTGTATCCCTGTTAGACTGAGTTTATGTTCCATCTTAACGCTTCACTGCGGTATTACTTGTATCCTCTTCCGGTGGATATGCGAAAAAGTTTTTATACCCTGAGTGGTGTTGTCAACTCGCTGATGAATCAGAATGTTCGCGACGGAGGGGTATTTATCTTCATGAACCGCCACCAGAATGTGATGAAAATCCTGCATATGGAATATGCCGGGCTGGTAATCTATCATAAGAGATTAGAATCAGGCCGGTTTAAGCTGCCGGCTTTTGATGAAAATACCACCTCGATAGCCATAAACTGGCAGGATCTAATGACTATGGTTCAAAGTGTAAAAATGAGAAGTTTAAAACCGTATAAAATTGTTAATAAAAAACTGTTATTCAGTTAGTTATTAACATTGTACCAGTTTGTTGCCACGTTTTGTTTTGTTATATTTGACACAGACAAAACGCCGAAAGAACTGTGGAGAATAAAGCTGATAAAGATACATTACTGGAGGCCCTGCTTCTAGAGCGTGATGAGCTTTATCAGGAGCTTTCCAAATTACGCCAGCTTGATAAAGGGGCACTTGCCAAGGCTGAAAAGGAGATTGCACATTATAAAGAAGTTGTAGAGGAGAAAGACCGTTTAATAAAGAAATTAACCGACCAGCTGGCATGGTTCAGGCGGAAGTTCTGGAAATCATCAAGTGAAAAGTATATACCTGCTGACCCGGCACAGCGAAAGATCGATTTTGATGGGTTGGAGATACTGCCGGAAGAAGAAGCAGTAATCAGTGAGGCATCCCGTGAAATAATCACTTACAAGCGCCAAAAACCGGAAAATGATAAAAAGCAGCCTTTACGTTTACCTCTTCCGGAGGATCTTCGCCGCGAGGTAGAAGTCATCGAACCTGAAGGAATAGACGAGAACTGGATACGTATCGGCGAAGAGATAACAGAGCAGCTGGAAAATAAGCCCGGTGAGGTGTATGTCCGGCGTATCATCCGCCCGAAATATGCATTGAAAAAAGATTTACAGCTGCAGCAGGAAACGGGTACAGATGAGAGCCTGAATAAAGTTGTAAAGATCGCCCCTCTTCCTTTGTTACCGCTGCCCAGGAGCAATGCGGGGGCCAGTCTGCTGGCTGAACTTCTAATGGGCAAGTACATGTATCATCTTCCTTTCCACAGGCAGATATCAATGTTTAAGCTTGAAGGAGTAAGAATCCCGGCATCCACAATAAATGACTGGTTCGCCGGATGCAGTGATCTGCTCAGAGCATTGTATTACAGGTTAAGGGAGATGGTGCTTCAATCTGACTATATACAGATCGACGAGAGTACAGTCCCGGTAATCAACAGTGAAAAGCACCGGGCAGTGAAGGCTTACCTGTGGGTGGTTCGGTCTGTAATGAAGAATCTGGTGTTTTTTCATTATGACAAAGGTTCACGTGCACAGAAAGTGGTAATAGAACTTCTCCATAATTACAAAGGCGCAGTACAGACAGACGGTTACGATGTTTATTCCATCTACGAGAACAAGAAAGGGGTATTGCTTCTTGGCTGCTGGGCACATGCCAGGCGAAAATTTAATGAGGCCCTGAAAGAGGACAAAGCCGGAGCTGAGTATGCCCTGGAACAAATCGGGCTGATCTATGGAGTGGAAAGCATGGCAGATGATCAGGATCTGGATTATGAAGCACGTGCAGAGCTTCGGTCAAGGCTTGCTTATCCGATAATGTGTGCTTTTGAAAAGTGGATTTTAAACTATATGCCCAAAGCATTAGAGGGAGGGAGAATGAGTAAAGCGTTATCCTATACCTATCTGCTCTTCCACCGCTTGTCCAGGTATCACCTTGATGGCCGGTACCGGATAGATAATAACCTCGTTGAGAATACTATTCGCCCCTTAGCGATCGGAAGAAAAAATTATATGTTCTGTGGTAATCATGATGCTGCAGAGAATGCTGCAATAATGTACTCACTTCTCGGATGCTGTGCTGCAACGGAAGTTAATCCCAGGGAGTGGCTGACAGACGTGCTCACAAGAATCCCATATTACAATAACGATTACAGCCGTGATCTGGCAGAGCTCCTGCCTCATAACTGGAAGGCTGCCCGGGAACTCCGGAAAGCTCCAACTGAAATCCAATGATTATTGGAGATCGTTGGAAAAAGTTAAACACCCATCTGTTTTTATAAAGATTTCAAAGAACTCCAGGAAAGTTGCACTGAAAACTAACCGCCTCAAGATAGTCGTTGGCTTAACCTATGCCAATATGCACCAGACCGGATGCTTACCTTTTATTCATATTTTGCAATTCTTTTTTTAATGCCATGGAATAGCTTTGCTCAAAATGACCCTATTTCCGTTTTTAACCAAATTTGGCATTCATACGATACTCTTTATAGCGGATTTGCTACGAAGGATATTGACTGGAATAAGCTTTATGATATATACGGAAGTAACATCAATAAAAACACCACGGAAAGTGAGTTGTTTGATGTTGCAACTAAAATGCTCAGACACTTAAATGATAACCACGTTCAAATTGCAAAAGAAAATCCTGAGCGTCACTTCTCCGCCGGTTTATTAGGCTATCTAATTGATGATATTGGCTTTGATTCTACATTAAATATATTTAGCTCTCTTCCTGTTTCAGAGAAACATTTTAAATATGGCCTAAATACTTTAAATAAATTTACTTATGGATGGCTTCTGGATAGTATTGGTTATTTTCATTTTAAAGAATTTAAAAATTTAAAAGCAACGCAGGAGGCAATGGATAAAATACTACAATATTTTTCTAACTCCAAAGCAATAATCATAGATGTCAGACGAAATATGGGTGGAGAAGACACGATAGGCAAAGCGATTGCAGATTGTTTTGCTGATAAAAAACGGATGTATATGATAACTGCTGAAAAAAACGGACCTCGGCATAATGATTTTGGAACTCAAAAGGTGTGGTACATTGAACCAAATATATCGACAAACTATTTAAAACCTGTAATATTATTAATTGATAATACTTCGTTTAGCGAAGCAGAAGTTTTTGCCCTTGCAATGAGAGAAATACCAAATGTTAAATTAGTTGGAGATTTTACTTCTGGTGCTTTTGCAGATTCACACTGGAATAAATTGCCATGTGGATGGAATGTTTGCATCCCATATAGTTTAGTTAAAGATAAGAATGGATTTTGTTGGGAAGGAATTGGAATTAGTCCTGATTACTATATTAAAACGTACCCTGAAAAACCAATCAATGACAAAGATGAGCCAATGGATTTTGCGATAAAGCTGATTAACAGAAAATGAATAAAAATAAAAACTGGCTGTAACACGCGGTCATAAAACATTGGGGTTTAAGTGGTATGCCAAGCCCTTCGCTCGCTGGCAAGGTTCTTATCGATTGATAGGTTCGTAGCTCCGAACTCCCCAACGTTTCATACCGCCAACGTTAGGCGCAATTGAACAAAAACCGCTCAGCCAATAGAGTTTAGTCAATGATTCAAAATAAAAAATATCAAATTGACTTAAATGTTCCGATTATTCCTGGACAAAGTGCGGGTGGATTTTCACTTGGATTGAACAAAGCCGACATTGATAAACAAATTCTTGATTCATTTGAGTTTCGTGAGATTTATAATAAGTATCTACCTGATTTTCCACCATTACATGTATATAGTACTGAAGACCTTGTACTACATTTCAGCAAGGATAAACTGGTGCAAATTGGGGTGACTAGGAATTATAAAGGAAAACTTGTGATAAATTTAGGACTTGGAGATTTAGTAAAAGATTTTGAAGTTACTTATGGACAAATGATAGAAGGTGATGAAGATGAATTAGTATTCACAAATTTAAAAGGTTTGTGTTTCGAAGTTGATTATACAGATTGCAATTCAGATAATTGGATGACTTTAATACCCAACAGACCAGTGACTGAAATTTATATCTTTGGAATAAAATGAAAAAAATCAAAAGCGCCTAACATGCAATATACAAAATTGGGGTTTAATAGGTTATTCAAAGGTTGTGGCTCGCATCAAGTGCCGTGTAGCTTGATAGTGAATCGCTCCGTAATCCCCAACTTTGCATATTGCTATCGTCAGACTGTCTAAAAACCTACCCTGTTTGTTGATAACTATGAGGCTGATGATTCCTGGTAAAACTGTCTGTTTTGTACCTTAACTATATGAAATTCATACAAGGACATAGACAGAACCCAGATTAATCTTTTTCCGGTTTCCCTTGATCAGTCCATCGATCCCGATAATGAAGTGAGGATAATTGACCTTTTTGTCGATAGCCTTTCTATAAAAGATTATGGATTCAGAACGGATTTTATCGAAAATGGTCGTCCGGCTTATCATCCTGCTGATTTGCTCAAGCTCTTCATTTACGGGTATCTGAATAAGGTTCGCTCAACGCGTGATCTGGAGAAGGAATGCAGAAGGAACATTGAAGTGATGTGGCTTTTAAAGTGTCTCAGACCTGATCATAACACGATCTCCAATTTCCGCAGGGATAATCCAAAAGCCATAAAGAAAGTATTCAGGGCAACCGTTCAGATAGCGAAACATTTTGATCTGATCGGAGGAAAGCTAATTGCCGGAGACAGCACCAAGCTGCGGGCACAAAACAGCAAGAAGAATAACTACAACCAGGCTAAGATCGACCGGCATGTAGCTTATATTGATAACAAGCTCGAAGAGTATACCAGGGCCCTGGCTGAAAATGACGGAGATAATCAGCAAAAGATACAGGATGAGATTAAAAAGCAGCAGGATAGAAAAGAGAATTATAAAGATCTTGAAAAGCAGCTGAAAGAATCCGGAGAGCCACAGATCTCAATTTCAGATCCTGAAAGCCGGCAGATAATGATCCGCAACAATATCACCGAAGTAGCATACAATGTACAGTCGACGGTTGATGCAAAGAACAATATTCCCATCGATTACAAGGTCACCAACGAGAATGACAGCAAAGCGATGGGGAATATGGTTCAAAGGGCAAAGAGCATTCTCAGAACAAATGAGTTCACAGTCATTATATGATAAAGGCTTTCATACAGGTTCGGAGCTGAAGACTGCACAGGATCTTGGAGTTGAAACGATAGTAGCAATACCCGGGAGTACCTTCCACCAGTCAGGCACCGGATCCGCTGTTCAACTACGAGTTTTTCACATATAACAGGGAAGATGATACATATACCTGTCCGCAGGGACAGATACTGCACACCAACGGATCATGGTATAAGGAGACAAACAAGTGCAGGCAACATCATCTGGTTTAAGCAGTATAAAACAAGGGCATGCAGAAATCATGTCCGGTACGTTCACGATGTACCAGATCAAAGACAGGAAAGGCTAATACACAGAAGCGAATATGCTGATTATTACGAAAGGAACCGGATCAACACAATTGAGAAGGAACATCTTTACAAACGTCGTCAGGCAATAGTTGAGCATCCGTATGGTACCATAAAACGATCAATGGGGGGTTCAGTTATATTCTAACAAAGAAGGGAAAAGCAAGGGCAAGCTCCGATGTGGGTCTTATGTTTATTGCTTACAATCTCAGGAGAATTGGGAATATTTTGACCAGGGAAGTGCTGAAGGAGTATCTGAGGATACTCGTTTTATCAATTTTCGGGATATTTGACCTCTGTGGGCTCTATAAAATGAGTTTTGGCAGGCTGTTTCTGGCGATATACAATTTACCGGATAAAAACTCAAAGTGGCTCAGGCGGGCTTAAAATAAGCCGGATCCGGAAATCTGAGTGAGTTATTAGACAGACTCCCGTTAGCACAAAAAACTCACCCACCGCATGACGAACAATTGCAGAATAAATCGTAACGTGCTTATTTCTCAACTTCCCATAATTATGAAAAAGTATATATTGACTCAAATATTCTTAATCATTTTCACACTTATACTGATAGGACAAACAAGTCTATTAGAGAGGACTTCTAAAATACAATTAGGTGATTTTATTACCACTAATGTAAATGCTATTGGATTAAAAGAGATCGTAGAAAACATAGAGTATGTAAAACTTGAATCCAAACCAGAGTGTGTATTAGGACGGATTCAGTGGTTAGTGGGTTCTCGGGATTTCTTCTTTGTTGGAGATATTAATGGTATATCCCAATTTAAAAGGACTGGAGAGTTTGTAAGAAAAATCGGCCAAATTGGTAGAGGCCCTGGAGAATATCCTGGATTAATAGATTTAGCTGCAGATGAATCAGAACAGCGATTATACGTCCTTGCTAACTATGTAAGAAAGGTCTTTGTATATGATTTTGCTGGTAAATTTTTAAATAGCATACAATTAGATGATATTGAAAGAGTTCAGATTGATATAACTCAAAATGGATATTTGGTTTTACAAACAGGTCAATTAAATAAATCATCGTTATTAACTGAAATATTAGACAAGCAAGGTAGTAGTATATTAAAATTCAATAGCCGGATAAAATATAATCCAAAGGATATCATATTATCCAAAGGGCAAAGTATTACTTATCAATATGATAATAACCTTTATTTAAAAATGGATGATAATGATACCATTTATAAGATTACTTCAAAAAAAATTGTTCCTAAATATGTATTTGATTTGGGTAAATATAAACCTCCAATTTTAATTCCAAATAAAGAGCAAGGTAAATATGTTCAGATTTGTGGCATTCGTGAATCTGACGAATATATGCTTATTTTTTTCTTATTTAATAACACTATCTGTACGGCAAGTTATAATAAATCTAAACAAAAAATATCGGTTTCAATTCCTGAAGATGAAATGCATATTGGAGTAAAGAATGATTTTGACAACGGGATTAATTTTTTAGCGACAAATATTCCATGGGGTCTTCGAACAACTGAAATGGAATGGATTCAACCCTTAGAGCCAAATTCTTTTATAAAGTTAAAAGATAATAAGAAGATTTTAGGCAATTTAAAAACTTGTGTTAATCAATATAGCATTGATGATAATCCGGTTATTATGATTTTAAAATACAAATAGTGATTTCGCAGGCTAATTGTAGGAAATCATAGAATTAATCATAGTAAACTCGACTCTAATATGATCCATTGATAGTTTTATTTTAATATTTCTTGTGCTAACACGGACAAAGTGTAATTGCCTTCGTCAGTCCGGGATAGCGTTACAGGCAAAAAGAAAACTTACTGATCGGGCTACCGGCCGACGCACAGGGCTGTCATGGTTTTTGCATAACTGGATAATTTATCTTAAATGGGAAGTTCCTGCTGTCTAGCTGGCCCTGCAAAAACTCATGCCAGCCTCCGATACAGACGGCAACTACACATACCGCTGATCGTTATGCTTAAGCGAAAATCCTAGTCAAAAAATATAACAGTTTGAAAATGGATAATTTTTCCTTAAATACAAACTATCAGAAATCACCAAAGATGCCAGAAAGTAAAAACTGCAAGTTTTACTTATTGAGTGTTATCAAAAAAACATCATGCATAATAATACTACTGTTTATTGCACAGTGTTCAAAAGATGAGGATCGTATAGTTTTAAGAGATTATGAATATGCAATTTACTTACTCAAAAATTCTGAATTAAAAATTGATGATATTCTTACAAAAGCTATAGCAGATCAAGATAGTATTGCTTTATCTAAAATTGAAATTCAAAATCATCCTTGGTTGACCAATGAAGACATCGATTTCTATGATTTTTCAAGTCACCTTATCTATTTAAAACAAGATAAAAGTGTGTTTTTACCTGAGCGTGTAGACCTAGCTTTTCCAACATCATGGTGGGATAAACCATTCGTTGTAGTTGCAAATGGACAAAAACGGTATGTTGGTGTTTTTAGCAGTTCTTTTTCATCTAATAAATGGCCGATACCTGAAATAAATGATGGATTTAACTTTATTAGCTATCCAAGTGACTTATTAATTA
Source organism: uncultured Bacteroidales bacterium (assembly GCA_963736675.1). Taxonomy (GTDB): domain Bacteria; phylum Bacteroidota; class Bacteroidia; order Bacteroidales; family VadinHA17; genus LD21. Next base: position 330,157 of record CAVTPT010000001.1, read on the forward strand.
TTCAATGGATGTGGTTTCCTGCTGTTGACCTCAATGATTCACGACACGATTCTATTGTAAAACAGGCTTTGTTTAAAGCCAACATACTTCATGAAGGGATAGAAGCAAAATTGAACAAAATTCTTTTTACCGAAAACACGGATACAGCGACAGTTGAGTATACATACACTATTATAAACAACGATCTTGATAATCTATATGTATTTGACCCAGATAAGATGGGGAGTGATCTCTACCATTTCTATAATAACGGTCCAAGTTTTCTGAAATCAGATGAGGTCTCAACTCGGGAAGCAATTTACGCTAAACCAGAAATACCTGAACCGCGAGACTACTGGAATCCTGACTGGTTCGTAAAGATAAATAGTGGTGACTCTATTGTTCGTACAGTAAAAATTAGAGGTTATTCATATTTTCCGCAAGGCACTTATTATTGTATATTGTTATTCCAAGGCCATAAAAAAATACCAAAGGATCAAAGAGTTTTACCTGATGGGAGATATTGGATTGGACAAACTTCATCAGATCTTATAGGAATTCAATTTTGATTATTTAAAGAAAATTAAACTTTAAAAGTCGCCTAAGCATAACATCGTGTATAGTGCATTTGGCGGATAGTGCTAATTTCAAGTGTGTTACATTCAATAAACTTTGTAGCAGTTTGACAGATTTGTGCTTCGAATCGCCAAACGACACCATACACGTAACCGTTAGCATTCAGGGCCCCCTTCGCCCATATACCTTGACAACTTATATTTGGTGAAAAATACATGACGGCCCCGAAATGCTAACAGAAAATCCATATATTAGTTGATAAATAGGGATTTACCATCGCTTGATTGATTTTCCTTACACCGCCATTTGAAGACTTCTGTAATATAATTATACATACTGCTTTCTAACGTGATACTCCAACACACTATAGAATAGTATAGCCTACAGATAATAATTAAAGATTTTGTTGCATGACTAATTAATTAGTCATATATTTGTTTGCAACTAATATTAAAAAAATGAAATCATCGAAATTAAATTATGTGCTTATTCTATTAAGTATTACACTAACTAACTGTACCTGGACGAATACAGACAATAGCATTCTTTCAAAGACTATGAGTCGGTTACAAAAACTATCGACAATTCAGTATCAGACTGATTTTAAAAATTACAATTATATGACAGGTGAATTAGGAAAATGTGATACAGCTATTGCTTTATTCGATTTTAATAGCAAAGACACTGTAATTGGGGCTAAATATCTTTTTTCGAGAAAAATTGGGGATTATGGATTTGATGGAGAGAACTCATTTTATACAGATAAAATTAAAAAACATTTAATTTATAATTCTGTAAAATCAAAAGGTGATTTAAATGGTTTCCAGTTTTCACAGTTCTCCATTCAGCGATTGCGTGATCTGATACCACAAATGTTAACTGATACAGCAATACACTTTAATCGCTTATCTGATACAATTATTAATGGAACAGATTGCTATAAATATGAACTTATAATGCATGGAAAAGCAATTAATATGCTTGGAGAACTTGCAGAATCTAAGAATATTAATCATCATGAGCTCATGATAGGCAAAAAAGACTACCTCCCAAGGCGTTATACCACCTACTATGTTAAAAATTCTCCGGTATGGAGCGTTTCCTATAATAAATTTAACTTATCCCCGTCAATTAATGATTCTATTTTTAGCTATTCTCTTCGAGATCCAGATTTCATAAAATACACATCTGAGGAATATCTGGAAGTTTCCAAAAATGAAAGAATAATTAACGGCAATTCTTATTTAGGTAAAAAAGCGTTAGATTGGACATTACCCTTAATGAATGGTGACTCAATTACTCTGTCACAGATAGATGCCAATCTGATTATGTTGGAGTTTTGGTTTCCGAATTGTACTGGTTGCATTGCAGCTATTCCTGAAATAAATGAAATTCAAAAGATTTATAAGAGTAAAGGACTCAAGGTGTATGGTATAGAATTTACGAATTATGATAATTCAGGATTGTCTGAGTATATAAAAAAAATGAAAATTGAATATCCAACCCTTGCTTTTGGCAAAGAAGTTGCTTTGAAATACTACGTTTCTGCCGGACCTACAATTTTCTTGATTAATAAAAAAGGTGAGTTTGTATATGCAAGGGTAGGATTCATAAAAGATGAACTATTGAATGAAATTGAAAAATATACAGAATAAATTCTGCGCCAAGAAGATACAATAAAAACAACATGTGATCGAAAACATGCCTCACAGTGCCAATATCTTTAACAGGGATGAGATGCAACAGAAAGATTATTAACCAATTAATCATTGCTAAAATAGCCCCGAAATGCTAACACGGACAATATGGGTAAGTTGTATTGTCACAATTTTTGCAGATACTGCCCTCAATTATAATACGTTATGGTTATTGCACCCGGACACGCGCACCTGCCCGCAATATAAATCCTGCACCGTGACAGGTTTCTGGCTTCGAGACAGCTTGTACCGCGACTCCCGTCTCCGCTCTGCTCCGCCGGGACAAGATTGCGCATGTGCCCCTAACAAAAATCCTGTACCGTGACAGTTTCCCGGCTTCGATCATATTTGTACCGAGACACGCGTAATGCTAAATAAACTTTGTGCCTGTGCCGATAGCTATCGGCAGGCAAAAAGTGCGCCATACCCTCCTTGCACCGTGACAACTTTCTGACTAAAGCACCAGGACGGGTGGCCGGTGCTGTCGTCGGGTAACGCAACCTCCCCATATTGCCGGGCCCTTATAAGCCATTATTCCAGCATGACAGGATGCGAGAAATAAGAATCATTCATCTTTGTGACAATGAAAATTATTGAATTAGATATTTCAGACTGCTTATCAAGTTCAGAATATGATCCTTCTCCATATAGAGTGGATCCATCTGAATTACCTGTCTCTGGAAGAAGAGATTTTCCTACAATGTATAAATGTAATTCCTGTGAATACAAAATTTCTTTGTCATTAAAGGATTTTTATAAGCACACAGGGACTATTCGAACGAACTTAGAAACAAAAGACTTTGACAATTTTCACGAGCACTTAAGAAATTCCGGATTTAAAATTGATTCATTATTAGATTTCTACTGTCCGAAATGCAAACAAGCAACTATGATCCTTTTCAATGGTGGACCTTCTGGATACTGGGGCGAATATTTTGTTAAAATTCAAAAAGTCATGATAAAAAAAGAGGACTATAACAATACCCAAAAGAATAAACAGAACGGCTTATAACAAGGACGGTATGCTTAATAAGCTCGTCACAATTTTTGCACTACTCCGGGAAAGTGTCCCATGATAAGGATGATCTCAGAAATTTATAAGCATTTTTGGCCACTGGCGGATTGTGCCGGGATAAAATCGGGACTAATAACTTTGTACCAGGATGGCAAAAATTGCGCCGTACTTTGCTCACTACGGCTGGTACCAGGATCCCAAAAAAAGCGAAAGGTACTGCTCCAGCCTCCGTTCGCTACGTAACGCTTACTAATCATACCGCCTGAACGTTACCTGCAAGTTTAAAACAGATACAACAATGAAAAAAATCACATTTTTAATTTTGACATCCTTTGTAATAAGTTGTCAAGCTCAAACAGACCAAAAATTCAACCTTGGATTTGAAAAACAAAGTAATATCAATGCTCTTTCTGACGGCTGGTTTAAATGGGGAAACTATGAATTAGCAATAGATACATTGAGTAATACTGGGGAAAAATCTGGAAAGATTACTTCGATAGATAACGGTCAATTTGGTAGCATTGCTCACAAAATACCTGCAATCTATACTGGTAAGACCATTAAACTCGAAGGGTATATGAAAATTAAAGACGTAACAAATGGATTTGCAGGTTTATTGCTTAGAGTAGATGGTAATGGGAGGTCTTTGGTATTTGACAATATGCATAATCAGAATATTTCAGGCACTAAAGACTGGCATAAATACTCGATTGAACTGGTCTACCCGGACCACGCTGAGAATATTTTCGTTGCAGGTATATTGTCAGGAAAAGGCGAGGCATGGTTTGATGACTTTGTTTTATTCATAGATGGGAAGGACGTGCAAACCTTAAAAGAAAACGAAAAAACAGTTGATAAAGCTTCTCTTGATAAAGAATTTGACAATGGTTCAAAGGTTGAAATCTTAAATTTAACACCAGAAAAAATAGATAATTTGGCATTATTGGGCAAGGTTTGGGGATTTTTAAAATATTATCATCCTGAAACAGCTAAAGGTAATTATAACTGGGATTACGAATTGTTTCGGATTTTACCAAAATACCTGAATGAATCAAATGAAGCAAAAAGAGAAGACCTTCTTCTTCAATGGATTAATGATTTAGGGGGAATTAATAAATGTAAAACTTGTGATATAACTTCTGAAGAAGTTTTCCTTAAACCAGATTTGAAATGGCTAACTAACAGTATCGTTTCAGAACCATTAGAAGATAAGCTACATTATATTTATACTAACAGAAATCAAGGGAAGCATTTCTACATTAAGATGACTCCCGGGGTTGGAAACCCAGAGTTTACAAACGAAAATGCTTATGCAAGTATGCCTTATCCTGATGCTGGATATCGGTTATTGGCTTTATACCGGTATTGGAATATGATTAACTATTTCTATCCAAACAAATATTTGACAGATAAAGACTGGAACACCACTTTGGAAGAATATATTCCAAAATTTATAAATGCAAAAAATGAGTTGGAATATGAAAAAGCAGCCATTCAAATAATTGGTGATATTCAAGATACACACGCAAATTTATGGGGAGGAAATGATAAAATTGAAGAGTGGAAAGGAAATTATTTTGCTCCTGTGCATTTGAGGTTTGTTGAAGGTAAACTTGTTGTTACAGATTATTACAATCCTGAATTAAAGCCAGAAACAGGTTTGGAAATTGGAGATGTAATTACCAAAATTGATGGTAGAAACACAAATGATATTGTCTCAGATTTATCAAAATATTATCCGGCTTCAAATGAAGCAGCACGTTTAAGAGACATTTCAGCAGATATGTTTCGTTCTCAAAAAAACGAATTAGAGGTTGAATATTTACAGAATGGAATACTTAATACAAAGAAGGTAAAGCTATACCCAAAAAATGAATTAAATATTTATCAAGGCTACAAAAAAAATGATGAAGAATGCTATCGGATATTGGAAAACAATATCGGGTATATAACGCTCATGTCAATAAAAGATGATGATATTCCTAAAATTAAAGAAGAATTGAAAAACACCAGAGGTACCATTATTGATATCCGCAATTACCCATCAACTTTTGTTCCGTTCAAATTAGGGTCCTTTTTTGTCTCATCTTCAACGCCGTTTGTGAAATTCACTTTTGGGAATATTAATAATCCAGGCGAATTTACATTTACAAAAGAATTAGAAATCCCAAAAAACGAAGAATCCTATAAAGGGAAATTAATTGTTTTAGTTAATGAATTATCTCAGAGTCAGGCAGAATATACTGCAATGGCATTTAGAGCGGGAGATAATACAACTATCGTTGGAAGCACCACTGCAGGAGCAGACGGCAATGTTTCAACAATAATGTTGCCGGGGGGATTAAGAACGATGATTTCCGGAATCGGTGTGTATTATCCTAATGGTGGAGAAACACAAAGAATTGGAATTGTACCAGACATTGAAGTTAGACCAACAATTAGTGGAATTAAAAATGGTAAGGATGAATTAATTGAAAAAGCAATTGAAATAATACTTAGTGAATAAAAACCAGCAGGTAACAAGCGGTATAGCCAATAAGGGTTTAGCTTCGCTGAGCTCCCTTCGGTCGGTTCAGTGGTATGCGAAGGGTTTTAGCCCGCCTCAACTTTTCGAGCAACTTGACAGTAAATCGCCCGCAATCCCTTACTGGCCACACCGCAAACCGTTATAGCCAATGCCAACACAAATTTGATACAACAAAACTTGTAGATAGGTAAATTATTATTTACCTTTGTAGAACAATTTTGATCCAAATTAGTGCATGAAGTGTTCTGAACTATACAAGATCCTGACAAAAGATGGTTGGTATCCGGTTTCACAAAAAGGATCGCACGTAAAACTTAAGCATGACAAGAAACTGGGAATTATCATCTTCCCAAATCATGGAAGCCAGGAGGTTGGAAAAGGACTTGAGAGAAAAATTCTTAAAGATGCTGGGTTGAAGTTGGAAAATTGAAATGGAGGTGGTGATGAAAACGACAAATAAGAAAATTAAAATGATAGTTGAAAAAACAGATACAGGCTTCTCAGCTTTTTCTGAAGACTATCCTATCTATACTACTGGCAGGACAATTCCAGAATTGATAGATAATTCACTTGAAGCTTCAAATCTCTGTTTTGAAGAAGAGAATATTCAGATTACACAAGAGAACCTTAAGTTTGAAATTGATTTTAAGCAGTTCTTTCAGCACTATAAGGTTATTAACGCTAAGTTTCTTGCCAACAAGATAGGAATGAATCCAACCTTGCTTTCTCAGTATGTACAAGGTCGTAAGAAACCGTCTGATGCCCAAACTGAGAAAATACTTCTTGGAATTCATCAAATTGGACAAGAACTTTCAGAGATAAACCTCATACACAGACCTTAATAAAAACGCACTGGCTATAACAGGTCGGTATATGCAATTGCCTTCTTCCGGTGGAAGAACGCGAAACGATACAACAGAAAAACAAGTCCACCGGAAGGCTGGCCCCGGCTGAACGCCGGGGCGCTCCCACAAGGTGTCATGGTTTTTGCACTTCTCGATGATTTCGTGAACCTGAAAAATCTCCACATCCAGCACGATGGCAAAAACCCATGCCACCGCCAAGCTTCGGCAACATGCACATACCGCCGAACGTTAGGTGGCATAGCTCGCTACCCCCGACACCGTCTACATTAGAGAATTTATCATGACACGAAACTTCCTTCCATCTACCAGGACTCAGTCATCTACCAATTTTATATTGACTAGCATATTTCATCCTTTTATTGGGACTCAGTCATCTGGACAGATTCATCTAATTATGACAATTCCTACTCATTTATCGGGACTTAAAAGCAACGCCACCTAACAGCCTTCAAGAAAGTTACATATCTTAGTAGATAATTGATTAGTATATCAAATAAACTGATTTCACAATAAAATTGAAGAATCGCCTAAAAAAATGAACCAATTTCTAACCGAATCGCAAAAACAAAAAACCATGAAAAGCAAAATCGTTTATGTTTTTACATTAGCAATTATTCTGACTAGTTGTGGCACTGAAACAGTCAAGACAGAACAACCAGGAGTCAAAAAAATGATTTTAAAACTCAACGGGAAGAAATATGATCAATTATTTTTAAAAGCACTGTTGCCAGGACATATGGCAAGAATCAATATTTTTGCCGGGCAATCAAATGACGGTCACAGATGGACATTCAGTATTCCTGATTCAATTAATGAAATGGTTGATAATTACGCCATTTGGACTAAACCTTTTGATTTTAATACCAGTACTGCTTATCCTGCTCGATTCAAGGGTTTGACTGGAGGTGATCAAAATCTATACGGTTATGTATATGACAAAAAGAATCCATATGTTGAAGCGACTTTTCTTGAAACGAGACAAGTAAAAGTGACACCTGAAGATGGTGTATTTCTTGCAATAAATGACACATCTTTTGTTGACCGATTTTCACTCTCCGAAGATATATTCAAAGTCAATTTCAAAGAAAAAGATACCGAATTGGAATTAAGTATGAAGTTTAATTCTTTCAATGTCATAGATATGAATCATTATGATATTTCACTCACAGAAAAGGATTCTATTTCTCGGAAATATCCGGATTCAAAATATCTTATGAGCAAATTTTATTATATGGTCTCGCAGTTCAAAAGTATTGATGATGCAAAAAAGATTTTTGACAACTTCTCAGAAGAGAATAAATCTACTTGGTTTGGTCAGTATAATGGCAACTTTATAAAAAATTTCCGTAAGCTGTATTCATCGGAATTTGAGAATGTTTCCTTGACAAATGCTACAACCGGATTGTTGGAACCAATCATTTTTGATTCTACAAAATTCAACTTAATAGTTTTATCAGCTTCATGGTGCATTCCTTGTCATGCTTTAATCCCTACTCTTATAAATGTTTATAATGATTTGAATCCTGATTTGCAGATGATATATATTTCTTTAGATGAGTACGAAACCGTCGATAATTGGAAAAAATTATTGAAAGAAAAGGGCATCCCATGGCGAAGCTTATTATCAGCCGGTCATGTGAAAGAAATTGAAGATAAATATGATGCAGGTAGTATACCACATATGTTGCTTGTTTATCCCGACAAATCTGTTAAAAAGATTGATCTCAGAGTCAAAGAAGATAAAGAGAAACTTTATCAATTAGTTAAACAGAAAATATAAGGTAACCTGACTGCATGACTTATAATTATTGCTACGACCACCTAACACGGATGGTATAGGTAATTGCCTTCAGCAGCCCGGACAGCTTAGTAATCAGCTCCATAAGTCTATGCGATCAAAATTATTTCCACTTATCAAAATTTCGGTACCGTGACTAATCCTGCTACCGAGACAAAGTCAATAGGGCTGCTGGCCGACGCGCTGTTGTCATGGTTTTTGCATCGCCATCTGGACAATTTTATCGTGACGTGACAACTTCGTGCCATTTATCGGGACTCAGCCATCTGGACAACTTTATCGTGACACGGAAATCCTGCCCACTTACCGGGACTTTGCAAAAACGCATGCCAACCCCGACACAGACGGCAACTCCCCATACCACCGGGCCGTTGGGCGTAATGCAAGAAAACCGCAATATCATACAACTTCTGTCGATAAATTTTGATTTTTTGATTCTTGGAATTCTAAGTAAACAATAGAAAGTAAGAGCAATATGAATGGAATGGAGAGCCAACAACCTATGAGATTAAGGATTGGTAATGATATAATGAAAAATGGTGCTATTAGGATTTGTAGAACTCCTGTAATTTTATACAAATTCATCAATTGATTTTTAGCTTTTAAGAGTCCTATTCCAAAAATCACACTATTAATTCCCGAAATTATAATAATCAACTTATTGATATGATCAGCAAAGCCATATATTGATGAAACTAGCAAAGTAATTAGAAATAAAGGAATACATATCATTATGATTATTGAAGATATCTTGAGAATCATGTTCTTTTGAAGATTGCCTAGATTATAGAACCCAAAATAAAATAAAACACCGGTGATTGTATAAATGAATCCTATAAACAAATTTATCGATAGTAAAAAGTTATTTTTAGGAATTATTGGAGAAAAAAGGCCCCAACTGATGAAATAGATTACACCTATAACAAATAATGCTAATAGAACTTTATGCGATAAATAATTTGCATTTTCTTGATTATCACCATTGAAAATACTCATATCACAAGATAGTGCAATTGCAATTAATTTCAAGGTAGATACTCTGGGAGTAACATCACCTGATTCAATTCGTTGTATTGTTCGAATATCTATATTACAGGATTCAGAGAGTTCTTTTTGTGTAATACCTCTTTGATTTCTGATTTCATTAATTTTGATTCCAAGTTCTGGTTGTTTCATAATTGTTATTTTATTTTAACCAAAATTAGTCGGATTGATTGTGAGAGTCAAACATTTATTGATTATTTCATACGGCATCCATACGGCATTTGAAAGATTAACAAAATAGGATGATAAAAATGCACATACGCCCAACACCCGGTCATACGCAATTATTCGGCTATCGCCTCATGAGCTCCCTCCGGTCGGTTGCCGCGTAGAGGGGTTGCTAATGTCAGCTCACTTGGCTATCTGTCGGGTAACACGACAAGTGAGCGCTCTGAATCGGCAACTGCGCATACCGGTGAACGTTATGCTGCATAATTCGAGATGACAACTTATCTGACATTTGGAAAAATGTAACTTATAAGTTACCTTTGCGTATTACAAATTAACCATGGAGAAGATCCGGCAGATAGTTGCATATAAAAACTATTTTGAGGACTTTTTACAAAAGCAACCGATAAAGGTTCAGAATAAGATCTTTAAAATTTTAGAAGCTATAGAGACTTTGGAAAGGATTCCTGCGACCTACCTCAGACTTATAGCTGAGACAAAAGGACTATATGAAGCGAGAATTCAAGTCGGATCAGATATATGGCGGGTTTTCTGTTTTTTCGACAGTGGACGACTAGTAATACTTCTGAATGGATTTCAGAAGAAGACACAGAAAACACCAAAAAGTGAGATCGAGAAAGCAATTAGACTAATGAGAGAGTATTATGAAAACAAAAAGTAAAAAAGACATTTCAACCTGGACCGAGATCAAAGATCGGGTTTATGGTGAAAAAGGGACTGATAGACGAGACAATCTGGAGAGGGACGCCGAATCTTTTAAAATTGGACTGTTATTGAAAAAAGCCAGGGAATCACAACATATGACACAGGAGGAATTAGGCAAACTTATAGATAAAAAGAGGACTTATATTTCCAGAGTTGAGAATGACGGGAGTAACATTACGTTGAGTACTTTATACGACATAGTTGAGAAGGGACTTGGTGGAAAGGTTAAAATCTCAATAGACATCTGACCTATAAAATATTACTCAGCATAACAAAGGCTAAATATAATGCGGGGATCAGAGCTATTCGGAAATTTGTGTAACGCTTCAGGTTTTCTGGTACCACAACTATTCCATCTCCCGCAAACCCGCACTATACTTAGCCTCAAACGTTATACTTAAGCGTCAACGACATACGAGATAGTTTCTGCATTGACATGCACGCCTAAGTATAACGGAGAAGAGTAGAAAACTTACTGTTTAGACAACTCTAATGGTTTTTGCTCTCCGTTTATAAAATGCACCGTGACCATTAAACTTCGTTCTTACTACCAGGACTCATACGCAAGAAAGTTGTACCTTGACTAGAAACGTTCTAACCGTCAACCGGGACTGGCAAAAACCAGAGAAATTTCTATGACTGACTTTAAAAAGTAATGTTGATTACCAATTGGAACAATTTTTGCTGTTATTTTATTAACACTCACATAAGTAAAACTATCAGAAAATGAAAAAATTCCCTGTTCTTTTAATTCTCATCAGTCTCATCTCATGTGAAGATTCAAAATATTGTACTGATATAATCACAGGTATACCTGATCAGAATCTGATTAACGAATCTGATTTGAATACTGTCAAATCTCTCTTCGGCACTATTGGCATGAGTCTTGATAACTTTTTGGTTTACCGTCTTCAGAACGATCAATTGGGTCACAAACATGTCAGATGTTACCAATATGTAAATAATCTTCAAGTTTTTACTGATGATGTAATTTTTCATTTTGATGCTCAAAATAAGTACTACCTCTTGTCAGGGGAGATTATTTCTGGAATTAATATAAGTTCAGATCCTAAGATGAGCAGGAATGATGTTGTGAAGCTTTTCCTCGGACTTGCTGATGATGATAGCCAATATACAGGCAATAGCATGAAAGATGAATGTTTCCAATGTGAAATTGGTTATTATGACTTAAACGCCGGAACTGGAAACGAAACACATAATTTTAAGCTTGCCTGGAAAATCCAACGGGAGGATTCAGAATATCCGTTTGCTTATATTAATGATACTGACAAATCAAAGATTTATTATGACAATGGGATTCGATATTAGTTGAACAAATGAAGTTCTTGCCGAAGCATAACCTGACCAAATAATAGCCAATAGGATTAGATCTTCACATCATGACAATTTTAATATACGCCTAAGTATAACACGGATGGTGCTATAGGCAATAAGTCTGTCACAATTTTTGCACCACACCTAGACAACTTTATCGTGAAACAAAAATCTCGTCCGTTTACAAGCTTCGTGATTCCGGCTCTGGACAGATCCGCGCTAAAGAGACAATAAAATATTTCGCCGGTCCCGATTGCTATCGGGATGCAAAAATTGCGCCCCCGACCTGCGGTACGGGGCACGGCATACCTTCCTTGCCACCGGGACAGCTTTTCGGCTAAAGTACCAGGGCTGGAGGCCGGATGGCTGCGTCAGGTAACACTTACTGCCCATGCCCGCTGGCCGTTGTGCGTCATGCTCTCATCACGATTGAATACCCAGAATAACTTTAATTGAAAAATTTTGTTATAAGAGGAGTATTAACAAAAAAATGAGAAGTTATGAAACGGGGAAAATTTATTTTGACAATGCTTTTACTTTACCCTTTGACTCTCATCGCAAAAATGATACCCACAGTTATGACAAAGACAGGTAAAGGATTTAAAGTAAAATCTGGTGAAGCCAGGTTTGGTATTCACTATAGAATGAAAGGTGTAACTCTAAATACGCTTGATATTAAAATATCTGGTAAAGACACTGAAAATGATTTAGCAGTTTTTGAACAAACTGGTTTAACTCCTAAAGGTGGACCTCCGTTGCATATTCATCCGAATCAGGATGAATGGTTCTATGTAATTGATGGAGAATATTTGTTCCAGATTGGTGAGGATAAATATCAAATGAAATCAGGCGACACAATTTTTCTTCCACGAAAAGTTCAACATGCATTTATTCAACTTACCGAAACAGGTAAAATGATTGTTTCATATTTGCCTGCTGGTAAAATGGAGGAGTTCTTTGCTTTTACTGACAAATGGACATCTCCTCCATCGAAAGAAGAAATTTCAAAAGTATTTGCCGACCATGATATGCAAGTTGTCGGACCAGCTCTAAAAGTTGAATGAAAGATTAGTAAATAGTACGCACTAACGCACAACAGCCGGTATAAATAATTTGGCAGTCAGTAGTTTGCGCAGGTCTGAGCTTTTATTTATGTTTGTTGTAAACTGATACTGATACTGATACACTTTGAAATGCCAAACTATTCATACCGGCAAAACGTTAGGGGCAATATAAACCAACTCCGTATGAAAATTCAGTATCTCATTTTGACAGTATTTTTGGTCACAAACCAACTTCTCGGACAAGAAGTAAATAAGGACTACAAACCAAAGAATCTTGGCGAGGCTATAATACAGCTAGACAAATTATTCCCTGATTCGACAAAACAAAAAATTTCTCAAATGGAAGAAAGGGAATTCTTAGGTAATGCTCATATGTCGACGGGAATGTGGATAAGAAATAATTGGAGTTTATGGAAAGGAGACGAATTATCAAAGTACTTTAATGGACTAGGTATCTATCATCCAGATGATATGTCTGGTATCATTTTATGCAGCTATTACCGTCATATTAAAAACCTGGACTATGATTTAGATAATCAGATTAAGTTTTATCAGGATTATTGGAAAAAAGCGCAAGAACATGAGTACAAAATGAAAAATGATCCAGTCTATACCGCTAAGTTCCAACAAGAAAATGACAGCATTGAAAAGGAGAATATTAAAAAGTTGACTAGCGATTTCATTCCTGGAACAAAAATTAAAGGATGGGTAAGTTATTCCGATGGTATTTTCTCCGGAGGGAGAACCCAAATTGAGGGAGAAATATTAGAATGGCAAGGCATAAAAGCCAAAGTAAAAATCGAAAGATTTCCTGACGAGAGAAAAAGAAATAGAGTTTTACGATATAATAAAGTTAAAAACAACGAGATATTTGTTAATTACTATCTGATTGAGAAAATTTAACAAACATACAGCACCTAACACGGACAATGCCAGTAAGGGTTTAGCTTCGCTGAGCTCCCTTCGGTCGGTTCAGTGGTATGCGAAGGTCATCCCCCGCATCAATCTTAGTCTTGGTTGATAGGAACGTCGCTCCGCAATCCCTTACTGGCCATACCGCCAACGTTGGGCGTCATGCAAAGTAACCACTACTAATAGATTATTATTCAGATAAAATTGGAAATAAAATGTATCAAAAAATTCGTAAACCGATTGTAATATCTACTGCGATATTGTTTCACTTATTGCTGATTTTTCACTTGTTCTTTTCTCCAGTGATAATTGTAATGGCTTCTTACAAGGGGATAATTAATGCGAGTTTTATTGCTTTTGTCCTAATGTTTCTTCTATCATTATTTTTTGGCAGAGCATACTGTTCGTGGTTTTGTCCAGGATGTGGCGTACAAGAAATATTGTCTTTTTTCATAAAAAGGAAATCAAAAAATTCAAAAGCTTTATTTATTAAATATTTCATATTTGCTATTTGGTTAGGAGCAATTGTGACGGGCTATATAATTAACGGGTTTAGCGAGTTTGACATGACTTATGGAATGACTGACGTTACGATTGAACGAAAGATAATCTTAACAACCGGAGCAATATTGATTATTGTACCATTGACTGCTATTTTTGGACAATTTGCATCTTGTAAATACGTTTGCTGGCAGGCTCCATTCATGATAATAGGGACAAAGATTCGTGATTACTTTCAATTACGAGGATTAAGATTAAAAACAAATGTAAATAATTGTACAAGTTGTAAGATTTGCAATAAAAAATGCCCCATGAATTTAGATGTTTTGGAAAATGTGAAAAAAAACACATTGAATAATACGGAATGTATTTTATGTGGTAATTGTATCGATAATTGTAAACAGAAAGTATTTAAGTATTCAATAGCAAAATAAAGCACGAACGCCTAACATATGGTATTATGCATGCGGGTTTAGCTTCGCTGAGCTCCCTTCGGTCGGTTCAGCGGTATGCGAGCGTTTGTGGCTCGTAAAAAAAAGTTGATGTAAACTGATAGGAAATCGCTTCGTACTCCCGCACGACACCATACCATCAAACGTTGTGCGTTATTATAAGTGCGACAGTAACACAGCTTTATCAACTTGATTAATAGGACTATGAAAGCAATAGTTTGTGAAAAATATGGAAATCCGGAAGTTCTTCAATTTAAGGAAGTGAGTAGACCTATTTACAAAAATAATGAACTACTCATAAGGGTTCATACTGTTTTTGTTGGAATAGAGGATATTATGCAACGAAAAGGAAAACCATATTTTGGCCGATTGTTTTTTGGTTTAACAAAACCTAAAAAACCAATATTTGGATCTGAATTTTGCGGAGAGATTGAAGAAGTAGGCAAAGATGTGCGGTTATTTAAAAAAGGTGATATTGTTTTTGGTGTTACTGGTGCATCTTTTGGTTGTTATGCTGATTATATCTGTATGCCTGACGCTGGTTTAATATCAATAAAGCCATCAAATATGACCAACGAGGAATCTGCTCCTATTTGTGGCGCCTTGGCAGCATGGAATTTTCTAAAAGCAATTGCAAATATTCAGAGTGGACAAAAAGTTCTCATTTATGGTGCTTCTGGAAATATCGGTTCGGCTGCAGTGCAAATAGCTAAAGTTTTTGGGGCAGAAGTCACTGGGGTGTGCAGTTCATTAAATTTTGAATTGGTTAAATCGCTGGGAGCAGAAAAAATATTTGATATCACAAAAGAGAATTTTTTGGAAAATGGACAGATATATGATGTCATTTTAGATGCATCCGGTAAACCTTCAACTATCCATTTCAAAAAATTACTTAATAAAAAAGGGTTCTTCCTGACTACTTATCCCACGATTTCAGTTCTTTTTCAAACCTTATGGACTTCAATGTTCAATGGTAAGAAAGTCGTGTTTTCGGCTACAGGATTCAAACCTATTTCGGAACGGTTAGTGTTTCTGAAAGAGATTATCAAGCTTTTTAAAGAGGGAAAGTTGAAAACAATAATAGATAGAAGCTTTCAATTGGAACAAATGGCTGATGTTCATAGATATGTAGAACAAGGAATTGAGAAAGGAAATGTTGTTGTAAAGATTTAAATGTGACGAAAAATAATAACGAACGCACAACATCGTGTATAAAGCATTTGACAGTCAGCGTGTTATCTGCTAAAGCCGGATACCCTGACCACATTTGGCCGGCAAGATCACAATTAACATAAGTAACTTAACAACAAACGCTTAAACAAAGTCAAGGAGGGTCAATTTATTACGGCTAAAGGTGGTCAAGGATACTGGTTTTTCCGATAAGGCTTCATATGATTGGATAAAGAAATATCTTCGACATTAAGACTGTGTATAAAACACTATTTAGTTATGGGCAAGTTGAGAAAAAAGCTAAAGTTTATTTTTAATAGTACCTGAATTTCATACCTTACAAATATAAAAAGGTGGAGACCAGAAACCACTCAACAAAAACGGGGCAGTACCGAAAAGCCAAAAAAGCAGGAAAGATTAATAATAGAAAAATGGAAGAAAAAACTAAATTACATGGAACAACATCAATCAAAGTCATACTTGATGATATCAAAGGAGTTATTGGGTTGAAGAGTATCACTTTTTTATTGGATAATCAGCCACTCAAATCAATACCGCCTGGCGGATCTGCTGTATTTGAGGCATCTCCAGGTCAGCACAAAATTCAAACGGTATTAAAAGCTCGAAGTATTGCTACGTTTTTCATAACTGTTACACGGAAATCAACAATTCTGACTTTAACTGTAGCACCAGATTCTCAAGTGTCAGTAATTGCAAAATATAACCGTACATGGGGTAATATTGAAATTAAGCAATCTGATGTGCAACCTCCAATAACAAGTACTTCTAAAAAGTATATATTGCCTCAAATACCCAATAGCTATTTTGATTACTTGTCGTGTAGGTTTACGCCAAAAATAATTAATCAGGATGGAGATAAGTTTGATAAAGAATCAGTTAAACATTTTAATGAAGGGAAGTACGATGATTGTTTGATTAGTATGAGTAAAGCTCTTGAATTAGGAATAGGTGAACATGAGCAAGCATATACTTATCAGACAATGGGGAAAATTTATATTATAAAGAAAGAATTACCCAAAGCAGTTGAAAGTTTTTTAAAAAGTCTAAGTATTTCAAATCGCCCTGATGAGGTGACATTTGGATCTTCGGTTCGTCTTAGTGTAATCTATAATGCTGTTGGAAGAAAAGAAGCAAGTTTATTATTGCAATTAGCAGAAAACTCCAATACAAAGGGCTGGATTTTCAGTAAAGCAACAGAACTCTCAAATCTAGCAAAAGAACAGGTAAATGAATAGTAATAATTTTAATTAATATTTTTAATTGGGAGGTAATAGCATGAATTGGTTAAAAAATATTTTTGGTCAAGGCACCAATAATGAAGATAAAAAAAAATCAGAAGAATCTTCTTTCAATCTGCCAACAAACAGGTTAATTTTAGACTTAAAAAGCCCCGATCCTTTGACCCGCAGGGATGCAGCAAAAATTCTTGGATGCAGAATTGATCGTATGGCGATAAATCCGTTGTTTGAAGCTATTATGAATTGGAACGAAGAAGAAGAAACTATTAAATTGATATCTGTCGCGATTGTCATTAATGTGTTTATGTTGATTCATGAGGAATATAAGGAAATGCTAAGGAAAGCTTTAGAAAAAGAATTACTTGAAGGTGATAAATCAGGTATGTTTTATTCTGGAGTTCGGGGAGCAACAGAAGGGATTCTGATTAAATTGGCTATAAGCGGGAACAGACCTAATCCTGGACAATCAGAACGTATAAGTACAATAGTTAGAAACGCACTTACAATGCCTGAATTTTCAAAAGTAAAGGATGTCTTGTTTCTTGGTGAAAATGGATTAAGGCTACATGTCGATTTGTAATTTAATAATTTCAAAAAAATCAAATGGAGTAAGCCAGGTATCCTTTTAAAAGTAGGTTATAATTTATAAATTTTGAAAAATTAATTTCTTGAGAAACCTATTTGATAGCAAGTCATCATCACCTAATACTTCAAATTCAAGAAGCTGCAAAGCAAACGGTAATGTTCGATGTATCAGTCATCAATCTGGCAAGGATACTGATCCTTGTTCATGGCAGCCGACCAATTAGCAAAACTGTGATGT
This sequence comes from uncultured Bacteroidales bacterium, assembly GCA_963736675.1. GTDB lineage: Bacteria > Bacteroidota > Bacteroidia > Bacteroidales > VadinHA17 > LD21. Next base: position 348,069 of record CAVTPT010000001.1, read on the forward strand.
TGTTGTTGAACGATAAAAAATATCATGTATATGGTTAAAAAAACCTGCCCATAACACGGACGGTGCTACATATATTTGAGGTTGTGCGACATAGCCCCTCGCGACGTATTAATTAAGTTTTATCCTGACGATATACATTCAGCACTTTTACCGGGACATGCCATCACGCGACAGACATTTTTCCCTCGCTCCGTCATCAGAAGCATCTGTTATTATATTAACATTGCAGGTATCTACCGGGACTTGGCCATCGCACGCCGAAACACATGTGCTAACAGAAAAAAGGCTAATATATTTTGACTACCTGGATTTCTGATTTTCATAGTTAATATTAACTTGACGAATATGAAATTTAAACTTATCGTAGCAGTTTCAGCATTCTTGCTCGGCTTGATTGCATGCAATAGATCTGATATTAAAAGTACTGATAAAAATGTTATTAATGTAAGCATTGATCAGTGCAAAGACAATATTGACCTAAAACTAAGTGATCTTATTAATGAGTGTCAGTTGATACCTCTCGGGACCACAGACGAATCGGTACTAAATCAAAATTTGACGATAATTTCCCTTGCGAACTATATCATCGTGGGGGATCTAAGTGGGATATATAAATTTACACATGAAGGTAAGTTTATTAAGAAATTATTAAATGTAGGGAGGGGTCCTTCTGAAATTCCACAATCCTATACCTTCTTTGTGAATGAAAAGAATAACCAGATTATTTTAAACATCAGGTATCATGATGATGAGTTAAGAGTCTATGATTATGAGGCTGAAAAATTTCTTGATCCTGTTAAAAAAGCGGTACAAGGTTGGTGGGGGTCATTTGTTATATACAACGATTCTTTGATCCTGGCATCTCTGAACCCGGTGTTAGGAGATACCGTATTATATGAGCTTTTTCTTCAGAATTTTAAGGGACAAATTGTGTCAAGTATTGCACAAGGCAGGAAAATGATGAGTACTCGTAAAACTGAGATCGTACAAAGACTTGAAGTTTCCTATGGAAAGCCAGATACCTATGTTCATTACATCTACGACGATACACTCTTCAAATACAAAGACAATCAATTAACACCTTATATTATAGTTTCTTATAATACTTCACGCACCTTTTTAAGAGGGACATATTCTCAAGAAGGGGAACGCTGGGTAAACTTTCCTTTGGTGAATAATAGTAAATTTATGCTTTTTTATGAATTGACTTTTCTGGGCACAACACCTAATCAGATGGGAGGGATAAGTATGAACTATACCCAAAACTATTTTTTCCTTAAAAAGTCCAGCGGTGCTCTATCACGAATAAGGACATATACCGATAATATAACCGGGAAAGTACAGGAGGGCAGTGGAGACTTTCCATTAATTGGTAAGCGTTCAATAATTCCCGGAATGATGCAGGGTAATAAATTATATGCTATTTATGATGCCGGCATTTTGAAAACTCTTAATCCAGACAGTGAACTTCTTCGTGATATGCCTGCAGGTACAGCAGACCAGCTTCAAACAATACTCAAAAACCTCAATGAAATGGATAATCCTGTGTTGCTTATAGGTACCCTAAAGTAGTTGAATAGCAAAACTTGAGAATTAGATTTATAGCATTCTTATTGACTAATAGGTTAACACAATAATTAGCAAATTTTTCCGAGCCACTTTCCCTCTTATCTGCCGACACCATTGGAGACTATTACTAATGACAGCTTTAAAATCAATACATGTGCTAACACGGACGGTTAATTGCCGGGGTAGTGTGTATTCGAGCGGCACAGCTCGTATCAAAAGTAGCTATAACTTGATAGGAAAGTACTTCGGAATCGGCGACTAACCATACCGCCACCGTTATAACCAATGCGAGAACAAATTTCTTTATCATGAAAACCACACACCTCATCCCCATGCTAGGCACGTTATTTTTATTATCCTGTGGTGATACTTCAAAAAAAATCAGTGAGAATAACAGTGTCCTTTCCGGTCCACTTAAACTTCCATATATCTTTGATATTGAGCGCTCTCTGAAAAAAGACGAACCCATTCTGCTCAGCAATATTGGGAAGGAACTGGAATATATCCCTCTGGAGACGAATCCTAATTCACTTATGGGACAAATCCTTAGAATTCAGTTTACTTCAGATTTTATTTTTGTTGCAGCATACCCTTCAAAGGGACTCCTTCAATTTGACAGAAATGGAAAATTCATAAAACAAATAGGATCTCAAGGTAGAGGGCCAGGTGAATACATTGGAGGAAGTATGTTTTGTATAGACGAAAAAAGTGAGAAGATATTCATTATGTCATGTTGGTCCAATTGTGAAATATTGGAGTACAATTTTAATGGGGAATATATAAAGTCTTATAATCAGCCTTATGAGGTAGACGATTTTCTTGTCTACGACACAATCGGATTTGTTTTTAAAATTGCTGATTATTATCCCCCGGCAGCGAATGTGACTCCTGGAGCAATTGATCATTCTTTCCTTGAAAACAACCTGATAATAACTGATTTTACATCCAACCAGTTGTTAAAGATTAAAAGATATTTTATACGTAACAGCAATCTCGGTGGCAATGCACCAGCGTTCTATTTTTTAAACAACAAACTTCATTATCAACAATTTGGCGTTGATACTTTATATATACTGAACAATAATAAACTCAACCCATACATAGTTTTCGATTTAGGGAAAAAGAAAATGGATCCAAATCTGGTTTTCACTCAATCAAATTTTGATGACGTCAATAAAAAGATTGAAAATGATCTCTGGATAAGAACAATTGTAGAAAATAAAAATAATTTATTCGTTAAACTAAACCTGGGGCTATCTGATTCATCCAAATACTGTATCTACAACACACAAACCAGCCAAACTACAATGCAGAAGGGCGTTGGGATTAAGAATGATTTGGATGAAGGACCTGATTTTTGGCCAAAATATGTTTTTAAAGACAGTATTCTTGTTGATTATATTGATGCTAATAAATTTGTAACAATGATTCATGACATGAAGTTTAAAAAATTGAAAAACATGAATGCTTCTCAAAATGAAAGACTAATCAGCCTTACTGAGACTTCAAATCCAATACTGATGATCTTAAAATGATGATACTTGCTGAACAAACTAATGACTTAAATAGCACTGGTTATAACAGCCGGTAAATGCCATGCTGTCATTTTAGCAAACAGAGAATTCATGCTTTCAAGAATACAATCAGTAAACCCGGATAACAAATCGCCTTTATCCGCACGGCACTTACCGGCAAACGTTAGGTCTAAGCATCGGTGCACATGCTATAATTTTTAATATAAAGATTTTAATCATGATATTAATCAAAATGAAAAGGCTAATTACGAAAGTTACTGTTGGGATTATTGCCCTCTTTATATGTAATTGCTCTTCGGATTACAAAAATACTCAACTTTTAACAATTGACCTTAATAAAGTAATACAAGAAGAAACAGATCTACCGGTAAGTCAATTCGTTAATTCTATAGAGTATATTCCACTAGAAACAACTTCAGAATCTCTCATTTCTCAAGAATGTAAATTATACGTTACAAAAGATTATATCATTGTCCGCCATAATTCTACTGAATCAGCCAGTCTTTTTCTACTATTTGATAAAAAATCGGGGAAATTCATTCGTCCAATCGGCAGGTTAGGAAGGGGACCTGAAGAATATTTAAAGCCCATTGAGTGGTTTTATAATCCATATACTGAAAAAATCTATGCAAATGGAGAAAATTCAGTCAAAACCTATAATTTAAACGGAGATTTTCTTGAGTCCATTGAAAAACTAAAGGTAGAGGAACCATCAGTTATAGGTGGTTATGCAACGGCTTCCCTGGAGGCATTTCTTAACATTGATTCGCATATATGGTACGTTAATAATTATACAGGTACAATAAATAAGAAGCTGATTATTACAAAAAATAATAAAGAAATTACTTATTTCCCTCATCATAATACATTGCAGTCCAATGAAGTTCCTGTAAATCAAAATCCAATATTCTTTAAATATGAAAATATAGTTTCATTTAAAGAAAAATCAAATGATACAATTTTTTCAATCTCCACAAAAAAACTTTTTCCGAGATACGTATTATTCTCAGGGAATAAAAGACTTCCCGAAAGATTATCGCTAAAAGAAGCAACAGAGGATTTGGCAAGGCCGAAAGACTATTTTGAAATTTATAACATATTTGAAAATTCCAACTACCTGTTTTTTGATGTGATTTCCAGATTCAAGGAAGTTAATCCAAAATCGTTTAAACCAATTAATATTCCTGGATTTAAGGCAGTCGGTCCTGGATTTAAATCAATACATAACTTATGTATATTTGATAAGACCATTGAGAAAACCTTTGTATGCATAAATAATGAGGAAAGTACTAATTCAAGCTTGATCGATGACATAAATGATTTCTTACCTATTTCCCCAATCACAATAACAGATGATGGCGATTTAGTTGCAGCTATTCAAGCAGCTGAAATTGTAAAATGGAAAACAGAAAATCTGGATAAAGTACCAGAATTAGTAGCAAAGTTTCAATGGCTCGAAAAAATAGATGAATTTGATAATCCAGTGGTTACATTAGCTAAATGCAAATAAAAACAAATAAAAATTAAATGCATAGGACTAACAAGGTCGGTATAGTTAATTGCCTTCGGCCAATATCAGGACTCCATTCCCATTGAAGTTTTCTGATTTGGCCGTCCAACGCGTGAAGCTGTCATGGTTTTTGCGAACCAGATAAGGGATACTACTCCGAAAACAAAAATTATCTGCTGGCCTGCAAAAACGTATACCAGCCCCGACCCTTCTCTACCGCTCAGAGCAGGTTCCGACGGCAACTAACCATACCGCCTGGGCGTTAGGTTGCAGGCAGGGCTACTGCACGATCGATAAAAAACAATAAAATTCTGTATCTTTGCGAAAACATCTGCATCATGACAGTTTCTGATTTAAAACTCAAGATATTCAGGCAGATCGATTCACTTGAGAAGAATCGACTTGAGGAGTTTTATGGTCTTATGATGAATTTTCTTAACAGCAAAAAGGATATAACCGATTGGGAAAAGCTTTCTGAAGCTCAGAAAAAAGGACTTTTCGATGCAATTGACGAAATAGAATCTGGCAAAGGTAAATCCAATAAAGCTGTTCTTGATAAGTTCCATAAGAAATACTCAAATGCCTAAACAAATTATTTGGGCGCCTCTTGCCGAAAATGACTTTGCTGCCATTCTGAACTACCTGGATAAAAACTGGGATTCAAAAGTTGCTCTGAATTTTATCGATCTGACAGAAAATGTTATTGGACAGATTTCAATTAATCCAAAACAATATCCAGTCATCTTCAAAAAGAAAAGAATCAGAAAATGTGTTCTGACAAAACATAATTCTCTTTTCTATCGAGACTCCAGAGTCCAAATAGAAATCCTGAGGATATATGACACAAGACAAGATCCTGATTCCTTAACTTTTTAATAAGCCCAACAACCTAACAAGCTATATGTAATTGCCTTCGTCAGCCCTGAGAAAGCACTACAGGCAACAAGAAAACTTTCAGGTCGGACTGCCGGCCGACACACAGGGCTGTCATGGTTTTTGCAGAGTGATCTGGAAAATGTACCTTGAAAAGAAAAAAACTCCTGCCACTTAGATGGCCTGGCAAAAACTCATGCCAGCCTCCAGGCAGACGGCAACTACAAATACCGCTGAACTCCTGAACAATATATATTTCTATACCACGACTAATCCAGAATTCGAATTGGCACTAATTTTATAAGACAAAAACATATACTAACATAACTATTTTAAAAATGGGGAAAAGCACTTTAAGTATTCTCTGTTCAATAATGACTTTAATTTCGATTAATTCCTATGGACAGGGCTCAAATAGTTTTTTAGAATTAAGGATTGATTCAATATTTGCAAATATTAAAAATAGTAAATCACCTGGAGCTGCTGTTTTAGTGATGCAAGATGGGAAAGTACTTATTAGTAAAGGATATGGAATGGCTAATCTGGAACATAATATTCGAATTACGACAACATCTGTTTTCGATATTGCATCTTTATCGAAGCATTTCACAGGAATGGCCATATCTATGTTGATTGAGCAAGGGAAAATCTCACTTCAGGATGATGTTCATAAATATATTCCCGAATTACCTGATTTTGGCAATGTTATTACAATTGATAATTTAGTTCACCATTCCAGTGGTTTACGTGATTTCCCTTCCACGATGACATTAGCCGGCTGGAGAATGGATGATGTAAGAACTTACAAACAGATCCTTGAGTTAGTTTATAAGCAGAATGAATTAAATTTTGCGCCAGGTACAGAGTTCTGTTACTCAAATACTGGTTACATTATCCTGGCTGAACTAGTACATCGAGTGACAGGGAATTCCTTACGTGAATGGACAACTAAAAACCTTTTCAAACCTCTTGGGATGAATAACACGTTCTTCTTAGATGATCATACTGAGGTTATTCCAAATAAAGCATATGGATATTCACTTGTGAATGACAGTATTTTTCATGCAGAACCAAATAACCTTGCTGCTCCCGGACCAAGTTCATTAAATACTACAATTACTGATTATTCAAAATGGATTTCAAATTTTAATGATCCAAAAATAGGTGGTAAGAGCGTAATTCAACGAATGTTCCAGCCAGGTAGATTAAACAATGGACAACCAATTTACTATGGATTTGGAGTAAACATAAGTCAATATAAAGGATTACCAACAATTATTCATGATGGTTCACTAACCTCATACACTTCAGTAATGGTGTATTTTCCTGAACAAAGGTTTTCAGTTGTTATTTTAATGAATTATAGTCCGGCTGATTCTTATAAACTTGCATACGAAGTCGCTGATCTCTATCTAAAGGATCAATTTGAGGTTCGACCCTTACAGCAAAAAATGGATATGAATGATATCGATTCTATTATCCTACCGAATAATGTTTTGGAAAATTATATTGGTACTTATAAAATAGCATCAGCCTGGTATGTAACTATATCACGTAAAGAAAATCAGCTCAATGCCTTAGCCACTGGTGGATATGCTGTTCCCATGAGAGTTTTATCAGACTCGATATTTTGGATAAAGGATTATGGAGCTACATTTGATTTTAAACGGGATAACAAAGGGAAAATAACACAATTGATATATTCCAACATGACTTGTCCCAAAGTAGAGGATAAACCGATAGCAAAACTTCCCACCTTAACTGATTTTATTGGTGAATATTATAGCAAAGAATTACAGACCCAATATTCAATCTACATTAAGAATGGAACATTATTAGCGAGACATCTGACCCACGGTGATATTTCATTGCAGCCTGCTTGGAATGATGACTTTAAGGCTATCTGGTTTATAAATTCACTAGAGTTTTATCGTGATAATAATGGAATTGTAAAAGGATTTAAAGTGTCACAATATAGAAGTAGAAACCAAAACTTCATTAAAATGGATTAATTATAATCTGTTTGGCTACAACGGGATACAATTTCAAAGAAAATCTAAAATGCACTATAACACGGACAAGAAGGGTAAGTTGTTTGTCACACTTTTTACTTTGCTCCTGCTCTCAGGATAAATTTGTAATGGTTCTTGCACCCGGACACGCATCAGCACGCAATTTAATTCCTGCACCCCCGACCTGCGGTGCGGGGCACAGCCTGGCAGCTTTCTGGCCTGCCGGGACATATTTGTGGCGGTGCTGTCGTCGGGTAACACACCACCCCTGCAGACAGGCTCCTTCGCTATCCCGATCCCGAGTACTCGGGACGGGACTTTACGCCCGGCCCTCCATATTGCCGGGCCATCATATGTAAGATATCAAGCCGTAAATCAAAGATAATCAACTCATAAGTAAGAATTTGGCAACCCATCTATTCAACCCTTTCCTACGCCTACAAACACATTTATTTTGCCAACCCTGGATTACTAAATGACAGCGATTCTGTAACTTTAGAAATTTAACCAAGACAAATAAATGGATTTAATAATAATCAGCTTAACTATATGTCCGGATAAATATGTAAGGCCTAAAAGAACATTAAATAGATCCATTCATAAAAATAACCGGGTTTTGCATTTACATTTAAACAATAAACACGATAGAAATGAAAAATTCAAGATTAATTTATGCACTATTTTTAATAGTGGTACTGTTCCTTCCAGGGAGCTGCTCAGATGATGAATATAAAGAAGATGAAATTAAAGTATCTGAGAGACAGCTGCAAACATTTACGCAAGGATCTGTGGGGTATTATTATAATCCTCCAACTATTGTAAATAATTATATATATATAGGCACATCCCGAGGTGAGCCATATGCTCCCGCTACCGATAATTCATTTTTTAAATTTGACGCGTCTTTAAACAAGATTTGGGAATACTCTTTGGGTCCAAATGAAGTTACTGGATCAGCTACATTAGATAAGGTTGGTAATATATACTTTGTCGTAAATGAAGGAAGAACAACTAATAATATAGGTTATTCAACTAATAAAATATATTCATTGGATAAAGACGGGAAATTCAGATGGTCTAGAAGTATAGACAGTCAAGGAAATGCATTTTTTAATAATCCTGCAATCTCAGTTGATGATGTAATTTATATTGGTGGTGAAAAGTTTTATGCTTTTGACATTAATGGAAACGAAATATGGAGTTATGCTGTACCTTATAAAATTTTTAATGCTCCAATAATAGACCCTGTAGGCAATATCTATTTCAAATCAGAGAATAAAGTTATTTCTATAGATAAAAATGGTAATGAAAGGTGGATTTTTACTATGGAAAATGATTATGGAATATCTAGCCCTGCCTTCTCTGTTGACTATTCAAAAATCTTTGTTCCCAGCGCAAATACTATGTATTCCTTAAGGACATCTGATGGGAATAAAATATGGGAATATATAATTCCAGACATGATTGGGAAAACCGAATTCAGGGCTACGCCAGCCGTTGATGATAATGATAATATTTACATAGGAACTCATTGGAAAGAGCCAAGTGGTCAAGACCAACAAACGATTTACGCCATTAAAAGTGACGGTTCTGGTATTCTTTGGAAAAACGTAATTGGAGCAGATCTTTACTCATCTCCCGCTTTGGGAAATGACCGGGTCGTATATGTAGGGTCTGAGTGTGGGAATGAGGGTTCTAAGCACAGCCGACTTCATGCAATTGATATGGCAACTGGCGCAACAATTTGGTCAGCACAGCTTGAGTTAGATGTAACCTATTGTTCTCCTGCCATTTCAAATAATGGAACTTTATACATTGCAAGTATGGACATGTATTCCGAGGATGGGCGAAGTGGAATAGTATATTCATTCAGAACTAACTCAACAGGATTATTATCCGGGGCAGGCTCTCCAAGATTTCATGGAGGAAACTCAAGTACAGGAAGGAGAGAGTAGTACACAATTACCTTCTAACGAGATAATGTAAGAATTAATCCTACACCTGACAAGGCCTATAAAGAGAGGGTTACCATTGAAATCAATTTTTTTCGTAACTTGAGTTAGCATAGTCTCTAAGTTTAAGTCATTTACGAACTTTAATTTACATAATTATAGATATCGTACCAGAGACTATGATTTTATCATAAGTGCTATAGGGTAAGTTGCTTGTCACATATTTTGCAGGAGGGCGGGTGCAAAAAATGCGCCCCCGACCTGCGGTGCGGGACACGGCATACCCTCCTTCGGACTCCGAAACTTTAGCTAAGGAATGCCTTGCACCCCCGCTGCTCACTCCGGTCGCGCGGTGCACGGCATAACAACTTTCTGGCCAAAGTACCAGTCCCGTCCCGAGTACTCGGGATAGTGAATTTACGCCCGGCCCTCCATATTGCCGGGCCTTTGGGTGTAAGGAGATTCTGCCCGGAGATTAGTCATTTACCTCAAGTACAAAAATTTCTTCGACCGGTTTTTTGATGTATCTCGCAATCTTAAGAGCTAATATGGTAGATGGAACATATTTTCCGGATTCAACTGAATTGATAGTTTGCCGACTAACTCCAATTGTCTCAGCTAATTGTTGTTGCGAGATTTTGAGTATAGCTCTTTCGACTCTTAAATTATTCTTCATTTTTATTCAATTTATAAAAGATGAATAATCTAGTCCGAAGAACGACTATGTAAATGAGAAACATTGTTAAAGGATTGAGATATGCTAAAGTGATTGCAGATGTTCCTGGGAATAGCTCAAAAGATCGGTTAATTTGAAAAATAATCAACATAATCATGTAAATGATAAATCCCAGGTAAGCAGTTATGACAACGGATGAATATCTTATTTTCAGGATTAACTCATCCTCATTTTTCTCCTTTGAAAAAGCTACGAAGAAAGCCGAAAATATAAGGATAAAGACCAGAATAAGTGTTGCATAATGAGAGTTGTTCTGGTTAAAAAGCTTTAAAGTATTAAAAGCAAACAGAGATCCGAACAGAAAAATAAATGAGAAAACAAAAAGACCCCATCCAATTTTCTGAAAATAATGAGGCAGTAAGAAGCTCCCTGGTTTCATAGTTTTGAGTTTTGGTTCCAACAAATGTAAAACATACTTTACAAATAGACAAATATATTTTACCTTTTGTTTAAAATAATTTAAAAATAGCCCTACACGTAACAAGGGCGGTATAATTAATAAGCTCGTCACAATTTTTGCACTTCTCCGGGGAAGGGCACCAGGATAAGGATGATCTCAGAAATTTATAAGCATTTTTGGCCGCTGGGAGATTGTACCGGAATAGAACCGGGACTAATCACTTTGTACCAAACCGCCTTCGCCAGAGAACTTCGCTTAAATCTTTTGGTTTCTAAAAAGGCTACGGCGGCTGAAAGATGGCAAAAATTACACCGTACTTCGCTCACTACGGCTGGTACCAGGATCCAATAAAAAAGCAAAAGATACTGCTCCAGCCTCCGTTCACTCAGTAACGCTTACTAATCATACCGCCTGAACGTTGTGTTCAATTGTAAAAAAAACAGACACACCTAAACATGAATATAAAAAGACAGGAAAGTGAACCTCCATTAGCGACATCAGAATGGGGCTGGAGATATCATCATTTAGGAATACCCACAGATAAGGCTATTGAAGGGAGAGAAGTATATTCCACAATTTAAATTGTATGTTTCCGGATTTAATACAAGTCCATACGGAATTGAATGGATGCGGTTTGACAATGATAGTCCCATTCATGATCTTATCAAAATGGTTCCTCATATAGCCTTTGAAGTTGATGATCTGGATTTGGAACTTGCCAGATTCGACTTCAATATTCTAACTCCACCTAATTCACCTGGTGATGGGATAAGGGTTGCAATGATTGAACATAACGGAGCCCCGATTGAATTAATTGAATTTGAAAAGAAAATGAATAACAACTGAACACAACAGCGTGTATAAGCCATTGCTGGCAGGGGGTTTGCTCGTCGTGTTCGGTCTTATTCTTGGTTACCTTGTGGTAACTCGACCACAAAGCGCTTTGGCCACGCAACGGCTCATACACGCGGACGTTAGCTGAAATATTTAGCTGACTGACAACGAGATAAAGCACTGAACCATATTTTGAAAATAATGACTAGATTTCTTTTTATTTGCCAAATGGCATTGTTATTCATTGGCTGCAACAACAATTCGAACTCAAAAAATAAACCAAAGCAAAGAAGCTTAAATGGGATCGCAATAATCGAATATTCGTTAGAAAAAACTTTTCCGCACAGTATTGAATCGTATACCGAAGGATTATTATTCCACGATAATAAACTTTACGAAAGTACTGGCTCACCAGAAAATTATCCAAATACCAGATCTGTAATTGGGATAGTTAATCTAAAGACTGGCAAAATTGATGTAAAAATAGAGATTGATAGAAATAAATATTTTGGTGAAGGCATCCTATTCTTTAATGAAAAACTTTACCAACTAACATATAAAAATCAAATAGGATTCATTTACGACTCAAAAAACTTTCAGAAAACAGGAACATTCAACTACTCAAATAAAGAAGGTTGGGGGATGACAACTGACGGGAGTTCTATCATTATGAGTGATGGAACAAATTACATTACATATTGGGACCCAAATAGTTTTAAAGAGATTAAGAAAATAAATATCACATATAATGGTACCTCAACACTTTACGCAAATGAGTTAGAATTTATTAATGGTTTCATATACGCTAATATCTGGACAACAAATTATATCGCAAAAATAGATCCTACTGATGGTAAAATTATTGGATTAATTGATTTGACTACACTATTTTTGAAAGCAAGAAAAGAAAATCCACAATCCGAGTCTACTAATGGGATAGCTTTTGACCCAAAAAAGGACAGAATAATGGTGACTGGAAAATTCTGGCCATATATTTTCGAAATCAAATTCCAACACTAAAAAAAAATAAGCCATCTAACACGGACAAAAAGGGTAAGTTGCTTATCACATTTTTTGCAGGAGGGCGGGTGCAAAAAATGCGCCCCCGACCTGCTGTGCGGGACACGGCATACCTCAAGTCCTCATTACACCTGAACCTCCGACGCGTGCGCAAGAGTTTTGAAGCCCTTCCCTGCAACCATCCCTGCGCTTCAAAACAATTGCTGCTTAGCCCGCCCGGACTCTGCCATCTGGACAACATTAACATAGCACGACAATCTTTGCTCGGATTCGTGATCTATCACATTTATTTGGCAAACGGTCACAAACTTTTTAATAAAATATATGTCAGAAGTATGTTTGCGCCATTACTAATTAAAACTTAAGTATTATGGTGCGGAAATCAATTTTAGTTCTTTTAATCTTCTTCACAATTTCCTTTGTCCTCATGAGTCAGGGAAAAGCTATCTGGCCATTAGAGAATAAAGTTATTGGCGAAAGCATTCTTTATCAACCCCAAGAGTACATTGAAAATGAGAGAAATACTTCTAGTCTTTTTATAGCAGGAAAAGAAGGAGATGTGATTATTGCTCCAACAGATGGTAAAATAAATAATTGTAAAATTAGTTACTTGTCTTCATTAAGCTATTCTCAAGGGAGCACCCTGGATGCAGCCAGGTCATATATGGTACAAAAGAATGAGTTTGTAGAGTATTTAAAGGGGAAAGCAGATCCAAAATATGTAAATGTCACTATATCAATACTGACTGATAATGGGGAAATATATACAATAAGAGGTCTTGATCCTAAAATAATATTTAAGTCCGGAGAATTAATAAAAAAGGGTCAGATACTTGGATTTATGAGCTATGCCTACCAGAAGATACAAAAGCCATGTATCATGTTCTCGGTCTCGAAAAACTCTAAATCAATTGATCCCATGTCTATTTTCGGATTAATAAGTTCATTTATTAATGAGGATCTTTATTCCGATTATATAACAAAGGAGCATTCCCCTGAGCAACTAAAAGAAGCATTGCGGATTGTCCGTGAATCATTGGAAGAAGGACATCCTGGCCTTTATGACTATTCTGACAAAGAAACAATAGATCATCTTTTTGACTCAGTTTCTGATAAGCTCTCAATTCCAATGACATCAGAAGAATTACGCAAACTACTTTCACCCCTGCTTGTAGCAATTGGTGATAGTCATTTAGGAATTTTTGGGTGCGGAGATGTTAGCATGCTTCCCTTCCCGCCTGTATTATTTGGGTTGGAAAACGGTAAAGTAAAAACCTATGTAGCATTAAAGGATTTTAAAGGCTTTATTAATAAGGAAATAATCGAAATCAATGGAATTCCAGTTCAAACAATAATTAATAAACTGAAAGATTATATTCCAGGTTCAGATGGATATATTGAATCCGTTCGAAATGAAACTCTTCTATTAAATATGGCTCCCTTATTTTGCGATGTATATAACCTTAAATCAGGCAGTAATATATCCTATAAATTCGCAGATAACACTCTGACAAATTTTACCTGTAAAGAGTTAACTCGTGAGGACATCTACTTTCCGGAATTTCAATATTCACGTGAGGATTTCAGATATAAAACAAGTTTTCTTTCTGACGGGATTGCATACCTCAGGATTAAGACCTTTGAACTTTATGATACAGATAAAGATTCAATAAGATATTTTATAAGCAAAATTTCCAAAAAAAATTATCAATATCTAATTATAGATTTAAGAGGCAATAAAGGAGGTGAAATCTTTGACTTATTCGGGATGTTGGCAGCAAAACCATACACTGATTTGCTTTACTCAAAAGTACAAAAACAGGATTACAATTTCTTTAAGTACACGTACAATTATCTACCGCAAATGTCTGACATGTTTAGTGATTATCAGTACAATAACGATGGATACTATTTCTACAACCAGTCGGTTTTACCTGTTAATGATTCGATCAATTACAAGGGGCTTCTATATGTATTAACTGATGCAAATTCAATGTCTGCATCAACTATCTTTGCGGGCCTGGTTAAAATGAACCGAAGAGGTGTAATCATTGGACAGGAAACAGGTACAACTATTAGTCAAATGAATGCAGTCAAATTTGCTTCTGTAAATATCGCGAATACCGGATTAACAATGCGCATGCCTTTGGTGAAGTGTGTCTTTTATAAAACATCAAAATCAGATCTTTTATGGGGAAGAGGCGTAATCCCTGATTATCCTATCGATCTTAAATTTGAAGATTTCTTTTCTGGCGATGACAGGATATTAAATTTTACCATTGACCTGATTCGAAAAAAAGAACAGGGAAATTAAAGTCAACTAATTAAAAAACTTCATCATGGCAACAATATATAATTTCATAAATCACAGATGTTTTAAACCAGCTCTTCATATCATTATTGCTGTTCTTTCGATTGTTATATCATTCCTGTGGATCGGTTTATCTGACCCAGATGTATTCTGGCAGATTCTTCAAGTTGCACTTGTATTTACAGTATTCTACGCCCATGCGTTGGCATTTGTTCCAATCTTATTAGAAAAAAAGCTCATTAATAGATATGTAGTCTTGACATTTGGTCTGTTTTCAATCGGAGCAGTTTTGTTAACTATTGCTCGAATATCATCCTGGCCTGATTCAATCTATGTATTCTCTAAAATCCGATATCATGGTCCCGGTTATGGAACCAACATAGAGAATTTTTATGAGGTAAACTTTTATTTTATGCTATCGTTGTTTGTCATTTCATTTATGTATGGAGTTCTGGCTTCGAAAGCGAGAGATAACTTCAATATCATTGGTAAGCTAATTTTTAAAGAAAATCGTACTGAACTTACTATTCATTGTGTACTTATTTTGGTATTATTTATTTCATCATATTTTGCAGGGATCTTCCTTGATATTACACTTATTGGAAGCGTGATATTATTTTATTTCCATTCATTTTACACTTCTCCTATCTACTTGAAATTTAAAAAATTAAATAATTTCATTTTAATCACACTTTTAGAGTTTTTACTGTTTTGTGGTGCACTTGCTGCTGTTTCCAATTTGCAATTTATTACAATCGTGGCTGTTAGTGTCACAATTTTGACATTTGCCTCCCTCTATGCTTTAGTTAAACATCAGTTCCGGGAGCAGAAATACTTGTTAACGAAAAATGAGATTGAATTACAACAATTAAAATCTCAGGTGAATCCCCATTTTTTATTTAACTCACTAAATACAATTTATAGCTTTGCGTTAAAAGAAAATGCAGAAAATACTGCTGGAAATATAGTTAAACTATCTAATCTGATCCGGTACATGTTGAATGATATAAAAAAAGATTTTATCCCCTTAGAGAAGGAAGTAAATTACATTAAAGACTTTATTGACATTCAAGTTGCCAGATGCTCATCGGAACAAAAGGTTGAACTAAGCTTTAAAAATCTTGAAGGACGTTTTATAGCCCCAATGCTTTTAATGCCATTTGTTGAGAATGCCTTTAAACATGGTATCCACCCCGGAGAAGCGTCAATGATTAATATGGATATAAGTTGTAATGACGGAGCCATTTTTTTTACCTGTAACAATTCTATTAGTAAAGTAAAAAGGACTGAAATAACAGAACAAGGATTTGGAATAGGCATCAAAAATGTAAAATCCAGACTTGCACTTATATATCCGAATAGGCATAGCTTAAGCATAAAAGATGAAGAATTTGCATTTAGTGTTGATATGAAAATTAAAATAGGAAATGATAACAGCTATTGCAATTGACGATGAACCGCAAGCTATTGAAGTAATAAAAATGCATGCTTTGAAATTGGAAGGATTGAATCTGGTTGGTAGTTTTCATAATCCAATAACAGCTCTTGATTTCTTGCGAAACAATCCAGTTGATCTGATATTTCTCGATATCAATATGCCTGAAATATCTGGTATGGAATTATTGAAACAACTGAGGATTAAACCTTATGTTATATTTACCACCGCATATGAAAGCCATGCTGTTGAAAGTTACCAGTTTGAAGCCTTGGGTTATCTTCTAAAACCTTTTGATTTTGAGAGCTTTCACATTGCATTTAACCGTGTCGAAAAAGCTATTAAAAATAGTTCTCAGAATAAGGTTACCGGGGAATTCATTTTCATAAAAGATGGAAGTAAAATTATCAAGGTTCTTTATAATGATATTCTACTTTTAAAAGGATGCGGAAACTATCTGGAATTTGTTACAACAAAAGGTTCCCATACAACACGAATTACTTTTTCTGAGTTGTTAACTAAACTTCCAAAAAATCAATTTGTCAGGATCCATAATTCTTCAGCAATTAATATCAAAAAAATTGATAAGATAGAGAATAACCATGTCACCTTGGGGAATCATAAAGTTTCAATTGGAGAAAGATATAAAAGATATTTCCTTAAAATAATTGAAAATAGCCTGATTTAGAGACGTATATGGCAATTCAATAATAACAGGTAATGAGCTTCCTTTCAAAAAATCAATCTGATATCATAGTTTTAACTGTACCTTCTGCTGTCAGGCCCATTACGCAAACATTAAATTCCGTAATACAATTTGATGCATACGTTTGCGTAAAGAGCCTTACAGCCCGTCCCTGCCACTAAATGGGACAGCCGGCTAAAGTAGAAAGTTTTGTTTTACCGGGACAAACGCAAAATTTGCCCAGCAGCTTACTGGCTGGAGCGTGCAATAAGCTTTTTAACCTTACTCTAATCCCGGATTTATTATCAAAAAGCTCAATTAACAATATTTTTCAAATATTAATTCTTAGCCAATGAAAAGTAAAATGATCTTGATGTTGTTCATTCTAAATATGGGATGTACCTCTAAAAATGATAAAAATATAGATAATAAGGACTTCCAATCGGACAATCCATTTTACACGATTAACTTCCCCGATATGCTGAAAAGGCAGAGGGACGTACCTATTTCGGATATTGCGGATAGTATTAAATACATTGTCTTGGAAACTTCCCCAACATCCTTACTCGGAAGTATTAATGATGCTAAGTTTACAAAAGACTATTTTTTTATATACCACAATGGGACAACATCTCAGCTTTCGCAATTTGACAAAAACGGACATTTTATAAGAAACATTGGTAGCATTGGCCGGGGACCTGAAGAATATCTTGGAATAAGGGCGTTTAGTATTGATGAAGAGAATAAGTTAATTTTCATACACTTGAACTTTATAAAGAAGATTTTGATTTATTCCTTTGATGGAGAATATGTTAAATCAATTAATATTGATCGTGATGATACTGAAATTGTTTGGAATAGGGACAGTTTATTTATGTGTTTTCGTGAACCAACAATAGGCAATGAGGAATATGTTTTCACGGAGATAAACGGTAATGGTGATATTCTTCAAGCTGTAAACAATTATTGTTTTTGGAAAAACAAACTAACTCCTATAGTTTCTGTAAGATTTAGGAACAGAAGTATTTTTTATCGATTTGATAATCGTTTACATTTTAAAGGATGGTATAATGATACCATTTATTCCTATGTTAATAATAAAATTATTCCCAAATTCCTTGTTGATATGGGCAAGTATAAATTGCCCGATGAATTGCGATTCGAGAGGCAAATAGAAGTGTTCCCTTCAGAATATTATTGGTATTGTGTAAATGAAACATCTGGGTATGTATTTATTCATTACGCACCTTTTCCCTCTCCAGATGAAAAAATGTTACTAAATGAGGGATATATATGTTATAATAAAAAAACAAAAACCGGGAACACTCTAAAAAACAAGAATGGGAAAATAGGATTTGTGAATGATCTGGATGGCGGGCCAGATTTTATACCCGGGTACACGAATGATTCTTTAGCCTTTCAATATATTGAAGCTGCTGATATTAAGAAATATCTTGCTATGGATAAATCTTTAGGACCAACTCCAAAATACCCGGAACAAAAGGAAATTCTGATAAAACAGTTGAATGGATTATATGAAGCTGATAATCCAGTGATAATGGTCGTCAAATTGAAATGATTACAGGGCCGTCAGGCTTCAGCTGCATTGGATACGGCAGGATCAAAAACTGAATAAAACGACATAGTCTAACTTATCAATAATCAGGTTAAATGCTTTATATATGAAAGAAAAAAACAAATTGGTCAGGATTTACACTGGCACTGAGATGACGGTACTTCTCCTCAAAGATCTACTTAATGAAATTGGGATCAAATCAGTAATTCAAAATAACTACAAATCAGGAATTGAGGTTGGATTTGTTGGAGGCGTTCAATCTGCAATAGACCTTTTCATCCAACAATCAGACTTTGAAAGTGCAGAACCTCTCATCAGAGATTTCATTGCACAAAATATAGGTTGATCTGCCATGACAATTTTGTACCCGGACAAAAAAAGCCAAAGCCTGACTCAGGCCGTTATACACCATGTTGAAAAAACTCTTCTCAGCGATAAACATTTAAGGCAATGAAAACAAAAAAATCTATTTTGACAATCCTGGGTATTTATTACATCATGTTTGCGGCTATTCTCTATTTAGGTTATAAGGAAAAGATTAACCTTTGGCTTGTGCCATTACAAACTATCGCTGGATTAACTGTATTTGTTGCATTTTTCATTATAACACAATTTATTTATTCGACCAGAAGAATTAAGTCGAAATTAATTTCAATAGTATTTTTTGCTATCATTTTGTTTGTTTTACTTTTCTTCTTATTTGTGACCATTTCAGAGTGGACAAGCCTGTCAGAAAATATTTATGGATACATTGCGTTGGTTTTGAGTATATTGATCAGTTTGGTTCTTGGTCTGTTTTATTTTAGAAAACACAAGAATTTTGAAATGGTCGAATTTAAAAATAAGATCTCAATCCATATTTTATTGATTAGTGCGGGATTTACCATACTTTTTTTAATTTCATATTTGATGTCATATAAATTGGAACTATTAACAAGCAAAGAATTTGAATTATTCAAGGGGTTTGGAATTTTAGTCAGCCTCTATGTTGGAATTGCTACTTGCTTTTGGTCATTTGGTTCATTTTTGATCGTAAGGACTTGTAGAAAGTATTATTAAAACACGGTGTAGAGTGTATAAGCCATTGCTGGCCGTGGGTTTACTCCGTCGCGCTGCGTGAGCTCCCTTCGGTCGGTTGCGTAAGTCAGTTCACCTGGCTACCTTGGTGTATCCGATAAGTAAGCGCTTTGACAACGTAACAGCTTATATACGTAACCGTTATCTGTAATTGCCGGTCAAAACAGAATATAATTATGAATAAAAAAAACGAACGATTGTTACTTGCCTGTAAAGAAGGGCAAATAAAAAAAGTAATTAGTTTTCTCAGTAGAAATATGTTCTCAAAACCCGCTGAAATAGATTTTAAAGATGTTGGCTGGCATAATTTTACTCCACTACATTACTGTGTATCTATTGACTACAGAAATGATGAAATTGCTAAACTACTGATTCAAAAAGGCGCGAATGTAAACGCAAGAGATGAATTTGGTTCGACAGCTCTACTATCTGCTGTATACTTTGATAATAATAAAGAAATTATAGAATTACTTTTAAACAAGGGAGCTGATGTAAATGCTGTTAATAAATGGGGGAATACACCATTGACTTATGCTTCTGCTTACAGTAACAAAGAAGTTATTGAATTTCTAATTAGAAAAGGTGCTGATATTAATACAAAGAATGAAAAATGGGAAACATCCTTAATTATAGCTTCTGAAAAAAACTCTTATGAAGTCATCAGATTGCTAATTGAAAAAGGGGCTGACCTGAATGTAGAAGATAAAAATGGGAATACTCCATTGATTAATGCATGTAAGAACGGCAAGGTAGAAATAGTGGAAATGCTTATTAATGCCGGTGCTGATATCAATGCAAAAAATGCAGGTCATAAAACTCCGTTGGTCGTTGCCTGGGAAAAGGAGCATATTGTTATAGCAGAACTACTGATCCGGAAAGGGTCGGATTTTAATATTCTATTAAAATATCTGTTTTTGCAAATCAGCAAACAAAAAGGTAGTGCTGGTGGTTCTGAGTCTGCTGTCAAAGAACTTGTTCTTCTATCGGAAATAATAAAAAAATATGGCCTTTTTGCAGCACCAATATCTTTAAAGGCATTAAAGCAATCTCTTGAAAGAATGGAATGGGCATATGACAATGCATTTGATGAAGACGGAAGTGGTCGTATGAATTGTAGAAATACCGCCAGGATAATACGAGAGGCAATCTCCAAATTAGAAAACAATTCTGCCCTCACAATCATAAATGATATTTAGTATAAGAAATCCAAAGTCATTGCAACAGCAGATAACAGGCGGTAAATGCAATTGCCTTCTTACGGTGAATATCGCGGACAATATACTCGCAAAATTAGCCCCCCGTAAGGCTGGGCCCACTGACGCGGGGCACTCCCGCCTGGTGTCACGGTTTTTGCTAATACTGAAAACTTTATACCGAACCGAAAATCTCAACACATCACCACGAGTGCAAACACAAGCACCACCACGATCCCGAATCCTCGGAACGCCAACTGCACATGCCGCCTAACGTTAACTGCAAGGCTATGGCAGTACCGGAACTCTGGGAATAGATTTCTAAGTCTGACTTTTGATTTAACAAGTATATCTTCCTATTCTGCATAATTATTAGGCGATTCCGCAATTCTTTTTTTCGTTTGGTTATTCATTGAATTTACTTTGATTCAATAAATGGTTAACTAAAATGAAAAAATATGAAAACAAATTTTTTAGCAGGTATCTTCTTAACAACGATTCTAATCGTTAATCCCAGTTCGTTATTTAGTCAGAAATACATTAAGGTTAAAAATTTCCCTGAAAGTCTTCCGGGAATTGAACTTGATGAAAAAACGCCTCAAAGGTACTTAATGACAGCCGAATACTTCAATAAAGATATTTATGGAAATCCGGGAAGTAAGATTAAAGTAACAGGTGAATATACCAGGGGTTTGGATAGTGGATATGTATGTTGGAACAATGCTTTTATTGCTCAGGTAAACAGTCCATCTGAATCATACCAGGAGAGGGCGAGACAGGATTATATGGAAAACTTGAAGTATATTCCATCTACTCATCTGATGGAAGAGTCTTTCTTCAAAAATTTCCCAATTCATACCAATAATGTTTATTCAAGAAATTTAATTTGGGATATGATGGCAATAGAAGGATTTGCATGGAATTATTTTGATTCCCTGCAACCAGACAAAACCTATGTAATACCGGATATTCAGGGATCTTTTGAAATGGCTGACATCGGAACATATAATCACACTAACATAGAATTGAACTGGATAGGAGTTGCCTTGAAAAACAATAAACTGTGTGCGATTATTGAATACAGGGCTTTAGATAATAAATTGGAATTACGTTCTGATAAAATGAAATCAAAGGGCAGTGAACTTTATTGGGGGAAGACCTGGCTTTCTCTGGAGAATAAACAAATTGAGTATGCTGAAATGTATAGTAATACTGTACAGGAAATGGAGATCGAGGGATTACCTGATAAACTACTGGCCAGTACCAGTCGGATACTTAAAGTTGAAAGAATTAAATAAAGTAAATCGTAAATTTGACTACATGAAAACACGAGGGATAAAAGAACTGTATTTGCCACAAAGAATTGCCAAACATGTAAAGTACCTACTTTTCTGTACTGCATTTACTCCTATTTGGGGATTAATTATCAAGGTCGAGCTAACAAAATCGTTTCTGATAGCTACATTCCTGATGATGTTTGTAATGATGGAAATACTTGCACCCCTGTCCAACAGGCTTTTTGAATACAAAGCAAATTATACACGCAAAGGACTGACTTTAATTTATCTTTCACGACTACTGCTATTTTTTATAATTACAATGATTCTGGCAGCCATCGTTTTTGCCTTTTTTGTTATAATTTTTAATTTAGCGAAAGGGGATGGATTCCCTGATTTACCTTTAATTTTTAAACAATCAGTAGGTGTATTTAAAGTAGTGGCCATTGCCCTGTTTTTTACTACACCAATGTTTTTCTTCATACCCTGGCAACAATCCATGAAAAGGGAGTTTGAACTGCGTGAACAAAACCTTATTTTCCAGAACGAAACCTTAAAAAGCCAGGTAAATCCACATTTTCTATTTAATAGTTTAAATACATTGTCTTCGCTTGTAAATACCCAAACTGAAATTGCAAATCATTTTATAACTAAATTATCTTCAATCTATCGGTATATTCTTGATAACAGCTCAAAAGTAAAAGTCCCTTTAAAGGATGAACTTGGGTTTATCAGGGACTATTTTTACCTTCACCAAATACGGAATGAAGAGAAGATTCTACTTTCAATAGATATTAAAAATGAACTCAGTTTTGAAATTTTGCCGGTATCTTTACAATTGTTAATTGAGAATGCAATAAAGCACAATATGGCAACTTTCGGGAAACCTTTAAGAATTGAAGTTTACGTAGTGGAACAGTATATTGTGGTAAAAAATAATATCCAAAAAATGGCAACACAAGTTGTTTCTACAAAAATCGGGCTTAAAAATCTTAACGAAAGGGTGAGGTTGGTTACAGGTAAAGAAATTATTGTAACAGAATCTGAAGGCAATTTTTTGGTTAAAGTACCTTTGATAGCATGAATGTTTTAATAACAGAAAACGAGAAACCTGCCGTTGAAGGTCTGGTAAGGCTTTTAAAAAAAATTGATACAGGCATA
The DNA here is from genome assembly GCA_963736675.1 of uncultured Bacteroidales bacterium. Lineage (GTDB taxonomy): Bacteria > Bacteroidota > Bacteroidia > Bacteroidales > VadinHA17 > LD21. The sequence continues at coordinate 371,225 of CAVTPT010000001.1, forward strand.
AATGTAATTGGGGTTACCGAATCTGTTGAATCAACAATAAATTGGTTTCAAAGTAATTCCAATCCCGATTTAATATTTATGGATATTCAGCTTGACGATGGTCTTTGCTTTGAGCTGTTTGAAACCATGAAAATTGAAATACCCGTTATTTTCACCACTGCCTATGATGAGTATATGCTCTCTGCTTTTAAGGTTAACAGTGTCGATTACCTTTTAAAACCCATTGAAGAAAATGCTTTGCGCAGAGCTATCGAAAAGTTTGAGTCAATTCATTATAAGGCTTCTGTTAAAAGCGACGTGGTTAAGCAATTATTGAATGAATTGAACAAAGGGTATAAAAACCGTTTTTTGATTAAAACAGGAGAACATTATAAATCAATACCCGACAATGAGATTGCTTGTTTTTACATTTTGGAAAGAGCTACATTTCTAAGAACACTGGCAGATAAAGATTATGCGGTTGACTATTCTCTCGATAATTTGCAAAAAACGATTGACCCTGATAAGTTTTTCAGAATCAATAGAAATTGCATCATTAATATAAATGAGATAAGTGATATTATAAATTATTCGTCGAGCAGATTGAAAATTAAATTGAAAACTGACAAACCCATTTATGATTTTATTCTAAGTAAAGATAAAGTTAGTGAATTTAAAAAGTGGATAGATAAATAAAAAACAATAAAGCCCGGCAGGTAACACACAATATAAAACAGTTGGGGTTCAGTGGTTTGCTAGGGTTTGGTTCCCGCATCAACTTTTTCCTCGGTGGATAAGAACGCAGCCCGAAAACACAACCGTTTCATATTGTCAACGTTAGCTTGCATTCAACGAAAACAACTGATAGGTTGACAAATTTTCGAGGAATTTTGATTTCAGATGTTAAGTACTTATATTTGTACTTGAATAAATACTTAATATTATTACTAAAATGATTGCAGCAAACTATACAGAATTCAGGAATGAATTAAAGAATTACCTCGATAATGTTGAGTTTAACAATGAAACCCTCATAATCAAAAGAGGTTCTGGAAAAGGAACTGTGCTTATTTCCCTCGACGAATACAATTCAATAATGGAGACTCTCCATATCCTTAGCTCAAAGAAAAATGCCAAAAGACTCTTTGAGTCGATTGAACAGATGAAGACAGGCAAAAGGGCTGAGCACAAACTGATTGAATAGAAATGAGGACAGTGTTTTCCAAAAATGCATGGGAGGACTATACTTCCTGGCAAACAGAGGACAAGAAAACTCTGAAGAAAATTAATTCATTAATTAAGGACATTGAAAGAAATCCTTATGAGGGGATTGGGAAACCGGAACCTCTTAAATTCGATCTTGCCGGACTTTGGTCCAGACGCATTGATCAGACTAATAGACTTGTATATAGGATTGAAGAAAATGATCTTCAAATTTTCGCTTGCAAATATCACTATGATAAATAATAAAAAACGCAAGCTAACACGGACGGTAAGTTGTTTCCCGATGAATCGGGACAAGTTGTCACACTTTTTGCTTTTGCTCCTGCGCTCAAGACAAATTTGTAATGGTTGTTGCACCCGGACACCCTGACGCTCGCATCGCTCAGACAGGGAAAAGCCCCGACGCTCTCCCGACACTTAAGTGCCGGGATCGGTAAGGGGCAGGCACGCATCTGCCTGTAATTAAATTCCTGCACCCCATGACGCTCCCTCCGGTCGGTCAGGGTCAAAGACGTGACAGTTTTCTGGCTCCCAGACAGCTTGTACCCCATGACGCTCGTCTACGACTTCGGTTAGTAGGTTTATCTATTCTCTCAATTATGGGTTTAATTATAACATATTTTGCACTTGAATTAGGAATTAGGTTAAAACATGCATTCATCGATGGTGAGTATTTAGTTATAACTAAACAGAATTAATAAATTAGCAATTACATAAAGAGTATCAGGATGAATAAAAAAACAATTTTTCGTTCGCTTATTGCCGGGGCATTCATTTGTTTCTCGGGATGGGCAATCGGCCAGCCTTCCGGAGGCTTTGGGAGATCTCCCCAGATCAATCCCGATAAAACTGTGACATTCCGCTTCAGCGCCCCAAATGCACAGGATGTTAAACTGAGTGTGCAATCTGAAAAAGCGCCTGTACAGATGGTTAAAGACGCGAGAGGCTCATGGAGTGTAACAGTTGGTCCTGTTAAACCCGACATTTATCCTTATAATTTTATTGTTGATGGCGTCCAGGTTATGGATCCGGGTAATATGTACTATTTCCCAAATGAACGATTCAAAGGCAGCCTGCTTGATGTTCGCGGCGATTCTTCACTGATACATTCAATGAGAGATGTTCCTCACGGAACAGTAACTTATGAGTTATACCCATCGGCTGAAGGAACAACCGGTACAGTGCTTGTTTATACCCCACCTGAATATGACAAAAATCCTAAACAGAAATACCCGGTATTTTATCTTATAGGCGGAACTACTGATACCGAAGAAACATGGTTTAAAGTAGGTAAGGCTAATCTTATACTTGATAACCTTATTGCCGAAGGAAAAGCAAAGCCTATGATTATTGTGATGCCTTATGGTAATATTGAAGCCAGGATTGCAGAACAAAAGGGAGGGCTTAAACCGGCTGACCCTGCAGGAAGGGAAAGCGCTGAGGCAATTGCGAGGTCAAAGACATTCGAAAGAGACCTGGTAGATAATCTTATTCCTTATATTGAAAAGAATTACAGGGTAATTGCCAACAGTGAAAACCGGGCAATCGGCGGCTTCTCACGTGGTGGAGGTCAGACTCTTAGAACCGGTTTCGGAAATATGGATAAGTTTGCATGGATATGCTGCTACAGTGCATACCTGACAAATACAGAACTGGAACGTGATTTCAAAGAGGTTGTTGAAAATCCGAAACTAACCAATCAGAAACTTAAATTATTATGGGTCAGCGTGGGTAATGAGGACTTTCTTTATAAACAGACAACCGAATTCATCGACTATCTCAAGGCAAAGAACATCAATCATAAGACTCTCATATCAACAGGTGGTCATACCTGGATGAATACCAAATTATATCTTGCAAACACTGCACCTTTACTTTTTAAATAATATTCTGATCTTATATATAAACAGATGAAAAAGATACTATTAACATTAATAATATTTGTCTCTTCCGGCGCCTTCCTGATCGCCCAGAGACCTTCCGTCATATCACCTGAAGTACATCCTGACAATAGCGTTACTTTCAGGTTTTCTGCCAGGAACGCCAAACGCGTTTCTCTTGATACCGAGATACTGCCGGCACCAGCTAAAATGACTAAAGATGCTTCAGGCGTATGGACTATAACAATTCCTCCTGCAAAACCCGATATTTATCCTTATAGCTTCTGGGTCGACAGCATTGAAGTTAATGATCCCAATAACACTTATCTTTTTTCAAACGAAGGCTTTAAACACAGTCTTGTTGATATCAAAGGCGACAAACCTCTTGTACATTCCCTTCAGAACGTTCCTCACGGAAAAGTAAGTTACCGTACATATAATACTGCCCAGGGATAGAACAGGCACGCTGGTAATCTATACTCCCCCGGGATTTGATGTCAACGGTAAAACAGGTATCCTGTACTCTATCTTATTCACGGCGGATCAGATACAGAAGAAACCTGGACAAAGGTTGGAAAAGCCAATCTTATTGCCGATAACCTGATAGCCCAGGGAAAGGTAAACCTATGATAATTGTAATGCCGTATGCCAATACAGGGCTGATGATGTCAAAAAGCATTCGGAAACGATATGATCAACAACATTATACCCTTTATTGAAGCTAATTATCCTGTTCTGACCGATAGAAATAACAGGGCTATAACAGGCTTTTCAGTCGGTGGCGGAGCAACCCTCAATATAGGTCTGATGAATCTTGATAAGTTTGCATATGTATGCGCTTATGCACCTTATACACAAACCCCGGAATTCAATGCAAATTTTGGCAACTGGAACCCCGATGTAGCGGCTTATAATAAACAGCTTAAACTTTTCACTATTTATGCTGGTGAAAGTGATCAATACATTGGCAGATTATTGAACGTACTATAGCAATTTACAAGGACAAAAAATTCAATCTCGAGACTATGTTCGTGCCGGGTGGGCATACATGGATGAACTGCAAGCTCTTTCTGGCAACTACTTTGCCACAGTTATTTAAATAAAATAATAGAATTGTAAGAAACCAAAACAGAACTGAATAACAGGCACTGGCTATAACAGGTCGGTATATGCAATTGGCTCTCCACACCGCGATCCCGAATTCCCGGGACGCGAACGCCACATACAGCCTAACGTTATGCTGAATGCCAAAACACTTACGATAAATATTATTAAAATATACTTATAGTATATACACATTATATATACATTTGTAGAATAATATCTATGCAATGAAAACAGTATCATTAAAAATTGACGACTCTATCTTCGTAGAAACTGAGAATATTCTCTCCATGATTAAGAAACCTAGAAATAGGTACATAAATGAGGCTCTGGAATATTATAACAAAATTCAGAGGCGTAAATTTTTAGAATCAAAACTCAGGAAAGAATCTGCCCTGGTAAAAGACGAGTCTCTTTCGGTACTTAATGAATTTGAGGAGATAGATTATGCAAGTTAAAAGATTTGAAATCTGGGTGGCTGATTTGAACCCTCAAATAGGTACAGAAACAGGTAAAACAAGACCTGTGCTCGTCGTACAAACAAATCTTCTGAATAAGATACCTCACCCTTCAACAATAATTTGTCCTCTGACGACAATTATTCAGAAAGAATCTGAAATCTTAAGAGTTCATATTAAAAAGGGTACCGCAAATCTTAATGAGAACTGCGACATAATGATTGATCAGGTGCGAGCAATTGACAATAAGAGACTACTTAAAAAGCTTGGGGAATTACCTGAAAGTCTTTCCATTAAGGTCAAAGAAAACCTGGCTATCATTCTGGATTTAAACTAAAGCACTTAGCACAACAGGTCGGTATATGCAATAGTCGCTCCGTGGCGCGATAATAGGGTAACTAATGAGGCGGTTTTGTGGATGGCGCCACGGCCCGCCCCGGCTCCCGCCGGGGACTCCCTCCCGGTGTTACGGTTTTTACCGACGCGAGAATAAACAAATAACATCATATTCCTGCATCGCACCACGAGTGCAAACACAAGCGCCACCGCGATCCCGAATCCTCGGGACGCCAACTGCAGTCCACCGAGCCGTTACCGCTAATGCTGAACCACACTGACCTTCGTTAAGATATTTGCTTAATCTTATCAGACATACTATAATGTGTAAAGAAAACTTGCTTTTCTTTACAAAAGACGTTTTCTTTGTATAGAAAATTGTAATTTCTTTACACAATGAAGAAGAAGTTAAATCCACTGCCACTCGATATTGATTTTGAGACCAGGCCAGTACTTAAGAGTCTACCTTCAGCCCATGCTGCGTTAGCCGAATTAAAGGGTATTGCTTCAACTATCCCAAACCAGACTATTCTAATCAATACACTTGGGCTGCAAGAAGCAAAGGATAGTTCAGCAATAGAAAACATCATCACAACTCATGATGACCTATATAAGTCAGGTTTAAACCTTGATTCTTTCAAATCGCTAAATGCCAAGGAAGTTCAGAATTACATTAATGCAACAAAAAAAGGATTTGAGTTAATTTCAAAATCCGGGCTTCTTACAAATAAGATAATCTTACAGGTTCAGGAGGAACTTGAGGGAAACAAAGCCGGATTTCGAAAATTGCCAGGTACTGTGTTAAAAAGCTCCTCAACCGGTGAGGTCATTTATACTCCTCCACAAGATCCAGAAGAAATTAAAAGCCTGATGGCTAATCTTGAAAAATTTATAAATGACCGTAGTATTTGTGACTTTGATCCACTAGTAAAAATGTGCATCATTCATTATCAATTTGAAAGCATTCACCCATTTTATGATGGCAATGGCAGAACTGGCAGAATAATCAACATACTTTATCTTATCAATGAAAAACTCCAAAACCTTCCAATATTATACCTAAGCAAATACATCATTAAAAACAAACCTGATTATTACCGATTACTTCAAGATGTAAGAGAAGCCAACAATTGGGAAGAATGGCTCTTATTCATGATCAGGGGTATTGAAATAACTGCCCGTGAAACTATCGATCTAATCCTGCAAATACGTGAGTTAATGATGCACTATAAGAGCACATTACGAGAGAATTATAAGTTTTACAGTCAAAATTTATTAAACAATTTATTTAAACATCCCTATACCAAAATTGAGTTTGTTCAACGAGACTTAAATGTATCCAGGATAACTGCTGCAAATTATCTTAATCAGCTTGCAGATGACAAACTTCTAACCAAAAAGAAACTTGGGACAGGCAACTACTATGTAAATGATCCTTTGTTTGAATTACTTACAGGTAGATAAAAAGCACTTTCCTATTAATATTTTCCTCATGACCGGTACAAAATTCCTTGATAGCATACCGCGACTTTGCAAAAACCATTCAATCTCTTGAAATTTAGAATTACTTATACATTTATGGTACCTAACTTATGAATAGATTAATACTATTTTCAAGTCTGACCCTGATAATTGGATGTACCTCCCAAAATGGGGATGTTAATCGAGCTAAGAATACTCAATCTGACAATTTATTCTACACTATCGATTTCCCTGCAATATTTGAAAAAAAGATGAAGGTCCCCGTTTCTGAAATCGCGGAAAATGTTGAATACATACGATTGGAAACTACCCCAACATCTGTATTAGGCAGGATAATGGATGCCATGTTTACTAAAGACTTTATTTTTATACACCACAATGGAACACCTTTGTTGACCCAATTCGACAGAAAAGGTAATTTCATACGTTATATAGGAAGTGTAGGCCGAGGACCTGAAGAGTATACTTTAATTCGTGAGTTTAGTATTGATGAGTCTAACAGGATAATTTATTTGCAACTGAACTGGTTGAGAAAGATTTTGGTATATTCTTTCGATGGTAAATTTGTGAAATCAATCAATCTTGATCAAGAATATGGTAGAATATGGTGGGTAAGAGACAGCATATTTTTGTGTTTCGGTGAACCCTCAAAAGGTAATGAGAAATATGTCTTCACAGAAATAAACGGTAATGAAGATATTCTTCAGACAATAAAAAACTATAATACATGGAAAGACCCTCCTGCGTTTGGTCGCTCCATGAGTTTCCCAGGTCAGAAATTCTTCTACCAGTTCAACAATACCTTACATTTTAAAGGGAAATATAACGATACTATTTACACGTATGATAGCTATAATAAAATCATTCCAAAATTTTACGTTGATCTCAAGGAGTACAAATTGCCACCTGAAATGATATTTGAACGGGGATTGGTCATAAGAATTCCCGTTAAATATTTCTGGGTCAGTGTTAATGAATCATCAAGATATGTTTTTATTCTTTATTGTGCATATTTTACAGATGATCCACAAGGAGATGGAGCGCCGACAGCTGGTTTCATGTTTTTTGATAAGCTCACAGGCAACGGAAATGCTTTGATTAACAAAGGAGGGAAAATGATACGATTCAATGAAATAGGGGCATGGGGATTTGATAATGATATTGATGGAGGACCGGAATTGATTCCTGAGTACATAAATGATTCATTAGCATATCATTTCATCAGCTCGATGGAATTGAAGAAATACCTTGCATCAGACAAGTTTATAAAATCCGTCCCAAAATATCCTGACAAAAAGAAAATGCTTATTAATCAGATGAAAGGAATTAAGGACAATGATAATGATATATTGATGGTAGTAGAATTGAAATGATGGCATCTATCACTGGACTTAAACAATTCTATTACTACCACTTAGTGACAAGTAACTACGTTTTCATTACCGGGACTCATATGTAATCGGCTTTTAACGTGACAAGACAACTTCGCGCCCCCTACCGGGACTGGCAAAAAACTCGCCAACCCCGACCCTTCTCTACCGCTCAGCGCAGGCTCCGACGGCACCTAATCAAACCGCCAACCGTTAGGTCGCATAGAATTGCTTACATTGTATATTAATCACTGAAATTAATTTTCACCTAACTAACATATAAGATATGGATGAAAAAATTATTTGGAGTATTGGTTTTGTGCTATTTGTGATAATATTATGTATCGTTAAACCTGATATTGGTCGCATTTTTCTTGGTATCTTCTATCTAATAATGGCAATCGGTATAAACATCGTTAATGCGATTACCAATCCACAATCTACGGTTCAAATGGGAGAAGAGTCACTTATAGGATTCTATAGGATAATATTTTCAGAGGTTGTATCAAAGGTTCCTGTTCTATTTATATTAGCAATAGCATTATTTCAGATTACTATGGGATTATTGATACTTAACAAGCATAAATATGTAAAATATGGACTAACAGGCACGTCAGTCTTTTTAATACTTATAACCCCATTTGGTTATATTCAGATACCCTGGTTAGGAATTGCTGCAATACAGTTGTATTTGTTGACAAAAGATTTTGATAAAACCTTTATTGAAATAATAGGTTCCTTATTTCGTCGGGATAAACACTAATAATTACCCGCCATAACACCGGGTATAGTTCTTTGCCCGCAGAGTGCTCTTGTTGTTGTTTGTTCAATTGCTTATCTTTCGTTTACCCGGATAAGTAAGCGCTCCGATCCAGGCAACGAACCATACCCGAAAACGTTATGGTTAATATACAGACATTCTGCATGATAGATAAATTCTTACACAACTAACCATAACGCATCAAACCTTAGTGTACTTTAAATGACAAAATGAAAAAAAATCATCCATTTCTCAGTTTCATCCTGATCGGACTTGTAATGACGGGCTGCAAGGAGGAAGTTCCTGATTTTGAAAGGACCGTATTCAATATTAATAACCAAAAAATAGAAGTCCTGACAACTTTTAACCTGATGGACAACTATTTGTCAGAATCTGATAAGCAGCAAAATAATATTGTTAAAGGTTCTAATAAATATATCTACAAACCTATCCAGGATGAAATTCTGGACAATGCCGAAGCAGCCTTCCTCTTCAATACTATAAAAGTACCTTATGAAAAAAATGAATATCTAAGGAACGAGATAGAGTTGCTTAAATCGTCTGATTTATTAACCATTATACAGGAATCCTTAACCAGTATTACAAAAGAACTTCCCGGACCCAATACAAAAATCATCATTCTGCCCGCAAGCACACTGAATAGACCAACACTGGAAAAGATTAAGCTACCAATAAGCGCTATCACTCCAGGAAGTGGCAAAATCATTCTTTCAATTGATCCTACATTTCAAAACTGGACAGACTTTTTACCGTATTGCATAGCACATGAATATCACCATAGCACATGGACTTCGAGAAATTGGGTATCAGCAGACTTCAGTCTGATAGAGTATCTGGTTTTTGAAGGTCGGGCAGATCTTTTTGCCTCAGAACAATACAATACTGTTTCAAATCCCCTTACAGATTTCTTAACCAAAGATCAAGAAGCGGAAATTTGGAGAGGTATAAAGGATGAAATCTTAGAAAAAGGGCATGACAGAATAAACAAAGTAATGTTTGGAGACGATAATATACCTTTTGGAACCGGTTATAACATTGGATTCAATATTGTAAGACTATTTAAAGAAAAAAATCCTGCATCATTGACCCTGGATCTCATAGATATGAATCCGGAAGAGATATTCGAAGGCAGTGGATATGAGAGATTTATGACAAATTTATAATAAACAATAACCATAACACGGTCAAGGGTAAGTTGATTGTCACGGTTTTTGCTTTTGTTACTGCACCCAAGACAATCTGTAATGACCGTTGCACCCGGATACCCATCTTCGTCCAGGGGACCCGGAACTACGTTGGGCAAAGCGCGCATTTGCCCGCAATTATTTTCCTGTACCATAAGTTATTCTTACAATGTAAAACCCTAAAAAATGAAGCCAAGCTGTTTTTTTACAATTGCCGTAACCTTATTTGTACTTTATTCCTGTAAAGGCACAATAGAAAAGTCATCTGAGAAAGTATCTGTTGACACTCTTTTCATGATCAATGTCGATAATCCAAAAGAAATAATTGATCTTAAACTAAGTGAACTGGCTGACAGTTTTAGGATTATACCATTAGAAACTAACAAGGATATATTATTGGGACAATCGAGTTTTTATGTTAGTGACGACTACATTTTAGCCTTTGACCAAAATGGCATTTACAAGTTTTCTGCTGATGGGGATTTTATTAAGAAAATTATAAACAGAGGTAGAGGACCTCAGGAAACTTCTGTTTTCACTACATATTTCATAGATGAAAAGAGAGATTTTATGTATGTGGATGACAGTCAGCGGGACCAAAAGTTCCTCGTTTATGATGTCAGAAATGAGAAGTTTCTTGAGACAATAAACAAATGTTTTAGAGGTAAATGGAACTCTTTTTCTATAGTCAATGATTCAATCATTTTAGGAACTTCAAATAATCATCTTGATGATCACTCAATTCCTTATGCTTTATTTTCTCAGAGTTTAAAAGGCGATTTTATTTCGGGAATTCCCCATAATAAAAAGATGCTATTTGGAATAGATGAACAGGAAACTTTTCAATTTAGTAGTTTAATGACAGGTGGAAATACTTTCAAAATCAGCTTTAATTATAATGACACATTATTTAGTATTATAAATAATCAGTTAGTTCCATATCTGGCTCTTAACTTCAGTATCCCAAGAGATAATCCACCAAGTGCAATAAGAAAGAAGGGAGATCGGACTATTTTTTTCCCTGGTGTTCAAGCCTCAGGTTTTATATTAATACGAATTTCAATAACTGAAGATGTTATACGGGTATCTGAAGGGGCAATAAAAACTGAAAGCAAATCCGACTACTTCATTTTTAATACATCTACCGGAGAATCTGCAAAAGTAAAATCATTTATGGACGACTTTTTGGGACGAGTTCAAGCGACAGACAAAGAGGCAATAAAATTTCCCACTATACTACCTAATGGAAAACTTATTGTTATATATTCCCCCAATGATATTAAAGAAGCTGTGACAAAAGGACTTAATCAACAGGATTTTCCTATAAGTCTTTATTCGCGATTACTTGAAATTAACAAAACCCTGACTGAAATAGATAATCCAGTCTTACTTGTCGGAAAAATAAAAAATAAACTATAAAAGATACATTACAGCCACATAACACTTTTAACATTACTCCGGGCCGTAAGCATTCAGGCCCGGCTGCGCCAACACGGGTGACAATTTACACATAGGGTGACAGTTCCTCAATGTAATCAGAGGGCCCGTAATGCTAACGGAAAAAGGCAGATTGTTCCTGACCACCGGGATTAAAAATACTTTGTAACTGTTGATTAACAGTAGATTCTATAAAATAATTGGGATTAAACGTTTTCGTTACCAGATTAATCATTTTCCTCCAGCTTAAAAATATCATTTACAGATTTATCGAAATATCTTGATAGTCTAAGTGCTAATATGGTAGATGGCACATATTTACCAAGTTCTATTGAATTAATTGCCTGCCTTGATACACCAATGATTTTTGCCAGCTCCTCCTGAGTAACATTTTTTATGGCTCTTTCAACTTTTAAACTATTTTTCATGCCTCAAGGATTTTGAAGATTTATAGAGCATATAATTGAATCGGATAATAAACAGGATCAGAATTGTAAACATATTGAGGATCATTACATAAAAAAATCCAAACTCATAAAAAAATATGAAACAAAACAATAGAGTTAAATAATTAAGTATGGTTGCCCAAAGCAAAGATTCAAGTCGCATTTTAGATATGAATTCATCTTCGTTCTTTTCCCTGGCAAGTGTTACCATTAAAGCTCCTACTAAGAATATAATTCCAATAATTGTTGCCGTAAGGTTTTCCTTTTCGAAAGAAAAAGCTTTTGAAATTTCCCAGGGCGCAAAACCACCGGAAGAAATTGTGAATACCCGCAATTCAAGAAAACTAAGCTTGAATTCGTCAAAGATTACAAAAAGGCCTAAGACTGACGATGGGACTAATAGAATCCATCCAATCAGCTTGAATTTGTTTGGTAAAAGAAATCTTGTTTCCATATTTAGCAGATTAAAATTATCAAACAAATGTAATGCATATATTACATAATAGCAACTATTAATTACATTATGTCATATATAAATTACGTTAAAATATATATTGTGCTGATTGACAGTTAAATAATTACGGCTACTAACACGGACAATGATTATGAACCTTATCTTTATCTGATTGACCAATTGTCACCAAAGGTCATTTATTTATTGGGTTATGAACTTGTGAACGAAGAACCAAAAAAATGTATCAAGGTGCTACAAGCACGCAATATGCCAATAAAATATCCTGAAGGAGGAATAGCAATAGGTGAACGGTTTCATTATCTGCGTGAGCCAATAAAAAAGTGATAGTTATTTTCCGGTATTGACACATAAATTGGCTTAATAATTAAATTACAAATCAAAAGGGCAGCTGCAAACAAGCGGTATAAAACATTGATGATTAAGTCGTTATGCAAGCTTTCTGCTCCGCATCAAAGTTCGTTATCGGTGGATAGTGACGAAGCCCGCAATCCCCGACGATTCCATACCGCCGACCGTTGCCTTGCGCAACAATGGTGACACCTGACCTGGACAAAATATTAATTTCTTAATAGGGTAAATCCTTTCCTGGAGATCATATAGAAAATGATTCATAATTTTAAACGACAACTATGAAAAACAAAATCAGCTTATTTGTGGTTTCTGTCCTTGCTTTAACATCCAGTTGCTATTATTCTGAATTGAATGGACAATCCCCTGTAGATAGAGATACTATCATTCTCGCTGCTCACGAAATAATTAATGAAACAACTTATTGTGGACTGGTTACTATAGACTCCTTGGGACAACCCCAAATCCGGACGATGAATCCTTTTCCTGTTAAAGATGACTTTATTATCTGGTTTGCGACTTCAAGAACAAGCCGTAAAGTCAAAGAAATTAAAAATAATCCGAAAGTCTGTGTTTATTTTGCAAATCATCTTACTGCTAAAGGATATGTCAACATAAACGGTTCAGCATCAGTTATTGATGATAGAGAATTACTAATTAAAATGAAACGGGACTATTGGAATGGTATACAGGGTTGGCAAGACAGATTTGTGCTCATTAAAATAATCCCAAAATCAATCGAGACTATAAACTATAAACATATATTAAATAACGATCCAAATACCTTAAAAGCTCCAACTATCTCATTCTAAAAAACATAAACACAGCAACTAATACGGACGGTATAATTCATAAGCTCGTCATGGTTTTTGCATACTCTGCTCCCATGACAGATCCTGCCAAATCAGGCGCCCGGACACCAGCACCTGCCCGCAATTTAAGTTCTGCATCCCCGACCTGCGGTGCGGGGCACGGCGTGGCTGTTTCCTGGCCCCGGGTACTCTGGGTACCAGGACCACCGGCCGGATGGCTGCGCCTGGCAACACAACCTCCCTTTATTGCCGGGAGGTTAGCGGACATTAAATGAATTCAGATACAGTTTATTATTTTAAAAATTGAAAAAAATGAAAACGCAATTTGAGCAACATGAATTAGATGAAATGAGAAATAATCCTGATAATTACAAATGGGGGATTTTTTATTTTAATCCAAAAGATTGCAGAGTCGTTGTTCCAAAAAGAAATATAGGAATGGGATGGACTTTGAATTTTGCAAATCCATACTCTTTCCTTATAATATTGGGAATTATTACATTCGCCATTATTATGGGAAATCTGGGGTAAATTGTTTAAGTTGCTTATGGGATTGACTCTAATAAAGGAATCCTGTGATTACTTATTGATAATATTAATATTCCGTGACAAATCCTGCCCACTTATTGGGACTCAGTAATCTGGACTACTTTATCGTGACACTAAAATGCTGCCCGCTTACCGGGACTGTGTAAAGACACATGCCAACGCAGAGCACGAGGGACATTTACGATATAATTTACAACTTGTTATTCAATTCTAAAGTAGACGACAGATTCTTGAGCAAATCATCTGATTGTTGTTGACTTATAAATTATTATATTTGTTCTTAATTGTATTCTATTTCAATTCGTATTGAGAATATAAAATACCTTGAATTCAATTTTATCCATAGAAAACTCCTTACTGTTTATTGGACTTGTTTCAATTCTACTGGAACTTGATTATCATCAAATCAAGGTAGAACTTGATCCCAAACGAATTAAGGCAAAACTTAATTCCCTGGAAATCGATTCAAATCGGATCTTTAAAAACAGTTCCTGGCTAATTACTCTATTCATTAGCAACAGTGCGGATGTAGATCTTCATTCAATTTATAGAATATGTCAGGTGAGAGCTCCCTGAGTGCTTTCATTAAAAATTGATATTTCTATAAACTCAAACTCAAATTTAATTTAAATGAAGTCATGGATAAAAATACCATTGTTGGTCTCATTCTTATATTTGTTATATTCATAGGGTTTAGCATCTTTAATAATGGTCAGAAAAATAGCGCATTAGAAAAGAAACTTGCAGATGCGGAAGCAAGTTTTGCTGAAGGAGAATTTGAAACTGCCCGGACGGAATATATTAATGCTATTAATTTTAATTCAAACCACCCCGAAGTAATTGAAAAAATTAGTGAGCTAAATGCTAAACCTGGAATAGTATCAGATTCCCAGAAGCTTGAGAATAAAATTCCGGATAGTTCAGTTACGAAAACTACTAATCATAGCCACCCGGTGGCGGATAATGCCCGGTATTCTGTAGATTTTGGAGTATTTTCGAATTCAGTCAAAGGTGGGAACGAATTTATAACCTTAGAAAATAATAAGTTGAAGCTTATAATTTCACTCAAAGGAGGAAAAGTATATGCAGCAACATTAAAAGATTATAAATCTTCAGATGAAAAACCACTTGTTTTATTTAATGGAGACTCAACACTATTCGGATTTAACTTTTTCACATCCGATAACAGGGCAGTTCAGACAAATAACTTGTATTTCACATCACTTTCTGATCAAAAGTCATTTATTGTAAGTAATCAATCGCAAAGTGTGATACTTCGGTTGATTACTAACGATGATAAATTCATTGAGTATAAGTATACTCTTGCTCCGGATAGTTATATGGTCGACTTTGATGTCAGCTTCATAAAAATGGAAGGGATCATAAAGGCTAATCAAAATAGTCTTACTCTGGAATGGGAGATGTTTATTCCTCAACAGGAAAAAGGGCGTACAAATGAAGAAAGGTATTCCACAATAAAATTTAAATACCATCAAGGTGATGTTGATGATCTGGGGTTAAGCCAATCTAAGGAATTGACGAGCAAGGATATTTCAACAAAACTGTCCTGGGTCGCATTCCAGGATCAATTCTTTTCATCAGTTCTATTAACGAAAGACTACTTTCTTAGAGGTTCATTCTCTTCAGAAAAAACAGAGTCCTCGACAAAACATATGAGATTTTTTACTTCATCTGTGAGTATTCCTTATAATTCCATTTCGTCTGCTCCAATCGCGATGAAATTATATTATGGCCCCAATCATTTTACAACTTTAAAAAAGGAGGGTTATGAGCTTGAGAAACTGATATCCGTTGGTAAAAATATTATTGGAGGGATCAATAGATTTGCAATAATTCCGATTTTTAATTGGCTAGGGCGTTATATAAAAAGCTATGGCCTCATTATTTTGATACTAACCATTATTATAAAGATTGGATTGTTCCCTCTTACATTTAAATCGTATCAGTCTACAGCTAAAATGTCTGTTCTCAAACCCATGGTTGAGGAGTTAGGAAAGAAATTCTCTAATAAGGAGGATGCAATGAAAAAGCAGCAGGCTACGATGGATTTATACAAAAGAGCCGGAGTGAACCCAATGGGCGGATGTCTTCCAATGCTGCTTCAGCTACCCATACTATTAGCGATGTACAAGTTTTTTCCAGTGTCTATAGAATTAAGGCAGGAACACTTTCTTTGGGCAACTGATCTATCAACTTATGATTCAATTTTAAAGCTTCCATTCATGATTCCGATGTATGGAGACCATGTTAGTCTTTTTACACTTCTTATGACTGCTTCAACCTTTCTTACAATGAAGATGACAGGGCCTTCTCCTGGTTCGGATCAACCAGGTATGAAGTTTATGATGTATATGTCACCTGTAATGATTATGCTTTTCTTCAATAGTGTTTCCTCTGGACTTACCTATTACTATTTCCTCGCAAACATTCTGACATATGCTCAAAATATTATTTCAAAACGATTCATTAACACTGAGGCTGTACTTTTAACATTGGAGGAGAATAAAAAGAAACCGATTAAAAAATCCAAATGGCAGGAAAAATTAGAATCTATTCAAAACAAAAGAGAGATAACCCAGCGATAACCTTGAATTGCAACGTGACAAATTCTGCTACCAGGACAAAGTCAATGGGGCTGCAGGCCGACGCGCAGTTGGCAGCGTTTATTGCTCTCCGTTAATAAAGGGCACCATGATAAGTAAATGGCGTTTTCATTACCGGGACTCATACGTAACAGGCTTTTACCCTGACCAGACAACTTTCGTCCGTTTACCGGGACTGGCAAAAAACCCGGCAACCCCGACCCTTCTCTACCGCTCAGGGCAGGCTCCGACGGCAACTAACCATACCGCCTGGCCGTCAGGCAAAATGCAAAAAAATCGGTTGCTTCGGGATATTGTCGTGTAAATGTCGTGATTTTGTAGTTGGATTGTAATCCTGATTAAAGTGATATTTGTATAAAAAAACATTATGAAAACAGGACTAGTAATTAGTCGACCCTTAAAAAGTAGTTATATTGTTGATATCTAATGGTATAAGTTAATATTTGTATTTGATAGTTTGCAGGCTTTTTGGTATATTCGTTAAAAAGCGAGCGTTAGCTGCAAGCGGAAGTCACGTAATATTATCAGTACTTTGTTACGTATATGAAAATAATTACGTATATTTGTAGTAAGTAAATTACGTAGAGATGGACACAAAACTTACACTCAATGTAGACAGCGAATTAGTCCGGAAGGCTAAATCGTACGCAAAAGATAAAGGGCGGAGCCTTTCTGACCTGGTTGAAACTTATTTCAAGGCTTTAACACATAGAAATGCTATCAGTGATAATGAGTTGACTCCAAAGGTACGATCATTACACGGCTCATTTAAAGTGCCCCGGGATTTTAACTATAAGAAAGAGTTATCGGATCAACTGACCAATAAATACCTCTAGGATGGAAAATGTATTTATTGACACAGATATAATTGTTGACTTTCTTACTGATAGGAAACCCTTTTCATTTGAATCTGCAAAAATATTTTCATTGATAGATCAGAAGAAAATCAAAGGTTGTGTTTCATCCCTTTCATTCAGCAACCTCTATTACGTTCTCAGGAAGTTTGGAACTCACAAAAAGGTTATCAGTAGCCTTCAGGAATTATCTGAACTGGTAGATATTCTGAAAGTTAATAGTGATATAGTAAAGTCGGCGCTTACCTCGGATTTTAAAGACTTTGAGGATTCCATTCAATATTTTGCAGCTCAAGAACATAAAAAGGCAGACTGTATAATCACAAGAAATATTAAAGACTACAAGGATAGTTCTCTACCTGTCATGACACCGGAAACGTTTCTTGTTACATTTGAAAACACCGCCAGCGGCTAACAGGTCGGTATATGTCATTGCCTCTCCATACCGCGATCCCGAATCCCCGGGACGCCAACTGCACATACCGCCGGAAGTCAGGCTTCAGCTGCATTGGTTCCGGCAGGATCAAAAACTGAACAAAACGACTTAGTCTAACTTATCAATAGTCAGGTTAAATGCTTTATATATGAAAGAAAAAAACAAATTGGTCAGGATTTACACTGGCACTGAGATGACGGTACTTCTCCTCAAAGATCTGCTTAATGAAATTGGGATCAAATCAATAATTCAAAATAACTACAAATCAGGAATTGAGGTTGGATTTGTTGGAGGCGTTCAATCTGCAATAGACCTTTTCATTCAACAATCAGACTTTGAAAGTGCAGAACCTCTCATCAGAGATTTCATTGCACAAAATAAAGGTTGATCTGCCATGACAATTTTGTACCCGGGGAAAAAAGCCAAAGCCTGACTCGGGCCGTTATAGCGCATTTCTGGCAATATAAAACTTGACATTTCAGTTGTACCAGTTTAAATTTGCATTAAAACTGAGCAAATATGAAAACAATCCGTCTTCTGGCCGGAATCCTGCTTTTGATTTCCGGCGTTCTGCACATTGTTGCTTTCTTTCAGGCTCCCGAAAGCCCTGGAAGCATTCCTGTTCTTGCATTTGGAGTTATTTACGTGATCGTTGGAGCTCTCCTGTTCAACCGGAAAAAGTACCCACTTTACCTTGCAATCTTCGTTCCATTAATTGGGATGACGCTTTCGCTGATAAAATTCGGAATACCCGAATTAATTTCTTTGTCCGCCTTGTTTAAGGTGCTGGAAATAATTGCGATCGTTTGCTGCCTTGTGCTTTTATTAAGGAGTCAGAAAAAATGAAAAATTTCGAATTCTTTGATGGTATTCCTCAAACGGCAGTTAAAGTAGGTCCGTACAATACTTTTTACCCTATATTTTACAGGGATACTGCCCACATGGCCGTCTTCATGCTTGTTCCCCTTGAAAAGATTAAAAGCATTCTGCCTTCGAAACGGATGAACCCTTTCCGGCTGACGCCCTGGCATGGTATGGTTACCATGAGTGCCAGCCAACACAAAGACTCTGATATTGGCCCCTACAACATGGTGGAAATCGGTGTACCGTTTGTAATGGATAAAGCAACTCCTGTATTTACCGGAATCCTGCACAAAGTACCTGAAGTTCCGATGATTTACCTGCCTTTTTTTTCTGTCAACACTGAAATAGCCCGGTTTACAGGTATTGAACTTGCCAATTATCCCGGGTTTCTGGTGGAAATAAATTTCGAAGAAGATGACAAATGGATGAACTGTGTGGTCAATGCTGATGCAGCTAATATTTTGAAACTGTCGGGCCGGAAGATAGACCTTAAAAAATTTCCCCGGCAGCATTTTTGTCCGGTTACCGTTAAAGACAACCATTTGCTGCGATCAGAATATAACTTTAGTGAAAGTGATACCGGTGTTTCCAAAAAGTCATCAGATGTCAGCCTGGAATTTGGCGATCACCCTATGGGTTTGGAATTAAAGGAACTGAACCTGGGCAAAGTGCTTCAATACCAGTACTGTCCATCCGGGCAAGCTATTCTTACAACGGTTACCGAGAGTTATCCAGTCGGATAATACCATAGGTGAACTGAAATTATTTTAATGTAGGTGCGATATAAATAATTAAAAATGAGAACACTAAATGTTATCCTGCTTATAATCCTCGCAGGCAGTTCTTTGCAACTGCTATCGCAGGTAAACCCGGTCAGCATTGATTTAAGAAACAACGGTGTTAAACTGGATGCGAAATTTTACGCTGCCGGCAAAGGTTCTTCGACACCAACCGTAATCCTGCTGCATGGATATCCGGGTAACGACAATAGCCCTTATGGATTGGCCGAAAGACTGAACAAAAACGGGATGAACATCCTGGTTTTTAATTACGAAGGAAGTTTTAACAGCGAAGGAATTTTTAGTTGGGAAAATTGCATGAATGATATAGGTGTTGCTTTATCTTTCCTTAAGCAGAAGAATAACATCGAACATTTCTCAATAGATACTTCAAAAATTATTGTTTGTGGTTGCAGTCTGGGTGCCGCATTAGCATTGTCTGCAGCAGTTCACAATTCTGAAATAAGAAAATTAATCGCAGTTGTCGGAGGGAATGACCTTTCAATATATCTTCAAAAAATGAAAAGAGATCCTGTATTCCGGACAGCATTGGAAAAAAGGATTGCTTCTGCTGGTACGCCTGATGGACCAATCAAGGGTGATTCAGCATACATCCACAACTATTTTGACCGGATAATCTCTAACTATGAATATTTTGATCTGATAATAAATGCAGAGAAACTAAAAAACAAGGAAATCTTTTTCATTACCGGTTGGCTTGATACCACGGTACCTATGGAGGAGTTTATAATTCCAGCATATAGGCATTTAAAAGATATGAATCCGGAATTTGTTTCTATTAAAGCTTTTGAAACTGATCATAATTTTACAAATAAAAGAGATGAATTGGCAAATTCCATTACTGAATGGATTAATAGTAAATAACGCACTTTATGTATAAATTTTAATTCAAAGGAGGCTACTATGAAAACAATTACCTTCATTACGCTGTCTTTGTTCTTTTTCTCAGTATGTGCCAGTCAAGAACCTGTATAAATGACTCCTCAGGAGCAGGAAAATGCAACGAAGGAGACCAGAGAGGCCGTTAGAGTAATTTTCCAGCATTCATCTGCACTGCCACCGACTCAGTAATGTAGTTGATGATACTTCAAATACTATCGCGATCCCGAATCCCCGGGATGGCAACGCCACATAACGTCGACCGTCAGGGATAATAAAAGACACAAAAGATGACAAAGCTATTAACATCCTTATTTCTGCTTACGTTCCTATTGAATAATCTGTTCAGCCAGGATTTAAAGAATTTATATTTTGGGGAAAAAGTTCCAGGGGAAGAGCCCAGGATTTTTGCACCTGGATTTATATCAACCACAAATCGCATTGAGGGTAGAGGAACATTTTCTCCTGACGGGAAAGAGTTTTATTTTACTGTTTCTGACCCAGGTTTTTCAAATCAAAAGATATTTTATACAAAAAAACTAAATGATAATTGGATTATCCCTGACACGGCCTCTTTTTCATTAAAATATGGCAATTGGGAACCATTTATTTCAAATAATGGAAGAAAAATCTATTTCACATCAAATAGAAACACTGACACAATTGGTAATCATAAAGATTTTTATTGTGTTGAGAGAAATGATCAGGAATGGTCAGATCCAAAGATTTTAGCTGCTCCGATTAATACACAATATACGGAGTTATTCTATACTGAAACAAAAGCAGGGAGTCTGTATTTCTGCTCAAATCGCCCGGGAGGTAAAGGACATACAGATTTATACCATGCCACAAAGGAAAAGGATGGGAATTATATAATTGATAATATGGGCAAACCAATAAATAGTAAATTATATGACTGGGATCCATGTATTGCTAATGATGAAAGTTTTATAATTTATGCTGGTGTCAGATTGCTTAAAATATTTCACCAGGCTGATTTATATGTAACTTTCAGAAATGGAGAGGAATGGACAAAGCCTAAAAGACTTGGCAGGCTAATCAATACGAAAGCCAATGAATATGGACCCTTTTTATCTCCGGATAATAAATTTCTTTTTTTCACCCGACTTGGCAAAGGGACGAATGGAGATATTTATTGGGTCGATATTAAGATCATTGAAACTTTGATGAAGAATTAAAAATATACCATCGCCAATAGCGTGTATAAGCCATTGCTGGCAGCGGGTTTTCGGAGGTTATCATTCCTGATTACCTTGCCGTAACCCGACCATAATGCGCTACGGTAAAGCAACGGCTCATATACACGGACGTTAGCATTCAGTCCTGGCTGCACCAACACGGGAGACCATTTAACCAGGTGTGACAGTTACGCAGCCAAAACAGATAGCCCGGAATACTTCAGAAAAAACCAAATTCACTCTAAAACCTGAATTTTAAATACTTTATAATTTTGATTATTAGTGTAATCTATAAACAAGTTCAAGTGCCATGAGTATAGAAAACTCACTAAATATGAAAATTAAACCGATGGGGATATTGTCCTCTCTTCTGTTTTTTGGAATTCCATCCGCAGTTTATAGTTTCAGCATATACTATGTTATGCAAAAACTCCACCAGAATGGGATTAACAATTTTATAAACTGGTATGTATCAATGGTCATCCCATTAGCATTGATGCTTTTAGCAGCAATGATAGCATACAAAGTTGAGGGGAACAGCTTTAAATGGTCTGCATTCTTAACAAGATTCAGACTAAAAAAAATGACTAAGAAAGACTGGATCTATACTCTTGTACTATTTATTGTCAGTGTCATAATTTATGGTACATTATCATTCACTTCAAAATGGTTAATTCAGTTTAAACTTTTCTCTCCTCCCGAATTTCTAATACCTGCGGTGGACCCCAGGCTTGAACAAAATATTCTTGTGGACTCATTTATGGGCGTCCCATTAAAAGGACAATGGTGGATTGCTATTGCATATTTTATCTTCTTACTATTTAATATCGTTGGTGAAGAATTTTGGTGGCGCGGATATATTTTACCCAGACAGGAATTAGCCTTTAATAAATGGACCTGGGTAATACATGGATCCCTTTGGGGTTTGTTTCATATTTTTTGGAAATGGAATCTGATAATTCTATTACCATCATCTTTAGCCCTTTCCTATGTAATCTATAAACGAAAAAATACCTGGATTGGAATTATATCACATATGGCTTTCAATTGTGGGCCTTTAATTGGAATGATAATCGGGATAATAGGATAAAAAAAGGCTACGCGGATAATATAAACAATAGAGATAAGTTGCTTTAGCATATGTTTTGCAGACCGGTCCTGCAAACAAGACAAATTCCGAACACCTGACAAACTTTGATCGTACTACTAAAGTACCAGGACTGGTGGCCGGATGGCTGCGTCAGGTAACACTTGCTGCCCATACCCGCCGGTCTGTCAGCAAAAATTATAAAAAGACCAAAAATCAGCATAGTAAAATGAGAAAAGCCACTTTTAACTCCTTGATAATTGGATTGATACTATTATGGTTTCCTTTAACCCTGAAAGCTCAATTATTTGAAACTAATGAATTATACTTAAATACAAAAGTGATAAAAGGAAAATATTATAACGGAACTGGTGGTGGCGGATATTGGTCATTGGATTATGTGGATTCAATAGGAAGAATAATTATTACGGAGAGTTATCATAAAAAGCAATTGATGTCTGGACAGAATATCGTTTACGACAAAAACAATAATGAAATATTTAACATTCAGACCTTTGATTATAATAATCCCGGGCGGGTCGATACGGTTAGATATGAATACAATTATGCAGATAATAGGATAATATATCAATTTCGCAAACTTTCGGAATATGATTCAACTGTTACAGTATTAATAGAAAATCAAGGAGACACACTTTTAAAATATCAGGAACAAGCTTTTTATTATAGACCAAAGACCAATGTAACTGATGCTTTCGAAACCCACTATACGTTAAGATTTAAGAATGACCAATTGATAAACAAAGAGAAATTTAACAAAGAAGCAAACTCAACTGAAATCGAGAAGTATGAGTATTACGAAAATGGTCTGTTAAAAAGGAGACTAATCGAACGGATCCCACAACCGGGAAATGAATCAGTTTATATAGGAGGTCCGGGGAGTGATGATGAATATTACAAATATAAACTTGACGCTGTGGGCAGAATAAAAGTATACTATCGGATTGTGAATGGGAAAAAGTTTAAAATTGCTGGATATAGATATGAATAATAACTTTTGCTGACAGCCGGTTTTACTCAATTATTCGGCTATCGCCTCATGAGCTCCCTCCGGTCGGTTGCCGTGCCGGGGGGTTGCTTATGTCAGTTCTCCTGGCTATCTTTCGGGTAACACAACAAGCGAGTGCACATGAAACGGCAACTACGCATACCAGCGAACGTTTTAGCGTTCATTATACTCTCGATGTTGATCATTAAACTCAAAAGTGAATAGCACAAAAATTAACTCTCAGTTACAGATAGTTTTGTAACAATTGATACATTCTTAGACTGTTAGTCAAGATTGATATTGTAAAAATTATTAATATTAACCTCAAAATTTAAAATTAACCATTATGAAAAAATTTATTGCATTATTTTTTTCTTGCATATTGATCCAGCTGAGCTATTCCCAAACTTTAATAACTGATAGTAACGTTACTTTCAAAAAGGGAATTTATAAGACTTTTGAGGAATTCAAAAACAACTCGCCATCTATTCCTTTGGAATATGAAATTCTTTGGGGAAAGATTTTATATGGAGGGCTGCTGGAATTATCTAACGATACTTTGTATAATCTGAAGATAGATAAAGATACAGCAGAACAAATTGGGCCTGTATGGGGATTTTGCGATGGGAATCATGCTTATATTAATATGCAATTTAAGCCAATGACAACTAAAAAAATATTTAAACCAACTTCCCAATTTGATAAAATTCTGTTTATAGGAAGATATTGTTATTTTAATACAGGTCAACCGCAAGCAAATTCTGTTTACCCTAAACATTGGGTTTGTGCTATTGATATGACCAAAGGTAAAGAGATTTTTATCGATAATAGCACCCTGAAAGAAATCCTTTCTAAAGATAAGATATTATTAGAAGAATTTAAAAATGAAAAGGTTCTTACAAAAAGTTTGGATGATACTTACTATAAATATTTAAAACTGTATTCCGAAAAGCATAAAGATGAAATAATTAAAGATTAGTCAGAATAAACAGAGAGCAAAAAAGTCAATTTTATTGACTAATTTTAAGTTTATGAATTAATCAGGTTAAATGAAATTCCATAAAAGAAAGGAGAATTATATGGGTCTATTTAGTAAGCTCTTCGGAGGAAAAAAATCGGAAAAAGAAAGCATCCAGTTTTCGGAGGAGAATCGAAATCCGGGTAATGATGAAGAATTTGACAAGATGGCTGCCGGGCAATATCCGGGTAAATGGGAGCTACTCGAAATATCTTCAGAAAATGCGCATGGACAAGAAGAATCTTACAATTGTGCAGCAAAAATTGCTCAAGCTGCCGGGCTCGTCAATTTTCCCATCCTCATAGGGGTCAGAATACCGGAGGCTGTTTCAACCGACGGAAGCATGTGGCAGATCCTCATACGAGTAGGATGGCCCGGTGGACAAAATATGTCCAATGTAATGGAAGTTGCCAATATAAAACACTTTAATCTGGGACGGTTAGATGTTCGACAAAATACAGAGAACAATTATTCAGAAGTGTTAAGTTCCTGTACAGCATTAGATTGGAAGGACAGGAAGATGAAAAAGGTTTGGAGATGTAATTACAATAAAAAGGACAAAGCCAGTACAGCATCTATTCCTGAGACGTTCGAAGAATATTGCAGGCAAATTGATGAACTAATAGCCTTACTTGAGACAGAATCGTATAAATATGAGACTGACAAGTGCCGGATGACTCAGGTAAAGTTCGTTCAAAATCTGGCAACAAATTGGAAGAACGGGGATAAAAATGCACTGTTAGCTTTGCAAAAGATCATCCGAAGGGATGTTAATACTCATAATACTGGTAAGGAAGAGTTCCAGAAAATGGTTCTGCAGGAAATGGCCAGCACCCCTCAATTATCCATCGAGCCCCTGCTCTCAATGATCAGAGATCAAGATGGGAACCTGACATTTACGAAAGAATTTTTAACCTATTTATATTATCCGGATAAAATTCTCCGTCTTTTACAGGAGTTTGCACTTAATGGTTTTGAAACAAAGAAATTGATTTATGAATTCATTAGGATAGGAACTAAATTATATAATGAAGTCCCCAGATTCCGTGGTGGCGGAAGTGATCAATGTGCTGTTTCATTACTCAATATCAGTAAACAGGTTTATAATGATGATCAAATGGCACTTTTTGCATCCATTCCTGCATTAAATGAGGATGAGAAGAAATACCTTACTGATCACAACTACAAATTAATCACATAGTCAGAGCTTATATTTACTTTGCTGAATCTGATTTGTAAACTGAGTCAATGCTAAAGCAAAGAAGAAATAACGGGTAAGAAGTTTGTGAAAGAGTAAAACGCCCGGTGCATCTTGTATTAAACACTGGGGTTTAAGTGGTCAATTCAAGCATGCTGTCCCGCATCGGCGTTTGTGCCGGCGGATAGGAACGAAGCCCGCAATCCCTGACGTTTCATACACACGCCGCTATAGCGCCGTAGATCCCGATACCGGCCAGATTAGAGAATTTGTCGCGATACAAAACTTTCCCATCTACCGCGACTCATTTGCATTTATTTCTTATTTGTTGTCAACAATGGGAAATGGGTTATCTTTACTTTTACTCTGAAATTTTGATTGTGAGTTACCAACTGTCTTATTATTAAAAATAATTGAACAAATGAAATACCCTGTTGCGTGTGTCCTGCTTTATTTGCTTGTCGTTTCTCATGTAAATGCCCAGACAACCCGTACTGAGATTCTGTTCGATGACGACTGGAAATTTTTCAGGGGCGATACCGCCGGCGCCGGGCAACCCTCTTTTAACGATAAAGCCTGGAGGGATATAGATCTGCCTCACGATTGGAGCATTGAAAACCTACCCAACCCGACACCCGGAAAAGTAATCGGCCCATTTTCCAAAGAGAGCCCTGGAGCAACGGCAACAGCCTATACTATGGGCGGCACAGGATGGTATCGTAAAACCTTTACATTGAATGCCGCGGACAAATATAGTCAGTCGGTCCTCAACTTTGACGGGGTATATATGGATTGTGATGTTTGGGTCAATGGGGAAATGTTAGGTACGCATCCTTATGGTTACACTGCTTTTGATATTGATATTTCCGAGGCACTCAAACCGGCAGGTCAATCCAATGTTATCGCCATAAAGGTACGCAATGAAGGTAAGAACTCCCGGTGGTATAGTGGTTCGGGGATATACCGCCATGTCTGGCTGATACAGAAACAGGCAAGTCATATTGCTCAAAACGGAATTTCAATCACTACACAAAATCTGACTCCCGATAAAGCAACACTGAACGTGGCCGTGCTTGTGGAGAACACTTCAGGTAAAGACACAGACGTAAAACTCATCATCAGGCTAAAAGGCCCGGATGGCAAAGTTTCGCAGACTGCGGAGACTCCTGTAACTAAAATAGTAACAAGCCAGGAAATTACGCAGACTATAGATGTTCCACAGCCTAAACCCTGGTCGCTTGAAAAGCCCAATTTGTATACCGCTGAAATACAAGTCGAAACCAAAGGCAGCGTGACAGATGAAACAAGTACAATTTTCGGAATACGTACCATTCATTTTGATGCACAAACAGGATTTACATTAAATGGGAAAAGGGTTCTTCTTAAAGGCGGATGCTTACATCATGACAACGGCTTTCTGGGTTCGGCTACGATTGACCGCGCTGAAGAACGGCGCGTACAACTCATGAAGACGTATGGCTTTAACGCTATTCGCACCAGTCATAATCCTCCTTCAAAACAATTTCTCGATGCCTGCGACCGCATTGGCATAGTTGTCATCGATGAAGCTTTTGATATGTGGGACAGACCAAAGAATGCACAGGATTACCATCGGTTCTTTAATGACTGGTGGCAGAGAGACCTTCAGTCCATGATCCTGCGCGACCGTAACCATCCTTCGGTTATCCTCTGGAGTATCGGCAATGAAATAAATGAACGCGTTGATTCTTCTGGGCTTGTCATCGCAAAAAAACTTGTTGCAGAAGCGAAACGCCTTGACAGCACACGTCCGGTTACCAACGCGCTTTGCAGCTTCTATGATCACAGGGGTTATACCTGGGATATGACCATTCCGGCATTTGCACTGCTTGATGTCGGCAGTTACAATTACATGTGGAAAGAATATGAATCCGATCATAGAATGTTTCCCGAACGCATCATGATTGGCACGGAATCTTACGCCAAAGAAGCTTTTACAAACTGGAACCTGGTAGAAAATAATCCTTACATCCTGGGCGATTTTGTATGGACTGCCATGGATCATTTAGGTGAGACCGGGCTCGGAAATTCCAGGATCGACAGCATTGGTAGCAAAAGGAGAGGTGGACTTCTTCAACCTTTTCCCTGGTTCAATTCGTTTGCCGGTGATATTGACCTTACCGGTGAAAAGAAACCGCAGCTCTACTATCGTGATGTGATCTGGAAAACAGAAGACCTGCATATCCTTGTCCATACTCCTATACCTGCCGGAATGAAGGAAATCACGAGCGACTGGGGCTGGCCTGACGAATTACCAAGCTGGAGCTGGCAGGGTAATGAAGGAAAAATGATGAATGTACGGGTCTTTTCGAATTATCCTGTTATCCGGCTCGAGCTGAACGGCAAAATCATTGCTGAAAAAGCAATCCAGGCTGAGGATAAATTAATTGCAAATTTTACAGTCCCCTATACACCCGGTATTCTGAAAGCTATTGCATTGAAGGATGGCAAGGAAGTGACATACAAACAACTTACTACTGCTGATTTTCCTGCTAAAATAAAATTGACAGCAGACAGAAATAAAATCAGGGCAGACCGCAATGACCTTTCGTACGTGAAAATCGAAATCATCGATGCCCGTGGCAATGTTGTTCCTGACGCAACGATTCCTGTGACGTTAACGGTTTCTGGTGCCGGTGAGATTGCTGGCTCAGGAAATGCCTGTCCAAATGACATGGAAAGTTTCAACAATCCAGTTTGCAGAACATACCGGGGACAAGCTCTGGCGATTCTCCGACCATTAAGAAATAAAAAAAGTGGATCCATCGTGCTTCAGGTAGAAGCAAAGGGTCTGCCTAAGGAAACATTAACCGTATCCTTCCAGTAATTTATACTATCACCAATCAGGACAGGCCATGGTCAGGAGGCGACACTATTAACTATGCTAATAGTTCGCATCAATGGATGAGAAAATTTGATGAAAACCTGAAGTTTTTTTGGGATGAATGCGCCTGGAAACATCAAAACGAAACTGGTGTTAATAATTGGAATGAATACGCACTTTATATCCAAAATCATGGTAGCCTCGGCGCCTTGTATCCAAAGTATAAATGGGGAGTTGAAGGAGATACCCCGGCTTTTGTGCACATTATGCCAAATGGGCTATCTAATCCGGATATCCCAACCCAGGTAAGTTGGAGTGGCTATTTTGAGTTCAGTTTAGGACGCGACAGTCTTACATATTCTTACACCAGTTATACAGGCGAACCTTACGACATTTGCACAGAATATTTTGCATATAAGGAAACCGGTTTTGACAGGCATAAGTTTGCCTTAAGAATACCTTCAATAAAGCTTTCTGCAAAAATATAGTGATTCGTTTGTGATTTTTAAGCCTGATCTGTTACTAATTGGATAAAATGTGATCACAGATTGATTTAATTACCAAAAAGTAACAGCATGACAAATGACAGATAGTAGACAAAAGGATCAATTCCTGGATATTTTGGAGAAAAATATCGGAATAATATTAAAGATTTCAAGGGCATATACACAGTCTGATTCAGGATAAAGAAGACTTGATAAACGACATTACTCTTGAACTTTGGAAATCATTTGAACGATTCAAAGGAGATTCCAAAATATCAACCTGGATTTATCGCGTTGCAATTAACACTTCGATGAATTTTAACCGAAAAAAGAAAAGTGATAAATTGTATTTTCCACCTGACTTGAACCAATTTGAAAATCAGAATTGGATAATGGATTCTCCTGACTCATCACCTTCTGAAATCTTATACCAGTGTATTGATGAGTTAAATCATTTAAATAAAGCTATAATCCTTCTTTATCTCGACGGCAATTCACATGATGAAATATCTGAGATAACCGGAATTTCAAAGACAAATGTCGGTACAAGGATTAGCAGAATTAAAGAACAAATAAAAAACTTAGCCACTTTAAAAATTTAACAAAATGGAATTAACAGAATTACAAAATATATGGCAGGAATACGATAAAAAAATATCGGAAAATACTCGAATTAATAAAGAAATACTGCGACTAATATTACTTGAAAAGCCCCGAAAAAGATTGAACTGGATAAAGATAAAAGCAGGGTACCTGGCTGTTTTCTCCGGTATATGTTCGTCTTTTTAATACTTATACTGGATGTTCAGTTTAATATATCAACAAGATTTTTTATCGGATTAGGTCTGCTTCTGCCTGTTATTGCTATCACTTATTTCTGGGATATTAAATATTTCACATTGATTCGTGGAATTGACTTCACTATGCCAGTATTATCCATAAAAAAGATAATTGCAGAACTTGAAAAATATAAAATAAAAACAACAAAAATCAGATATCTGTTAGGACCAATAGCTATGACTGGATTTATGTTAATGATTATTCAAAAGATTACTTTCAGTTTCGACTTTTTCTCAATTTTACCATTACTACTGATTATACTCGTTTTCTTCTCTTCAGTATATTATACTTTTAATTATTCAATTTATGAACGATTTAGAAAACTCAATAAGGATATTGATGAGATAGTTCAACTTGAAAAAGAGTGACATTCCTGCTTAATTCAAACTCCGGACCTGCAAGATCAGCCAGGCCGTTGATGACTTACGCACAATCTTATAAGCATCAATCAGCATAGGCCGTTAAAAGTTATTTGCATAACTTTAAGGGCTGTTTGTTATAAGACTGTGTATAAAATACTATTATGTCAGCAACCAGTTTAAAAGAGCATCAATTGAATGAGAGATTTATTAGATTATATTAATTCTTTTCAAAAGCTTGATAGTGAAACAGAACAAATTGTTCAGAATCTTTTTGTTGAAGAAAAATTCAGGAAAGACGAATTACTTGTCGAAGCTGGTAAAATTTGTTCTAAAGTATTTTTCATCAATTCAGGTTTTGTGCGCAGGTATGTCATAAACAACGGGCAGGAAACAACCGTTTGGTTTTATGGTAACAAACAAATGGTAACCTCCATGCCAAGTTTTTTTGGACAGAAACCGGCGTTCGAGTATTTGGAAGCCTGTGTGGATACTTCGGTTTATTCAATTACTTATAATAACGATCTTAAGCTTTTAGAAGAATATCCGTTGTTTAATAAATTTCATATTAAGCAATTAAGATACTTTCTTGCAGGTGTTGATGAAATAAATTACAGATTTAAATTAATGACAGCGAAAGAGAAGTATGTTGCAATGTTAACTTTTGTTCCCGAAATTATTCAAAAGGCCAAGTTGAAACATATCGCTTCATTTCTGGATATTAGTCAGGAAACATTAAGCCGTATCAGAGCATCAATTATTTGACCCTATGTCAACTTTTTTTTATCAGTTTAAATTCATATTTGTGTTTATAAACTAATAAATCTCAGCTATGAAAATTTCAATAGTTGTATACGGCACACGCGGAGACATTCAACCTATGCTTGCCCTGGCAAATGCTCTTATGAATAAAGGCCACGATATAATATTCTGTGGTAACCCCGAACATGAAAGTTTTGTAAAAAGCTATAATTGTCATTTCGTACCATTTGGACCTAATGTAAAAGAACAACTAAAAATAAATGCCGAAACAAAAAAGACACCCGACAGTTTTTCATCTTTAAAAGGGTTAAAGAAAGAAATTGAAAAACAAATAGCGTTACTTCCTGAAATTATTAAAGGTTCCGGTTTGGTGCTGGGAGCAGGAATTGTCTTTGGCGTACGATCGGCTACCGAGATTGATAATATTCCTTTTCGGTTAATCGTCTTTTATCCTTCTGCGCTGGGGCCAGGCGAAGATGGTTCCTTCCTGAACCGGTTAAAATATAAGGCAGGAATGACTGCATTAAATGGTGCACTTAAAGGCGCTATGAATAAAAAAAGACAGGAGGGCGGCCTGCCACCCATCAGGAATGTAATAAAAAACTTTGGAGGCGATCATGTTATTGTTGCTTCAGATGTTGCGTTGAATAAAGTGAAAGAAGGGGTAAGAGCAAACTACACCCAAACAGGATATATGTTTCTTCCCTCAAAAAATGGATTATCCGAAAATGTAAAAGAATTCATAGCATCCGGGAAGCCACCTGTCTTTATTAGTTTCGGCAGTAATCCTGTATCGGAACCCGATAAAATAACCGATATATTTAATCGTGTTTCAGCAGCCACCCATCAACGATTTATCATATCCAAAGGATGGGCCGAACTGGCAAGTGTTAGCCCTTCGTCCGATATCTTATATGTCGACGATGTGCCTTATGAGATACTATTCCCTCAAATGGCGGCTATTATTCATCATGGTGGAACCGGAACTATGGCATCGGCTGCAAAGGCAGGAGTTCCTCAAGCTGCTTTCCCGTACATGTTCGATCAGTTCGAAAACCACAAACAGATAATTAAATTAGGATTGGGTCCAAAAACTTGTATTTTTAAAAAGTTATCAGACAAAGAGCTCACTGCAGCAATTAATGATTGTGTTACAAATGAGCAATACAAGATGAATGCAAAAGAAATTGCAAAGAAAATCAATGATCGCGACGGACTTCAACTAACTGTAAAACTGATAGAAGAAGAATTTAATAAATAGATAAGCCAATCGCGATACCGCGACCCTGAGGCAACGCCACATACCGCTGAACGTCAGCTACAAGTTTCTGCCACCCCTTGAAGCATTAAGTGTATTTATTTGCTAAATATTGCAGCAATTGGAATATTTTACTGTCATTTATCAGAACCCAACCTATGAATAAATGAAAAATCTCTTATATACATTTTTCCTGATTCCAATTATGCTGTCATGCACTGGTAAAGGAGAGGAAAAGAAAGAAGTTGCACAATTTATTAATGATGCAGTTAAAAAGGCAGGGACTGCAAACAAAATTCTCATCATTGAATTCTGGGCTCCGGAATGTGGTACCTGCATAAGGTTAAAACGTGATATTTTTAATCACTCCACGAACAAAGGATTTCTGGATAGCTCTTTCGTTTTGGTACAAGTATCACCAGCTGATTCTATTTACAAACCATTATGGAAACATTTTAACCTTGCTTATCAAAGTACGGTTATCTACATCGATAAAAATGGGAAAGAGATTGACCGCACAGTCAGTTATAATTCAGACAGAGATTCATATTTAAGTTTTTTAAAAGATGTATCAGCCGGCAGGAATTTATTTGGCAATATCCTGACTGCCTATCAAAAAGATACATTAAATGTTCCCAATACATATCTTTTGGCAGACAAATATTTTTTCAGGTATCAACTTAAAGATGCTATTAAACAATATAACAAGATATTAGTACTTGATCCCAACAATAAATCTGGATATAATCCTGAGTGCTCATATAAAATTGCAGAGAGTGAATTGACGTTAACCGGCAATCTTGACAAAATGAGAGAATATATCAAAACTGACCTCAAAACTGATTTCGGCCCAAAAGCTTATGAGTACTTAATTAATGATCTGATCAATAAAGGAGATTCACTTAGTTGCATTACATTATGTAAGGAGGCATTTGACAACTATCCGGACAGTTGGGAGATTCTGAACAAGTATGCCTGGGCTATCTGCACATTCAAAATCATAGATGACTATCAGAAAGCACTTGATATGGTTCAAAAATCTATAATATTAAATCCATATAGACCTGGAACCTATTCTACAGAAGCCTGGATCTATTTCGAAATGGGTAATAAAGAAAAAGCGATTGAGGAACAAAATAAGGCGATAGAAATATATCCACTTCCTGCATATATTCAGGATTTGGAAAAATTCAAACCGATCTGATTTTTTAACTGATTATCCTTTGATTTAAATGATAAATTAATTCTTACCTGTGGCCAATTCGGACAATAGGTGAGTTGTTTCCCGCTTTGCGGGCAGGTTGTCACACTTTTTGCTTTTGCTCCTGTACTCAAGACAAATTTGTAATGGTTCTGGCACCCGGACACCCGTCTGCACATACTGCCGGATGTTAGGTGTAACCTTAAAAAACAGACTCATACGACATTACGTTAAAATTATTATCTTTGCGTAATGAACTTAGTTGATAAAAATATTGATGGAATAAAAGATTTGTGTAGAAAGCACAAGGTTAGGAAGTTGTTTGCTTTTGGATCTGTTTTGACTGGTAAATTCAAAAGAACAAGCGATATAGATTTAATTGTGGATTTTCAAGATGTCGATTTATATAGCTATGCTGATAATTATTTTGACTTGAAAGATTCACTTGAACGGTTGTTTAAAAGGGAAGTTGATTTATTGGAAGATAAAGCTATAAAAAATCCTTATTTGCGGCAATCAATTGAATCATCTAAGCACCTTATTTATGGATAATGAAATAAAAACCTGGTTATTTGATATTATTCAATCAATTGAGGAGATTGAAAGCTATTTTGCTGAACAACCAAAAATATTTGAGAACTATATTAATGATCGGAAAACAAAACGGGCTGTTGAACGGAATATTGAGATCATTGGAGAGGCAACAAATCGCATAATCAAAAAGGATAAAAAGTTGGAGTTAGCAAATGCTCAGAAAATTGTAGGGACAAGAAACAAAATTGCCCACGGCTATGATAAAATATCTGACGAACTTATCTGGAGCATTATTATTAATCACCTCCCTAAACTTAAAATAGAAGTTCGGGATTTATTGAGTAAATAAGGCTACTCCTAACAGGTCGGTGCAATTAACTCCCCTCGACTTCCGGTGAGGTTTGTTGAGCTTGTCGTCCACTCCTGGCATCGTGTCCTCCCCGGTTGGCGCTACGTACCGCGATCCCGAATCCCCGGGATGCCGACCGCACATACCGCTGAACGTTAACCATAAATTGGTTTGTATTTGCTGTAAAGTATTAAAAACCAAGGTATCAAATAGCCATTATATTATATGCCACACGATTTATTCAATAGTCAGAAATTATTTAATATTTAATTTTTTAGCACCATGAAAAGAGTACTGATTCTTTTATTTCTTAGTTGCTTAAATTATAATATTGGTTATTGCCAACTATTAAGCAAACCCTCTTTGACAGTTAAAGACTTTGAAAAAGCTTTGACAAATGCCGGCCACCTAAACAAAATTTTAAAAAAGCATAATTTTAAATTTTCTATTGAAGGTGAAACTAATTTTGATGAACCCTGGAAAATTAAAAATCCTTTAATCCCTTATCCAAGGTCTTTCAAGTCGGAAAACTGGGAACTAAAAAATCAAAAGGATCAATCAATATTTATGGTAAAAATTTATGAATGGGAGCCAAATCATGCACCACAAGCAGAGGTCATTAAAACAATTAGTGTCATGATAAATCGCAATTCAGTTTATGCTGATAAAATGAACGTATTCCTTGAAGAAATTAAAAATAAATATCCGAACAAAAGCAAAAGATATTTTCGAAATAGTGAACTATACCAACAATATGGACAATCATATAATGTTTTTGCTAATGATTCCAAAATTGAAGTGCGATCTGAATCAGTAGATACTGGTTATGGACCATTTTACACATTAAGCTTTGATTTAATTAAGTAAACTAATAACATGCCTGACCGTTAACATGGACAAATAAGGCAAGTTGTTTCCCGCTTAGCGTGCCAGCTTACTGGCTAATCCCGGGTACCCGGGATCGGGACTGCCCGGATACTGTGTCGGGTATCACAACCTCCGACCACGAAGCCCTTTGTCCACGCAAACGACTCATAAACGCGGACGTTAGGCGTAACCAGTTGAAATAAGAGCAGATAGGCCGCATCAATAGAAAGTTTCTACATTAAAAATAAAATTAACAATGATTGACAACTCCTACCCAAACTCATCCTATAAGACAATCTTATGGATTGGAGGGACCTCCTGTATGATTCTCATAGCATATTCATTGATTACGTTATTGATCATGAGCCTTATTGGAGGTCCTCCGGAGACCATTGAGCAAACATTCTCTATACTCCATGCCAATAAGCTAAATGGTTTATTACGCCTTGATATCCTGACTGTTTTTGTAATGCCTCTTTATTACTTACTTTTCTTCAGTCTATATATTGTTCTTAAAAAAACAGATTATGGCCTGGTGACAATTTCGACAATATTTACTTTCGCCGGACTGACTCTGTTCCTTGCAACCCCCTCAGTATTTTCATATCTGTATTTAAGTGACAAGTTCGCTGCAGCAACTACGGACCTTCAAAAAAATCAGTTGTTGGCGGCCGGAGAATCAATTTTAGCATCTGATATGTGGCATGGAACTGGTGCAAAAGTCGGTGGATTACTTCTACAATCCGGAGCTCTTTTGATCTCAGTTGTCATGCTCAAAACTAATGTCTTTAGTCGGATTACTGCCATTACAGGAATTGCTACACACGGACTGGACTTTTTACATATTATTGTTGGTTTTATTCTTCCTTCAGTGGGTAACGTTTTAATGTTCATTGCCGGACCTTTGTACTTAATATGGTTTCCATTGGTAGGGCTAAGACTCTATAAGCTGAGACTTACAAATAAATGAAAATTTCAATACCAGGACAAAAAAAGTCTTCGCCTGACACGGACAATGCTATGAAAAGCACTATCTATGGTTAACAAAGGCAAATAATATTCTTCTCCTGCAAACTTCTTCAAAATCCTATAAAATCATACTGCGAACCCAGTTCCGCAACAATGGGATGTGGTCAGTAAGATTTGCCTGCCGTAGTCACTTGTCATTTATTATAGTAAGGTTATCCCGCTCAAAGCGGGACTATGGGTTGTAATCATTCAGTTACCTGACGTGTTTTACGTTTAACATGCGCAAAAATATTCTGCCTTTGCGGTAACTATAAAATAATTATTCACGTCTTATATATATCATTATATAGCGGATATTTATTTATGAAAACTTTGAGAATATTTAAAGTAATCACTTTGGTAATTATTGTGCATTTTATTAATACTACCAAAATTGTTGGTCAGTACCTTATGGAATCCGGTAATATCCTGACCTTAACAGTTAAAACATATGATGGTCTTGAATTACCGGCACAAGTGATAAAAAACAACCGGCATGATAAAAAAATGGTTCTTTTTATAAATGGCAGTACCCCTTACGATGAAAAAGGCAACCTGGGAGCATTTTGGAACGACAAGGGTAAAATAATTATGGAGAAACATGATTTTTATCTACGGTTTCTTGACATCTTAACGAATAAAGGCTATTCCATTGCCACCATAGCCAAACGAAGTTTTATTTATCCAACAAAAATTCCCCGGCCAAATCTTACTGATTTAGCTCTCGATATAAATTTTTATATTGAAGAACTTAAAAGGACCGGATTGTTAAAAGATGAAAAAGATTTAGTTATCGTTGGATATAGTGAAGGTAGCATTGTTGCCACAAAAGTTCTTAGCATTATTAAAAAACAACCTTATGCCTGCATTTTATTGGGCTCAGCTACCCTTGCCTGCAACTGTGGCAACCAATCAATTGAGGAATTTTATATGACAGATGCTTTGCGTCGGTTGAAAAACTGGACTGACGAACAGATTAAAACTGAGTTAAGTCAACTATGTCAGATTCATAAGGATTTGTTAAACATGGATGAAGAACAATTTGAAAATGAGTACAAGAATTCAAATCCCTTTGGATTCGGTTTTGCGATGTGGGAATCATTTTATATTGACAGGGAAGTTGTCTTATACGACCCGATACCTGATCTTTTGTATGCCAACATCCCGATTTTAATATGTATTGGTGAGGATGATGTGTCTATGCCCATGATTCAGGCAAAGAAAACATATGAAAGATTAAAAAACAACGGATTAAAAGTTACATACAGATCCATCGAAAAAGAAACCCATCAATTTGCAAAATATGATGTCTTCGCAATTATAGATACATGGCTATGCAATGATGGACTATCGACTGATTTCTTACTAAATAAGTTCGATTCTTTAATAATTGAAAAATATGCGAAAGCCAATGAATTAGTCAATGAAGTATCAAATATACCTTATGGAGGGGGTAATCCTGAAGAAATTTTAACTTGTTATCAAAAAGCCACCGAAAGTAACATAACAGAGGCAAATACCTGGTTTACGCTTGGATTAAAACTTTTTGCAGATGGTTATAATGATGAGGCATACAACTCGTTTTCCAAAGCAACGGACAGCACTTTTGCAGCATGCTTTGCGTCACTGGTTTGGATGGGACATCTGAAAGACCTTGAGAATCAAAGGAAAGAAGCTGTTACATTGTATCAAAAAGCACAAAAAGCTTATCCGGGATTTCCGGTACAGCATGATAATTGGAATATTGTTATTGATAAAACATGGATTGAAGAAAGGATAAAAGTCCCGTTTAAAGGTGTCAAATAGTAATTAAAACAAAATAAAACGTTACCTGACACGGTCAAATACCCGGCCCTCCATATTGCCGGGTCGTTGTGTTTCAGCTTAAGGAAATCAACAATCATGAAACAGATAATTTTAACTTTAACGATTTATTGCCTGATATCAAATTTGGTATTTTCGCAACAGAATCAATTAGAACGAAAGATGAAAACAGCATTGATAATTATTGACATTCAGAATGATTATTTCGATAAAGGTACAATGCCACTCGTTGGTTCAGTCAACGCCAGTAATAATGCGAAATTGATTCTTGAGAGATTTAGAAGAGACAGTTTACCGATAATTCATATACAACATATTGCGACAAGACCAACAGCAACATTTTTTCAGCCAAATACAACAGGAGCAGAAATTCATGACAATGTAAAACCAATAGGAGAAGAAAAGGTAATTGTCAAGCATTACCCAAATAGTTTTAGAGAAACAGAATTGCTTGATTATTTAAAAAGTAAAAATATAACTGATTTAGTTATCTGTGGCATGATGACTCATATGTGTGTTGATGCAACCACAAGAGCAGCAAAAGATTATGGATTTAATATCATATTGATCGGAGATGCCTGCGCAACTCAGGACCAGGAAATAAATGGACAGATAGTAAAAGCAGAAGAAGTTCAAAAAAGCTTTTTAGCAGCATTAAATTATTTCTATGCAACCGTTAAAACAACAAGTAATTATTTAAATGTCAATTAAACCAGCACATATATGACAAAGAACAATATGAAAAAAAATATTTATGTATTTCTATTTAATGGATTTTCTGATTGGGAGATTTCATATCTCACTCCGGAAATAAATAAAAGCGAACAATTTGAGTTAGTTTATTTTTCAAAGAATGGGAATCCTGTAACCTCAATGGGTGGATTACAAATTACACCAACAAACTCACTTAATGAATTAAAATTTGAAGATGTTGACATGTTGATTCTACCTGGTGGGACAGCCTGGGAGAAAGGAGGAAATACTGAAATTGAAGAATTAGCAAAAAATGTATTTGAAAAAGGGAAGCCAATTGCTGCAATCTGTGCTGCGACTACCTATATCGGTCAATTAGGATTATTGAATAATTTGAAACATACCAGCAACGACTTGAATTATTTGAAAGGAATTGCTCCAGACTATTGTGGAGATGAGAATTATCAGAACTCATTAGCAGTGACAGATAGAAATATTATTACTGCGAAAGGAATTGCTCCAATTGAGTTTGCCAGGGAAATCTTTAAAACAATTGGATTATATAGCGATGATACTATTGAAAAATGGTTTCAATTATTTAAAAACGGGATTTGGAGTGAATAAAAGCCTTATCCCTCCAATCTTTAAATCAGACAAAATCCAAAAAAAGTTATAATTGTGTATCTTATCAAATTTCAATAACATGACAGTTGACAGCTACATCAAATCATTTCCCGAAAACATTCAAATCCGGTTAAACCAAATCAGGGCAACTATTATTAAAAATGCACCCGAAGCAACCGAAAATATTGCTTACAATATGCCAGCTTATAAAACCAATGGAAAAACATTAGTCTATTTTGCAGGTTTTAAAAATCATATTGGTTTTTATGCCACTCCTGCCGGCCATACAGGATTTGCAGAAGAACTCGCGAAATATAAACATGGAAAAGGTTCAGTACAATTCCCGCTGGATAAACCGTTACCCATAAAGTTAATCGGACAAATTGTAAGATTCAGGGTAATTGAAAACTTAGAA
Source organism: uncultured Bacteroidales bacterium (assembly GCA_963736675.1). Taxonomy (GTDB): domain Bacteria; phylum Bacteroidota; class Bacteroidia; order Bacteroidales; family VadinHA17; genus LD21. Next base: position 411,140 of record CAVTPT010000001.1, read on the forward strand.
AAAAGTAAAAAATTAAAGTAACAAATGCCGGACTACTCACAACAGGTCGCTATATGCAATTAACTCCCCCCGGCTTCCGGCGAGGCTCGCTGACTTCGTCTTCCACTCCTGGCGTCGTGTCCGTCCCGGTTGGCGCTTCGTACCACGATCCCGAAACCTATTGTGATTGCGGATTAAGAGGACCATAAGGTGTAATGCAGAAAAAACACACACAAATATTGATAAAATGGAAATAGATATTATTGAAATAAATGGTAAAAATATTGCAGTATTGAGATCTTTGGGAGTTATGATACAGGAGTTACAGGATGCATTGGATTTATTGGCAGAGGCATCTTATTTGGATTCACATAAGATAATTATAAAAGAGGATCAGGTAACTACTGCGTTCTTTGATTTAAAAAGCGGGATAGCAGGAGAAATACTACAGAAGTTTTCGACATATAATATTCAACTTGCAATCATTGGTGACTTTTCAAAATACACCAGCAAAAGTTTAAAAGACTTTATGCTTGAGAGTAACAAATACGGTCGGATCAATTTCGTAAGTTCATTTGAAGAAGCCAAAGAAAAGTTAAGCAGATAATTGCACTTCACCCATCAGGTCGTTGCTATTTGGTTACCATGACAATTTACAATTAACATTACAGTTTCGAAACAAAAACAGGAGGTCCGGAATGCTTCAGAAAAAGCAAATTATCAGTTAGAAACCGGGATTTGATGTCAAATCCGGCAAATACTACCTTTGGATGTAGTTTTGCAACTAAAAGTAGCGTAAAAACAACTATAAGTATTTGATATATTTTGATTCCGGAAATTCATCAAAATAACTTTGCCGTATCAAACAATTTAAAAAACAGAAGATATGGTAAACTATAAAATGATTGGCAATAAAATTGCCGAAGCACGAAAGAGAGTAAATATTTCTCAGGCACAACTTGCTCAGCGACTTTTCATAAGCTCACAGGCAGTCGGAAAATGGGAACGCGGAGAATCAATGCCAGATATCATTACTTTTAACCGTCTTGCTGAAGTTCTGGGTGTTGACCTTAACTATTTTTCAGAAGGCTTATTCCCTGTTTCAACTGAACTGACACCAAACGAGTTTTCGGAAAAACAAACGAATGATTTTTCATCCTCAAAGCAGAAGATTAATCGTGGCTGGGATATGTCGCGCGGAAACTGGATGGATGCTGATTTTTCCGGATTAAAAAATCTGCATGAGAAATTCAGTTCATCTAACATGCTTCGCTGCAGGTTTGTTGGTTCTGATATGTCAGGACTTCTTCTAAAAAGCAATAATGTGCTTACCTGTGACTTTTCAGGTTCCGACTTCAGCGGTAGCCAAATCCAAAACTCCAACTTATCAAACAATCTATTTAAAGAGTGTTCGATGAAAGAGACTGAATTTTCACATTCCTATGTCACCGGTTGCGATTTTACCGGTGCTGATTTTACAGCAGTGAGTATTAAATCAGGTGGTTTTGGGAAAAATACCGTTGTGGATGCTGTATGGAATTGCACTTCCTTTATTGATTCTCATGTCGCGGATATTATTTTCACCGGTACAATACAGGACTGCTCGTTTGAAAATTGCTCGTTTACCAGGTTGACTTTCAGGAATGCTACCATTCTAAACACTTTCTTTAAAAACAAAAGTCTGAAAAGGATCCGGTTCATTGACTGCCAGGCAGACCGGATAACCTACGAATTCCTGAAAAACGGAAAAGCTAATTTAACCGGGATCAACATATTGCCAGAAGGAAATGAAAAATAAAACCGGCCCGCAATGCTGACACGGATGGTGCTTAACAGGTTCGGCACAGTTTTTGCTTTTACTGCTGCACCTTTTGGAGTTACTTAGTGGTAACCCGGCCACAAATTTTCTATCTTTACTTAAACTCTGATTTTATGAAATTTAAATTTTTATTCTTCCCGTTCATTGTTCTCACTTTGTCATACTGTTCTCACCGTGACATGTCAGACAATAAATCTATCGGAATAATTAATCTTAAAGACGCCTTTGAAAAACGTAAACCCGTAAATATCACTGACATTTCAACTGATCTTAATTATATACAGCTGGAAACAAATGATAAATGCCTGGTTGGTACGAGATTAACTGTCTATGCCGATGATATATATCTGATAGCAATTGACCGGCAGAAGATTTTACTTTTCAACAGAAAAGATGGAAAGTTTATCAGGGAGATAGGTCATCAGGGCAATGGTCCGGGTGAATATTCCCGTACTTATACAGTAATGCCTTACGATGAGGAAAAGAAGATAGTTTATGCAGGCGAAAACAAAAAGAGATATGGATATTCTTTGGATGGGCAATTAAAAGATACTTTAACAATACCGGAATTAGTTTCTGAAATCGGAAACATTGATGATAGTTTATTTGCAGCATTTATACCAGATTATCAGGGTGGCGGGAAAAACAAAATAATAATATTCAATCAAAGGGACTCCCTGATTAAAGTATTCCCAAATTATCTTTCAGCGCCAAAAACTGAAAGTGTTTTCATCTGGAATCCAGGTTCATTGTTTTACAGACTTGACAGGCAACTCAGTTTTTTTCAACTCTTTAATGATACAATATTTCATGTTAGTTCAGATTCTCTTACTCCCAGATTTGTTTTTAATATGGGACCTTACTCACCTCCATACGAAATGAAAACTTCCCCTCAATTTGAACCAGATAAATATTTTTTAATACGGACTATTAACGAGTCCTCAAAATATCTTTTTTGTGCATTCAATTTTAATAAGAGTAACTATACCGCTATATACGATAAGGACAAAAGAACTACTGTAGTAAATGATTATAGTCCCGGATCGGGAAATGGATTCCTGATCAATACAAATGATTTCGTACCGCCTGAGATTTCAAGCATAAATATGTATAATGAATTAATCTGCACAATTGATGCAGTAAAAATAAAGCAGTGGTTTGAAAAAAATCCTGAAAAAGTTCCACAATTGCCTGAGTCATTAAAAAGTCTCATTACTATTAAAGAGACAGATAATCCGGTTATAATAATCTCAAAACTTAAAAAGTGATTTGGATCATTTTGCCAATACAATCCACAAAAGAGATGATTTTATAAATGGATTAATGTCCTGATCATTTGATTCCTGGTGTTGATTTCAACTATTTTTTTAAAAAATTACCAATCCTAACTTTCTGAAATGACATCAATTGAATCATCAGAAAATCAAACTTAATTGTACTCCAAATCTTCGTATTTTATGAAGAAACATATGACACCCGATAGGTACTTCTTTTTTTTTCTTGCATTATCACTTCTCTTTCATATGACAATCCCATTAGTCAGGTTAATTCTTTTCCCCTGGAACCTATCTGGCATTATCCTGATTATTGCAGGGATTATAATGACTCTTATTACTAATACTGCTTTATTGAAAAACAGGACTTCAATTCAACCATTCGAAACTCCTGATGTACTATTGACTTCAGGACTATTCAAGTTAAGCAGAAATCCAATTTACCTTGGCATGGCAATAGCTTTTGCTGGAGTTGTAATTACATTAGGGTCATTATCCCCAATTCTTTTCCCGATAATTTTTGTAATTATTATTGATAGGGTGATTATTCCTTTTGAAGAGGACAAACTTGAAATGGTATTTGGCGATAAATACCTTGATTATAAAACAAAAACAAGACGCTGGTTCTGACTCTATAATCTTTCAATAAATCAGAGCATTAAAATAAGTAAGCAGCGCGCCCCCCGATCCCGGGTACCCGGGACGGTAGCATGCACGTACCTCAATACCTTACAACCAATGTTCTGCATAAGAGATAGATAGCAGCTGCCTTCGCCCGTTTTATAAATTTGTTCAATAAAGTGGATAAGCCGAAAGCCCTGAACATATTCAGCCGAAATGTTTTGACCACCAGTTAACAGGGTAAACGTTCTGAGATTAAATCATTTATGTTAATCTTTAAAAGATCGGCCAGATGTTGGCACCATGATCGGCTTATGCACCCATGAGTGTGATTTTTAGGGTAATACTGTTCCTGTAAAGTTACTGAAGTTCAGAAGGTCTGAGGGGGCAGCCGACTTTTCCTATTCTTGAAAGAAATCTTTGACAAATGATACTCAATTGTTTAACTTTGGTTAGTTAGTAAATTGTTTGAATAATAAAAGGATGCTTTATGTCAAATTAAAAATTAATAATTATGGCCAAAAGACCTGATTTAAAATTTAAGGATGGATGGGACAGTGGTTTAGTCTTTAATCCTCCTGATTTGTCAAAGGCAGCTAGAGAAAAGCTGAAAAGTGAAGAAATATGGCAGGCAATACTGGAAGGGGCAAGACTCTCTAAAAAAGGAGTTGATAAACTTGATTACATTTTAGAGCCTAAAAAAAAGAAGGATAAACAAAATAGATGGGAAAATGATCTTCAAGCACCTACATTTTTTGGTAGAAAGAATGACATTAAGGTTTCTCAAATTAAGACTGTTAGGCGAAGATTAAATAGGGAAAAGAAGAGATTGAATAACAATGTTCTCCATATTGGTGTTAAACCTCAGCCAATGGATCATCCAACTCGTTATGGTAGAAACAGGGGGGCGTTCTTTTCACCAAATGGTTTTGAAATCTACACACATTTCTTTGATTTCGGAGCAACGGATAATGGAGCACATATTATTCATGAGTTATTACACGATGTTTTGACTGATAAGAAAATTGATGGAGAATGGGCGTACGATGAAGATCAGGTTAAAAAACTTGCCAGACAACATCCAAGCAAAGCACGAAGAAATCCCGGGAACTACCAGCATTTTTGTTTGAATTGCCCCTAGTATGGGAAAGGCAATCTTCCTGACCATGGTTGACCGGTTTTTATTGACCACTAAAAGCCGGAATTAAGAGATTCTTATTTAACCCTAATAGTGGAAAATACCACCGACCCTCTTTTAAATTTCAACAGATAATTATAAAATCCCCCCAAAAACTAGCAAGAACCTGGCAACAAACAAAAAACCACTTACAAAAAATCTCGTAAGTGGATGATTATCATGTTGTCCCGGAGAGTTTCGAAATCCCACTCTTCTGATCCGGAAGTATATCTGAATATAAGAAACATATCTTAACACATTGAATATCAATAGTGATGTATAAAGACAAAATCTTTATATTTCCATTATTTAATACCTATTTATCCCCAAAACCTGGCAAGAAACCTGGCAAGATTTTCTAAAATAACCTATTTGTCAGTGTCATTTTAAGTTGTAAATTCGTAACCATTGTATAAGGTTAAACTATGTGGTCCGATTCAGAATTGCTTGCATTCCTGAATCCGGATAAAAGTCTGATAGTGATTATTGAAAACAAGGAAGAAGCAGCAAAAACAACTAATTTACAGATTGGCGGAAACCAAATGACAGTTCAGCTACAGCCACATTCATTCAATACCTTCAAAATAGATAATGTTAATTAGATGTTTCAATTATACTGAACAGCTATGAAATACTTTAGAATCAACGAGATAGTGTTCTTTTCCCTTCTTGTTGTACCTTGCATACTGGTTGCTCAACCACCTAAGCTGGTTCAGCAGGAGAAATTCCTCGACAACATATATAACTATATCGAAAACACCTCGGTGTTTGAGCTGAATCAGGAAGAGGGACGTGCATATTTCCTTCCTGCCAAAACAATTTCGCTCAACGGCGATTGGAAATTCTTCTATAGTGATATTCCGGAAGGGGTACCTGCTGATTTTTACAATGTTAGTTTTAACGACAAAGGTTGGGGCAATATTGTAGTTCCATCAAATTGGGAAATGCAGGGTTATGGAGATCGGATTTTCAGGAATGTTAATGCCCCGTTCCCGAGAGCAAGAACTACAGGAGGTCGCGCTCCCGTTGGTATACCTGATCCGTTTGCTGTCCTGCTGGGGAAAACGCCAAGGGATTATAACCCAACCGGTGCATATAGAAAGACATTCACCATTCCATCAACCTGGAGCGGGGATCAGGTTTTCCTGAGAATGGAAAAAACTGCTTCTGCTTCGTTCGTATGGGTAAACGGACAAGAGGTTGGATATAATGAAGGTGCTCAGGAACCGGCTGAATACAATATCACCAAATACCTTAAAAAAGGAACTAACACTATTGCTGTTTTTGTTACAAAATATTCTGATGGCTACTACCTTGAGGCTCAGGATTACTGGAGACTTGCAGGGATTTTTGACGACGTAAGCATTTATGCTGCTCCCAATGTCCGCCTGTTCGACTGGTACGTCACCACGGATCTTGATGCGACTTATACCGATGCAGCTCTTTCGGTTCAAATGGATGTTAAGAAATATATTGTTTCCCCAACAGCGTCTTATTCACTGAAAGCCTCTTTATACGATTCTAAGAACACTTTGGTAGCAGAAATGACAAGCGACAAGTTTGCGCTTGAATCTGCAGGCAAAAAACAATTGACACTGAAGAAAGATATTAAGAATCCTTTAAAATGGACTTCTGAAACTCCGAACCTCTATACTCTTAAGATGCAATTGCTTACAGACAACGGAACTGTGCAGGATATAGCTGAACAACGGATAGGATTCAAAGAGACACTGATCGATGGTGATGTTTTTAAGCTGAACGGTGTAGCACTAAAGGTTAATGCTGAAAACTCACACATGCAAAATGCCGATTTAGGACATGCTATGACCGAAGAGATTATAAGGAAAGATTTCGAGATTCTTAAACAGTTTAACTTCAATGCTGTACGAATTTCTCATTATCCTCCCGTTAATGAATATCTCCGACTGGCTGATGAATATGGCTTATTCATTATTGATGAGGCAGGAGTGGAAGCTCATGCTACCGAAAATGTTTCTACTCTGCCAGAATACACTGAAATGTATAGGGAACGTGTCCGCCGGATGGTTCTGCGCGACAGAAATTATCCTTGTGTCCTTTTCTGGAGTGCCGGCAACGAAAGCGGCGAAGGGACGAATATCACCGAAGTGGTGAAGGAAGGCAGAAAATACGACAACACCCGATACTGGATGTACGGAGGTAACTCATTCTCTCATCCGGCTGAAGATATTATAGGACCGCGCTATCCAAGTCCGATGGAATTGGATATGAGGATCGGTCTGGGATTGAACGAAACTGATATCCGGCCATCTTTTATGGATGAGTACCTGTCGGTTGCCGGAAATGCTGGTGGCGGTATGGAGGATTACTGGAACGCAATCTATTCAATACCAAGTTCATTGGGTGGGGCAATCTGGGATTTTAAAAGTCCGGGTATAACTGAACGAATACGGGTAGTGGAGGATAAATCGCCCAACAATACACCTGTTAACCTAATGGGTAATAACATCAAACTGGTTGAAGGGAAAACAGGTAAAGCTGTAAATCTCAATGGTCATGATCAGTTTGTTGAAGTTTACAGACAGAACAATGTAGAGATTGATGGTGATAAGCTTACAATTACTATGGATGTTTTCCCTCGGAAGCTCAATGCAAGTGGCGGTAATTTCATAACAAAAGGATCATTCCAGTTTGGGATTAACCAGAAAGGGATTGATTCGTTACGTTTTTATATTTATACAAGTGCTAAAAAGGCTTTGAGTGTTACACTCCCCGATAACTGGTTAAATAACTGGCATCAGTTGACAGCTGTTTATGATGGTAAGGAGATGTCACTTTATATTGATGGTAATAAGAAGGGAAGTCGCCCGGTAACGGGGAAGATCAAGAATTTTCCATTCACAATAAGCTTAGGGCGCGATTCTGAGATAGACGGATCGGAAACCCCCGGTTATATGTGCGATGCGATGCTCGATAATGTCGGGATCTTTGCTGATGCTGTTTTGCCGGGAAATTTCAAACCTGAGAATGCTGCCTTATGGCTGGATTTTGAAAAGGAGACAGATAAGGGGAGCTTCCTGAGCTATGGTGCCGGTGCCCGGAACTATGGAAGTGTTTACGGTAATGGAGAAGTCGAACCCGAGATGTGGGAGTTTAAGAAAGTTGTACAACCTATATCAATAACACTTTTTGATGCGGAAACAGGTTGGGTTGAAGTATGGAACCGCAATCATTTCACCGATGCCTCACAGTATGAAACACGCTGGTTCCTTGAAGCAGATGGTGAAGTTTTACAGGAGGGAATACTCCAGTTGCAGGTTGGTGCATTACAGAAAAAGGCTATTAAGATTCCATATACGAAGCCAGTTCTGAAAGAAGGAGTGGAATACCGCGTCACGGTCAGCTCTTCCCTTAAAAAAGACGAAGTTTGGGCTAAGGCTGGATATGAAGTAGCCTGGAGTCAGCTTGAACTCCCATGGAAGAAGTACATTGAGGCAGTTAAACGCCCTTCGGGTAAAGCTACATTTAGTCAGTCAGCCAGGGATATCAAAGTAACAGGTACAGGCTTTGAATATACTTTCGATAAGAAACTAGGTGCAATCTCATCAATTATAGTAGGTGGAAAAGAGATGTTAAAAGCTCCTTTTTATGTAAGTGTATGGCGTGCACCTATGGCCAATGATCTCGATTCCTGGGGCTCTTCTTCGGCACGTTCAGCAAACTGGAAAGAGGGTTATGGGAACTTTGTATCGACAGAATTTTATTCCACAGGATTAGATCAGGTATCACACTATCCGATATATGTTCAGCCTTCGGAAGTGGATGGGAAAGTTTATGTTAATATCAGGGAAATTACACTCTTCGGAGTTAGTTCAGTAGGTGTTCTGGACCAGTATATTATGGGAACTCAGTATAACGGATTAGAGAATATCTACAATTATATTATCGATGGAGATGGCGAGATCACAATACATCATACCTCTAAACCTCAGGGTAGCAGATTACCATTGTATTTTCCACGTTTTGGATTGAGTTTTAAACTCGACAAGAGTCTTGATAAAGTTGAGTATTATGGTCGGGGACCACAGGAAAATTATCCCGGGAGAAAGGGCGGCTATAAAATCGGAATCTATCAAACAACGGTTGATGATATGTATGTTCCATATATTAAGCCGGGTGATTATGGCCTCAGGACCGATAACCGCTGGGTAAAGATGGTCGACGATCAGGGTAAAGGTCTGCAGTTTAAGGTTAATGAGTTGTTTAATTTCAATGCATATCCTTTTTCAACAGAGAACCTCACAAAGGCGATTTATACTTACCAGTTACAGAAACAGGACGGTATTACCTTTAATCTTGATTATGCCAGTTCCGGTGTAGGATGCTCTGCCCGCGGAGTTTTCAGAAGCTATTGGGTTTATCCGACTATGTTTGAACGTGAGATAAAAATATCACCTGTCAAATAAGGATTTAGAAAATAATGATCTCTTATAATAGCCGGGAGATCAATCTGCTTAAAAATAAGAGGCCGTCTCAAAACTTATTGAGACGGCCCCTTTGATTTTATACAGTATTATGATTAAATACAAAAGCCGGACCGCTTGACCATATTTGGCCGGAGATTAAGATAATAACATAAATATTACAAAAACAAGCACTTAACACCGGTCCGAGATGGTCAAATTGCTCTGGCCGATTGTGATCAGGGGCACTGGCTTTTCCAGTTAGAGGGTTTTTGTTTTTCAATATGTTTGAAAAATTGAAAATGTTAATCATAATATTCCGTACCCCATACTGTCCCCTAAAATCAAAACTCCTCTGTAAATGCATGATCTACAAAGGAGTGTGATTTATTGATGTTGTCCCGTCAGGTCTCCCCGATACGCTTTCGCTTCACTCAAGCTATCGGGGCAGGCTTCTCGACCTGCCGTGACAAAAAAAGCCGCAAAGAATCGCGACTTTTTGTTGTCCCGTCAGGTCTTCCCGAGTCGCTGTCACTTCGTTCTGCTCTCGGGATAAACTTCTCGACCTGCCGTGACAAAAAAAGCCGCAAAGGATCGCGGCTTTTGTTGTCCCGTCAGGTCTCGAACCTGAACTCTTCTGATCCAGAATCAGACGTGTTGCCAATTACACCACGGGACAATTTTGAGGCTGCAAATATAAAAAAAAATTATTTATTTATTTTGGTCCAGGTATCTTTTAATTGTACAGTACGATTAAAAATGAGTTTATCCGGAGTAGATCCGTAATCCACGCAAAAATATCCAAGTCTTTGAAACTGAAACTTATCGAGTGGAACGGAGGATGCCAGTGAAGGCTCAACCTTGCATCCGGTAAGAATCCTGAGTGATTCAGGATTGAGGAAGTTCCTGTAATCATCTTCCTTCTGCCCTGCAGGATCTTCATGATTAAAAAGCCTGTCATAGAGCCTGACCTCTGCATCAACTGCATGCTGAGCCGATACCCAGTGCAGAGTCCCCTTCACCTTTTTATCTGAGGCTGTCCCCCCGCTTCTGGTTCCGGCATCGTATGTACAGTAAACCTCTTCGATGGCACCTGTGACATCATTTTTCCTGAATCCCTCGCACTTTATTATGTATGCTCCCTTTAATCGCACCTCCATACCGGGAGCAAGACGGAAAAATTTAGCAGGAGGATTCTCCATGAAATCATCCTGCTCAATATATACTTCACGGGAAAAAGGGACCACTCTTTTGCCCATGCTTTCATCTTCGGGATTATTTATAAGTTCAACATTCTCAACCTTTCCTTCGGGATAGTTGGATATAATGACTTTCAGAGGATTAAGTACACCAAAAACACGTGGGGCCTTCATATTGAGATCTTCGCGTACCGTGTGCTCAAGAAGTGAAACATCATTAATGGCTTCGACTTTTGTATAACCGATAAGCTCAATAAATCTCTTTATCGATCCGGGTGTATATCCTCTCCGTCTGAGACCGCAGAGTGTAGGCATCCTCGGATCGTCCCACCCTGTGACATAACCTTCCTTCACAAGCTCAAGAAGTTTTCTCTTGCTCATCACCGTGTATGTAAGGTTAAGCCTGTTGAATTCTATCTGACGCGGCCTGTAGTCGTTTGTTTTAAGCTGGTCGATGAACCAGTCGTAGAGCGGACGGTGTACCTCGAATTCAAGGGTGCACAGTGAATGTGTTATGCCTTCAAAATAGTCGCTCTGACCATGAGCAAAGTCGTACATCGGGTAGACTTTCCAGGTCTCACCGGTACGGTGATGTGCCGATTTGATTATCCTGTAAATAATAGGATCGCGCATATGCATATTCGGCGATGTCATATCTATCTTTGCTCTCAGAACATGGCTCCCTTCCTCAAAATCCCCGCTTTTCATCCCTTCAAAAAGGGAGAGATTCTCTTCAACAGTACGGTTACGGAAAGGACTCTCAATACCGGGCTGTGATGGCGTGCCCTTCTGTGATGAGATGACATCAGCCGGCTGATCGTCGACATAAGCCATCCCTCTCTTTATCAGATCTGTAGCAAACCCGTAAAGTCTCCCGAAATAGTCGGAGGCATAATATTCCCTCTCGTCCCAGTCAAATCCCAGCCAGCGGATATCCTCCTTTATTGAGTCAATATATTCGACTTCTTCCTTTACAGGATTAGTGTCGTCAAAACGAAGGTTGCACTTTCCTCCATACTTTTGGGCCATTCCAAAATCGAGACAAATGGCTTTGGCATGTCCGATATGCAGATATCCGTTAGGCTCGGGAGGGAACCTCGTATGGACGCGCCCATCATTTTTCCCTTCCTGAAGGTCGTCAATAATAAATTGTTCGATAAAGCTTACCGGTGATTTGCCTGCTTCTTTTTCTGTAACATTCTCTTCGTTCATCAACAGATTATTTTATGAGTACAAAAATAAGATGAAAAAGGGAAGCTTTTTGATAAGCCTCCCTTTTATTAATAAAATTACCGGTTTTTCCTTTACAGGGTACGGGGAGATTTGCCTTCTCTCCAGTGCTCCTCTATCTTCTCAAGAGTGACATTCTTGGTTTCGGGGATGTAGAAATAACCCCAAATTATTCCAAGGATGCCGACAAGAGCATACAAAAAGAAAGCACCTGCCGGGTTGCCAAGGTCTTCACCTTTGAGGACTATCTCTGTTCCGGGCATCGTCAGCCCTTTTACTATTTTGAAGAATGTGAATGCGACAATACCATTAAAGAGCCAGTTCGAGAGGGCTCCTATACTCGATCCTATTCCTCTGTGCTGAAGCGGGAATACTTCGGAGATAATCAGCCATCCGAGTGGTCCCAGGCTGATGGCAAAGAATGCGATATAGATCCATATCAGCGAAATGGTAAGCCATTTTATAGAGTCTCCCAGTGTTGCCTGGAGGGCAAAACAGGTGCCCATGGCAATAAGTGCGATAACCATTCCGGCAAGTCCTGTGAAATAGAGTTTTCTCCTGCCCAGCCTGTCAATAAGAAAGAGCGACAATATCGTAAAGGCGACATTGACAACGCCAACACTTACCGAAGCCCATACTGCAGCCTGTGCATCAGCAAAGCCTGACATAAGGAAAATTTTCGGACTATAATAAATGATGGTGTTAATACCGGTAAACTGCTGGACAAACATAATACCCACGGCAATTATCAGCGGTACCCTCAGCCACTTCTTGAAAATACCTTTCCAGTTTATCTTGTTCTTCCTGTCGGCATCCAGATCGGACTTCATATTCGAAATAACCTCCTCTACAAGCTGCGGCTCCTCAACCTTCTGTAATACCCTGCGGCACTCATCCTCATGTCCCTTGCTGATGAGCCATCTTGGGGTCTCAGGAAGGAAGGTCATCCCGGTAAACATTATAAGGGCAGGAATCACGCCAACATAGAACATAGGCCTCCAGCACGATGTAAAGGCCGGGTCGCTATCCGGAACTGCAAAGGCAGAATCACTGAGATATGATACCATAATTCCTATGGTTATCAGCAGCTGAAACATAGAGACGAGAGTACCCCTGCTTTTCGTTGGTGAGATCTCGGCAATGTATAATGGTACCGCAAAAGAGGAAACACCAATGGCGATCCCCAGGAAAAAACGTGCAAAAACCAGCATCATGGCACTGGGAGCAGCTCCCGACCATACCGCACCTATTGCAAAGATGACTGCCGAAGCAAGTATAACTTTTTTCCTTCCGATAATATCCGCAATCCTTCCGCTCGACATTGCGCCTATAACTGCCCCGGCCAGCCCTGCTGTGGTAATAATTTCAACCCAGTTATCAGCTATTCCAAAGGCTTTCTGAAAAAACGGGATTGCTCCCGAGATAACACCGGTATCGAATCCGAAAAGCAACCCTCCTGTTGCTGCCACAGTAGCTATAACAGCCACAAGTGCCTTGTTCTGCTTGTTGTTTTTTTCCGACATAGAGATGGTCTTTATAGGATAATAAGCTTAAGAATATCACCTCTAAGATAATTATTGTTCTTAATTATTTTCAAAGACACAATAAAACTATTTACATAGAGGTCCGGGCAGGTTTTTCTTCATGCTTAACTTAAAGACTCCTTCCACAGCACCAGTAAACGAAGGTAATATCTCCCTGTTATTGTTTAAAATCCGGATCAAGATACTCCTTCAGTGAGTTTACATATTCAATGAATTTCTTCCTGCCAAGGTTAGTAATGCGGCAGATAGTCTGAGGGTAGTTGTTGCTGAATTTCTTAATCACTTCGATATATTCAGCCTCCTTTAACCTGGTTATCTGAACACTCAGATTCCCTGCTGTCGATCCCGTCTGTTCCCTTAAGTACGTGAATTCAGCTGATTCAAGGCCAACCAGGAGGGAAATCACTGCAAGACGCAGTTGAGAGTGCAGAATGGGATCAAGCTCCTTGAAACGTGTCATTGTCACCTCTCGTTCTGACGATCATTTCGGTGATGATCTTAAGGCTCTCTTCTCCTGTCATAATTTTGTCATCAGTTTCCATAATAATGTCTATTTTTATAAAAGGTGATTTGATAAACTATAAAATAATTACAAATATAAAGTAGTTTATAGTATAAACTAAATGTTTTTTGAATTATTTCTGGTTTTAAGGCACGATATTTATAGCAGGCCTGTGGAAATTCATTTCTTTTATTGAGAAATCAGGGCAGGAGATAAGAAAAAAAGTGATAGCAGTCTGCTCAGGAGGGTTCATTAATTTAAAGAGAAAAATTATGGGTTTGATTCTGATTGAAAACATGGAGTTTTATGCTTTTCACGGTCATTTTAAAGAGGAACAGATAGTAGGGAACAAGTTTCTGGTTGACCTGACAATTGAAACTGACATGTCGGCTCCGGCGGAGAGTGATAATTTGAAAGATGCTGTTAATTATCAGAGGGCTTACGAGATAGTTAAAATGGAGATGGGAAAGAAGTCGCATCTTCTTGAACATATTGCCGGGCGGATCCTTAATACGTTATATGCCGAGATGGGAGGGATAAAAAAAGCAACCGTGAAAGTCTCCAAAATGAATCCTCCCATAGGAGGGAAGATAAAATCGGTAAGTGTGATAATGGAGAGACCGGGATCATCGGCCGGTGGTACACAATGATTATAAAAGAAAGTTAATCGGAGGATCCTAAAGATTTTCTCCAAGTTCCTCAAGAGTCCTTCCCTTTGTTTCGGGGAAGTATTTCCAGACAACAATTGCCTGAGCGACCATCATCAGTGAGAAGAAGAGAAAGGTATGACCGACGCCAAGCTGAAATTTTTTCACAACAACAGGGAAGAGGAAAGTAATAAGTGCAGCAAAAAACCAGTGGGTAAAACTTCCAAGAGACTGTCCCTTGCCTCTTACCTTATTTGGAAAAACTTCGGCTATCAGCACCCAGATCACGGCTCCTGTTGAAAATGCAAAGAACATGATATAGATAAGCAGGTAGATCAGTAATACGAAGCCCGAGAAATCCTGAGAGTAGAAAGTCTTGGCAACAAGTCCCAGGCATACCGACATCCCGACCGAACCCACGATAAGCAATTTTTTTCTGCCCACCCTGTCGATCAGGGCGAGCCCTGCAATTGTGAAAATCCCGTTTGTCACACCGATCAGTATCGACTGGTACAGGGAATCGGCTGCAGCGAGTCCGCTTAATTCAAAAATCCTCGGTGCATAATATAGTATTGCATTAATCCCCGAAAACTGATTGAACATGGCAACAAGAAAAGCTATGGATATCGGTTTAAAGTATATTCCTGAAAGAAATTTTTCGCTTACTGCCCTTGTCTGTTCAACACTCTTCTTTATCTCCTCTATTTCCCTGTCAGTCGAACCACCCTCTGTCTTTTCAAGGATCACCCTTGCTCTGGCAATTTTCCCGATCCTGATCAGAAACCTTGGACTTTCGGGTATTAAAAAGAGTAAGCCAAAATAGAGGAATGCCGGGAATCCTTCAGCGCCAAGCATCCATCTCCATGGTTCCGCACCTGCATCTCTGAGCAGGTAATTTGAAATGTATGCCATAAGGATACCGGAGATGACATTGAACTGAAATATTGCTGTCATCCTGCCCCTTATTTTTGCAGGGGATATTTCTGATATGTACATCGGGGCAACAACCGAAGAACCTCCGACGCCGATTCCTCCGATAAACCGGTAGATAATAAATGATAAAACATTACCTGAAAGTGCGCTTCCCACAGCAGAAATTGTATATAAGGCAGCTATAATAAAAAGTACCGGTTTCCTTCCGTATCTGTCAGCAGGTCTCCCGGTGATCAGTGCACCGGCCACAGTGCCAATCAGTGCGGAGGCAATGGTGAAGCCATGCTGAAACGGCGACAGTGCAAACAGATCCTGTATCTGTCTTTCAGCACCTGAGATCACTGCAGTATCAAAACCGAAAAGAAAGCCTCCCAGGGAGACAATTAATGACCAGCCGAGTACTTTTGTGATATTCTGTTTTTTCATCTCTGAATTAGTTCTTTAATAGTCAGTGAGCCGCCGGGTAAAAAGTGAGAATATTTTAAAAGAGAATAAAAATAGTAAAATATCCATTTTTTGTTATAAAACCGTGGAATTTCCTGCGGAAAAAATGAAATATACTCCCCGGGAGAGCTGGTTTTAAATAATTTTAGTTTCAGATCATTACGATCACCCTTTTTTTAGTAAATTTGATAAAGAAGGTCTTTTGTAAAATGGGGAAGAGCATAGTACCTGTAACCGGGGGTGCGAATGGGATCGGCAGGGAGATCGCGTTAACATTTGCCCGTAAGGGTGCTACAGTGGTGATAGCCGATAAAGACTCTGCCAATGGCATGGCTGGTTACGAAGAGATAAACCGGGTGAGCAGACCTTCCGATATTGCAGGCACTTGTATCTTTCTTACTGAAAACGATTTTATAAATGGCACTAATTTTATTATCGAAAGCGGAATGACCAGGAAAATGATCTACGAAAAAAATAAGATTTCAATCAATTAATAATTAATCAGAAATTCACATGGAATATAATCAATTTCAAAACTTTAACATTTCGCCGAAATGGAAGAAGTACCTTTCAAATTATAAAAGGATATTGCTCTTCCTGTTAATTATCTTTTTACTGTTTACATCTTTTTTCCAGATAGAACCTGAAGAGGTGGGAGTAATTACACGGTTCGGGAAATATATACGAACAGTTGAGCCCGGGCTTAATGTAAAGATCCCGGTTCTTGAAAGGACCTATAAGGTTGCGGTGGAGAGGCAGCAGAAGGAAGAGTTCGGATTCCGGACAGTCAACCCCGGGATTCAGTCCGAATATATAAAAGAAGGAACTGAAGTTGAATCGCTTATGCTTACAGGTGACCTTAACCTGGCTGATGTGGAATGGGTCGTTCAGTACAGGATCGATGATCCTTACAAATTTCTTTTCAAGGTAAGAGCTCCTGTCAACACACTTCGGGATATTTCTGAAGCATCGATGAGGCAGATTGTCGGGAACCGTACAGTAAATGAAGTGCTTACCGTGGGAAGGGCGGAAATTGCCAGTAGTGTCCATGTGGAGATTCAAAAACTTTGTGATGAATATTCGCTTGGGATAAAAATCGAACAGGTTGTTCTTCAGGATGTTAATCCTCCTGATCCGGTAAAAGATGCCTTCAATGCCGTTAACCAGGCACAGCAGGAAAAAGAAACATTGATAAATCAGGCCCGGTCGGAATACAATAAAATCATTCCCAGAGCCAGAGGGCAGGCTGATGAGACTATTCAGATGGCTGAGGGATATGCCACTGAGCGTGTTAACAATTCACTTGGTGAAGCTGCAAGGTTTAACGCTCTCTACAGGGAATATATAAAAGCCCCGGAAGTCACAAAGCGGAGGATCTATCTTGAAACAATGGCAAGCGTGATACCAAAGCTGGGTAATAAAATCATAACAGATGAGGCAGGAAACAGTGTTTTACCTCTCCTTCAGATGCAAATCAAAGAAAATTAATTAACCATTTCCACAATGAATTACAGAAGAATTATAATCAGGATCACTGTTGCAGTTATTGCACTGATTCTCATCCTTGAGTGTACATATATCGTTAAGGAAATGGAGCAGGTGGTAATTACCCAGTTTGGGAGACCGGTTGGTGATGCCAAGATAACACCCGGACTAAAGATCAAGATGCCGTTCATTCAGAAAACCAACTACTTTGACAAAAGGTTCCTCGAGTGGGACGGCGATCCTAACCAGGTACCGACAAAAGATAAAAAGTTCATTTTTGTTGATGCTTATGCCCGCTGGCAGATAACTGATCCGCTTCAGTTCTTTAAGAGGCTGACCAACGAAAGGGGTGCACAATCGAGGCTTGATGATATCCTTGATGGTGAAACCCGCGACTTTATTGCAAATAATGACCTTGAGGAGGCGGTCAGGACCAGCAACAGAATACCCATCCCGTCAGGAATGGTAGGAGAGGAGGTGGGAGATACTCTTTCGGAAATAACCACCGGCCGTCTGGAGATACAGGAGAAGATCCTGAAATCAGCAAATGAGAAAGCCCGCGACCTGGGGATTGTGATACTTGATTTCAGACTTAAACGGCTCAACTATGTGGAGGAGGTAAGAACACAGGTATATGAGCGTATGAAGAGCGAACGTTTCCGTATTGCTGAGAAATTCAGATCTGAAGGCCAGGGAGAAGCTTCAAAGATCAACGGAGAAAAAGAGAGGGACCTCAAAACTATCCAGTCGGAGGCTTTCCGTAAAGCAGAAGAGATACGGGGAGCTTCGGATGCAAGAGCAACCGCCATCTATGCAGCTGCTTATAATCAGTCGGCTGCCGCACGCGATCTTTACAGTTTCTCAAAATCGATGGAGACATTTGAAAAGACTTTTGACAGTACAACTACTGTCGTTCTATCGACAAAAAGTGAGTTGTACAGGTATCTTATCAGCCTGGAATGATTTGGTTACGGCACGAATAAATCAAGACACTGTTGCCGGTATGATGCAACAGGTGTTGTTTGATAACCGGTGATAAAAGCAGCAGCTTATGCCGGGTTCTTAAACGATCTTAAAAATTGTCGTAAATTGTAATCAGATCTTCCGGAAAAACCGTAAAAATTATCAGAGTGAAAAACTCATTTTTCAGCGACAAAGTCATTATCGTTACCGGGGCCAGGCAGGGGATTGGAAAGACTCTCTGTTTATCTCTGGCGGAATACGGAGCGAAGCTGATCATAAACAGCCGCGATGCGAAAGGTCTCAGGAAGACAGGCGATATTTTAAGGTCGAAAGGGATTGAGGTGCTTGAAGTGCCCGGAGACATATCGGAGGAGACTGTTTGCAAAGATATTATTGATCAGGGGATAAAACAATTCGGGCGGATTGATATTGTTGTCAGTAATGCGGGCATTACGGGTTATGGCAGCATTGAAACCACCACTCCGCTTGTGTTCAGGAAACAGGTTGAAATTAATCTGACGGGATCTTTTCTTATTGCAAAATATGCTATTCCGCATGTAAGGGTTACCAAAGGAAGCATCCTTTTTATATCGAGCCTTGCCGGTTTGTTTGCGCTGCCGGGTTACTGCGGCTATTCTGCTTCAAAAATGGCCCTTACAGCAGTTGCCCAGTGCCTCAGAAACGAGGTGTACGGGCAGGGTATCCATATCGGTGTGGCCTATGTCGGGTTTACGGAGAATGATCCTGACAAAAAGGCATATAATTCAAAAGGAGAACTTGTCCCCCTTAAGGACAGGTTTACAAAGAGGGTACATCCTGAAAAAACCGTTTCGCTGATCATAAAACAACTGCAACGGAGAAGATCCGTTTCGGTTCATTCGCTAATAGGCAGGGTTGAATGGTTTGTGCTGAGGATATGGCCCGGATTGATAAATATTATACTTAGAAAATTCGAAAAAGGGCACCGCGATCTGACAAAACCAGAAAGTAATTTTGATATCCTTATACCGGGAAGGGTAACTCCCAAGACGGGAGGTGCCGGTTAAAATCCGGGGTTCCCGTTCCTTTCATTTCGTTCGAAATAGTATTATTTCACTGTCTTCTGGGCTTGCCATTTCCAATAAAATCCACATCCCCGACCGGTGGCTAAAAATATAGTCACAGAAATTTTGTTTTTTAAAAATGGTTGTCTAAATTTATCAGGCAATAACAGAACTTCATAATTAGCCTTTCAAATCATGAAACTCACCTCCCGTTTAACCCTGCTTTTTGTTATAACAACTATTATCTCGTGTAAACCCAAACCCGTTGCGAATCTCGAAGAGATGGCACGCCTGTCGTCACGTCCCGAGGCAGTACTTGTCACCACAGTAAAGCTCGAACCTTCGACATTCTACCACGAACTTATCAGCAATGGCAGTGTCCGATCAAAAAAGAGCGCAGTGGTACCCTTTAAGGTGAACGGGATAATCAGTGAACTGAATATTCAGAACGGGCAGAGAGTGAACAAGGGGGATTTGCTTGCCGTGATAGAGGATTTTGAGTACACACTTCAGCTTACCCGTGCCCGCCAGGCTCTGGAGAAGGCAGAGATAAGCTTTAAGGACGACATCCTCAGCAATTTCTCGACTACCGACACCACAGGATTATCACCTGCCAAGATAAAGATATCGCGTATCCGCAGCGGACTTAACGATGCGTTAACAGCTATCACCGAAGCTGAATATAATTTTAATAATACACGTGTATACTCACCTCTGACGGGGGTGATAGCCAATCTTGAAGCCAGGGAATCAAACCCCAGCAGTAGCTACGAGAGCCTCTGCACCATCATTAATGACGTCATCATGGAGGTTGAGTTTCCCGTCATCGAGTCGGAGTACGGGTTTATATCAAAGGGCATGCCTGCAGGTATAATACCGTTTGTAAGCGACAGCACTGTGATCCCCGGCAGGATAACCCAGATAAATCCGTTTGTCGGGTCCGATGGAATGATCAATGTGAGGGCAGAGTTTCAGAACACCGGTCGTCTTGTCGATGGTATGAACGTTAAAGTGGTTATCCGGAAACCGGTTCCAAAACGACTGGTTGTTCCAAAGGAAGCTCTTGTCATCAGGCAGGGAAAAGATGTGATCTTTGTTCGCCAGGATTCGCTGGCCATATGGAAATATGTCACAGTGGAGTTTGAGAACAGCACAAGTATATCGGTTAAGGAGGGTCTTGAGGAGGGCGACCTTGTAATTATAGCAGGTAATGTCAACCTGGCTCACGAAACAATAGTCAGGGAAGAATGAAAGCTGAAAGAGAACACAGCTCCTTTCTTTCCACCTTTACTGTCAACATCTTTTTCGTGATGCTGATCATTACGGGTGCTGCAATGATACCTCTGTTATCACTGCAGCTGAATCCAACCCGTTACCTTCCGTCGCTTACTATCAGCTGGAACTGGCCCGAGGCACCTGTACGTGTTGTTGAGCAGGAGGTTACAACAGTTCTCGAAGGAGTGCTTTCGACCGTTACCGGTGTCAAAAAGATATCTTCGGTTACTGCCAGCGAGTCGGGACGTATTACTGTTGAGTTTGACAGGAACATCGACCTGAGGGCAAAAAGATTCGAGGTTGCATCACTTATCAGGGAGTCGCGCAGAAGATTGCCTGAAAGGGTTTCATATCCCGTTATCAGCATGAACATGCCCTCGAACGAAACAGGGACAATGATCCTCAGTTACCAGATAAACGGTAATGCCAGCGCTTCCTATATCCATACCCTTGCCGAAGAAGTAATAAAACCCAGAATAGCCCTTGTCGATGGCGTTTACGGCATAAATATCTTTGGAGCCACGCCAAGGGAATGGGAGCTGACATACGACAGGGAAAAGCTTGATGCAACAGGAATATCCCCTTCTGCTATCGACCGGGCAATAAGCAACTACCTTCTTACAATGGAGATCGGAGGTGCCTCCGAGACTATCTCAGGAGGACTAAAGAAGAGAACCTATATCACTCTTGAGGGTAACGGGGCCCCTGTATTCAGATGGGATGATATTCCCATTGCAAAAGTGTCAGGAAGGATCATCCACCTTACTGATGTTGCCCGGGTCGAACTGAAGGATCAGCGGCCACAGAGTTATTACCGGATAAACGGACTTAACACTGTCAACCTTACCGTAAGTGCAGCACAGAATGTAAACAATATAAGGGTAGCTGAAGGGGTAAAAAAAGAGATTGAAAAAATCAGAAATGAACTGCCGGCGGGTTACAGCATAAGGACATCGTCGGATAATACCATCTACCTGAAGGAAGAGATCTCAAAGAATATCTTCAGGGCTATCCTCTCGGTAGTGCTTCTTCTCATGTTTGTCCTGCTTATAAGCCGTGAGTTCAGGTACCTGATGATAATTACCATAAGCCTTGTCGCCAACATAATCATAGCCTTTATCTTTTATTACCTTTTCAGGATAGAGATACATCTGTATTCCATTGCGGGAATAACCGTATCGTTCGGCATCATCATCAATAATACAATAGTGATGACCGACCATATGAGGTACCAGAAGAACAGGAAAGTTGGTATCTCACTTCTTGCAGCGACACTTACTACTGTTGGTGCCCTTGTCGTGATCTTTTTTCTCGATGAGACATCGCGTGTAACTCTTTCGGATTTTGCTGCAGTTGTGATTATTAACCTTGCAGTGTCGCTGGCTGTGGCATTGTTTTTCATCCCTTCGCTTCTTGAAAAGATTAAACTTACCGAACGGTTCAATGCCTCGGTCATCCGCAGGAAAAGAAGGATTGTCAGGTTCTCGCAGGCATACCTGCGAAGCATCGGATTCATCATAAACCACAGGAAAGCTTTCATAATAGCTGCAATACTGATCTTCGGCCTGCCGCTGTTTTATCTGCCCGACTCGCTTCCCGGGAGCAACACCAGCCAGCCGGCCGAAGAAGAGCTTACAAAGTTTCAGAAGTTATATAACAAGACTTTAGGTAACAAAAAATATGTCCAGGATATCAAACCTGTTGTGAACAAGGTGCTTGGAGGAACATTCAGGTTATTCAACGAAAAAGTCAAAAACAGCAGATTCTACTATAGCGGCAGCTCCGGGGAGGTTCAGCGGACGAGGCTTAATGTTGAGATAGGTCTGAGCGAGGAGGGACTCACAATAGCTGATCTTAACACGACCTGCACCGGTCTTGAGAACATGCTTGCCGGGTACGGGGAGATCGAAATGTTCACCACCAGCATCACCGGTGCTGAAAATGCTTCGGTAGCCGTAACTTTCAAACCCGAACACGACTTTTCTATCTTTCCGTTTATCCTCAAGATCAGGATCGAAGATTATATGAATGGGATCGGGAGTTACCACGCTTCGGTTTATGGTGTGGGCAAGGCCTTCAATAATGAGGTTTACAGTGATTATATCCGGACTACGTACTCTGTTATTATGAGGGGCTATAACTACGATGAGCTTTACGGATATGCCGAGTCGCTCCGCGAAAGGCTTATTGCCAGCGGAAAGGGAAGGATAAAGGAGGTGTTCCTGCTCGGGACAATAAACGACATGTATATTATGGGCAATACCCGAAAGGTTTACAGGAACATCCTTGAAATGGATAAATATTACCTTACTGCAAACAGTTCGGATGTGACAAATGCCTTTGTGGAAGCCCGGAACTATTCAAGAGGTGCCTCCCCTCTGCAGACGGTATATGTCAACGACGTCATGGCCCCTGTTACCCTGAAATCACTTCAGTCGGATGAGTACGACTACTGGAGTTTTGTCAACTCACCACTGGGAACCGGTTCAGGAAATTTTGTTAAAATGAAGGATTTTTCAAAGGTGACCCGCGAGGTGACGGATAATACCATCAGCCGTGAGGATCAGCAATATGTCATCAAGGTAGGATATGATTTTATAGGTAATTCCGAACTTGGCAGGTTGATCCTCGACAGGAATATTGATGAGACAAATGCTATGTTACCCCTGGGCTACAGGGCTCAGTCCGAAACATTTGTCTATTCGTGGGACAGGCAGGGTAACAGCTATTACCTGCTGTTCCTGGTGATTGTCATCATCTACTTTATTTGCGCCATACTTCTGGAATCGTTCCGGCAACCCATTACAGTCATCAGCCTGATCCCGTTCTCGTTCATAGGAGTGTTTATAACATTCCATATCTTTAACATTTCAGCTGATGAAGGTGTTTTTGCAGCACTGATCCTGCTGTGCGGGATTGTGGTGAATGCCACTCTGTATATACTCAACGACTATAACAGTCTGCGAAGGAGGAAGCCTTTGCTTCAGGAGAGGAGAGCCTACCTCCGTGCCTTCAACGGGAAAATTATTCCTATTTTCCTTACCAAACTTTCGATAATAGTGGGTCTGATACCATTCCTGCTTACGGGCAGGGATGAGAGGTTCTGGTTCGCCCTTGCCGCCGGCACCATTGGCGGACTGGTCTTTAGCCTGATAGGATTGTTTGTGTACCAGCCAATCATGTTACGGAAGCATGGTCCCGTAAGTGCCGCCCCGGCCTCAATAAATACAGCTCCAAATGATCTCATATAGATAAAAAAATGGTAAAGTTCCTGATAACCCGACCTGTTGCAGTGATAATGACCTTTCTGGCCTTGTTGTTACTTGGTATTGTAGCCTCAAACAGGTTGCCGGTTTCGTTGATGCCTGATATCGACATACCGGAAATTACTGTTGCAGTTTCCCGTCCTGATGTCAGTGCCAGGGAGATGGAAAACACAGTGGTAAGTGTCCTGAGAAGAAACCTGTTACAGGTTCCGGGACTCGACAATATAGAATCAGAGTCGCGCAACGGGAACGCCCTGATACGGTTGACTTTCAAATATGGTAACGACATAGGTCTTGCTTTCATGGAGGTCAATGAGAAAGTTGACGGTGCAATGAACTATCTCCCCCGCGATCTTGAACGGCCCAGGATCATCAGGGCAAGTGCAACCGATATCCCTGTGTTCATACTGAGTGTAACCCTTGCCGACAAACAGGCTGGTGATGAAAAATTCATTGAGCTGAGCGAATTTGCGGAGACAGTGATCAAAAAGAGGATAGAACAGCTTCCTGAGGTTGGAATGGCCGATATGACGGGGCAGATAAAGCGCGAGATCTATATCATACCCGATGAGAATAAAATGAGAAGCCTGGGGATCACCGGCGACGACCTTACAAATGCTGTTCAGCAGAACAACATCAATATAGGGAATATCCTTGTGAAGGATGGCAAATATTTGTATAACCTTGAGTTCAGCTCGTATCTGAAGGAGCTGGACGATGTGAGGGACATTTATCTCAAAAAGGGAGGCAGGCTTTTACAGCTTAAGGATTTCGCAGAGATCGGCCTGCGTCAGGAGCGACCGACAGGTTTATATTATTCGAATGGCAACAGGGCCGTATCACTTGCCATAATTAAGGAATCGGAAGCCAGGATGTCGGACCTCGAGGTAAAAATGGGAGAGATGATCAACATCTTCAGGCAGGATTACCCGCAGATGGATTTTGAGATATCGCAGGATCAGACAAGATTGCTCGATTACTCGATCTCCAACCTGTGGCAGAGCCTTCTGGCGGGAGGTTTACTGGCCTTTATCCTTATGTTTTTCTTCCTGAGGGATGGCAAATCACCCCTGATAATCGGGTTCAGCATTCCCGCCACGCTGGTGATAAGCCTTCTGTTCTTCTATCTGGCAGGACTGTCGATCAACATTATCTCGCTTGCAGGACTTATTCTTGGAATAGGGATGATGATAGATAACTCGATTGTTGTGATTGAGAATATAACACAGTGGGTCGACAGGGGTTTGTCTCTTGTTGATGCATGCGTAAAAGGAACCAACGAAGTTATTACTCCTCTTATTTCATCGGTTCTGGTGACATGTGCTGTTTTCATCCCACTGATCTTTCTGAGCGGGATCTCAGGAGCTATCTTCTACGATCAGGCCATAGCGATTGTCATTGGACAGGGAGTATCGCTGCTGGTAGGTGTAACCCTGCTTCCTACAATTTACTGTCTGCTATACAAAAACGGGAAAGAGGGTTTTCTTACCAGACTGGTACGAAGGATAAGCCTTAAGCGTCTGGAAGAAAGATATGAGGGCGGAATGAATTTCTTTTTCAGGTTCAGAACCGCCACACTGGTCTCCTTTGCCCTGATAATTGTGATAATGGTATGGTTTTTTATTTCGATGGAGAAAGAGAAATTTCCGGCAGTGCGCCAGGATGAGATCATTGTGTCGGTCGACTGGAATGAGAATATAGAAATTGATGAAAACTATTCGAGGGTAAGGGAGATAATCAATGCCGGAGGAACTAAAATAATGCAGACAAACTCATTTATAGGAGAACAGCAGTTCCTTTTCAACCGCGATTATGATCAGTCGTATACCCAGTCGAAGATCTATCTGAAGCTCGAAGATCATAACGCCACGAAACCTGTGGAAAACAGCATTTATGAGTTTGTTGCCGGCAATTACCCCGACGCACTGGTTAATATCACGGCACAACAGAATATTTTCGAGAAGATATTTTCGGCATCTGAGACACCCCTTGTGGCAGAAGTGAGCCTGATGAAGGAGAAGCAGGTCCCGCCTGTCGACGAGATGATGGTCATATCGGAAAAGCTCAAGGAACGATGGCCTGATGCCGGTATTTCGCCACCTCCTCTTGAGGATAAGATACACCTGAAGATCGAGCCCGACAGGCTCCTGCTCTACGATGTGGATCCCATGACACTTTATAATACCCTGAAGTCGTCGCTTAACCAGAATGATATTGGAGAGCTGAGAGCCTCATATGAGTTGTTACCTATCGTACTTTCGGGCAGGGAGAAGCAGGTTAACGAGATCATCTCGTCGGAATTTGTCCGCAGCAGGACGGGGGTGTCAGTTCCGGTCAGCGAGCTGGTAAGGGTCAGCCGGATGCACGATTATAAGACCATAAAGGGGGGGATGGATGGAGAGTTTGTCCCGGTCGGAATGAATGTCCGGACCAACAAACCTTCAGTTCTGACTTCGGAGATACGCAGCATGGTCTCAGGCGACCAGAATGTTGATATCAGGTTCAGCGGCTCGCTGATAACCGGGCAGAAACTCTTTCGCGAGCTGGCTGTGATACTTGTTGTGGCGTTGCTGCTGCTTTACTTTATCCTTGCTGCGCAGTTTGAGTCGCTTACACAGCCGCTGGTGGTACTGCTTGAAATACCGATCGACATAGCCGGCGCATTGTTCCTTGTAAAGCTCTGGGGAGGAACGATAAATATCATGACCATGATAGGCCTCATTGTTATGTCGGGAGTGATCATCAACGACTCTATCTTAAAGATTGATACGATAAACAATATGAGGGCTGAAGGGTTGAAGCTGAAAGAAGCAATCTATGCAGGCGGATCGCGTCGTTTGAAGCCGATCATAATGGTTGCGATGGCTTCACTTTTATCGACGGCTCCCATTCTCTTCAGCCAGGGAATAGGTTCGGAGCTTCAGCGGCCGATGGCTCTGTCGCTTATGGGCGGTATGTCGCTGGGAACTGTGGTGAGTCTTTTCTTTATTCCCCTGGCATACTGGTTCATCTACAGGAAAAGTGAAAAATAAAATCCAAAAGAAGATGTCTCCCGGATCTTCCTCTCACAGGTAAGAAGGTTCACGGGTTAAGACAGAATTGTTTTCCTGGCCGACGAAGCAATGAGTTCATTTTATTCAGAAGAGAGCTCCGTTTTTATCTGATAGTAACAATGAAAAATATTTCTGAGAGGGTTTCAACGCCTCTGAAGGATCACCATTAATTGTGAAAATTTAAATGCATAAATTGTAATAACAATTAAAATCTATTTAAATATATTTGTATTAGGAATAGTGACTTAAGAAATAAACCGCCATCCTGAACTTGGTTTGTGAAACGCAAGTTAAAGTCTTTAAAGATGAAGAATCGTGGGTTTAATGATAATCACATTCGCATGGTTTTGTTTGAGTATCATTATAACTGATTAAGTGATGTTTAAACTTTATCCATGTAAAATCCTTTCTTATATTTTCCTGAACATACTCTTTTTATCGTTTAATACCCGCTGTTATTCCTTCCAGATTCAGCCAGACGGGTCCTCCGCATTTCAGAAAAAAACTTTCCAGGCGGAAGAGGTTATCAGAGGGGAACGCCTTTTTTATGGTCTGGTCTACTTTGATGACAGATCAATAAATTGTGCATCCTGCCACAACACTGGCTTTTCTGACTCGATTAACTGGAATCCGGATGCTGTAGAAATTTCAAAAAAGTACTTTAGTAAAAGTGCAGGTGATTTAAGCAATGTATTGCTTTCCCCATCCGGTGAAAAGATGAAAACGGCACATCAGAATTTCAATTTATCTCCGGAAGACATTGTCCTGGTCAAGGCATTTATGGATAAACTCCCCGGTATAGGTCTTAAACAGAATAAACCGGTTCTGACAAAGCGTATTTTATTCATTCTGGCTACCCTTTTATTTCTCTTCTCAACAACTGATCTGGTTATCACTAAAAAATTAAGGCGACGATGGATCAGTATTGTTATATTGTTATTTTCTATTGTTTATATTACCAATACTCTTGTTGTTGAAGCCATTGCCCTTGGCCATTCTCCTGGTTATGAACCTGACCAGCCTGTAAAATTTTCACATGCCGTTCATGCTGGTCAGAATAGTACTGATTGTATTTATTGCCACAGTTATGCTCCTTACAGCAAAACGGCAGGATTTCCTGCAGAAAATATTTGTATGAATTGTCATCTGCTTATCCGCAACGGAACACGCTCAGGAGTATTTGAGATTAGTAAAGTAATAAGTGCCTACGAAAGTAAAAGACCAATAGAATGGATCAAAGTTTATAATCTTCCTGATCATGCTTTTTTTAGCCACGCACAGCATGTTGGCGTTGGGGAAATAGCCTGCCGGGAATGCCATGGAGCTGTTGAGGAGATGGGAAGGATAAGACTAGCCGGAAACCTGACAATGGGATGGTGTATAAATTGCCACAGAAACAGGAATATTAATTTTAATAATAACATATTTTATAAAGAATATACGGGCCTGGCAAATAAGATAAGGAACAGGGAGACCGACAGCATTAACGTTCAGATGACAGGTGGTACGGAGTGCATGAAATGTCATTATTAACAGAAGAAGTTCGAAAGAGGGTTATTATGGAGAGACACAGTAAAATTCAGGAAGATCTTCGTGGTGTGAAAAGCTGTGATGAGGGGAGCGGTGCAGAAGGGCAAAAGGAACAGCTGCCCGGACTATTTGAAGCTGATTTCTTAAAACTGATTTCCTCCAGGAGAAATTTTCTTAAATTATTGGGATTCAGCTTTACTTCAGCAGCTATTATTGCTGCATGTAAGCGTCCTGTCCATATGGCTATTCCATACGTAATTCAGCCACCTGAAATTACGCCCGGGAAACCATTATATTATGCAACCACATTTTATGATGGTCATGAATATTCTGCAATACTCGTAAAAACGCGGGACGGACGTCCGATAAAAATCGAAGGTAACTCTCTTTCGTCCTTTAACAGAGAAGGGACCACTGCAAGGGTGCAGGCATCAGTCTTAAGCCTTTATGATGATGCACGTCTGAAATCTCCATCGGTAAATCAGCAACCTGCCTCCTGGGAAAGCATTGATGCACAGATACTAAATGATATTACTGGGATAAATTCAGATGGAGGTGAGATAGTTCTTCTCACTCCGTCTCTGAATTCACCTGCTACATTAAAACTAATTAATGAATTCGGTGGCAGGTTTAAGAATTTCAGATGGGTGCAATACGATTCTGTTTCATATTCTGCTGTTCTTGAGGCTAATGCTGCCTGTTTCGGCAGAACCGTAATCCCCGATTATCATTTTCAGGATGCCGGTCTCGTGGTTTCGGTTAACGCTGATTTTCTTGGCACATGGGTCGCCCCGGTTCATTTTATACCGAAGTATACTGCCCGCAGAAAGCTGAATAACGGAGAAAAAAGTATGCTCCGGCATATTCATTTCGAATCGGGGATGAGCATTACCGGAGGCAATGCTGATATAAGAAGAAAAATAAAACCTTCTGAAGAAATAATACTTCTGGCTGATCTGTATAATAAGATAGCGCAGAAAACCGGTGCTGAGACATTCCATGCAGACCCATTCCGGGAGGACCTTTCGGAACTTGCAGACAATCTTATTGCTTCAAAGGGTAGATCTGTTGTTGTATCAGGCACCAATAATATTGACATACAGATCATTACGAATGGAATAAACTTCCTGCTGGGCAATTATGACCATTGCATTGACCTTAACAATTATCTGAACATTTCATCTGGTATTGACAAAAAGATGGAGGACCTGGTAAACGATCTGGATGCAGGCAGGATAAAGGCATTGCTTATGTATAATGTCAATCCTGCATATGATTATCCTCAGCCGGATAAATTTCTGTCAGGATTAAAAAAGACATTGCTGACAGTGAATATGGCAGGTTATCTGAACGAAACAAACGGGAAAGCAAAATTTGAATGCCCGGTTCATCACTTTCTTGAATCATGGAATGATGCTGAAATTACTCCCGGCCGGCTAAGCCTGAGTCAGCCATGTATAAATCCGCTTTTCAATACCCGTTCTTTCCACGATTCATTGCTGAAATGGTCAGGAAATCCGATTTCCTGGCATGACTACCTGATGGCAAACTGGGAAAAGGAATTTTTCCCCCAATCAGCCCTGCCGGAATTCAAAAAGTTCTGGGACACATGTCTTGGCAACGGAGTTTTCAGTTATGATCGGCAGGATAATAAAACGGCAATTTTTAAGAAAGAAGAGCTTTCCCGGGTAATGAATAATCTTAAAGTCATTACGGCAGAAGTATATGAAGTGGTTTTTTTTGAAAGTATTGCCCTGGGTACCGGAATGTATTCCAATAATCCCTGGCTAATGGAACTGCCTGATCCTGTTTCAAAACACTGCTGGGATAATGTTGCTGCAATCTCACCAAAAGATGCTGAAGAGCTTGGGATACTTTCCGGCCAATTGATAAAACTTGGGGATACCCTGATCCTTCCGGCATTTATCCAGCCAGGACAGGCTGAGGGTACTGTTTCTGTCGCCCTTGGATACGGACATAGCAATAATCGGTCCGATTTCCGATAATATTGGATTGAATGTTTATCCGCTGATCAGGATGAACGGAGGAAATCGTTTTTATGGTTTTACTGCCGACCGGTTGGAAAATACAATGAAGAAAGTCAGTTAGCTTTGACACAGGTCCATTATTCAATGGAGGGAAGGCCAATAGTAAGAGAGACTGACTCTTGGTGAATATTTAATAACTCCTCCTTCAGGAAACGAGCTTCACGAAGAATTTGAATCAGCCCACAGAACCCTTTACCCGGAAGTGAATTTTGACGGTTTTCACTGGGGTCTTGCAGTTGACCTGAATTCATGTGTGGGTTGTAATTCGTGTGTAATTGCGTGCCAGGCTGAGAACAATATTCCGGTTGTAGGTAAAGAAGAGGTGAAACGCAGAAGAATTATGCACTGGATCAAAATAGACAGGTATTATTCAGATGATCCTGATGACCCCAAAGTCTATTTCCAGCCGCTTACCTGCCAGCATTGTGATAATGCCCCCTGTGAGAATGTCTGTCCGGTTTCTGCCACCAATCACAGCAGCGAAGGGTTGAACCAGATGACATACAACCGTTGTATAGGTACCAAATATTGCATAAATAACTGTCCGTACAAAGTCAGAAGGTTTAACTGGTACCGTTACACCAATAATAAAGCTTTTGATTTCAATACTGTTTCGGATCTTGGGAAAATGGTTTTAAATCCTGATGTAACTGTAAGAGAAAGAGGTGTTGTGGAAAAATGTTCATTCTGTGTCCAGCGGATACAGGAGAAAAAATTACAGGCTAAGCTGGAAAACAGAACTCTGCCCGACAATGAAATTAAAACAGCCTGCATGCAGGCCTGCCCTTCAGAAGCTATAGTATTTCGGAAATCTGAATGATAAGAACAGCAGGGTTTCAAAGTTGTTCGGAAGTCCAAGGCGGTACCATTTGCTCGAAGAACTTAATACCCTGCCTTCAGTGGGTTACCTGACAAGAATCAGGAATGACGAAAAGGGAAATTCATAAAGAATAGCAACTGACCTATGTATAATAGTAAGATAAGAGGTCCGCTGGTCGAAGGGAACAAGTCGCTGGGGCAGATTACCAGGGAGGTTGTTGCTCCACTTGAAACGAAATCCAGTCTCTGGTGGACCATTGCCCTCGGACTTTCATCACTGGCGACTATATATGGTATTTATGCTGTTTATATAACTGTTTACAAAGGTATTGGTACCTGGGGTGTCAACAATTCCGTCGGTTGGGGATGGGAGATCATAAATTTTGTCTGGTGGATAGGGATCGGACATGCCGGGACCGCATTTTCAATTTTTCTTCTGATCCTGAGGCAACGTTGGAGGACTTCCATCAACAGATCTGCCGAAGCCATGACTGTTTTTGCAGTGCTTTGTGCTGCCATCATGCCAGCTTTGCATATGGGACGAGTCTGGCTCGCTTTTTATATTTTCCCTTACCCGAATACACGCGGACCGTTATGGGTTAATTTCAACTCACCTCTTTTCTGGGATTTTACTGCAATCACTGCTTATCTCCTGATATCTGTTTCATTCTGGTATCTTGGAATGCTGCCTGATCTGGCAACAATACGTGACAAAGCAATTTCGAAAATAAGAAAAGCTTTATATGGTTTCTTCAGCATGGGATGGACTGGTTCAAGCCGGCAGTGGATCAGGTTTGAATCCCTGAGTTTTATTCTTGGTGGTATTGCAGCAGTGCTCGTGGTTTCTGTTCACTCTATTGTCTCTACAGACTTTGCAGTAGGAATGGAACCAGGCTGGCATACCACTATTTTTCCTCCTTTCTTTGTTGTTGGGCGCTATTTTCTCAGGTTTTGCAATGGTTATGACTCTTATGGTACTTATCAGAAAAATCTACCGGCTTACTGATTATATCACCGATAACCATCTGGATGCAATTGCCAGGATTCTTATTTTCATATCATTGATTATGGGTACAGCCTATTTGACTGAAATTTTTGTTGCCTGGTATTCGGGTAACAAATATGAGATGTTTACATTTTTCCACAACAGAATTACAGGTGATTATAAAATCCAGTTCTGGGGAATGATTGTTTGTAATGCGTTGATCCCGCAGCTTTTCTGGTTCCGTAAGATGAGAAGGAATTGGATTGCTTGTTGTCGGTTTCGCTTCTGATTAATCTTGGTATGTGGCTGGAAAGGTATACAATAATAGTGACTTCGCTCAGCAAAGATTTCCTTCCATCAAACTGGGTATCTTATACCCCGACATTTATAGATGTCGGAGTCTTTGTCGGGACTATCGGATTGTTTGCAACAGGGGTATTGCTTTTCATGCGGTATATTCCGATGATGGCAATAAGCGAATTAAAGGGTGTGGTAAATATTGGGGCTAAAGAGGAGGACTAACCGGAAATAACTATGAGCATGTACTATAAAATAGGAATTTTCGATGAGGAGGAAAAATTCATTTCCTCAATCAAATCGCTTCAGGAGAAGGAATTTTAGTATTTATGATGTATTTACTCCATATCCGGTCCATGAAGTGTTCCATTTACTGAAACGTAAATCGAGACTTCCGTCAGCAGCTTATTTCATTGGTCTTTCAGGTATTCTGGCGAACACTGGCATTTCTGTATTACACTGCCGTTGTCGACTGGCCTGTGGTTTATGGGGGGAAACCATTTAACTCATTCCCTTCATTTATTGTCATAACCATCGTCCTTACTATTCTTACTAGTAACGATAGGAAGCCTGGCGCTCTTTTCAGCACGGTCGAAGCTTGTTCCTGGCCGTAATAGTACGATTTTCGACCACAGGGCAACGGATGATAAATTTGTGATTGTCGTCGATACCGGTAAGCTTGACAAATCGACAGCCTTTAAAGCTGAAACCATAATGAAAGAACTGGGTGCAGTTGAGATTATCGATAAGGAATTTGAAAAAGTTATTGCATGAAATATATCTATATGCCCCGGAGTATTAACATAGCAGTTTCTCTTCTCCTTTTTTCTGTTCTTATGGGCGGATGCGACAGGAACAGAAATACCACTGGATGGGATTATTTTCCGGATATGTTTTATTCCCCGGCTTATGAGACGTTTACAAAGAATCCCAACTTTGAGGATGGAGTTACGATGCGGGTCCCTCCTGAAGGAACAGTTCCACGTGATTTTACTCCTTTTAATTATACTTCTTGATCCGGAGTCGCGGGTCAGGGCAGGAATTGAACTCACAAATCCCGTTACCCGTACACAGGAGACGATTGCTCGTGGGGAGACTATTTTTAATACTTTTTGTATCGGATGTCATGGCGGAAAAGGTGCCGGAGATGGACAACTTAGTTGTAAGCGGATTTTACCCCTTGAAACCCCGCTTATTAACAGGCAGCGTTGCAGATAACCTGAGGGATGGTGAGATATTTCATACCATCACTCTTGGATTGGGCTCGATGGGAGCTCATGGAACACAGATCAGGCCGGAAGACAGATGGATTTTGGTTCAGTATATCAGAACGCTTCAGGAGGAGGAGAGGAATACTTTAGATTATAACCGGAAATAGGCTAATAACAGAAATGATGAAGGAACAATTAAAGATTCCGACAACCTTCAGAATAGTTGCAATAATCCTGATTTGTATCGGGGCAGGTACCTTTCTCTTTGGCATCCTTTCAGATTCCGTGAGAACATGGGCAAACTACCTGATTGTCAACTACTATTTTTTATCCCTTGCACTGGGCGCCTCTTTCTTTCTGGCTCTTCAAAGTATCACCCAGTCGGGTTGGTCCGTCGGATTCAGACGTGTTCCCGAAGCAATGATGGCCTATATCCCCATTGCAGCAGTTTTTTTCCTGCTTCTTTTTTTCGGTATCCATGATCTTTACGTCTGGTCGGACAAAGAGGCCGTTGTAAATGATCCGGTTTTGCAGCATAAATCAGTGTACCTGAATGTTCCATTTTTCCTTATCAGACTGATAACTTTCTTTATTTTATGGATTATTTTCACCAGGATAATAAGGAAAATATCAAAGAAGGAAGATATGTCAGATCCTGCTGATCAGGCCTCTGTTATGGTCCTTTTCAATAAAAGTGAATTATTCTCAAAAATATTTATTTTCATTTTTGCATTAACATTCACTCTCTCAGCTTTTGACTGGATAATGTCTCTGGAGCCGCACTGGTACAGTACAATCTTTGCATTTAAAAATCTGGCAGCGGCGCTTTCTGCATGGGGCATCTATCCTGACCCTGATAGTATTTATTTTGCATAAAAGGGGATATTTCCCCTTCCTGAATAAATATCATCTGCACGATTTTGCAAGATATATCTTTATGCTCTCCATTGTCTGGGGATATTTCTGGTTTGCTCAGTTCATGATAATATGGTATGGAAATATTCCTGAAGAGACGGTATACTACTACATCCGGTGGAATGAAGGCTGGAAAGTGATGTTCTTTCTTGAGATAGGATTGAACTGGGGAATCCCTTTCCTGGTTCTTCTGCCGGTAAAGGCAAGCAGGAATTTAACTGTGATTTCCATCGTTATATTCCTTCTTATCATCGGTCACTATCTGGATCTTTATTTACAGATCATCCCGGGTACTTCAGGGAGACTGGTATTTGGCTGGATTGAGGCAGGAATGTTTCTTGGATATGCCGGATTGTTTGCCTTGGTGGTGGCCTTATCTCTTTGCAGGGCAGAAGCTAATACCTGCAAATCATCCTTACCTGGAAGAGAGTATGAATCACAAATTCGTATAAAAGAACATCTGATAAGTGCTCATGTTGATGCATTATAGTGCATGAAAAACCATTGGTCTTTTTTATACTGTCATCCTGTCAGAAATTAAAAGGACAAGAACCAGTAAGAAGTATAAATCCAGGATGATCGAATACTTCCGGGCATTGTAGCTTTTCACCCGTGGATTCTTAACAAATCCGAGAATTCCCGGATCAGAAATGCCGAGGCAAGAATGAGTATCCCGATAATCAGACCAGTATTTAAAAATTCAAAATAACACAGGAATATGGTGGCAATTACAGAGTGTCACCACCCATATAAATGTTAGTCTTTTTATCTGAGCATGGCTGAAATGATCTGTAAGACTTGGAATTCCGGCTATTTTATACTCTTCTCCATACTTCAGGATAAGCAACCAGAAATGAGGTATCTGCCCTGTAAAAAGCAAAAATCCAATAAAAACTATTGGCTTATCCAATAATCCACCTCCTGCCGCAACCCAGCCCATAAGAGGCGGCAGCGCTGCCCGTAAGAGCTCCCGGAACGACTGCAAATGCAGTTATTCTCTTGGAATATGTATATACTCCATTATACCAGAATATGGTAAATAATCCAACGAGGGCTGCATTTAAATTCCCGCAGATACAAATAATGGCTGTTCCGGCAACAAAGCATTAACGAAAAAGAAAAATATCGCTTCCGGGATTGTGATCTTTCGGGAAGGAATAGGACGATTCCTGGTTCTGTCCATCATACTGTCAGTCACTGCTTCCTGGATCTGATTAAGAACAGAAGCAGCAACTGACATATGAAGAATCCCGAGTGTTATAAGAATTATTTTACCTGAAAGGTGTGGATCAAAAATAAAATATCCGGTAAATCCCGTAAAACTTACCGGTAACATTATTTTCAGCTTAGCCAGTTCCAGGTAATGGTTAAGTCTTTTTCCCTGATTATTTTCCATTCAGGGATTTCAGGTATTCGATTATTTTTGAGATATCCTCATCGCTGACTTTACCTTTATAACTCTGCATTATTCCTTTAGGATATCCTTTGACGACCTGATAAGAAGGATCCAGAATCCTCTGCTTTATATATTCATCGTCCACTGTAACAGTTAATTCTGCTCCATCCTCTGATTACAACCTGTTGGCTTCCGAACAGATTTAAAAAAGTCGGGCCAACAATTTTTGATCCGTCAGTGGAATGACATGCAATACATCCCTGGTTTTTCATGATGGCCAGTCCCTGAGATGCAGGTGTTAACTTCTTCAGCAAGGGCTGGCAACGGAAGATAGTATCTCCGTACCAGGCGGTAAATTCATCATTCGAAAGTACCTTAACTTTTGCATTCATAAAAGAGTGTCTGAGTCCGCAGTACTCAGCACAGAACAGATCGTATTCCCCTACTGTTTCCGGCAAAAACCACATCGACTTTTCCCTTCCCGGCACCATATCAGATTTTACTCTGAATTCAGGGATGAACAGACTGTGAATAACATCGAGGGAAACAAGGTTAATTTTAACAGGAGTATTGACGGGAATAATCAGGTCGGGACTCTCCTTCCCGTTTTCATATTGAAACAGAAAGCTCCACATCCGCGCAACACTTGTAATATTAATCGCGTCTTTAGGTGCTTTGCTCATTGGTTCCGGTATCCGGCCCATCCATAATAGAACATAATGAGCGATAAAAGAATCGGGATAACGGTCCATGCTATCTCCAGACAGAATATTGCCTTCAATCTGGGTGGCAGTCTTATTCTTCTTCCTGTTATATCTGAAGACAAAATAGAGCATTAAAACCGTAAGCCCCACCAGGAATACCAGTGAAATACCGGCAATCAGGTAAAACGATGTGTTGAAAGTAGATACAAAATTTGAAGCTTCAGGTCCGGCTGTTGAATACATATTAATTATCTAAAAAGGTAATCGAGCAGAGTTATTATTATTACAACGCTTATCAGCAGTGTAACAGCAGCAACTCCAATTGAAAACATCCTCGTTTCAAATTTAAGGTGCATAAAGATCCGCAAAACATAGAATGACTTTATTGCTGCTATCAGCAGGGCTACAGCAACTGTCAGTGTACCCAAGAGAGATTTGTGTAAGGGTTACCGAAATCAGGGTCAGCGCTATTAGTCCTGCCAGAACATAAAGAAATGTCCGGTAAGGGATTATATGATTTTTTTCATTTTCCATTGATTCCATAAGGTTTTATGTAATGAGATAAAACAAGGGAAAGAGAAAAATCCAGATAAGGTCAACCAGATGCCAGTATAGTCCGCTGTTTTCAAGCAGGACGAAATTTCCGGAATTGATCTTGTCTCTTACAACAAAAACAATAATGAACCCGATAAATACCAATCCTATTACGATATGCAGGGCGTGAAGTCCGGTCATAAAATAATATAAACCATAGAAAAGAACATCACCCTGACCGCGAAGAGCAAGAATGGATGAACCCGGATATATATGTTCCTTAATATGTCCTCCCCATTCGAAGTACTTATTTACAAGAAAAACTATCCCCAGTAAAACTGTTATTCCGAGAAACAAAAGAGTCAATTTTTTATTCTGCTTTTGCATGGCTGTAACCGACATTGCAATTGTGGCACTGCTTGTCAGGAGAATAACAGTATTCAGTGTGCCGATAAACACGCTCAGTTCCCCTGCAGCCAGATGAAATGCCACGGGATTCCTGAACCGGTATACAGTGTAGACAACAAATAAACCGCCAAATAACAGCATTTCCGTAAACAGGAAGAGCCACATTCCTGTTTTGGATGCAAGATCATCCCGGTGTATTTCTGCATTCATGTTCATTTATAGTCGTATGGTCCTTTGGTTATTACCGGTGTTTCAATAAAATTTTCCACTGGAGGAGGTGATGGGATAGTCCATTCAAGAGTTTTCCCGCCCCAGGGATCTGAAGGGGCTTTTTTGCCGCCTCTTAATGAAGAGAATAGATTAATTATGATAACTGCCAATCCTGAATAAAGGATCCATGAGCCCATCGTTGAAATAATGTTCCCGGCATGAAAGACCTCATCATAGTCAAAATATCTTCTGGGCATGCCTTTAAATCCCAGGTAAAACATTGGTCCATAAAGGGTAATAAATCCTATAAAGAACAGGATCAGACCGATATTTGCCCATCTTGTATCATACATCTTGCCTGTTATTTTAGGAAACCAGTAATGTGCTGCTCCAAAAAATGCAAAACCGGTTCCTCCGAATACTATAAAGTGGAAATGGGCAACCACAAAATGAGTGTTATGCAGGTGCACATTGGCAGCAAGCGACCCAAGAATCAGTCCGGAAAAACCTCCGATCATGAATACAAAAATAAATGCCATGGCCCAGTAAAAAGGAGTCTGCAGATCAATTGAACCTTTATGCATAGTGGATATCCAGTTGAATACTTTTATTGCACTTGGTATTGCAACGAGAAATGTAAGAAGCGAAAAAGCATAAAGAGCCGTTCCACTCATTCCTGAAGTGAACATATGATGACCCCAGACGAAATAACCTACAAAAGCAATGGCTAATAATTGAAGCTACCATGAATTTGTATCCGAAAATCGTTTTATGTGAAAATGTTGATATCATTTCCGAAATTGCTCCCATGGCAGGCAATATCATAATATAAACTGCCGGATGACTGTAAGTCCAGAATAAATGCTGATAAAGAATCGGGTCGCCGCCAAGGGTCGGATCGAAAAAACCTATTTGTAATGTTCTTTCAGCAACAACCATAAGCAAAGTAATTCCTATAATAGGAGTCGCAAGCAGCTGTACCCATCCTGTTGCATAAAGCGACCATGGGAATAATGGCATTTTTAACCAGGTCATTCCCGGGGCACGCATCCTGTGAATAGTGACCAGAAAGTTCAGTCCTGTAAGAATTGATGAAAATCCGAGGACAAATGCACCAAATACTGCCGGGAGCATTGTATTGGTAGTTCTGAAGCTGTAGGGTGCATAAAATGTCCATCCTGTATCGGGAGGTCCCTGACCGGCAAATTGAGATAATAATTACCAGTGTTACACCAATTACATAAAGATACCAGGAGAGGAGATTAATTTTGGGGAAGGCTACATCTTTTGCTCCTATCATTATGGGCAGCAGGAAGTTGCCAAACACAGCCGGTAACCCTGGAATAACCACAGCAAAAATCATTATTATTCCGTGGAGAGTGAAGAAGGCATTATAGGATTGTGCATCCATAATGGTACCGCCCGGAGCAATAAGCTCAAACTTCATTAATAGACCCAGGGTGGCTCCTATTATGAAAAAGGCAAGAATGGAAAAAAGATACAATAAGCCAATCCTTTTATGATCAGTGGAGAATATCCAGGAAAAAATGCCTTTATATTTCCCTTTATAATCCAGATAACTGGGTTCTTCAGTGGTTTTCTCAGGGCTCATTTACCGGGTTTTGTTTTTAATTTTATCCTCGACAGGGCAAGGAATAAAAAGACATACTAAGAACAATGAATGATATAACGATAGCTGAAACTCTTGTTACATTAAAAACAAATTCATTCCCTTTGCTGTCATATCCATAGCATACGGCAAGCAGACGATTGATGCTTGGGCCTATTTTCCCTTTGGCGGCTTCAACCAGAGTTATCTTAATATCAAAGGGCAAAAACTCAATACCACGGAGGTATCTTACAATCTTCCCGTCAGCAGCAAGGGCTATCAGCCCTGTAGGATGAACATACTGATCATTTATGTACTCATAATTGAATCCAACTGATTGAGTCAGTCTGGCTATATTAATACTGTCAGATACAAAAAACTGCCAGTTCTCAGCTTCCTTCTTTTTTCTGCATTGTGCTGATATAGCTGGCTTTCTTCTTTATACCCAGATCAATCCGTTCTGTCGGATCAAAGCTGATTGTTAATACCTGATAGTCTTTACCAAGCTGAAGATCCAATTCATCAATAAATTTTGAAACTCCCCACATCAATGGACTGCATGTTCCGGGACAATTAAAATAGACCAGGTTAAGAATAGTTGGCTTATTTATTACGTCTTTGAAAAGAACCGTATCGCCACTTTCATTGACCAGTCTTTATATCCAGATGCGGCATACTGGCCCTGCTTCTCTACGAAACCCACCTGCATCTGCTGATCAAAAAGAGAGGTTTGAGAGAATGATTCAATATTTAATAAAAATGCAGATAATGTAAAAAACAGTTTATAAGTGGATCATAAGCAAAGTTTAACATAATTTTAATGTATATAGCTAAAAAAATTACTTTTACCGGAGTTCTTTAAAACATTCTGCTTTTTATCGTATTCTTCCTTCTCTGAAGTACATTCCGGCAATCATCAGATGATCCTCCCATCAGTGATATATCTTTTAAAAGAGCAATAAGAGTGGTTGTGGTGTCTGTGCCATGGACCAGATGAGGGATGTGAATTGTTATAATAAACAGGAAAAGAAGTATTGCCAGCAATATTGTTGATAATTTCACGAATTTTTTGGTAATAATGCTGATACTTGCCGCTATCAGCATTATACCTGTAAGGATCATTATATAACCGGTTTTGGGAATGAATGAAGTTAGCATACCCATATAATAATCCATCATTAAAAAATGATTGATTCCAAAAACTGCAAACGGAATGGCAAAAAGGATTCTTCCAATTGTTGTCATTTTTTTCATCCGCATATTATTTAATCATTAAGGTCGGATGGAACACAGTCGTGGCGGTAGCGGGAATATCAATCATGCAAATTTATTTAATTGAGTCATTAAGATGAAGATAAGTAAATCCTGCAACTTTATAACCTGACCCTGTAATTGCAGTTCTGATTTTTGCAGTGTCAACCATTTCTGCATCGAATTCAATAGTTGCTTTATTGAGCGTATATTCCGCTTCTACTGATTTAATTCCATCCAGTTTGCCCACATTACTCTCTATTATCTGCTCACATCCGGTGCAAGTCATTCCATTAATGGATACTTCTAACCTTTTAATATCAACGGTTCCGTTTTTTGCTGATTTTATTCCCTCATTCTTACATGAGAATCCAATTAAAAAAAATAGCTGCAAGCAGTATAAATATATTTATTCTGAATGTTTTCATAATCCTAAATTAAGTGTACTCTTTACCAGTAGTTTTATTACAATAAAAGTATGAAATTTTTACTTCATTCACTCTTGTATGAGTTCAATTTTCACAAAGTTAAATTACTCCCGGAACCAGCGAAATAAATTGATATATTTCTGTACCCATTTACATTATCGGGTCAGGGCCTATTTACAGGAGAACAATGTTACTAACAGGTTTTGCACTCTTCAGGTTAAGGGTAATTAATGCACCATAAGCGCGAGGTTAAGAAGGCTTCTGTCTGTCTGTAATGCAATAATTTGGGTCTAACCTCTGTAGGCCTTTTCTTGGCAAATGGAATCAGGAAGGAAAAAAGGCTCCGTCAAAAACTGAGGGAGCCTTTATTGAGCACAAATTTTATATTTCTGATTTTGATATTAAAGCACTGCAAATAAGCTACATTGCTGCCAGTATGCTGTGCTCAATATTTCAAAGAAACAATCTGAAAGCAATTCACAACTTATACATTAATCCTTCGAAAATTGCTCTACGAATTCACCTGCTTCATTATATTTTCTGTACAGCTCGGCATAGTTGTTCACATGTGTCGGTACAGGTTTGTATTCGTTTTCAAAACCATTACCCATAGCCTTTTGCGCTGCCAGCAGGGTTGGGTATAAGCCTGCCATTGTTGCTGCAGCCATTGCAGATCCAAGTGCACATGCCTGTTCACTTTTGGCAACCAGGATAGGCATATTTAATACATCGGCCACCACCTGCATGACGAAGGGTGACTTTTTAGCAACTCCGCCCAGGGCAATGATGCCATCAATCCTGACTCCCTCGCTGATGAAACGATCAACGATCTTCTTGGCTCCAAAGGCTGTAGCCTCAACCAATGCTCTGAAAATACGCGGTGCATCAGAGCCCAGGTTCAGTCCCAAAATGGCACCCTTCAGCAATTGGTTTGCATCGGGAGTGCGGCGGCCGTTCATCCAGTCGAGTGCCACAATACCCGATTCGCCGATGGATATTTCAGCAGCCTGACGTGTGAGTTCCGGGATGATCTTATCTTCGATTTCCTGGATGAGTTTCTCACGGGTGCTGGCGTCAACCAGCGTAGTATTACCAAGAATTTCCTCAGTCGGCCAGAGCAACAGCTCTCTGAACCAGGCATAGATATCGCCAAAGGCAGATTGTCCTGCCTCCATGCCCAGCATACCGGGCACAATAGAGCCATCTACCTGTCCGCATATCCCCCTTATAAGTTTTCCTTTGATTTCATTCATAGGGGCAATGAGCATGTCACAGGTAGAGGTTCCCATAACCTTGCTCAGATAGTAAGGTTTGATTTCTCCTCCTACAGCTCCCAGATGGGCATCAAAAGATCCTGCACCCACAGCAACAGACTCGCTCAGACCCAATCTGGAGGCCCATTCTTTGTAAGATTCCCAACCTTCACCTCACAGGTGTATGTGTCCTGATAAAGTCTTTCGCGTAATCCTTTCAGCAGAGGATCCAACTTAACCAGAAATTCTTCGGAAGGCAGACCGTTAAAATCTTCGTGCCACATGGCCTTATGACCAGCTGCACAACGACTGCGCTTCATGGTCAAGGGATCAGTATGGCCGGTCAATATGGCCGGAATCCAGTCGCAATGCTCAACCCATGAAAACGCGGCGTTGCCGAACCTTGTCGTCCACGCGTAATACATGGAGAACCTTCGACCAGAACCATTCAGATGAATAGATCCCCCCTTCATATTTCGTATAGTCAACCCCACCCCATGATCTGGCCAGGCGGTTGATTTCCTCAGCTTCCTTTGTGGCCGTATGATCCTTCCAAAGTACAAACATGGCATTTGGATTCTCTTCGAAACCGGGCAGCATTGATAAGGGAGTTCCATTCCTGTCCACTGCTATTGGGGTTGAACCG
Source organism: uncultured Bacteroidales bacterium (assembly GCA_963736675.1). Lineage (GTDB taxonomy): Bacteria > Bacteroidota > Bacteroidia > Bacteroidales > VadinHA17 > LD21. The sequence goes on from CAVTPT010000001.1 coordinate 454,280, forward strand.
GTTGTATCGACAGATATAGCCACAACATCTGCTGCTACCGCAGGGGATGCATTTGGCAACAGCATTTCTGATTGTAGTTTCTAATCCTTCAACATAATCCAGCGGATGCTGACGGAACTGATTCCGGTTGGGATCACAATACTTTCCCTCTTTCCAACGCGGATAATAAAACACATCGCTGGCTATCTCTTTCCCATTCAGGGCATCCACGATGAGGGACCTTACCGAATCGGTCCCATAATCCACTCCTATGACGTATTTTGACATATTCTTGTTTTTTAGTTTTTAGCCCGCAACCACCTGATTCAAGAGGCGCTCACGGAAAATATTTTACCAGAAATAAATATAGAATGCAACACAAAACGCTACCACACCAATCGAAGCAATAACATCCCACTTGTTCCAACTCTGTTTGATGAGTGCCTTATAGTCGCCTGTGAAAGTGATAAACTCAATCTGTTTTGCGGTTGGTTTTGCAGTAAAGAATGATACTACAACCATAAACAACATGATAAAGACAAGCAACCATATCTCAAAGATAAGCCAGTTGGTATGCCAGAACCACTGGGTGGATTCCCAGTACCAGCCTGTCATTACGTCTTTACCTGTATTTGTAAAGATGTTGGTCAGCAAGCGTGCCATACCAATTAAAAAGCCTACTATTAAACCATATTCACCTGCCTTAGGGGTAATTCTCTTGGAAAATATACCCAATACGAATACGGCTACCATAGCAGGAGCAAGCAGCGATTGAATGCCCTGCAAATACGAATAAAGACTGCCGAGACTCATCATGACAGGTATCCATATAATACCAAGTATTACTACAGACAATTGTTGCAATACGTCCTACCAAAACGTATCTGGCCTCAGTTTTGCCTTTGAACATTGGCTTATAAAAGTCTTCTGTATACAGTGTAGCGCAGGAGTTGAAGAATGCAGCCAAAGAAGCAACCAATGCGGATATAAAGCCGATGGTAACAATACCTTTCACACCGGCAGGTAATACAAACTTAACCATTGAACCAAAGGCGGTATCAGGGTTTTCTAACGTAAAGCCGCTACCGGGACGTGCTGCCAATGCGGCGGCTATCATACCGGGTATCAGGAACATAAATACAGGCAACAATTTGAAATAACCGGCAGCGATAGTACCTCTGCGCGCACGTTTCATTACTTCATCGCTGGATTCGCCTTTTCGTTGTCCGAGCACACGTTGAACAATGTGTTGGTCGGTAGCCCAATACCAAAAGCCAATAATTGAAGCTCCAATAAATACCCAAAAACCGGGATACTCGTCATACAGCGGGTCACCCGTCTTCAAAGTGGAACATGTGGTTTGTGCCATAGGCAACGCCATCAGTTCCCTACATTGAGCGTTTTGGAAAAGTCAATCATTGCAGTCCAACCCTGAGCATATACTGCCGTCTCCGAGCGCTGACAATCCTAAGAAAAGCACAAGGAATGAACCAAGGATAAGAATAGGCGTTTGAATCGCTGATAATGTCATCACCCCCTTCATACCGCCCAAAACAGTAAATATACCTGTTAACACTATTAAACCGATAGCTCCATACCAGAAAGGCAAGCCAAGAAGACTCTCCATGAAGATACCACCGGTAAATGCTGTTACACTTACTTTGGTCAACACATATGCTATAAGGGTAATGATAGATAACCAGGAACCAGTACGAGGTGTGTACCGGTTTTTTAAGAAGTCGGGCATTGTGATGATTTTTCCCAACTTGGTGTTCATCAATTGATAGAACGGCACAAAGAGCCAGCCCAAAATAAGGATCATCCATCCTTGCATCTCCCAGTGCGCCATACCTACACCTGCCTTTGCACCTGTACCGGCAAGCCCTACAAGGTGTTCAGAGCCTATGTTTGCAGCAAAAATAGCAGCACCTATGATATACCATGGTTCGCCTTTTCCGAAGAGGTAATCTTCGCTGTCAGCTCCTTGAAGCTGACGTTTATGTTTTTGTATCGAATGCCATATGGCCCATACAATGGCCAGAATCCCGACTGCCATAATTGTCCAGTCCAGCCAAATAAATTCTTGTGAGTTCCAATTCATCGATTTAAGTGTATTAGTTTATTTAGTTGCTATATTAATAAAAATCCGGGCACTGTAAACACTCAGCTATAAGCATCGAAAGGTACAAAAATCCAACCAAAACCTGAATCATCTAACCTTGTATTTCCTGGTGAGCCATTGCCATTCCACTTTCGGTTCCGGCGATGTGAAAAACAGAAGAAGTACAATCCAATCCAGTGTTGCCATATATTCAATAATTAATTAATTAAAGTACACTATATTAGTACTTTTTACTCTTATTTATTTTATAAGAAACCACTGATAAGACCATGACCTATTATTTCAGTTTAAATATCGGTGCCAGTTTAACCTGTTCCTTGTTGTCCTCTACATATTTATAATAAAAGGCCCCTTTTTTGGAATCAGTCTTATCTTTTACTGCTGTTCTTCGAAGTATACCCAGGGAAAGGATTTTTTTTCTGAAATTCCCTGAATCGAGCTCTCCCTGGAATATTGCCTCGTACAGCTTTTTCAGGGTAGACAACGTGAATTCATCTCCCAATAATTCCCGTCCGATCAGTTCCGTACCGGCTTTTTTCTGAAGCCGTACCAACGACTCATCGATCATTTCCTTGTGGTCGAAAAATAGTGTGGGCAATTTCGAAATGGGCCACCAGTGAGCTCCATGTTCCCTGATCAGATCCGAATCCTGAAGATTGATGCGAATTAACGCATAGTATGCAACACTGACAACCCTTCCGGCCGGGTCCCGGTCCAATCGTGAAAAAGCATGGACCTGTTCCTGATATATGTTCTGCAGTCCGGTGGTATTGAACAAAACCCTTCTGGCAGCATCCCCCAGAGTTTCTTCTTCCCTGACGAAACCGCCAAGTAATGACCACTTTCCAACTGACGGTTCAAATCCACGGGGATATAAAAGAACTTTCAGTTCTTCTTTCTCGTAACCGAAGATAACGCAATCTACTGCCAGATAATGTTTTGGATTTATTTTGTAAATGTCTTTATCCATAAATAACAGGAAGATCAGATTGGAACTTAGTCAAATTTAAAAAGTATTTTTTACAATTAAAAGTATTCTAAGAAAATAACCAATTTTTTCTCCGAACCAGGACCAGGTTTGGAAAAATAATGGCTATTGGTCGCGTTGCGCATGGATCACTGATCAATACTTTCATGATAATGGGGCACAACCTCAACATAATCCGGCTTGCCGACTGGGTAATCGATATAGGGCCTGAGGGGGGGAAAGGAGGGGAACTGATTTTCGAGGGATTACCTGAAGATCTGGTACGTTGTGAACAGTCAGTTACAGGAAAATACCTGAAAAAGGTGATCTGAGAAGTAATCCGGAGTCGGCGTAAAACAAGATTACAGCCAATGATTTGGTAAGTGAAAGAAGTTTATAAAAGCGGGTTGTTCGTACCGCCGGTGGCGGTACTCACGATCCGTTATGGGGTTGTCTTTCAACAAAATCCCAGCCCGCTTTTAGCGGGCTATGGTCTTTTTTGTTTTCTCCCCCCGGCATTGCAAGCATGCCCCGGTCAGAAAACAAAAAATCCCTCCCCTTCGCTGCGCTCAGGGGGAGGATTTTGTTGAGGTCGGTGGCGGATTCGAACCGCCGTAAATGGTTTTGCAGACCACTACCTAGCCACTCGGTTAACCGACCATTCTTTGGACTGCAAAAATAGTAAAAAATTATCTATTACAACAATAGCGGAGATACCCGGACCAAATTTATCCGTAACCTGCTATGGGTCAGAATTTTTTCAGCAGTTCACTGACAGCATCCCTGTGAACCATGAAATCCATCATTTTAAGCTTTATATAATCTTCGGAGAAGAAATAGTACCCGAACTCAGGTGCTGCCGGATCGTTGTTCCTCGACCCTGACCCGGAATCCTTGACCAGGTACCAGTCTTTACCGTCCTTCTCAAGATATCCCACTATATGCATTCCGTGGTCGTCGGTGGTGGTCTTGTTAGTAAACCTGAACTGACGGGCATCATCATTGATATAAGCTGAAGGAATGTCAAAATCAGGAATTACGGCACACTGCGTGTTACGGTCAAACCCCGGCTCCGAAACGTCACCTCCTATACTGACAGTGAAGCCCTTCCTTACAACACTCTTCAGTGTGGCAGTAAAGACATCAAGAGGTACATTGAGATAATCGGTACTAAACCACCAGTTGTCGGGAACATCATAAATTACTCTCTTATAAAAGGGTTCCTGGGTGTAAGAAAGGATATCCACGTAATCGTCAGGGTCTATTTTGATCACATCTGTCAGATACTGTAACGGGGTGATCTTTTTCCCGTTTACTGTGATCATAGCGGGGGGAACTCCCATATAATGATTCATTATTGATTTAATGGTGGCAACAACACTCTCCTCGTCCCAGAGTGCATTTGCCCTGACTGACTGCAGGTATTTTTTCATTTCACCTGCCATGGCATCGTGGTTGTGATATTTCCGGCCTTCCTGAAGACCTGTATATTCTTCCTCCGGCACAACACCATATTTCTTCCATATACGGGTAACAGCATTGGCTTCAGAACCCTCGTCAAAAAGTGAATTGCCTCTTTCACTGACAAACCGTCTGGCCTTTTCAACATACTCCCAGTAAACGGTGTGCATCTCCGATAATTTAACCTTCAGGTTATTAATACGATATACCTCGGTTTCGAGGAATGAAGTGGTGCTGAAGCTCCAGCATGTACTGGTATTCCCCTGTGAAACAGGAGTGTTATGCCATTGCCTGGTTTTGTAGAGGTCCATTTTGTCAGGAAATGATCCGGAAGTCAGATCGGCTGTAAATGTTCTGACCGGCTTTTCAGGAGCTGCCTTTTGTTTTACCTCCCTGTCGTCGCGAAGTATCGAATTCTGATAAAAGCCGGGCTTTGACTCCCGGAATATTGCCTTATCCCTGTTCTGCCCCCCGACATTTGAGAAAATACAAACGGACAACAGCATTGAGATTAAATAAATCCTGTATTTCATAATCAGTCTGGTTAAATTTTATAATCGTGAATGTCTAATAATGGATTTCTGTATTTAATAAATCAATAAGGGGACTCTTTGAGCCACCTGTCGAACCAGCTGAATGCTTCATCCTGCATGGCGACATCGAATTTATGGGGTCCGGGATGAAACGAACACCTGTAATTACCCAAGCCGCCGGCTTTTTCAAAGACCTGTCTGAGAATCTCATCAGCTCTCTTCATTTCACCGGGGGTAAACAGCGGATCTTCACTGTTATTAAGTACCAGGGTAGGGGAAGGGGCCCTCAGTCCGAGTATTTCAGGCAGGTCAAGTTCGTTGGGCAGGAGTGGTACATATACCATCCATGTATGAGTGGTAGCTTTGAAAAGCACCAGGTCCCGCCATGTTGTCATAAATCCCACCGGGACAGCACATTTTATCCTGTTGTCGAAACCTCCCAGAAAGAGGCTTCTCATTCCGCCTCCTGATAATCCTCCGCATCCGACATGTTCAGGGTCGACATCTTCACGTGAGCATAAAATATCGAGGGCTTTAATGTCTTCGGCAAGCCATACTCCCGGCCATGTTGTACCGGCGCTGAAAAGGCATTTTGCCATTATATGTTCGTGTTGCCCTGCCCACCTGTTGTAAGCAGATATTCCTTCGATATCGTCACGACCCGGATCGGTGAGTCCCTGTCTCTGACTTTCGGGTACATCTTTAAGTAATACTCTTCTGCTGGCAAAAGGAAATGCGTCGGGGACCAGAACCACATAACCTCTTTTTGCCAGCCTGTTTGCCCATGCTTCTCCACTGTAAAGTGTCTTTTGATGGTCATCAATCATGGGGTCATGATCATCTGAAGTCCTGATAATTTTTCTGGTCCCAAGGTATTTGTTCCCACCGTGATCATGAAATGCGAGAACTCCCGGCAGAGGACCCGTTGCATTCAGTGGTTTCAGTACAACAGCTTCGGAAGGCGGACCATAAGGGAGCTGCCACCTGATTTCCTCGATATGCAGGCCGTCAAAAGAATACTCCTTAACGATCTCCACCTTGGGCATACTACCGGTATCGGGCATGGAGAGACGCTCTGAAAATCTTTTTCTGGCCATCTTTCTCCATTTCTCAATATTCTTCCATTCATCTCTGCGTAAAGAAAAACGGGGAAGCTCCTTTTCTATCAAACCGGCAGCCCAGTTACCATATTCGCCTATAATGCTGGCGGAGTTACCCTGAGGGTTCAATTCTGCAGGATCCACGAGCATTGGCGGGAGGTTAACCCCTGTATTACAGGTCCCGGGAAAAGCAGAAAGATCTTTCAGTAAATTACTACCTGCCAGTCCGAATCCTGCCATCCCGGCGATCCTGATAAAATCTCTTCGGTTGTTTTTCATGATAAACGGGTTTCTGAAAAATAGCAAAAGGATAAATTTAAGTAATTTAAATTATCCTTTTGCTTTTGACCCTGACCTATATTTATTACCTGAATAAAATTTCAGGCTATCCTGCGGACTCCGGTTTCTTTTTCTGATTATGGAAACAAGGCGGTTATTTTAAACCAAACCTGTAGCTGAATTTTATTAGAAAAACATTATGTGGTTTATTGTCGTCTTTATCGAACAGATCGCCCATATCGTTGAAATAATCCATATTCCCGCTGTCGTTGAATCCGCTCCGGGTCTGACTCCAGACAAGAAAAACACTAGATCCCGGATTATATTCCCATCTTACCACCAGGTTGGAGAGAAACTCCTGAACATTGAAATCCCCGTTTTCAAAGGTGTAATCCGTAATACCGTCGACATTTTCATCAACGCTATAGTCGTCGTCAAGCCGTGTAATCTGATTTGGGGCAAGAATCTGATACCGGTCATTAAAGTTGTCTGCAACCGGATTAAGTATCTGTTTATGATCATAATATTTGCCCGAAGCTACAAAAGGTTGTCCCCAGTACTGGAGTGTGAGATCGGGACTCAGATTCAGGCTTGCCCTGATTGATGCGCTGATAGTCTTACGGTCGATACTGGCGAAGATATACCTGTCGGTATTTTCTTCAGTTATATGAGTAACATATTGCAGTTCGGTGAAGGATTTATTATATCCGGGGCTGAGTGAAAATGAGAGGTAGTCAGTTGGTTTATATGATACTGCTATTTCGGTATATGTACTTTTATAATAATCTTCAAAACCTTTGTTTACATTGGTATAGAATTCGAATCCCAGTTTTTTTCTGCTATCGGTAGAAAACCCGATACGGGCATGTGCTCTTCCGGGGGTCTTCATGGCTGGTCCGCCGCGAAGCATGCTTGTTGAGAATGTACCACTCTGGATATTTCCGCCTGTCCATACATTCCAGTAGTTCTTCAGGGTGGACGAAGCATTCCATTCGAATCCTCTTGTTATAACGTCACCTCCAAAATTCCAGAAAGTAAAGATATCGGAATTAAAGTTTATACTGCGATAGATCCCTTTTGGTTCCCAGATGTTGTATCCGGCCCACAGGAGACCGACAAGCTGGTCAGTTTCACGGAGATACCCAAGGTCGTTGGTTTCGAATCCCGGTGATTTCCAGATCAATGTACCCATCAGGTTAAGATGGCCGTTAAGTTTCTGTATCATCATCCTTCCGCCGGTACCGGTCAGAGAGGTCCGTTCAGGATCAAATTCCGTGTAGTCATTATCAGGTCTCTGGAAGTATCTTGCCGAAGACTTCTGGGTGGCTGCCAAAGCTTCTTTGGAACCATTTACCTGACTAAATGCCGAATTCACATTGAACATCCAGTTTTTGTCTTTGAAGTACTGGGTGAAATCAATGCCTCCCGAATAAGCTGTTTTATGCATTTCGTCAGCAAGGTCATCAGGGAGGTCCCTGTATGTGTTGGTGAATATCCCTCCTATGATCGTTTTTCCTTCGTTGAAGTCTTTCTGTACACGGCCCACAAAATAGTTAGTCAGTGGTTCTACTGTCTTGAAGGATCTCTCTCCATCATCATCTATTTCAGCTTCTTCTTCAGCAGTAACGGCTTCAACAAATCCAAGGGAGAGTCCGTTCTGGGTTTTACCTGTCAGTTTTGCTGCACCCAGGATTGTTGAATGTGTGGGGATCTGGGCATACTGGTCGTCTGGAAGATCCAGATCACACTGAGGCCTGCGTCCTATACGTCTCGAATAGAAAAGGTTGTCATTTCCGATATCTCCGTCACCGATACCAAGGCCGAAGTTTGTGATATTATTGCCTTCGACAAAGAAAGGTCTTTTTTCACTGAAGAATGTCTCGTATGCTGTGAGATTTACTTCTGAAGGATCGGCCTCAACCTGCCCGAAATCAGGGTTGATAGTGAGGTCCATCGTCATATTGTTAGTGACTCCTATCTTTGCATCGATCCCCCCGTGAATATTTTTAAAACTCCCTTTGGCAAGGAAGGGGTTTTCAGGTTCAGCTTTAAAGGTTTCAGCCTGGGCAACCAGATAGGGGGTTATGTCGAAGATCTTTCTGGGTTTGATCTTTTCAAGTCCTGATAATTCGCCGAAACAATGGACTAAGCCCGGAGAGTCTTTCGGAACATGCTGCCAGAAGCTTGTCTCATTTTTCCTGTAGAGAACCCTTGCCACTTCAAGTCCCCATATATCTCCTGAGTTTTCTTCGAATCTCAGCTGGCTGAAAGGGATCTTCATCTCGGCAACCCATCCCTCTTCATTTATTGAGGTTTTGACCCACCAGTTTGGATCCCATGAAGAGTCTTCCGTTTCACCGTCGTTAATGAACATCTGATCGTATTTTACTCCACTCGAGCTTATTCCGAACAGGAATCCTGTCCGAAGATCATGAAAACTGTCAAGTATAATGCCAACCAGATCACCGTCGGGATTGTCGCGTCTGGTCAGACGGTTCACGATGCTGTCGGGACTGGTATCGTATGCCTTGAAAGCGGCATAGATATTATCTTTGTCAAAAAGGATCTTGAATTCTGTTCTCTGCGATACAGGTCTTCCGTTAAAAGGTTCATACTGGGTAAAATCGTCAATCCAGGTTCCCTTTTCCCAGATCTGGTCGTCAAGGATGCCATCAATCTCAGGCGCGACATCTATACTGGTTGCCTGATACCTTTTTTTGGGCAAATCCTGTCCAAATGAAACAGGGATCAGAAGAATTAATACAAACAAGGTGATAACAATTCTTTTCATGAGGCTTTCTTATAGAGTTTTCTCAATAAGGACGAATAAACATTAAAAATGATGCAAAATGGAGTAATTTAGAACACGTCAAAATAAATTGAAGGACCCGGATAACTGTATAAAGACCTTTAAACAGGGGTTCTTCCCTAATCGTAAAGCTTTATAAATTCATACGTGTTTCCCGTGTGGCCAAGGAATTTGAGGAAATCGGAGCGTGAGATAACAAGTGATGCGGTATTTACATTCGGATGGAATGCCAGCCGTTCCGATTCAGCGAGTTTTTCATCAATAAAAAGATGAACATGCCTGTCGCTGTCGTTAATCAGACCGAAGGGAGATACAGACCCGGGTTCAACTCCAAGGTATTTTTTCAGCCGCTGATCTGAGGCGAAAGTAAGCTTCCCCTGGCGCAGCCTTTTCTCAAGATCGTGAATGTCGAGGATCCTCAGATGCTCGAGTATTACGAGGTAATGCCGGTCTCCTTTATGATTCCTGAAAAAGATATTCTTGCATCTGTCCGAGTTATAATCTTTCCAGTGAATTTTTGCTTCCTCAATGGTAGCGAGTGGAGGATGTTCGTGATATTCAAACCTTATTGAGAGTACATCCAGAAGGTCATATAGTTCCTGTTGTCCCCTCAATTGTCTCATTCTCTTGGGGATATAGGTAAATTCCATCTCGGCAAGAAGCGCAATGTCTTCTCCTGCCTCTTTCATATCAATATCCTCCTCTTCATATTTCCATTCGACGACAACAGGTACGTTAAGTGCACCAAGTTTTTTAAGGCCAAAGAAAATATCATATAAGAACTTGGCGGAAGAGGAGTTAAAGTACTCAAGGTCAATCTGGAACCGGACCGGGTTATCTTCAGAGAAGGCAGGATATTTACCTTTGGATACTTCATCAATAAAGATCCTGAGCCATTCAATTACAGGATAATATAATCCCCTGACGTCTTCGGGAGCTGATGTCCCGTGGATAAAGAACTTGTTTTCTTCGGGCGAAAAACATATCTCCGGAGAGTGTGTTGTAGGTTTGATATGCATTTTCTTCATCCCTGTCCTTTTTACAAAAATGCACTAAACTTTTTTATTTGCAAAACTAATTTTTCGGCCCGCAGGCTTTAATCAGACATGCCATTGGTATCCTGATCAGGATTATAACCTTCATCGTCAGGCAGATCATTCCTTTTACCAGCCTCAACGGCAAGTCTGTCGCAAAGCTCATTTTCAGGATTATTGGCATGTCCTTTTATCCACACAAATTTCACTTTGTGATTTCTGAAGATCTTCAGAAACCTGATCCATAGGTCAGGATTTTTTTTCTTTTTGAATCCCTTGCTTTCCCATTGGAATACCCAGCCTTTTTCAACTGAATCAGCTACATATTTTGAATCGGTATAGATCACTACGTCGCTGCCGGGAATCTTAAGAGCTTCGAGTCCGACAATTACTGCCATCAGTTCCATCCTGTTGTTTGTCGTCAACCTGAAACCTCCTGATTTTTCCAGCCTGTGTTTACCGGAGATCAATACTAATCCGTATCCTCCCGGTCCGGGATTTCCACTTGCTGATCCATCAGTATAAATGGTTACTCTACAAGCCATGGGGCAGCGTTATCCCGGTGTTTGTAATGAACAGTTTTATTGCAATTGACAGCAGGATTATCCCGAATATTTTTTTAAGTATATGCAATCCGGCCGGTCCGAGTATCCTCTCAAAAACCGAAGTCAGCCTGAGAACGAGGAAGACAATTCCCATATTCAACAAAAGGGCAATAAGGATATTGAGTGACTGGTATTCGGCTCTGAGTGACAGGATGGTTGTAATCGAACCTGCTCCGGCAATAAGCGGGAAGGCAATAGGTATTATAGAACCACCACCGGCTGAATCGTGTTTGAAAAGTTCAATTCCGAGTACCATTTCCATTCCTATCAGAAATATTATAAAGGAACCGGCGATGGCAAAAGAGGATACGTCAATACCGAAAATGCCAAGCAAGGGACTCCCGATAAAAAGGAAGGCAAGGAAGATAATAAGAGAAACCATTGTGACCTTTCCTGGCTCAACATCACCGGTCTTTGCCTTTATGTCAAGTATTATAGGGATCGATCCCGGTATGTCAATAATAGCAAATAAAACCATAAATGCGGCCAGGATCTCAACTATGTCGAAATGCATGATCAGATAATTTTAAATCAAATGTAGTATAAAAAGAGTTATCAGGCAGTAGTCTGTCTGATAACTCTGTATGAAAAAGCTTTCAGCTTATTGCACCAGTGTCATCTCATCAACAAGGTGTCCGGCGCCTGCATATATATCCATGACCCACAGTACATATCTTATGTCGACTGCAATAGTCCTTTGAAGTTCAGGTTCATAGGCAACGTCCCCGCTCATGGCTTCCCAGTTTCCGTCAAAAGCAAGCCCAATAAGTTCTCCACTGGCATTTATGACCGGGCTACCTGAATTTCCGCCTGTAATGTCGTTGGTTGTAAGAAAACAGACCGGCATATAGCCCTTCGAAGAGGCATATCTTCCGAACTCTTTCCTGTTATACAGGTCGATCAGTCTCTGAGGAAGATCGAATTCATAGTCGCCGGGTTTGTATTTCTCCATAATACCCTGCATGGATGTATAATACTTATGAGTTACAGCATCCCTGGGATCATAATCCTGGATGGAGCCGTAACTAAGACGCATGGTCGAGTTGGCATCAGGATAAAGAGTATTTTCAGGTGTCATCTCCTTAAGTGCTGCCATCCAGAGCCTGCGTCCTGTTGTCAGGCTGCCGTCATACTGGCTGAGCCCCAGGGCAACCTCCCTGCTGACTTTGGAAATTGAAGCTGAAGTCAGATGTAAGGGATCGTTTTCGAGGGTCTTAAGTACGGGTTTATCAAGGAAGGCCATGAGCCTGTCTTCGCTGGCAAAAACCGACCTGGCGAAAATATCATCAACAAAACTGTCGATGTTACCTTTATATTTCTTATCGACTACATTCAGGTAAAAGTCGGGTTGAAATTTAGCAGGAACATCCTTCCTGTACAGGCTGATCATTGCTTTCATCGCTTTCTGATCGGTAGGAGGGTTATAGTTTTTATAGAATGTGGCAACGGCATCTTTTGTTTCTGAGGCAACTTCCCTGATCTTGTCCTCATCACCGTTTTTAATGGCATTAATGAGAGGAGTTACAAACTGATTCATTGTTAACAGTTCGCATCCCTGCGAGAAACACTCCGTCAGGCTTTGCTGGGCCGATGCGAATTCCGATCTTCCTTCCATGGCTTTACGGATCATGTTAAGAGCTTCTCCGTATTTTGCTTTGCGGTCGGGATCCACGCTGACCCATTTATTAAACTGCTCCTCTATCTGCTGTTTAGCCGATTTAACGTTAAGGCTTTCAAGGCCCGCTTTCTGTCCGATTGAATATTTCCAGTAGTTTGACGATCCGGCATATTTTGAAGCATACTGTATGTCAACTTTCGGATCCGACTGCATGTCGGCCATAAGTATTTCCTGTCTCAGTCCCCTGATCTTGATCCTGTTAGGGTGAGTAATATTAAGGAGTTCGTCAACTTCGAATGATGTGGCATATCGTTGTGTTCTCCCCGGATAACCAAGTATCATGGCAAAGTCGCCTTCATTGAGTTCCTTCGTGGAAACCGGCAGCCATTTTTTTGGTGTAAGAGGTATATTATTTTTTGAATAAGCAGCAGGTTTTCCATCAGGACCTGAGTACACCCTGAAGACGCTGAAATCTCCCGTATGGCGCGGCCATACCCAGTTATCAGTATCGTCGCCATATTTTCCGATTGCTGAGGGCGGAGCTCCGACGAATCTTACGTCGAGGTATTTTTCATAGACCAGGAGGTAGAAGTTATTACCTCCGTAGAATGATGATACTGTTGCAGTATATCCTGTGCCTTCAGAGGCTTTCTTCTCGATAGCACTTCTGGCAGAGTTGATCTCATAATTTCTTTCGGTTTCGTTCATCCCGGTTTTTACCTTTGCCAGAACCTGGCCGGTAACATCTTCGATACTGATAAGGAATGTAACAGTGAGACCCGGATTCGGCAGTTCCTGTTCCTTCGTCATAGCCCAATATCCGTCCCTGAGATAATCGTTTTCGACTGAACTGTGAGCCTGTATCTGCCCGTAGCCGCAATGGTGATTTGTCAGAAGCAGACCCTGTGAGGAGACTATCTCACCTGTGCAACCTCCACCGAACTGAACAATAGCGTCTTTCAGACTTGCATTGTTAAGGCTGTAAATATCGTCAGCCGAAAGTTTCAACCCCATTTCGGTCATCTTGCCTATATTGAGCTTTTCAATCAGGGGAAGAAGCCACATACCCTCATCAGCGCTGATCCTGGGGCTAAAACACAAAACAAAAACTATAAGAAATGATAATGATTTCTTCATAAATTCTTTATTGTATGTTATGATTTAATAAATTCCGGCGCAAAGATAATTTTTTCGCGGGAATAAATGCATCTAAAAAGTCAGTTTCAGCTGGGTATCAAAAAGACTGAATGATTTCCGGTGGTATGATGTTATTCCATATTTCATTATTGCATTTCTGTGAAATGCCGTGGGGTATCCTTTATTTTTGTTCCAGCCATACAGGGGATGCTCCTCATGGATTTTTTCCATGTATTCGTCCCTGAATGTTTTTGCCAGTACCGATGCAGCTGCAATTGAGAAAAACTTTCCATCACCTTTGACTATTGTTTCAAAGCCTATATCCCTGTAAGGAAAAAACCTGTTACCGTCAATAAGCAGAAATCCCGGAACCTTTCCGAGGCCATCAATTGCCAGATGCATTGCTTTTATCGAAGCCCTGAGAATATTCATCTCATCTATTTCATTATTATCAACAAAGGCAACATTCCAGGCAATGGCTGTATTAATTATTTCATCCTTAAGTATTTGTCGCTGCCGGGCCGTGAGCTTTTTTGAGTCATCAAGAACAGAATGCCGGAATTTTTTCGGGAGGATAACAGCTGCGGCCACAACCGGCCCGGCCAGGCATCCCCTTCCGGCTTCGTCACACCCGGCTTCGGTAATGTTATTATACAGGTAAGATCTGAGCACTGCGTGTCATTTAATCGGGAGTCTAAATTAATGAATAATTTTCCCCGGTTGAAAAATAATCAACTGAATTGTTCATCAGATTATTTCTCCCGGAGCTGTTCAAAACACTATTTGCAGTTGGAATCTGATGCAGTTGAAAACTTAGAGCCTTTTCATTACCTTTGCCTCGTACTAAAAATAATACCTGATGATTACTAACGAGCAGATTAAAGACCTTATGGAACGCCGCGATGCGTTAAGGAGGTATCTTTGACGTCGACGGGAAGCTGATGATTATTACTGAAAAGGAAGAACTTACCCGGCAGGCCGGATTCTGGAATGATCCTAAATCTGCCGAAGAGCTTCTGAGGGAAATCGCCCGCCTGAAAGGCTGGACTACCGACTTTAACAGTATCAATAGTGGAATTGACGACCTGGTCGTCATCAATGATTTTTTTAAAGAGGGGGAGGCAACTCAGGAGGATGTTGATAAACAGTATGAGAGCTGTCTGTCGATGATCGAGGATCTTGAAGTCCGAAACATGCTCAGGAATAAAGAGGACCAGCTTGGTGCAATACTCAAAATCAATTCAGGGGCAGGAGGTACAGAGAGCAACGACTGGGCCGCCATGCTGATGAGGATGTATCTGCGCTGGGCTGAAAGGAACAATTACAAGACCAGGGAACTCGATTTTCAACCTGGTGATGAGGTAGGAGTAAAGTCGGTCACAATAGAGATCGAAGGAGAGCAGGCCTACGGTTACCTGAAAAGTGAAAACGGGGTGCACAGGCTTGTCAGGATTTCTCCTTTTAATGCACAGGGTAAAAGACAGACCACATTTGCGTCCGTATTTGTCTCACCGCTGGTCGATGATGAGATTGAGATTGAAGTCAACGCAGCCGATATAACATGGGAGACATACCGTTCCAGCGGTGCGGGAGGGCAGAATGTCAACAAGGTTGAAACAGCAGTCAGGCTTCGTCATCATCCGACCGGACTTGTAGTTGAAAACCAGGAGACGCGTTCTCAGCTCAACAACAAGGAAAATGCCATGAGGATACTTAAGTCGCAGCTTTATGAGCTTGAACTGAGAAAACGCATGGAGGAGCAGGCAAAGATCGAGGGGGAAAAGAAGAGAATTGAATGGGGATCGCAGATACGTTCCTATGTCATTCATCCATATAAGATGATAAAGGATCTTCGTACAGGTCATGAAACAGGAAACGTGCAGGCCGTTCTCGACGGAGATCTGAATGCCTTTATCAAATCGTACCTTATGGAGTTTGCAGGGAAGTAAATGAGTCTCCCCAAATACCTGAATATGATAAATTTCATGATTTGAATTATTATAAAATCCTTCATTTGTTATCTGAGAGACCGCAGCTGGATTATGGCAAATAAGAAAAAACTGTTTGAGAATTTTCCACCAGTCAGTACAGGCGAATGGGTGGAAAAAATAAAAGCTGACCTGAAGGGGGCTGATTTCAGCAGGAAGATGGTCTGGAGAACGAGGGAAGGATTTGAAGTGAATCCTTTTTACCGAAGTGATGATCTTAAGAAAATAAGTTACCGAGAAGCCCTTTCTCCATTATTACAGAAATCTCACGGACCTGCCACTCCACCAAATAAGTGGCTTGTAAGGCAGAATATCGAAGTAACAAATTACAGGGATGCTAACAGAAAAGCTATCTCTCTGCTGGAGAGAGGAGTTGAGTCTCTTGGATTCATAATTGAAGATCCCGGATCAGTTGACAGCCCGAATTTTAAGGTCCTCCTTGAAAATATCTGTCTCAGGGAAACCGAGATAAATTTCCTTTGCAACGGGAAAGCAATAGAGATACTTGAGATTTTTGCCGGTTTAGCATCCGAAAGGGGTTATCTCCCCGGGGATGTCAGGGGAGCCATTGAGGCTGATCCCCTGGGGAGACTTATGATGAATGGCACCCTGTGCATTCCGGTCGGATCGGGCCTCGATTATCTGGCCCTGCTGATGAAGAAATCGTCACTGCTGCCTTTTTACAGGATACTTCAGATAAATGGTACTAATTTCGTAAATGCAGGTGCTACAGTAGTGCAGGAACTCGCATTCAGCATGTCGATGGCCTGCGAATATCTTTCCGCCCTGACCGACAGGGGATTGAGTCCTGACTATGTATCTTCAAAAATGAGATTCAGCTTCGGAACCGGACCGGGATATTTTATGGAGATAGCAAAACTTCGTGCCGCACGACTGCTCTGGCCGCTCATAATTAAAGGCTTTAATCCTGACAGACCCGAAAGTTCAAAAATAGTAATACATTGTACAACTGGCCGCTTTAATAAAACTCTGTACGATCCCTGGGTGAATATTCTCAGAACCGAAACAGAAGCCATGTCAGCAGTTCTTGGAGGTGCAGATTCTCTTACAGTCGACCCGTTTGATATCACTTTTAAAAAGCCAGATGAATTTTCTGAAAGAATAGCGAGGAACCAGCAGCTGATCCTCAGGGAAGAGGCATATTTTGACAGGGTAGGCGACCCTGCGGCCGGCTCATATTACGTCGAAAACCTTACGGAACTGCTTATTGATCATGCCTGGAGCCTCTTTACCGACATTGAGGATAAAGGCGGATTCCTGAATTGCCTGATATCGGGTCATATACAGGAAAAACTGAAAGAATCTGCTGAAAAAAGGAAGAATGATATAGCAAGGGGCAGGGAGATCGTGGTGGGGACCAACCGGTTTCCCGATAGTAATGAAGTCGTTGATCCCGGAATCCCGGTTGGCGGGATCACAGGCAGTAAGATAAGCGGGGAAAACCTGATGTTTGAACCTGTTTCGCATTTCAGGGCATCGGAAGAATTTGAGAAACTGAGGCTTTCAGTCGGCAGAGCATCAAAAAGACCTTTGGTATTTATCCTTTCTGCAGGAAATCCGGTGATGCGAAAAGTAAGGTCACAGTTCTCAGCTGACTTCTTCGCAACTGCCGGCTACAAAATAATGGAAAGCCAGGGATTCGATTCAGCTGAGGATGGAATACGGGCAGCCGTCGGATCGAATGCAGATATTGTAGTTGTCTGCAGTTCCGACGAGGAGTATCTGACTCTGGCTCCTACTGTCAGGGAACGGCTTAAAAACAGATCAATTGTTGTTGTTGCAGGAAATCCTGAGTCGATGGATGATCTGAAATCAAAGGGAGTTGATCTTTTTATCAGTTTGAAATCGGATATGGTTGAGACATTAAAATCCATCAATTCATTGCTTGGAATTGACCAGGGATAATAAGCCTGAATAATTATGAGACCAAAATATTCATTAAGTGATATTAAAAAAATTTCGGCAAGGAAGCATGCCATTGCCGGAAACAAGCAGGCAAAATCGTCCGGTATTGGCTGGCTGACAGCTGAGAAGATTCCTGTTAAAAGGTTCTATTCAGGTGAGGACACAAGGGGAATGGAGCATCTTGATTATGCTGCCGGGATACCTCCTTTTCTGCGGGGGCCCTATTCAGGCATGTACCCGATGGTGCCATGGACCATCAGACAATATGCGGGTTTTTCGACAGCCGAAGAGTCGAACGCATTCTACAGGAGGAATCTTGCAGCAGGGCAGAAAGGGTTGTCGGTTGCTTTTGATCTGGCAACCCACAGGGGATATGATTCCGATCACGAAAGAGTGGCAGGCGATGTAGGGAAAGCAGGAGTTGCTGTTGATTCGGTCCTCGACATGAAAATCCTTTTTGATAGTATTCCGCTCGACAGGATGTCGGTTTCGATGACCATGAACGGAGCAGTCCTTCCGATACTGGCTTTTTATATTGTTACGGCTCTTGAGCAGGGAGCAAAACCTGAGGACCTGAATGGAACAATTCAGAATGACATCCTGAAGGAATTCATGGTAAGGAACACTTATATTTATCCTCCTGATTTCTCGATGAGAATTATCGCTGATATTTTCAGATATACTACTGAAAAGATGCCTAAGTTCAACTCAATAAGCGTTTCGGGATATCATATGCAGGAGGCAGGTGCAACATGCGACATTGAGCTGGCCTATACTCTGGCCGACGGACTTGAGTACCTGAGAACGGGTGTCAGGGCAGGGCTTGATATTGATGCTTTTGCTCCGAGGATCTCTTTTTTCTGGGCTGTGGGAATGAATCATTTTATGGAGATAGCCAAGATGAGGGCAGCCAGGATGCTTTGGGCCAGAATAGTCTCAGGTTTTAACCCTGAAAATCCAAAATCGCTGGTCCTCAGGACACATTGCCAGACATCGGGTTGGAGCCTGACCGCACAGGATCCTTTCAATAATATCGGGAGGACCTGTATTGAAGCCATGGCTGCCGTGCTGGGACATACTCAAAGCCTGCACACAAATGCACTTGATGAGGCCCTGGCGTTGCCGACCGATTTTTCGGCCAGGATTGCCCGCAACACCCAGATCTATTTGCAGGAGGAGACTCAGATATGCCGGGCTATTGATCCATGGGCCGGTTCATATTATGTCGAAAGCCTCACTGACGAAATTGCGCACCGTGCATGGGAACATATTGAAGAGATTGAAAGTCTGGGGGGCATGGCAAAAGCCATTGAGTCGGGCTTACCAAAGATGAGGATCGAAGAGGCTGCTGCCAGGGCACAGGCGAGGATCGATGCAGGCGTTCAGACAATTGTAGGAACCAACAGGTATCGTCTTGAAAAGGAGGAACCTCTGCAAACACTGGAGGTGGATAATACAGCTGTCAGGGAATCCCAGATAAAACGTCTTGCAAAGCTAAGAGCCGAAAGGAATGAAGAGGAGTGCCAGAAGGCTCTTGCCGCATTGACACGATCAGTTGAGTCGGGAGAAGGTAATCTGTTGTCGTTGGCAGTGGAAGCTGCTTCAAAGAGAGCAACCCTGGGAGAAATTTCTTATTCTTGTGAAAAAATAACAGGGAGGTATAAAGCTGTGATCAGAACAATATCAGGTGTATATTCATCAGAGTTTAAATCCGAAAAAGATTTTAATGAAGCAAGGGCCCTTGTTGCCAGGTTTGCTGAAAAAGAGGGACGCCAGCCCCGGATCATGATTGCAAAAATGGGGCAGGATGGCCACGACAGGGGAGCCAAAGTGGTTTCGACCGGCTATGCCGACATTGGTTTTGATGTTGATATAGGGCCACTGTTCCAGACACCCGCCGAGGCAGCAAAACAGGCCGTGGAGAATGATGTTCACATTCTTGGAGTATCGAGTCTGGCTGCCGGCCATAAAACACTTATTCCACAGGTAATAAGTGAGCTTAAGCTGGCAGGGAGGGAGGATATACTGGTAATAGCAGGAGGTGTAATCCCTCCTCAGGACTACCAGTTCCTATACGATGCCGGAGTTGGTGCGATTTTCGGGCCCGGAACATCTGTGGCAAAAGCAGCCATACAGATTCTTGAAATCCTGTTGCATCAGTTTGAATAAATTAATATTATATTGCATAACGGAACCTGAAAATGATTAAAGCATTATTTTTTCAAATTATATTTTTCATACTGGTCTTTACAGGATGCGGCATTGTTAAACCATCGGTTGAGACACCCCCTGCCGGTGCAATTGAAGATACGCCATCCCGGGCGACAGATTTTTCGGAACAACCGACATGGCTTCTGGGGTACATTTTACCGGACCAGCTGAAAAGAGCTCCGCATTCCGAATGGTTTGTAAAGGGCTTTGATAGTTATTATTATAACAGTGAAACACTTGCTGAACTGATGAAGATCAGTAAAGACGGGCTTGCAATTAAAATTGTACTCGGCACCTGGTGCCCCGATAGCAGGAGAGAAGTCCCCCGTTTTATGCGTATTCTTGATGCGTGGGCGTTTCCTGAAACGGGTATCACATTTATCGGGGTGGATAATGCCAAAATTTCGCCGGTTGAAGAATATGAACATCTGGAAATTGAAAGGGTCCCGACCTTTATTTTTTATAAAAATAATATTGAAGCCGGACGCATCATTGAAAATCCTGTGTCGTCTTTAGAGCAGGATATGTTAAATATTCTGACCGGAAAACAGTAATATTAAAACAAAAAAGTCATGGAAGATTTAAGTAAGAACATGGGAGATGCCCAGGGACAAGACCGGCAACAGGGATTAAGGAAGCCATCAGGACAGAACCTTGGGATAGCAGCCCTGATAACAGCAATAGTTACTTTTGTTTTTGCGGTGATTCCCTGTGTGGGTATCATTGCCATAATACCTGGAATTATTGCAATAGTCCTGGCTTCAGTAGGGCTGTCGCAGGCTTCAAGGAATAATTCCCCCAGGGGAACCCTGGTTGCAGGACTTGTAATAGCCGTTGTTGCATGTCTGATATCATTTTCACAGATCTTTGTTGCCGGCGAAGTTGCGAAGAAAGTCCAAAGCAATCTGCCGGGCGATATCGAGAATATAATAAACGATGTGCAGGAAAATGTAATAAAGGATCTTGAAGATGCCAATGTCAACATCAAGATTGAAAGTAACGGGGATAAAGTTGAGATAACAACTAATCCTGACAAATCGGATCGTGAACAGACCCTGGAGGATCTGGAATCAGAAAACACTGCCACCGATGACACCGTTGCAACCGGAGAGTGATCGCGGTAACGGGTTCATGGCAAAATTGCAGCGCGAGCCCTATATAATTATCAATCTTATATTTACCGGAGTAATATTGCTGATAATGGCATACTCCGGTATTTTTTCACCTGCGAGGGACAACTATCCCGTAACATGTATGCATGAGAAAATTACAGGGATGCCATGTGTCTCATGTGGCTTGTCACACAGCTTCTCACTGATAATCAGGGGGAGGATTGCCGGGGCTTACGAATGGAATATTTATGGATTAAGGATCTTCCTGTTCTTCGCCCTTCAGTTGATTATGAGAATAGTATTTTCAATCATTTACATGAGAAATATAAATATCCGTAAACAGTTGATCATTTATGACATCTCAGGTTCGGCCGTGTTGTTTCTCATCTCCTTCTTCCCTTTCATAGCAGCACTTTACTCAGGTGTTTCGCGGTAAATGCCTTTCATTCGATATCGTTGAGAAGATCGTACAGGATACTGCTTTCGAATCCCCTGGATAAACCGAACCGGAGTAGTTTTGCCTTCAGATCATAAAGGTTTTTTGATTTTATTTGCCTGCGATGGTTGATCAGGAGATCATTAATGAGTTTATTATAGGCATCCGGATCAATTGTTCCAAGCGCTGAATTTATTATTTCTTCGGGAATCTTTTTAGCTCTGAGGTATCCTGAGATCTTGTACTTCCCCCACTTGTTATAAGTGAATTTATCTTTTACAAAAGCATTGGCGTACCTTATCTCGTCGATAAAACGTTCCCTTAAAAGTGTTTCGACTACCTTTTCAGATCCGGTTTCATCAAGTCCCCATAAAGAGAGCTTCTCTCTTATTTCACTGAGGCATATTTCCCTTTGGGCACATAATGCCTTTGCCTTCGAAAGGGAGGTAATAAAGAGTTCCTGGTCAGACATTTTTTATTGCTTTTATAATTCTGTCCTTTTCATTGAGATCCTTCACAACCTTTACCGTGTAGTATCCTGACGACTCAATGAGCTTAGCCAGTTCTGTTCCAAGAGCCTCATTTATCTCCAGGTAAAGTTTCCCCCCAGGGTTCAGTACCCTTCGTGCAAAACCAAGAATAGCCCTGTAGTAAACCAGGGGATCGTTGTCGCTGACAAACAATGCTGTATGAGGTTCAAAATCAAGAACATTCCTGTTCATTAACTTTTTTTCCGAATCTCTTACATATGGCGGATTGCTTACAATGATCCCTGCAGTTCCGGGGGTTTGAAAATCAGGATCAAAAATGTCGGAGTTAAAAAATGAGACAGCGACGTTGTTTAACGCGGCGTTTCCGGAAGCAACAGCCAGGGCCCCGGGAGAAATGTCGGTGGCCAGAAGGTGCGATCCGGGAAGATTAACAGCAAGGGCAACAGCAATACAGCCTGACCCGGTACCGATATCAATTATAGTGCCTGAATATCCCCTGTTCTCTTTGATGATAAGGTCAACCAGGACTTCGGTCTCCTGTCGTGGTATCAGCGTATCTGCAGTGACCCTGATCGTGCAACCGTAAAAAAATGTCTCTCCAAGAATGTATTGAATTGGTTTTCTGTCCTTAAGACCGGCGCATATTGCAATAACTTTTTCGGCAGTTTCCTTTGTTACAGGGCTTCTGTTTTCGGGGGTGATAAGAAACTTCTTACCTTCTCCTGCAGTAAAATCAATAATGATCCTGGTCAATGCTTCGATCTCTGTTTCGGGATAAATCTCTTTAAGTTCCCCGGCCAGATGATTTCTGATATCTTTTATTGTTTGTATATTGACACCCATATGTCAAAAGTAGCACTTTCAGAGAAATGTCTGAATCTGAAGATATAAAATTCATGCAGAGGTGCCTCGATCTGGCAGCAAAAGCCGAGGGGATGACTTATCCGAATCCCCTTGTCGGCTCAGTGGTTGTCCATAACGGCATTATCACGGGCGAAGGCTTTCACCTGAAGGCAGGAGGCCCTCACGCCGAGGTAAATGCCATAAATTCGGTGCACAATCCGGCCCTTCTCAGGGAGTCGGTGCTTTATGTAAATCTTGAGCCCTGCTCTCATTTCGGGAGAACCCCTCCATGCTCCGATCTGATAATTTCCTCGGGGATACCAAAAGTGGTCATCGGGACACCTGACACATCTGACAAAGTATCGGGGAAGGGGATAGGGAAGCTTCGGAACGCTGGTTGCGAGGTGATAACAGGGGTGCTTGAAAAAGAGTCAAGGAGACTTAACAGGCGGTTTTTCACTTTCCATGAGAAAAAGAGGCCATATATCACACTTAAATGGGCTCAAAGTGCCGATGGATTTATCGATATGATAAGAGATGAAGGATTCAGCCGTGAGCCAAACTGGATTACTGGTAAGCCTGAGAGGGTGCTTGTGCATAAATGGAGATCATCCGAACAGGCTATCCTTGTTGGTGCGAATACAATCAGGGCCGACAATCCCGGGCTTAATGTAAGGGAGTGGAAAGGTAATGATCCGCTGAGGCTCATTTTGAGCAGATCAGGAAAACTGGAAGGATTTCCTGTTCAGGAAGAAGGGGTGAACCCCTGGGTAATTTTTACAAATAATACGAATGCAAAAATACCCGGTGCGGTAATTGTAACGCTCCACGACAATGAACCGGCGGCAAAACAGATATCGGATTATCTATGGGGAAAGGGGATACAATCGTTGTTTATTGAGGGGGGAGCGCAGATACTCATGCATTTCATTTCTTCAGGATTCTGGGATGAGGCCAGGGTCTTTCATGGTTTGAAATACTTTAACCTAGGGGTGAAGGCACCTTTTATTGAGAAGGAGCCGGTTTTGACTACCGGATTCAGCATGAGCAGGCTTGAAATCTTTTATAATACCTGATAGATTGTGGTCTATATCCTGGCAATTTTTCGTGGATCATCAATCCATCCCTTATTTTTTGTAAGGGCTGCAATTACTTCCGGGGGAGTTTCCACAATTTCCCAGATTCCCTTATGTTCAAGTCTAAGAAAATTCCCGGATATCATATGTTCGAGGAAACCGATAAGCGATTCGTAAAAATTCATTGTGTTAAGGACGACGATGGGGCCTTTGAAAAGTCCCAGCTGCTTTAGCGTGATGGCTTCGGTAAGCTCTTCAAGTGTTCCTATACCGCCGGGAAGTGCAACAACTGCATTGGCCCGGGCAAACATGTTCTTTTTTCTTTCTCCCATATCGGAAGTAATGATCATGTCTTTGACATGCGGGTGCCCCCATCCTTCGTCATTCATGAATGAAGGGATCACGCCTGTTATTGATCCTCCGTTTTCAAGTACGGCATCGGCAAGCACTCCCATCAGGCCAATTCCTCCGCCTCCATAGATAACATTCATTTTCGATATGGCAAACAAACGGCCAAGTTCAGCAGCAGCTTCTTTATATTTTCTGTCGATCCGGCTGCTGGATGCAGCAAAAACACAAATTGTCATATTCATAAAATAAAATGGCCGTTACAGACAAAGTACGGCCATCGGAATAAATTTCGGAATTAAATAAGGGCATTTAACTTGTTTACGAAATTTGTTTTGGGTACAGCGCCTATCTGTTTGTCGGCAACCTTACCATCTTTGAAGAAGAGTACTGTCGGAATGTTCCTGATTCCGAATTTTGAAGCAACGCCGGGATTATTATCGACATCGCATTTAACAACAAGCGCTTTCCCTGAATACTCTTTGGAAATCTCTTCAATAGCAGGGGCGATCATCCTGCATGGGCCGCACCACTCGGCCCAGAAATCTACCACTACCGGTATGCCGGACTTTAATACTACTTCATCAAAATTAGTGTCAGTTACCTCTAATGCCATAGTATGATTTTTTAAATGATTATGTGTCTAAATGGTGCCGGCAAAGATAGCTAATTAACTTTATAATCTATTCCGGGGTGGTCGTCGAGATATGAAATTAATTCATTGTTCAGCCTGATCCTGTAAGTTCGCGAAAACATGGGCAGTGAGATCTTGTTTTCGGGATCGTAGAAGAGAAATTTAAGTTCAGTGTCTCCCTTGTTCTCATTGATCAGTTCAAGGAGTTCCGAGATCATTTCCATGTTTATATTCTGCGGATCAATTTTAAGAGTCACCGAAGTTATCAGTTCATCCTTTACACTTGAGAGCAGATTTATTGTTTTTATTTTAAGTTCGAGTTCATCATCCCTGTATTTTCGTTTCTGAACTCTTCCCTTTACCAGCAGGTAGTATCCGGTAAAGAAAAACTTGCTGTATTCGACATAATCTTTATCAAACATTATAAAGCGGAAGGAGTCGGTATAATCCTGAAGAGTGAAGGATCCATAGGGTTTTCCGTTTTTCCCGATTCCGTTTTTGGTATCGGTGACAATGCCAGCCACAACAACGTCCCTGTCGAGCCATTCCCTCATGTTCTGAAGGTCGGCAAGTGAGGCAGTGGTAAAAGTATTTATCTCAAGTGAAAAATCATCGAGAGGATGGGACGAGAGATAAATGCCAATGACTTCCTTCTCGCGGTTAAGCTTTTCAAGCTTTGGCCAGTCGGGACATTCGGAGGGTTCGGGTTTCAGGATCTCAAATCCGGAACTGCCTCCGAAAAGAGTCTGCTGGCTTGAGTTTTTTACTGTCTTTGCCGAGTTCCCGTATCTGATGAGACTTTCAATAAAACTTGTACCTTTTGTGTCGAGGGAAAAATACTGTGCTCTGATCATTTCGTTGAAACAATCGAAGGCTCCAGCAACAGCCATAGCCTCAAGGTTTTTCTTATTCAACGAATTAAGATTGACCCTTTCGGCAAGATCGTAGATTGATTTATATTGCCCATTTTTCTCTCTTTCTTCAATAAGTTGAAGAACAGCACTTTCGCCTACTCCTTTTATTGCTCCCAGACCAAAACGGATATTCCCGTCGTGGTTAACTGTGAATTTTAGATTACTTTCATTTACGTCGGGGCCAAGAACCTCCATTCCCATTCGCCGGGTCTCGTCCATAAATACGGTGATCTTTTTGAGGTCGCTGATATTACGGCTCAGGACGGCTGCCATATATTCGGCGGGATAGTGGGCTTTCAGGTAACCGGTCTGGAAGGCCACCAGGGCATAACATGTCGAGTGTGACTTGTTGAATGCATACTGGGCAAAAGCTTCCCAGTCGGACCAGATTTTATTAACAATGATTTCGTCGTATCCGTTTTTATTGCACCCCTCCACGAACTTAACTTTCATCTCGTCCATGATGGACTTTTTCTTTTTCCCCATGGCTTTCCGCAGGGAATCGGCTTCTCCCTTTGTAAATCCTGCAAGTGCCTGTGAAAGAAGCATTACCTGTTCCTGGTAAACAGTAATTCCGTATGAATCGTTGAGATACTTTTCCATTACCGGAACAGTATATTCAATAGGTTCGAGGCCATGTTTCCTGCGGATAAACTGAGGGATATATTCCATTGGTCCCGGCCTGTAAAGGGCGTTCATTGCAATCAGGTCCTCGATCCGGTTTGGCTCCAGTTCGCGCAGATATCTCTTCATCCCGGTGGATTCAAACTGGAAGATCCCTGTTGTTTCCCCATTGCTGAACAACTCGAAAGTCTTTTTGTCATCCAGGGGCAGTTCGTCGATTTTTATGTCGACACCTTTTGATTTCTTTATATTCTCAATTGCATCTTTTATGATCGACAGGGTCTTCAGTCCCAGGAAATCCATCTTAAGAAGACCAACCGATTCAACATGGCTGCCGTCGTATTGTGTTGCATAAAGATCGGTGTCTTTGGCAGTGCAGAGAGGAATATGATTGTCGAGTGAGTCCTTGCCGATAATTATTCCGCAGGCATGAACGCCGGTCTGTCTTACAGAGCCTTCAAGAACTCCGGCGTATTTGAGTGTCTGTGCAATAAGCTTATTTGACGATTCTCTTTCTTTTGCCAGTTCGGGTACTTCGGCAAAGGCTTCGGTGAGTGAAATACCGGGGCGGTCGGGGACAAGTTTTGCAAGCCGGTCGGCATCGGGAAGCGGCAGTTTCTGGACCCTAGCCACATCCCTTATTGCCATCTTGGCGGCCATGGTTCCGAAAGTTATAATATGAGCTACCTTATCATGCCCGTACTTGTCTACCACATATTTCAGTACCGATTCCCTTCCGTCTTCATCAAAGTCGATGTCGATATCGGGCATGGAAATCCTGTCGAGGTTAAGAAACCTCTCAAAAAGCAGTCCGTATTTTATAGGGTCAATATCGGTAATCCTTAAGCAGAAAGCTACAGCCGAGCCAGCAGCCGAGCCTCTTCCCGGACCTACTGAAACGCCCATTCTTCTTGCTGCTTTCAGAAAATCCTGGACTATAAGGAAATAACCCGGGAATCCCATTTTTGCAATCATCCCCAGCTCGAAATCGATACGCTCGGTCTGTTCTTCGGTAAGTTCCCCCCATCTCTCCTTTGCACCCTCATAAGTAAGATATCTCAGATACTGATCCTTGTCGGTGTACCCTTCAGGAAGCTCGAACTCGGGCATTATAGGATCGTGATCGAGTTTATACTTTTCAATTTTGGCCACAAGCTCAGCAACGTTACTGACTGCTTCGGGAACATCACTGAATATTGTCCGCATCTCCTCCTCGCTTTTAAGATATTCCTGCTTTGAATATCTTAACCTGTTGGGATCGTCAATATCTTTTGCCGTATTGATGCAGATGAGCCGGTCGTGAGCCTCTGCATCCTCGGCATTGATAAAGTGGACATCGTTAGTCGCAATAAGTCTGACATTATATTTTTCCGACAGTTCCCTGAATACACCAATAACTTTCTGTTGAAGCGGGAAAGCCGATCTGTCGGCTTCGGGATCGTAGGTTTCGTGCCTTTGGATCTCGAGGTAGAAATCATCGCCGAAGATTTTCAGATAACTTTTAAGGGCCTCTTCGGCACCGCTTAACGATCCATTAAGTATTTCATCCTGGATCTCGCCCGCCAGGCATGCCGACGAGGCTATCAGGCCTTCGTGGTACTGCGCCAGCAAAGCCTTGTCGACCCTGGGCTTATAATAGAAACCTTTTATCCAGGCAGTTGAAATAAGTTTTACCAGGTTCTTGTATCCTTTGAGATTTTTGGCCAGTAAAATAAGATGATCTCCCGACCGGTCCTCTTTTCCTGAAACCTCGCTTATTGATCTTTTGGCAACATATATCTCACATCCGATAATTGGCTTTATTCCTTTTTTTATGGCCGTGCTATGAAACTCCTTAACGCCAAACATATTACCGTGATCGGTAATAGCAATAGCCTCCATGCCAAGAGATTTTGCCTTATCTATCAGCAGCGGTATGCTTGCTGCTCCGTCGAGTATCGAGTATTGTGTATGAACATGCAGGTGTGCGAAAGGGGCCATGGTCGGGATAAAAAAATTTGAACGGTCAGTTAGCAAAAATACGTAAATTTGAGGGATAAAAAGAGAAGCCTGAAAACCGGTTGATAAAAAAATATGTCTGGCTGAAGGAAGCTTCAGGTGAATAGGCTTTTAGTTAAAAAAGAGTGATTTATTGGCACTTTTTTGCATTACAGGTTTTGATTTAGTGTTAATCTCTTTGCCAAATAAATATTTACTACTATCTTCGCACCCACAATTTTAAAAGGTAGGTTAAATAAAAGCGTAAAAAATTAATGGCAGTAAAAATCAGATTAGCTAGGAAAGGCCGCAAGAGAAAGGCCTACTACCACATTGTGGTAGCAGATAGCAGGTCGCCACGGGATGGCAGATATATTGAAAAGATAGGAAATTATAATCCTGTCACCGATCCGGCAATTATCGAACTCGATTTCGATAAGGCGCTGGGTTGGCTGCAAAATGGCGCACAACCTACAGATACATGTAGAGCTATTCTCTCTTACAAAGGAGTTCTTATCAAGAAACATCTTCTTGATGGAGTAAAGAAAGGGGCATTTGATGAAGCTGAAGCAACACGCCGTTTCGAAGAATGGATGAAACAGAATGAAGCTAAGATCGAATCCAAAAAGTCAGGCCTTGAAAAGAAAAGGGATGACAATTTAGACCAGCGCCTTGCCGCTGAGAAGAAGGTTAATGAGGATAGAGTTGCCAGACTGGCCAAAAGACAGGCCGACCTTGCAGCAAAAGCCGAAGCTGCAGATAAGCCGATAGTTGCTGCTGCAGAATCTCCTGAAACTCCGGTTGCAGAAGAAAGCGCAACCGGGCCGGTAGCTCCGGAGAATCCCCAGGAATAGGGGACACTCATCAGGATCGTTGATCCAATGGCTTACAATGCCGACATATTGTTGGGAAGGATCCTGAAGATTCACGGAAATGACGGTTCCGTGGCAGTTAAGCTTGAAAAATTCTTTACTGAGAATATACCGTACATGGAATCGGTCTTCCTGGAAAACGAAGGGAGACCGGTTCCTTTTTTTTTATCTGAATCTGAATACGCGGGCGGAGATACTCTTGTACTTAAATTCCAGTGGTACGATT
The DNA here is from genome assembly GCA_963736675.1 of uncultured Bacteroidales bacterium. Lineage (GTDB taxonomy): Bacteria > Bacteroidota > Bacteroidia > Bacteroidales > VadinHA17 > LD21. The sequence goes on from CAVTPT010000001.1 coordinate 483,602, forward strand.
CCATTGAAAAGATCAGCGAATTTGCAGGATGCAGGGTGTACCTGACATCGGTCCCTGATAATCCGGAAGTACCTGACCGGTTCCAGAGCATAATCGGTTACGATGTGATGCTGCCCGACAAAACTAAACTGGGTACAATTACAGATGTGATTCAGAATCCCGGACAATGGATGCTGATAATACATTCGCCCGATGAAAAGGAGATACTTGTACCCCTTCACGACGACTTTATTGTGAAATTCAGCAAACGGACCCGGAGTATCATTATGGATCTCCCCGATGGTTTGATTGGTCTGAATTTATCCAAATAATCTCCCATATAGTTATATTACAGCCGGACCTGAGTAACCTTCCAGGTCATAAATTTTACTGTCGGTCACTATAAGCTATTGAAATTCTTAAGTATATGTATTAAATGCTTAAATAGTGTTAAAATCATAAGTTAAATTCCTTTATGTTTTTAAATTTACGGGTATAAAAAACAACTATGATAGATCTGTCATGTAATTATCTCGGGATAAAGTTAAAAAGCCCGTTAATTGCCGGCAGTTCTGGTCTAACTTCCTCGGTCGAAAACCTCAGACAGTTTGCCAGTATGGGTGCGGGAGCTGTCGTCCTTAAATCGGTATTTGAGGAACAGATAAAGTATGAAACTGAAGCGTTGCTTGGATCGGAACATCCGGAAATTGAACCGTGGACAAAGGCTTTCAATAATATCGTAAACAGTTCGGAGTATTATTATGGTGAGGCTTTTAATTATCTGACTGATTATGCCAGGGAGCATACTTTAAAGAAATATCTGTCTTTTATCTCCGATGCTAAAATGGCAATAGATATACCGGTCATTGCCAGCATAAACTGTACAACACAGTACGACTGGCAGTATTTTGCACGTCGTATTCAGGAGGCGGGAGCAGATGCTCTCGAACTGAACATTTACGTTTTGCCTTCTGATACTTCAAAAAATTCTACAGAGATTGAAGGTATCTATTTTGATACCGTAAGGGAGGTACTGAAATATGTTACCATTCCGGTTTCGGTCAAGACAGGATACTATTTTTCCAATCTGGCAGGGACGCTTCAGAAATTGTCAGAAACAGGAATATCAGGATTGACTCTTTTTAACCGGCCTTATAACCCCGACATTGATATTGACAATCTTGGAACGGCTGCCACAAATATTTTCAGCAACGAAAATGAGTATTCCAACACCCTGCGCTGGGTAGCCCTTCTTGCAGGGAGGCTCAGATGCGATATTGCTGCTTCCACCGGAATACATGATCACAGAGCAGTGATAAAACAGCTCCTTGCCGGGGCAGATGTTGTTCAGATGGTATCGGTGTTCTATTTGCACACGATAGATTTTATGGCTGACATTAAGGCTGGTCTCGAAGAATGGATGAAAGAACATAATTTTAACTCTTTAACCGATTTTAAAGGTTACCTGAGCCAGAAGAATATTAAAAATCCTTCTTCATACGAAAGAGTACAGTTCATTCGTCTCTTTACAGGTATTGAATAGTAATATAAACTTGAAAAAATGTCTCATTCCGCTCAAACTGCTGAAAATAGTCCACTTGCATGTCTGGTTGAGGAAAAGGTTGATGTAAAAGTGCATAAATGCTACCAATGCGGAAAATGTACTGCCGGCTGTCCGGTATCATACAATATGGATATTCCTCCCAGTATGATTTTAAGGTTATTGCAGACCGAATCGCCTGTAAATGATGAAAAGATACTTAAGGCATATTCTATCTGGCTTTGTGTTACGTGTGAAATGTGCCTGAGCCGGTGTCCGATGGAAATTGATATTCCTTCGGTGATGGATTTTCTCAGGCAGAGATCACGCAGCGAAAAGAAGGTGAATCCAAAAGCGTTTAACATTGTCGCGTTTCATAAATCTTTCCTGAATTCAATCCGTTATACTGGAAAACTGTTTGAACTCGGACTGATACTTGATTATAAACGGCAATCTATGAAACTTATGCAGGATGTTTCTCTCGCTCCGGGGATGATATCCAGGGGTAAGCTCCACTTTATACCCGAGATGATAAAGGGCAGGGCTCATATGGCTGGAATCTTTAAGAGAACAAACAAATAATTTAATAATGATAACAGGTATATACCCCGGTTGTTCACTTACCGGTTCAGCCCGCGATTATAATGAATCAGTTTATGCCCTCGCCGGGGCGTTTGGAATTGAACTGGTTCAGGTCCCTGATTGGAACTGTTGCGGGGCTACAGCAGCACACAACCTGAACAGGGAGTTATCGGTTGCTCTCCCAGCCAGAATATTGTCACTTGCAGAGCAGAATGGGATGGAGGAAATAATTGTTCCTTGTGCAGCCTGTTATAGCCGTCTGATCGTGACAATGAATGAGCTCAGAAAGGATCTTGAGCTGAAAAACCGTATCTGCGACATACTGCAGATGGAATACAGGGGAACCACTAAAATTCTGAATGTCATTGAATGGATTAATAAATATATTATACCAGGTCTTGACAGCAAGATCGTAAAACCATTTAAGCATAAAGTTGCATGCTATTACGGATGTCTGCTTGTGAGACCTGATAAAATTCTGAAATATGACCGTCCGGAGGATCCTTTAACCATGGATATTGTAATGCAGAAAGCGGGAGCTGAAACGATTGATTTTCCGTTTAAAACAGAATGCTGCGGAGCCGGATTATCTATTTCCAGGACAGATGTCGTATCAAAACTTTCGGGTAAGATTATAGGTGATGCAGAAGATCGTGGAGCCGAAGCAATAATAGTTGCATGTCCGATGTGTCACTCAAATCTGGATATGAGGAGGAATGACATTAACAAAATCCTGAAGACAGACTACCGGATCCCTGTGATGTTCGTTACACAGGCCATATGTCTGGCAATAGGTCTGGATCCTTCAAGTATTGGCATAAAGAGGCATTTTGTTAAAGTAAATTTAGAATAAAGAAAATATATACTAAATGGCAAGAATAGGTGTTTTTATTTGTCATTGTGGTGAGAATATCAGTGCTACTGTCGACTGTGGAAAGGTAGCTGAAACCATAGGGACGTTAAGGCATGTAGCTTTCAGTACTGATTATAAATACATGTGTTCAGATCCCGGTCAGACACTGATAAGGGAAAAAATAGCGGAGCATAAACTTACCGGTGTTGTTGTGGCGGCCTGTTCTCCCCGAATGCATGAACCCACTTTCAGAAAAGCCTGTGCCGAAGCCGGGCTAAATCCGTTTTTATGCGAGATGGCCAACCTCCGGGAACATTGTTCGTGGGTGCATGAGAAGAACGATCTGACTACTGAAAAGGCCACAGATATTGTTAGGTCTCTGGTTGAAAAGGTAAAATTGAATAGTGCCCTTCAGCCAATAAAGGTCCCGGTTACAAAAACAGCTCTCGTTATTGGAGGTGGTATTGCCGGGATCCAGGCTGCGCTCGATATAGCAAACACAGGGCATAAGGTTGTTATGGTTGAGAGATCGCCTTCGATAGGCGGACATATGTCGCAGTTGTCCGAGACATTTCCCACACTCGACTGCTCACAATGTATTCTTACTCCAAGAATGGTGGAAGTGGCACAACATAAGAATATTACACTTTATACATATTCAGAAATCGAAAGTGTCGAGGGTTTTATTGGCAACTTCAAAGTGAAAGTGAGAAAAAAGGGGAGGAGCGTTGATGAGAAAGTTTGTACAGGATGCGGACTATGTACAACGAAGTGCCCACAGAAGAAGATCCCGAATGAATTTGAACAGGGGATGGGCATGAGACCTGCTATATATGTTCCTTTTCCCCAGGCAGTACCAAACAAACCGGTTATCGACAGGGAACATTGTACATATTATATTAAGGGGAAATGCAAGGTTTGTGAAATTGTATGCCCTACCAAAGCGATCAGGTTCGATCAACCCGATATGATACTTGACCTGGAAATCGGCGCAATAGTAATTGCCACCGGGTTTGATATAAAACATTCCGATTTTTTCCCGGAATATGGTTACGGAAAATACAGGGATGTTATTGACGGACTTCAGTTTGAGCGTCTGGCGTCTGCTTCAGGCCCGACAAGCGGAGTGATAAAACGACCTTCTGATGGTAAAATTCCGGAGAATATAGTTTTTATTGCCTGTGCAGGGTCGCGCGATCCGGCAAAAGGGATCTCCTATTGCTCAAAGATCTGCTGCATGTACACAGCTAAGCATGCCATGCTTTACAAGCACAAGGTTCATGAAGGGAAAGCTTCAGTATTTTATATGGATATTCGTGCCGCGGGAAAAAACTATGAGGAATTTGTCAGAAGGGCAATTGAGGAGGATCATGTGAACTATATCAGGGGGAGGGTTTCCACAATTTATGAGAAAGACGGTAACCTGATAGTTAAAGGAGTGGATACTTTACTTGGGGCAGAACCGCTGGAAGTTGTTGCCGACATGGTGGTCCTTGCCACGGCAGGTATTGCAAATGCCGGAGCTGAAGAACTTGCACAGAAACTGCATGTATCCTACGATTCGCACAAGTTCTTTGCCGAGGCACATCCCAAACTGAAACCGGTAGAGACCAACACTGCAGGTATTTTCCTTGCGGGAGCATGTCAAAATCCCAAAGATATTCCCGACTCTGTATCGCAGGCCTCAGGTGCAGCTGTCAAGGTAGCATGCCTCTTCTCACAGGATGAGCTTACAAGAGAACCGCTTGTTGCATTTGTGAACCGTACAGCACCCCCTCTTTATTCGACATGCGTCGGATGTTTCCTGTGCCAGTCTGTTTGCCCTTATCAGGCAATAGAGCGGGAAGAATTCAAAAATCGTGATGGGAAAGTTGTAAAGACAGTTGCCAGGATAAATGAGGGCCTTTGCCAGGGATGCGGAACCTGTGTCGCAATCTGCAGGTCAAAATCTATAGATCTGCACGGATACTCAAATAAGCAGGTTTATGCCGAGGTAGTAGCGCTGCTTAACGAATTTTGATCCAATAAACATGATTTTTCAAAAAAACAAACCATATGTCAGATTTTGAGCCAAAAGTTGTTGCTTTTGTATGTAACTGGTGCACGTATGCGGGAGCCGACCTGACTGGAACCAGCCGAATCAAATATGCTTCCAATGTTAAAATTATCAGGTTCCCATGTACCGGCAGGATCGATTTCATGCTCCTTCTGAAAGCTTTTTCAAATGGCGCAGACGGTATTATAGTTTCGGGTTGTCATCCAAACGACTGCCATTATACCTCGGGGAATTTCCATGCAAAACGTCGCTGGATCATTTTCAAGGAACTGATGGATTTTATGGGTATTGAGATGGAAAGGGTAATATTTTCCTGGGTTTCTGCAGCTGAAGGCGCAAAATGGGCTGAGGTGGTGAATTCAGCTGTTACAAAGATCAGGGAACTCGGTCCTTATGTCTCATACAAGGAAATGGTAAAAAATAGTGTCAGGGAGGAGGTTAATAATGAATAGTCTTGTCACCAGGGCAAAAGAACTTCTGGAAAGCAGGAGAGCAGATGTAATAATAGGTTTCGGGGAGGGCTCGGCGGGTTCAGTCCGTGCGGTTTTTATAACAGATCCTTCAAAAACCGGAAGACTGATTTCTGATGATCGCTGCATCCAGAATCTGGCTGTCTATCTGACAAAAGCCGAGGTAAAAAGCATGGGTAAAATGGCTATTACGTCAACACTGCCCGTAATGAGGAGCATATTGATGCTTATTTCGGAGCAGCAGGTAGACCCCGGAAATATAGTTGTTCTGGGAATATCAGGAGATTATGAACTTCTTGATCTGGCTGATATTAATGCAATGAAAGAATTTGTTGAGAAGTCAGATCCGGGAAATCCTGAAAAATACAGGGCACAACTGGATAAACTTAAGAATTTTAGTCCTCAGGAGAGGTTTGATTACTGGCAAAAGGAACTTTCGGGTTGCATCAAGTGCTATGCCTGCAGACAGGCTTGCCCCATGTGTTACTGCACCAGGTGTACAGTAGAGGTCAACCAACCGCAATGGATCCCGGTAAAGGCAAACACTCACGGTAACCTGGAATGGCACATTCTCAGGGCAATGCACCTTGCCGGCAGATGTATAAGTTGTGGAGAATGCGGACGCGCATGCCCTGTCGGAATACCTGTGAACCTGATTACCATGCAGCTTGTTGATGTGGTTCACGATTATTTTAATGTATATGCCGGAACATCCGAAAAGATGAGTTCAGTATTGTCGACTTATGATCCCAACGATAAAGAAAGCTTTATTAAATAATATGGAAACTACCAGAAAACTTTTACGGAGAGAATCGCTTGGGAAGCTATATAATCACCTTCTGAAGGATAAAAAGATATATGCACCGGTATTTGCTGATGAGAATAAGGTAGAATTCAGATACAATCCTGATTTCACCGACGTGACATTTGATTATATCAGGTCGGCAATGTCAGTAAAAAATGTGGTATTCCCGAAAATTGAATCACTTCTCTCGTATACAAATAATAAAAATGAAAGCATTGTAATGTCTCCCGATCTGGACAAAATACCCGAAGTGGTCTTATGGGGTTCTCATCCCTGTGATAATTCGGGATTTGAGGTACTTGCTTCAATTTTCTGTAAAGATCTCAAGGACGAGTTCTTCGCAAAGCGACTTGAAAAGCTGATAATTATCGGCTTGAGTTGCCATACGAGCGATGAGTATTGCTTCTGTACATCAGTGGGTGTAGCTCCCGATTCTGTGAAGGGCAGCGATATTCTGCTAACCAGAATGAAGAACGGCAATTACATGGCAGAAATACTTACGGTCAAAGGGGCCGAAATCGTTTCATCCATTCCCGGATTATTTGAAAATCCGGACGAAGAGCCCCTGCAGGTTACAGAAGTCAGGCAGAAATTTATGTCCGATAAAGTAACACAAAACCTGGGGAATCTTTTCGCGAGTCCGTTATGGGTTGAAAACTCCCTGAGATGTATCGGATGCGGGGCATGTGCTTACGTTTGTCCTGTCTGCGGATGTTTCGATATTCAGGATGAGACAACCGGAAAGACAGGAACACGTTACAGGAGTTGGGACTCCTGCGGATTTGCCCTTTTTACACTTCATACTTCTGGCCATAATCCAAGGCAGGTCCAGAGTCAGCGCTGGAGGCAAAGGATTATGCATAAATTTTCTTATATGCCTGCGAACAGTGGAATAATTGGCTGTGTCGGCTGCGGAAGGTGTTCGAGCGGATGCCCGGTCGACATGAATATTGCAGAGCAGCTTGAAGCAATTCAGAATATTTAATAAGTAATTCCAATGAGCAATAATATTTATATGCCATATCTGATGGAGGTCGAGAAGATTATTGAAGAGACTCCTGATGTCAGAACTTACAGACTGAAATTCAAAGATGCCGAAGAGGCTGAGAAGTTTTCATTCAAAGCTGGGCAGTTTGGAGAATATTCAGTATTTGGTGAAGGGGAGTCTACTTTCTGTGTCGCATCGTCACCAACCAGGAAAGGCTATATCGAATGTACGTTCCGTAAAGCCGGCAGGGTTACTAATGCCCTGTCAAATCTCGAAATTGGTGATACGGTTGGTTTCAGGGGACCCTACGGTAACACTTTCCCCATTGAAGAGTGGGAGGGAAAGAATCTTCTTTATATAGCCGGGGGAATTGCTCTTCCTCCGATGCGATGTGTCATTTGGAATACTCTTGATATGCGTGAGAAGTACAAGGATATTACGATAATTTATGGTGCTCGAACTGTCTCAGATCTGGTTTATAAATACGAATTAAATGAATGGGAAAAGAGACCTGATGTAAAACTTATCACTACTGTGGATCCTGGAGGTCAGACCCCCGACTGGAAAGGAGAGATTGGATTTGTGCCAGCAGTATTAGACAAGACGGCACCTTCATCAGAAAATTCAGTTGCAGTCCTTTGCGGTCCACCCGTAATGATCAAGTTCACTATGCCTGTCCTTAAAAAGCTGGGATTTAAGGATAAGGATATTTATACCACTCTGGAAAACAGGATGAAGTGTGGTTTTGGCAAATGCGGAAGATGTAATGTGGGAAAAGTATTTGTTTGCAAGGATGGCCCGGTTTTTACCTACGAACAGATTCTTGAACTGCCGGAGGAATACTAGACAGTGACCGGAAATCAGAACAGCACTTGCCTAACGGTTTATTCCTGATCTTTCAATCCTCAAGTTTTATAAAGTTACTTCCTCATCTCCACATCTTTATGGTAATGAAGGATAAAGAATTTTGTGCCTTCTGAAAAATGTGGGAAATAATATGGTATTAATTTTTTTTAACAATTATGCAGCACGTCAAATGAATATCTGTCTTTATACAGAATTCTAAACAAATTAAAATATTTCAAAATGAAAGGGAAAATCATAACAGCTGCATTATTATTAACTGTCCATCTCGTTTCCGGATTTACCTACGGGCAGAATATTATTAAGGAAACAAGGCAGGTCAGGGACTTCAACAGAGTAAGCTTTGGAGTGGCAGGTAACCTTTATATTAATATCGGACCTGAATTCAGGCTTGTAATCGAAGGAGACAAAAGGATATTAAGTGAGATCGAAACAGAAGTTAACGGAGGGAAACTGGTTATTAAAAATGATGACTGGCACTTTAATTTCGGGGACAGTGAAAGAGTTACTGTAAACCTTACAATGCCCGAAATAACAGGTCTGGGAGTATCGGGTTCGGGAGTGGCAGAGATAATGGACAGGATTGAATCAGACGAACTAAGCCTCAGCGTCAGCGGGAGCGGTAAACTGATAGGTACCGGCATTAGTGCTGATGAGCTCAAGTGTTCGATCTCCGGTTCAGGTGATATTATTCTCAGGGGCGAAGGCAGTGTTGATAACGGGGATATATCAATCAGCGGATCGGGAGGTTATGAAGGAGAATCAACCGAGATAGATCACCTTAAGGTTGGTGTGTCGGGAAGTGGCAGCTGCGACTGCAAGGCAGGTGATTCACTCGAGGCAAGCATTTCGGGAAGTGGAAATGTGACCTATTCAGGAAGGCCCAGGGTCAATGCAAGAGTTTCAGGATCGGGTCACGTACGGTCAAAATAGATCATTTTCTGATGATCTTAATAACACCGTTTACTTCGATTTTAATTATAGGTGAAGGAGATGATCTCCGGGGATCATCCTGGCGATGTTTCACGGCATAGCCGGCCAGCTTTAAAACTGCTTCATCAATATCTGCAAAGTTTTCAGGGGCCGTTGTACCGCTGAGGTTGGCAGAGGTAGAAACTACAGGTTTCCGGAATCGTGTAATCAGTTCATTGCAGAAATCATCCTGGCATATCCTGATACCGACTGAACCGTCCTCGTTGCAGACTCCTTCCGCAAGGTTTTTTCCCTGGGGATAAATAATGGTGACGGGGGTGTCTGATACTTCAAGTATATTAAGGGCTGCCTCAGGTATCTCTCTTACATAACGTTCAAGCATAACTACCCCGTTTACCAGGACAATAAGACTTTTTGATTCTGCCCTGTTCTTGATCTGAAATATCTTCGCCACTGCCTGACTGTTGGTAGCATCACAGCCTAAACCCCATATTGTATCAGTTGGATAGAGGATAATACCTCCCTCCCTCAGAGTATTGATTGCTGCCTTAAGATCTTCATTGTAGTCCATTTCGTTCAGGTTTATCAGCCACTTCAGCTGCAGTATTAAACACTGCTTTCCAAAGGTATTTTTTTCTCAGTTCCTCTCCTGAAAGAGGGGAAAGGAGTGCCGGCGGGATATCAAAATCAGAATTTTAATCTTAAAACTTTCATCCTCTCCTTCATCTCGTTGATAACCTCTATCTCTTTCTGAGGAGTATCTGCTTCAAAAGTTATTGAAAACCGGATATATTTTCCAACATCATCCCATGGGACAGTTGAGATAAGCGATTCTCTGATAAGAAATTCAGAAAATTCAGATGCCGTATTGAACGTCCTTCCGTTTTCAGTTGCAACCGGAGCCTTAACATAACAATAATAAGTGCCTCCCGGTTTCTTTGCATCGAATCCGATCTCATTAAGAGCCTTGACAAGCAGGTCGAGTCTTCTGGAATATCTGGCGACTGTGTTCTCCGTCAGTCCGGTATGCTTTAATGCCTGAATACCGGCTTTCTGAATTGCCCTGAACTGTCCCGAATCGGAGTTGTCCTTTACGGTTGCATAGGCTTTTATTGCTTTACTGTTTCCGCAGACAAAGCCAATCCTCCAGCCGGTCATATTAAATGCTTTTGACAATGAATGTACTTCAACCCCCACATCCATAGCTCCTTTTACGGATAGAAAGCTGAGAGGCTTATGTCCGTCGTATGTCAGAGCGCCATAGGCCGCATCGTTGACAACAATAATGTCATTCTTCCGGGCAAAATCGACTACCTGTGAAAAAAAACCGGTATTGGCAATTGCGCCTGTAGGATTGTTGGGATAGTTCATATAAAGCATCTTCGCTTTTTTCAGAACTGTATCCGGAATTTTTTGAAGATCGGGAAGGAATGAATTTTGTTCGGTGAGAGGAAGGTCGAATACTTCACCTCCAAGGTATCTTGTATAAGTTGCAGTAACGGGATAACCGGGAACTGTTGTAAGAAGGACATCCCCGGGATTTATGAAACAGATCGGAAGCATAGCCAGTATTGGTTTGGAACCGATTCCGTGGACAATGTTTTCCGAAGCCACCAGTCCCGAAAGTCCGTAAACCTTTTCGAGGTACTCTGCAGCCGCTTCCTGGAATTCAGGGATTCCGTTATCAGAGTACCACCTGTTGGTGGGTTTCCCTGCTTCGCCGGCAAGAGCATTTACAACAAGTGTATCGGCAGGCAGGTCCGGTTCACCTACTCCCATGTCAATAAGACTCAATTCGGGATGTTCTTTTTTTGCAGCTGCCTTTGCACGCTTTATAAGTTCGAATTTGTAAATGACAGTCGATTTGCCAAAGTTTGAACCGCCCAGCCGTTCAGAGATCTTGTCGTCGAAATAGTTGCTCATTGGATTTATATGCTTTGTTGTTAAATTTTAACCCGGCAAATGTAATAAAATCAACAACCATTTCTGATATAAGGGTTGACACTATAGATAAGTTTTAAGAAAAATTATTATTATAAATTAAACGCAAATGATCTGATTTCCTCTTTTATTCCTGAAAAAAGAAGTTTAAATTTGAATAAGATTCGATCTTCAGTTCTTTGTCAGATTTCGAAATGCCGGTAGATTATTGTTCATTTTAAATCAGAAAACCATGAGCAAATACATTTATTTAACCTGCGCCCCGGAAGCACTTGTTGCTTCCATGCTTCCTCCGGAAGGATTTGGACTTTATCTTTCGACCGGGACAAAAAAGAGGAATAAAGGTCAGACGATATTCTTCGAAGTTGATCTTGGTAAAATCGGGGATCTTATTGACATGGAGAGCCTTAACAGGAGGTGTGTTGCGAAGGAGGATGGCAGTCCCAAAAGTTCAGTTTACCTGTCTGTTTACAGAGCGCTTGAGACCATTCCCCTGGCCTCATTAAAAAGTCTGTATCTGACAACAGATCATGGTTGTGTTCTTGAATTAAAGAGAGCAGAGTATGACAGGAGCCGGGAACAGCAGAATGCCCTGCATTTATACCAGGAATTATCCCCGGTCACTCCTCTGGTGGCAAGCGGGCTTCCTCCTTCTGTATTTCTTACAAAGCTTACAGACGGATCAACTCCCATTGTACTGCCAAAACTTTTCTTTGTAGAACTTAAGCTGGGCGAATTAGCCGTAAATCCACTTTATGGGTCAGCTGAACATCTTCCCTATCCAAATATAGGACACCTGCGGGATTGTCTCGAGATTCTGAAGGGAGAATATGAAAAACACATGAAAACAGTTCAGCGGATCTTTTCCGGAGAACTTCTTTACAGGACCATAGCGTCCGGATTTTATGTGGGATCGCGGGATGAGATCCTCTTTTATCCCTATCCCTCGATGAAGGATATGGAAAATACAAATTATGAGTTTTTCAGGGCAATCTGAGCTGAATATACCTCATAAATTCATCACGGATCAAAAAAGACCCCGAATATTATTTTATTCGCCTTAATCTCTTATTTAGAATGGCTCTAATGAGCAACATTCTATTTTAAGAATTTCTTTTTTCGTTTGGATTAATAAAAAACTAATATAGTTTTGTACCGGCAAAATTTTTTGCATTTCAAAACCTAATTTTTTTATAATTTAAAAACAGATATCATGATTAGTAGTATTTTTTGGATTGTTCCGGTTTCGGGTCTGATAGCATTGCTGTTTGCCTGGATCTTCTACAGGAATATGAAAGCCCAGGAAGAAGGAACAGACAGGATGAAGGAGATCGCATTATATGTCAGGGAAGGTGCGATGGCTTATCTGAACCGTCAGTACAGCGTGGTCATTAAAGTATTTATTGTACTGGTAATTCTTCTTAGTATACTGGCCTATTTTGGTATTCAGAATCCATTTGTGCCCGTTGCGTTTCTGACGGGTGGGTTCTTCTCAGGGCTCTGCGGGTACCTTGGCATGAAAACTGCCACATTTGCTTCCAACAGAACAGCCTGGGCTGCTTCCAAATCATTAAACAAAGGTCTGCAGGTAGCTCTGAGGAGCGGCGCTGTTATGGGCCTTGTTGTTGTGGGTTTCGGACTTCTGGACATTGCTCTCTGGTTCCTTATTCTTAACAACCTTGTTTTTACACCGGAAAATATGGACACCGGGGTTAAATTTCTGGGACTTACATTTGTACAACCGGGAACTACTCCTCATGAAAAACTTATAGAGATAACCGCAGTAATGCTTACATTCGGAATGGGAGCATCGACACAGGCGCTCTTTGCACGTGTTGGCGGTGGTATATTCACAAAAGCTGCCGACGTTGGTGCAGACCTCGTAGGTAAAGTTGAAGCCGGCATTCCTGAGGATGACCCACGCAACCCTGCAACCATTGCTGACAACGTCGGTGATAATGTTGGAGATGTTGCCGGTATGGGTGCCGACCTTTATGAATCGTATGCAGGTTCTATTCTTGCTACTGCTGCTCTTGGTGCTGCACTGCCGGCTATTACAGGTGAAATGCAGATGAAAGCTGTTATTGCACCGATGCTTGTTTCGGCAATAGGAATTCTCCTTTCAATAGCTGGTGTTTACATGGTAAGAACAAAAGAGTCGGCAACTCCGAAAGCTCTTCTCAACGCACTTCTTCTGGGTACAGGTGGCAGCTCGGCGCTGATCCTTGTTGTACTGGCTGTGATGGCTTACGTGGATTGGATCACATGGGGTGTATTTGGTTCGGCAGTTTCTGGCCTGGTCGCCGGTGTCATAATCGGTCAGGCAACTGAATACTTCACATCGGACGGTAATAAACCCACACAGGGTATCGCCAAACAGGCACTTCAGGGCCCGGCCACTGTTATTATTGAAGGTATGGCAGTCGGTATGTTCTCAACATGGATCCCGGTTGTAACTATTGTCGGTGGTATTATTGCTGCATATGGTTTTGCAGGTGGCTTCACCAATTTCTCGATGGGTGTTTACGGTATCGGATTTGCTGCAGTTGGTATGCTGTCGACCCTTGGCATCACACTCGCAACAGATGCTTTCGGTCCTATTGCTGACAATGCAGGTGGTAATGCCGAGATGTCGGAATTGCCCAAGGAAGTCAGGGAAAGAACAGATGCCCTCGACGGACTTGGAAACACTACCGCTGCAACAGGTAAGGGTTTTGCAATTGGTTCAGCAGCTCTTACAGCCCTTGCACTTATGGCTGCTTACATGGAAGAAGTCAGATTGTGGCTTGGCCGGTTAATCGACAAAGCTCCCGATGGATTCAAACAGATCGGTGATACGCTCTTTTACAACAGTACAGTGCCGTCAGTTCAGGATGGCCAGGTAGCTGTAAACATTACAACAGCAACCATAAGGGATTTTACCGCTGCCTATGACCTTTCACTTTTCAACCCGATACTTCTCGGAGGTCTTTTCATCGGTGCCATGATGGCATTCCTTTTCAGCGCAATGAGCATGAAAGCTGTTGGCCGCGCTGCAGGTAAGATGGTTGAGGAAGTACGCCGCCAGTTCCGTGAAATACCCGGTATTATGGAAGGTAAAGCAAAACCAGAATATGCAAAGTGTGTTGAGATATCAACTGCCGGTGCCCAGAGCGAGATGCTCGTTCCATCGCTTTTAGCTATTGTTGTTCCTCTTGCTGTTGGCATACTCTTCGGAGTTCCAGGAGTCATCGGACTTCTGGCAGGTGGTATGAGTGCAGGTTTCGTTCTCGCCAGCATGCTTAACAATTCAGGAGGTGCCTGGGATAATGCAAAGAAATTTATCGAAAGAGGCAATTACGGTGGTAAGAAGAGTGAACCTCACAAAGCATCAGTTGTTGGTGATACAGTGGGAGATCCTTTCAAAGATACTTCCGGTCCCGCTCTTAATATACTTATTAAGCTTATGTCGATGGTATCGGTGGTACTTGCCGGTCTGACCGTCGCATTCAGCATTCTTGGTTAATTACTGAGTTTATTCATATAAAAGCTGCCCCCTCAAAGGGCGGCTTTTTTTTTCATCCCATGCCTCTCTTTTCTTTCAGTAAGTCGGGAGATACAGATAATGTTATGTTTACAGGTGCCACATTCGGATCTTAATAAGAATTCAATAAATTTACGGTGACAAAAATCTTTAAAAATGAGACTTCCGACGATTGATGATATATTTTCTGCTCATGAAAGGATACGCCCCTTTATTCATCGCACACCTGTGATGACCTCAAAACAGATTAACGCAATACTGGGATGTGAACTCTATTTCAAGTGTGAAAATTTTCAGAAGGTCGGTGCCTTTAAGTTCAGGGGTGCAACAAATGCCATTCTATTGCTCAACGCCAAGCAGAAAGCTTTGGGAGTTGTAACACACTCCTCGGGCAATCATGCTGCAGCTCTGGCGCTGGCTGCCGGGATGAACGGGGTAAAATCGTTCATAGTAATGCCCCGGAATGCTCCCGTCGTCAAAATAAACGCAGTAACAGGCTATGGGGCAGAAATAACATTCTGCGAACCTACCCTGCAGGCAAGAGAGGAGGCCTGTAATATGATCATCGGGGATAAGGGAGCCACCCTGGTGCACCCTTATGACAATTTCGATGTAATATGCGGACAGGGTACTGCAGCGCTTGAACTTCTTGACGAAATTAAGGACCCGGATATAATTATTGCCCCAATCGGAGGAGGTGGGTTGATGAGCGGAACCTCAACAGCAGTAAAGGGGATTAATCCTGGTATAAGGGTTATCGGAGCTGAGCCATTGAATGCCAATGATGCCTGGCAATCGTTCAGGAAGGGATCAATAGTGCCATCTGTAAATCCGGTGACCATTGCCGACGGACTGCTTACTACACTGAGCGATCTTACTTTCTCAATAATTAAAAAAAATGTGGATGATATTCTGACCGTCACCGAAGAATCTATAATTGAATCAATGCTGCTGGTCTGGGAAAGGATGAAAATAATTATTGAACCATCGTCTGCAACTGTTGTTGCAGTAATAAAAGAAAATCCCGGCCTCTTCAGGGCTAAAAAGATCGGGTTAATTATATCAGGAGGTAATGTGGACCTACGGAAGCTTCCTTTCTAATTCTTCTTTTTCAGGTAGGCGATCACGGGATAATGATCGGAATATTTCAGCTTTTTTATCTCAAAAGCCCTGCTTTCAAAATAGTTATCATAAAGGATGTAGTCAATCCTGTTCGGAGGGTAATTCCCCTTATAGGTAAATCCTGCACCAGAACCCGAAGTAACGAACGAATCGCTGAGACCTTTCCTTAATTTCCTGTAGGCAAATGAGACCGGGGTATCGTTGAAATCTCCCAGTACAATCACCGGGAAAGGTGAATTCCCGATATGATCCTTTACCAGTTTTGCCTGTATCGCCCTCTTAATGAAG
Source organism: uncultured Bacteroidales bacterium (assembly GCA_963736675.1). Lineage (GTDB taxonomy): Bacteria > Bacteroidota > Bacteroidia > Bacteroidales > VadinHA17 > LD21. The sequence goes on from CAVTPT010000001.1 coordinate 499,546, forward strand.
CCCTGCTTCAGACTGACAGATATATTTTTAATATCACTGAGAGTCTGATCGTTGTCCGAACCGGCTATCTCTTCAATAAAAGAATGGTCCATCCCTCTGAGCCTGAAAGACTGAAGATGATTATTATAGATCCTGACAGTATCCTTATTGATCAGTATATCTGTATAAATTGAGAGGCTGGCTGATTCAGGATGAATGATCTCGCCTCTTGATATAATCGGGTACCGGCTGAATGTCACTAATCCGGTATGCCGGTTATTACCGGAACCGAGGATTTTCATATGCGAGGAGTATTTGCTTCCGAGCGAAGCTTTCATTTCGGATTCTTTCCTGGCGGCTGATCCGGCAAAATATAGTTCCTGCAGGCATATAACATCGGGTTTCTGAAGTTTCAGAAACTCAATTATCTTTTTTTCTGAACTGGTTTTCTTTTTAGTCTCAAGACTGTTGAACAGGTGAACATTATAACTCATTACCTTTATTGTTCCGGTCTTATCCTCCCCAGGTTTCCCGATCTTAATATAATTCGAAAGGTGAGTCATTCCCAGGAGGATTACTGCCAGGGAAATGAATGCTTCATATTTCAGCCTTAAAGCCCATATTATCATAATGATGATGTTCAGAAGAAGGAGATAGGGATAGGCAAGCCCGAAAAAGGCGGGGATTACGGTAACTTCAGGATTAACATGCACGGCCAGGAATGATAAAAGCAATGCAGCAGCAACGACTATATTTGCACCCAGGAACAGTTTATAAATGGCCCTTTTCAATTTACTCTCTTTTCAATATGTAAAGCAAGCTGTGCTAAGATATAAGTAATTGTAATAAAAACGGTTAAGGGGGATCTGTTTTTTGACCAGCCTGTAAAAAGCGTATTTAAATGTATAAATTTAAGTGATCAATTCTTCTTCTGACTTTCACGGAAAAGCAGATCTTTCTCCTCTTTTGTAAGGCTGTCGTACCCTCCTTTTGATATTTTGTCCAGAATAGTGTTTATTCTGGCCTGATGGTCTGTTTTCATCTTATTATATTCATAGTCGTTGACGGGTTTACGGTATGTGACTTTCATCTTTTTCCCCGGTTTGAAAAGTGTCACCATTGAATCGATGATCCTGTTTATCCACTTTCCCATATCACGTCCCCGCCGGAGGTTCATTGTATAAACGTATCCGAACAAAGCCCCGCCTATATGTGCCAGTTTCCCTCCTGAATTTACCGAGAAATCCATAACAGAAGTGAGAATAAAGATAGCCAGGGCCATATATTTAATCTTGATTTTTCCAAACAGGAAAAGAGTGATAGTATAATCGGGAACATATGCGGCGATGGCAATTACAACTGCCATAACAGCGGCTGAGGCTCCTATGGCAACCGAATCGTCAACAAGTCCTGTAAAAGCAGGGAAGATGTTGAAAGATATTATATAAATTACAGCTCCGCTTATTCCTCCGAGAAGATAGACTGCCACCAGCTTTTTCTGGCCTATATATTCAAGAAAAATCTTTCCAAACCAGTAAAGCCATAGCATATTGAACAGGATATGCCATATATCTTTATGAGTGAACATGTAAGTAATTACCGTCCAGGGTTTCAGCAGGAGTGAACTGAATGATGCAGGAACAGAAAGCAGGTTTACTGCAGTTATCGTGATGTCTTGGTTATTAAGCAGATATCCGATAATTGAAACAACAGCAATCAGGAGAAAAACGGCGATATTAATAATGATAAGCCTGACGAGATAGCTCCCGTTCCTGAAAGTCCTTTTAATATCATCCCAAATCCCCATCAATACAAAGTTTTTGTAGTTTTTCTCCAGTATCTCAAAAGAAAATAGCCAAAAAGCATTCCCCCAAGGTGGGCTGCATGGGCTATGTTACTGCCGGGTTGGGTAACTGCCAGGTAGAGTTCTATTGCACCATAACCCATAACAAAGTATTTTGCTTTAATAGGAATCGGAGGAAAAAGAAGCATCAGCTGGGTATTAGGGAACAGAACACCGAATGCAAGCAATATTCCGAAAACCGCTCCTGATGCCCCTACCGTTGGTACATTAAGAAGCATCTGAAGATCCTTCATGTATTCGTTTGAGAATACCTTGCCTTCATTAAGGTAGGCAGTACCATCGTTCAGAACAAGCTGAAGCTGTTCGGGCCCCAGGATATTGATAAGTTTAGTATACTGAATTGCAATAACCGATTCATGAACCAGTGCTGCTCCAAGACCGCAAACCATGTAATAGATAAAGAACCTTTTTGGTCCCCATACATTCTCAAGAATTCCGCCAAACATGTAGAGGGCAAACATGTTAAAAAAGAGGTGCATTAATCCTCCGTGCATGAATATGTGAGTTATGATCTGCAAAGGCATAAAGTGTTCCGACTGGGGATAGTAGAGCCCTAAAATCCCTGTCAGATCGATCCCCAGAACATTTTTTGCAGCAAAGGTGGCAATGAGCATCAGGATATTAATCAGAATGATGTTCTTAACTACCGGCGGCAATCCCATAAAGCCTCTTCCGTATCCGTTCATCAGCGTTTATTATTTTGTTTTATAAATTTTTTGGCCGGGCCAAATTACGTATAAGGGTTTGATCCGGCAATTTGTCAGCAAGTTATTATTTTAATCTTTTATCAATTTCTTCAAGCGTTATAATGTTTATCACCTGCCGGCCTTTTGGGGAATAATTTGGTGATGAGCATGCAAAGAGAGCGTCGAACAGATCTTCCATTTCGCTCTGGGTCAGGTGTTTGCCATAAGGTATTGCCATGGCGCCCGAAACGGCTGCGGCTATCTTTTCTCCTGAACTTTTCGAAGGATCAGACTGGGTGTTCTTAAATTCCTCAATAAGTATTTCAATCAGCCCGACAGGATCACCGGTTTCAGCCGACGGGGGCAATCCTTTGATTACTATGGTATTATTATCTTCAAAACCCAGGTTAAATCCAAGTATCCCGATCTCTTTTTCAATATCTTTAAGGACAAGTATATCGGCAGGATTCATGACTATTGTTACCGGGAACATTGTTGACTGGCTTGAATTACCGGTGCTTCCCATACATGCTGTGAATCTTTCAAAAAGGATTCTTTCATGTGCTCTTTTCTGGTCGATGATCATTACTCCCGATTTTACCGGACAGGCAATATACTTGTTCCTGATCTGGAAAAATTTTCTGCCAGGGTCCCCGTCCTTTATTCTGACCTGTGAACCGGCCTCATCTTTTTCGAGGGCAGAATAGAGTCTTTCCCAGTTTGCATTATTCTCACGTTCAAATCGTTCGACAATGGAGGACTGAGTATAGGGTTTTTCTTCTTCTGAAAAAGGATTGAAATCGGGGTTTACCGGGATAACCGGAGGTTTTGGGAATGCCATTCCTGTTGAAGCAACAGGCATATCTATCAGACCCTCATTTTCAAAATCGAGCGAGGGTACAATATTGAACCGGCCAAGCGCTTCGCGTACCGATGCCATAAGTATCTGCCAGATTGATCGTTCGTCTTCAAACTTGATCTCGGTTTTTGAGGGATGGATATTTATATCGATTGATGCGGGATCTGTCTCAAGAAAGATAAAGTACGAAGGAATGGATTCGGGAGGAAGAATATTCTGATAAGCTTCAATCACAGCTTTATGAAAATAGGGGTGTTTCATAAAACGGTTATTGACGAAAAAAAATTGCTCGCCATAGGTTCTGCGTGCATTTTCAGGTTTCCCAATGTACCCTTTAATGTTCACAAGCGTTGTTTCGGTTTCGAGGGAAATCAGATCATTGTTAAGCTGCTTTCCGAACACTCCTATGATCCGCTGCCGGTAGTTACATGCAGGGAGGTAGTAAATCTCACTGTCGTTATGGTAAAGAAGGAATCTAATCCCGGGGTGAGCAATAGCGATCTTCTGAAACTCAGTAATTATATGTCGTGTCTCAGTATTATCTGATTTAAGGAATTTCCGGCGGGCCGGGATATTGTAAAAAAGATTCTTTACCGAAAAACTTGAACCCTTCGGGCAGCTGCATGGTTCCTGGATCTCGACCTTCGATCCGTTAATAATTATTAAGGTCCCGGCTTCATTCTCTTCATTCCGGGTTTTCAGCTCCACCATTGCGACGGCTGCTATCGAAGCGAGTGCCTCTCCCCTGAATCCCTTCGTCTTTATTGAAAAGAGATCCTGAGCTGAGGTGATCTTTGATGTTGAGTGTCTTTCAAAGGAGAGCCTGGCATCTGTCTCAGACATTCCATACCCGTCGTCGGTTATCTGTATCAATGTGCGTCCTGAATCCTTAATGATAACATGAATAACTGCAGCACCTGCATCAACTGAATTTTCCATGAGCTCCTTAACCACAGAAGCAGGTCGCTGGATCACTTCTCCCGCGGCAATCTGATTGGCTACTGAATCGGGTAACAGTTTGATTAAGTCGGGCATCAATCATCAAGGTTTATAAATCCGGTTAAAATATAAAGGAAATCAGATTGTTACTACAACATGAAATCCAAAGATCAAACATTACTGCAAATATATAAATATTTGCTTCACGACCTTTTAGACACTGCCGCGCAAAAGCTTGTTACCACTTAACCGGTATTTGTTATTTGTATGATTATCTTTGAGAAAAAATTGGCTGAAATGAAAAGATGTTTTCTTCTTTTTATATTAATAAGTATTCTGATCCTGCCCAGGTGTTCAGACAAGGTAGACAAGGAATCCATCAAAGTAATGACATTTAATATCAGGTATGATAATCCTGCTGACAGCCTTAATTCCTGGTCATTAAGAGCTCCGGCAGTTTACAGGTTCATTGAGGAAGTGAAGCCCGATGTTCTGGGTTTACAGGAAGCCCTGTGGCATCAGTATGAGTATCTTGATACGTTACTTACCGGATATGGCTCGGTAGGGGCAGGCCGCGACGATGGAGCCAGGGGAGGAGAGATGAATCCGATCTTTTACAATAAGGAACGATTTGACATGATAAGAACGAAAACATTCTGGTTGTCAGAGACTCCGGATGTCCCGGGCTCAATAAGCTGGGAGTCATCCCTGCCACGTATTGTGACATGGATGGAACTGGCCGATAAGAACAGCAAGGAACATTTTTACATATTTAATACGCACTTTGCTCATGATTCAGATTCTGCAAGAATAATGAGTTCAGGCCTTCTTTTATCTGAAGCCGACAGTATTGCCAGCGATTTCCCTTTCATTGTCACGGGAGACTTTAACATGCTTCTTTCAGACAAGGGATATGAAATACTGACAGGTCCGTACGAGAGTGTGCCTTTGCTGATCGATGCATATGCGGCCACTGAGAAGAAACATACCGGCCCAGCCTATACTTACAATGGATTTTCAGACAGTACCAGTGCAGGAAGGATCGATTATATTTTCGTCAGGAACGGAATGAGAGTGTTGAATCACAGGACCTATATCCGAAAACAGCGCAATACATATATTTCCGATCACTGGCCTGTGGCAGCCTCGGTTTTACTTAAGTAGGTAGTCCCTGCCTGAGAACTGAAATCAACTTTGAACTCCGGCGGTCATCTGACCGGCTCAGGCAGTCTTCCTGTATCGTCTTACAGCAAATACACTGAAGAATACAGCGATAAATAAAAGTGAATATATATCGTTGCTGATGTCACTGATACCCGATCCTTTCAGCAGTACCATTCTGTTTATCCTCATTATATAAGCAACCGGATTAATCAGGTCAAGCTTCTGCGCCCATACGGGCATACTTTCCATTGGAGTAAAGATACCACTCATCAGTATGAATATTATGAGGCAGAAGAATGCTATGAACATAAACTGTTGCTGGGTGGATGAAAATGTTGAGATGAAAATTGCGAACCCGAGTATGGCAATAAGAAATATAGCGGTGCATAAGAAAAGCAGGGCGATACTTCCTTCAAACGGGATATTAAACGCCAGTTTTCCGAGAACGAGACCAATAATCAGGTCGGCAATACCTATAATAAGGAAAGGTACCATTTTGGCAATAATGAACTGATACTTTTTAACCGGTGTAACATTTATCTGTTCAATGGTCCCAATCTCCTTTTCCCGCACCAGGTTCAGACCCGCGAGAAGGAATCCTATTGCTGTGACAAGGATACCCAGTATACCCGGGAGCATATAGTATTTATAGTTAAGCATTTCGTTGTACCAGTACCTGTTCTTTATCTCTATCCGGGGACCCGGGAGTGCCGGATTGCTGTTCAGATTCTCAATCATCAGGTCAGCATTATAATCGAGGATAACACCATTGAGATAAGCCCACGAAAGCTGAGCTGTTGAGGCATTGATTGCATTGACTGATGCCATAAGCTTTCCAGGCTGCCCGCTTCCCGTTTCTTTCCCGAATCCGTAAGGAATATGAAGCACCAGATTAATCTTGTCGTTATGCAAAAGAGTGTTGGCCTCATCTTCGGAAAATGATGAACCTGTTACCTCAAAAAATGTGGAGCCCTCAAGTTTGTTTATCAGTCCGACTGATTCGGCCGACATATCCCTGTCGACAATACATATTTTCACATTTTTGATCTCAAAAGTAATCGCCGGAACAAGAACAAGCATCTGGATAACAGGAACAGCAAAGATCGCCCTTGCAATAAATTTATTCCGGAATATCTGGATGAACTCCTTACGTATAAGGTATAAAATAGTTCTCATTTGTCTTTTGTTTTATCTTAATCTGGTATTCCCGTTAAATATTATATTTTGTCGTATAACATAACTCCATTCCCCAATGAGGTACCTGTTACTGAAGCCTGATTTTAAAATTTCTGACACTCAACCCTATAAAGGCGGCGGTAAAGACAATTAATATTACTGTCTCTTTCCAGACATACAGGAATCCGGTCCCCTTTATCATTATGTTTTTAATAATTACAATGAAATATCTTGGAGGCAGGATGGAGCTTATCCAGCCATAAACTTCAGGCATGTTCTCAATTGGGAAAATAAAACCCGATAGCAGTATTGTCGGCAACATCATTCCGACAAGGGATATAAAGATTGCCTGTTGCATTGTTTTTGAAACTGTCGAAATAAGGATCCCCAGCGAAAGACTCATGAGAATGTAGAGCATGCTTTCAGCCAGGAACAGGATAAGGCTTCCTTTTACCGGTAATCCGAAAACAAGCCAGGAGAGAATCAGTATTACGACGACATCAATAAAAGAGAGAAGAAAATAGGGCATGACTTTTCCCAGGATTATCTGAACCGGTTTCAGGGGAGAGACAAGAAGAACTTCCATGGTGCCAAATTCTTTTTCGCGTGTTATCGTAACCGATGTCATGAGGGCGCAAATCAGGATCATTATAAGCGTTATCACACCGGGGACAAACATGAAATGGCTCTTCAGGCCAGGGTTATAGAACATTCTGACTTCCGGCCTGATCATCATATTTGTCGTGGAAGATATGCCGGCAAATTCCCTGTTATAATCATTAATGATTGCTGTAAGGTAATTTGTTACAAGAGTGGCAACATTTGGCTCCGATCCGTCTGCTATAATAAGTAATTCAGCCTTCCCGCTGCCTGTCAGGTTACGTCCAAAGTCCTTCTCAAACACTACGACTGCTTTTGTCTTTCCTTTTTTCAGCAACCCGTCGATTTCGTTGTAGCTGATCAGGTCGTCAGTCTTTTTAAAGAATCCCGAAGAGCAGATCTTATCCGAGATCTTTTCGGTAATCTCATCCTTCGAAAGATCAAGGAATGCCACCCCGGCATTACTTATGTCTGTCCTGACAACATATCCGAAAAGCAGAATCTGGGCGGCAGGTATCCCGAAAAGGATTATAAGCGTCCGGTAGTCACGGAAAATATGAAGGAACTCTTTGCCAACAAAACCGATAAATCGTCTCATAGGTCAGTTATTTACAGGTCGGGCTATTTTTATGAATACCTCCTCGACCGACTCAGCCGAAAATTTCCGTTTCAGTTCCGAAGGTGTGTCGAGAGCTACTATCCTGCCTTCGCTCATTATGGAGATCCGGTCACAATACTCCGCTTCGTCCATGTAGTGTGTCGTAACGAAAATTGTTATCCCCCTGTCAGCAGCCTCATAAATCATCTCCCAGAATTGCCTCCGGGTTATGGGATCCACTCCTCCTGTAGGTTCGTCGAGAAACACAATCTTTGGCTGATGGAGGATAGCCACCGAAAAAGCAAGCTTTTGTTTGAGCCCCAGGGGCAGATCGGATATCAGCCTGTTCACATCCCTGGTAAAATTGAGTTTTTCAACCAATTCAGCGGTCCTTTCTTTAATAAGCGATTTCTTCATTCCATAGATTCCACCATACAGGGTAATATTTTCTTTAACTGTAAGGTCCTCATAAAGTGAGAATTTCTGACACATGTATCCGATTTCCCTCTTTAACTTTTCAGCATCTTTTCTTACATTGTAACCTGCTACAATTACTTCCCCCGAGGTGGGGGTTGAGAGTCCGGAAAGAATACGGATGGCAGTTGTCTTTCCTGCTCCGTTTGCTCCCAGAAAGCCGAAGATCTCGCCCTCATAGACCTCAAAATTCAGGTTGTCGTTTGCAAGGAAACTGCCGAATTTTTTGACAAGATTATGAACCGATATTACCGTTCCGTTCATTATAATTTTTTCTTTTTTTATGTTATTCTCAGGCTTTTTATCTTCCGGGTTTTAATTTCCGGATGTCATTATTTTAACCTGTCTTCCATCAGTTCAAGGAATCTGTCCTCAATGTCCGGAACAGATTCAGATATTTCCGCATCGCCTATTCCTTCTTTTTTAAGATGTTCAAAAAGATCGTCGCTGATAGTGTCACCTCTGAATGTGACATGCACCGATTCACCGAAAGGATATACGCTCAGAGCAGCCGGGAATGACCGGAGTGCTTTTATAAGCATGTGTTTCTTTGACGAACGTGCCGAGAAGAGTTTTTTGCTGAAGCCCTCCCTTACTTTTTGCGGATCGTCGATCGATAATATCTTCCCTGCCTGGATCAGGGCCACTCTGTCGCATTTCATAGCTTCGTCCATATACGGGGTTGAGACAACAACAGTAATATTGTATTTCCTGAGTTTCCCGAGCATTAACCAGAATTCTGCTCTCGACACTGCGTCAACTCCTGTCGTTGGTTCGTCAAGAACAAGGAGCCCCGGCTTGTGTATCAAAGCGCACGATAGCGCCAGCTTCTGCTTCATTCCACCCGACAGTTTCCCTGCAAGACGTTTTTTAAAAGGCTCTAAATGGGAATAGATATCCGAAATAAGCTCATAATTTTCTTTTACTGTAGTCCCGAAGACTGTAGCATAGAAGTTAAGGTTCTCTTCAACTGACAGGTCCTGGTAAAGACTGAACCGGCCGGGCATATAACCAATATTTCTGCGGAGTTCCTTAAAATCCTTTCTGACATCAAGCCCCATGACATTGATCTCACCTTCATCGGGAAGAAGCAGAGTTGTAATGATCCTGAACAGAGTTGTTTTTCCTGCACCATCGGGGCCAATAAAACCAAATATTTCCCCCTTTTCAACGGTAAATGAAATGTCATTCAGCGCCCCGGTGGCCCCGAACCTTTTACTTATGTTATTTGCTACAATTTCCCTTGTCATTCAGTCAGTTTTTATCAGTCAAAAACTGCCTCCCCAGGCATGCCCGATTTCATCGATCCATCATTTTTTACGTCGATTGTGACCGCGTAAACCAGAGTGACCCGCTCCTCCTTCGTCTGAATGATTTTGGGAGTGAACTCGGCCCTGTCTGATATGTGGCTTACTGTTCCGGGGAATGATTTATAACCTTTTTCTCCATCGTCGATCCTGACAGTGCATTCCTGTCCGGTTTTTACTGATCCAAGCTGAGCTCCGCTGACATAGACTTTAAGTTTAATAACAGAAAGATCAGCTATTTTAACAATAGGTTTCCCGGCGGCTGTGATCTCTCCTTCCTCAGCATACTTTTCAATAATAGTACCTTTCAGAGGGCTGAGAATATTACTCCTTGATACCTGTTCTTCAAGTATCTTCTTTTTTGATTCAAACACTGATAACTCTGAGGCTACGGATGCCTTCTGGGTATTGCTTGCTTCAATCTGTTTCTGAAGAACTGCTACCTGTCCCTTCAGGTCATCATATTGTTTCGCGGTAGCAGCATCATCTTTAAGCATGTTTTCAATCCTCTGTAAATTGACATTGATATTGGCTATCTGCTGTTCGAGAATAGCATTCTGTGAATTAATGGAGGTTATGCGTGTTCTTATGCTTCTCATTCCGGCATCGATCTCATTTTTCTGAAGGTGGAACATAGTAGTATCTGCCAGAGCTATTTTTCCTCCTTCATCGATTATGGATCCCTCGGTAACTTCAAAACTCAGAATCCGTCCGCTGGTCTCAGCTGAAACGATTACCTCAACAGCCTCAAAGTTACCGTAGGCATCAGCTTTATCAGCCTCGCTACTGCAACCGGTAACAAGAAGGGCTGCGATGATTGTCAATAAAGTTGTTTTCATTTTTTTGGTATGTCTGGTTATTTTTTTCTTCATTCTGATTGCTATATTCTCACAAATGTTAATGGCGGCAATTTCATTAATTTTATCTTTTTCCCCGGTCTTTTGCTTTTCAGCCTATTCGATTTCCTGACCTTTAATATTCATATATTCAATTGTTGCCAGCGACAGGTTAATTTTATGGATTTCGTGATTGACAAGAGCCTGGTTTTCTGAATTGACCTCATTAAGGTATTCGGTTGCTGTTATGGTGCCATTGGAATATTGAGATTCGGCAGCCGCAGTGATCCTTTTACGCAGAGCAATCAGTCCGGTATCGGTTTCCAAAAGAGATTTCAGACTTAAGATCTCTGCCCTTTTTGCTTCAAGAGCTCTTTTCAGGTTATCAGAAAGATCTGTTTTCCTGTTTTCAATTATGTTTTGCTGGATTGCTATTATCTCTTTCTCGTTTTTGGTCTTGTTCCAGTCGTATATATTCCATTTTATCCCGGCCCCGAGGATATAGAAAGGGGCAAATTCATCTTTAAAGAAGTTATTCCCGGGAGGATTACCATAACCAAGGGTAGCGAAGCCAAAAGCCCTGGGCATTCGTTTACTTTCAATAACCTGCAGTCCTGCTGATAGCTGGTTTTTCCTAAGGTCGAAAAGCTGCAGTTCCGGACGGGATAATTCGCTACCCGGGTCCACCTCTGCCACGGGGAGGAGTAACTCTGAGGAGGGATCAATCTGCTCACCGGTAATCTCCGACAGTAATCCTCTCAGCGAACTGTTTCTTATTGCATTTTCTGCAAGCTGCTGTTCAATTTTTATTTTTTCAGAAGTAAGGATATCGATATCTGACTTTAATATGACTCCGTTTTCCAGAGCAGATTCCAGGGAGGTTATACGTTTGGTGATAAGGTCATAATAGCTGGTCAGAAGCTCTTCTTGCCGTGAAAGGAGCAGGATGTTGAAGTAGTAAGTGTTTATCTGTCCCCGTAGTTTATACAGATCGGTTTCGGTCTGTTTCTCATTAATGCTCAGATCAGCTTTTTCAAGGGCCCTTGCTCCTTTGATGGCTCCACCGTCGTATATTACCTGGTTAATATCCAGAGTTAATTTATACTGTTCGTGAGGCAATGGCTTTATTGCACTGCCAATTCCGGGGATCGGCAACGATCCGAGTATGTTGCTCATGTCGATCACCGAGGAGTTATATACAAAGTTGCCTCCCGCATCCAGAGAAGGGAGCCAGCCATTACGAAGAATGTCATCCTTAAACCCGGAGATCATGGAATAGTTCTCCTTTTCACCTGCCAGGCTTGTTTTTTCCAGAGCCATCTCATAGCATTCCCTGAGTGTGATCAGCTTCTGGCCTGAAAGTGCGACGGGCCAGATAATGGCCAGCACTAAAAAAAATAACTGATTTTTTTTCATTTAAAACTCATTTATATTGCTTGTGGACAACCAAAATCATTTTTGAAGAGCTTTAATAACAAAATCGGCGGCGAATACTTTTCTTTCTTCAAGATAAGTATTAAAATCGATGTCAAGTTTTTCGAAAATTGCTTCAAAAATTCCTCTTGCCGCAAATGGGAAAACGCTGATTGCTGCAATCGAACTCATAATCTGAGGGATCATTTCCCGGGTGATATTAAATTTTTCCAGTTCCTCTTTATGCTGGGTGTAAATCATCAGCCACAGGTTATTGATATCAATGTTGGCAAGAACCCTTTTTATTCTTGCCGGATTCCTGTTTATTTCATTTAGTAAAAAGCCGGGCAGCCTTGGATTCTTTTGCAGAAAGGTTATATGCTCTCTGAAGAAGAATCTTATTTTATCCTCAAGGGGAATTGACGGGTCAAGTACCGGAGCAAATTTTTTAAGTATTTTCCCGGCTATCTTTTCGAAAACCGCATCGAAAAGGTGTTCTTTTGTGCGGAAATAGTAATGGAGCAAAGCTTTATTTATTCCTGCATGGGTTGCTATATCCTGCATCCGTGCTCCATCCATCCCTTTATCAAGAAATATCTCTGTTGCCGAATCAAATATTTTCTCCTCGGTTTGTTTGTCATTTTCAGTCATATCATTTAACCATAAGGTTTAACCAAACGGTCAAATTTAGATATTAAGTTTTAATTCTCCAAATTTATTTTTTTGGATGGTCATTTAAAAGGATGTATTTCTTCAGGATTGAATTGATTTGTTTTATTTTATTATAGAATATGATCACGGATTAACTGAAGCAGATTATTTATTGGAATTCAGAATTCTGATAACATATGCATGCCGGAGGGGTTCGGCCGCAGGGGTGGCTGAGGTTACAGGAATAGTGTCTGGTGATCCGGGTTTTAAAACCGGAATCCTTATGTTGAAGAAAAGAATTTTGGAAAGCTTTTAATACTTTTATAAATCTGGTATCTTTATAAGTGGTAAACTGACTGAGAGTGACCGGGTGGATTATTCTGACCGGGACCAGACTGAGAAATTTCTTGTTAGCGTAAAAATTAAAACTCACTGATTATGAAAATTACAGGAAGGCGGACGAGTGATAATGTAGAAGACCGCAGGGGAATGTCGACCGGTAAAATGGTTGCCGGAGGTGGTATCGGAACGATCGTTATTGCACTGGTGGTTTTGCTGCTGGGAGGTGATCCTTCGGAGTTAGTTGGCACATTGCAGGAGAGCCAGGTTGAATCGGGTCCGGTTGCCTCTACAGCCGAAGAGGAGGCAATGGTTAATTTTGTCTCAGTTGTTCTGGCTGGCACAGAAGATGTATGGACCAGGGTATTTCAGGAGTCAAATCTGACTTACAGGAAACCTGCGCTTGTTCTTTTCAGGGACCAGGTTCAGTCGGCGTGTGGCTTTGCATCAGCTGCCAGCGGTCCTTTTTACTGTCCTGGTGATGAGAAAGTCTATATCGATCTGGGTTTTTTTGATGATCTTAAGGTAAAATTCGGGGCTTACGGCGACTTTGCCATCGCCTATGTCATTGCGCATGAAATTGGCCATCATGTTCAGAATCAATTAGGTATTCTCGACGATGTCAACAATCAGCGATCGCGGTTAAGTGAGACACGTTCAAACCAGTTACTTGTAAGGCTTGAGTTGCAGGCTGATTTTCTGGCAGGTATGTGGGCACATTTTGACCAGAAGATGTTCGGTTCGCTTGAAGCGGGCGACATTGAGGAGGCCATGAATGCAGCAGCGTCGGTAGGAGATGATGTGTTGCAGAAGAAATACCAGGGGCGGGTAATACCTGATGCATTCACTCATGGCTCGGCAGCTCAGCGTAAGGAGTGGTTCAGGAGGGGGTATGCTTCAGGTGATTTTGATGAGGGAGATACCTTTAATTCAAATATTTAAGTTCCGGCTGTTAGTTCCTCAGGGAGCAGGCGCGATTATTTCGGGGTTTGGTGGACGGACCCGGCCGGTTATTTAAAAATAAAATATTTCTTTGAATCTGCAGATACACCCGGGGGAGTGTCTCTAATTGCTTGTACTGTTGATAATGAGAGAGTTGTGCTAATTTTATCAACTGTCTTTTTTTGCCCAAAGCGAAGAATCTCACACTTTCTTCTTGTCAATAATAAAAAATATATAAGAATAATTTGTATTTGTAAAATATTATATATTATATTTGCAATATATAAGAAACTTATATATATGAGAACAACAATATCTGGAGAATTGCTTAAAGGATCATTGAAAACAATAATCCTTAAAATACTGAAAGAAGAGGGCCCCCTCCATGGCTACGCACTCACAGCTAAGGTCGAAGAAGTGACACAGGGCAAAATAAAACTCACCTTCGGAGCAATATACCCAATCCTCCATAAACTGAAAAAAGAAAAAGTTCTGGTCACTACCTCCGAAATACGTAATAACAGAATGAGAGTCTATTACACCCTTACCCCTAAAGGTGAATCGCTGGTAGTGGAAAAAATTAACGAACTATCTGAATTCGTCGACTCACTCCGACAAATAATTGACCTCAAACCCGGTCTAGCAAATGCCTGATCTAAACCCTGAAAATATTGACCTTATCCGGAAAGATATCAGGAACCAGGAGATATCATATGATAATCTCCCCGAGGAACTCCTTGACCATATCTGCTGCGATGTCGAAATTGAAATGCAAAAAGGCCCCGGATTTGCCGAAGCCTATAATAAAGTGAAAATGAAAATCGGAAATCGCCGGCTCAAAGAGATACAGGAAGAAACACTTTATGAAGTTGACTTAAAATACAGAAAAATGAAAAACACAATGAAGATTTCATGCATAGCCGGAACAATCCTGCTGAACTTTGCTTCCCTCTTTAAGATAATGCACTGGCCCGGAGCCGGAATAATGATGACCCTCGGAGCCCTCACACTTGCATTCGTATTTTTACCCGCAGCCCTTAACGTAATATGGAAAGAGAGCCACAGCAGTAAAAGAGTACTCTTTTTCGTCCTGGTCTTCCTGGCAGGTATGCTTTTTATAATGGGTATACTCTTCAGAATACAACACTGGTCTGGCACGGCTCCAATACTGGCACTATCTTATGTCCTGACCATAATCACCCTGACCCTTTCTATCAGGCCGGCAATGAACAATGCACAGAAAACAAATCAGGGTAAGATTATTTATTTACTTGCAATTTCAGGGTTTATCCTCTATATCACAGCAGTGCTTTTTAAAATTCAACACTGGCCAGGCTCCGGCACATTGACGATAAGCTCCCTTATTATCATTTTCTTCGTGGTCTTCCCCTGGTATACAGTAATTACATGGAAAGAGGAGAAATCAGTCAGGTCAAGATTCATTTTTATTGTAATCGGTTCTCTCCTGATTGTATTCCCTTCAGCCCTTATTAAATTAAATATTCAGAAAACAGAAAAAGAGAAAAATACAATTTATTATCAGAATGAAAACTCTTCACCTGATTCCAAATCTGAAAGTGTAATAAAATTATTCGGATCTTCCCGATGAACCTGCATCAGACAACAACAAAAACCATTGCCGGAGCAAAAACCAACACCTCCGACATTCCGGTTATGAGCTTTACTGCACCGGTAAATATCACAGCCTTAAACCATTAATCCCTTAATTCAACTTAATACCTGACAAAATGAAACAAAAGATATATATTTTAGGCATTGGAACCACTTTGCTGATCCTTCTTGGCATAATCTTTAAGGTGAACCATTACCCGGGAGCCGGTATATTAATGACAACAGGCATCATTATCCTGCTTCTTGCATTTATCCCCTCAGCCCTGATCAACAATTATAAAAACGAAGGGAACAGGCAGAATAAACTCCTTTATTTTGTGACCTGGCTGACAAGCTTTGTGGTATTCTCCTCAATGCTTTTTAAAATTATGCACTGGTCGTTCGGGGAATATCTTGTAATAGTATCGTTACCTTTCCCTTTTCTGGTATTCCTTCCGGTATTTCTCTATACTACTTCAGGAAGTAAAAAATATAGCATTATTGATATAACTGGTGTTCTGTTTCTTCTTTCAGCTGTTTCAGTTTTAACAGCTCTACTTGCCCTGAATGCCTGAAACCCCTCATTGTCAGAAGGGGTTTCCTGCTTTAGTCGGTAAAAAACACTCTTACGTCGGTAAACATTTGCCCTGAGTCTATATAATTTTTTTCAGGGTCTCTCTGATCATACCTTTATTTCAAAAATTAAGAAATACTAGGTATATGAGAAGAACAATCCTGATATTAATTATCGTCCTGATAACGCCGGGTAAATACATCCTGGCACAACAGGATGCCGGATGGAACCTGGAAAAGTGCATCGAATATGCGCTGGAACAAAACATCCAGGTGCGGAAAGGTGTACTTAACAACGAGAGGCTGGGATACTATTCTGAACAGGCCAGAGCACAGAGACTGCCGTCAGTTAACGGATCTATAAGTCAGAATTTCAACTGGACACAGAGTAATGCAACAGCTTCATCGGGACTAACGGCAAGCAATGGTTCAAATTACTCTGTCAATGCAGGCCTCACATTATTCAATGCTTCCCGTCTTTCTAACCAGATCAGGCAGGCAGAACTGGATATTGAAAGTGGCATATACTCTCTTGAGACCACTAAAGAATCAATCAGCATAAGCATACTGAATGCATATCTGCAAATTCTTTATGCCGGAGAGCAGGTCAAAAACAGCGAAAAACAGTTATTAACCACTGAAGGTCAACTACAACTCGCGGGTGAAAGACTTCTTCTCAGGGGAATATCCCAGGCTGATTATGCCCAGGTTAAATCCCAGCTGGCAAAAGAGAAACTGACACTGGCAAATTCCCAAAGTCAGCTCGCAATAGCTAAGGTTAACCTTATGCAGTTGATGGAACTCCCTGTTTCAGATAGTTTTAATGTCGCTGATCCTGATCTTTCTGAGTCGCTTAACCAGAACCGGATCCCCGATGTCAAATCAATCTATGAGACTGCCCTTGAGATAAAGCCGCAGATAAAGAATGCTGAAATAGCAAGGGAGATATCAGCTCTTGATGAAAAAATCGCAAAAGCGGGCTATTATCCCACCCTTTCGGCCAGCGCAGGGATAGGCTCGAACTTTAACAGCCTTGATAATGATACCTATTTTACCCAGGTAAATGATGGTATTAGTCCTTCAGCCGGCTTTTCACTTTCAATACCGATCTTTCAGAAAAAGCAGGTAAGCACAAATGTGGCAGTGGCAAAGATCGGTTACGAGGATGCTGAGTTAACAGAGTTAAATACGAAGAATGAGTTAAGAAAAAACATAGAGCAGGCCTGTCTTGATGTTACCTCTGCGCAGATCGAATATGAAGCAAGCATGGAATCATATAATTCAGCACTTGAGTCTTCTCTTTTGTCGGATGAGAAGTTCAGCCAGGGTATGATCAATTCGATTGATTATCTGGTTTCAAAGACCAGCCTGATAGTTGCTGAAAGTCAGCTTCTTCAATCGAAATTCAACCTGATATTCAGTTACAAGATCCTGGATTTTTATTCCGGGATTTCCCTGACACTCTGACACTATTTCATAAAAGAATTATCAGAAAGGATACTTAACACACTAAAAGAGCTAAACAAGTAAAATCAAATAACAATGAAAAAGAAAATATTAATAATCACCGGGATAGCGATACTGGCAGTAATAGTTCTGCTGGTTATCAAACCCTTTTCCGGCAAAGAAGAAAATTACTCTTTCGAAACCGTAAAAGTTGAAAGAGGATCTATCACTAACAGTGTTACGGCAACAGGTACCATCGAAGCAATAACTACCGTTGATGTCGGGACACAGGTATCGGGCATAATAAAGAATGTATTCGTCGATTTTAACGATAATGTAAAAGAGGGCCAGGTACTGGCAAAAATTGACGAGACAAACCTTCTCGAGCAGCTGAAACAGAGTCAGTCAGGTCTTGATCAGTCAATAGCTCAGTTAAATTACCAGGAAGCGACTTACAACAGGATGAAGGCGCTGTACGGGAAGCAGCTTGTGGCTGAATCTGATTATGACCAGGCTCTGTTTAATTACGAGAATGCCAGGGCATCTGTGGTCAATGCCAGATCGTCAGTTTCAAGGGCAAAAGTAAACCTTGAATACGCAACTATCAGCTCCCCAATTGATGGGGTGGTCCTCAACAGGGCTGTTGAAGAGGGGCAGACAGTGGCCGCAAGCTTCAATACCCCGACGCTCTTCACAATTGTCAACGACCTTACGCAAATGGAGGTCCAGACTAATGTTGATGAAGCAGATATCGGCACCGTTAAAGAGGGACAGGCGGTAGAGTTTACTGTTGACGCTTATCCGGATATGAAATTTGAAGGATCCGTATCACAGGTTCGACTCCAGCCCGTAACAACTAATAATGTGGTCACATATGTTGTGATTCTTAATGCTCCGAACCCTGATAAAAAGCTTATGCCCGGGATGACAGCAAGTGCAATAATATATGTGGAGAAAAAGGAGAATACCCTCACACTTTCAGGCAAAGCAATCAGATTCAGTCCTGACGATGAGTATCTCAGTAAGATGGCAGTTAATCTTCCAAAAAGGACAGCCGCTGGTGATATGGCCGGGACATCTTTTTCACCGGCAGCGATAAATGAAGGAGAGGGGCCTGAAATGGGATCTGAACTACAGGGCATGTCACCTGCAGGCGATATTCAGGCTGCTGAAGAGGTCGACCCAAAGGTTAAAACAGTTTGGATAAGAGACGGAAACGGAGACATCCGTCCGGCAACAATCCTTATGGGGATTGAAAACGGTTCAAACGTGGAGATTGCTTCAGGGCTAAACGAGGGTGATGAGGTGGTTATTTCAATGTCGGGTGGGGCCGTTAAGGAAAGCTCCACAAGAATAACCGACAGGGGCCCCGGAGGGCCAATGCCATTCTAAGGTCATTTAACCTAAAAACCAAAGTCATGAAAAATATAATAATAGAGATAAAAGGGATGCGCAAGGATTACCATGTAGGGGAAGTCACAGTACATGCATTGCGCGGGGTGGATCTCAGTATTGAGGAGCGCGAATTTGTGGCGATAATGGGAATGAGCGGATCAGGGAAATCCACAATGCTTAATATTCTCGGATGTCTTGACAAGCCTACTCTCGGTAATTATATGCTGGATGGTGTTGATATCAATGCGTTGAATAAAGATGCAACTGCCAGGCTTCGGAATCTCAAACTAGGCTTTGTTTTTCAGGCTTATAATCTTCTGCCCAGGACAACCGCACTTGAGAATGTTGAGCTCCCTTTATTCTATAACAACAAGATAGGTTCAAAAGAGCGCCAGGAGAGAGCAAAAAACGCCCTGGAAGCTGTCGGACTAACCGACCGGATGCATCACATGCCAAACCAATTGTCGGGAGGACAGCAGCAGAGAGTTGCAATAGCCAGGTCGCTTGTCAACGATCCGGTTCTGATCCTTGCCGACGAACCTACAGGGAATCTTGATACCCGTACATCATTTGAGATAATGGAATTGTTCCAGAATCTGAATGATGAAGGAAGAACGATAGTCTTTGTAACCCACGAACCTGATATTGCCAGGTTTGCCACACGAAATGTCATTTTCAGAGATGGCAGGATCCAACGCGAAAATATTGTAAGCGAAAGGTTTATTGCCAGTGAGATACTGAAGACACTTCCGGTAGAGGATATTGAAGAGGTTAACGAATGAAAAAATTTTAATATTATGAATATAGCGAACTTATTCAGGATAGCCATACGGGCACTTGTAAGGAACAAGCTGAGAGCTTTTCTTACCATGCTCGGGATTATTATAGGGGTAGCATCGGTCATAGCCATGCTGGCCATAGGCGAAGGCTCCAAAAGAAGCATAAGGGAGCAGATGTCGTCGATGGGATCCAACCTGGTGATGATAATGCCCAACATGCAAAGCAGGGGCGGGGTCAGTCTTGGCTCTTCAGGCTCAATGGCTCTTAAATACAGCGATGTCACGGCAATCAGGAATGAAGCAACATCAATTTCAGCTGTCTCTCCCTCAGTAAATGCAAACGGCCAGGTCATATACGGCAACCAGAATACTCAGACAAGTATTTATGGGGTAAGTGAGGAGTATCTTGATATCAGGAAACTGAAGGTGGGGAGCGGAAGGGTCTTCAACTCCTCTGAGGTCAGAAGCATGTCGAAAGTCTGTATTCTCGGACAAACAGTTGTTGATAACCTTTTTACCGAAGGCACCGACCCTATCGGTCTTACTATCAGGATCAAAAATCTTCCTTTCGAAATAATCGGTGTTCTTGAGGACAAGGGAGAAAGCGGCATGGGTCAGGACCAGGACGACCTGATACTGGCACCTTATACAACTGTCCAGCGCAGGCTTGCTGCAATTGATTACATAAATGGTATCTATTGCTCTGCAGTAAGCGAGGAGAAAAGTGCGGCTGCCATAGCAGAGGTAGAAGAGATCCTTCGCAGGACACATAAACTTAACGAATCGGAAGAGAATGATTTCAGGGTTATGTCACAATCAGAACTTATCGAATCAGTATCAACCATTACCGACATAATGACCTATCTTCTCGGTGCTATAGCAAGTATTTCACTCCTTGTGGGAGGGATTGGCATCATGAATATCATGTTTGTTTCAGTGACTGAACGTACACGTGAAATAGGGCTTCGTATGTCAATAGGCGGAAGGGGAAAGGATATCCTGCGGCAATTTCTTGTTGAATCGATGCTGCTGAGCATTTCAGGAGGGATTATTGGTATCATTTTTGGCTACCTCATTGCACGGGTAGCAGGTTCACTTATGGGGCTTTCAGTCTTTATAACCACACAATCGGTTGTGCTTGCATTCATGGTATGCTTTGCCATAGGTGTCTTTTTTGGATGGTACCCTGCCCGGAAAGCTTCTAACCTGAATCCTATTGATGCCCTCAGATATGAATAAATTAAAATGAATACCTAAATTTGAAAGATGCAACATTATATTTAAGGCTCATAGATAAACAGAAGTAAAAGCCTAAATTGTGAAAAATGAAAAGGATTAAACTGAAAGGAAATTCAATAAAGATTCTTCTCCATCTTCTTGCCTGGTCGATATTGCTCGGACTTCCGCTTTATGTTGTCAACAGATGGACAGTCGGGAAAGATTTTATCTGGCTTTATTATATTAATTCCCTGATCAGCGGGATCATTTTCTATGCCAACTACCTGGTCCTTATCCCACGTTATTTTTTTAACAGAAAGCGCTATAAGTACTATCTTTCCGTAGTGCTGCTGATAGCCTGCTTCTATTTTATTTCGGACGTATCAAACAAATTAGTATTCAATTATTTATCGTTGGATGAGCAGGTCCTGGAAATAAGGAGGCAACAGGAAAGGGAACCAGGGCCGGGACTTCCCCATGGAGAGCCTTTCATGAGAATGCGCCGCCCTCCCTTCAGGGAGATGCACCTGTCGAATTATGGGTTTAATGCGCTGTTTCTTATCTTCCTTTCCATAGGGCTGAGAGTACTTGAGCGTCATGCAAAAATTGAAGAACTGCAAAAAGAGCTGGAAACGGAGAAACTGAATTCCGAACTGGCTTTCCTGAAAAACCAGATCAGCCCTCATTTCTTTTTCAATACCCTGAACAACATCTATGCGCTTATTGGTATCAATACGGCTGATTCTCAAAATGCAGTACTGAAACTTTCAAAGCTGATGAGGTACCTGCTATATGAGTCGGAACAGGGAAATACAAAATTAAGCAGCGAGATCGACTTCATGAACAACTATATCGATCTTATGAAGCTGAGGATGAGTGACAAAGTAGCTCTTGAGGTGTCATTCCCCGGAAAATACGATGATATAAATATCCCCCCGCTTTTATTTGTACCCTTTATCGAAAATGCATTCAAGCACGGGATAAGTTACCGGGAAAAATCTTATATCAGAATAAGTATGCTTACTGTCAGTAATTCAATTACATTCAAGTGTACAAACAGCTATAGAAAATCAAAAGATGAGAATTCTGACGGGCATTCCGGGATCGGACTTGAAAATGTCAGCAAGAGACTCAGCCTCCTTTTCCCCGGTAAACATGAGCTGAAAATAAAAAAATCTGACACGGAGTTTGAAGTGTTCCTTTTTATAAGCATTGTCTGATGATAAAAACAATTGCCATAGATGATGAACCGCTTGCTTTACAACTGGTAGCCGGCTATATCGAAAAGACACCCGGGTTACAGCTATCCGGAACGTTCGATAATCCGATTGATGCCAGCGAATATATTGCTGCAAATGTTGTTGACCTTATCTTTATCGACATACAGATGCCCGACCTGTCGGGGATCGAATTTACAAGGCTGATGGAAAAGGGGCCTAAGGTTGTTTTTACGACGGCTTTTGAAAAATATGCACTTGAGGGTTACAGGCTTGATGTTGTTGATTACCTTCTGAAGCCTTTCAGTTATAAAGAATTTCTCACAGCCGCGAATAAAGCTCGGAAGCTTATTGGTCTTGAGAACAGGGCTCTGCAGAAGGTCGAGGCAAATGATGAGTTCCTTTTTCTAAAATCGGATTACAAGATTAAACGAATAAATTTCAATGATATTCTTTATATCGAAGGGCTGAAGGATTATGTAAAAGTATTTATTCAGAATTCCCCCCGACCGGTTCTTTCTATTTCAACCATGAAGCTCCTTGAATCAAAACTCCCCGTAAATAAATTCATGAGAGTCCACCGTTCGTTTATTGTTAACCTCGGGAAGATAGATACAATAGAACGGAACAGAATTGTATTCGGTAAAACATATATTCCTGTCGGCGATCAGTATAAAGAAAAATTTCAGGATTTCCTGGATAAGAATTTTCTCTGATAATCAATGGCATAACTTGTTTTTCAGATTAATTTACTGGTGTTATATGCATTGCCACTCCGTTATTTGGCTCTATTTTTAAGACGCCTGTAAAAACATTATTTTTTTTTGTTGTATTAAAAAAAAGTATATTTGCAGCTGAACAGATTAGAAAAATGACAGTATTCTTTACAAGTTGGCGTTGGTGGCACAGTAAATTTCACTGTAAACTGTGAGACTATCAGCTATTTGTATATAATACTTAAAAATATTAAACAACGGCCTGTCGTACTCACGACAGGCCGTTGTTCTTTTAAACAGATTAAATCCGTCACTGATGAAAAAAACAATAGTAAGAACAAAAGCTGTCCGGATGCTTGCCGACACAATAACTCCGGTAAGTATTTATCTGAAAATAAGAGATATATATCCTGATTCACTGCTTCTTGAGAGCTCCGACTATCATGGAAATGAAAACAGTTATTCCTATATCTGCATGAGGGCTCTTGCCACAATTGAAGCAGCAGATGGCACAATAACAGAAACTTATCCCGACGGAGCAGTGATTTCCACAAATATAAATGATCGTCAGACCTTAGCATTGAGATTCAATGCTTTCCTGGAATCGTTTGACCAGTCTGACACTACTGAAGGAATTCCTGTAAACGGACTCTTCGGGTATACTGCCTATGATGCAGTGAGATATTTCGAAATGATAGATCTGACGGCAAAACAGGAGGAAGGTAGTAAAATACCTGATCTTCATTACTCATTTTATAATTATATAATTGCAGTCAATCATTTTCAGAATGTCCTGTATATTATAGAAAACCAGGTTGACGGCTATTCAGGAGAGATTGATAAGATAAGATCGCTGATCAACAGCAGGAACATAGCGATCTACTCTTTTACTCCCACAGGTATTGAAGAGGCTGATATGTCAGACGAACAATACAAGGCAATAGTATCCGGCGGGAAAGAGCATTGTCACCGTGGAGATGTTTTCCAGGTGGTCATGTCCCGGAGGTATTCGCGTACTTTCAAAGGTGATGAATTTAATGTCTACAGGACTCTAAGGTCGGTGAATCCCTCCCCATATCTGTTTTACTTTGACTATGGTAATTATAAAATATTCGGATCATCACCAGAGGCTCATCTGAAGATCAGCAAAGGAAAAGCCTCCATCAATCCCATTGCCGGAACTTTCAGACGTACAGGCGATGATGAAAATGACAAGGTCCTGGCCAGGCAGCTGGCTGCAGACAAAAAAGAGAATTCCGAACATGTGATGCTTGTCGATCTGGCAAGGAATGATCTCAGCCGTCATACCGGGAATGTTAAGGTGGAAAGTTTCAGGGAAGTACAGTTCTATTCGCACGTTATTCATCTCGTCTCATCGGTGTCAGGTGAAATGAAGGCCGGTTCGACGGTTACTGATATGATGACATCGACTTTTCCGGCAGGTACGCTGAGTGGTGCCCCAAAATTCAGGGCTATGCAGCTGATAGATAAATATGAGCCCCACAGGCGGGGATATTACGGAGGAGCAATAGGATTCCTCGACTTCAGGGGACAATTCAATCATGCAATAATGATAAGGACATTTCTGAGCAGGGCCAACAGGCTCTATTACCAGGCAGGAGCAGGAATAGTGGCAATTTCGGATGAGGAAAAGGAACTTCAGGAAGTTAACAACAAACTTGGTGCACTGAGGAGATCAATTGAACTGGCTGCTGAAATAAACTGATTAAAAAACTGATAAAATGGAAAAGATACTTGTTATCGACAACTATGATTCATTTACTTACAATCTGGTACACTATATCGAAAACCTGACAGGGGAGAAGCCGGCAGTTTTCAGGAACGACAAAATCACTCTTGATGAGGTGGATGAATATGACAGGATACTGCTTTCGCCCGGTCCCGGTATTCCGGAGGAAGCTGGGATATGTCTCGACATTGTCAGGAGATACGCTCCCGTCAAGAGTATCCTTGGGGTGTGCCTTGGGCATCAGACAATAGGAGAGGCATTCGGGGCAGATCTTATCAACCTTGACCATGTTTTTCACGGAGAGGCAACCGAAGTAAATATTACTGACAGAACAAACCGGCTTTTCAGGAATATGCCGGACTCTTTTATTGCCGGTCGTTATCATTCGTGGGTTGTTGCAAAAACGAATTTCCCCGATTGTCTGAATGTAACATGTATCGATAATAACAGCATTATCATGGCAATCAGTCACCGCGAATACAATGTACACGGTGTACAGTTTCACCCCGAATCGGTTCTGACTGAACACGGGAGACAGCTAATCAGTAACTGGCTGGCATCCTGAAAAAGGGGACAATATTAATAAGGGAAAACTATACAGACTATGCGTGAGATCTTAAATCATCTTTTCGAACATAAGACACTTGACCGCCATGAGGCAGAGTCGGTGCTGATAAATATTGCCAGGGGATCCTATTCGGAATCGGAAATTGCAGCGTTCCTTACAATTTATCTTATGAGGAGCATTACCGTTGAAGAGCTATCCGGGTTCCGTGATGCATTACTGAATCTCTGTATCAGGATTGACCTGGGAGGGATAGACACTATGGATCTTTGTGGTACCGGAGGCGACGGGAAAGATACTTTCAACATATCAACACTAACAACATTTGTTGTTGCAGGGGCAGGGGCGAAGGTGGCAAAACATGGTAACTACGGAGTTACATCAGCCTGCGGTTCATCAAATATCTTTGAATATTTCGGTTACAGGTTTTCGACCGACAGTGATAAACTGAGACGTGAAATAGACCAAACCGGAGTCTGTTTCCTGCATGCCCCGCTTTTCAATCCGGCCATGAAAAATATCGTGCCGGTAAGGAGAGCCCTGAGGGTCAAGACTTTTTTCAATATGCTCGGCCCAATGGTAAATCCGTCTTTTCCGTCACGGCAGATCGTCGGAGTTTACAGTCTTGAGCTCGCCAGGTTATATAATTATATCTATCAGCAGTCGGACCGGCCATATGCCATAATCCACTCACTCGACGGATACGATGAGATCTCTCTTACATCGGGTTTTAAGTATATTCACGACGGGATCGAAGAAATTGTAAATCCTGAACAGCTTGGATACAGCAGAAAAAACCCCGAAGAGCTTTATGGAGGGAAAAATGTAAAGGAGGCGACTGATATTTTCATCAATATACTCAAAGGAAACGGAACCGGGGCCCAGCACGATATTGTCCTCGCTAACTCGCAGATAGCACTTAAATGTTATTTCCCGTCAATGTCGCTGCAGGAGTGCCGTGAAGCAGCTGAGGAATCGTTGGCTGGAGGGAAGGCATACAGGTCGTTCAGTAAACTTTTTGAAATGCAATCATGAATATTCTTGAAAGAATAATTGATTATAAAAAGAGGGAGGTTGCACTGCGTAAAATGCAAATCACTGCAGGGCAGCTTGAAAAAAGTCCTTTGTTTAAGAGGGATGCGCTTTCATTATCCATGTTCCTGACAAAAAAGGAAGGGTCCGGTATAATAGCGGAGTTCAAAAGAAGATCGCCATCAAAAGGGATCATTAACGGCACAGCCGATCCTGCCCGGGTAGTATCAGGTTACTGCAGAAGCGGAGCTGCCGCAGTTTCTGTTCTGACCGATACGGAATTTTTCGGGGGGAGCAATGACGACCTGGTCAGTGCCAGGGCTGTATGTGAAATACCAATACTCCGCAAGGATTTCATAATAGACGATTACCAGCTGATTGAGGCCAGGGCGTACGGTGCAGATGCAGTATTACTTATCGCAGCAGTGCTTGGTAAGAAAAAAGTATCAGACCTGGCCGGCACAGCAGCCCTGCTTGGATTGCAGGTACTACTCGAAATACACTCCCCCGGGGAGATCGAAATGGCCGGGAAGAACATAAATGTTATCGGTGTCAATAACCGTGATCTGGGTACATTCGTGGTTGATACGGAAACCTCCCTTAAAATAGCCGGGTTACTGCCTGAGGATATGACCAGAATTTCGGAAAGCGGAATAACTTCTGCGGAAAAGATAAAAATTCTCAGAAACGCTGGTTATCATGGATTTCTTATAGGAGAATACTTTATGAGTAGCAGTGATCCGGCGGTGGCTTTGAGTAATTTTATTAAAATGATCGGGTGAAGATATGCTTAAGGTAAAAGTATGCGGAATGAAAGATCCGGTCAACACAGAGGAAATCTCGGCATTGCATGTTGACTTTATCGGATTTATCTTTTACCCGGGTTCACCAAGGTATGTCGGTGAGGCACCTGACAAAAATCTGTTCTCAGGGGTGCCGGAACGTATAGGTAAAACAGGTGTATTTGTTGATGCTGAACCGGCTCATATAATTGAAACAGTACGACTTTTCAGTCTGGATCTCGTCCAGCTGCATGGCAAGGAAAGCCCGCAGTTTTGCCATCAGCTCAGGCGTGAGGGGATCAAAATTATCAAGGCATTTGAATTGGATTCGGCAGGTGCTTTTCAAAAGATGGAAGAATATACCGATGCAGCTGACTATTTTCTTTTTGATTCAAAAACCGGTACCGGGGGAGGCAGCGGTGTAAAATTCAACTGGTCTGTAATTGAAGGATATACGATTGATAAACCTTTCTTTTTAAGTGGAGGAATAGGCCCGGGTGATATCCGGCTGATCAGACAGATGGATAACAAAAACCTGTTCGGTGTTGATATTAACAGCAGGTTCGAAATTGGGTACGGGATCAAGGAAAAAGAGAAAATAGAAGCTTTTATTAAAGAAATAAAAAGTAGAAAAGATGAATTACAGAGTTGACGACCGGGGATATTACGGAGAATTCGGCGGAGCCTATATTCCTGAGATGATGTATTCAAATATTAAAGAACTGAAGGATAACTACCTGGATATCCTTAATAGTGAGGATTTCAGGACTGAGTTCACTATGCTTTTAAGGGATTATGCCGGAAGGCCATCCCCTCTGTTTCATGCAAAGAGACTCTCCGGTCATTATAAGACAAACATTTATCTGAAACGTGAGGATCTGAATCATACAGGGGCGCATAAGATAAATAATACCATTGGTCAGATACTGATAGCGAAGAAACTTGGCAAGACCAGAATAATTGCTGAGACAGGAGCCGGGCAGCATGGAGTTGCAACGGCCACGGTTTGTGCTCTTACCGGACTTGGATGTGTCGTTTATATGGGAAAGACCGATGTTGAAAGGCAGGCTCCTAACGTTCTTAGGATGAAGATGCTGGGAGCCGAAGTCGTACCGGTGACCAGCGGCAATATGACCCTGAAGGATGCTACCAACGAAGCTATACGCGACTGGATAAACAACCCGGTTGATACTCATTATATCATTGGGTCAGTAGTGGGGCCTCATCCTTATCCCGATCTGGTAGCGCGGCTTCAGTCGGTGATCAGCCAGGAGATGAGATGGCAGCTTGAAGAACATACAGGTAGTCCTGACCCATCGTGTATAATAGCATGTGTCGGAGGTGGAAGTAATGCAGCAGGATCCTTTTATCATTACCTTGATTCTGAAAATGTGCGACTGGTGGCTGCCGAAGCTGCCGGAAAGGGCACCGGAAGCGGAGAGTCAGCAGCGACAACTGTTCTTGGATTGCCGGGTGTAATTCACGGAAGCAGAACAATCCTTATGCAGGATGACGACGGACAGATAATTGAACCTTATTCTGTGTCGGCCGGGTTGGATTATCCCGGAATAGGACCGATGATGGCACTGCTCAACAAAACCAAAAGGGTCCGGTTTGAAAGCGCAACCGACAGGGAGGCACTTGAGGCAGCATTCAGGCTGACGAGGCTGGAAGGCATAGTTCCCGCCCTTGAATCGGCACATGCCCTTGCTCTGCTCGATAAGCTGAAATTCAAAAGCAATGAAGTTGTTGTTGTAATAATTTCAGGCAGAGGGGATAAAGACATGGCAACATATATCAGGTATATGGAACATCCTGAAACCTATGATAAATAATTCAATTTCCGTAAATCAATATAGTATGAATCGTATTGAAAAACTTTTCAGGGAACGCACAGGAAATATTCTGTCAGTTTATTTTACAGCCGGATACCCTGTTGCCGGGGCCACCACAGATATTATCAGAGATCTGCAGGAATCCGGTGCTGATATGGTCGAAATCGGCATACCATTCTCCGATCCTCTGGCTGACGGACCTGTAATCCAGATGAGCAACAGGGAATCGCTCAACAACGGGATGAACATCAGCCTTCTCTTCAAACAGTTAGAAAATATAAGGAAAGATGTGAGTATCCCTGTTATTCTGATGGGCTATGTTAACCCTGTGCTTAAATTCGGGATTGAGAATTTTTGCCACCGGTGTGCGGAAACAGGAATAGACGGTGTCATTCTTCCGGATCTTCCACCGGAAATATTTATAGAGGAATATTCAGATATTTTCAATTCTTACAATTTATTCAACATATTTCTCATTTCACCTCAGACAGATGATGATAGGATCAGGTTTATTGATTCAATAAGCCGGGGATTTATTTATATGGTCTCATCATCGTCCACTACAGGAAGGAGTGCCCCATTTTCAGAAGAGCAGCTTTCATATTTCAGGAGGATAAGGCTTATGAACCTTAAAACGCCCCGACTGACCGGGTTTGGCATCTCCGACAACAGGTCTTTTAATGAAGCCTGCAGCGAATCGAACGGGGCAATCATCGGAAGCGCTTTCATTAAGATGCTTTCCGAAAAGGGAGCTTCAGGTAACAGTATCAGGAGTTTTATTGACCTGATAAGGGGCAACTCATTAAACTGATCCTCTTTTACATATACTTTTTATCCCCTTTCCGGTTAAACCGGGAGAGAGAGCCTAATTTAAATAAAATTTAAATAGGATTTCTATTGTCTTGTATTTTAGGAGGTATATGTTTTAAAAAAGCACAAAAAATTAATAATACCCCCTATAAAAAAGAGGGTCAATGTAAAAAATATACATAAAAAATTGCTTAGACCCCTAAAAAAACATATGTTTGCCCTGAAAATGATTTTTTTAATGTTTTTATTGAACAACTATGAAACTTAAAAGGAAAAGGACACTGATTTTAATTTTGTTCTTATTTCTGGGCATTACGGGAGTATATGCTTCCGACGGAGCTCATATTGATTCGGGCGCTACAGCCTGGATGCTTACATCCACAGCCCTTGTATTGCTGATGGTACCGGGGCTCGCTATGTTCTATGGTGGTCTGGTAAGGACAAAGAATGTTCTGGGGACCGTTATGCACAGTTTTGTGGCAATGGGAATAATAAGTATTTTATGGGTAGCTGTCGGCTACTGCATGAGTTTCGGGAAGAGTGTTCTGGGCGGATTTTTCGGCTGGAGTCACGATTATTTTTTCCTGCAGGGTATTGATAACAGTATAATGGATGCGGGGATCCCTGAATATGTATTCTCGATGTTCCAGGGCAAATTTGCAATTATAACCCCTGCCCTGATAGCGGGTGCATTTGCTGAGAGGGTCAACTTTAAGGCATATTGCATATTTATACTTTTGTGGAGTCTGCTGGTCTACAATCCGCTTTGTCACTGGGTGTGGGCTTCCGACGGATTTCTTTACAACCTGGGTGCAAAAGGGGCAATCGATTTTGCCGGAGGGACAGTTGTGCACATTTCAGCCGGATTCAGTGGTCTGGTCGCTGCATTATTCCTTGGTTCAAGACGCGGGTATCCTTATCAGGTAATCCGTCCGAACAACCTGGTAATAACCATGCTCGGGGCCGGACTTTTATGGGTGGGCTGGTTCGGTTTCAATGCCGGCAGCAGTATTTCAAGCGGGCTCAGTACCGCGCAGGCTTTGACAGCAACACAGGTAGCCGCAGCTGCGGGAGCCCTGTCGTGGATTCTGATTGAAAGTTTCCACCAGAAAAAAGCAACCGCGCTTGGCTTTGCCAGCGGAATTCTGGCCGGACTTGTTGCCGTGACACCGGCAGCAGGAGTTGTACTGCCATATGGAGCAATGATCCTTGGAGTACTTGCCTCAATGATATGTTATATGGCAATCCAGATCAAAAACCGGCTTGGTTACGACGACAGTCTGGATGCCTTCGGAATCCATGGAGTCGGAGGTGTGGTTGGAGCCCTGTTCCTTACATTCTTCATTCGCAAATCGTGGATGCAGGATGCTGCTGCTGCTTCGGCTGATGGCACCTGGACATTCTGGAACCAGCTTGGAGTTCAGGCTCTTGCCGTTGCAATAGCAATAGTTTTTGCCTCGGTTATGACACTCCTGATAATTTACATCCTGAATAAATTCATAAAATTGAAATCGTCGGATGATGAGGAGATGGCAGGACTTGACAGATCGTACCATGGTGAGCGCGGTTATGGAATGCTGAATCCAAATTAAGTTATTTACTTTATATGCAATTATAAATCCGGCATGTTTTATGAAACTCTGACAAATATAAAAACAGTCTCTTCTGATATGTATAGTTTGCCTCTGTGCGGGATAAGCAAGGTGACCAGAAAAATCAAAATTATTTACACATGAAACTAATAACAGCGATTATAAGGGAAGTACAGCTTGATAAGGTCCATGAAGCTCTTATTGAAGCTGAAATTAAAAGAATAACAGTCAGCCGGGTTTCCGGTCACGGTCAGCAAAGGGTTGAGGAACTCCACAGGGGGCAGGTAATAGTCCCCGACCTTATCCCAAAGATAAAGATTGAAATAGCAGTAAATAACGATTTTGTCGATATCACTGTTAACACAATACTTAAGGCAGCCCGTACGAATGGTCCTGGAGGATCGGTTGGCGACGGTAAGATATTTATTACCCCTCTCGAGGAGTGTATCCGGATCCGCACGGGAGAAAGAGGCAGAACGGCGATCTGAAACAGGTATAAGATAAACAGGGTTGCAGCTGAAGATTCAAAGATATCTTCGGTGCAACCCTGCAGCTTTTTAGCTTTGATCAGTTTAAGAACAGTTTTATGTCATCTTCAACGGTTCCTATACCTGCAATTCCGAATTTTTCAATGAGCACTTTTGCCACATTGGGCGAAAGGAATCCGGGAAGCGTCGGTCCCAGGTGGATATTTTTCACACCCAGGAAAAGCAATGCAAGAAGGACAATCACTGCTTTCTGTTCGTACCAGGCTATATTGTAAGCGATAGGCAGATCGTTAATATCATTCAGATTGAAAACCTCTTTGAGCTTCAGCGCTATAACTGCCAGTGAGTAAGAGTCGTTGCACTGACCCGCATCGAGAACCCTTGGAATCCCGTTTATATCACCAAGAGCAAGTTTGTTATAACGATATTTGGCACATCCTGCTGTAAGTATCACCGTGTCTTTCGGAAGTGCAGCTGCAAATTCGGTATAATAATTCCGGTCTTTCATCCTGCCGTCACAACCGGCCATTACAAAGAACTTCTTTATAGCACCCGATTTAACAGCTTCAACAACTTTGTCGGCAAGCGCTATTACCTGGTTATGGGCAAATCCGCCTATGATCTCTCCTTTTTCAATTTCTACCGGAGCACTGCATTTCTTTGCATGCGCAATTATGGCTGAGAAATCTTTCTGCCCGCCGGCCGGTCTGTCAGCTATATGTGTGAACCCTGTAAATCCGGCCGCACCTGTTGTGTAAACCTTATCGGCATACCGGGCCTCTTTCCTCGGAGGGACAATACAATTTGTTGTAAACAGTACCGGTCCGTTGAAGGTTTCAAACTCTTCTTTCTGTTTCCACCACGAGCTGCCATAATTCCCGACAAAATGGCTGAATTTTTTAAATGCAGGATAATAGTTTGCGGGAAGCATTTCGCTGTGGGTATAAACATCAACACCAGTACCTTCAGTCTGCTTCAGAAGATCTTCCATATCCCTGAGGTCGTGTCCGCTGATCAGGATCCCCGGATTGTTTCTGACTCCAATATTTACCTTTGAGATCTCAGGATTGCCATACTTTGTTGTGTTTGCCTTATCCAGCAGAGCCATGGCAGTGACTCCTGATTTTCCTGTCTCCAGGACAAGTGCAACCAGCTGATCAGCAGTAAGCGAGTCGTCAGTTGTCGCAACCAGGGCTTCCTGCATGAATTTGTAAAGTGACTTATCCTCAAAACCAAGATTATACGCATGCTCGGTATAGGCTGCCATTCCTTTAATCCCGTAAGTTACAAGTTCTCTTAAGGAGCGCACATCCTCATTTTTAGTTGAAAGGACACCCACCGCTATGTTTTTAGCTTCGAATTCCTCAACCGTATTGCCTGTCCAGGTAGCTGATTCATGAAGTTCACCCGGTATTCTTCCACCGGCCCTGATCAATTCTGCTTTCATCTCGTCCCTGAGTTTCAGCCCTTCCCTGATCCTGGTTACAAATCTCTCCTGGTCGAAGTTGGCATTAGTGATTGTCATAAAGAGACCGTCAAAAATGAATTTATTTACAACCTCATTTTCGATACCCAGCTCTCTTGCTTTTGTGCTGTAAATGGATATCCCCTTTAATACATACATTAAAAGGTCCTGCATATTGGCAACTTTCTCGCTCTTACCGCATACACCCGAAATAGTACATCCGGTACCCTTTGCAGTCTCCTGGCATTGAAAACAAAACATGCTCATAGTTGATTATATTTATTGGTTAATAATTAATCCGTTTCCTTAAAGTACTTTGTTTTCCCGGCCGGCGGGTTTCTGACCTTAAAGTTCAGCAAAAAAACTAATATTTAATAATATAAAATGTAACATATGTTACAAATTGTCTCTTTTATACTCATAATTCCGTAACCCGTTTAATCTGATTTTTTGTTACACCCGAACTTTGTATTATAAATCGATGTATTTTAGCTTTATGTTGTCACGAAAAACCACTTTACAATTATTCGTGTAATAATTAAGGGATGAGAGTTTTGTATCTGATCAATAGTTTTAATTACGGGGGCGCTGAGAACCATGTCCTTGACCTTGCCAATTCGATGGTAAAGGTCGGGAACGATGTGTTCATAATGACCAGAGAGGGTCAGCTGATAAACCGGCTTAACAAAGAGGTAACTGTCAAATCGTTAAACATGTCAGATCTGCTGATACCATTTCAGGTACTCAGTGTCTGTTTATTTATCAGCAGGAACAGGATAGAGGTAATACATGCTCATAAAAGATTACCGATACTGATTGCCTCGCTCGCCGGAAAGATAATGAAGGTTCCGGTTGTTGCGACAGTTCATGGCCAACCCCGTATTGATCTCCGGTCGTGTATATCAAGAAGATTCCCTCAAAAAATAATTTTTGTAAGCAAGAGGTTACTGAACCAGGAGGGAGGTTACAGGGAGGTCAGCGGGAAGGCCCTCTTTATCCAGAACGGAGTGGAAATTCCTCAAGAAAACGTTGAAAGAGATTATAATTCGATAAGCTATATAAGCCGGATTGACAAAAAACACTCTTTCGTCATAAGAATGATTATTAATGAGGTAATGCCGGAAATAGTGAAGAAGTATCCTATGGCATCCTTTAATATTATTGGCGATGGTGAATTTCTTGAATTGTTAAGGTCCGAAGGCTCGGCAATAAACAACCGGATGGGCCGTGAAGTATGCATCATTCACGGATATATTCCTGATGTTATGCCCCTGATTAAAAAGTCGGGACTTGTGCTTGGAGTTGGCAGGGCTGCAATTGAATCGCTTGCATGTGCAGTTCCTGTTCTTTCAGTTAACCGGGATTTCCTCGGGGAGTTTATTTCACGTGACAATTACCGGTATTTCAAGGTGAATAACTTTGTGGCAGCAGGTCAACCCCCTCCTGAATCTGAAACGTTAATAAAACTCCTTTTGAGCTATTTCGCCAACCAGATGGTTTATCAGAAAGAGGCCGGATTTTTAAAGGAAAGCATTAGAAATGATTTCAGTATTGAAAAGATTACAGGCGATATTCTGGAAGTTTACAGACAGCTGGCTGCTCACTGACGACCTGTTTTAAATATGGTTCCGCAACCGGTTCCATTGTGCGGTTTCAGCCGCCGGTTCATTGACCGGTATTGTGATTTAGGCTACACAGCACCGGAGTTATTGATATTTTCGTTATTTTCCCGGAAATATATTTCAGGAACGGGAGGCAAAGCCGGTTATTTTCCTGCCTTCTGCTGATTTATCCTGCTGTTATCAGTTTTATATGGAGATCACTTTAGAGAACATACTTATTATAGGGTCGGTGCTTCTGGGATTAAGTGTGCTGGCAGGTAAAACATCTTACAGGCTGGGTGTCCCCACGCTTATCTTATTTGTGATAATTGGAATGCTTGCCGGTTCCGAGGGATTTGGAAAGATTAATTTTAACGATCAGGAGATTGCCCGTTTTATAGGTATCGTTGCACTGAATTTTATTCTTTTTTCGGGAGGTCTTGAGACCAGGGCTGAAGTGATAAGGCCTGTATTCTGGCACGGATTTACCCTTTCGACTGTAGGAGTCTTTATAACTGCAATCTCGGTGGGTGTTTTTGTATGGGCAATAACCGACTTTACCTTTTACGAGGGATTGTTGTTGGGGTCAATAGTATCATCGACCGATGCAGCCGCGGTCTTTTCCATTCTGCGTTCCAAAAGCCTCGGGTTAAAAAAGAATATCAGGGCGACTCTTGAGCTGGAAAGCGGGAGCAACGATCCCATGGCCTATTTTCTGACAATAGCGGTGATGGGGCTGATTATGTCGGAGGACAAATCGGCAATTAATATAATACCCCTGTTCGTCAGACAGGTTCTGATAGCCGGGGTTATCGGTTACCTGAACGGCCGGCTTGGTAAAGAGCTGATAAACAGGATAGGTCTTGATTTCGCGGGATTATATCCCGTACTGGTTATTGCAATCATGTTCTTCACCTTTTCACTGACCGACTTCCTGGGCGGTAACGGATTTCTTGCCATCTATATTACTGCCATATATCTTGGGAACCAGTATCTTATTCACAAGAAGACGATCATACAGGTTTTTGACGGTTTAGCCTGGCTGATGCAGATTGTTCTGTTTCTTACTCTCGGGTTGCTGGTTTTTCCAAGCCAGATAGTACCGGTTATTGGTGTCGGTCTTCTGGCTTCTGCTTTCCTGATGTTTGTAGCCCGTCCGTTGAGTGTTTTTGCCTGCCTCCTCCCGTTTGGTGTGAAGCTGAGGAACATAACGTTCATCTCGTGGGTAGGCCTGAGAGGTGCTGTCCCGATAGTGTTTGCCACATATCCGCTTCTGGCAGGTGTTGAGAAATCGCCGATGATATTCAACCTGGTATTCTTTATTTCTCTGACATCTGTTATGCTTCAGGGAACCACCCTGTCGATTGTTTCAAAATGGCTTCATGTTTCTGTTCCTGAAAAGGCCAAGCAGAAGACACCTCCCGACATTGAATTGTCAGACACCATCAAATCGGAACTTATTGAGATCGGGATCGATGAGAAAAACCCGGTGGTCGGAAAGAGGATTGTTGACCTCGGGTTCCCGCGTACCGCACTTATCACAGTTATAAAAAGGGAGGGGAAGTATATCACACCAAACGGTTCAACAGTTATAGAGCCTAATGACATACTGGTTGTTCTCTCCGATACCGCCGAAGGTCTTGCCCTTGTTTATAAATGTCTGAATGCCGGAGGATCCTTTGAAGAGTAAAGCGTTGTGCCCCTGATGAATTTCCTTTTTCCGGTACTTTACAGTAGTTTGTATACCCTTACAACGGTTTCTGCAATACTTTAATCACTTTTATCTTTTTCCTTTTGTCTTTTTGTCTTACTTTTTCTATATTTGGTATTGTGTTTCCTTAAGTGCTAAAAACATTATATTATGTTGGTAAGGACATTTGCCAGTGCCGTAACAGGTATTGATGCAGTGACAGTGACCATTGAAGTCAATGTATCGCGTGGAGTCCGTTTTTTTCTTGTGGGGCTGCCTGATGTAGCAGTAAAGGAGAGTCAGCAAAGGATCGAATCTGCGCTCCGATCGCTGGGATATCACTGGCCGGGTAAGCAGGTTGTCATCAACATGGCTCCTGCGGATATAAGGAAGGAGGGTTCTTCGTATGATCTTCCGCTTGCAATGGGGATACTATGTGCCGACGAGAAGGTCGTCGGGAGTGAAACAGAATCTTATATAATGATGGGAGAATTATCTCTCGATGGTACCCTGCAGCCTGTCAGGGGTGTTCTTCCAATAGCTCTGAGAGCCAGGGACGAAGGGTTTAAAGGTGTGATTGTTCCGGTGAAGAATGCCAGGGAGGCTGCTGTTGTCGGGAACCTTGATGTATATGGGATGGAAAAGCTTGGTGACGTAGTTGATTTCTTTAACGGTACCCGGAGGTTTACACCAGTAAGTGTCGATCTGATGGAGATATTTAACCATGAGGCCAACCGTTATGATGTGGATTTTTCGGATGTCAGGGGGCAGGAAAATGTAAAACGTGCTCTGGAAGTAGCTGCAGCAGGCGGGCACAATATAATAATGATAGGTCCTCCGGGAGCCGGCAAGACGATGTTAGCCAAGAGGTTGCCAACTATCTTGATATAATAGATGTGCTAATACATAATTTTAATTAACATCGAATCAGTAAGATGTGAAATAAATTTGCATATCCACAACCACCTTTTTATCTTAAAATTGATTTATTAACAAACGATTTTAAAGATGGTAATTATGCGAGATTTATTTGACTCTATTGAAAGGGGGCAAAATGTAAGTAAGTATTTACGAAAAAGCCCACAATCTCTGTTCTCGGAGGAAGTGATGTTAAAACTAAGGTCTCCAATAAAGCTGAGAATCCTGAGTTACAATTACACTCCTCCTTGGGATAATGCAATCGGCTGTTTCATTAATGAGGAACAACCCTTTAAACCTCTTAATCTCCCAGAGGTAAGCAGGTTAATGGAAGAGAGCAGTAATTTGTTTTTACATCTTCTAGTTTGTGAGGACAGACAACTGATAATACTCAAAAATCCGGTGGACAAACTTTATGGATTACATAATTATTTATTCAATGGGGAAGGTTGGTTTCCTACAGGAGAAGTTGATTATAACATTAAATCCTACTTCCTCGAGGAATTGATATACTTTATAGAGTCCGATAGGATAGCATATCAGAGGGAATGGAATATGGCTTATTTAAATGAATATAATCCATGTATGTCCGACGATATTCTAGATGCTTTGTGGGAAACTGAATTTCAACCTTATACAATTTGGAGTAATAAACATGATTATTTATATCCTTATTTTAGTTGTGATGATGATGACAATGATGAGGAGGGAGATCCAATATTTATAAATCCAATCGATGGGAAAACATCCCAGATTCCAGCGATGTAATCAAATGTAAACCATCTATTTTATCAGGGCAATATATCTTATCAGGATTAAATTAAGTTCTTTGACATTCTTGTTCTTATCGCTCATAAAATTTTTAGGCAAACACTTGACTTGTATAGTTAGTTTGCATAAATTTGAATTTCGCGGCATTCCCTCAAAGTCCTTTCAGGACATATCGAGACATTGACTACTCATGCAGCTAAATACTTTTCAATGGGAATGCCGCTTTTTACTATAATAGTATGGATTAAAAAAAAAGTGATGAAAAAATTATTCATGATTCTGTTATTGGCAATTTGTACTTTACACACTTACTCTCAATATGTACTAAATAAGGACGCTATTATAACTTTTATTAATTTACCAAAAAAGATAGAAAACACTAAAAGAGCTTCCGTTTCTATTGAGCGGTTCAATACTTTAAAAACGTCGCCAACATTAATTGGATCTGGTTTTATTGTTCAAAAAAATCAATCTATATATGCTATTACAAATTATCACGTATTTAAGAAAGTTGATGAGCAGAAAAATTTACGCATAGGATTTAATGCAGATAATAAAAAACAATATGCTTATGTAAAACATATTTATCTCGATTCAATTAATGATATTGCTGTATTTGAGGTTGGAAGTATTTATTCTTATAGAGCTGTTAAAGCCGATACTACTTTAAAAGATATTGCTAATTATATTGTGGATAAATTTCAATTAGCGAAAGATATTCAAGAAGGAACTGGTGTCATTCTTATTGGATATCCATTAGGTCTGGGAGCTAAATACACCGGGAATAAGCCAGTTTCGAGGATTGGGATAGTAGCTCAAGAGCCTAATTTAAAAACCAATACCTTTTTACTGGATTGTTTGGCAAATCATGGGAATAGTGGTAGTCCGGTAATAAATGCAAATGACCTAAGACTGATGGGAATGGTTACTTCGTTTAAGATTGATATTATTGATTATCCAATTACTGATACCCTGAATAAAATTGATTATCAATATAATTCTGGATTAACGGTCTGTGTTACATCTGATGTTATCCTCAAATTGATTCCATAAGCTTCTAATGAACATTTACTTAAACATGAGCAAGATTTCAACCCTATGGCAATCCGGTAAAGAACAAGACTGGCAAAATGCCCTTGAAGTATATTGGAATTACATCAAGCCGGGGAATTTGCATTTGGAAAAAAGCCTTAATGAACTCAAACTTGAACAGATCAGGGTACTTAATCCCGAAGGCTGGTATAATTTTCTGCATGATAAATATTTTCGTTGGAAATATACTGCTCCAAATCGCTATGTAACCACAACAAGGAACTTAGAAAAGTATCTAGATTCAGATCACTTAGACATTCTTTTCGATATAAAACAGAGATTACTTAACTTGAATCTATCAGATGTTAAAACAGCATTATTGACAGCAAGGGAAATCAGGGGACTGGGAATACCAGGAGCGTCAGGATTATTGAGTCTGATGTATCCTCATATCTTTGCCACAGTGGATCAATTCGTAGTTAAGGCACTTTGTACTATTACAAGTCTGCCGGAAAATTATATATTGAGCAGGATGAATCCCGAGTTTTTAACACTTAAGGAAGGAATTATTCTCAACAGCATAATAAGCCGGAAAGCTAAAGAAATCAATAATCAATTTCACACAGATTATTGGACTCCACGTAAAATAGATATGATTCTTTGGGTATCGAGAGAATAAGATAATGGCAAATGAAAACATTGATGAGTGGGAATAAAGTCCTGCTATGATTAATAAAACTGTCCGTGCAATTCGGGACTTTTTGATGAACTACGTAAGTATGAGAGATTGAGCAGGGGAAATAATGCTTAATAAAAAAGGAGGGTGATCATCACCCTCCCTCTCTTTGTCAAAATAACAAGTCTTTTAACTTGCCAAAAATGTTAAACAACCTTTCAAGAAATAATAATATTACCTGGAAGGTCTTATTAGTAAGAATATCTTTGATCCTCTTACTAATGTTTCGAAGTCTCAAACGCATTTCATATTAGCCATCTTTATAGTTCTTAACAGGAAAAATCAACGTTGTTAAAAACTTATCCCGTAGGGCATAGTTGACTTCGAACTTATTTTGATGTATATTTGTACGGAATTACGTATTTTTCTATACAAATAACACAAAATTTTTACCCCGCCCATTTAGGGACAATGCTGTTAAGCATTGAGATCGAAGTGAATAAGGATGGATTACTTTCGTGGAGTAACCATCCTTATTTATTTTGAGATGTTCCATTTCAAAGAACTAAACAAAGTTACTACCTCTTTCATGGTGATGGAAGACAACAAACTTAAGTTTATTAACATTTGACGGACCATTTGTTAACTATTCTTTCCTATCATTTAATATACAACTACTTGGAATAATTAAATTAAGCCAAGAAATTATAATGATAGGACTCCAAATTTGATTTTACTAGTGTTTTTATAATTACAAATAAAATTGTAATTCTTTCAATTATAATTAATTGATTCCCACGGGACGTAATAAATCCTTTTCAATAATTATTGAAATTTATCACTAGTGTCCAAAAGAATTACTTCAAAACCTTTGTAAATGGTTAATATATAATTTATTACAAGCAAATAAGTTACGTGTCGATTTGAATTCATTTCGCATCTTCACTGCCTGAATGTAAACCAGGCAAATATGAACAGCGGCAAATATGTATTCAGTCAGCTCGTGGACTTCCTGCCAAAGAGAGTTTTTGATATGATTGTCAAACGATATGAAGGAGATAAATGGGTGAAGACATTCACCTGCTGGAATCAACTGCTCGTTATGATGTATGGGCAATTGGCTGCCTGTGACAGTCTCAGAGAGGTCGCGTGCATCGTTGACTCTATCAAAAACAAGAGTTACCATCTTGGATTTGGCACTGGAGAGATAAAACTTAGTAATCTTTCCTACGCCAATGTGAACCGTGACTACAAGATATTTGAAGAGTTTGCCTATTTCATGATCAATCTTGCTCAAAGCAAACGAATTGACAGGCCGTTCGAACTGCATGGGAAGTTCTATGCGTTCGACTCCACCACGATAGACCTTTGCCTGAGCTTGTTCAAGTGGGCATACTTCAGGAAAAACAAGGGTGGCATCAAAGTTCACACGCTGTTTGACGTTGTAACCCAGATACCGACTTACATTCATATCACGGAAGCAAAAGTTCACGATGTGAATGCGATGGATGAGATTCCGTATGAGCCGTATGCATTCTACATCTTTGATAAGGGATATTATGACCTTGCAAGGCTGCATACAATCAACACTATCGGCTCCTACTTTGTCATCCGACAGAAGTCTCACCTCAAGTATGGAGTTGTTGATGGTGAAGAGCTTCTGGATGGACCGGATAACGTCTTGCTTGATCAAACGATACGCCTTACTGGCTATCAGACTAAGAATAAGTATCCCTGTGTACTGAGGAGGATAGTTTACTATGCTCCCGACCTTAAAAGAACGTTCACGTTCCTGACTAACAACATCAGCATCAGGGCGAAAGACATCGCTATGCTGTACAAGCAACGCTGGCAGGTGGAACTCTTTTTTCGGTGGATAAAGCAGCATCTCCGCATCACGTCCTTCTGGGGCAATACAGAGAACGCTGTGAGGATACAAATTTATATTGCGGTTATCACATACTGTCTCGTGGCTATCATCGAACATGACTGTCAGTTGGGTAGGACCACATTCAATGTGCTTCGTGTCGTCAGCAGAGTACTGACAGACAAAATGCCCATCAAAGATCTTTTCATGACCTCCGAGACTATTGATGAGGTATGTGAAGAAGCCGCTCAACTTGAATTTGCCTTTAAGTATTAATTGTTAAAAATTTAATTGGACACTAGTGATCTTCCTTATAGGAATTGAGATGGTTCTTGGAATTGAACTATTCAGACATGTCTCTTCCGGGGGTGGTTCTATAGTACCTATCGCTTTCCCGCTCATAGCGGGAGCAGGATCTATCACAACTATCCTTTCACTGAAAGCCGAATACCAGACAATAAATATCCTTATTGCTCTTATTCTTAACATGATTATAGTCTACTTTGTGCTGAGACTAACAGCACTTTTCGAGAGGGTTCTGGGTGATGCAGGTTTGCAAATACTCAAGAAAGTCTTTGGAATTATCCTGCTATCCATTGCCATAAAACTATTTCTTACCAGCACTGGTATCGTCCTTCCTCATGTCAAATGAGATAACTATTTATACCGATGGTGCCTCAAGCGGGAACCCAGGTCCGGGAGGCTATGGTGTTGTTCTTATATCCGGGAAACACCGGCTTGAAAAATCAGAAGGATTCAGGCTTACCACCAACAACCGCATGGAACTCATGGCGGTCATCATAGGACTTGAGGCACTCAAACGACCAGGCAGCAGGGTAGTAGTTTACACCGACTCGAAATATGTTGCCGATTCAGTTGAGAAAGGCTGGGTATTCCAGTGGGAATCAAAACTATTTAAAAAGAAAAAAAATCCTGACCTGTGGATAAGATTCCTGAAGATATACAGGAAACACAATGTCAGGTTTGTCTGGATTAAAGGACATTCGAACAATATTGAAAATGAGATATGCGACAGGCTCGCAGTAAATGCCTATTTAAAAAGGCCACTCACAGAAGACACAGGTTATAATCCTGAAGAAGAAAGTAATATGTTATTATAATAAATATCATTATTCAAAAAATGATTTGGAATTAATAAATTATTGGCTCAATTTTGTGAAAAGGCAACCAGATGCAAAAGCTTCAGATAAGCCCCTCAGATACCACTCCTGAAATCCAATTCTCACCGGAAGAAAACATTTTTTTTATTCGTGGAATATCCTCGCCTGAAGATGTTCGTGCTATGTATTATCCTGTTATTGACTGGATCAAAGCGTTTATTGACGACTACCTCGATAAAAGACATACAATCTTTACGTCAGAAGTCCCCCTGAAATTTCAGTTCGACCTGGAGTATTTCAATTCATCATCTGCAAAATTTCTTTATGATATCTGCATGGAATTAAAAAGGCTAAATACCTTTGAGATACCTTTTATTGTTGAGTGGTCGCACGAAGAAGCTGACATTGACCTTAAGGAAGCCGGCGAAGATATCGCTCTGCTGGCCGGGATGGAATTCAAATATATAATTAAAAACAGCCGTTAGCGGATGAGGGGCCAAAAGCAACTTTATGAGCTCCTGGAAATGTTAAACATCCGGTTCGAGTATCATGAGCATCCTCCCCTGGCAACAATCGAAGATGCCAGGATCCACTGGAAAGACTATAATTCAGGAAGATGCAAAAACATTTTCTTCCGAAACCATAAGGGTGACAGGCATTACCTCGTTATACTGGAACACCTGAGGCAACTGAATATCAAGGATCTGGAGAAACGCCTAAGGCAGGGGAAACTTACCTTTGCTTCTGACCAGCGTTTAAATAAATATCTGGGCCTGGAGCCAGGATCTGTTTCCCCATTCGGACTCATTAACGATACAGAGAAGCATGTCCACCTTTTTATTGATGAAAAGCTAAATGAATACGAACGGCTTGCTTTTCATCCAAATGTAAACACAGCCTCACTCGTAATAAAAAAGAGTGATCTCATATTGTTTCTTGAGCACCTTGGAAGTTCTTTTGAGTTTATTAAACTTTACGATTAGTCTCTTAATAACCCAATATTAAGTACCGGCAAGGATTGGATCAGCCTCTATTCCAGTTTTTATATGCAGGCTGCTTCCACTCTTCCATAGGTTCATACTTACTCATGGAGGCCCACCTTATGCCCCTTTTCTGAATCTCGAATGTTTCATATACATCCCAATCTACTGCCTTGTGGCAGAGTGAAGAATAAAAGACCCTTCCCTTGCCATATACCTTTTTCCATACAACAGGTAAAACATTTCCTTCGATCCATAAATCATTATTATCATTAATCGTTGACGTGGCAAGAACTTTAACATTTGGATCAACTAGCATGTAATATTGTTCTGAATGCACATCAAAATCGGATAATCCTTTTGTAACAGGATCTTTCTGATCAACGATATTCACCCGGAAATCTTTAACATTACCTGGATGAGCTGCCCAATAACCCCCCGTCATAAACATGAATTCTGGACTAGCCCTGAACGAATCACCAATACCTCCATGCCAGCCTGCCAGTCCAACACCACTATCTACTGCCGCAAGGAGTGGCCTCAGCTGCGCTCTTGATATTTCTCCCATGGTCCAGGTC
This sequence comes from uncultured Bacteroidales bacterium, assembly GCA_963736675.1. Classification (GTDB taxonomy): domain Bacteria; phylum Bacteroidota; class Bacteroidia; order Bacteroidales; family VadinHA17; genus LD21. The sequence goes on from CAVTPT010000001.1 coordinate 543,881, forward strand.
TGAATAATAAGGTCGAATCCCTTAAGATCCATGGTGGCATAAGCATCCAACGTATCAGAAACGGTCATAATTGCTCCCTCAGATTCCATCCATGGAACAATGACATTTTTAGTTTGTTCTGGCTCATGTCCGGCCCATCCACCCCACACAAATAATATCTTCTTCTTATCAAGAGATGATTTTTCCTGGAACCTTGGTTCCACGCCCAAAAGGGAGGGCGAAATAATAGCGGCGGCGGCGGCTGCTGCGCTTTTTGAAATGAATGTTCTTCTATTAATCATTGGTTACCGTTTTAAGAGTTTAAGTACCAAATTTAATACATCTAATTTAATATAGGGTGAAATGCATGCCTGAATATCTATAAAGAAACATTTTTTAACTATTCCGGGAAAATTATTTAGAATCATTCTGACTTTATGCGTTTTTGCATCAAATTCTCTTGTTATTCGTCATTATGCTGAAACTCCTAATAACTGAAACCCAGAATGAAAAGATTTTGTATTCCCTTCTTTATGTTGATTCTGCTTCATGCAGCGGTTTTTGGACAGGCACCGGTAAAAAAGCAATATAAAGCAACACGGATTACCACAGCCCCGGTGATCAATGGAATCCTCGATGAAGCCATCTGGCAGGAAGGCAGCTGGATTGATGATTTCACTCAGCACGAACCATTCAATGGGCGGAAGGCCTCGCAAAGGACAGAGTTCAATATACTTTTCGACGATGATAACCTCTATGTGGGCATCAAAGCTCTCGATACAAGTCCCGACAGTATTGTCAATCGTTTAACAAGGCGCGATCAGACAGATGGTGACCTCGTAAGTATAATAATCGACAGCTTTCATGATCTTCGTACCGGCTTTATGTTCGGGGTCAGCTCATCCGGCGTAAAATTCGATCAGATGTTTACTAATGACGGACAAAATGAGGATTCATCGTGGGACCCCAACTGGTGGGTAAAAACCTCAGTTAATAATGAGGGCTGGGTTGCGGAAATGAAGATCCCCTTCAGCCAGGTCAGGTTTGAAAAAAGCTCAGGTGATGTATGGGGACTGGAGATGGTAAGAACTTTATACAGAAAGAATGAAACGTCATTGTGGGCCCACATACCTAAGGATGCCCCGGGCATAATTCATCTTTTCGGAGAACTGTCAGGACTTGAACAGATCAAACCAAGAAAAATATTTGACATAACACCCTATGCTGTAGGCAAAACAGAGACTTTTAAATCGGATCCTGAAAATCCCTTCCTGTCAAAAGGAAAGCTTTCAAAATTAAACGGAGGTATTGATGCCAAGATAGGTATTACGAATAATATGACCATGGACCTGTCTATTAATCCCGATTTCGGACAGGTTGAAGCTGACCCCTCCGAAGTGAACCTTTCCGCATATGAGACCTTCTTCAGTGAGAAGAGGCCATTCTTTATTGAAGGTAATAATATTACCAACTTCGGCCTGGGCATTGGGGATGGAGATGTTGGAAATGACAATCTTTTTTATTCAAGAAGAATCGGCCGCAGGCCACAGGGTTATCCCGACCTTAACGACGGATGGAATGCTGATGTTCCTATTCAGTCTACAATACTTGGTGCAGCGAAAATTACAGGAAAAACAAAAAACGGACTTTCAATTGGTTTTGTTGATGCCGTAACTGCTGAAGAAAAGGCTGAGATTGACACACTGGGCGGAAGAATGTATGAGACGGTGGAGCCGCTTACCAATTACCTCGTTGCAAGGGTTCAGAAAGATATTAATGAGGGCAAGACAATTATCGGGGGAATCTTTACAAGTACAAACAGGAACCTAGATGCCAACCTGGGCGACTTCATGCATAAGGCTGCATATACCGGAGGAGCTGACTTTACACAATACTTCAATGACAAAAACTGGATGTTCAACCTGAATGCTGCCTTTAGTGTTGTTGAAGGTTCAAAAAGCGCCATTGAAAATACCCAGAGATCATCTGCACGGTACTACCAGCGCCCCGACAACAACCACACGGTGCTCGACACCAGCAGGACATCACTGGCCGGGTCAGGCGGAAGGATGCAGATAATGAAGCTTAACGGCCATTGGAACTTTATGGGTGTAACAATATGGAAAACACCCGGTTTTGAGACTAACGATCTTGGTTACATGCGCGAGGCAGACCAGATTCTCACTGTTCTCTGGACAGGTTATAATCAGTGGGAACCAAAAGGAATTTACAGAAACTATAACCTTAATGCAGACATCTATTTCGTCAATAATTTTGGCGGCAACTGGCTTGGAAAAGGATTCGAATGGAATGCATCAATGAACTTCAAAAATTACTGGCATGCCTGGACCGGTGGAAGCATAAGCAGCTCATCCCTCTCTTCAGGGATGCTTCGCGGCGGTCCCATGATGAGATTACCCGGCAGCACCAATGCCCGCATAGGAGTATCATCTGACAGCCGTAAAAAACTTGTTTTTGACCTTTACACAAACGGTTCCTGGGGATTTGAAAAGAATTCAAAAAACTTCAATGCGGGTTTGGAGATTTCATTTAAACCAACCAACTACCTCGTCATTTCACTTAATCCAGGCTTCAATAAATCATTCAGTGAACTTCAATATGTAACGCAACTGGATGTTAACAATGATGATAAATACATATTTGCCAGCATCGACAGGAAAACGATCAGCACATCATTCAGGGTTAACCTGAACCTCAGTCCCAATTTGACTTTTCAGTACTGGGGTCAGCCCTTCGTTGCTACCGGAAAATATTTTGACCACAAATTCATTCTTGACCCAATGGCTGATAATTTCCGGAACCGTTTCCACACATATTCCGATAATCAGATTAGTCTTGCCGGGGACAATTATAATATTGATGAAGATCACGATGGCACTGCTGATTACAGTTTTGAAAAACGTGATTTTAACGTGCAGGAATTCCTTTCCAACCTGGTTATAAGATGGGAGTACAATCCCGGATCGTCTGTATACCTTGTATGGAGCCAGACATGGAGCTATTCAAACGATACTGGTAACCTTGATTTTATTAACGATATAATGTGACATTACACCTTATGAATACTGGAATGATTTGATAAAGAGATAATTAATCATCAGTAATAAATATTAATAAGAAGTATGGCAAAGAATTTTGTAAGAGGACAGGAACCCAAAAAGGCAATGGATATTGGAATTTCAAGAAGTCGTAAATTGTTATTAAAGAAAATAATCTTCTTCCTTAAAGAAGATGCTCCTTGGAATATGCTGGATTCTGGAGGATTTCGATTGGACAAGGCTGAAGATTTTGGAAATACATTCTATGCGTTTGGAGATGAGAAACAAGAAAAACTCCAATTCACTAAACAGGAACTAGATTGGTTATATATTGAATATGGAAAATTAATGAAAGATGTATATGACTATGCGACTAAGGAACGTGATAAAGTGATTGCTGAACTAGAAAAAATTAAAAATGAGCAGTTAGAGAGAATTTAGGTCATGTATGGCTGGGCAGGCTCAAAGCTGAAAAAGAACGATTATTTAAGGTTCAAAAAGGAAATAACTAACCTGGCTGGTTGATGCTTTATTGACACTATAATTTATAATTACTTGTAACACAATCTGTTATAAATGGGTGTGTTAAATGGACAATTATTATGCTGGTGGCTTCAATGAACCCCTGCCCATGCGGATTTCATAACCACCCTGAAAAGGAGTGTACCTGTTCACCCGGGATGGTGCAGAAATACCTTAACAGGATATCCGGACCCTTGCTTGACAGGATAGATATACATATTGAAGTGGTCCCGGTTAAATATGACAAACTTTCCGATTCAGGGAGAACGGAATCCTCAGAGGTGGTAAGGGCAAGGGTAGTCAGGGCCAGGGCAATACAGGCGAAGCGCTTCGGCCCATCAAGCGGAGTATATTCCAATGCCCAGATGAGTACGGCACTGCAGCGGAAATTCTGCCAGCTCGATGAGGCTGGAGGAAGATTACTCAAGACTGCAATGGATATGAGGGGACTTTCTGCCAGAGCTTATGACAGGATACTTAAAGTCTCAAGAACCATAGCTGACCTTGAAGAATCAGAGAATATCAAACCCGAACATATCTCCGAAGCAATAAACTACCGCAACCTCGACAGGGAAGGGTGGGCAGGTTAAAACAATTGAAAATGAAAGCTTTAGTAACTGAGCGATTTGCAAATTTTGCATAATTGCCATTTATTGCTATTTTTGCGTTCAGTTAAGTTACCTGATCATTGTTTATATATGGAGCTAGTCCGCCTTGTCCGGGAGAAGATGATGAAGGAACGCCTTATGTTTGCCTACAGGGGCGTCGTTACAAATGACAATTCGATACCATTGCTGATGCTTCTTGAAAAAGAGATGGAGAGCTCGGAATTTGCATACCTCGGACGCAAGAGACTCTTCATGTTTGTACTTGAGAACCTGCAGAACGTTACAAGGCATGGAGAGAATGTCGCCCATGCAGATATGTCGCTGGTAGTCTATTCAAAAACTGACGACGGTTACACTATCACAACAGGTAATGTTATCTCATCTCAACTTGTAAGTGATCTGAAAAGGAAACTGGAACATCTTAACAGTCTCGACATTAAGGAGATAAAGGCCCTCCACCGGCAGGTGCTTACTGATTCGGAATTCAGCGACAAGGGAGGAGCAGGGCTGGGACTTATCGAAATGGCCAGTAAGACCGGGAATAAACTCGATTATGATTTCCTTTCGATTGATAAAGATTACTCTTATTTTATCCTTAGCAAGACTGTAAATTCCGAAGGGATCGGGGTACACCAGTCGGGTATGGAGAGCACATTCAGCACCGGATCGGTGACTCAGCTGGAAAACCTGCTGGACATCAATAACATAAACGTTATGTGGTCGGGTCATCTGTCAGTTGATATTGTTAAGGAGGTTCTCTCTTTTACCGAATCAAACCTTAACGACGACGATGTTGAGGCTGATCTCAGGAGAAGGGTATTCAGTATTCTTATTGAAATCCTTGATAATGTTGCCAGATACAATCCGGGAAAGGAATCTGAAGAGAAGTATGGATTGCCCCTGGTAATGGTACAGGCTCAGGAGAATAGTTACACGCTTACAACGGGGAATCTTATACTTAACAGCCATGTGGGTGATCTGAAGGAAAAACTGGAGGAAATTAATATGTCCGACCGGGATGGTCTGAAAGAGCTACTCGCAAATTCATTAATGCGCCAGAATATTCAGATCGAGAGTACTGGTAATATGGGACTTATTGAAATGGCAAGGAAATCACGAAGTAAACTCAGATACCAGTTTGAAGTTGTGAATGATTCCTATTCGTATTACATTCTGGAGATAAATGTCCTTGACTGATTGGTTCAGGATAATTGTCTCAGTATAAGGTTATTGCCGTCCCATTCTGCATAGCTTCCGCCATGCACCCAATCACCAAGAAATATTATCTCCGAATCGTTCTCCAGTTTGAATGACTTTGCCAGGTGCCGGTGACCAAAAATATAATAGTCTATCTTTTCGTCAGTAATCAGCGATTTTGAATATCTGATAAGATCTTCGTTCTCTTCGCCAAGGAAGTCAAGATGAATACCTTTTCCCAGCCGGGAGCTTAGAGACCACCTGTGTCCGATACCAACTCCAATGGAAGGATGGAGGGCCGAATATAGGATCCGCAGAGGTTTGTTCCTGAAGAGGGAGAGCAGGAGGCTGTAACCCCTGTTTCGTGATCCCAGTCCTTCGCCGTGCGCAAGATGAAACCTCTTGCCATTAAAGGAGGTGGTGAAAGGTTGTGTATGGATTGTCAGGCCGCATTCATCCGAAAGATAGTCACCGGTCCACATATCATGATTCCCGGTAAAAAAATGGACCGGTATGCCTGAATCGGTTATTGATGAGAGGGTACCGAGGAATCGTGTAAATCCCCGGGGTACAACAAGCTTATATTCCCACCAGAAATCAAAAATATCTCCAAGAAGGTAGATCTCCGAGGCTTCCGGAGCTATCCTGTTGAGCCATCCGACAATTCTTTTTTCTCTCTCAAGCGGAACTGTGCCTGCGGTTAAGCCAAGGTGAAAATCAGAGGCGAAGAATATTTTCGCGTTTCTCTCCAAAACTGATATTTAGTTACCAAAAAGCTGATTTAGTTTTATCTGAAGTGACCGGCCATGCAGATCTGTGCCAATAATCTCTCCTTCTTTATTGTAAAGATAGTTGGTGGGGACTTTTTTCACATTATATAATCGTGCATTTAATGGCTCCAGAGGATTATCTTCTCTCGTGCTTATCCATGGAAGCTCGTCATATTTCACAGCAGTTCTCCAGACTTCTTCATCCTGGTCGAGATTGATCTGGTAAATCTCAAATCCTTTGCTGTTATACAACCTGTAGAGCTCTTTTAACTGCAGGTTTTCAGCAACCGACTCTTTTGAAGATAACGACCAGAATGTCAGCAATACGTACTTCCCCCTTAATGAAGAGAGGGCAATCCGTTTACCGTTAATGTCCTCAAGGTTAGGATCAAGGTTAACTTCCCTGATAGTATCAGCCAATTGAAGGATCTTACCAAGATTGAACTGACTCATACCCTTATCGAAATCCTGTCTGAGAGCCTGAACCTGTTTGGACCCGGGATAATATTTCTGGAGAGAATCTGATACAATTTTATAATACTGAAGATCGCGTTGTTCATAAAGAACATTTGTTTCATCATCAATTTTCTGATAGAGAGCTTTTATTGACGAAAATGATCTGGTATTGGAGATGATAAAATCGATATTTTTCTTACGTTGTTCCCTGATAATATTTTCATAATCAGTTTCCAGGAGAACTTTTCTTTCCTCAAAACCCGGTTCAGCAGAGGCTTGCTTATAGATAACCTCAATGGAGTCAAGTTTTCTTTGGGTATCGTCAAGCCACTGGTCGAGCATCCGGATATCTTCTGAGCCCTTTGATCCTCTTACGGTAAAATTTTTGAACAGGTTTTTATCATTAAAGATCAGGTCTATTTTTTCTCCCGGTTCAGCAAGTATGGTTATAAAATTTGATGTTGAATATCCGAGTTGATAAAATTCAGGATACCTGGCATCTACTTTAAAACTGAAGTTACCCTTTTTATCAATGGATGCAGAGTCGATAAAGATCGGATAGTCTACCTCTATCCTGTTGAGATAGACACTTTTCTCTTTTTCTCCGTTTATTTTCCCCTTAATGGTGAATCTGTTCCCGTTCCGGCATCCGGTTATAGCCAGGAAAATGAACAGAAAATAAAAGTATCTTCTCATAAGGCTCAAAGATTATTTTATTGAGATCAGGTTTTTACTTACTTAAATAAAATTTCCAGTTTTTTCTGTAACTCGTCACCTCTCAGGTTAGTAGCTATTATCCTTCCATTCTCGTCAAGAAGGAAGTTGGCCGGGATGGATTCAAGTTTATAGAGAGGAACAACAACGGAGTTCCAGTATTTTACATCGCTCACATGTATCCATTTTTCCAGTTTGTCATCCTGTATGCCTTTCAGCCATGCCTCTTTATTCTTATCGAGAGATACCTGGTAGATCTGAAAGCCCTTGTTATGATAAAGATCGTAAGCTTTAACAAGATTGGGACTCTCCTGCCGGCACGGAGGGCACCACGATGCCCAGAAATCAAGAAGTACAAATGATCCTCTTGTCGATGAGAGTTTTATGGTATCGCCGGCAGGGGTTGGGAGAGCGATTTCGGGAGCTTCATTGCCGGTACCGTAGAAGTCATCGACTTCTAATTTGAGATTCTCATTCAATACCATCAATTGTTCCTGTAACCCTATCACATGTTCATTTTCAGGATACAACTCCGACATTGATGAGGTTACTTTCCTGTAATAATCTATATCAGCTGCAGAATTCAGGACATAGACATCCGGAGCAATCTGCTGATAAAGAGCAATCAGGCTTACCAGGGAAGTTAAGTTATCGTCAATGTATTTTTTTGTGTATGTGTTTATGTCTTCAAGGTAACCCTGTGCAAGCAGATCGAGAGAGTCTACCAGGGCTGAGAGGTCAGGCTGATCGATCCTTTTCGCATAAATTTTATGAAGGTCGTTCATCTTGTTAATTGTATTTCTCAGTTTCCTGTTGTATTCGATCATCAGTCCGGTACCTGTCGATCCGTTAAAAACGGCAGGATTATTCAGCGAGTCAAAAGGTGCATTCAGATTAATTTTCTCACCCGGCTCCAGAAGCATTGTAAGAAAGTTATTTTGATTAATTTTGAGCAGGTAAAATGCAGGTTCTTTAATGTTCAGATTAAAATTAAAAATCCCTTCTTCTGTAACAATGGAAGAATCAAATGCAACTATGTCATTTGGTTTCAGTTCGGACAGGAAGATATATTCCCCGCTTTTTGGATTCTCAAGTGTCCCGGAAATTTCAACAGATCTGTTATTACACGATGTAAGGGCCATTGCCAGTAATAATGCCAGTAATAGATTTCTCCTCATTTAGTAATTTTTTAGTAAAAATATTGATATCTGGAAATGCAAATTTACTCTTTTTTTCTTCGGTCAGTACTGTCAGATAATTTTATGACGATAAAGAAGGTCATCAGATGGGAATTTAAAGAATCAGGGTCTCTTTTCTGTGACAAATTCCTTTGCACTGTTTAATAAAATTAGTTATCTTAAAGAACTTTTTCAGATCAGATAAAAAAGTATTATTATGAGCTATCTTAAGTTCGAAAAAAGCCAGGTCGTTAATCTTGAGTACTCATTATCAAGGGAAATCATAAGGACTAACCGGGCAGGATCATACACTTCGACAACCATTGTGGGATGTAATACGCGCAAGTATCATGGTTTGCTCATTTGTCCGATTGATGCATTGGGGGGAGAAAGGTATGTTCTTCTCTCATCACTTGATATCAATGTGGTGAACAATGACCGCAACTTTAATATCGGTATCAGAAAATATAAAGGAGATTATTTCAGTCCCAAGGGGCATAAATATCTTGAGAATTTTGAGGTAGAGACAATTCCGGTAAGGATTTTCAGGGTAGGGGGTGTTATGCTGAAGCTGGAGAGGCTGCTTGTGCACTACGAGGAACAATTTCTGTCGAGGATCACAATTCTTGAAGCCTCTGAACCCATGAAGCTTCAGATAAAACCTTTCCTGGCATTCCGTAATATACACCATCTTACTCATGCAAATCTTGCAGCCAATACAAAAATTGATTACGTTGAGAACGGCATCAGTTCCAGGATGTATGAAGGATTTCCGGCACTGAACATGCAGTTCTCGCGCAAAGTGGAATTTATACCTGTCCCGGACTGGTATCTGGGAGTCGAGTATCTGGAAGAGCAGAAAAGGGGGTATGATTACTCCGAAGATCTTTTTACACCGGGATTTTTTGAAATTGATGCCAAAGAGGGTGATGTAATTGTGTTTTCTGCATCGACAAAAGAGGAGAAGACATCCGGACTGAAGACTAAGTTCACTAAAACCGTCAATGGCAAGATACCACGTAATTCTTATCTGAACTGCCTGCGTAATGCCGCCCAGCAATTTATAGAGAGGCGTCACGGAATGACTCTTATTATTGCCGGATACCCGTGGTTTGGAGCATGGGGGAGGGATACATTTATTTCTCTTCCCGGGATTGCCTTGGCACGTCATCATTTAATGCTGTACCGCGAGGTGCTGGATACACAGGTTACCAGGATGAAGGATGGGCTCTTTCCTAATATGGGGGATAATGGCAATTTCGCATACAATTCGGTTGATGCTCCGCTGTGGTTTTTCTGGGCGGTTCAGCAATATATTGAAAACGGAGGGAAGGATGCATGGGAGAGATATGGTAATGCAGCAAAATCGGTTCTGAATGCTTACAGGAGCGGGACGGTATACAATATTTCTGTAAGGGAGAACGGGCTGGTTTATGCTGATGCTCCCGGTAAATCCCTCACATGGATGGATGCGATAGTAAACGGGGTTCCTGTAACACCCAGGAGAGGATATGCTGTTGAGATTAATGCGCTTTGGTATAATGCCGTTTGTTTCGCTCTTGAGATGGCAGGAGTGGCAAAAGACAAAAAATTCATAAGAGAGTGGGAGAAAATGCCTGAACTGATTAACAAATCGTTCCACGAAGTGTTTTGTGATGATCAGCGTGGCTATATGGCCGATTATGTAAATGATGAGGAAGGGAAAAATAATTTTGTCAGACCCAATATGCTGATAGCAGCCTCACTTCCATATTCGATGCTGAGTAAAGAGGAGATGAAAAGGATACTTGATATTGCTGACAGAGAACTTGTTACTCCACGTGGATTAAGGACTCTTTCGCCCGGAAATCAGGTTTACAGGGGAACATGCCAGGGAACCCAGGAAGATAGGGATAGTGCCTACCACCAGGGGACTGTCTGGCCGTGGCTGCTGGGTCCGTTCTGTGAAGGATGGCTGAAAGTACATGGCAAGCAGGGGGTTCAGAAGGTTAAAAACCTCATATACGGACTTGAAGAGGTAATGAGTGAACATGGAGTAACAACCATTTCAGAGATATATGATGGTGATCCTCCTCATGCTCCCCGTGGCGCAATATCACAGGCGTGGAGCGTTGGTGAAATATTGAGGATCATAGATCTGGTTGATAAGAAGTATTCAAATATATAAACAGGATCCGTTATGCGTGTCTTAATGTTTGGATGGGAATTCCCGCCGCATATATCAGGCGGGTTAGGTACTGCCAGTTATGGGTTGACAAAAGGTATGTCGACACTGGAGGACCTGGATGTTATCTTTGTTGTGCCAAAAGCATGGGGTGATGAGGATCAGTCAGGGGTCAGGCTGATAGGAGCAAACCAGGTTCCGGTTGCATTCAGACAGGTATTATACAGGGGGTTCAGACGCCCCATTGAAAAGATTGAAGTTCTTTCCAGAATCGTTCCATATACCGATCCGGAGGATTTCTGGAAACGTGTCACATCTGAAGTGTCGGAGTATACTATGTATGTACAGACCAACGACAAGGGGAAAGTCGATTTTTCAGGTAAGTACGACTCATCGCTGATGGATGAAATATACAAATACTCAGTTGTCGCATCAGTAATTGCCGAAGAGAATGATTTTGACATTATTCACGCTCACGACTGGCTGGCTTATCCGGCCGGAATATCGGCAATGGAGGTTTCGGGTAAACCTCTTGTAATCCATGTACATGCAACCGATTTCGACAGGAGTGGCGGCAATGTGAACCCCGATGTTTACAAGATTGAGAAGCGCGGAATGGATGCAGCATCGAAAATCATTACCGTGAGTAACCTCACCAGGGATATTGTCATTAATAAATATCAGATCGATCCCGGTAAGGTCGAGACCGTATATAATGCAGTTGAGCCTGTTAATATCTCTGAAGAGGTGATAATGGAAAAAGGTTTTGACGAAAAAGTTGTCACTTTTCTTGGCAGGATCACCCTTCAGAAAGGACCTGAGTATTTTATCGAAGCTGCGTACAAAGTGCTTAAAGTAATGCCTAACGTGAGGTTTGTTATGGCCGGATCGGGAGATATGATGGAAAGGATGATGAGGCGGGCCGCCGCACTTAAGATCACCGACAGGTTCCACTTTACAGGATTTCTCAGGGGTAAAGATGTGTTTACAATGCTCACAATGAGCGATGTCTATATAATGCCTTCTGTTTCAGAACCATTTGGAATTTCTCCCCTCGAAGCCATGCAATCAAATGTCCCGGTCATTATCAGTAAACAATCAGGAGTATCAGAGATACTGACTCATGCTGTCAAAACCGATTTCTGGGACATTGATGCGATGGCAGACGCTATATACGGGATACTCAATTATCCGGCCCTCTCACAGATGTTCATCAAGAACGGAAAAGAGGAGGTGGTAAGGTTAAAATGGGATAATTCGGCCCGTCATGTTATGGACATTTATAAAAGAGTGATCTGGGAAAACAAGAATTAAGATATGAGTATAGCTTCAGGCAAAAAAGCAATTTGCTTTTATTTTCAGGTTCATCAGCCTTTCAGGCTTAAAAGGTACAGGTTCTTTGACCTGGGACAGGACCACTATTACTATGATGATTATTCCAATGAATCGATCATGAGGAAAGTGGCAGACAAGTGTTATCTTCCTGCAAATGAGATTGTTCTGGATCTAATTCTGAAAAACAAAGGAAAGTTCAAAGTTGCATTTTCTCTTAGCGGGCTGGCAATAAATCAGTTCCGGCTATATGCCCCGGAAGTCCTTGAATCATTCAGAAAACTGGCCGATACAGGAATGGTCGAATTTCTTGCTGAAACGGATTCTCATTCGCTGGCATCAATAAAAAGAAAAGATGAATTCATAAGGCAGGTTTCAGCTCACAGGGAGATTGTCAGGGAATTTCTGGGATATGAAACGAATTCCTTCAGGAATACTGAGCTGATCTACTCAGATCAGATTGGATCGTGGGTTGCCGAGATGGGATTTAAATCGATCCTTACTGAAGGGGCCAAGCATGTGCTTGGTTGGAAAAGCCCCAACTTTCTTTATTGTAACTCGCTGAATCCAAGGCTAAAGGTACTATTACGCAATTTTGTGCTAAGCGATGATATTGCATTCAGATTTTCGAACCGGAACTGGAATGAATGGCCGCTGACAACCGACAAGTATGCTGCATGGCTCAACAAGATCGCTCCGAAAAGTGAACTCGTGAATATCTTTTTAGACTACGAAACATTCGGGGAACATAACTGGAAAGAGACCGGGATATTCAATTTTCTGAATCATCTTCCGGGTTCTGTTTTAAGGAAAACGCCCTTCCGGTTTATGACCCCTTCGGAAGTTGCCGATGAATTGCAGCCTGTATCGGCGATCAGCATCCCATCACCAATTTCATGGGCCGACGAGGAACGGGATATAACGGCATGGCATGGAAACGAATTGCAGGTAGCTGCCCTTGAGAAGCTCTATTCGCTCACCGATAAGGTACGAGCCTGCAATGATGAGATGATAAAGAAAGACTGGGATTATCTCCAGTCGAGCGACCATTTCTATTACATGGCCACAAAATTCTTTTCCGATGGTGCCGTTCATGCTTATTTTAACCCGTATGAGACACCATATGATGCTTTCATGAATTATATGAATGTTCTCAGCGATTTTGAGATAAGGCTGAGCAGGCTGAATCCTGCCACACCGGAACAGAATGAACTTGCAAGACTCGATGCTCTCCTGAGAGAAAAGATCAGAACGATCGACCAACAGGTTATTGAGATCGAAAAGCTGCAGAAAAAGAGAGTCAGGTCAAAAAATCCTGATGAATTGAAAAGCGACGCTACAAAAAGAAACATGAAGAAACCCGGAAGATCAGTTTTGAAGGGTGCAGGGAAAAAAAGCAAAAAAGCTGTGGATGCAAAACCTTTAAACCCGTTTACAGTTGGGAAAAAGGGCAGGCAGCAGGCTTAATGAGGAAGAAACCAAATAAAATCATATAATGAATGTTGAACTGATTTTTGAGACCAGTTGGGAGGTTTGTAACAAAGTAGGAGGAATTCACACTGTAATCTCAACCAAAGCGCTTAATATTATTAATGAAGTAGGTGATAATTATATACTTATCGGACCCGACGTATGGAGAGATGAAGGCTCTAACCCTGAATTTTTACCCGACGATTCACTGTTTACCGAATGGAGAAATCTGGCGTTAAATGATGGACTGAGAGTAAGGACCGGGAGGTGGAATATTGCCGGGAAACCGATAGTTATGCTTATTGATTTTACCCCTTATTTTGGCCTGCAGAACGAAATATTTGCCAGGTTCTGGGAGACATACAAGCTCGATAGCATTTCAGGCCAGTGGGATTACGTGGAACCTGCCCTTTTCGGATATGCAGCAGGAAAACTGATCGAAAGCTTTACCTCATACTATCATGAGAGGCATAATATAATAGCCCAGTTTCATGAGTGGATGACAGGTACCGGAATTCTTTACATCGAAAAGTATGCACCGTGGATAGCAACAGCCTTTACAACCCATGCGACCGTCCTTGGCAGATGTATCGCCGGTAATAACAGGCCTCTGTATGGTAAGATGAAGGATTATAATCCTGTCCAGATAGCCCGTGAATTTAATGTGGTGGCAAAGCAGTCGCTTGAGAAGCTTTCAGCTGTTGAGGCCGACGTTTTTACAACTGTCAGTGAGATCACATCACATGAATGTGCCCTTTTCCTTGGCAAGGAGGTCGATATAGTTACTCCAAATGGTTTCGAGGACTCTTTTGTACCTGGAGCCGATGTCTTTGATGAACGGAGAAAGAGTGCCCGGACAAAGCTTATGAAGGTAGCCGAGGCGCTTCTTGGCTATTCACTGCCTGAAGATTGTGTTTTGGTCGCAAACAGCGGAAGATACGAATACAGAAATAAAGGGGTCGATATATTTATCGATTCACTCGGGCAGCTTAATAAAAAGGATAATATTGCCAAAGAGTGTGTAGCGTTTCTACTGATGCCCGCTTATCATAAGGGTCCAAGACAGGATCTTGTTGATTATCTGAATAATAACGGAACTGTTGATGGTTCGGACCGGTATCTTACACACAGTCTTCACTACCCCTCATCTGATCCCGTTCTCCGGCAAATTGAGGTTAACGGTCTGAATAACGATCAGAAATCCCGTGTAAAAATCATCTTTGTCCCTTCATACCTGAATGGTAACGACGGAATTTTCAACATTTCATACTACGATCTTCTTATAGGTTTCGACCTTACTGTTTTTCCTTCCTACTATGAACCCTGGGGATACACTCCCCTGGAGAGCCTGATGTTCTCAATTCCAACAGTGACTACTTCACTTTCAGGATTTGGCCTCTGGGTTAAAAAGTATTTTAAAGATCATGGTAACGGGATAGCTATTATTGAAAGGACTGATGACAATGAACAAAAAGTAGTAACCGATATAAGACATTTCATTGCAAAATTTATCGGGCTTGGCGAAAGTGAAATTAAAGAAGCAAGGGAAAAAGCGCATGCCATATCGAGGATAGCGATGTGGGACAGCCTGGTAAAGCATTATTTTGATGCATATGAAATAGCACTGACCCATTCCTCAGAAAGGAGGGATGAGCCCAGAGAGTTTGCCACATTTGTTGAGTCAGCTGCAATTTCTATCAGAAAGCCACACCAGAAACCTGTGTGGAAGGATATATATGTGCAGAGTGATGTTCCTGAAAAGCTGGTACATCTGGTGGAAATGGCCAACAATCTATGGTGGTCGTGGAACTCCGACGCTGAGATTTTATTCAAACGGATGGATCCGTCACTGTGGGAGGCTGTAAAGCATAATCCTAAGCTGCTACTTGAGAAGATAGATTATAAGCGACTTCTGGTACTGGAAGATGATGAGGAATATATACTTGATCTTGAGGGGGTTTATGAAAAGTTCAGAAGTTATATGGATCGTCCCGACGACAAAGGAAAACCATCAGTCGCGTATTTCAGTATGGAGTTCGGGATACATCCCTGTCTTAAAATATATTCCGGAGGCCTTGGTGTACTGGCAGGAGATTATCTGAAAGAAGCCAGCGATTCGAATGTCAATATTACCGGAGTGGGACTTCTTTACCGGTTTGGTTATTTCAGGCAAAAGCTTGGCCCCAGGGGAGAGCAGCTTACAATTTATGAAGCTGAAGAGTTTTCACACCTGCCGATTAATCCGGTTAAAACTATTGATGGCAGCCAGCTTTCTGTTCTTCTGGTCTGGCCGGGAAGAAACGTGAAAGTAAGGGTATGGGAAGCAATGATAGGAAAGGTACGACTTCTCCTTCTTGACACAGATTTTGATGACAACACCACTGAGGACCGTTCGGTAACCCATTTCCTTTACGGAGGCGATCATGAAAACAGACTCAAACAGGAGCTTATCCTCGGGATTGCCGGGATCAGGGCACTTTCTGAGCTGGGGCTGAAACCCGATCTTTATCACAGTAATGAGGGACACTCGGCATTTATCAGTCTCGAGAGGTTAAGGAGTCTCATCACCGATAATCACCTTACCTTCAGTCAGGCTCTCGAGGTTGTCAGATCGTCAACACTCTTTACCACACATACTCCTGTTCCGGCCGGGCATGATGCTTTTGATGAGGATCTTTTACGTAAATATATTTCTCATTATCATGGCAGACTTAATATCAGCTGGGAAGAACTGATGGCACTGGGCAGATGTGAAGGAGAGTCGGATAAAAAATTCAATATGAGCTATCTGGCAACCCGCATGTCTCAGGAAGTCAACGGAGTAAGTAAATTGCACGGGGAGGTGAGCCAGGCTATGTTCAACAAGTTATGGCCGGGCTACCTTAAAGAAGAACTCTTTATCGGTTACGTTACAAACGGCGTCCATCATCCCACATGGGTTGCCCCGGAATGGAGGGAGGTGTATAAGGACCTGACCGGAAGCATTAATTTCGATCAGACCAACAGGCTGCTCTGGGAAAAACTATATAGTGTGAGCGACGGAAAAGTGTATGAGGTAAAAACGAGCCTCAAGAAAACATTGTTCAACCATATCAGAAAGAGGCTTCAGTCCGACATGATGGAAAAACATGTAAGTCCGCGTACTCTCCTGAATATCAGCAGCCACCTGAATGAGAAAGCCCTAACAATAGGTTTTGCACGCCGTTTTGCCACCTATAAGCGCGCTTCTCTTCTTTTCAGGGATCTTGACAGGCTTTCGAGAATAGTGAATGACCCGGAAAAACCGGTACAGTTTATATTTGCAGGAAAAGCCCATCCGCATGACGGGGGAGGTCAGGATCTGATTAGGCGGGTTTTTGAAATCTCGCAGATGCCGCAATTTGCGGGGAAAGTGATCTTTCTTGAGAACTACGATCTCGAGCTGGCGAAATACCTGGTGCGGGGTGTCGACATTTGGCTTAATACTCCGACACGACCTCTTGAAGCTTCGGGGACAAGTGGCGAGAAGGCCGTTATGAACGGCACTATCCATTTCAGTGTTCTTGATGGCTGGTGGGTTGAGGGATACCGTGCATTCGCAGGCTGGGCCCTGCCCAAGAAGAAAGCATTCGAGAACCAGGATCTCCAGGATGACGTGGATGCCGAAACCATTTATAATATGCTTGAATATGAAATTATTCCTGCATTCTATTCATTCGACGAACATGGAGTACCTGTTGAATGGATAAGTCATGTGAAAAACACAATGGTGAAGATAGCTCCTGAGTTTACTATGAAAAGGATGCTCGACGACTATTATGAAAAGTATTATGACAAATTGTGGGTGAGGCATAAGTATCTGATAGAAAATGATTTTGGAATGGCCAAGGAGCTTGCCGCATGGAAAAAGACAATGACGGAGGAGTGGGATAACATCGAGGTTTTGAATTACAGCTTTGAACTTCCTTCAAAAAATGTTTATTATTCAGGTCACGACTACCATGCAGAAATTGCTCTCGACATAAAGACTATACCGAAAGAACATGTGGGTGTAGAGTATATAATTACTCACCTGAACAAGAAAGGTGAGTATGAGTTTATTAGCAGCCAGGATTTTAAGATTGTGAGCTGTAAAAACGGGAAATGTCTTTACAGGGCTAATCTTATACCGGAAAAAGCAGGGACTTTCTTTTATGGTATACGCATTTATCCAAGGCATAAGGATCTGCCTCACAAGCAGGATTTCTACCTTCTGCGATGGATCGATTAGATTTCGGTTGCTCTTCTGACACTCTCCCTCTTTAAAACAAGGGCTGTCCTGGAAGGCAGATAAAGATAAAGATAGAAAGGAGCATTAAGTATGTTCCTTTCTTCTTTGGATATAGACCGATAGAAAGATGACCTGTCTATCCTGTCAAATCCCCCGTACTCCGGGTCATCGGAGTCAAGGATAATGCTGAATTTTCCTTTAACAGGTATCCCGTAACCTGTAAAAGATGTCACATGATGAAAATTAAAAACGAACAGGAACTCACCCCTCATGAAAGCTATTACCTTATCGGAGTTATTCTCATAGATCCTGTTTACTGAATTATGTTTCAGAATGCCATACCCGGTATGAAGCTTTATCATCTTCCTGTCGAAATTTGAAAGAGAAACGTACTTCAGGTCCTGGTCTTCAGCAAGATGCCACTGCCGCCGGGCATATTTATAGCTCCAGTCATTTCCCTCCCGGGGAAAATCGATCCATTCGGGATGTCCGAACTCATTTCCCATAAAATTCAAATAACCACCTGCTGATGTACTGAAAGTTAACAGCCTGATCATCTTATGTAAGGCAATACCCCGATCCATGTTCAGGGTATGGTACGATTTTGCCATACCTGTATACATCTCTGCATCAAGCATCCTGAAAATAAGTGTTTTGTCGCCTACAAGCGCCTGGTCGTGCGATTCGCAATAGGATATTATCTTCTCTTCAGGCCGGTGCTGGGTAAGCTCGTGCATCAGATACCCCATATCCCAGTTCTCGTCAGGAGTCTCCTTAACAAGCCTGATCCAGAAATCAGGGACTCCCATGGAAAGCCTGAAATTGAAACCATAACCTTTTTTGCCGGTCCCGGCAGCAAGACCCGGCATACCACTCATCTCCTCGGCAATTGTAATAGCATTGGGATTAATTGTATGGATCAGGTTGTTGGCCAGGAATAAATAAACCAGGGCATCCTCATCCTGCCCTCCGTCAAAATAATCGTTGTAGGAGGTAAAATTCTTCTCAAGCCCATGATCATAATATATCATACTGGTTACTCCGTCGAACCGGAATCCATCGAATTTATACTCTTCGAGCCAGTAACGGCAGTTAGATAACAGGAAATGGATCACGTTCTCTTTCCCGTAGTCAAAGCAGAGAGAATCCCAGGCTTTATGATTTCTTCTCTCACCCGCATGGAAGTATTGTCCGGGAGATCCGTCAAACAACCCCAACCCCTCGTTTATGTTCTTAACAGAATGGGAATGGACAAGGTCCATAATAACCCTGATGCCTGCAAGATGGGCTTTGTCAATAAGTTCCATGAGATCTTCGGGAGTCCCGAACCTTGAGGAGGCAGCAAAAAAATTTGAAACATGATAACCGAACGATCCGTAAAACGGGTGCTCCTGTATGGCCATCAACTGTATGGTGTTATATCCTGCCTTTATTACAACGGGCAGAACGTCGCGGGTGAACTCTTTATATGTACCAAGCTTCTCTTCGTCAGTTGCCATCCCAACATGGGCTTCATAAATTACCGGGACGGAATCGGAAGGCTCGAAATTTTCAGTTTTCCATTCATAAGGCGTTTCAGGAGCCCATACCTGGGCAGTAAATATTTTCGTTGTATTATCCTGGACTACCCTTTTTGCATATGATGGGATCCTTTCTCCCCTGCCTCCTTCCCAGTGAACCGATAGCTTGTAGAGATCGCCGTGCATAAGTGATTCCGGGGCAAGCAATATTTCCCAGTCTCCATTATTATTTATCTTTTGCATTCTGAACTCGCTTTTTTCTTTCCAGCCTGAAAAAACTCCGGTCAGAAAAATACTTTTTGCATTTGGAGCCCATTCGCGGAAAACCCATCCTGCTGCAGTGCGATGCAGACCATAATAATGATGACCCATGGCAAAGCCGGTAAGATTACCACTCCCGGAAAGCATTTGTTCCTTAAGCAGACACTTATTAATACGGGCTTCAATGACACTCCTGAAAGGGTCAAGCCATTGATCTGATAAATAGAATTTTGCCGGATTCATAATTTAAGGCAGGTCGGATATCCTTCATAAAAATACAAAAACAAAATCATTAATTTGTTTCAATCACGCAGGCTTTGTTAATTTTGCATCGGATATTTTTATGGTTATGATAGTTCACAATGGACTTGGAAATATATTACTGAAATCACCTGTTGTAACTCTTGGAATTTTTGACGGAGTTCACCTGGGACACAGAGCTCTTTTGGAGGCGCTGGTAACAGAAGCTGAAAAATCAGGTGGTGAGTCAGTTGTCATGACTTTTTATCCGCATCCCAAGCTGGTTCTTTCAGGGAGCCCGGCGACCCTTTACTTCCTTTCAACGCTGGAAGAGAAAAAGAGATTACTCGAAAATGCAGGTATCGGCCATCTTGTGATAATTGAGTTTAATCACAACTTCAGTAATATCAGCGCCTGTGATTTTATCAAAAAGATTCTTATCGGTAAAATAGGAGCCAGGCACCTGATTGTCGGGCACAACCATCATTTTGGAAAGAGAGGGAAAGGTGACTTTGCAACAATAGAAGAGTGTGCAGGGAAGTATGATCTTAAGATTGAAAGGATTGATGGGGTAAAAACCGGAGATGGGTATATAAGTTCGTCACGGATAAGAGAAGCATTACTTAATGGGTCCCTTGAAAAGGCTAATAGTTTACTGGGATACTGTTATCAGTTAAGCGGAACTATTGTAGAAGGACGGCATCTTGGAAAATCAATTGGGTTTCCAACTGCCAACATTGAACCTGCCGACCCACATAAGCTTGTCCCATGCGATGGGGTCTATGCTGTTGAAACAATTATTGAAGGGAAACTCCTGAAGGGGATGTTAAGCATTGGATATAATCCCACCGTCAGCAGC
The DNA here is from genome assembly GCA_963736675.1 of uncultured Bacteroidales bacterium. Taxonomy (GTDB): domain Bacteria; phylum Bacteroidota; class Bacteroidia; order Bacteroidales; family VadinHA17; genus LD21. Next base: position 564,459 of record CAVTPT010000001.1, read on the forward strand.
GGGTCGGGAAAGAGGACCATCGAAGTTCATATTTTTGATTTCGATAAAGAGATTTACGGGAAGGAAATAATTATCATCTTCCGGTTCCGGATGAGAGATGAAAAAAGGTTTTCCGGACTTGATCCTCTTGCTGCACAGATGATACTCGATAAGCAACAAGCTATTAGAATGTTGAGTGAACAGTGACAGTTATATTTTTGTTATCTTTACACTCTGAAATAATTTTTACACGACAAATAATAATACTATGGATACCGCAACAGATAAAATGCAATATATCGTGAAAGATATTACCCTTGCCGGCTTTGGGAGGAAAGAAATAGAGATAGCCGAGAAGGAGATGCCCGGATTGCTGGCAATAAGGAAAAAATACAGCAATGAGAAACCTTTAAGGGGGGCAAGGATAACAGGATCGTTGCATATGACAATTCAGACAGCAGTTCTGATCGAGACTCTGGTTGAGCTGGGAGCCGATGTACAATGGGCAAGCTGTAACATATTTTCTACCCAGGATCATGCTGCCGCTGCCATCGCTGAAAAAGGTATTCCGGTATTTGCATGGAAAGGAGAAACACTTGAAGAGTATTGGTGGAGCACAGCCAGGGCACTCTCCTTCCCTGGCGGAAAAGGACCTGACCTGATAGTTGATGACGGAGGAGATGCCTCACTCCTTGTTCATCTTGGATATAAAGCTGAAAACGACCCTTCCATCCTTGACAGGAAACCGGCAAACAGGGAGGAAGCAATTATTCTTTCAACGCTCAGGGATATTCAGAAGAAAGATCCGGGCAGATGGCACAGGGCAGTAACCGATCTTAAAGGCATTTCCGAAGAGACAACAACAGGTGTTCACAGGTTATATCAGATGATGGAGAACGGGGAATTGCTGGTGCCGGCAATAAACGTAAATGATTCGGTTACAAAATCAAAATTCGACAATCTTTACGGATGCCGTGAGTCTCTCGCCGATGGGATAAAAAGAGCTACAGATGTGATGATTGCCGGTAAAGTTGTAGTTATTTGCGGATATGGCGATGTAGGTAAGGGATGTGCAAAATCGATGAGGGCATACGGAGCCAGGGTCATAATAACTGAAATAGATCCTATCTGCGCTCTCCAGGCTGCAATGGAAGGATTTGAAATCAAACCGGTCGAAGATGCCCTGGATGAGGGTAATATTTTTGTGACAGCTACCGGCAACAGGGACATTATCAGAATTGAACATATGCTGAAGATGAAAGATCAGGCTATAGTCTGCAACATCGGGCATTTCGATAATGAGATACAGGTCGAAGAACTTAATACCCTGAAGGGCATCGAAATGATAAATATTAAGCCTCAGGTTGATAAATATCTCTTTCCCGACGGACATTCAATATTTATTCTTGCCGAAGGACGGCTTGTCAACCTTGGATGTGCAACAGGCCATCCTTCATTTGTAATGAGCAATTCGTTCAGCAATCAGACTCTTGCCCAGATCGACCTGTGGAAGAACAGGTACAAAGTGGGAGTTTACAGACTGCCAAAATATCTTGATGAAGAGGTCGCAAGACTGCATCTTGATCAGCTTGGTGTCAAACTGACCCGGCTGACAAAAGAACAGGCTGACTATATTGGTGTCTCACCCGATGGTCCGTTTAAGCCCGATCATTACAGATATTAGAAGATTTTCCGGAAGATATTTTAATAGTTCCAGACCGAGACATACTGACCGTCGAAACGTGTCTTATAATTTTTGAGAGGATACTCGCCGGGACCGGATACGGGTGTGCCGAACGCTGAAAGTGCATATGTTGTACTGCATTTCGGGCATATTGCATAAGTAAAATCGACATTGATCTTTATACTTGATCCGTCAAGTGCATAATCGTGAGGGCATGTACGGTCGTAAGCATTAAATTCATCAGGTAATGAACGGTACACAATAATTCCGTTATCGTCAAATCCGGCAGCATTGATTCCCCAGTTATTTGTTGCTGAAGTGACTATTACATGACTATTTGTTGTATTGAGATCCCTGAATTCAATATCGTTGAGAATATCCATATCGAAGCTGACATATACATCAGGAATGACATCATTCTTCGTGTTCTTACAGAAGGTCATTAATATGACAAAAAGAGCTAAAACGAAAAATTTTCTTATTTTTGATACTGTCACCACCTTGTTCCCGTTTTATACAAAATTAATATTAGCATCTGAAATAAACGGCATATTGAATTATTAATTGTAACTGATCATTGATGAAAGGATTCCTTATCAAACGGATACTGTTTTTTTCGCTGGTTTGCCTGTGTACTTTCACAGTATGTGAAGGGCAGAGCTTCAGGAAGAGCAATTCCTCCAATCCTGAAAGAGCTTTGTTCGGAAAGTCACTTAACAAGAGGAGGCCTGTAAAAATAAAAGAACCCCGTAGTGTAACCAGGGCTAAGAATAAACAGGAAGCAAATGAGAGGAAACTTGATAAAGAGTATTCGGAATATGTAAAGAAGTCGAGAGACAGAGCCCTGGAGATACAAACACCCGAGGTCAGGGAAAGAATGATAAATAACAGGGAGGAGTCAGATAACAGGTACCAGATAAAAAAGAAAAAGATCTCTGAGGATTCGAAGAAAACACGCAAAAAATTCAGAAAATATTAATCTTTGTAAGATAAACAGTTGAAGCGGTCTCTTTAGCTGGATTTTTTTTGTTTTTGTTTATAATATTTTGTATATTTGTTACTGAAGAGTTCCGGTAACCCCGGGATTCTTCTTGTTTTTTAACTGAACAGAGAAAGATGGCTGATGTAATTTACGTGACAGAAGTAGGGCTTAAGAAACTGAAAGATGAGCTCGACCACCTGCGGATGGTCGAAAGACCGTCCATTTCCAGGCAGATAGCTGATGCCAGGGATAAAGGTGATCTTTCGGAAAATGCTGAATATGCAGCTGCGAAGGAGGCACAGGGAATGCTCGAAATGAAAATTTCCAGGCTTGAAGATGTTGTCGCCAGGTCAAGGGTCCTTGACGAGTCGAGGATCGATAAAACCACAATCAGGATTCTTAACAAGGTAAAGATCAGGAACAGAACCAATAACTCCGTTATGGAGTACCAGATCGTTCCTGAAAGTGAGGCAAATATTAAATTGAGTAAGATTGCTGTGAATTCACCGATTGCAATGGGACTTATTGGAAAAAAAGTCGGTGACGTAGTCCAGATAAAGGTCCCGTCAGGGATAATTCATTTTGAAATAATTTCTGTTTCACTTTAAATTGTTTTAATAGTATCATGGCAACACTTTTCACAAGAATAATCAGAGGTGAAATACCTTCATATAAGATTGCCGAAGACGAGAGATACTTTGCATTTCTTGATATAAATCCTTTAAGGGCAGGACATACACTTGTTGTTCCCAAACTTGAGACAGATTACATCTTTGATCTTGACGACGACACCCTTACAGGCATGATTGTCTTTTCAAAGAAGGTTGCCGGAGCCATTAAAAAAGCCTTCCCCTGTAACAGGATAGGAATTGCTGTCTTAGGCCTTGAGATCCCTCATGCTCATATACATCTTGTACCCATGGATACCATGGAAGATATCAACTTCAGAAATCCGAAGCTGAAATTCACTCCGGAGGAGTTTAAGGAAATTGCCCTGAAAATCAGCAATAATTTCTAATTCTGAGCCTTAAGACCCCTGTTTGAGCAGGTTTTTCGGACACTCCCCCAGAGATCCCGGACAACATGGTCCAATATGTATATTCGTCTTTTTTGATAGTGTTTTCTGATTTTTTCTTCCTGAATTCTCCGGCTTAGCATATCTTTACAGTAATCATCATGTTCGCTGCATGAACACACTGTATGATCTGTGGGACGATTTTATAAGTCTCCTTTTCCCACGGCTTTGTTATGGCTGCGGGAATCACCTTCTGCGTAATGAGAAAATAATATGCACGGAGTGTTATGTTCTTATCCCCCGCACAAATTATCACTTATCCCTCGAAAATCCTGTGGAACAGCTTTTTTGGGGAAGATGCCCGGTTGAGAGAGCTGCTGCCTTTTCATTTTATACAAAAGGGAGCAGGATAAGGAAACTTATTCATAGCCTTAAATATAACGGGATAAAAGAGATAGGTACTGAGCTTGGAAAGATTTATGGAATTACATTAGCTTCTTCGGAATTCATGAAGGGTATTGAGCTCATCATTCCGGTTCCGCTTCATCCATCCAGAAAAAGAGAGCGAGGGTTTAACCAGAGCGATCTGATATCGGAAGGTATCTCTGCAGTTACCTCCTTACCAGTCGATACATCATCGCTGATAAGGAAAATTGTAACCGGGAGCCAGACTAAAAGATCGAGGTATGAGAGATGGACTAATGTGGAAGGAATATTCAGTGTTGCTGATCCCGCAACTCTCAGGGGAAAGCATATCCTTGTTGTTGATGATGTTATCACAACAGGCTCGACAATGGAAGCGTGTGTAAATGAGATTCTGAAAGTTGAAGGTACAAGAGTGAGTGTTGCAGCGCTGGCCTTTGCCGTTGTGTAATTAATTTTACTGTTTTACTCTTTTTGGATTCTTGTTCATGAAATCTTTCCAGCTGTTAAAGGATTTTTCCTGCACAGGATTGTTGGTCTGGTAAAAATGGCACAATGCGGCTGCAAGTCCGTCAGTAGCATCAAGTTTCATATTACTGTCTTTGAATTTCAGAATACTCATCAGCATTGCAGCTACCTGTTCCTTTGATGCAGCTCCCTGACCGGTTATCGACATTTTGATTTTCCTGGGTGCATATTCGAAAATTGGAAGCGATCTTGAGAGGGCTGCTGCTATTGCTGCTCCCTGGGCACGCCCCAGTTTCAGCATCGACTGTACATTCTTTCCATAAAAGGGAGCTTCGATTGCAAGCTCATCGGGATGAAATTCATCAATTATTCCAAGGGTCCTGTCGAAAATATGCTTGATCTTAAGGTAATGATCCCCGAATCTGGAAAGGTCAACAAGTCCGATGGTAACCAGTTCGGGATTGTTGCCGTTGATTCTTATTACGCCATACCCTGTGGTTGTTGTGCCCGGATCAATACCAAGGATTATTCTCTCCTGAAGTTTGTTTTTCACTTGCCGCGGAATTTCGGGCAAGTTATCAATTTTCGTCAAGAAAAGCATTATTCATCCAGGCAGGTCTTTCGGAATACTGCGGATATCGTCTGAATATCATTCCCTTGGTTTCGGAATGACTTCCGTTCTCGAGGTAATAAATTGCTTCCCTGAGGCAGAGTTCTTCCCTGCTGTCAAAATCATGAGTTATGTCGTCTGGTATTTGTGCCTGTGGTTCAATTCCTGCAAAGAAATCACCATGATCTTCTTTGTTGACCATTTTAAATGTGACAGGCCAGAAGAAATATTTTTCGCCTACATCCCATCCATTCATTCCTACCGGTTTCCCGTTTGTGGTATCACCAATAGTGACAATATCCATAAATGGGGCCAGTCCGTTCATTACTGCTTCGCTTGCTGATGCGGTCATCCTGGAAGTAATTACTATCAAACGGTTCAGATTAAGGGGGTAGGCTGTCGTTTTAAACAGATATGAGTCATTATAGGCTTTCATGTTTTCGTTATACATAAGCCTGGCAAAGATATCCTGGGCAGCTGCCGGATCATTCCCTGCAATATAGCTGGCAAGTACCTGTGCAACATATAGATATCCCCCTCCGTTATATCTGAGGTCCAGGATAAGATCGGTGACATTATGAGCCTTGAAGTATCCGAATGCTGTTGCCAGTTCATTGATCGAGGGTTGGATAAACGACTCAAAAACAAGATGCCCCGCCCGTCCCGATTTAAGTTCGAGGGTGTCGTAAAGCAGGACTGAATTTACAGTAAATGTGCTTTTTGTATCTGTTATTGTTGTTTCTGTCCCATCGGGTTCCCGGAACAAAAAAGTATTTTCTACTCCTTCCTTGCTCTCTCCCATAAGATTTGAATAAGCTTCCTGATCACCGGAGATAAGTATCGGGGCTATGTCGGTATTATTGATTTTTTTGACAATCCAGCCTCTTCTGACACCCGACTTATAAAGAGGAGAGTTCGGATAGATCATGGCTATTCTTGCATTTAAATCGTCATCGACTCCTATCCTGTAGCCGTGTCCGACAAATGTCCCCTGCATCTCGTTAATGAACTCATTATAGTCGGCAACAAAACTCCATTTATCTAATTCGCTGTATTTCATGGCCTCCATAAGTTCATAAGGATCATCGTAATCCTCCTTAGTTACAACAGGCATGGATTCATTCCAATAGTACCACAGATTCATCAGGTAGTATAAACTGTCTCTTGCTTCGGTTGCTGAAATGTCCGATGGAGGTATTTTATCGTCTTTGCTGCACGACGAAAAGATGAATGTCAGAGAGAGTAGCAAAAACAAGATCTTCTTCATATTCAATGGTATAATAAAAAACATACAATTTTTAAACCTTTCTTTTCTTCCGGTTCTGTATCACTATACCTGAAATTATCAGCAATAATCCTGCCGGAGTTGTAAAATAAACGTGTTCATGAAGAATAAAGTGTACAAACACTAAAGAAAGAAAAGGAGCAAGATATACCAGGTTGCTTACTTTGTCGGTGGTAGTGGAAAGCTGGAGAGCCTTGAGCCAGAAGAAGAAAGTGATACCCATTTCAAACAGCCCTATATAAACCGGAGGGGCAAAGCTCCTGAGCTTAATGCTCTCCGGCCATGCTCCCGTCAGCAGAGTGGCAGCAATAAGGCATACTGAGCCGGACAAAAAATTTAAAAAAAGTTTTACTGCCTCGTCCCGTTTGTCTTTAACATTCAGAATAAAATAGAGAGCCCAGAACACCGAGCTCCCTGTTGCCAGAAGAACTCCTTTGATATCTGCGTGTCCGTGGCTGAAGAGTCTTCCCTGTGATGATATCACGTACACTCCGGCAAAGCTTATCAGCAGTGCCGCAAAGCTTCTCCCCGGTATCTTCTGTCCAAGCACCGGCACCGAAAGGAAAACAAGGATTATTGGCCAGATCATATTAAGGGGTTGGGCAACCTGTGCAGGCAGAAGCTGATATGCTTTTAGCAGGATAAGGTAATAGAGAAACGGATTTATCAGTCCGAGAAGTGCTGAAATTATCAGTTCGCGTCCTGAATGTTGCCGGAACAGATCACGTTGTTTCCCTGTAATAAAAATTATTCCCAGGAGTGCAACTGCCGATGTTACGGAAGCAATAGTGAGCACCGGAAGGATAGCCATTTCTCCCAGGCTTAGCTTAAATGCAGTGGGTATTGTTGACCAGAAAAATATAGCCAGCGCAGCGTAGATATATGACTGACGGGTTCTGTCCATAATATTTCTAATTGGTAACGGGATACTACATCCGGTCAGTAGTTTGTCTTCCGCGAATCTATATTACACTATACCCTTAAAGCACTGCATTTTGCAGCTTCTTATAAAAATGGGATAGAATAGAATATGGATTAATCAATAGTATCAAATCCTGTATATGGAACCAGTGCGGCAGGTATTTTGATCCCAGATTCTGACTGGTTGTTTTCAAGCAAGGCTGCAACGATTCTTGGCAGTGCAAGAGCGCTTCCGTTCAGAGTATGGGCGAGACGGGTCTGCTTGTCTCCTTTCCCCTTAAACCTGCATTTCAGGCGGTTCGCCTGGAAAGATTCAAAGTTGGAGACCGAACTTACCTCAAGCCATCTTTTCTGGGCTGCCGACCAGACTTCAAAATCATATGTGAGGGCTGAAGTAAATGACATATCGCCTCCGCACAACCTGAGGATCCTGTATGGCAGTTCCAGTTTTAACACAAGGCTCTCGACATGCCGTACCATTTCATCGAGCGATTCATAAGAGTGATCGGGGTGGGCTATCTGTACTATTTCAACCTTGTCGAACTGATGCAGACGGTTCAGCCCTCTGACATGTGCACCCCACGAGCCTGCTTCTCTTCTGAAACAGGGAGTATAGGCAACATTTTTCATGGGCAGGTCTTCTCCGCTCAGTATCACATCCCTGTAAATATTAGTTACAGGAACTTCGGCAGTAGGGATCAGATAAAAATTATCGACAGTGGCATGATACATCTGTCCCTCCTTGTCAGGTAATTGTCCGGTACCGAATCCTGAATCCTCATTTACCATTATGGGAGGCAAGACTTCATTATAGCCTGCGTTGGAAGCTTCATCGAGAAAAAAGCCGATAAGCGCCCTTTCGAGTTTTGCCCCTTTACCCTTGTATACAGGGAAGCCTGCCCCGGTAAGTTTGATCCCCAGTTCGAAGTCAATAATATCATATTTTTTTATGAGGTCCCAGTGAGGGAGGGCATCGCCAGGCAATTCTTTTATCTTTCCCCCTTCTTTTACCTTTACATTATCGTCAGCCCCCACGCCCTTTGCTACAGATTCATGAGGAAGATTGGGTAACCGTATTATCTCATCCTTAAGTTCGTCCTCAATCGGGCCAATTTTATCAGACAGCGACTTAATCTCATCCTTCAGAGAGTATGTTTTTTCCCTGGCGGCATCTGCCTCGTCCTTTTTACCGTTTTTAAAAAGTGAGCCGATATCCCTGGAAATCCGATTCATTTCAGCCTGGAGCGAGTCGGTTTTTGACTGAATTTGGCGGCGTGATGTATCGAGCCTGATTATCTTTTCTACGATCTCCTCGGCACTGAAGTTTTTAACTTTGAGTCTTTCAATGACAAACTCCTTTTTTTCCCGGATAAGGTTAATGGTTAGCATCTTCGATAATGATTTAAAAAAAGCAGGCATGGGAAGCCTGCTGTAAATGTATTAAAAAACTCCCGAAAATGCTTTTCACCTGATGAAAAGAATTCCGGGAGTGGTAAGTTTTCAGTTTTCAGTCTATTCGCTCAGCGGCTTGATCGAAACATATGACTTGTTGTCTTTCTTCTTTTTGAATTCAACTTCACCGTCGGTAAGGGCATAAAGGGTATGATCTCTTCCAAGACCAACGTTAAGTCCCGGGTTATGCTTGGTACCTCTCTGGCGGACAAGGATATTACCTGCTTTTACAACCTGACCACCAAACAGTTTAACACCAAGTCGTTTGCTTTCTGAATCGCGGCCGTTACGTGAACTACCGGCTCCTTTCTTGTGTGCCATAGCTTTATATTTTTATTTGTTTTCTTTCTGATTATTTCTTTTCTCCTTTTGGAGTTTTCTTTTCAGCAGCCTTCTTTACAGCTGGTTTTTTCTCAGCTGCCTTTTTTACAGCTGGTTTTTTCTCAGCAACTTCTGCTTTAGCCTCTTTTTTCAAAGCTGCTTTTTTAGCTGGTTCCTTTTTGGCGCTCACTTTTTTTACCGGAGCAGTATCATCAGCAGCTACTGACTTTTTAGCTTCGGCCTTTTCGTGTTTCGGGGCCTCTTTTCTTGGTCCTGTCTTGTCAGTTAAAATGTTGATGATCTCAACATGCGACAGATTTTGACGATGCCCGTTTTTTACCCTGTAGCCTTTTTTACGTTTTTTCTTGAAAACAATAACTTTATCAGCTCTGACATGCGCAAGAACTTTTCCCTCAACAATTGCTTCACTGATAACAGGCTCACCGATAATAATTTTGTCATTGTCTTCAATTAAAAGGACCTTGTCAAAATCAATATTGTTACCCTCTTCAATATCAAGCCTGTGAGTGAAAATCTTATTACCTTCTTCTACTTTAAACTGCTGACCTGCAATTTCAACGATTGCGTACATTTCTTTTCTTTATTATGTTACTCCGTGAGGCGCATATAACCTTAATGTCGTATGTCTTCAAAAAGCCCCTTCGGATTTGTTTAAAATCGGACTGCAAAGATATTCAAATTAAATTATTTGCAAACCATTCAACAGGATTTTTTTATGGTGACATATCGGTTGAAGAAGATCGGGTGGCCTGTAAAATAGTACCGGGAAGTCAGTTTATGGAATTCTTCCATATTCCCCGGCTGTTGAAAAAAAAGGATTCATTACACTTTGTCTTACTGCTATTATCTTTATATTTGTCAGATACAACAAAAAAGCAGGGATTCTTCTGTCTCATAATAGATTGATATGAAAAGGGTAAAGCTTAAAGTATTAGGGATATCATACAGCCAGACCCAGTCAGGAGCATATGCCCTGATTCTGATAGAAGAGAACGGAGAGAGGAGAGTCCCGATAATAATTGGAGGTTTTGAAGCCCAGGCCATAGTGATAAAGCTTGAAAACCTTGAACCACCCCGGCCACTTACCCATGATCTTTTCAAGAGCGTTGCCGATGAATTCAATATATCAGTCATCGAAGTGATGATATATAAACTCGAGGAGGGGGTGTTCTATTCACGACTTATCTGCAATAATGGTGAAAAGGAAATATCCATCGACAGCCGTACATCCGATGCAGTGGCAATCGCATTAAGGTTCGGATGTCCGATTTATATTACCGACGAGATCCTTGAAAAAGCAGGGATAACAATCACTCCCGCTGAAAGTGAGCCGGAAAGTACCGTTGAAAATGACATTCCCGGGGAACAGGGAAGTTCCAGGTTTGACAAAAACTCCGATGAAGAGCTCTACAAGATGATTGATGAGGCGATAAAGACAGAGGATTATGAACGTGCGGCTGCTATCAGGGATGAGATTGAAAAGAGAAAAAAAAGGAAAGATTAATCCTGTCCCAGGTATTGTTGAACCATCTGTTTTACACTGCCCCAGGGTTTGTAAATCACATAAAAAAACTGCATTGAGATGAAACGTGTTTATTTATTTATTGCATTGCTGGCAGCCGCTTCAGCATTTACTGCGGCGAAGGAATATAAAATCAGCTCCCCTGACGGACGAATTGTTATGACTGTCAATGCGGGATCAAGCCTTGCCTGGTCGGTTACTTACGACGGGAAAGAGGTTGTAAGATCACCGGCGATTGGATTGGTCCTTGGTAATGGTAAAGTCGTTGGTGAAAATGAAATTATCAGAAAAGCTTCAGTGAGTGAATTGAACGAAGTCATTGTACCTGTTGTTGCCCATAAGAGATCACAGATAACTGACAACTGCAATATTCTGAAGCTTAATTTCAGATCGGGATTCTCAGCCCAGTTCAGGACATATAATGATGGTGTTGCATACAGGTTTGAAACATCCGGGAAGGACAGTCTCACCATCATAAATGAGATTTCATCCATCGAATTTCCAAAAGGCTCCTCCTCATGGTACCCGCTGGAGGGGAGTTTCATGTCGCATAACGAAGTCAGATTTATAAATACTCTTCTTGATACGATCAGCGACCGGCATCTGGCAAGTCTGCCGGCTCTTTTCAAGTCGGAAGGTATAAATGTTCTTCTGACCGAATCGGACATTATCGATTATCCGGGAATGTGGCTGAAAGGTGCAGGACCCGGGAAATTATCAGGTGTCTGGCCTCAATATCCTGAAGAGGAACAACTCAGGGGTGACCGTGATCTGTTCGTAACAAAGAGAAAGGAATATATAGCCTCTACAACAGGTTCGCGTACTTTTCCCTGGAGGGCTTTCGTGATTACAGCAAATGACGGACAGCTTGTTGAAAGCGATATGGTTTACAAACTTGCCTCTCCAACGAGGATAACCGATACCCGGTGGATCAAGCCAGGGAAGGTAGCATGGGACTGGTGGAATGCAAATAATATTTACGGGGTTGATTTTGAGTCAGGAATAAATAATGATACATATAAATACTATATCGATTTTGCTTCAGCCAACGGGCTTGATTACATAATTCTTGATGAAGGCTGGTATAAAACAGGTACTGTCCTCGAGCCTGTTCCGGAGATAGATGTTCAGGAACTATGCAGATATGCAGAAAGTAAGAATGTTGGGGTGATACTGTGGGTTGTCTGGAAAACATTTCATGACAAGATAGATGAGGCCGTGGCACTTTATGAAAGTTGGGGAGTAAAGGGAGTAAAAGTGGATTTTATGCAGAGGGATGACCAGAAAATGGTGAACTTCTATCACGAAGCAGCTCAGAAAACTGCAGAGCATCATCTGCTTATAGATTTTCACGGATCATATAAGCCGGATGGACTCGGAAGGACATGGCCCAATGCTCTTACCAGGGAAGGAGTGAAAGGCCTGGAGAATAGTAAATGGAGCCGCGATATCACTCCCGACCACGATCTTATGCTCCCTTTCACCAGAATGGTGGCAGGGCCTATGGATTACACACCCGGCGCAATGACAAACATGGAGAGAGGTGACTTCAATCCGGTCTTTACCCGTCCGGCAAGCCAGGGAACTAGAGTCCACCAGATGGCACTATATGTTATCTATGAAAGTCCTCTGCAGATGCTGGCCGACTCACCTTCAAACTATATGAAGGAGCAGGAGTGTACTGATTTTATTGCCACTATTCCTGTTGTCTGGGACGACATACGGGTTCTTGATGCGAGGATCGGCGATTTTATACTGTTGGTACGGCGTACGGGTAACAACTGGTTTGCAGGAGCTCTTAACGACTGGGACAAAAGAGAGATGGAGCTCGACCTGTCATTCCTGCCTGCAGGAAAGTATGAGTTGGAGATATTTCAGGATGGGATAAATGCAGATAAACATGCGCAGGATTATAAACATATAAAGATCGATGCGGAATCGGGAAGCAGAATAAAGGTGGCTATGGCTCAGGGCGGGGGATGGGTCGCCAGGATTTCGCCGAAATAATTTTTACAGAGGTATGAAACAGTATCTTGAACTTCTTGATCACGTGATGAAAACAGGTGTAGAGAAGAAAGACAGAACAGGAACCGGGACAATAAGTGTTTTTGGTTATCAGATGAGATTCAACCTGAATGAGGGATTCCCTGTACTCACTACGAAAAAGCTTCATCTGAAATCTATTATTCATGAGTTACTCTGGTTTATATCAGGAGAAACCAATATTAAATATCTGACTGATAACGGAGTTAAAATATGGAACGAATGGGCTGACAATGATGGGAACCTCGGACCGGTATATGGCTACCAGTGGCGTTCCTGGCCGGCGGCCGACGGCAGGAAGATCGATCAGCTTCAAAATGTCATTAAATCGCTGAGGGAGTCGCCTGATTCAAGGCGTCATATTGTAAGCGCATGGAATGTCGGGGAGATAGAAAAAATGGCCCTCCCTCCCTGTCACATTCTTTTTCAGTTCTATGTTGCACGTGGAAAACTCTCCTGCCAGCTATACCAGCGCAGCTGCGATATTTTCCTTGGAGTACCTTTCAATATTGCCTCCTATTCCCTGCTCACCCTGATGGTCGCACATCTTACCGGCCTTGAACCCGGGGAGTTCATACACACTCTCGGAGATGCACACATTTATCTGAATCATACCGAGCAGGTAAAGCTGCAACTTGGACGGGAACCATATCCTTTGCCAAAGATGACAATAAATTCTTCCGTAACTGATATTTCACAATTCAGATTCGCGGATTTCACTTTATCAGATTACATGGCTCACCCTAATATTAAGGGTGTTATATCAGTTTAAAGTTAAGATTTATGATTTCAATAATTGTTGCGGTGTCGGAAGATTGGGGCATTGGGAAGGATAATGATCTTTTGTGGCATATCCCCGGGGACCTTAAAAGGTTCAAAAGTCTTACTATGGGGGGTGCCGTAATTATGGGCAAGAAAACATGGGAGTCGCTGCCCCGCAGACCCCTTCCCGGCCGCAAAAATATTGTACTTACCGACATTCCTGAAGAGTGCATCGACTGTTCCGTAACAGCTTATTCAATAGAAGATGCCCTTGGTAAATGTGATGGCAGTGAAGAGATATTTGTGATAGGAGGAGGCACCGTTTACAGGCAATTTTTACCACTGGCAGACCGGCTTTTCATTACCCATGTTCACAGGAAGATTTCAGCAGATGTCTTTTTCCCGAAAATTGATATGAAAGAGTGGAAATTAGTTGAGAAAGAGGAGTTTAGGGAGGATGATAATAATAAAATTCCTTACACATATGCTGTTTATGTAAGGAAGAAGATTTCAGTGAAATGATGTAGTACTATCTGTGAGGGAGCCTGCCAGGGTTATGAGACTTTCAGGACCTTCATATCTAATCTGGCAAGTTTGTGACTTGCATAATCTTCGGTGATTACCAGTTCATTACTGCCGGTCGAAGGCATCTCAAACATGGCATCAAGCATAATTCCTTCGCAGATTGATCTGAGCCCGCGTGCTCCCAGTTTGAATTCAATGGCTTTATCGACAATATAATCAAGAACCTCATCGGTAAATGAGAGTTCGATGTTATCCATCTTAAACAGTTTAACATACTGTTTTATGATGGCATTTTTAGGGGCAGTCAGAATTGCCCTGAGTGCTTCCCTGTCGAGTGGATTGAGATGTGTCAGCACCGGTAACCGGCCTATTATTTCAGGAATCAGCCCGTATGCTCTCAGGTCCATCGGGGCGATATACTGGAGGAAATTATCCTTATCGATTTTTTCTCTTGATTTGGATGCACCGTAACCGACCACCTGTGTGTTAAGCCGGCTGGCGATCTTTTTTTCAATTCCTTCAAAAGCTCCGCCACAGATAAACAGAATGTTCTTTGTATCAACAGGGATCATTTTTTGTTCGGGGTGTTTCCGGCCTCCCTGGGGCGGGACATTCACTATTGAGCCCTCAAGCAGTTTAAGAAGACCCTGCTGTACTCCCTCACCTGAAACATCACGGGTTATTGAAGGGTTATCGCCTTTGCGGGCAATCTTATCAATTTCATCAATGAATACTATTCCCTTTTCAGCTGCCTTCACGTCATAATCGGCGTTCTGAAGAAGACGGGTCAGGAGGCTTTCAATATCTTCGCCGACATAACCGGCTTCTGTAAGAACTGTTGCATCGACAATGGTAAAGGGAACATGCAGCATCTTTGCCACAGTACGGGCGAGGAGCGTCTTGCCTGTACCTGTCTCCCCGACAAGAATAATATTTGATTTCTCGATCTCGATGTCGTCGGGATCGGGCTTTTGCATCAGCCTTTTATAGTGATTATAAACTGCAACCGAAATGATCTTCTTTGCCATCTCCTGGCCAATGACATACTGGTCGAGGAAGTTTTTTATCTCGGCAGGTTTGAGAAGATTTATTGTATCGAATGTTTGCTTGCTTCTTGATCCGATTTCCTCGTTCATTATGCTGTGAGCCTGCTCGATACAATGGTCACAGATATGCCCCTCAAGACCGGCTATAAGGATATTGACCTCTTTTTTTGTCCTACCGCAAAATGAACACTTATCCATAATATTTTATCAGACGTTTTTTTGAAGGATCTCGTCGATCATTCCGTAATCTTTTGCCTCCTGGGAAGTCATCCAGTGATCCCTGTCAGAGTCCTTTTCCACTTTTTCAATCGAATTGCCCGAATGGAAAGCAATAATTTCATAAAGTTCTCTTCGGAGTTTCAGTATCTCCCTTGTATGTATCTCAATATCGGAAGCCTGTCCTTCCACTCCGCCCATAGGCTGGTGGATCATTATCCTGGAGTGTTTAAGTGCTGATCTCTTTCCTTTTTTCCCGGCAGTAAGCAGAACAGCTCCCATTGAAGCGGCCATCCCTGTGCAGATAGTTGCAATGTCGGCTGAGATATATTGCATTGTATCGTAAATTCCAAGGCCGGCATTGACCGAACCTCCCGGGGTGTTGAAATATATCTGGATATCTTTTCCCGGATCGGCGGAATCAAGATAAAGCAGCTGGGCCTGAATAATATTGGCGACATAGTCATCAATTGGCAACCCAAGGAAGATTATCCTGTCCATCATCAGTCTTGAAAAGACATCCATTGAAGCCACATTAAGTTGTCGTTCTTCTATAATTGTAGGTGAAATATAACTACCGTACACAGAAGCGTACCTGTGCAGATTCAGACTACTTATACCGTGCTTGCTCCTGGCAAATTTTCCGAAATCATCCAAATTACTCATGTTAATAGGCTTAAGATTAGAAATCAAAGATCAAAGATAAGAAAATTTAATGAACCAGTGCAAAGCACTGATTACTATTCAAAAAGCTTGTTAAACTCTTCGATAGTTACCGGTTTACTCTCAATTTTTACGACCTCTTTTAACAGACCGATAACTTTATCCTCGAGGATCTTGTCAGCAATCCTTTTGGCATCGTCTTCACGCTTCAGGGTCTCTTTTGCATAATTGGTTATCTGTTCATCGGTTGCATAAAACAATCCATATTGTCTGAACTGGTTCCTCGTAATGTTTTCAGCCTCTTTAAGGAGTTCCTCTTCAGAGATTTTAACCTCATTCTCTTTTGCATGTTTGTTCCGTATCAGCTGCCATCTAAGGTCATTTCTGAAATTATCGAATTCTTTTTCGATCTGTTCTGCGTCGGTTTTTTCGTTTACGTTCAGCAGCCATCTCTTAAGGAAATCTTCAGGAAGTTCAAACTCAGTCTTTTCGAGTGCAAGTTTCTTTACATCAACTGCTACTTTATAGTCTGATTCGAGTTTCAGGCTCTGGGCGATCTCTGATTCGATTTTCTGCATGAATTCCTCTTCGGTCGACACAATTCCCTCTCCATAAATACGATCGAAGAGTTCTTTCCCGATCACGGCAGGATAAAAACGGCTTATCTCATTTATTGTAAATCTGAATTTCCCTTCAACACCGGTTACTTCGTCTTTCTGTTTTTTCAGGATGCCTGCTATTTCAGAATCGTTTGGCAGGGCTTTCCTCAGATCGAAATCAACGGTATCATTAACAACCTTCCCGGTAAAAAGGTTCTTAATATCTTCGTCCTTTATTATGTTAATTGCCAGGGAGGTGTCATCTGCTGACAATCCACCGGGCTCAGTATTGCCATTTTTGTCCACCGCTTCAATTTTACCTTTCAGCATATCATTCTCCGACGACTCGTCAGCCTTCCCGAACTGGCCATAGCGTCGGGCATAGTTACCGGCATAATCGTCTTTCATTTTCTGATCGATGGAGATCTCATAGGAAGTTACTTTGTTCTTCTTGCTGAGTTTCAGATCGAAGGCAGGAGTGAGGCCAAGTTCGAACGAAAATGTGAAATTTTCCTGGGTGTCAAAATCAAAAATTTCATTCTCTTCGTTTTTAGGCATCGGATCGCCCAGTATCTCTATCTTTTCGTCAGTAATGTATTTTTGGATATTTTCAGATACAAGTTTGTTTATCTCATCAAAGCGGACAGCTTTGCCATACATTTTTTTTACGAGGCCGATGGGAACCATGCCGGGACGAAATCCTTTGACGTTCGCCTTTTTCCTGTAGTCTCTAAGTACTTTTTCAACCTTTTCCTCGTAGTCATTCTTTTCAACCTGAACTTTCAGAACAGCATTCAGATCATTGATGTTTTCTCTTGTGATATTCATCCTTTAATTGTTAATTGTCAATTTAAAAACCGCCAAAACGCACAGATAATGATCGTTACAGGCGGTTTGTTGCTCAGTGCGGATGAAGGGACTCGAACCCCCACGTCATTAAGACACAAGATCCTAAGTCTTGCTCGGCTACCAATTACGACACATCCGCGGAAAATCTCCGCAAAAGTATAGAAAATTATTATTAAAACAAACAGAGGAGATTACCGGCGAAGTTCAAAGTTCTTACCAAGGTATACTTTTCTTACATCCTCATCATCAGCAAGTTGAACGGATGTCCCTGATTTCAGTATCCGTCCCTCGAAAAGCAGGTAGGCCCGATCGGTGATTGAAAGTGTTTCATGAACATTATGATCTGTGATCAATATGCCTATATTTTTCTCTCTCAGCTTTGAAACGATTTCCTGGATGTCCTCAACAGCAATAGGGTCTACACCGGCGAAAGGTTCGTCAAGCAGAATAAACTTTGGCTTAAGGGCAAGTGCTCTTGCTATCTCGGTCCTTCTCCGTTCGCCTCCTGACAGCTGGATCCCCTTACTTTTTCTGATCCTATGGAGTCCGAATTCATTTATTAGCATTTCAAGCCGTTCGATCTGTTCATCCTTTGGAAAGCCTGACATTTCGAGGACAGCCCTGATATTATCCTCAACCGAAAGATTCCTGAAAACAGAGGCTTCCTGGGCAAGATATCCTATGCCCCTGCGCGCCCTTTTATAAACAGGAAGGTCGGTGATATTTTCATTATCGAGGAATATATTTCCTGCACGGGGTCTTATCAGACCTACGATCATATAAAATGTAGTTGTCTTGCCTGCACCGTTTGGCCCAAGCAGACCGACAATCTCCCCCTGTTCCACTTCAACTGAAACATTATCGACAACAGTCCTGCTGCGATACTTCTTTACCAGATTTTCAGTATATAGTTTCATTTCAGGGACAAACAGGTAACTATTTCCTTAAGAAGTTTCATTCATGAATTCGGCCCGATCCTTCTCCTTTTTCTTCATCACCCTCTTGGAGATCACTATACCTACTTCATAAAGAATTAACAGAGGTATACTTACAAGCATCTGGGAGAAAACATCGGGGGGAGTGATGATAGCTGCCACAATGAAAATGACAACAATGGCATGCTTCCTGTATTTTATCAGAAATGATGGCGTAACAATACCTATTTTCGTAAGGAAATAGGTCAGTATAGGCAATTCAAATATCAGACCTGTTGCAAGACATATTGAAGAAAGGGTCCCGATATAGGATCTGATATTTATCTGGTTTGTCACATCCGCACTTATTTCATATGAGGAGAGGAAATGGACTGAGAGCGGCGCCAGAAGATAATAGCCAAAAAGTACCCCGGTAAAAAATAACATCGATGCGGCAATGACTGCTCCCCTTGCATGCTGTTTTTCGTTGGGATGAAGAGCCGGTTTGAAGAATTTCCAGAGTTCCCAGATTATGACCGGGAAGGATAGAATTAATCCTGCAACCATCGAAACTGCGATATGGGTCGTGAGCTGTCCCGACATCTTTATGTTTATCAGATTGAAGGGTTTTGTATTAATACAAAGGGCCTGCATGTTCAGTATCTGACCCAGCTCACACAGCACCCTGTTTGTGAAAAAATCAGGGTTTTTAGGTGCAAGTATTATCTTGTTGAATATAATATTCTTAAAAACAAAAGCCGCGACCATCAAAATAAATATGGCCAGGACCGACCGTATAATATGCCATCTCAATTCCTCAAGATGCTCAAGGAATGACATCTCCCCTTCCTTTGACCGGTTACTCTTACTCATTAAAGCCATACGGGCAGATAAATGATTTAATTAAAATTGAGCCTGTAAAGATGATAAATCTTCTTCTGCAAAACAATATTAATTTCCTGCTGTTAAAAAAAATGATGTCGCATGGATATAGCAGATCAATTATGTTAATAATAAAAATAAAACCATTATTTGATAAATAATTTAATTAACTTTATATAGACAGTTGATAAAAACCTCATGGAAGGATAAATTAATTTTTTGAAGGAAAAAATGCAGAATGATTCGACTATTCATGATTATCTGAAAAAATATTTTGGCTTTGATACATTTAAAGGTAATCAGGAATCCATAATAATAAATGTGCTTGCCGGAAGGGATACCTTTGTGCTGATGCCCACAGGAGGAGGGAAGTCACTTTGCTATCAGTTACCGGCAGTCGCGAAGCAGGGAACGGCGATCGTCATTTCGCCGCTGATCGCCCTGATGAAAAACCAGGTTGATGCGATGCGTAACTTCAGTACAGATGATGATGTTGCCCATTTTCTTAATTCATCACTTACCAAGACAGAGATAGCAAGAGTAAAAAAAGATGTTCTTACAGGCAAGGCCAAGCTACTTTATGTTGCCCCTGAATCACTTACAAAGGAAGATAACATTGAGTTTCTCAAAAATATTGATATTTCGTTTTATGCTATTGATGAGGCCCATTGTATATCAGAATGGGGTCACGACTTCAGACCCGAATATCGCCGGATAAGGCCGATTATTGACATTATTGGCCGGTCTCCGATTATAGCTCTCACGGCTACTGCGACTCCCAAAGTTCAGCATGATATCCAGAAAAACCTTGGTATTCTTGATGCGGATGTTTTCAAGTCGTCGTTTAACAGGCCAAATCTTTACTATGAGGTAAAATCAAAGCAGGATGTTACCAAGGAGATAATTAAGTATATAAAGAACAACACAGGTAAATCGGGAATAATCTACTGTCTTAGCCGTAAAAAGGTAGAGGAACTTGCCGAAGCACTTAAAGTCAACGGGATCAAAGCCCTTCCTTACCATGCAGGTATGGACTCCGCCACAAGAACGCTGAATCAGGATAAATTCCTTATGGAGGAGGCTGACATAATTGTAGCTACAATAGCTTTCGGTATGGGTATCGACAAACCCGATGTCAGGTTCGTGATCCACTTTGACATACCTAAAAGCCTTGAAGGCTACTACCAGGAGACAGGAAGGGCCGGAAGAGACGGAGGAGAAGGTAACTGCATCGCCTATTACAGTTATAATGATATTCTGAAGCTTGAGAAATTCATGCAGGGGAAACCGATTGCCGAACAGGAAATAGGCAAACAGCTTCTTCTTGAGACTGTTTCATATGCCGAATCGTCGGTGTGCCGCCGGAAATTGCTGCTGCATTATTTTGGAGAAGAGTATCCGAAGGAGAACTGCGAAGCCTGCGACAACTGCCTCCATCCGAAATCGCAGTTTGAAGGAAGCGACTCTGTCGTCAATGTTATTGAAACGATCCTTGCTGTAAAGGAGAAATTCAAAGCCGATCATGTGGCAAACATACTTTCCGGGAAAGTCACTTCGGCAATAAAATCGTACAAGCACCATAAACTCGAATTTTTCGGTATAGGAGAGGATAAGGATGAGAAGTTCTGGAATATGGTTATCAGGCAGGCGCTTATCAATAGATTGCTCACCAAGGATATTGAAAACTACGGTCTTCTGAAGGTCACTCAAAAAGGAATGGAATTCCTTGAGAATCCAACATCATTTATGCTTGCCGAAGACCATGATTATGCCGACACTTCAGATGAGGAGAATGCTTTTGGAGCCAGAACCGCAGCTGTTGATGAAGAACTGTTCAGCATCCTGAAAGACCTTCGCAAGAAAATTTCAAAACAAAAGGATGTTCCTCCTTTTGTGATATTCCAGGACCCTTCGCTGGAGGATATGGCAATCCAGTACCCCATCACAATCGATGAGCTTCAGAATATCTCGGGAGTCGGAGCCGGCAAAGCACAGAGGTATGGTGCCGAATTTATTGAGATCATAAAAAGATATGTTGAGGAGAAAGAGATTATCAGACCCCTCGACATGGTTGTCAAATCAGTTGTCAATAAATCGGGAATTAAAGTTTATATAATACAGAGTATTGATATGAAAAGGCCGCTTGAGGATATAGCCGAAGCAAAAGGCCTTGAAATGGATGAGCTTATCTCCGAAATAGAAGCCATCGTCAACTCGGGTACCAGGATAAATCTCGACTATTATATAAACACTATGATCGATGAAGAAAGACAACATGATATATATGCATACTTCAGGGAAGAAGCCGAGTCGGATTCACTCGAAGATGCGATCAGGGAACTTGGCAATGAGTTTGAGGAGGAGGAAATACGACTTGTAAGGATCAAGTTCCTTTCGGAAATGGGAAACTGATATTCCTTTTTCGCAAAGGAATGTAAGAGTAAATCACGACCCCCATAACATACAGTGGATAGATAAACAGCGCCGGAAGAAACCACCTTAGAAGTTTCCTGCTGTCATATCGTCTTGTGGTATCAGCAAGTATCAGGAAATCAGGAATCGATTTCAGTATTAATGAGAAAGCATACAGAAGAATGAACTTCGCAGCCACAAATGAGGCAGACAGTATGCAGATGAGCAACAGACTTGTAAGAAATGTTACAATTGCCAGGCGAAGGGTAGTATTGTCATCATAAAATCTCCATTTCGACATCCATCTTTTTCTCTGGTCCATGAATGAATATGGTGTCTTTGCCGGTGTAGATGTGACACAGGCATCGATGGATTCGAGCCATAATATTTTCGGGGCCGGTTCCTTCTTGAGGCTGTGAAGAAGAAAGATGTCATCGCCTGAGGCTATTTCGTCGTGAAGTGTTCCTGAATTTCTCATATAGGCCTCCCTGGTAAAAGCAAGATTGGCACCATTGCACATCACAGCATCCCCGGCAGCTGCCGATCCTGCAGTTACTCCCTGAAGGCTCAGGAACTCAAGCTCCTGGAACCTCCCGAAAAACCCCTTCCCATGAGTAAGCCTGACAGGGCCTATTATCATATCCGGCAGGTTTTCGCTGAAAAATGATACAATTGTGCTGATCCAGCTTTTTCCCATAATGCAATCAGCATCAGTTGTTATTATCAGATCTCCCGACGATTGCATGATACCGGTACGGATGGCGCTCTTTTTGCCCCGGCTGCTGTTTTTTATGACTTTAATGTTTTTTATCCCATGGTACTGGCCTGCAATACTGAATGTTGTGTCTTCCGAATTATCATCCACCATAATAACCTCAAACATGCCGGGGTTATAATCCTGGATCGCAAGGCAGTTTAATAGTACCGGAATGTTCTTTCCCTCATTACGGCATGCAATTATTACAGAAACAAAAACATTCTGTCCGTTGCCTGAAGTAAATGGTTTTAACAGCAAAAGGCCCTTATAAATCCTGAGAAGGAAATAAAGATAGGGAATAAATAGTATCAGAAGTATCCATTGCATGGATCATTTCCTCATCCATTCGTAGAAAGCATAATGTTCAGAACTCATTCCAAGCGATTCATAGGTCTTTTGAGCCCTTGAATTTCCGGTTTCGACATAAAGTCTTAATCCGGCAATTCCCTGTTCTTCAGCGATATTTTTAATGTGATGATATAGTTGTCTGAAAACACCCTGCCGGCGGAATTCGGGAACAACATATACTGACTGGATCCACCAGATGTTGGAATTACGCCAGTCGCTCCATTCATAAGTTATCAGGAGCGAAGCGATAACACTACCTTCCGATTCCGCCACATAATATTCTCCTTTTGTACTGTCGGCAAATACTGCTCCGACTCCATTGGTGACAGTAGAGTGGTCGAGCTTCATGTTTTCTGTTTCCCATGCCATTTTTAACTGAAATCCGGTTATTGACCGGGCGTCGGAAAGTGTTGCTTTTCTAAATGATACCATATAAATGATCTTAGGTTATTTCGTATAGGAATATTAAGAAGGCATAGTCTGACACAACAAAATTACATGATATGTAAAGTGATCAATAATCTTAATTCCGATTGTCTTCTGGTAGTCCTACTTGTATTCATCCCAGCTTTTAATTTCCAGTGCATCAATGCTCAGCTTACAGAAAGCAAGAATAAAAGCACTCGCCAGACGTGAATTTGTAAGAAGCGGTACATTGAAATCGACTGCACTCCGGCGGATGGAATAATCGTTATCCAGCTCCGTGGCACTTAAGTCTTTAGGTATGTTGACAACAAGATCCACTTCACGGTTTTTTATCAGGTCTATAGTGTTAGGAGACTTTTTTTCGTCAGGCCAGTAGGCGACATGGGCTTCTATCCCGGCATTCTTCAGAAACAGCTGGGTCCCTCTTGTTGCATAGAGTTTGTGCCCTTTCTCGCGGAGTGCCCTTGCACTGTTGAGGAGTTCCACCTTTGAGCGGGCAGGACCGGTTGAAAGCAGAATGCTTTTTACAGGTACCCGGTATCCGACGGAGAACATAGCTTTAAGTATTGCCTCATAAAATCCTTCTCCGATACAGCCTACCTCTCCGGTCGATGACATATCGACACCAAGAACAGGATCAGCTTTTGCAAGGCGTGAGAAACTGAACTGGGGTGCCTTTACACCTACATAATCAAGATCAAAGACCGACTTATGGGGTTTTTCAACCGGAACCCCGAGCATCACTTTTGTGGCAAGCTCAATAAGATTTGTCTTCAGCACCTTTGAGACAAAAGGCATGCTGCGGCTTGCTCTCAGGTTGCATTCAATAACCTTGATATCGTTGTCCTTGGCCAGGAACTGGATATTAAACGGACCTGAGATATTTAATTCCCTGGCTATCTGGCGTGAGATCCGTTTAATGCGGCGGGCTGTCTCGAAATAAATCTTCTGTGCAGGAAAAACCATGGTGGCATCACCTGAATGAACCCCGGCAAATTCAACATGCTCGCTTATAGCATAAGCCATAATATCTCCTTCTTTTGCAACTGCGTCTATCTCAATCTCTTTGGCATTTTCAATAAATTCCGAAACAACAACGGGATACTGTTTTGAAACCTGAGCTGCAAGTTCAAGATAGTGGGATAATTCATTTTTGTTCGAGACCACGTTCATGGCCGCACCCGACAGAACATATGAAGGTCTTATAAGTACAGGGAATCCTATCCTGTCTACAAATTCATTAATATCCCCAATAGAAGTCAGTTCCTGCCAGCGTGGCTGATCGATCAGCAGGTTATCACACATATTTGAGAACTTATGCCGGTTCTCTGCCCTGTCGATAGAGACAGGTGAGGTTCCAAGCACAGGTACATTTTCTTTGAAGAGCCTCATGGCAAGGTTGTTGGGTATCTGACCGCCAACAGAGACTATAACTCCGCCGGGTTCCTCGAGGTCAATTATGTCAAGCACTCTTTCAAATGTAAGCTCATCAAAATAGAGTCTGTCGCAGGTATCATAATCGGTGCTGACAGTTTCGGGATTATAATTGATCATTACCGATCTGAATCCCTCTTTTTTTATTGTATCGGCGGCATTTACAGAACACCAGTCAAATTCAACACTCGAACCGATCCTGTACGCTCCTGATCCCAGAACTATAACTGATTTTTTGTCGTGTGTATATGTGATATCGTGCTCACTGGCACTATATGTCAGGTACAGGTAATTTGTGACAGCCGGGTACTCTGCAGCAAGCGTATCGATCTGTTTGACATAGGGTACTATCCCAAGAGTTTTACGGTAACTCCGAACCTTCATCAGCTCATCATTTATTTCAGCAGCGACTGGTTTAAGGACGTGTCGTGCCAGCTGAAAGTCACTGAATCCGTTGATTTTGGCATGAGAAATCAATTCAGCAGGGACTGATTCTATCTTTGAATAAGTACAGAGCTCATTCTTTATATTAATGATGTTCCTCAGTTTATACAGGAACCATTTATCGATTCTGGTCAGCTCGTAGATTCTATCTACAGACATCTCTTTCTCGAGGGCTTCGGCTATGGAAAAAATTCTCATGTCGGTAGGTTCGGCCAGTTCTCTTTCAATGTCGCTGAAATCAAGATCGCGGTTCCCTGTAAAACCGTGCATTCCCTGCCCTATCATCCTGAGGCCTTTCTGGATGGCTTCTTCAAATGTTTTTCCGATCGCCATAACCTCACCTACACTTTTCATGCTGCTCCCTATCTGATGCGACACGCCTTCGAATTTATTTAGATCCCAGCGGGGTATTTTACATACAATATAATCCAGGGCCGGTTCAAAACATGCTGTTGTATTTTTGGTTACCGAGTTTTTCAGCTCATGGAGACCATAACCTATTCCAAGTTTTGCTGCAATGAAAGCCAGCGGATATCCGGTGGCTTTGGATGCCAGTGCGCTTGACCGGGATAACCTTGCATTTACCTCGATCACCCTGTAATCCTCCGAGTCGGGCGACAGGGCATACTGAACATTACACTCTCCAACAATTCCGATGTGTCTTATTATTCTTATCGACAGTTCCCTTAATTTATGATATTCGCTGTTTGTAAGTGTCTGTGAGGGGGCAACTACTATGCTTTCACCTGTATGGATTCCCAGGGGATCGAAGTTTTCCATGTTGCAAACGGTGATGCAATTATCGAACTTGTCCCTCACTACCTCGTATTCGACCTCTTTCCATCCCTTAAGTGATTCTTCCACCAGTATCTGACCGGAATATGAAAATGCTTTGGATGCCAGAACTTTCATCTCTGCAGTGTCGGATGCAAAACCACTACCCTGACCTCCAAGTGTATATGCAGCCCTGATAATTACAGGGAATCCCAGCTTTGAAGCAGCTTCGATAGCCTCATCAACACCTGATACTGCGATGCTCCTGGGTGTCCGGACATCTATTTCATCAAGCTTCCGGACAAACAGTTCCCTGTCTTCAGTATCCATTATGGCTTTCACGGGAGTCCCCAGAACTCTGACCCCATATTTTTCAAACACTCCCGATTTATATAATTCTGTTCCGCAGTTCAGAGCCGTCTGCCCGCCAAACGAAAGCAGTATTCCGTCGGGGCTCTCTTTTTCTATTACCTTCTCTACAAAATATGGGGTGACAGGAAGAAAATATATTTTGTCTGCCAGCCCTTCGGAGGTTTGAACTGTAGCAATATTGGGATTTATCAGGACTGTTTTAATCCCTTCCTCTCTCAGGGCTTTAAGAGCCTGCGATCCTGAATAGTCAAATTCGCCGGCTTCACCAATTTTAAGAGCTCCGGAACCAAGAATTACTACTTTTTTAATGTCGTCTTTCATTAGCGGGATTTATGGCTCAAAAATATAATAAATTTTTAAACAGAGTCTGATTTATTAAAAAAGTGTATATATTTGCAACTTCAATGTATAAATATGCAAAAATCTACAAGGCTTCCTGCCATTGAGAAAATATTGAATGAAGAGATTATAACTTCACAGGAAGGACTTCTCAGGAAACTTGAGGAGAAAGGGTTAAAATGCACACAGGCCACATTATCGCGGGACCTCAGGCAACTGGGAGTAAGCAGGATCCACGACGGGAAAGGCAGTTACAGGTATTCCATTATCACCGACAAAAAGATATCCGGCGACCAGGGGATAAAGCTTAATATTGTCCCGGTTATCAGGGATATAGTTGAGGCAAACGGACTTATTGTGATAAGGACAATTCCGGGTAACGCCAATTCGACAGCTTATCACATCGATAATGCAGGCAGGTATGAGATTGCCGGGACCATAGCCGGCGATGATACTATCCTTGTTATACCCCGCAGCGGAATCACGATTCCGGAGGTTCACAAATGCCTTGAGCTGATATTGCCCGGGCTGCACAGACAGATAAATAAGAAATCATATATAAAATAATTATCAGATTGTTTGTTCAGAAATTTAAAGAAAATGAAAGAAAAAGTTGTTCTTGCCTACAGTGGTGGATTGGATACTTCGGTAATCCTGAAATGGTTGATAGAAAAAAATTATGAAGTGATCGCTTTTGTGGCTGATGTCGGCCAGGCTGATAACTTTGAGGAGTGCAGAAAGAAGGCTTTACAGCTGGGGGCATCAAAGGTTATTATATCTGACCTTAAGAAGGAATTTATCGACGACTATGTTTTTAAAGCCATAATGGCCAACGCCATATATGAGGAGAGATACCTGCTTGGGACAGCGCTTGCACGGCCGTTGATAGCCAAGAAACAGATAGAGGTTGCCATCAGTGAGCAGGCCGGTGCAGTTGCTCATGGTGCAACCGGTAAAGGCAACGACCAGGTAAGGTTTGAACTCTGTTATTATGCTCTCAAACCTGATATTAAAGTTATTGCCCCCTGGAAAGACAGGGAGTTTCTCGAGACATTCAAAGGCAGGACTGACCTGCTGAAATATGCTGCAGAGAAGAAGATTCCTGTAAAAGCCAGTATTGACAAACCTTACAGCGAGGATGATAATCTGATGCATATAAGCCATGAGGCAGGAATCCTTGAGGATCCTATGTTTGCCATGCAGAAAAATATGCTCGAAAAAATGGTGATGCCACAGGACGCCCCTGATAAGGAAACACACATAGTTGTCTATTTTAAAAACGGGATTCCCTCGAAGATTGTCAATAAGGATGACGGAACAGTCAGGGAAGAATCATATGAAATGTTTACATACCTGAACGAGCTGGCAGGCAAGAATGGAATCGGGTTGCTTGATATGGTTGAGAACCGGTATGTTGGTATCAAGTCGAGGGGAGTGTATGAAACTCCGGCAGCGAC
The DNA here is from genome assembly GCA_963736675.1 of uncultured Bacteroidales bacterium. Classification (GTDB taxonomy): domain Bacteria; phylum Bacteroidota; class Bacteroidia; order Bacteroidales; family VadinHA17; genus LD21. The sequence continues at coordinate 592,404 of CAVTPT010000001.1, forward strand.
AGTACTTCATATGGCCCACAGGGATATTGAAGGTATAGCAATGGACAGGGAGGTTATGCGGCTCAGGAATATGCTTACTCCCAAGTTTGCCGAGCTGATCTATTATGGTTTCTGGTTCAGTCCCGAAATGGACTTTCTGATGGCAGCTATCGAAAAAAGCCAGGAATTGATCGACGGCAGTGTTCATCTTTGTCTTTATAAGGGAAATGTCATGATTGAGGGCCGTGAATCACCTTCATCACTCTACAACAAGAGATTATCAAGTATGGATATAGAAGGCGGTTTTGACCAGACCGACAGCCGGGGCTTCATCCGGATAAATGCCATCAGGCTTATGGCTCACAGGGCTATAGTGGAAGAAAGCAGGAAAAAGAAATAATGAAGCCGGAATCTTCTGATCATTAAATAATTGTCACGAAAATGAAACTATGGGAAAAGGGAATTACTCCCGAGCCCGCAATAATTGAGTTTACTGCAGGCAAAGACAGGGATACTGATCTGGCACTTACAAAATGGGATATTGTCGGGTCGATGGCACATGTAATAATGCTTCAGGATGTCGGATTGATCTCGAAAGCTGAGCTGGAGGATTTATTGAAGGCGCTTCATTCCCTCCTGGTTCTCGATGAGGAGGGAAGGCTTATTATTGAGCCCGATGTGGAAGATATTCACTCCCAGATTGAGAAGGAGATGGCCTCCATCCTTGGTGCCACAGGAAAGAAAATACATACGGGCCGTTCGAGAAATGACCAGGTGCTTGTCGATATCAGGTTATATACAAGGGAAGAGATCGACAAGCTCGGGCTTCTCATACGGAAGCTTTTTGCTAAGCTTCAGTCGCTGAGTGAACAGTACAGGGATGTACTGCTCCCCGGCTATACACATATGCAGCCTGCAATGGTCTCATCGTTCGGCCTGTGGTTTGGATCATATGCCGAATGTCTTACTGACGACGTGCTCCTCCTTGGTTCAGCCCGTACATTAAATAACAGGAATCCCCTTGGTACTGCTGCAGGATACGGGACAACCCTGCCGCTCAACAGGCACCTTACTTCCAGTCTGCTTGAGTTTGACGATCTTCTTTATAACTCGGCATATGCGAGCCTCAGTCGTGGTAAGATTGAACTGGCAATTGCATCGGCACTGGCATCCCTTGCCCAGACCCTGGCAAGATTCTCCATGGATATCTGCCTCTATATGAGCGCTGAATTTAAATTTGTGGATTTTCCCGATGAGTATGTTACAGGCTCCAGCATAATGCCGCAAAAAAGGAATCCTGATGTTTTTGAACTTATCAGGGCCCGGTCAAACAGTATCCAGGCATTACCCAACCAGATCAGCATGCTCATAAACAATCTTCCTTCGGGATATCACCGGGATCTTCAGGTACTGAAACAGATCATTTTCGATGCTTTCAGGGAGCTCACCGATTGTATCGGGATCATGCTTCTGATGCTGAATAACATAAAGGTCAGGAAGAATATAACTGAGAATCCGGTTTACAATACTATTTTCAGCACCGAAGAGGTGAATCGCCTCGTAAAAGAGGGAATCCCATTCAGGGATGCTTACAAGGCAGTATCCGAGCTGGTCAAAAACGGTTCATTTTCAAAAACATCCCTCTCTGACTACGTTCACGAGGGAAGCATAGGAAATCTGTGCAATAAAGAGATAGCCGGCATTTTTGAAAGCAGGATGAAATGTTTCAGGAATACTCCGGCATCGGAATTTGCCGAAAAGATGATGAATTACAACTCTTAGCCGGCGGCCTGCTGTAAGAATTTAAATATCTCCTGTCGTATGCCGTGAATATCAATAATATTCCGGACTATGGCAGGAGATACTTTTTCCGGTGAGTGTTAATTTTTATACGGGATGTTAACCGTTGATCCTTTTTATACTTTCTATAAAAATGTCAAACAGGTAATCGGTATCAGTCGGACCGCCTGATGCTTCAGGATGGAACTGGGTTGAGAAGAATGGCATGGATTTGTGTCGCATCCCTTCGTTCGTCTGGTCGTTTATATTGATAAAAAGAGGTTCCCAGTCATCGTTCAGTGTATTATTGTCTACTGCAAACCCATGATTCTGTGATGTTATGTAAGCTTTGTCGGTTCCAACCTGGAGTACAGGCTGGTTATGACTCCTGTGTCCGTATTTGAGTTTATAAGTGTCTGCATCTGAGGCAAGTGCCATCAGCTGATTACCAAGGCATATACCAAAAACGGGGATCTGTCCTGAGAATGATTTACGGATGTTATTAATTGTGCTGGTACACATTTTTGGATCGCCTGGTCCATTGGACAGGAAGAGTCCGTCGTACTGCTCGCTGTGATAATCATAATCCCATGGTACTCTGATTATTGTGGTGTCGCGTTTAAGGAGGTTCCTGATAATATTGTACTTTACTCCACAATCAACAAGGAGTATCCTGTATTTTCCGCTACCATATACCTTTTTACTCCTTGTACTTACTTCGGCAACAAGATTTACCTTGTTCGGGTCATAAAATTCGATTTCTGTTCCTTCAGGTTCCAGTTTGCCCAGCATAGCCCCTTTTTCCCTGATCCTTTTTGTAAGCGCCCTTGTATCAATCCCGTAAACTCCGGGTATATTATTTCTTTTAAGCCATTCATCAAGACTTTCAGTTGCATTCCAGTGACTGTATTCAAAGGAATAATCCGATACTATCAATCCCGAAATATGTATTGAAGATGACTCATAAAACCTGAAAAGGTCATTCTCTTCGCTTTTTCCCGGGGCTCCGTAGTTACCAACCAGGGGATATGTAAGACATAATATCTGTCCGCGATATGAGGGATCGGTCAGGCTTTCGGGATAACCTGTCATTGCCGTGTTGAAGACAACTTCGCCGGCGGCAGGGCATTCCGATCCGAATGACATTCCGCTATAAATTGTGCCATCCTCGAGGGTAAGACGTACTTTTATTCTTTTTATCATTCAATTATATTTTACTTCAAACCGGATACTGCTTTCCTGATATTTTCCATTGCCTTTACTATTATCTGCCGGCTGGTAGCAATATTCATTCTTATAAATCCTTCTCCCCCGGGTCCAAAGGCCGATCCTTCACTAATTCCGACACCTGCTGACCTGACAAAAAAGTCCTGAAGCTTCTTACCTGACATCCCTATTCTCCGGCAATCGAGCCAGATCATATATGTCGCCTCAGGGACCACAGGTACTATTTCAGGGATCATCTCACCAAGATATCCTGTCACAAATTTTATATTATCGTCGATATATACAAGAAGTTCATCAAGCCATTTGTGTCCGTATTTATACGCAGCTACTGAAGCCACCGTGCCAAAGATATTACCGTTTCCGACATGAAGATTCGCCTCTGTTGCATTAAAAGAAGCTCTTAAGGCAGGATTGGATATTATTACGGACGAAGTAGATAATCCTGCGAGATTGAAAGTCTTGCTCGGGGCAATGCATGTAATGGTTCTTTCAGCGATCTCACCCGAAAGGGAAGCCAATGGGGTGTGTCTGTAACCCGGAAGGACAAGGTCAGAATGGATCTCGTCGGAGACCATCAGTATGTTTTTACTGAGGCAGATACCCGCAAGTTCCGAAAGTTCATCTCTTGTCCAGCATCTTCCGACAGGATTATGGGGGTTGGAGATAAAAATCATCTTTGTTGTTTCATCAATGCTTTTTATGAGAGAATCCGTATCCATCTTCCAGGTATTTCCTGATTCCGCAAGTCTGTTATACACCAGTTTGCGGTCATGCTTCTCCACGGCTGAAAAGAAGGGAAAATAGACGGGAGGCTGTACAATTATACCGTCGCCGGGTTTTGTAAATGCCAGTGTGCAGAAGTTCAGAGCAGGGACTATACCCGGTGTAAATATAATCGAGTCTCTGTCAATCTGCCAGTTGTGTCTCACATCAAGCCACGATATTATTGAGCTGAAATATTCTTCGGGGCGTACCGAGTAACCGTAAATTTCGTGATCGAGACGTTTCCGCATCTCAGCGACAATGAATTCAGGGGTTTTAAAATCCATATCGGCAACCCACATCGGAATAATATCGCTGACGCCAAAAACCTCTTTTCTGAAGTCATATTTAAGGCAGTCAGTCCCTTCTCTATGAACAGGTTCGTCGAAATTCCAACTCATTAAAATAATGATTTTTCAGGGGGCTAAAGATAGTGAAAAATAGGATAATAAGCAGAGGCGGAATAAAAGAATAACTTAAAGCTTTGCTCACTGAAAAAACTGGATATTAGCAACATATAACTTAAGTCCACTTAATAATTACAAAATAGATAATCAGCAGACCTCTATTTTAATTATATTTATTATTTTTATAGGCGTTTTTACGGGTATTAAATCAAAACTATCAAATATGAAAAAGACGATTGCAGTTGTTATACTTCCGGTGCTGATAACAGGCATTACATTCTTACCGTCATGCAAAAACCAGGGGGCCAGTAAGGAACAGAAAAAGGTTGAGCTTGAGCAGGTTAAATCGATCGAGAGTGAGATTGAAAAGAATGTTTATCCTTTGCCCACATCGGCGGAAGTGATCAAAATGCTGACCGGACTTGAGGTTGGTTATATAATTGGCATTACAAATCCTGTTGAGAATTCGAAAAAGTATTTTACCTCTACCAACCGGGCGATCAACCTGGGAGTTTACGGAGCTGATCTGAGCTATGTAACCCTTTATAATATGCAACAGGAAGTTATCAATTATCTGGATGCTATAAGGCTTCTGGCTACTGAACTGAATATGTCGGAAGTTTATGATGAGAAGCTTTATGACCAGATCAAAGTTAATTTTGACAACAGGGAAGAACTGGTTAAGATACTGACAGATGCATTTAATAATACATATGCACATCTTAGTGAAAACGACCAGCAGACTCTGGCTCTGCTTGTTGTTGGTGGTGCCTGGGTTGAGGGGATGTATCTTACTACACATGTTTCTGAAACAGCTTACCAGTATGCAGGAATTGCAGGGGTACTGCTGGAGCAGAAGTCGTCATTTCAGATTTTCCTCGAAATCACCCAGCCATATGCTCAGGATCCGAGCATAAGCGATTTTCTGAAACTGCTTGACCCAATCAAAAAAGTATATGAAGGCCTCGGAACAAGTCTTACAAATGATAACATTATTGACATCACCAAGGCAATTGAAGGGGTCAGATCACAAATAGTATTATGATTTAGTCATGATAGGGCGACCGCAAAGCATCACCTTTGCGGTCTTTTTTTATCTTTATTTCTATGAGGGAGTCTGTATTACTTGCACTGATCCATATTTTTGCTATTGTTTCCACCATTAACCCCGGTGGTATTTCCTCGAGAGGCAAAAAGATCCTGCGCAGTTACCTGAGAAGGTACCTGAACAGGGAACTTGAAGAGGAGTACTATGCTCTTTTTGAGAATAACCTTGAGTTTTATTCAAACGAGCTGAGAAGCGTTGACAAGGCTGAGCTGTCTGACGAAGATTCACTCATAACATTCCAGATCACTAATATCTGCAGGCAGATCAAGAAGGGCCTCTTTCTTGAAGAAAGAATGATAGTCTTCCTTCAGCTGCTGGAGTTCACCTCCGAAGACGGAAGCGTTTCGGAACAGGAACAGACAATCATTGATATTGTAGCCCGTACTTTCAATATCTCAAAGAAGGAGTACGACAATGCATGCGCATTTATGATCGGAAGAAAGTATGATGAGGTATCTTCTGATTGTATCCTGATAATTGAAAATGAGAATCCAAAATTATGGGCTGCAGAGCAGTATAAAAATTATGAAAAATGGCGGCACATAAGGCTGAAGGGCTTCAGGGGCCAGCTTATTGTACTGCATATCGGGAGTACAGGATCGTTGATAATGACTTATGACGGACCTCTGACTCTCTATTTCAAAGGACGCGACATCATAGCCTGCCGTCCGTATCTCCTTGAAAGGGGAGTAAACATAAAAGGACAGGGTATAGATCCGATATATTTTTCGAGGATTTATAAGAAATTTGTTTCCAGAAAGTTCCCTGAAAAAATTGTTTTTGAAGGACACAATGTTGAATTTCTTTTCAAGAATTCGGATAACGGTGTCAGGAAAATGAATTTCAGGATTGAATCAGGCAACCTTACTGGCCTGATGGGTGGCAGTGGTGTTGGAAAAACTACCATGCTCAACATTCTGAACGGGAAACTGGAACCGAAATCAGGGAACTTATATATTAATGGTTATGATATCCATGCCGATTCCGAAATACTGAAAGGACTTATCGGGTTTGTTCCCCAGGATGACATGCTTATTGAGGAGCTGACTGTATATCAGAATCTTTACTTTAACGCCCGTTTATGTTTCAGCGATTATAATGAAGAGCAGCTTAATGCAACCGTTGATAAGGTACTGTTAGACCTCGATCTGTATGAAATCAGGGATCTCCAGGTAGGAGATCCTCTCAATAAAAAAATAAGCGGTGGTCAGCGGAAGAGGTTAAATATAGGACTGGAGCTTATGCGCGAGCCTGTCGTCCTTTTCGTTGATGAACCTACTTCGGGGCTATCATCCTTCGATTCAGAAAAGGTGATGATATTGCTGAAGAACCAGGCAATGAGCGGGAAGCTTGTTTTTGCCATAATACATCAGCCTTCATCAAATGTCCTTAAAATGTTCGACAAACTATGGATACTTGATAAGGGTGGATTTATGATTTATGACGGTGATCCGGTAGAGGCCCTTGTTTATTTTAAAACCGAAACATCACAGGCAAACGCTGCTGAAAGCGAATGCCCCAACTGCGGGAACATTGAGGCTGATAACATACTTCATATAATCGAGGTAAAAGTAATTGACAATGCCGGCTATGCAGGTAAAGAAAGGCAGATAAGCCCAAAGGAATGGAATGAGAGGTATAAGCGCAAGATGATGCCCGCCCTGGAAAAGATGCCGGATAAATTACCACTGCCACCCAGCAATTTCAGGGTTCCTAAAAAGTTGGATCAGATAAGGACTTTCATAAAAAGAAACATTATCCGGAAGCTGGCCGACCGCCAGTATATGACTATTAACCTTCTTGAGGTACCTTTGCTTGCTCTGATCCTGAGCTATATTTCAAAATATAGCGAGAATGGCGCCTACATATTCTCTGCCAACAAGAATTATCCCGTTTTCCTTTTCATGTCGGTTATTGTTGCCCTGTTTATCGGACTAACAGTAAGTGCGGAAGAGATATTCAGGGACAGAAAGATACTTGAAAGGGAAAAGTATCTGAATTTAAGCCGGTTAAGCTATCTGTTTTCAAAGATAAACTTTCTTTTTGCGCTCTCTGCCATCCAGTCACTCCTGTTTGTAGTTGTGGCTAACTTTGTTCTCGAGGTAAGAGGGATGCATCTTCAACAATGGCTGATACTGTTTTCGACAGCCTGTTTCGGTAATATGCTGGGTCTGAATATCTCAGCAGGTATGCGGACAGCCGTCAGTATCTATATACTCATACCCCTTCTGCTGGTGCCCATGCTGATTCTTGGAGGGGCAATGATCAAATTCGACGATCTTCATAAATCGATAAGCAGAAAGGTCTATGTCCCCGTCGTTGGCGACGTGATGGTTACAAGATGGGCATACGAGGCCCTGATGGTTGAGGAGTTCAAAAGCAACAAATTTGAAAAGCCTTTTTTCAGATATGATATGGAGATCAGCCAGAATGACTGGTATGCATCGTTCCTTCTTCCAACACTAAAAGTGAAAATTGATGAGAGCCGCTCGTCCGTTAAAGATCCGGAATACCATGAGTTCAATGAGAATAATTTCAGGAAGATCAACTATCATATTCAGGAATTATCATCTGTTACAGGTATTAAACCGGGTAGCTGGACTGACAGGATGAATGTTGATGCTTTTAATGATTATGCGGGCGATCAGGCAAAATTGTACCTCGATAGTATAAGATCAGTAATAAGGGACAAGAGCCGTATTTTGTCAATTCAGCGTGATTCGGTTTACAACCTCATAAGAAAGAGGATGGGAGAAGAAGCCTTTCTCGGTATGAGAGACATGGATTATAACGAAAATGTAGCCAACGTTGTCCTTAACAGGCTGGCTACAAACAGAATATATGATTCAGACCGTAAGCTCATCCAGAAAGCGGATCCTGTATTTATGAAGCCCGGATCGAGATATGGCCGTGCACATTTTTATGCTCCCTACAAGCAGATCGGCAACCTTAAGATCGATACTTTGGTATTTAATGTGTTTGCAATATGGCTTATGGTTGCAGGACTTTTTGTAACACTTTACTACAATTTGCTCAAAAGGTTTATCGTCTTTCTGGAATCGCTTAAGATTCCTATCTGGAGAAAGTTTGGAAGAGAATTTCTTCAGTTTTAATTTTGACTATTCATATCGGAATAAATGGGGAAGGTACGACCAAAAAAATCCCTCGGGCAACATTTTCTTAAAGATGAAAATATTGCAGTTAAGATAGCCGGAGCCCTTACTGGCGAAGGATACACTTCGGTTCTGGAGATCGGACCTGGTATGGGCATTCTGACACGCTGTCTGCTCGAAAGGCATTTCCCCGATTTCAGGGTTATTGAGATCGATGAAGAGTCGGTGAGTTATCTGCAGAAGAACCTGCCTGAGCTCAGGAATATTATAAAAGGTGATTTTCTCAATTTTGATATAAGTGCTTCCTTCGAAGGTAAAATGGCAATCATCGGCAATTTCCCATACAACATATCTTCGCAGATACTATTCAGGGCTCTTGAACATCGCGACAAAATAGAAGAGATCTGTGGTATGTTCCAGAAGGAGGTTGCCGAAAGGATCTGTGCCCCTCCGGGTTCAAAGACCTACGGCATTCTCAGTGTTCTCATACAGGCTTTCTACTCCGCTGAATACCTGTTTACCGTATCAGAACATGTATTTGTCCCTCCACCCAGGGTCAAATCGGGTGTCATCAGGCTTAGAAGAAATGTAATAAGCAATCTGGGATGTGATGAGAAACTATTTTTCAGGGTTGTAAAAGCTACATTCAATCAACGGAGGAAAACACTGAAAAACTCGGTAAGATCGGCATTCAAACTTAAAACAGAGGATTTTACCGGATCACACCTGAGGCCTGAACAATTATCGGTCGATCAGTTTGTTAAGCTTACATTATGGGTGGATGAGAACATGATATTATCAGAATGAGAATCCGATTGCATCAACAGGATTCATTCTGGCAGCACTGTACGCCGGAGCATAGCCTGCCACAATGCCGATAACAGCTGAAATGAAAATGGCGAGAAAAGTGTTACCCACAGTAAGGTGCATATTCAGTTCATAAAGGTAATTTATTCCAACTGTAGCCAGGAAAATAAGCAAAAGTCCCAGCATCCCCCCAAGAACCGAAAGCAGAACTGATTCGGTAAGGAACTGCTGAAGAATAAAATGTTTTTTTGCTCCCAGTGCTTTCTGGATTCCGATAATGTTCGTCCTCTCCCTTACCGAGACATACATTATGTTGGCAATACCGAAACCTCCCACAAGAATGGCAAATCCGCCTATTATCCAGCCTCCCAGGTTGATCCCTTTAAATACAGCGTCGAATCCCTGCGACAGCATACTTGACCGGTTCACCGAAAAATTTGAGGTCTCTGCCGGGCTAAGTCTGCGTGAAGCTCTTAAAATCATTGTAATTTCATCGGAGAGCTCCTGAACCTGTACTCCTGGTTTGGCTCTGACCATGATCTGCGACTCGATAAATCTGTTCCTGAGATTAATGAAATTTCTTCCAAAATTAAGAGGAACAAGGGTTATCTGGTCAATGTTGCTCAGGCTTATACCTCCTTTACCCTCTTTCTTAATGATCCCGATGATCCTGGTCCTGAAACCGGCTATGGTAACTTCCTTTCCAATTGGATCAGTATCCTCAAAAAGTCTTTCAGCAACCTCAGAGCCTAAAACTGCGACATTACTTCCGCTGGTGTACTCAAGAGGGGAGAAATACCTGCCACTCCCTATCTCAAACGTGACCGCCTTTTCAAGATCAGGAGTCACACCCCCTAAAATGGCATCGTTGGCAACATTTTTTTCATATTTGATCAGTTCGGTTTCAAATGCTCCAAAGCATACAGACCCGGTTTTGGCTGATTTTTCCATAATCGTCTGATAATCCTCCAGAGTAATTGACGGCCACGAGATAATATCCCACCATTCAATGTCCGAATCAAACGACCAGGGGTACTTCTGGACGTAAATAACATTACTGCCCATCGAATTGATACTGTCGCGGATTGAATTTCCCATCCAGTCGATAACCGTGAATACCGAGATTATCGAAAAAATGCCAATTGTAATTCCGAATAACGACAGGAATGTCCTTAATTTATTAACAATCACTGAGTTGATTGCGAAAACGATGCTCTCTTTAAAAAGTCTGAAATACATTAGTACAAAATAAAATTCAATATGGGTGATCAAAGATAAGAAAATCCACGGTGATAGAATCAAATGTTCATATTCATAATTATTTTGCATTGAGGATATTAAAAAAATATCTATTTTTAAACGCCTGATAAATCCGGGAGGAGGCAATCATAAATATCAGATAATGAGCGATAAAAAAATTAAGAGTGCGCTGGTCTCAGTTTTTTACAAAGATGGCTTAGATGAAATAGTCAGAATTCTGCATGAACTGAACATAAAGATTTTTTCAACGGGGGGAACCTTCAGTTTTATTCAGGACCTTGGAATCGCGGCTGAAACCGTTGAGAGTCTTACTACTTATCCCTCAATTCTCGGAGGCAGGGTAAAGACCCTGCATCCTTCAGTTTTTGGCGGGATTCTTGCACGGCGTAATAATTCAGAAGATCTGGGGCAGATTGAAAATTATAATATTCCGGAAATTGATCTGGTGATCGTTGATCTCTATCCGTTTGAAAAAACAGTTCAATCGGTCAATGAGGAGAGCGAAATTATTGAGAAAATTGACATAGGCGGGATCTCGCTGATAAGGGCAGCGGCCAAGAATTACGAAGATGTTCTTATTGTGTCGGGGAGGGAGCAGTACCCCGGACTTCTTAAGCTCCTTAGGGAGAAAAACGGGACTACTTCTATTGCAGAAAGGCGGTTTTATGCTGCTGAGGCCTTTAAGACATCTTCAAATTATGATACTGCCATATTCAGGTATTTCAACCGTAAGGAGGGAATAACAGCATTCAGGGAAAGTATAGATTCTTACACTCCTTTAAGATACGGGGAGAATCCTCATCAGAAGGGGATCTTTTACGGCGATCCCGGAAAAATATTTGAAAAATATCACGGAAAGGAGATATCGTATAATAATCTCCTGGATATTGATTCGGCCTTAAATCTGATTGACGAATTCAGTGAGACGACATTCGTAATTATAAAGCACAATAATGCCTGCGGAGTTGCTACACGCACTAATTCGACCGATGCATGGAAAGATGCCCTTGCATGCGATCCGGTATCAGCTTACGGGGGAGTTGTTATAACCAACAGACCGGTTGCCCAGGATTCAGCAATTGAGATCGATAAGATATTTTTTGAGATCATTATATCTCCTTCATATACCGACGAGGCACTCAGGATTCTTAAACAAAAGAAGAACAGGATCATCCTCGGCAGGAAAGAGGGAATGACAGGCACAAGCTCATTCAGATCACTTCTGAACGGAGTGTTGTGGCAGGAAAAGGACTTAAGCATCCAGTCTGCGGAAGATATGAAGCCTGTGACAGAACGAATTCCGGAAAAAAGGGAGACAGATGATCTTGTTTTTGCAAACAAGATTGTAAAGCACAGCAAGTCGAATGCCATTGTGCTTGCCAAAAACGGGCAGCTGTGTGCAAGTGGTATAGGTCAGACTTCGAGGGTTGATGCCCTGAAACAGGCTATTGAAAAGGCTCGTAATTTCGGTTTTGATCTTAAAGGTGCCGTTATGGCTTCAGATGCTTTCTTCCCCTTTTCTGACAGTGTTGAGATTGCCCATAAAGCCGGCATCTCGGCTATTGTTCAACCTGGAGGTTCGGTACGTGATCAGGAATCGATTGATTATTGTACCTCAAATAATGTAGCAATGGTATTTACAGGTGTAAGACATTTTAAACATTGACAACTAATAAAATTAATTCTCTCACAGAATGGGACTATTTTCATTTTTAACACAGGAAATTGCCATAGATCTTGGGACAGCAAATACAATTATCATACATAACGATAAAATTGTTGTTGATGAACCCTCTATTGTTGCCATGGATAAAAATTCCGGAAAGCTTATTGCAATAGGAGAAACAGCCAGGCAGATGCATGGGAAGACCCATGAAAACATTAAGGTGGTAAGACCATTGCGTGATGGTGTAATTGCTGATTTCAACGCTGCGGAGCTGATGATCCGGGGAATGATCAAAATGATAAACAAAGGACCAAAATTCTTCTCTCCGTCACTTAAGATGGTCGTCTGCATTCCTTCAGGCAGTACAGAGGTAGAAATAAGGGCTGTGCGTGATTCTTCAGAACATGCCGGAGGACGTGACGTTTATATGATTTATGAGCCTATGGCTGCAGCAATAGGTATTGGTCTTGATGTTGAAGCACCCGAAGGATGTATGGTGATTGATATAGGTGGAGGCACTACCGAAATTGCCGTTATTGCCCTGGGGGGGATTGTCTGCAACAAGTCGATCAGAATTGCGGGTGACGGATTTACAGCTGACATCCAGGCTTATATGAGGCATCAGCATAACATCAAAATAGGAGAACGGACTGCGGAAGATATTAAAATCGCCGTGGGTGCAGCTTTGCCGGATATCGATAATCCTCCGGCCGATTATATTGTACGGGGACCTAATATTATGACATCACTTCCGATCGAAATACCTATTTCATATCAGGAAATTGCTTATTGTCTGGATAAGTCGCTTACAAAGGTCGAAGCTGCTCTTCTGAGCGTTCTGGAACAGACACCGCCTGAGCTTTACGCCGATATCGTCAACAAGGGAATCTACCTTGCAGGCGGAGGAGCATTACTCAGGGGTCTCGACCGACGGCTGGCTGATAAAATAAATATTAATTTCAATGTTGTTGAAGATCCTCTGCATGCTGTTGCACGAGGTACCGGAGTTGCTTTGAAAAACGTGGAGAAATTTCCATTCCTAATGAGATAACCATTTAGCGTGAATGAGGAATCTGCTGAATTTTCTGGCGGGATACAACAATCTGATTGTTTTTCTTATTCTCGAGGGAATAGCATTTTCCTTGCTTGTTACAGGGAACAACTATCATAACAGCAGAGTGGTTAAGGGGTTAAGGGGGCTAACATATGGTATTGAAAGAAATGCCAATGATTTGCATAACTATCTCAATCTAAGGGAAATCAACGAAGTACTTGCTAAAGAGAATACCGCACTGAAAAACAGGCTGGACAGGCTTGTTGTTAATGATGAAACACCTTTTATTACTGTTGGCGATACAGTATACCAGCAACAATATGAGTATATAAGCGCTGAAATAATTAACCACTCGGTAAACAGGCAAAAGAACTTTTTTACTGTCAATAAAGGTTCAAAACAGGGTATTCAGACTGATATGGGTGTAGTAACAGACGGAGGTATTGTGGGAGTGATCGTCGGAACCTCCGAGAATTTTTCAGTTGCCATGTCGTTACTTAACATCGATTTCAAGATCAGCGCCAGATTAAAATCGAACGGTTATTTCGGGTCGCTCAGCTGGGACGGCAGAGACTACCGGAAAGTTGTCCTTAATGAAATACCACAGCATGTAATAGTAAATGAAGGGGATACTATTGAGACCACAGGTTTTTCAGCGCTTTTTCCTGAAGGTATCAAAATTGGGACAGTAGCTGAGGCAGAGAAAACAGGAAGTGACTTCTACCAGATAAAAGTTTCGCTCCTTGAAGATTTTAAGAAGATTTACTTTGTCAATATTGTTGGTAACCTTAAGAAGATCGAACGGCTTGAACTTGAAAACCAGTTTCAATGATTAATTCAATTATAAGGTTCGGCCTGGCAATTATCCTGTTGATTTTTCTTCAGGTTCTGCTGTTTAACAATATCCAGTTCAGCGGCTATGTCAATCCGTATGTTTATGTAATGGTCATCCTGCTGCTTCCTGCTGAACTGCCATCATGGATTCTGCTCATTATAGCTTTCCTCACAGGCCTGATCATCGATTTTTTCTCTGGTTCACCGGGTATGCACACCTCAGCCACAGTGCTGGCAGCTTTTTCCCGACCCTACATTCTCAGGTTAATATCACCACGCGACGGATATGAATCCGGATCGGGTCTTTCAATGGCCACCTATGGTATCAAATGGTATCTGATTTATACTTCTCTTATAGTTCTGATCCATCATACGGCTCTCTTTTATCTTGAAGTATTCAGGCTGGATGATTTCTTCAGGACATTTCTTAGAGTATTGTTAAGTGCAGTCTTCACAATGGCGTTTATTCTTCTGGCTGAATATTTCAGAAAAGGACGGGCAAGAATAAGGATATGAAAGATCCGTTCATAAACAGGAAATATGTAATAATGGCCCTGATCGCCTTCTCCACCCTTATTCTCATAATAAGGCTCTTCCAGATCCAGGTGCTTGAAGATTCATACAGGCTGTCGGCTGACAATAATGTACTCCGTTATGTGACCCAGTATCCTGCCCGTGGACTGATATATGACAGAAACGGGAAGCCTCTTGTTTTAAATCAGGCGGCATACGACCTCATGGTTGTACCGGCACAGGTCACTGAGATGGATACAGCCAGGTTCTGCAAATTACTTGATATCTCAATCGGGATTTTCAGGGAAAGGCTTAAAGCTGCAGTTTCATATTCCAGAAGGGCTCCATCTGTTTTTTTGAAACAGTTATCTGCCGAAACCTACGCCAGCCTTCAGGAGAAGATGTTTGAGTATCCCGGGTTTTATGTACAGCCCAGAACTCTGAGAAAATATTCAAAACCGATAGCTGCTCATGTGCTGGGTTACGTTAGCGAGGTTGACGAAAATATTATCAGGAAAAACCCCTACTATAAGCCCGGAGATTATATAGGAAAGCTTGGCATTGAAGAGGCTTACGAAAGTGAACTCAGAGGTAAAAAAGGGGTCAAAATATACCTTGTAGATGTTTACAGCAGGATAAAGGGATCGTATGCTCAGGGAAGGATGGATACAACTGCTCTTCAGGGAGTAGATATAATATCCACTATTGACGAGGATCTGCAGGAGTACGGAGAGATGTTAATGAAGAATAAAAGGGGTAGTATTGTTGCTATTGAACCAACCACAGGTGAGATTCTGGCTCTTGTGTCGGCACCAAACTTTGATCCCGGACTGCTTGTCGGCCGAATCCGTTCAGAAAACTTTGCCAGGTTAAATGCAGATACAATTTCCCGGCCTCTGTTTAACAGGGCTGTTCAGGCCTCATACCCTCCCGGATCTACTTTTAAACCCATAAACGGACTCATAGGGCTTCAGGAGCAGGTTATTGTACCTTCGACACTTTTTGGCTGCAATAATGGTTATCTCTTTGTCGGATGTCATTCACACAGTTCCCCGCTCGATCTTGAAGATGCTATATCCAACTCGTGCAATTCCTATTTTTGCCAGGTTTACAGACGAGTTCTTGAAAATCAGGTTTATCCCTCAGTATCAGCTGCTTTTGAAAAGTGGAAAGGATATGTTAATGAATTTGGATTTGGAAGCAGACTCGGCACAGATATTGTCAACGAATTACCCGGTTTCATTCCTTCTGTAAGTTATTTTGACAGATATTATGGCGAAAACAGATGGAAAGCGCTTACAGTCATCTCGATGGCAATCGGACAGGGAGAGATAGGAACAACGCCGCTTCAGCTGGCCAACATGGTGGCTGCTGTGGCCAACAGAGGTTATTTCTATACCCCTCATATTGTAAAATCGATAGGAGAAGACAAGAAAATTGATCCGGGATTTACCACGAAACATGTGATAAATATTGATTCTTCAAACTTCGAGTCAATAGTTAACGGAATGGAAAAGACAGTTAACGGTGGGCCTGGTTCTACGGCAACAGGAGCTGCATTGGAGGATATTATCGTTTGCGGAAAAACGGGGACAGCTGAGAATCCTCATGGTAAGGAGCATTCCGTTTTCATAGCCTTTGCTCCGAAGGATAAACCGGTAATTGCCATCATGGCCTTTGTCGAAAATGCAGGATACGGGTCAACATTTGCCGCACCAATTGCCAGCCTGATGATCGAGAAATACATAAAAGGCGAGATCGTTAATAAATGGCAGGAGGAAAGAATGCTGCAGCTAAATCTACTTGAAGAGGGTGAAACGGAACATTAATATATGGGGACGTCTGGATAAGGTCACAATAATGATCTTTCTTCTCATGGTGATCATGGGCTGGTTCAATATCTATGCTGCGGTTTACAACGAAGAACATAAGGAGATCCTCGATATGTCTCAAAGATACGGGAAACAGTTCGTGTGGATAATAGCCACACTGGTAATTGCTGTATTTGTTGTGATTGTCGATAACAGATTTTATTTATTCTTTGCCTATTTTATTTACGGGGGCCTTATGTTATTGCTATTGTTTGTACTTGTACTGGGAAAAGAAATAAACGGGGCCAGATCGTGGTTTGAAGTAGGCGGACTGACTTTACAACCATCGGAATTTGCAAAATTTGGCACAGTTCTGGCATTATCGGCATACCTGAGTTCGAGAAAACAGGACCTTAAGAAACCTGAAGTACTTTTTATCTCGGCAGCCATTATTGTGTTGCCCGCCCTTCTGATAGCACTGCAACCCGATATGGGCTCGACAGTAGTCTTCTTTTCCCTCTTCATTGTTCTTTTCAGAGAAGGCATGAGCCCGTATATATTTGTCTCAGGATTATTAATGCTGGTACTTTTCTTTCTCACGCTGCTGATTGACAACCTCTATCTTGAGATTTCGTTAATAGTACTGGCATTGGCATTGATATGGTTTGTCACACGAAAATGGAAGTTGTGTTTTACGGGTCTGGGAATTTATATAGCGATCGCCGGCCTGATTTATCTTCTCAATCGTTATGTACTGAGGGTCTTAAGCGATGAAATGGTTCTGTTTATTTCACTTATAATATCAGGATTGATATTTGCCGTTTACATTTTTAACAAGAAAGCTATATCGGTTATGGTAATATTTCTTTTCCTTACCGGAAGCATTCTGTTCATTAATTCTGTTGATTACGTTTTCAATAATCTTCTACAGCCACACCAGAAACAGCGAGTGGAAATATTGCTGGGGATCAGATCAGATCCCCGCGGCACAGGATATAACGTCAACCAGTCAATAATTTCGATAGGGTCAGGGGGATTTTCAGGGAAAGGATATCTGCAGGGCACACAAACAAAATTCAAGTTTGTACCGGCACAGAGCACCGACTTTATCTTCTGTACGGTGGGTGAGGAGTGGGGATTCGTTGGTACGGCAGTAGTAACAGGGCTCTATCTGTTTCTTCTTATAAGACTGATTGGTCTGGCTGAACGGCAACGGTCGGTCTTTTGCAGGATTTACGGATACGGTGTTGTATCCATATTGTTTACACATTTCTTCATTAATGTGGGGATGGCAATTGGCCTGGTACCTGTAATTGGAATTCCTTTACCATTCTTCAGTTACGGAGGCAGCTCCCTGTGGGGATTTACAATTCTTCTTTTTATCTTTTTACGACTTGACGCCAGCCGTACGGAATATCTTGTATGATCAGAACGGTATGGACATCCTGTGTGATATTTCTATCCCGAATTCCTTTTCAACATAGTCGATAAGCTGGGGAAAGAACTCCATAAAATCATCCTGAAGGGAATAATAGTTCTTTTTCAGGGCTTTGATAGCAAACCTGGTTTCGTTGGGAAGAGACGATCTTTTGCTTAAGGTATTGAGTACATGTTTTATCCCGTTAACAGTCTGATACGATTCAATCCAGTTGTTTATAATAAAAAACGGCATCATCTGCCTTACATTATCAGGCATTATATCATAATTGTTAACCATGGCCCTGTAGAAGTTATATGTTACGCTCTCCAGGGGACGGCGTGAAAAGAAATCCCACTCTTTTGTGAGAAAATGATCATAAAGAATGTCGGTGATCACACCTGAATATTTATGATATTTCCTGGTGAAAAATATCTTACTGCGATGCACAACAGGATGTCTGTCAGTAAATCCATCAATATGCCGGTGAATAATTATACCCTTTCTTATCTGTTCAGGATATTTAAGATAATCCCGCCCCTTTACATAGTCTCCTATGTAATTGCCAATGATAATTTTCTCAGAATCACCGGAAAGATATATGTGGGCTAATACGTTCATTTTGTGGTATAATAGTACAAAGAATTTGCCATTTCATCAGGCACAATGAAAACATTTTCTTTAACATATTTTCACCCTCTGGTCCGGAGGGGGATAAAAATCAGGTATTCAATAAAATAGAGTAAAAAGTCAAAGTTTTAAAAAAGGCATTCAATTGTTCGTTAATTAAACATTCTAATTTTAAATTTGTTAGACACTTTACACTATCAACGTATTAATGGCTAAATAAATTATAAATAAATCAGGGAGGATATATGATCAGGAAAAATGTCATAATTATAGGGGCAGCCGGCAGGGACTTCCATAATTTCAACACCTGTTTCAGGGATAACGACATGTATAATGTTGTTGCTTTCACTGCAGCACAGATACCGGATATTGACGGGAGGGTCTATCCGAAGGAACTTGCCGGCCGGCTCTATCCCAAAGGAATTGCCATTTTTCCTGAAGCCGATCTGCCTGATCTTATTAAAAAACTGAAAGTAGACGATTGCATCTTTTCATATAGTGATATACCTTACCAGAAAGTAATGTCGGTAAGTGCAATAGTAAATGCTGCCGGAGCAAATTTTGTCCTTCTCGGACCATCCGACACGATGGTAAAAAGCACCCGGCCGGTTATTGCGGTCGGAGCCATCAGAACTGGTTGTGGCAAAAGCCAGACTTCACGACGTGTAATTGAATTGCTGATGGAAAGGGGACTGAAAGTAGTTGCGGTAAGGCATCCTATGCCTTATGGTGACCTGAATGCCCAGAAGGTCCAGCGGTTTGCCGTTGTAGATGATCTGGAGGATCACAAATGCACAGTTGAAGAGATGGAAGAATACGAACCTCATGTTGTAAGAGGAAATGTTATCTATGCAGGTGTCGATTATGAAGCTATCCTGAGGCAGGCTGAAAAAGATCCCGGCGGCTGCGATGTGATTGTATGGGATGGAGGCAACAACGACTTCCCCTTTTATAAACCCGACCTTATGATTACGGTAACTGATCCTCACCGGGCTGGCCATGAGCTCAGATATTATCCGGGCGAAGTAACTCTTCGTATCGCCGATGTTGTGATAATCAACAAAATAGACAGTGCTTCCCCTGAAGATATTCAGACTGTAAGAGAAAGTATTGAACTGGTAAACCCGAAGGCAGTTGTTGTTGACGGAGCTTCTCCCATTAAGGTGGACGATCCTTCACTGATAAGAGGCAGGAGGGTGCTTGTTGTTGAGGATGGTCCAACCCTTACTCATGGTGAAATGAAGCTGGGCGCAGGCGTAATAGCTGCCAGGAAATTCGGGGCATCGGAACTGGTCGATCCGAGACCATTTACCGTTGGGAAACTTAGCGAGACATTCAGATTGTATCCCGGCATCGGTACTCTTCTCCCTGCAATGGGTTATGGAGACGAGCAGCTTAAAGATCTCGAAAAAACAATAAACAATACCGACTGCGACAGTGTGCTGATAGCTACTCCAATTGACCTTAACAGGATCATTAAGATCAGAAAGCCCAATACAAGAGTTCACTATGATCTTCAGGAAATAGGATATCCTGACCTTTCACAGATACTGGATGACTTCCTGAAGAAGCATAAGCTGACTGGCGCGAAGAAATAAGAATCCCCGACGATTTACAGTCAGTTACCGGCAGGTCTTCTCCCGTATTTGCTGGTACGGGCATCACTTATTATTCCGCTCCAGTTCAGTCCGAATCCAAAGTCATATGTATTACCACGGGTATCGGTATGGCATGTCATATCAAATGCGACATCCTCGAATTGATTCTCAACGGTTTTCATGTCGGCAGGCATTTGCAGCGGAAGAAGTCCTGAAGGCTCAGCTGCTCCAGATAAAATCTCCATCAGAGCCTGATCCTGAATGTTGAAGGTGACAAGTATTGCGTCAGCTGACTTCTCAAATTCGCTGAATACCATAGGATTTGACATTCTGATCGTCACAACTACAGGTTTGTTGCCCATAACCTTTTTTGCATCAAGTACATTCTTAAGGTCACCTGTATTTGAAGCCGTCAGGGTCTTTCCTTTAAAAGTCCTGTTGGTAAAGGTCTCGAGGGGATCACCTCCTGCAATACTTGGATCACGGGCGGTAACAGCCTTGTATGGTCCATACTGCAGACTTATCGGAACATATCCTGTGCCCCCGTTCTGTATGTCGTTCCTGTCATAACCGCTGCCCGACGACGGACTGTTTATTACGACCAGGGCAAAGTCGGCTTCAGCCGGATTATCAGTTACGTTAAAATATTTCTTTACAATTTCAATATTAACAGGATAGCTGAGGGTTTCCCCTGCTTGCAGTTCGCCGGCGAAGTCTCTTCCGGGAGGTGCTTTTCTCCTGGGAATATAGACACTCTTGTTTTTTGTTACCGGAAGTACTTTGTTTTCATTCTTCAGCATAACAACTGATTTCAGCTGGGCTTCGAATCCTGCTTTCATGAATTCGCTGTTCCCTGCAGTTTTTAATGTCTCTTCGACATTCAGATATGGATTTTCGAACAGACCTACCCTGAAAATGTTCATGAGCAGTCTGACTGCCGACTGTTCCATCCTTTGTCTCATATATTCTTCACCGTATTCGCTGACTCCCATCTTATATGCTTCCACAACCGGACCAGCATTATTATTTCCTCCGAACTGGTCAACGCCGGCCATAATGATCTTATAGTGTCTTTCGACTTCGGTCAGTGACTCAGCGCCCCAGCATGTAGTGCCGAAACCGTCTATTGCTGTCTCATCTTTGGTCACACCCCAGTCGGTGCAGACAACTCCTTCAAATCCATACTTTCCGCGCAGTAGATCCGTAATAAGAAATTTATTATAAGCATTGCCCACATTCTCATTATTAACCGTGTCGATGCCGGATGAAATGGTATAGTAGGGCATTACGGCTGATGCCATCATTGTCTCGCCTTCAAGTTTCATTGCTCCTTCGGTAAAAGGGATCAGATGATCAGGAAAATTTTTACCGGGATAGACAGCATATTTCCCGAATGCATAATGGGCATCACGTCCCCCTTCTTCAGGTCCTCCTCCCGGCCAGTGCTTGATCATTGCATTCACGCTGTTGAACCCCCAGCCTCCTTTAATGGCTTTGTCACCTTCAGAGGTCTGAAAACCGTCAACATAGGCCCTTGCCATATCAGCCGAAAGCTGAGGGCTTTCGCCAAAGGTGCCGCTTACCCTGCTCCACCTTGGTTCTGTTGCCAGGTCTATCTGGGGTGATAATGCTGTTGATATTCCCAGAGCCCGGTACTCCTGTGATGCTATATGTCCGAATTGTTTCACAACTTCAGGATCGAAAGTGGCTGCCAGGCCCAGAGAGCCCGGCCACATTGAGATCTGGCCTGCCGATCCTACATTATATTCTGCCGTAGAAACAGCCTGGTGTCGTGGATCAGAGCTATTGTTTGCGGGAATTCCCAAACCTATGCTCTCACATAAAGCCTGAACATTATTGTTCCAGAGTGCAACTACTTCAGGGCTCTGTATTGACGTTACCAGAACATGGCGCAGGTTATCTTCAACAAGGAATTTTTTCTGCTGATCGCTCAGGTCTGAAGGTTTCGCCCCGCTCTCAGAAAATGATTTCCCATCGTATGTGCTGGCTCCAAAACGGGTCCCCCCTGCAGGAATAGCCTGATGGGCGCTGTAAAGCATAAGTCCTGCGATCTGTTCAATACTCATTTTTGAGGCAAGATCTTTTGCCCTTTCCAATGAATTCAGGCGCCAGTCCTCATATTTGTCAAGATCATTGTTCCTGTTAAGATCCTTGAAAGCAAATCCTTTTACAGTCAGTATCCCTATCCCTGATGTTGTATCATAACCAAGGGTCTGACCACCCTCATTGGTTACGATCCTGAGTGATCCGGAACCTGTTTCGGTCCATTTTCTGCACCCTGAGAATATTAGTATCAATATCACAGGAAAGAAAGCAACAAAAGATTTTGTGGGTTTCATATTTCTGAAGGTTTATTGATTTCATATTGTACCTACCGACGGACCCTCGCATTTCCTCTCCAGATACTCCATACCTGTTCCTCATCAGCCGGTTCGCAGTAGTCTGTCATAACAGTTGTCGCCAGGGCTCCGGTTGCCCATCCGAACTGGATCCATCTGGCCGGTTCCCACCCTCTCAGAATAGCATAAAGGAGACCGCCTACAAATCCATCTCCTCCGCCTATGCGGTCGAGAACGTGGATCTCACGTGGTTCAACAACATGCCAGTTTTTGCCTTCAAGCATAATGGCACCCCAAAGATGTTCGTTGACGCTGATAACCTGTCTCAGTGTTGTGGCAAAAACCTGAACATCCGGAAATGTTTTCCCGGCTTTGCTGATCATCTCTTTAAAGCTTTCGACCTTCGATGAGAGGTTCTTACCCCCCTCGTCAGGTCCTTCAATACCAAGTGCGAGCTGGAAATCTTCTTCATTACCTACAAGAATATCTGCAATTCCGGCAATTTCCCTGAAGACAGCCGAAAGTTCTTTCTCCCTGTTTTTCCAGAATGTAGCGCGATAGTTCAGGTCGAATGCTATCCGGGTTCCATGTTTCTTTGCAGCTCTGGCAAGCTCGAGGCAGAAATTACTGGTTTCGGGCGACAGGGCGGCAATCAGGCCTGAGAGATGTAAAATCTGAACTCCTTCGGAACCGAAAATCTTTTCAAGGTCAAAATCACCTGCATTGAGTGTCCGGCCTACTTCTCCGGCACGGTCGTTCTGAACCCTTGGCCCTCTTGAACCATACCCGCTGTCGGCAATATTGAACTGATGACGGTATCCCCATGGTCCGCCCTGTTCCAGTTCAACGCCTTCATATACCATATGCCTGCCTGCAAGGTTGTCTTTAATAATTCTTGCAACAGGGCTCTCCTTAACAAAAGTTGTGAGTACCTTGACAGGTAGTCCCAAAAATGATGAGACACTTGCCACATTAGTTTCGGCACTGGTCACATAAAGTGAGAATGTATTGCTGCAATGAACAGGCTGTCCGTTTAACGGGGTAATACGAACTCCCATACTTGTGGGCACAACCATCGACCAGGCAAAATCTTTCCTTAGTTCCATTTTCTTACCGGATTTAATATGACTAATAATATGAGAATTAATTTGCGGATCTTTTATTTAAGCCTCTCTTTTATTTTTTTTGTCTCTTCCTCATAACCCGGTTTATTCAGAAGGGCGAACATATTCTTTTTGTAGGCTTCGACACCTGGCTGGTCAAATGGATTGACGTCGAGTATATATCCGCTGATTGCGCAGGCTATTTCGAAAAAATATATCAGTTGCCCCACATAATTCTCATCAAGTCCGGGTATGCTAACTGAGATAATGGGAACATTGCCATCGTTATGTGCAAGAGCGGTACCGGTTTCAGCATTATGGTTAATTTCAGATAATCTTTTACCGGCAATATAGTTAAGCTGGTCAGAGTCATCGTTTTCCCGGGGTATTGTTACTTTCTTCGTGGTATTTCTGACTGATATCATAGTCTCAAAGAGTATTCTCCGGCCCTCCTGGATATACTGGCCAAGAGAGTGAAGATCAGTAGTAAAGTCGACTGATGCCGGAAAGATCCCTTTCCCGTCCTTCCCTTCGCTCTCGCCATAGAGCTGTTTCCACCATTCAGCAAGGTAGTGGAGCTTAGGTGTAAATCCGACAAATATCTCTGTCGTCCTGCCTGTCTGCATCAGAAGGTTCCTCGCGGAGGCATAAAGAAGAGCAGGATTTGCAGGTGCGGTTTTATTTCTTCTTGTTATCTCCTCCATCGATTTTGCTCCCCTTATCAGCATTCTGATGTCGAGGCCGGCGATTGCTATCGGCAGCAGTCCCACGGGTGTAAGTACAGAATATCTGCCTCCGGTATTGTCGGGTATTACGAAAGTCTCATAACCATTGACTTCGGCCAGGGCTCGCAGGGCTCCTTTTGCTTTATCAGTAACCGCAACAATTCTGTCAGCAGCCACGACCTTGCCGACTTTCCTTTCGAGGTGATCTTTCAGGATCCTGAAAGCGATAGCCGGTTCAGTTGTAGTACCCGATTTTGAGATAACAACTATCGAGTAATTTCTCCCGTCAAGAATCTCAAGAAGATCCGCAAGATAGTCTTCACAGATATTTTGTCCGGCATAGAGTATCTCGTGATGTCTGCCTTTCTGCAACTGGGCAAACGAATGAGACAGGGCATCGATTACTGCTCTTGCCCCGAGATATGAACCTCCTATTCCGATTACCACCGTTGTATCAGATACTGACCTCAGATGTTTTGCTACTTTCTCAATTCTCTCGAGTTGTGGAAGCATATCGTCAGGGAGGGAGAGCCATCCAAGAAAATCATTTCCTGCACCGGTCCCTTCATTCAGGACGTCAAGATGCCTGGAGGCTTGTTGCGCAAGGGCAATAACCTCTTCATAAGCGACAAAGGCGCCTGTGTTCCTAAGGTTAATGGTTATAGTCTCTTTCATTGCCTTATGATTTTTGTGATGTTTGTGCTTTATACAAAGGTAAAAAAAAAGCTGTCCGGGAGAGTCCGGACAGCTTATAATAAAAGGATAATATATATATAGAAGAAGATCTATTTTTTGTGAATTCCACCGGCGCTCGAAGAGTGAGCGTTCACATATTCCGGATTCCCCCTGTAATTGATATCTCCTGCGCTTGAAGCTCTTGCAGTGATCCTTTCAGCAACGTTTACATCAGCATCTCCGGCACTTGATGCGGAGATCTCGGCTTCTTTTACTTCCAGGTTGAAGGCGTTAAGATCACCGGCGCTGCTCAGATCTGCTTTAAGGGAATTAGCCTGTCCGCTGAGTGTAATATCGCCTGAACTGCTGATATTCACTTCGATGTTGTCGGCATAAACTTCAAGTTTTATATCGCCTGCGCTACTTGCCGACAGCTCAATACTTTCAGTTTTAAGAGGCATTTCTCCAACCACATCCCCGGCGCTCGATGCCCTGATTGATCTGATATCTTCGATAGTAACATACACTCTTTTCATTTCTGCCTCCCTTATGTTTACCTCGGTATACACATGAAGAACCCCATCCTTTATCTCGGTAAGAATATATTCATGGAGGTTCTCATCAGCTTCCACAGTTATCGATTCACTATTCCCCTGCTTCAGATAAACATCAATACCCGTGCTAACCCTTACACCGGTGAACCTGCCAGCTTCCCTGTCCTTCCTTATAACTTTGTTGTTTCCGTACACTGTCCTGCGGATCTGTCCGTCAACACAGGCAGTAATACCTATCAGCAAAATTAAAACTGTAAAATACTTAAGGCTTTTCATGATCTTCTCTTTTTAGTTTCTTTTGAATAAAGACCATCGAAAAGAACGAATGTTGCACGGATTACAGGAATAATATCAATTTATATTCAATGCCACTTGAATATTTTTAATCCCGCCGAAAAGAAAGCCACTCCTGTGGCAGAAAGAATTACTACAGGGAGAGCAACCTCTGCAAATCCTGCCCCCTCATTGAAGATGCTCCGGATTCCGTCTGTCAGCATTGTCAGGGGCAGAATTTTAATGAACGATAAACTCCAGTCGGGGAAATTCTGATAGCTGAAAAAGATCCCCGAAAGAACAGTCATTGGAAAAACAACAGCATTAATTATACCATTTCCCACCTCGGTATTGGATGTGTGTGATGATACAAATACTGCTATTCCCGCAAATGCAAAATTACCTGCAAGAAACATCAGGATAAGGGCTGGTATGCTTCCCTGTATTGTCATACTGAAAGTTATCAATGCAAATACCAGCAGAACAAGTGATTCAATGAAATTCATTGTTATTCTCACAGTTATCTGGGCAAAAAGAAAGTGAGATTTTTTCATCGGGGTTGCAACAAGCCGCCGCAACAGTTTTTTCGATCTTTTTTCGATCAGACCATAGCTGATACCCCACATGCACGACATCATAACTCCCATTGTTATAAGTCCGGGAACCAGGAAATCTATATACCGGGTTCCTTTGACTGTAAGAGGTCTGACATTCTTATCACTTTCAGCAGGTATCACCGAACCTTTGCCGGTGATGGAGTTCAGCTTGATGTATGTCAGCTGGGCATCAGGATTCTGGGGATCAAAATGATATTCAGTCACTCCCTTATTGTCGGTAATGACAACATTTATAGTGCCTCTTTTCAGAAGCATCATCGCTTTATCCCACTCCATCTCATAAAAGTAGAAAACCGAATTTCCAAGTATTTCATCATTAAGCAATAATTCCCACTGATACTCTTTCCTGGAGTCAGGAATATTCTTCCCGGCATTTGCATAAAGGAACTGATAAAGAGAATTATGGGGAACGCTTCCTGAAGTCACAGAATCTGTTATAATGGCAACTTTCCTTATGACATTTGCTTTTTTTGTAAAGGCTATTCCAAGTCCCAGCGACATAAGAATTGGGAAAAGTATTCCCCAGAAAAGGACCCCGGGCTCGCGGATTATTTCACGGAACAGTGCAACTGTCAGTTGCCGGAGCTGGTTATATCGGAACCATTTATTCATTTATTTTCCTGCCTGTTAAATCGACAAAGAGATCATCCAGTGTTCTCCTTCGGCACTCCAGGTGCCGGAGTCTTATATCCCTTGACTTCATAAATGACAGGAATCCGGGAAGATCATTTTCAAAGTCAATAAGGGATACAGATCCCTTATTCGCATCCTCTCCCTGACGAATCACAAAAGAATTTCCGGGAGCTGTCATAAGGTCCGGTGGCATCTCACCTTCAATAGTGAACTCAACTACTTTCTCATCTGAACCACCTTCCAGCAGCTGCTGTCTGGTTCCTTCTTTCAAAATTGAACCTTCATTCATGATTACAATATAGTCACATAGATTTTCGGCTTCTTCCATGTAATGTGTTGTAAGAACCATCGATGTGTCGGAATTGCTTTTCAGAGCAGTAAGAATGTCCCATATTTCCCGGCGGGCATTTGGATCAAGGCCTGTTGTAGGTTCGTCAAGAAGAAGGACAGACGGATTGTTGATCAGTGAAATTCCCAGTGCAAGACGCTGTCTCTGGCCTCCTGACAGGTTGACGACATAAGATCTTCTCTTCTCACCGAGGCCAACAAGATCAATGATCTCGTTTACCCTGCCCATTCCAAGGTCAAAGAATCCCGCAAAGAGCTGGAGGGTCTCCGTGACTCTCAGTTTATCAATAAACCGTGTTTCCTGAAGGGAAATTCCAATTAGTCTGTGTAGCTCGTCCTCATTCCCTTTCCATTTTTTACCACTAATGAAGATCTCCCCCTTATCAGGTTTCTGAATGCCCTCAATCATTTCAACCAGGGTAGTTTTTCCTGCCCCGTTGGGACCAAGAAGTGCAATAAAGCTACCCCTGGGAATCTGAAGATTTATCCCTCTGACAGCCTGTACACTCCTGAACGATTTCCAGACATTTCTGACGTCTATTACTATTTCAGGCATCTGATAAATTATATCTGTAACTTTTTATATTACAGTGAGATCGATGATATAAAAATTAAAATCAGGATGCTAAGGTATAAAAATTGAATGAAAGCGTCCTGATTATATTAATGAAGTTAAAATCATTTTATGGAATATTTCCACGTCTTGATTTGAATAAATAATTATAGTAACTTTAATAAAAAAATATGTTCAGGCTTAGCACTATTATTTTAGTTCTGGTCCTTTTATCAGGTTTTGGCTGTAAGTCTGCGAAATCCGATAAGGAACCATTGCCGAAGGGGCAAAAAGAGAGTACCGGGAATCTTCAGGGCGACTTCTCCATCGGTGGAGCATATGCTCTTTACCCTCTGATAAACAGTCTGGCAGTGGATTTTATGAAAATTCATCCCGGGGTAAAAATTGAGATTACCAGGGCTGCTACAGGAGAGGGGATATCGGGTCTGCTCTCAAAGAAGTACAATCTTGCCATGATATCACGCCCGCTTACTGATGAAGAGATAAATGCAGGTATCTGGGATATCGCTGTGGCTAAAGATGGTGTAGCGCCGATAATAAACATGAATAACCCTTATTACAGCCAGATTATTGATCAGGGATTGACCCCCGAGGAGTTTCTTAAGATCTTTACCAGCGGGAAACAGATTACCTGGGGAGAGATACTTAAGAGTGACACCAGGGATGTAATAGATGTTTATACCAGGGGCGATCAGGCTGGCTCTGCAGATGTATGGGCTTCCTTTATCTACAGGAATTCAGAAGACCTGAAAGGTTCAAAGGTTACAGGGGATGATGCAATGATAAAAAGTATCCAGGATAATCCTCTGGCGATCGGATACTGTAATTTTTCATATGCATTCAATAATCTGACCGGTGAAAGGGTCAGGGATATCCAGATTGTTCCGGTTGACCTCGACTTTGACAATAAGATTGACAAAAAGGAGACTCCTTTCATCAACAGGGAAGAGGCTCACAGGAGCCTCTGGCTTGGATTTTATCCGGATGTACTTTGCCGTGAACTTACTGTGGGCTCGGTTGGGAAACCAACCGACCAGGTTATTCTGGAGTTTCTGTATTTTGTTCTGACGGAAGGTCAGAAGAATGTTAAAGAGGTTGGATTCTGCGAACTGAACAGCGTTTTTATTCGAGATGCCCTGGATAAACTGGAATAAACAGGATACTGTCTGGTGCCGGGAAGTCAGACTCCTTTATTCACGGGACCGGGGACTATAACAGGATCAGAAAACATCCCTGCTGAGGTTATAGACAACCCGTTCATCGTTTTTAAAAGCAACGACAAAGGCCTGGTTATATCCTAATTTTCTCATTACATCCTGCAACTTCCTTGCCTCCGAAAGTGTTCTGAATTCCCCAACTGTAGTTCGGTAAGCACCACCGTAAAAATATCCCCATGTAGAATAGAGCTTACCGTCAATTGTTACTTCGATACTCTCTTTTGGGGTCATACTGGCAGAAAACTGAACCCTGTAAACCACACCTTCCTGCACCTCTGAACTGCTTGAAAGATAAATAGCCTGAAGTTCCGAACCGTTCCCGACGGGGTTTGCCACCTTTTCCGGGGCTCTTCCGGTTGACGGAACTGCGGCCGGCTCCTCTTTTTTCTTCTGTGGAAGGGTTTTGGTTTTTTCTTCAGCAGGCCTTGCCACCAGATCAGGGGGAAGCCTGACTTCAGCTGCCGGGACATGTAATATAACCTGCTCTTCAACTTTCACTTCCGGTTCTTTCTCAATCTTTATGATTTCTTCCATGGGAGTCACTTCACTAACTACGGCCAAAGGTTCGGTCGCCGGCGACACTACAGGAAGTACCGGAGTGAAGGCAATGGTCTTTTCCCTTTCAAGATCATCTTTAAGTACCATTCCGGTCAGAGTGGCTGATAAGCTTAAACCGGCAACAGCATCATTCCCGGGTTCAGGCATTATCCTGAAAAGCTGCATCTCATTATTTGATGAAGGGCTCCTGACTGTATAGAAAGCTCTGTTGTTTTCAGCCCCGCCCATGGTAAATGCAATGTCATCATTTGCAGTGTTTATTTCAGGGGACAGGTTTACTGGTTTTAGCCAGTTTGATCCGTCAAACCTGCAGATATAAATATCATATCCTCCCGATCCCCCCTCGGTATCTGATGAAAAGAAAAGATTATTCCCGGCATCGAGGTAGGGATAAAGTTCATCCGAAAGGGAGTTTATTTCTTCACCGAGATTACGTGGATCGGACCACGTCTCTCCATCTTTCATTGTAATGAAAAGATCTAATTCCCCTGTTGTGCCAGGCCTGTCGGAGGCAAAGATCATTATATTCCCATCGCTGGAAAGTGCCGGATGGGTATAGATATGATCGTCATTGCAAAAGCTCAGGGGATTGTCGCTTACAATCCAGCCCCGATTCTTCTTTTCAGCACTGTACTTTGCCTGCCATATCTTTTCGGGTTTGTTTCGTGAGGCCCGTTTGGTAAAATACATTGTTGTAAAATCGCTGGTGAAAGTAATAGCTTCGCAGGGATAGGTAAAATCAGTACCAGGCGAAAACATCATCAGATCGGCCAGTGCAGTGTCAGCCAGAAATGCACTGTAAGCCTGGATCTTACCAAATGACACATGCTGTTTCAGCATCTTTTCTTCAATTTTTGAATCGGCCAGGAACAGGATCCTGTCACCAAAAAACTGAATTCCCGTTGAAGGAGGAATGATTTTCAGATTGACGGAGTCGATCCTTATAAATCCATCTTTTAATATTATTGAAGATGTTCCATCAGGTTCTGACAGAGTTAAAGATCCGGCTGACAGTTTGCTTCCCGGTACAGCAGATGAGAGCGAACCGGTAACCAGGATCAGTAACAATATATGCCAGAAAATTTTTTGCATCATAATATTTTTTTGACCTTCAAGGTATGATGTAAACAATCTTACCACCTGCTCCTTTCAGAATAACCCGATTTGTTACCCCATAGATTCACTCCGGCAGCAATTTCCACCCTTAAGGATGTTTTGTAGAACGATGTCTGCCTTGGAAATTCAAAGTACGTGCCTGCATAAAACTTCGGATATCTGAACTGAAAGAAGAACGACATATTATCAAAATTATTGATATATGTTCCTATACAAAAATCTCCTGCATAGATTTTCAGACCTGGCTTGATAAGCTTTTTCAGATCGCTGTGGATGGTATCTCCGGTTACAAGTATTACCGATGGCTCCATTACAATTTTTAATGGTCTGCTCAGGACGAATTTATATCCTGCATTAAAGTAATAATGTCGCGACACAGGATTATGATAGCCATTAAGTGTATCACGATCCGGTGGGCTACTGAACAGATTTGTCATTGAGATACCTGCATAAAAGTCAGGAGTATAATAGTATATGCCAATGTCTGCATCGGGGTGGCGGAATTTTTCTGGTCCAAGGTCAAGACTGGTATCTCCCTTAAAATGGTGAAAGTATCCTTTTGCTGAGGCACCAATGGAAAAAAATGTAAGTCCACTCCTGTCTACCGGTATGTGGTACGAAAGTGATGTGATAACACCCGAACTGCGGGTCAGGGTATTATATTCCTGAAAAGCAGATACGCCAAGGCCGAAATTTGTAAATTCCGACGCTGACGACGACGAAACATAATCCGGAGATCTTTTTAAAAGCCTGGTGTTCGCACTGAGTACCTGTGAATAGTCTTTACCATGAAATCCTGCCACAAAATCAACTGACATGAAGTCTTTGCTGCCGGCAACGGCAGGATTAAACAAAAACGGGCTGAATAACCGGTATGAAACAGGATCTGAAGGGGACTCCTGTCCACCGGAGACCTTAAAGAGAAACATTAAAATTAAAACAAATACTACTTTTTTAACGGCCGGCATAAACATCAGGTCAATAAGCAACAAAACATATTAATTGAGTAAACGGCAAATGAAAATTAAAATTTCATTTCCATTGAAATTTAATAAAAGTCGCTATCTCTGTCGGGCAGGTATAAGCCATTTTATTCCAGCCATTTCACAACATCTTCCAATGCAGGATTAGCCAGACCAAGCTTATTTTTTTTATTAAAGCCGCAAAGATCATTAAACAGTTTCCCGGGTTTTACCTCCCTGAGTGAGTCCAAAGTAGTGAATCCGATTTTCCTGATCACTTCGGTCCATTCTTCAGGGATCCCGGCTTCCGAGAACTTAGCTGTTGAATCGCCGGTCTGCCTCTTCTCGGGTTTCATCTGCGGGAATAGCAGGACATCCTGTATTGAAGGCTGGTTAGTCAGCAGCATGGTCAGCCTGTCAATCCCGATTCCCATCCCCGATGTGGGAGGCATCCCATATTCAAGAGCTCTTACAAAATCGAGGTCAATAAACATTGCTTCATCATCACCTTTTTCTGATAACCTCAACTGGTCCTGGAAACGTTCCATCTGATCGACCGGATCATTAAGCTCCGAGTAGGCATTAGCAATCTCTTTCCCGTTGATCATAAGCTCAAATCTCTCAGTCAGACCCGGTTTGCTCCGGTGCATCTTCGTCAAAGGCGATGTCTCTGTGGGATAGTCAATTATAAATGTAGGCTGAATGTAAGTATGTTCACATTTTGCACCGAACAGTTCATCAATAAGCTTTCCCTTGCCCATTTCGGGGGTATGATTCACACCAAGGCTGTCGCATACCTGCCTGAGAGCCGCCTCGTCCATTCCGGAAATGTCAAAGCCGGTATTTTCGCGGATGGCATCAAGCATGCTGATCCTTTTAAAGGGGGGATTCAGATCTATTACCTTGTCTCCATAAACAATCGCGGTTTTCCCGTGCAGATCCAGGGCAGCCTTTTTAATTATCTCCTCGGTGAAACTCATCATCCAGTTATAATCCTTGTAAGAGATATAGATCTCCATTACTGTAAACTCCGGGTTATGCGTACGGTCCATGCCTTCGTTACGGAAATCCCTGGCAAATTCATACACCCCTTCAAAACCACCCACAATAAGCCTTTTAAGATACAGCTCATTGGCAATTCTCAGATAAAGCGGCATATCGAGGGTATTGTGATGGGTAATAAAGGGCCTTGCAGCAGCTCCTCCCGGAATCGGCTGAAGGATCGGAGTCTCAACTTCGAGATATCCCCTTGAGTTAAAAAGCTCACGCATCGACTGAATGATCCGGGTCCTTTTACGAAAGACATCACGTACCAGCGGATTAACAATCAGGTCTACATAGCGCTGACGGTACCTCATCTCAGGATCGGTAACCGCATCATAAAGTATCCCGTCCTTCTCTTTTACCACGGGAAGCGGACGAATAGACTTGCTGAGAATAATAAATTCCCTGACGTGAACAGTCGTCTCACCCATCTGGGTTCTGAAGACATGTCCTTTCACTCCTATGATGTCTCCAATATCCAGCAGGCGTTTGAACACATTATTATAAAGGGTCTTATCTTCGCCCTGGCACAGATCATCACGGCGGACATATATCTGGATTCTGCCGGTAGAATCCATAAGCTCTGCAAATGAGGCACTCCCCATAATACGGCGGCTCATTATTCGTCCTGCCAGACAGACGTCCTGGTAATTATTTTTTTCAGGTGTGTAATTGTCAAGAATCTCTCTGGCAAAAATGTTTGTCGGATATTCTGCAGCAGGATACGGATCGATGCCCAGTTTCCTCAGTTCTTCAACAGATGCTCTTCTGATCTGCTCCTGCTCACTTAAAATCAGGTTGCTCATAATCTTGTGGAAATTTGTGCAAAGATATGGAAAATAGCAGCTTCTGCAAAAGTAAAAATCTTCCTGATTCAAGTGCTATTCCGGTAACATACCTGGGGGTTATTACCGAATGTACGTGATTGGATTCAGGATGAGTGTACAATTTACATTTAATGACAATAAATGTCACTATTTATCAGGTTCAATAATGGTTGTCCTGTAGTCAATCTGCTTTCTGGCTTCTTCAGGCGAAGAAGCATTTCCGCATGCAGCCTGAACAAATAATGAAGCGCCCAGTACTGTTGTTTCTTTCTGATCAATAATTTTTACCGGTACACCAGTGTATTGGGCTCTCAGCTTGTTCCAGAGGCTGTTTTTTGAGCCGCCCCCCACACATATAATACTTTCTGTTTTAAACCTGCCGGCAATCTCAAGTGCCTTTTTGCTTTCACGAAGTTTTTCACACAAACCTTCAAGAATTGCCCTGTAT
Source organism: uncultured Bacteroidales bacterium (assembly GCA_963736675.1). Classification (GTDB taxonomy): domain Bacteria; phylum Bacteroidota; class Bacteroidia; order Bacteroidales; family VadinHA17; genus LD21. Next base: position 626,403 of record CAVTPT010000001.1, read on the forward strand.
ATTTCATCACGTGTCGATTCGAGTGTTAGTCCGGTTATCATTCCTCCCTGCTTACCTTTAAGTTCATTATGGAATCGGGTATTTACCCTGACCCCGTTACAACCCTGCGGCACATTTTCCGCTCCGGCTATCATTGCCTCATATATATTCTCTTTTATATCACTGAACAGATTTCTCCTGGCCCATTCTATAACACCTGAAGCGATCCACTGGTTCCCGATATTAAATAACCCGGGCCTGGAATCAAGCTCTGTGGTAATTCCGTCAGCAAGCTGATCTTTCCCTGATCCTGACTTTTCAGCACGGACCATTAGTATTTCCCATGTTCCGGAGCTGAGAACCGGCTGGTTTATCTCAGCGCCTGATCCGAAAACTGCAAACTGTGTATCGTGGCCAGTAGCAACTACCGGAGTGCCCTTTGAAATGGATGTTTTGTCTGAAGCCTTTGAACTGATGGTCCCGGTAATGGTCCCGGCTTCAACTGGGTTTCCGAATTTCCCGGCAGGAAAACCTATCCTGCCAAGAATATCTTCCGAAAATTCCCTGGATGAGAGGGAGGTAAGCATTGATGTTCCTGCCATCGTTATGTCATTAACCATCTCACCTGTAAGCATATATGAAATCAATGATGGCATAAAAAGAAACCGGTGACTTTTTCCGATCAGATCGGGTTTGTTCTCAATAAACCAGATCAGTTTATTAATTGTATTAAAATTAAATGGTAAAACACCGGACTTTTCATAAAGCTCTCCGACAGGTATATATTTGCCGATATCAGCCATGATCGGGGTTGTTCTTTCGCATTGCCACGAGATAACCGGATAAAGGATCGTACCATCATTGTTGATAAGTGTACCATCTACACCAAAAGTCGTAACTGTTACTCCGATAATTAAATTACTATTGATCTGGCTTACGACTTTTTTTGAAGCAAGGCACAGGAGCGACCATATTTCATAAATATCCCAGATCCTGTAAGAAGGATAGAACGGATCTGGCCGGCTGCAGTTAGGGTAGGAGCATGAGGCAAGAATATCTCCCCTGCTGTTGATAGCTATAACCCTGATATTGGTAGCTCCGCAATCAAATACAATTACAATATCCCTTTTAGCCATCGGATATAGCCTGGTTTATGAAGTACTCAGATCCCTTTTAAAAGCGACATTGAAGCTCCTGCCAAAACAATTGCCACAACATATACAGTTATGACAATAATAGCCATGACTCCTATATATGTAAAATAAGATCTTAAATTTCTGAATGCTTTTTTCAACTCTTCCGGATCGGAAGAATGAACTGCATTCCGTGTATGACGCGAAAAACGGAACAAAAAGAGAACCGGGAAAAAATAGAGTATGGCAACAACTCCAAGGACAATGATCATAAGTGATTCGGGTATGCCTATCCGGGCTTCTTCGGTTTTAAATGCCGTAAGGAATGTGCTTGTTATCAGGCTAATAGCTATTAATAGTCCAAGAAATATAAACCCAAGCACTGAAAGGAACATAGTCCATTTCCTTGTAACATCCAGGTTATTGAGAATTTCGGGAGTGATCTCAAAGTGTTTTTCTGTTGACGGATTTTCCATAATTTTAAAGTATATTACTTAAATCTGATTATTTGTAGAGAGGTCCGTAAGTGAGGCAGGCTCTGTAGTCTGATCCTTCCTTGTCCATTCCGAAAGCATTCCAGGCCGCCGGTCTGAAAATTTTCTCATCAGCGACATTATGCATACATACCGGGATCCTGAGAACAGAGGCCAGGGTGATCAGGTCAGCACCTATATGTCCATAGCTTGATGAGCAGTGATTTGCACCCCAGTTAGCCATTACAGAGTATACATCCGTGAAGGGTCCCTTTCCTGTAAGCCTTGGGGCAAACCATGTGGTGGGCCATGTCGGATCTGTTCTGTCGGTGAGGATTTTGTGCATCTCGGGAGGCAATTCCGTTGTCCACCCTTCTGCAAGCTGTAATACCGGACCCAATCCTTTGACCAGATTAAGTCTTAAGATTGTAAGCGGCATCAACCCTTTGGTATCGAACTGGGATGAAAAACCCCCGCCACGGAAATATCCTCTGTTTGCAGGCGGCCATTCAGTAGCTTTCAGGCACTCTTCTGCATCTTCTGAAGTAAGTTCATAGTAAGGTTTAATGCAGGGTTTCCCGTTTAATGTCTCTCTTCCTGAAAAGTCAAGAGCTGATGCTCCTGAGTTTATCAGATGAATAACGCCGTTTGCAGCTGCTCCCTCAGGTTTTGATCCCGTTACTCTCGTGATGGCTTCGGGGCTCCAGTATGTACGGATATCAGAAAACATCTGGGCACTATTTGTAAGGAGATATCCAAAAAGCATGGGAACTCCATTCATGGCATCATTTTCAGTTGCCACAAGGTATGGGGGCCTGATCCCGTTCCAGTCGAACGAAGAGCAGAGAATGGCTTCAAGGAAGTCTCCGTTTGGCATGTGGTCGGTCCAGTGTCTCTGACCCTGGAATCCTGCAAGGATAGCGTTATGTCCGTTGGCTTCTTCACCGAAGCCAAGCTCTTTAAGTTTTGGGTTGCCAACCATCAGGTCGCGGGCTATTAATGTCATTTTTACCACTATCTCCCATTCTTTGTCCTTTTGAGGCCCTGACTTTGGATTGGCGTTAAGATCTTTGCCCTCCCGGCAATATTTTCTTGTCCAGGCCAGAGCTTTCTTATTCTCTTCCCTGTCAAAAATCTCTTCTTCCAGCCTTCTGTTAAATTCACTGAGGTCGACATACTCATTCCTCATACCCAGATACTCCTGGAAAAACTCCTCTTTTACTATTGATCCGGCTATACCCATTGATACAGAGCCCATCGACAGGTAAGATTTGCCTTTTATATAAGTGGCGGCCAGTCCGGCCCTGGTAAAACGGAGTATCTTTTCGGCTACATCTTCCGGAATATCCTGGTCGCCGGCATCCTGGACATCATGCCCGTAAATGCCAAAAGCCGGGAGTCCTTTCATTGCATGTCCGGCAAGGGCAGCAGCGAGATAAACTGCTCCGGGTCTTTCAGTTCCGTTAAATCCCCAGATTGCTTTGGGTGCTTCGGTATCCATATCGATGGTCTCGCTTCCGTAACACCAGCACGGAGTAACAGTCAGACTCACGCCTACACCATTCTTTCTGAATTTTTCGGCACATAAAGCCGCTTCGGCAACACCCCCTATACAGGTATCGGCAATTACGCATTCCACCTGATTACCGTCCGGATATTTCAGGTTTGTTGATATAAGTCGTGCTGCGTTCTTTGCCATATTCATTGTCTGGGCTTCAAGCGATTCCCTTACTCCCAGCATTCTGCCGTCGATGGTCGGACGTATGCCGACCTTCGGAAAATCACCTGAAACTGTAAGATAGTTTCTGTTTATTTCGAATTTTTTCTCTGCCATTTTTAAAACTTTAACGTTCCGGACAAAATGAGTGAAAAACAAATATAATGAATTTATCTCCTCATGGCCAAGCTATTTGTTAAACGCCAAATTCATGAGCCCGGGTTGCCATTCTCCCTTCTTCCCCTTCTCAGCTCAAATTCCTATCTTTGGCTTTCATAATTGCAGATATGAAGGCAGAACGAAGATTACCTGGCTGGCTTAAAATGCAGAGAGCCAGCGGTGAAAACTATTCAAGGGTAAAAAGGATAGTTGAAGGGAACAGGCTCCATACAATTTGCACAAGCGGAAACTGCCCCAACATAGGAGAGTGTTGGAATGCAGGTACGGCTACTTTCATGATATTGGGCGAAATATGTACACGGGCCTGTAAGTTTTGTGCCACAAAAACCGGCAAACCACTGCCTCCTGATCCCGAAGAGCCTGTGAAGCTGGCCGAAGCAATAAAGCTGATGGGCCTGCGGCATTGTGTTCTGACATCTGTCGATCGTGACGACCTTCCTGACGGAGGCGCTGGTTTCTGGGCAGAAACGATCAGCGCTGTGAAGAGGATAAATCCAGGTGTGACCATTGAGACCCTGATCCCGGATTTTGACGGCCGTTCTGATAATATTCAAAAGATCATTGATGCTGATCCGGAAGTAATTTCCCATAATATTGAGACGGTAAAGCGCCTCACCCGGGTGATCCGGACAAGGGCAAAGTATGAAACAAGCCTGTCGGTAATAGAGTATATTTCATCCATGGGGAGAAAGGCAAAATCAGGATTTATGCTCGGTCTTGGTGAGGATGAAAATGAAATAATCGTTACAATGAAGGATCTCTTCAGGGCAGGATGCACGATACTTACTATCGGCCAGTATCTTAAACCCGGGGCCGGATATATGGAAGTGGCTGATTATATTATTCCTGAAAAATTTGAGGAATATAAAACGCGGGCTCTTGAAATTGGCTTTGAACAAGTTGAGAGCAGTCCGCTTGTCCGTTCATCTTTTCATGCAGAAAAACATGCAGGGGCTCGATATATTTAATTATATTTGTTTTACTTATAAATCAAAGCAAGATATTGAGCTATAATGTTGTATATAAGGATATTGGATTAAAAGAATATAAGCAGGCCTGGGATTTCCAGGAAGAAATTTTTAAAAACCTGCTAAAGAATAAAAGGGAGCGTGAAGAGTCAGGGAACAAGACAGTAGTTCCTGTTCCGGGAAGTTTGATTTTTGTTGAACATCCGCATGTTTATACGCTTGGAAAGAGTGGATCGGAGAATAACCTTCTGATGGATTTTATTCAGCTTAAGGCCAGGGATGCTGCATTTTTCAAGATCGACAGGGGCGGAGACATTACTTATCATGGCCCGGGGCAGATAGTCGGTTACCCGGTTTTCGACCTTGAAGAGATTAAGACCGGTCTTAGAGAGTACATACACAGGCTTGAGGAGGCAATTATCTTAAGCATGGCCGAATCAGGACTCGAAGGCTCAAGGCTTCAGGGCGGTACAGGTGTCTGGATGGATCCGGAGATAAAAGGAAAGGCACGAAAAATATGTGCGATCGGTGTTAAGGCAAGCAGGTTTGTGACAATGCATGGTTTTGCTTTTAATGTCAATACCGATCTTTCATATTTCAATTATATTAATCCGTGTGGTTTTACCGATAAAGGGGTTACATCACTGGAAAAAGAACTTGGGACGAAACAGGATATTAATAAGATTAAGGAGATATTAAAACGGAATCTGCAGAGAGTTTTTGACCTTGAATGGATAAATGAGTAAAATAATGGATAAACGTTGGATCGTAAAAGACAAGGCAGACTTTCCGGTTGTGAAGCAACTAGCATCTTCTCTTGGGGTTACTGAATCGCTTGCGAACCTTATGGTTCAGAGGAGTATAACTACAAAAGAGGAAGCCGGCGCATTTTTTAATCCTTCTCTTGACTATCTTCACGATCCTTTCCTCATGAAGGATATGAATATCGCCGTTGACAGAATCTCAGCTGCCATAAAAAGGAATGAAAAGATACTTGTTTATGGCGATTATGATGTCGATGGCACTACTGCTGTTTCATTAATGTACTCCTTTCTGAAGGATCAGTATTCCAATGTCGATTATTACATACCCGACAGATACAAAGAGGGATATGGCGTTTCCTTTCAGGGACTGGATTATGCATACCAGAATAATTGTAAAGTAGTAATTACTCTTGACTGCGGGATAAAGGCAGTTGAAAAAATTAAATATGCCCGGACAAAGGGTCTTGATGTAATAATATGCGACCACCATTATCCTGGTGAAGAAATACCAAAAGCACTTGCAGTTCTTGATCCGAAACAGCCTTCGTGCGGTTATCCGTACAAGGAGTTATCGGGGTGTGGTGTCGGATTCAAACTGATTCAGGCCTATTCCAGGGTGCAGGGCATACCATTCAGCGCCATCTATCCATACCTTGATCTTGTTGCCGTAAGTATTGCTTCAGATATTGTACCCATCACCGGTGAAAACCGGGTCCTCGCCTTTTTCGGACTTAAGCAGCTGAATGAATCCCCACGCACAGGACTGAGGGAAATAATAAAGGAGTCAGAAATCTGCAAGGTTCTCACAATAGAAGATGTTGTTTTTAAAATCGGACCAAGGATAAACGCGGCAGGAAGGATGGAGACAGGGAGCAAAGCCGTGGAGTTGCTCATTTCAAACGACCCCAGGCTCGCATCCATCATCAGCAAGGAGATTAACAATTTCAACAACGAACGACGTACTGTTGACAGGTCAATTACTACAGAAGCCATGAGAATGATCTCGGAGGATCAGTCAAGTGTTAATGCCAAGACAACTGTTCTTTACAATCCTTCATGGAAAAAAGGAGTGATAGGAATAGTGGCTTCACGACTTATTGAGACCTATTACAGGCCAACGGTAATTCTTACTGAGTCAAATGGCTTTGCAACAGGTTCGGCGAGATCGGTTCAGGGATACGATCTGTATCAGGCAATAGAAGCTTGCGGTGACCTGCTCGAAAGCTTTGGGGGCCATATGTTTGCCGCCGGTCTGACACTGAAAAAGGAGAACATAAAACCATTTATGCTGAGATTTGAGCAGTTTGTCAATAATACAATCACCGAAGACCAGATGCTGCCAAGGATCTTTATTGATACCGAATTATCATTTACCGAAATAAATGAGACTTTTTTCGCGGCAATAAACAAATTCCAGCCTTTCGGACCCGAAAATATGTCACCGGTGTTTGTCACCCGGAATGTATATGATACAGGATCGGGACGGATGGTGGGTTCAAGCGGGGAGCACTTAAAACTGGATATCTGGCAGGAATCAGCCGGAATCAGAAGTATTCCGGCAATAGCATTCAGCCAGGCAAATCATTTTGAATATATAAAGGGAGGGAATCCTTTCGATATTTGCTATTCATTGGAAATTAATGAATTCAGAGGTAATAAAAATCTTCAGCTAAATATAAGGGATATAAAAACATCCCGGACCTGACCTTACTTTTACCCCTTATAAAATTAAAACCTGCATATTACCTGGACCCTTATCTCTTCAATGTCATCCGGACTGATCAGACCAGCTGATTTTGTTGATATTCCGTATTTAATTCTCATCTCATAATTATCGGAGATCTCCCATTTAGCCATAATGTAGCTCCTGCTGCCTGTGCCAGCGAGCGCCGGAATGCTGAAACTATACAAAAGGTCATTTTCGTAGACATAGAGCCTTGAATCCCAGTCTCCGGTCCTGAAAACAGAGTATCTTATCCAAAGGGAAACAGGTAGTGTCGGGAATCTGTAGTTTACATCCTGGGCCAGAAGGGTCCCTTTGCTGCCTGAAGGATTTATGAGTTTGTAATATAATCTTAAAGAAATAGAGAAGTCCTCTGTAATCCCGTATTTTATCAAACCTTTATATGTTTCAGCAACAAGTCTCTCCCCGCCGGGGATGCTCCTCTCTTCAGAATTATCGGTCACTGATTCCTTCCTGTTATAACTGATTTCGATGTTCAGATTTTCAACCGGATTGTATTTTAATCTTATCTCACCCGTTTTCCCGGAGGAGGGAAAGCTGGTCCGGTAACGGATCCAGGGGTATTGGTGAAAATCATATCCCGCACTCAGAAAAAGATGTTTTGCAGCCTCGAGTGTAAAATTACCGATGATTCCCCTTTCGTTACGCGTATATGTTCCTGTCCCTGGAGCCCTGCCATGAAAACCTGTAAAACCTGCACTGTAATTTCTGTATAGAAAATTAAGAGTAAGTCTGTCTGAAGGTCTTAATGAGACTCCCTGGACTATGGCACGACCTCCGGATGGATTGGCAGAAAATTCACCATATGCTAATACCTTTTTTACCAGCGTTTTGTAAGTTGCTGTATATATGCTGTTTATATCACCATAGAATTCATACGGCTCACGTGACTCATCAGAAAAGTTCCCCACAGGCAGCGAGAATCTGGTTTCGGTCCAGGCAAATCCTATCCTTGTATTTTTAAGGTTGTAAGTAATACCAGCCCCGTAATTGACCTCCCCGACATTGTCCTTTTTCTTTATAAGAGAGGGCGAATTATGAAGTCCTGCCGTGTAGAAATTTTCAATATAGTCTTCTGATGCATTTTCAGCCGAGCCTGTTGTTGCATCTGTAAGGTTATCAGAAATAAAGGCTATAACGCCAAGTTTTTTAAATGCAAATTCTGCTCCGATACCTCTGAAAAAGTTGTTTTCATCAGCCGATGTGTATTCTCTTATCTCATTTTTGCCCGACATATAACCCGGTGCTGTCAGGGAAATGCCCGTACGGATGCCAGTGTTCAGACATGTGCCCATTCCGAAGCGGATACCGAAATCACCAGCGATGATTTTCCGTACTATTCCGTTACCGGTGTAGGAGAGATGAGCCGACAGAAAGTCAGGCACCTTTGGGTTTCCTGTGAGAAATTTCTCTCCGGCATCCTTCTCAATGGTTACTCCACCTGAAATGGATGAAGCCGTAAATTTGTATTTTGACAGTAATTTCCAGGGGGCACCTGAATTGATGCTGTCTCTGTCGGAGGATTTAAGCGAGAAGTTGTTGAGAAGTAAGTGTCTCATGAATATTGAACCGGGCACCGCCGGTTTTTGTTCATCGAGGGTCATGAAGGGGATCATCATTTGGACAATCTCCCGGTCAAAGCCCGGAAGATTGGTCAGTTCATAAACTGATTTTACCGGTCCTGAAGTGGCAATATAGTCGGAGATGGATTTTATCTGGAATTCTGACAGAAAGAAGAGTCTTGATATTTCTGTCTCGTCGCGTGTATTTATTTTTACCGGACTCTCTGACAAATCAGTAAGCCTTCCGATAAAAGTTTCTACTGACGAAGGATCGGGATCATTCCCGGCCAGTTCCTCAACCACCGAAATAATTTCTTCCGAAAGTATCTCTTCCTGGCAAAAAAGGGGAAGCGAATGTAATAAAAGGAGTAAAGTGAGAATCTGCTTTGTCATTCCGTGGGAGGATCTTTCTTTTTTATACAAATAATATACTGCGTAACGGTATCATCCTACCGGTCTTAAATGTGCTCCGGGTCCCGAAGGTTGTTATCAGATTCTTCGGGACAGCCACATTATTTTTTTCAGCGGATTTTGAATATTAATGAAGCTGAAGACGTAATTCCCAGCCTTTCATGAGTCGAAAATCCGGCATCAAGATGAACGCTTTTTACCCGGTACCCGATCCCAAAGCTGAAGGATGAGTTTTCGGTAACGAATCCACCCCTGAGCCAGAATCTGTCGGCAACCTCGTATTCAAAACCAGCTTTTATTGAAAGATTGCTGCCTGAGCTCATTTCAGTTTCAATACCGGCAAAAAGAACTTTGCTCAGATTAATTCCGGCTCCGGCATTAATGGTTAACGGAAGATAATTTTTCCTGATTGAATTCGGCAGCGGATTGAACACATGGATCCCTATCAAAATATTTTCGGATGCCGATATCAGTACCCCTGCCTGGAAAGTGATGAACTGCCTGTTATCATATTCCCCTGAGGTTCTTTCAGTAAAGTAGTTGACCTCAACCCCTGCGGAAATCTTTTCGTTCAGGGCCATTCCGCACGCAAGACCAGCAGCCTCCCTTCTGAAATCAGTATATCCGAAATGGGAGTATGTTGCGCCCAGCGAGCTTCTCCCTGCCGGAATAATTACACCCGCAGTTCTTGTTCCCAGTTCCTTAATGTTAAATCTGCTTTCATAGCTTATTCCTGCCATTGTGGACTTATTCAGCCCCAGCAGTGCCTGATTATGAAATGAAGACCAGAAACCTGATTTTGCGGCACAAACATAACCTGTCCCTGCTTCTCCGGCTCCGGCTGCAAAACGATAAGGGTCTGCAGCAGTGGCTGATAGTGACAGGAAAATAAAAAGAAGCGAAACAGATATTTTGTGCAGCGAGTACAAACTGTTTCAAATAACACTACTAAAATATAAAAAAAATCCAGTCCGTCAACCGGACCGGATAATTTTAACCGGGATACTTATTCTTATTTCTCCCAGGTTGCTCACCGGTAATCTTCATGATGAGTTATCTGAACTGATCTTCACCAGGCAGGTCTGATCATTAATGTGGAGCCCTGAGAGAAAGCGTCAGTTTGTCTTGAAGGGGTATTTTACGCTTTTGAGTTCCTCGTTGGCTTCGATGATCTTTTTTTTGAGGTTACTCTTGAATGTAATAATCTCCTGCATTATAATGTCGTCTCCTGCAGCGAGGATCTGTGCTGCCAGGATACCTGCATTCTGTGCTGCATTGACCCCCACCGTGGCAACGGGAATTCCCGGAGGCATCTGCAGGATTGAAAAGATCGAGTCAAGTCCCTCCAGGGAAGCCTTGATCGGAACACCTATTACGGGAAGGGGAGTCATTGAGGCAATTACTCCTGGAAGATGGGCAGCCATTCCTGCTGCTGCTATAATAACTTTAATCCCCCTGGCTGAGGCACCTTTGGCAAATTTTTCCACTTCTTCGGGGGTCCTGTGTGCCGAAAGGGCATTTATCTCAAAAGGTATTTTGAAATCATTTAATATCCGGGCTGCTTTTTCCATCACAGCAAGATCGGATGTGCTTCCCATTATTATGCTTACGACAGGTTCCATGTAAAATATTTTAATTTAACTTCCTGATAAGGACAAAAATAAGCTATTATTTTCATATTTTCGCACCGGCTGATAATTCAAAAAAGGGATCATGAAGGAAATCCGTGTACTGGATAAAAATTTCAGGGAGTTTATTTCACGGGAAGAAATCCTTGAAAAAACAGAAGAGCTGGCCAGAAGGATAAATCACGACTTTGAAGGAAAGGATATTGTCTTTGTGGGCATACTCAACGGTGCTTTTATGTTTGCAGCTGATCTTTACAGAAGGATTGAAATCAACTCGAGGATAACTTTTATAAAACTGGCCTCTTACCAGGGTACAAATTCTTCAGGTACCATAAGAGAACTGATAGGATGGAATGAAGAAATTCAGAATAAACACATAATTGTTATTGAGGATATTGTAGATTCGGGAACTACATTGGAACGAATTGTCGACGAACTGGTTGTAAGAAAGGTTGCAGGCATAAGTATTGCTGCCCTCCTTCTTAAGCCGGCAGCTTATGAAAAAAACATCTCTCTTGATTATATCGGGTTTGAAATTCCAAACGATTTTGTGGTAGGGTATGGCCTTGACTATGACGGTTATGGACGCAATCTGCCATCTATTTATACATTAATACGTTAAACAAAATTTATTATTCTATGGTTAATTTTCTGATTTTTGGACCTCCCGGATCAGGGAAGGGCACACAGTCAGTTCAGCTGGCTCAAAAATTCAATCTTACTCATCTTTCGACCGGCGATATGCTCAGGGCTGAGATCGCTGCTGGAACCGGACTCGGTAAGAAAATGAGCTCAATCATGAGTAAAGGTGAGCTTGTACCGGATGAGGTTGTGATTGAGATGATTGCTTCTAAAATCGATAATACAAGTGGCTCAGCAGGATTCCTTTTTGATGGTTTTCCGCGAACAGTGGCGCAGACTATTGCTCTGGAAAAAATGCTGAACGAAAGAGGCATGAAAATAGACAATATGCTTGTTCTGGATGTAGATCATGATGAACTTGTAAAAAGACTGGTTCTCAGAGCAGAATTGTCAGGTCGTCCTGACGATAAAGATCCTGCAGTCATCGAGAACAGGATTGATGTATATAAGTCTAAAACTGAGCCAATAATCGATTACTGCCGCGAAAGAGGTATTTACCAGGCGGTTAACGGAATGGGTTCAATCGAAGATATCTTCGGAAGGCTATCCGGTTATATGGAGAAGTTTATTTAATTACATACAAATCATATGTGATCCTCTGTGTTTTCTCTGCTTCCTGTATAAAATGGTTTTATATACAGATTTACTAGGAGAAAACACGGAGAACCACATGAAAAAAGATCCTTTATGTCCTCATCCAACTTTGTTGATTATATAAAAATTTACTGCCGGTCGGGCAACGGGGGGGCTGGTTCGGCCCATCTCCGCAGGGAAAAATTTATCCCTAAGGGTGGCCCTGACGGTGGCGACGGAGGCAGGGGCGGACATATCATTCTGAAGGGTAACTCCCAGATGTGGACACTACTGCATCTTAAGTATCAGCGTCATATTTTTGCCGGCAATGGTATTTCAGGGGGGCAGCAGCAATCAACGGGCGCCGACGGCAGGGATGTGATAGTAGAGGTGCCCCTTGGTACTACTGCAAAACTGGAGACCACTGGAGAAGTTTTGTTCGAAATAACAACACACGGTGAAGAAAAGATCCTCCTCCAGGGAGGCAGGGGAGGACAGGGTAATGTCCATTTTAAATCAGCTACAAATCAGACACCCCGATATGCGCAACCCGGAGAATCCGGACTGGAAGATTCCTTTATACTTGAGCTGAAAATCCTTGCTGATGTTGGTCTTGTAGGATTGCCAAACGCAGGCAAATCAACACTGCTCTCAGTAGTTTCGGCTGCAAAACCAAGGATTGCTGATTACCCGTTTACCACCCTGGTACCTAACCTGGGTATTGTAAGTTACAGAGATGACAAGTCGTTTGTTATGGCTGACATCCCCGGGATTATAGAAGGAGCTCATGAAGGGAAAGGTTTGGGAATCAGATTTCTGAGACATATCGAAAGAAATTCAATACTCCTGTTCCTCATTCCGGCTGATAGCAGGAACATAATGGAGGAGTATGAGGTACTGCTGAATGAACTGAATATGTACAATCCCGAATTACTTGACAAAAAACGGTTGCTTGGGATCTCCAAATCAGATCTTCTTGATGATGAACTGAAAGAAGAAATAAGAAAGGACCTCCCGGATCTGTCGCGTGTCTTCTTTTCTTCCATCACCGGCGAAGGTATCAGCACACTGAAAGACATGATCTGGAAATTGCTCAATAACTCCTGAAAATGCCGGAACAACTTGATCAGCACCTGTTCCTCTTTCTGAATTCCCTGAATTCGCCATTCTGGGATAAAGTAATGTTTGTCATCACCGGAAAAATAACCTGGGTACCGCTCTATCTTGCAATTCTGATAGTTTTGGGTAAAAAGTATGGCAGGAAGTTTTATGTTCTGCTTCTCATAATCATTATTTCCGTGGTTCTTGCCGACAGGGGGTCGGTTCTTATTAAAAATTCTGTTGACCGTCTCAGGCCATGTCACGAACCGGCGCTTGAAGGACTTGTTCATCTTATCGGAGAGAAATGCGGAGGCAGGTACGGGTTCGTTTCTTCACACGCCTCGAACTCATTTAATATTGCACTGCTGAGCCTTATGCTGATAAGGAGAAGATGGTTCAGCTTTTTCATTGTCATCTGGGCTCTCGTAGTTGGATACAGCAGGATCTATGCCGGGGTTCACTATCCGGGGGATGTTATCTGCGGATCAATACTTGGAGCGCTTATAGGCTGGAGTATGTTCAGGGTGTTTTTGCTTACTGACAGGAAAGTACTTCAGCATAAAACCTGGTTTGTTTCCCGGTCAGGGTAATTATCTGATCATATTGCATTCCCGGATAATCCTGTTGTGGTTTTCTGATCATACCTGACCATCAAAACAGGGAATACAGATATAAAAGAATAAGTATGTTTTGTATAACTCCTGAATCTCACGATCCATACTTTAACCTGGCTGTTGAAGAATTCCTCCTGAAAAACAGTGCTGATGAGTTTCTTATTCTTGGGATCAACAGCAGATCGGTTATTATAGGGAAACATCAGGTTGCGCACAGGGAGTCGGATACAGAATTTGTTACTGAGAACAAAATTCCGGTTATACGCCGGATCTCCGGTGGAGGTACGGTATTCCATGATACAGGGAACCTGAACTTTTCATTTATCACTAACAGCCAGAAAGGAAAACAGGTCGATTTCAGAAAGTACACGCGCCCGGTAATTGACTTTTTGCTTTCCATGGGGATAAATGCATCCTTTGAAGGGAAAAACGACCTCAAGGTAAACGGGCTGAAAATTTCAGGGAATGCCGAACATGTTTACCGCGAGCGGGTACTTCACCATGGGACGCTTCTTTTTGATGCGGAGCTGGATATGCTTAAAGGTGCTATCAGGAGAGATCCGCGTAAATACTCAACGAGAGCTGTGGTTTCAAATCCATCTTCTGTTACAAACCTGAAAGGATTTCTGAAAGATACCGGTGGCATATATGATTTCAGATTAAGAATGATGAAATGGTTTCTTGATAACACTCCCGGAAGTCTTGTTTATGATCTTTCAGGTTATGAAAAAAGTCAGGCCGAGTCGCTTTCAGAATTAAAATACCACACCTGGGAATGGAACTATGGATATGGCCCGGAGTACCATTTTACCACTTTATTCGAATTTAAGTGTATAAAACACACGTGCAGGATGACTGTAAAAAACGGAATAATTACAGAGTGTGATATCGAAGGAACCAGGGAGTTGAAAATTGCAGGACCGAAGATGGCGGGGTGCAGGCACATGGCGGATGAGATGGGCAGTCAATTCCGGAAGCAGGGTATAACTTCTGATAATCTGAATATTTATAATTTCTTCTAGACTGGATGGTCGTGAAGTATCTTTGGAGTATAATGTTAAGGTGCTCTGCCGGGTGAATAGAGACTGCCCATTTTGTGAAAAAATAACATTAGTGGAAAAGAGAACATAAAATGCACGCTGAGAATGATAAGTTGATAAAAGATCTGAAAGAGTAACCCATGGATATATTTAAGTCGATAATCGTTTGGCTGATTGGTATTTCGTATATGATTGTGCTTTTTCCGCTGACTTTTATTGTCTGGATGCTGGTTCTCCCGTTCGACAGCGAAAGAAAGATAATGCACTGGATGCTGATCTGCCAGGGATGGTTTCTTTGCATGATAATGCCAATATGGAAAATAGAGATCCGGGGAAGGGAGAAAGCAGCCAGGGGGACAACTTATGTAATTATTTCAAACCATCAGTCAATACTCGATATTCTTCTTATAAACTGTCTGAGATACAGGTATAAATGGATATCCAAGGTTGAAAACAAAAAGGTACCGGTACTTGGATGGTATCTGAGAATGGCAGATTATATAACAGTAGACCGGGGGAACAGGGAGAGCAAGGATAGTATGATGGAACGGTCGGCAGGTTATCTTGAAAAAGACATTTCAATAATGCTGTTTCCTGAAGGAACCAGATCGCCCGACGGACAGATCGGGTTTTTTAAAAGAGGCGCATTTCAGCTTTCCATCAGTTCGCAAAAGCCCATACTGCCGGTTATAATAGACGGTACAGGTGGAGTTCTGCCAAAACATGGTCTTATATTCAGCACCGGTAACAGAATAAAAATACGGGTTCTGGATCCAGTGGAACCATCATCATTTGTTACAGACAATCCTGATGATCTTGCATTATGGTTCTGCAGTTTCATGAAGGATGAACTGAAAAAGCTGAGAGAGGAGAGTATAGATTAATGAGCCATAGTGTTTACTACAGGAGGATTCTGCACAGGCTGGGTTATTATGATTACCAGCAGGCGCTTGTTTACAGGCATCTGAATCAGGAGGGCGGCTGGAACACCCACCTGCAGAACTGCCGTAAATTCATTCTGAAAGCAATTGAGAGGCAAAAACCTGAAATAATCACCGTGCTCGGCAGCGGATGGCTCCTTGACCTCCCTCTGGTGGAAATGGCCGGTATGGCACAAAAAATTAATCTTGTTGATATAGTCCATCCGCCTGAAGTAAAAAGTCAGGTGGCAGTATTGGGTAACACAGTGCTTTACGAAGAAGATGTCACCGGTGGTCTGGTGGAGGAAATATGGAGGAAAGCGCGCAGGAGATCCTTTTTTAAAAAGAAAATTTCCGGTCATGAAATAGTTATCCCTGTTTACCGGCCGCAATATGATCCCGGATTGGTAATTTCGCTAAACATCCTCACACAACTTGAATCGCTGCCAATAAACTTTCTGAAAAGACATACACTCATGTCGGACGGCCAACTGTTAAATTTCAGGAAGGAGATCCAGAAAAAACACCTTGACTTTCTTCTCTCTCACGATTCGGTACTGATAACGGATACTACCGAGGTTGAAACAGGCAATTCGGGGGACAGGAATACTTTATCTTCTCTTCTGATCGACCTGCCGGAGGGTACAATTAACGAAGAATGGAACTGGTATTTTGACCTCAGGAAATCAGACTATTTCCGTAAGAAATCACTTTTTAAAGTCACCGCGAAATACTTTACCACGAAAAATGGAAAACATCAGGAACAGGTACATTGAACTAAAAATTAAATATGAAAAGCTTCTGATTGAAGAGAAGAGGAGACTTCTTGTAATTTCACTGCTGAGACTCGTTGTGTTTATTGCCGGAGCAGCCGTGTCGGTATTTGCATTCAGTTACTCTGCTCTCCCGGGATTCCTGGCTGTTCTGGTTACTCTTATCCTGTTCCTGCTTCTTGTAAAAAAGTATCTGGCCTGCACTGATCATATATCGTTTACTGAAAATCTGATAAAGATTAATACCAACGAGATCAGGGCTCTTGATGGCGACTATTCTGCATTTGACTGCGGATCGGACTTCAAAAATCCGGGACATGATTTTTCGGAGGATATAGATCTGTTCGGGGAGGAGTCTCTTTTCCGGTATCTTAACAGGACCGTTACGGGACCGGGCAGAAAATTTCTTGCTGACTGGATTTCTGATCCTTTAAATCTGAAGGATCAGATTGCTGAAAGGCAGGAAGCTGTGGCTGAACTTTCGGGAATGCTTGAATGGCGGCAGCGTTTTATGGCTTATGGGCCAGACAAGCCGCTTGATATCAATGATATAGAAAACCTGAACAGTTGGCTTGCCGATAAGGACGATTTCTTTGGCTCTCCCTTTTTTAAAATTTCTACGATAATACTTCCGGTAGCCGTCGTGATAGTTCTTTTCCTGACCATAGCCGGGCTGGTACCTCTTGATATATCAGGTTCTCTTTTTATTTTAAACCTGTTCCTGATTGGGATGTTCATCAGAAGAAGCAACAGGATTCATGCAGTGGTCTCAAGGAAGCACCAGTTTCTTACGTCTGCCAGGAGACTCATCAGAACCTTTGAAACAGGAGAATTTAAGTCCCCGCTCCTGACATCTGTTCAGGGGAAATTATGTTCAGAAAAGGGTTCTGCGGCGGAGAAAATTAATGAGCTTGATAAGATCATCAGGTCATTTGACAGCAGGCTGAATATCTTTGCCGGGTTACTGCTGAATGGTCTCTTTTTATGGGATTTCCGTTGCATCCTGAGGCTTGAGAAATGGAGAAGATCAGTCAGGGGCGACCTGCCGGCATGGCTTAGCCTTATTGGTGAGATAGACGGGCTTAACAGTCTGGCAAATTACACATACAATAATCCGGGTTATATATTCCCCGGAATAGTGACTGATGGTAATGTTCTTGCAGCCACGAAGCTGGGTCATCCTCTGCTGGCAAATGGAACCAGGGTCCATAACGATTTCCTGATTGAAAGAAAAGGAATGGTATTTATTATTACAGGAGCCAACATGGCTGGCAAGAGCACATTCCTGCGGACTGTTGCCATCAATTTTGTACTGGCTATGACCGGGGCTCCGGTTTGTGCAGAGAAAATGAAGCTCTCTCCTGTAAGACTTTTTACAAGCATGAGGACGACCGATTCGCTGAGCCATAATGAATCATATTTTTACGCTGAACTTAAAAGGCTGAAGACCCTGAAAGAAAGGCTTGAAAAAGGGGAGGAGATATTTTTCATCCTTGATGAGATTCTGAAAGGGACCAATTCTACTGATAAAAGCCTCGGATCAAAACTCTTTCTACGCAAGCTGATAGGGCTTAAGGCGACAGGTTTGATAGCAACACACGATATTTCCCTCGGGGAGATGGAAAATGAGTTTCCCGAAAATATTGTCAACAGATGTTTTGAGACGGAGATTAACGGGGAGAACATAACCTTCGATTACCGTCTGCGTGAAGGTATAACGCGTAAGATGAATGCAGCGATTCTCATGAAGCAGATGGGCATTGCAGGCGATTGACCTGCGCCTGCAAAATAACGTCCGGGATAACCTTCAGTCAGCCAGTTGGATATTTTATCACTTTGCCTTCAGACAATTTCCGGTGGTTAAAAATCGGGGTCATTGTTGAAAAATTGCCTGCTGAAGCCTTGTGTTATTGACTATATTTGCGCAAAAATTCTGAAAAATGTCAGTTGTCGGGTATTCGGAAGAGCATATTAAAACCCTTGAATGGAGAGAACACATCAGGCTGAGGCCTGGTATGTATATTGGCAAGCTTGGAGACGGATCTTCCCAGGACGACGGCATCTATGTGCTTATCAAAGAGGTGATGGATAATGCTATTGATGAGCATATAATGGGTTTCGGAAAGAAGATCGACGTTTCCATTAATGGCAAAGAGGTAAGGGTCAGGGATTTCGGACGCGGCATACCTCTGGGAAAAGTCACCGACGTTGTTTCGAGGATGAACACGGGTGCCAAATATGACTCAAAAGCTTTTAAAAAATCTGTCGGACTTAACGGTGTCGGGGTTAAGGCGGTAAACGCATTATCGAGCAGGTTCATGATAAGGTCAATACGCGACGGACAGGAAATAGCAACTGAGTTTGAGCATGGGGTTACAGTAAAGGAGCACCCGCTAAGGCCGTCAGATGAGGAAAACGGGGTGGAGGTCATATTTGAACCGGATGAAGCAATGTTCGGTAATTATTACTTCATTTCAGAATACGTGGATTCAATGCTGAAAAACTACGTATATCTCAATTCCGGACTGGTTATTAACTTCAACGGGAATAAATTTTTATCGAAAAACGGGCTTGTCGACCTTCTTAATGAGAACATGAGCAAAGAGGGTCTTTATCCTATCATCCATCTTAAGGGAGAAGATATTGAGATAGCTTTTACTCATGGATTACTTTATGGGGAGGATTATTATAGCTTCGTTAATGGTCAGAACACAACCCAGGGAGGATCTCACCTGCTGGCGTTCAGGGAAGCCATTGTAAAGACCATCCGCGATTTTTACAGGAAGGATTATGATCCATCCGATATAAGATCCTCAATTATTGCAGCTGTCAGCATAAAGGTTGAGGAGCCTATCTTTGAGTCGCAGACAAAAACGAAGCTCGGATCAAAAGATATGGGCCCTGCAGGACCCTCAGTACGCAATTTTATCAGTGAATTCATCAGGAAACAGCTTGACGATTACCTGCATAAAAACTCAGAGACGGCAAGGATCCTTCTGAAAAAGATCCAGGATTCAGAGAAGGAGAGAAAAGCTATCTCATCAATCCAGAAGCTGGCAAGGGAAAGAGCCAAAAAGGTGAGTCTTCATAATAAAAAACTGAGAGACTGCAGGATACATTATAACTCGAATGATGCCAACAAGCTTGATTCAACAATATTTATTACCGAGGGCGATTCGGCCAGCGGATCAATAACCAAATCAAGAAATGTAGAAACACAGGCTGTATTCAGTCTGCGCGGCAAGCCTCTGAACTCATATGGGCTTTCAAAAAAGATTGTTTATGAGAATGAAGAGTTTAACCTGCTTCAGGCTGCTCTGAATATTGAGGACGGTATTGAAAACCTGAGGTACAACAATGTTGTACTGGCAACGGATGCTGATGTTGATGGTATGCATATCAGGCTTTTACTGCTGACATTCTTCCTCCAGTTTTTCCCCGATCTTGTAAGAAAGGGACATGTATATATACTTCAGACACCGCTTTTCAGAGTAAGAAATAAAAAGGAAACGAGATATTGTTATACAACTGAGGAGAAAACCAGGGCAATCTCTCAGCTCGGACCAAATCCGGAGATAACACGGTTTAAGGGGCTCGGCGAAATATCGCCTGATGAATTTTGTCATTTTATCGGAAAGGATATGCGTCTGGAGCCTGTCAGAATGAAAAAAACAGATGCCATTAACGGTTATCTTGAATTCTACATGGGAAAAAACACTCCCGACAGGCAGGATTTCATTATCGATAATCTGAGGATAGAAGAGGATCTGGTCGAAGAGGAAGGGAAGGCCGTATAAAAAGAGAAGTCGATTTTACCTATGGAAGAACAGGAATTTGAGATTGATAAGCCTGAAAGCAGGGAAGATCTGCCCCAGGGGCCGGAAGCACTTCATTCCGTTACGGCTCTTTCGGGTATGTATCAGGACTGGTTTCTTGATTATGCTTCATATGTGATTCTTGAACGTGCCGTACCTCATCTGAATGACGGACTGAAACCTGTTCAGCGAAGGATCCTTCATTCAATGAAAAGAATGGATGACGGACGTTTCAATAAAGTTGCCAACATCATCGGACATACCATGCAGTTCCATCCTCACGGAGATGCCTCTATCGGGGATGCACTGGTTCAGCTTGGCCAGAAAGATCTGCTTGTCGACACCCAGGGTAACTGGGGAAACCTGTTAACCGGCGACGGGGCAGCTGCTCCAAGGTACATTGAGGCACGACTGTCGAAATTTGCCCTTGAAGTAATTTTCAATCCCAAAACAACAGAATGGAAACTATCGTATGACGGCAGGAACAAGGAGCCTGTTACCCTGCCGGTTAAGTTCCCACTGCTGCTGGCCATGGGAGGAGAAGGTATTGCTGTCGGACTTGCTTCGAAGATATTGCCACATAATTTTCTTGAACTGATCGATGCTTCAATCAATTACCTGACAGGGAAGGAGTTTGTTCTATATCCCGATTTTCCGACAGGAGGATTTGTTGATGTCTCAAAATATAACGACGGACAAAGGGGAGGGGCGGTAAAAGTCAGGGCAAAAATCGAAAAACTGGATAAAAAAGCACTGGTCATTACAGAGATACCATTTGGAAAAACCACTACCACCCTTATCGAATCGATAATTAAGGCAAACGAAAAAGGTAAGATCAAGGTAAAGAAAATTGACGATAATACCTCCGCCAATGTGGAAATTGTTGTTTATCTGGTTCCGGGAGTTTCGCCCGACAAAACAATAGATGCCTTATATGCATTCACCGACTGTGAGTATTCCATTTCGCCCAACACCTGTGTTATTACCGGAAACAAACCCTCTTTTAAGGGAGTTTCGGAGATACTGCGAAACTCTGTTGATAATACCGTCCGCCTTCTCCGGACCGAACTTGAGATAAGGAAGCAGGAACTTCAGGAAGAGTGGCACATGTCGTCGCTGGAGAAGATTTTTATTGAAGAGAAGATCTACCGCGACATTGAAGAGTGCGAGACATGGGAGGCAGTTATCAGGGCAATTGATAATGGATTTATTCCTTTTAAGAAGAAGTTATTGAGGGAAATAACAAGAGAAGATATTATCCAGCTGACCGAGATAAAGATCAAGAGGATATCGAAGTTTGATTCAAAAAAAGCTGATGAACATATCAGGGGCCTTGAAGTCGAGCTGGAAGAGGTAAAAAATCATCTGCTTAACATTATTCCGTTTGCAGTGAACTATTTCAGACAGATCAGAAAAAAATACGGCAAGGGGAAAGAGAGGAAGACAGAGATACGAAGTTTTGATACTATTGAAGCTACAAAAGTAGTAGCCGATAATGCCAAGCTTTACATTAACTATAAGGAAGGATTCATTGGCACAAGTCTTAAAAAGGATGAGTTTGTATGTGACTGTTCGGATATCGACGACATAATAGCGATCAGGAAAGATGGCGGATACATGATAACCAGGGTTGCCGAAAAAATTTTTATCGGGAATGACATACTCTACGCACAGGTATTTCTGAAGAACGACGAGCGCACAATCTATAATATAGTGTACCAGGATGGTAAAGATGGCCCTCTTTATGTAAAACGGTGCCCGATAGCCGGACTGACCCGCGACAAAGAGTATAACCTGACCAGGGGTACTCCCGGATCGAAAATAATCTACCTAAGTGCCAATCCGAATGGTGAAGCTGAAGTAATTAAAGTTCATCATAAGCCGAGAGCAAGGCTCAAGAAGCTTATCTTTGAATTTGACTTTGGCCAGCTGAGCATAAAGGGAAAATCATCGATGGGAAATATCCTGACCAGGAATCCGGTACATAAAATCGGCTTAAAGGAAAAGGGATTATCCACCCTTGGCGGAAGGAAAATCTGGTTTGATGACGCTGTACTCAGACTCAATGTCGATGGACGGGGACTTTATCTTGGAGAATTCAGTGCAGATGACAAGATCCAGGTAATTACCAAAGACGGATATTTCAGAATTACCGGCTTCGATCTTTCAAATCATTTTGAAGAGAACATTCTATTAATAGAAAAGTACCGGCCCGGCAAGGTTTATTCGGTTATATACTGGGATCAGGAGCAACAATTTTATTATTTAAAAAGGTTTACAACCGAAGAATCTGAAAAGCCGCTCTGCTTTATCAGCGAGGACCCCGGGTCAAGATTGATAAGCGTTACCGAAGTAGAGTATCCGCGTTTTGAGATTCGCTTCGGAGGCAAGCATAAGGCACGTGAAAATGAGATCATTGAAGTTGCTGAATTCATTGGGGTAAAAAGTTACAAGGCGAAAGGTAAACGGCTTACCAGCTATCTTGTCGAAAATATCCAGGAAATTGAACCGGTTATAAAAAAGGAGAACGAAGTGCCATCTCATGATGAAGATCATGAAGATGATGAACCGGCTGATCCTCCGGTATCACATGACGATCCGGCACAGATGAAACTTGAGTTGTAATGCCAGTACACAATACCATATATATTATCGGATTTATGGGAAGCGGCAAGTCAACTGCAGGGAAAAAGCTTGCTGCTGGACTGGGATGGACATATACCGATCTCGACTCGCTGATAGAAGAGTATTACGGGCAAAAGATTCCGGAAATATTTTCTGAATCGGGAGAAGAAGCTTTCCGCGAAATAGAGACAAAAGTACTTCTGGATCTGAAGCCCGGTTCAAAGATGGTGGTCTCTACAGGTGGCGGAACCCCATGTTTTAACAGGAATATGGACTATATGCTTGAAACCGGGCTGACAATATATCTCCGGCTTACTCCGGCCCAGTTGAGAAGCCGCCTTACAGGATCCTCGACAGTAAGGCCTTTGATAAGTAATATAAGTCAGGATAATCTGGAAGATTATATAACTGAGAAGCTTAAAGAGCGTGAAAAATGGTATGAACGCGCAGAAATGATCGTGGACGGACTCACTTATGGTAACTCAGGACTGATTGCATTGGTTAAGGATTGGCTCAATAGCGATTTTTAATTTAATTTTCTTATTTTTAGGGTGTACTTAATTTGTTGCCGGCTTTTACCATAAAACCCCTTTTATCAGATCCATGGGAAGACTAGGTACCTTTGAAGAACTAAGTAAACTGGGAATTTTGAAAAATAAGTTTTCTGGTAACAGATTATTCAGGACAAGTTACTACAATCTGGTAACCGGCGACCTTTCGATATTCGAAAATACGGGTAACAGATGGTTCTATGAGTCTCTTATCCTGCATGCTTCATCAAAGGATGACATTTCGCTGATCCCGGCTCTGAAGAAAGTTGCTGCCGATACACGATTTGATGAGAGTATCCGTCAGAAAGCCTCTGAAGCTGTGGAATTTCTGGAGGAAAAGAAAAGATTCGGTCAGCCTCCTAAACCTTTGTCAGTTGCGTCGGGTGTCGAAGAGAAACTGGATCATGCCAGAAGAATACTGGCAGGGACAAGATTGCCCCAGACTGCTGAGATACTCAGGTTGCTGAGAGATAAATCGGTGGAAGTCCAGCGGATGGCAATCTATATTATAGGTAAATTCAGAATCACCGAAATGACCCAGGATGTATGCCTTTGCCTTAATATTCCTGGACTTGAAACAGATGCCGGAATCGTGCTGCATTCTCTGGGAAGTGACATAAGCAGGGATTTGCGAAGATTTTACCTTATCTCTTCCGGTAACGCCGGGACCTCTGCCATGCTTTTAAGGATACTGGGGAGTACCTGCACACCAGAAAATACTGCATTCTTCTTTTCCCGGCTATGGTCTAACTCAAGGTATATTAAGGAGATAGCATTGAACGGGCTGGTGGAATGTGATTTTAAAACTGAAAATGATGAGACCGACCAGGTAGTCCCGATGTTATATGAGATCAGCGGAATTATTGTATGGCTGCTCTCTGCCAGGCTGTGCCTTAACCGGATTCAGGATACTTTTCTTCTGAAAGAGATAAATAGTGAATATAACAGATGGAATTCTTTCCTCATGAACCTTTTATCTGTAGTTTTTGATTCCGGCACAAATGATACCAGAACCATTTTCCGCAGAAGTGGTGAAGACGTCCTTACAAAAGAAATTCCCGAAATAATCAGGATTATAAAAGGAGACTCCTCAAAAGCGGGGAAGACCGGGGGAGATGATCTCTCTTCCGAGGAAAGAAAGTTCAAAAAACTGAGTCGCCATTTCCCGGTTGAGATGCCCGGGTATAAGAGGCTTCTGGAAGATATAATTAACTGCGACTATAACGTCCTCAATATATGGACAAAAGCATCAGCACTGAGGAGCATTAAATCTCCTGACGGGAAGAATCTTGCCGAATCGGTGGTGGCACTGCTCTTCAGTCAGGAACTGATCCTCCAGGAAGAAGCGGTGCGACTATTGGCCGGGTCAGACAAGGAACTCTATAAATCGGTATCCGAAAGAATTCAGAACAGGGATCACCTCGATAAAATAATGTCAGGCGAAGCAGATCAGAGGAGTCTGGTATATGAGAAGACAAAGTTCCTGGCTTCATTTTTTACTGGTATTCCTGAAGACGAACTGATTATGTTAGCCGGAAAACTCCGCTTCATAAAGGATTCCAAAACATTGTCCTCTGCAAAAAACAACGAATATTTACTGTGGAGTTTTTTACCCGGAAAAGTTACTCCTGCATTTTACATTCAGTTTGAAGAATCCGGAACAGGACCGGATGAAAAGATCAAAGCGACTGATTTTGATTTTCATTATATGTTGCCTTTACCGGCGATAGAAGAATTTCACAGTGTGTTTCCGGATCATTCTTTTGAGATCTTTAGAAACCTCGATGCCAACGAAGATTAACCGATGATAATATGTCTTCTGTAAGTAATATAAGCAACAGACGGAATCCCTTCCCAGGGCTCAGACCTTTTAACATGGATGAGAGGGAAATGTTCTTCGGTCGTGAAGGGGAGAGCGGGGAATTACTTGGCAAACTGTTAAGGAACAGGTTCCTCTCTGTTATTGGAGCTTCGGGGAGCGGGAAGACATCACTTATCAATTGTGCGCTTATCCCGGGATTAAAAGGGATGGATGGATTCGGAGAATCCGATCCGAGGGTAATTTTGTTCAGACCCGGGAACGATCCTGTCTCAAATCTTACCGACACACTTTACGGGGAACTGGTATCTTCGGGTATAAAAAAAGCTGACAGGAGCAGGATCCTTTCAGTAATAAAGGGAAATCCCGAAGGGATTGTCTCAATTCTCAAAGATATTGCCGGACCGGAAAATAAAAAAATACTTTTGGTTGTTGATCAGTTTGAGGAGTTGTTTCGTTACAGTGCATTGAGCAGCGTACCGGGAACCACATCACAGGCTTCAACCCTTATAAATGTTCTTACATCGGCTATTTCCCAGACCTCTACAGAGGTTTATGAAATAATTGCCATGCGCTCTGATCTTATTTCAGAATGTTCACATTATAAGGTGTTTACTCAGCTAATTAATAACAGTAATTTTGTTATTCCCCGGATGAGTCGCGAAAACTACCGGGATGTTATTGAAAAACCGGTGATTAAATCGGGAGCGACAATTGATGCTGAACTGGTAGAGGCTCTCCTTGATGATATAGGAGAGCAGCCTGATTCCCTGCCGGTTCTTCAGCACGCTCTTATGAGAACATGGGAACGGTGGCAGCAGCTCGATCAGCCCGCCAGGCCGTTAACTCTGGCCGATTACAGATCAATCGGAACACTTAATGATGCTCTCTCACGGCACGGAGATGAAATCTATCAGGATCTTGATGAGAATGGCAGAGATATCTGCGAAAAGCTGTTTAAAACGATTACAGGAAAAGGAAATGACAACAGGGGTGTCAGAAGACCTCTGAGCTTTTCGTCCATTTTATCAATTCTGCAATGTTCCCCGGATGAGCTTAAATCGGTTATTGAAAAATTCAGGACTTCTTCAACTTCGTTTATAATCCCGGGACCTGCACTTAAAGTTGATGAAAGCTCAATTATTGACCTGTCGCATGAGAGTCTTATTCACCTGTGGGACAGGCTAAAGACTTGGGTTGATGAAGAAGCCTCTTCGGTAAAAATGTATCTTCTCCTTTCGGAAGCATCTGCTCTTTTCCAGCAGGGGAAGACCGGATTACTGAAACAGCCTGATCTGCAGCTCGCTGTTAAGTGGCGTAACACATTTAAACCTACCCTCGACTGGGCAAGGAGATATAATCCTGCATTCGAGAGGGCAATGGTCTATCTCCGGACCAGCGAAAAAGAGTTCAGGGAGTCGGAAGATAACAGAAACTATCTTAATAGGAGAAAGGCAAGGAGGAACAGGATTATCGCCGGATTCATGGGTATTGCTGCAATTCTGGCATCATTATTCATGATTTATGCCTTTATTCTGAAAACTTCGGCTGACAGACGAAGAGAGGATGCTGAAAGGGAGAGCCGGGAATTTGTTGCACAGAAGACTGCAGCAGAGAAGTATGCTGCTACTGCTCTAAGGCGATCGATAGAAGCTGATTCAGCCGCAGCTGTCATTAACGGTCAGGTAATGGTGACCAGGGAGCTTCTTGCACAAAGTGACATCCAGCTCTCTCTGATTGAAAAAGAGGCAGCTGCGGAAAGAAATATGAGGCTGACTGCAACCCGGCATTACGACTCGGTCAGACAGGTTCAGTCCGGTACCGACAGGAATCTGAAAATTGCCCTGTCACAAAAAAATGAGACACAGAGACAAAGAATGCTTGCAGTCGCCCGGTCAATGTCGCTCAGATCGCTGAAAACCGACGAACCTGTTGATCTCAGGACCCTTCTGGCATATCAGGCTTATATATTCAACAAGCGTAACCAGGGATCCCCCAATGATGCTGATATTTACCAGGGCCTTTACCAGATAGCCCGCCAAACTGACAATAAATATACAAGAACTTTTACCGGTCATACGGGCGAGATAAAGGGGATCGCATTTGTTCCGGGTAAGAACCAGTTCTTTACATCCGGTACGGATGGGAAGGTAATCAAATGGGATCTTGACGACAGGGAAAAGAGCCTGCAAATCATTTATGCAAACGGCGATATTATTGATGTGCTGGCAATTAGTCCCGATGCCGGATGGCTTGCATGCGGAGGGCAGAATGCCTCCATCAGAATGATCCCGGTAAAAGGTAACGACATTGGCTATGAACTTAAAGGGCATACAGGAAAAATAAAATCGCTGATCTTTTCATACGATGGAGAATATCTGTATTCGGCCGCCCTTGACGGGAAAGTGCTGAAATGGGATCTCTCGGCAAAAACCTCTACCGATCTGACTACCGACAAGATGAAGATAACCTCTATTGATCTTTCATCGGACGGTCAACATCTTGCCGGAATCAGCGGGGACGGCGGACTTCTTATCTGGAATCCCGAAAACAATGCTGACAGATTCACTATTGCTCCCGGCAGCAGGATAATATGCAGTGTCAGGTTCAGACCGATGGACAACAAACTGGCTGTTGGCTACAATAACGGAGATGTCGAAGTATGGGATATTGAGAACCGGAAAGCATTATCTGAAACACAGGCACACAATAATGAAATAACAAATATCAGGTTTAACGGGAAGAGACAGCAGATGGCAACTGCCAGCAGGGACGGTACCCTTAAACTGTGGGAAACTGACGACATGACCATTCCTCCTGTTACATTAAACGATAACGGAGGCCTTGTAATGGCAATTGAATTCAGTCCCGACGGGCAGATGATAATTTCCGGATCATACGAGGAGAACATAAACCTTAAGGCACGTCCGGTTTCAGCCGATCTTCTGGCTGAAGGGATATGCCCAGGCATAAAACGGAACTTTACAGTAAAAGAATGGATGGCATATGTCGGCAGGGATATCGAATATGAAGAGACATGTGAGGGGGTTGAATATAATATAACGATAAAAGAAATAAAGTAAATATATTTGCACCGGAAAATTGACTCCTGGCTTTCCGGGAGTGCCCCGGGAGGAAAAATCCAGTATTAATGCTGGATTTTTTCCTGAATATTAATAGGAAAGGAAATCAGGGCAGTCGGGGAGTAACTGAAAAAAATGAACACTTACAGGAAGCAGTTGTTTGATATTTAAATATTGGGACAGGCTGGAGAAGCAGACCCGGCGAAGTAAATCAGGTGGGGTTGCCCCGCTTGAACGGGCAGGCTATCAGACCATTAAAATCAAAATAATAATATGATGAAAGGTAAAAAGACTTTATTGATGATACTTGACGGCTGGGGGATAGGTGATGGTTCAGCATCCGATGTAATAAGCAGTGTCCCGACACCCAACATCACTTTCTTCACAGATAATTATCCGAACTCCCGGCTTCATGCCTCTGGCGAAGATGTTGGTTTGCCAGATGGACAGATGGGAAACTCGGAAGTCGGACATCTGAATATCGGCGCCGGAAGGGTAATATACCAGGATCTTGTAAAGATAAACAGGGAATGCAAGACAGGGGAGATAAAGAATAACGACGAGCTTAAAAAAGCTTTTTCATATGCACGTGATAATAACAGGCAGGTTCATTTTCTTGGGTTGCTTTCTGACGGTGGAGTACACTCTCTCGACAGGCATCTTTACTATCTGTGCGACATGACCATGGATTATGGGCTAAAAAATGTCTTTATTCATGGTTTTGGTGACGGGCGTGATACTGATCCGAGAAGCGGTAGCGGTTATATGCGTAACCTTCTTGATCATCTTAAAAAGTCGAACGGCAGGGTTGCTTCTTTTATCGGAAGGTATTATGCAATGGACCGCGATAAAAGGTGGGAACGGATAAAAGACGCATGGGAACTTCTGGTCAACGGAACCGGAAGCCCGGAGACCGATATTGCCGCAGCAATGGAGCTATCGTATAAAAATGGTGTAACTGATGAATTCATGAAGCCTATTGTAGCAGTCGACAGTGAAGGTAAACCAATAGGAAAGGTCAAAGAGGGAGATGTGATAATATTCTTCAATTTCAGGAATGACAGAGCAAAGGAACTGACTATAGTTCTCACCCAGAAGGATATGCCGGAATTCGGGATGAAGACCATTCCCCTCTACTATTGTACAATGACCCCATATGATGCGACGTTTAAAGGATTACACGTCATATATCCGAAGGAAAATGCCAATAACACGATAGGTGAAGTTATTGCAGCGGCTGGAAAGACCCAGCTGAGAATAGCAGAAACCGAAAAATACGCCCATGTAACATTTTTCTTTTCAGGAGGCAGGGAAGAAGTTTTTAAAAATGAGGAACGTATCCTGATCCCTTCTCCCAAAGTGGCCACATATGACCTGCAGCCCGAGATGAGCGCCCATGGTGTCAGGGATGCAGTAATTAAAGCAATTGATACAGGAAAATTTGATTTTATCTGCCTGAATTTTGCAAATGGTGATATGGTTGGACATACTGGTATTTATGATGCGATAAAAAAGGCAGTGGTTACAGTTGATGAGTGTGCGGGAGCAGTAATAAGAGCCGCCGGAAGCAAAGGCTATGATGTACTTGTTATTGCCGATCACGGTAATGCCGACAAGGCCATGAATGAGGATGGCTCACCGAACACCGCACATTCGTTGAATCCGGTGCCCTGTATCCTTATAAGCGAAGATTATAAGAAAATTGATGAAGGAATCCTTGCTGATGTTGCACCTACTCTGCTCTCAATAATGGGAATTGACATTCCAAAGGAGATGACCGGGAAGATTCTTGTCAAATAAAGGAAATACCTGACATTCCTTTGGCACTGCCGTAATTCAGGGTATTTAATTTTTGTCGTAATAGTGCAGGGAAGTTTGGTTAAAAGAAATATAACCTGATCCGGAACAATGCTTAGAATCGGAGATACCATATTCAGCCTGGATATTATTGAGAAGAAATTCAGGTGCAGTCTGCCTTCGTGTCTTGGCAATTGTTGCCGGTATGGTGATTCAGGCGCCCCACTGATGAAAGAGGAAGTGAAGATCCTTGACGATATCTGGCCGGCTGTCAGAACTTACCTCCGGCCCGAAGGCATTGATGCCATTGAGAAGCAAGGTACAAGTGTATCTGACTTTGAGAACGATATGGTTACTCCTCTCATAGGAAATGAGGAGTGTGCCTATGCAATTCTGGATGGAAACATATTTATGTGTGGAATAGAGAAAGCCTGGACTGAAGGAAAGATAACCTTTCAGAAACCATTATCGTGTCATCTTTTCCCGGTCAGAATTAAAAAATACTCAGGATTTCTGGCTGCCAACTACCAGGAATTGTCGATCTGTTCTCCTGCAAGGGAATACGGAGAAGCGGACGGAGTATATGTCTATCAGTTTCTCAGGGCTCCCCTGATAAGGGCACTTGGAGAAGAACTGTATAACGATTTATGCATTGCGGCAACCGAACTTAAAAGGACCAGACGACCATGAATTCAATAACAAGTTATATCTCGGACAATAAGGAAAGGTTTATTGAGGAATTATCCGGATTAATCAGGATCCCTTCTGTAAGTGCAAAGGAGGAAAACAAAGCCGACATTATCCGTGCCGCTGAATACCTGAAAGAATCACTTCTGAAGGCCGGGGCCTCAAAGGCTGAAATTTTTAGCACTGCAGGTAATCCCGTTGTATATGGTGAAAAGAGAATTTCGGATGACCGGCCGACAGTACTGGTATATGGTCATTATGATGTTCAGCCGGCTGAACCGTTTGATCAGTGGAAGACAGATCCGTTTGATCCGGTGATAAGGGATGGAAAGATATGGGGCCGGGGTGCTGATGATGACAAGGGGCAAATGTTTATGCATCTGAAAGCTTTTGAGATAATGAATAATACAGGGACGCTGGCCTGCAACATAAAATTCATGATAGAAGGAGAGGAGGAAGTAGGCTCGGTCAGTCTTGAAAAGTTCTGCAGGGACAATAAGGAAATGCTTGCAGCCGATGTAATCCTTATTTCGGATACTACCATGGTTTCAGCCGAGATACCTTCAATAACATCAGGGTTGAGGGGTCTCTCCTACATGCAGGTTGAGATCACAGGGCCTGACCGTGATCTCCACTCGGGATTATACGGTGGCGCTGTTGTAAACCCGTGTAATGTTCTCTGTGAGATGATAGCCTCGCTGAAAGACAGAAATAACCATATCACCATTCCCGGGTTTTATGATGATGTAAGGGAGTGCGGAGAAGAGGAGAGAACAGAGATGGCGAAGAAACCATTTGACCGTGAAGTATTTAAAAAATCCATTGGAGTAACGGAACTTAACGGTGAAGCAGGATTTACTGATTCCGAAAGGATCGGCATCAGACCGACTATTGATGTAAACGGCATCTGGGGCGGGTTCACCGGAGAAGGTACAAAGACCATCCTTCCCTCCAAAGCATTTGCCAAAATTTCGATGAGGCTTGTCCCGGATCAAAAAGCAGAGACCATAGCTAAACTTTTTGAAAAATATTTTCATTCAACAGCTCCGGCAGGTGTTGAGGTAAAAACAAGTTACCTTCACGGTGGCGAGGCATATGTGAGTCCACAGGATACCCACGAATATCAGGCGGCTGCCCTGGCAATTGAAGAGGCGTTCGGCAGAAAGCCAATACCGGTACGAAGCGGAGGCAGTATCCCGATTGTTTCAACATTTGAAAAAGTACTTGGTATCAAATCCATACTAATGGGATTTGGCCTTGACACTGATGCAATACACTCTCCAAATGAAAACTATCCTTTAGAAAATTTCTTTAAAGGCATCGAGACAATTCCCCTTTTTTTTAAACACTATTCAATGCTGAAGAAATAGGATATTAAAATCTTGTTCAGAGCTTTAAAAAATGAAACAGGATTTTTTGTTTTTTTAAAAAAACAGGTATCTTTGGAAGGTTAAGTTAGTAAAACCTAAATCTAATTCGTATGAAGAAACTATTTCTGCTGATTGTTTTGTTTGTGTTTGCGGGTGCATCCACCCTATTGGCACAGACAAAAGTAATTACAGGTACGGTTACCTCTGCAACAGAAGGGGAAGGTGCGATACCCGGAGTATCTGTATTTGTTAAAGGTACCACTATCGGTGCCATAACTAATGTAAACGGAGGATATTCAGTCACAGCTCCTGAGACTGCAACAACTCTTGTTTTCTCCTTCGTGGGGATGACGACACAGGAAATTGAAATTTCAGGCCGTTCTGTTATTGATGCCGTGATGGCATCAGAACTTATCGGGCTGAACGAAGTTGTTGTCACCGCCCTGGGTATAAGAAGGGAGAAGCGTGAGATAACTTATCAGACCCAGAAGGTTGATAATGAAGAGCTTGCTGCCGCACAGCCAACAAGGGCCACTTCTGCTCTTGCAGGTAAAGTTGCCGGTCTTCAGATCAACGTTCAGGACAATAGCATCAATCCCTCGACCCAGATCGTATTGAGAGGATTCAGGTCAATTTCCGCCGGTAACCAGGCTTTGATTGTAATCGACGGAGCCGTATCTTCGGTTGGAGCCTTTGATGACCTGAACCCTAATGACATTGCCGATGTAAGCGTTCTTAAGGGAGCTACTGCAGCTGCATTGTACGGTTCGAAAGCTGGTAACGGTGCAATTATTGTCTCAACGAAGAGAGGACAGGCCGGACAGAAATTTACCATCGGTCTGAATTCAACCTATACTGCTGAACAGGTAGCCTATATGCCGAAGTTCCAGAGTGAATATGGAACAGGTTGGGAAGGTGCTTACGATGCTATCGAGAATACAAACTGGGGTCCCCGCTTTGACGGAACTCTCCGGCAGATCGGTCCGACATTCCCCGATGGCTCATATCAGACTGTTCCTTATGCTCCGGTAGCCAATAACCTGCTTGACTTCTTCCAGACAGGAAATAATTTCAATAATACCCTGTACATGAGCGGAAGCAATGAGACTAGCAAATTTTATCTTTCTGTCGGGAATCAAACGGCAACCGGTATCGTTCCCAAGGATGAATATAAAAGAACAACACTCAGGGCAAATGCAAGTAAGAAACTGGGAAATGTTGAATTATCAGTGAATGCAAGTTATTTTACTGACAAAACTGAACAGGCAGGGACTACAATGGGAGATCAGTACAGACCATTATACTGGTTCCTTCTTAATACTTCGGCAAACATACCATTGTCGCGCTACAAAAACTGGAGAACCGACAAATATTCCACACCAAGCGGTTACTATAACGGGTACTATGAGAATCCTTACATGAATATAGATACCAACAGGGATACTGAATTTTCAAACAGGATAAATGCCAACGCCCAGGTAACATGGGATATAACCGATTTCCTTAATCTTACTGCCAGAACAGCTGTCAATAACACATGGGGCACTGGAAAAGACTGGAGGAAAGCAATCACATTTGATACTGAAATTAAACCTACCGGTAGCGACATTTCATCATATGTTACTGACATGGAATTCCAGAGATCAGAATATGTTTCGGACCTTTTATTAACAGGAAATTTTAAATTTCTGAATACTTTCTCATTAAAGGCCATCGTTGGAGCAACTAATTTTACTTCCAAATACAGGGATAGCTATGTTACTGCATTAAATTTGTCAATTCCTGATTTTTATGATGTTTCAAACGGAACAGGTAAACTTGTAGGAAGATATCTATATTTTGATATAAATGCAGATATTCCAATATATGGGGCTGTAGCAAATGCTGAAGATTATATTAACTATGGTTTCTTTGGCGATTTTACGGTCGGGTTCAATAATTATCTGTTCCTTAACTTCTCGGGGAGGAAGGACTGGACATCAACCCTTGCAAAAGGTAATAACAGCTATTTCTACCCGGCCTTCGGTCTCTCTTTTGTCCTGACAGATGCTATCGAATCTCTTAAGAATAATAACATCCTTTCTTATGCAAAAGCTACAGTTAGTAACTCAACAGTATATAATGACCTTGATCCATATCAGATCAATGAAACATTCAGTAAACATCCCTCCTTCCCATTCGGATCTCTCGGAGGTTTTGAATTAAGTAATACAACAGTAGACGCTAATATCAAGAAGGAGAAACTGAACACGACCGAAGTCGGATTAAACCTGGGGTTCCTGAAATCAAGGATTTCTCTTGATGCTTCTTATTATGTAACTAAGACTACCGATCTTATAACCAGTACTACTCCTTCAGTAGCTTCGGGTTCGACAAGGTTTCTTACCAACATTGGGGAGCTTAAAGGAACAGGTTTAGAAATTACATTGGGTGGAACAGTGCTCAAAGTCAGAGATTTTTCATGGGATCTTAGTGTGAACTACACTTCGAACGAGACAACTGTTGTTTCAATCAAAGAGGGACTCGATGAGATTGCCCTGACAACAACAGGACAGTACGGTATTTATGCCGTTGTAGGTGAGGCCTTCCCGCAGATAAAGGCAAATACCTACGTCAGGGATCCAAAAGGCAGGATAGTAATTGATCCGGCAACGGGATGGCCAACAGTAAATGCAGAACTTTCAAGTATGGGAAGAACACTTCCTCCTCATATTATCGGTTTAAATACGGCACTCAGACTTGCAGGTTTCAGCCTTGCCGCCACACTCGATTACAGGACCGGACACGTTTACTATGAGCAGGGTTCTGATGCAATGGAATTTACCGGAAGATCAATGGAATCCATATCGGCTAACAGGCAGGATTTCGTAATACCTAATTCTGTTATTGAGGTAAGCGACGGTGTTTATGTTGAGAATACAAACATTCAAATTACACAGGGACGCCAGAGTTACTGGACCGATGTTTACAACGATGTAAAGGAAAATTATGTGAAAGATGCCACTGCCTTCAAGATCAGGGAACTTACACTTAGTTATACACTCCCCGCATCAATCATTAGCAAGACTCCTTTGCAGAAAGTATCTGTCGGATTTATCGCCAGAAACCTCTTTACTTTGCTTCCGGCAGAAAACTCCTTCTCCGATCCTGAATTTAATAACACAAACAGCAACTCAGTGGGTATCGGCGGATATTTTCAGTCACCACCGACTAGATCGTTTGGTGTCAACCTGAATATTGAATTTTAATACATATTAGAATATGAAAAACATTATAAAATTCGCAATATTGTTGGTGGTCTTCGGACTGGCAACATCATGTGGTGAAGATTATCTGGATGTCAATGTTGATCCGAATAATCCTACTTCAGTAACTCCCGATCTTGTACTACCGGTTGCTCAGCTCTATTCTGCCGGAATGATTCAGCAGGATAGAAGGCTTAACAGTCTAGGAAATATGCTGATGTATAACTGGAGTCAGAGTGATGGCTACTCATGGTATACTGATGAGTTTAAATATAACGTTACCTCCTCGTTTTACCAGGGGATATTTAATGAAACATATTCAGATGTGCTTAAGCATTATGCTGTTATTGATAAGCTGGGGGATGGATATGACTACTACAAGGCAATCAGTAAGATAATGAAAGTATATCACTACCAGCTTCTGGTAGACTGTTATGGTGATATACCTTATACAGAGGCTCTGGGCCGAAGTATGCTTGCCACACCCAAATATGACGATGCAAAAACAATCTATGAGGATTTGATTGTACAACTGACAGATGCAATTGCCCTTATAAAAGCTAGTGATGAGGATGCTCAGATTCAGATCCCTGGTGTTGATGATGCAATGTTTGACGGAGATATGGTTGAGTGGATCAAATTTGCTAATACCGTGAAACTCAGGATACTTGTTCGCCAGAGTGATATGACGGGAAGGGATACATATATTCAGACAGAGATCGATAAGATTGAAACAGAAGGATCAGGTTATATCACATCCAATGTTGGTGTTAATCCCGGATTTGTTGATGCAATAAGCGGTCAGATGAATCTTATATGGGAAGCACTTAACAAAGACGCTACAGGTACTCTTACAATGAATTTTAAAGCAACCTGTGCCAGCGATTACGTTATTAACCTGTTGACCAGCACAAATGATCCCAGGATAGATAAATTGTATGAAAAACCTGCTACCGGCCATCTGGGAGTACCACAGGGATTACTTGATTATGATACCCCTGTTATCGATGCTTACATGCATGAGAAAGTATCAAATCTTGGCCCTGGCATTTTAAAATCTTCAGTTCAGGATGCAGTTATTTTTACACTGGCTGAAAGCTACTTTAACCAGGCCGAAGCTGCATTGAAAGAGTATACTGAAGATGATCCTCAGACCCTTTATGAAAGCGGAATAACAGCATCATTCACTTTTCTTGGCCTTACAGCGAACCAGGCACAAACATATTATACCCAGGATATCGATATGGTTGACTGGACCTTTTCGCCTGTCCCGCTTAAAGCAATTATTACACAGAAATGGATTGCTCTTAATGGGATCACCGCAGAACAGTCGTGGTTTGATTATAACAGAACTGGGTACCCAAGCGGTCTCCCCATTCCTCTTAATTACACCAAGACAACTGACCGTCCTGTCAGGCTTTTTTATCCGGCCGGTGAATATTCATCGAACGGAGATAACGTTCCTACACAACCAGATGCATTCACTACAAAGATTTTCTGGGCTAACTAAATCTTAAAAGAAATAATTATGAAAACAATTAAATATCTATTAATCTTTCTCCTTGGCCTGGGTACTTTCAACTCCTGCCTGGTTGATAATGAGACCAAGTACGATCTGAATGACGATGGGTTAAATGTGGTGACATTTGAGAACATTACCTCAAATATTTCGATCCTGGCTAATGGCGACGAATATTCAGTTAAATTGAAAGTCAAGATTGTAGGACCAACATGGAACAAGGTGACAGACGATATAACTGTTACAGCATCTGTTGATCCATCTTCCACAGCCGAAGAAGGTGTTCATTTTCAGATTGTGAACCCAACCTTTACTCTTAAAGCTGAAGATAATTACCTTGGGTTACTCGAGCTTAATATTTTAACAGATGGTAATGCTCCCCCAATGGATGATACTCCTGAATTTGAAGATTATGTAGCGCCGATCCTTGTCCTGAAACTTGAAGCTACAGGAGATCCCATGGTTACGGGTAGTGGTAAGAAAGGAACCTATACTATTGCCTACACACCCCCGAACCCTTATGCAGGAGATTACATTGCGCATCTTATTTACAGGCATCCGAGTTATGGAACATATCCCGACAACATTTATGTTGAGGAGGATAACTTAAAGACTCTTGTACCTGTTACAGGCAGAAAATGCGAAACAGGTTTTGGCACCTGGTTTGATACTGACCTTTGCTGGATCACAATTAAAGCTGATAATTCTATTGTTTTTGAGGTTGGTGATACCTGGCCGTATGACGTTTTACTGGGTGATCCTTTAGATGCGACCAAGATTTCTCATTATGATCCTGCTACCGGTATAATATATCTTTACTATCATTATTCAGGTACTGGTGGGTTTAGAATTTTCGACGAGATTTTCACACCGGTTGAATAATAATAATTTATTCTGTTTAACTCTTAAAAAGAATTATGATGAGAAAATATCTATTTCATAAAATAATGGGGTTCACATTGATTCTGGCAGGTTTTTTAGCATGTACTGCCGAACAGGATGTTGAACCTATTGTAGGCACGGATAATTATCCCGTAGCAACATTTACTCCCAGTAGTGCCAGTACATCTTTAGCGGAGGGAGATACACTGATTTATTCAATTTCTACTGATATTCCGATCGACAGATCAATCACATTCAATGGCGTTGTTAAAGGCGGAACTGCTACTGATGGAAGCGATTATATTATCGAACCTGCGGTACTGGCTCCATATACCAAATCAGTGGATATGTATATTATTGCCAATGAAGACGACGTTCCTGAGGCCAATGAGACTGTTCAGTTTGAAATAGGAGCCTACAGTATTGCCGACAGGTATCTTCTGAATCCAACCACTGTCAAACCAGTTGTTAATCTGACACTGGCCAATGTCAATGACCCTACTTTACTGACAGTCCTTTTCGAATGGCCTGATCATGATACCGACATTGACATCGTTGTATGGAGCGATACCGAGGATTATCCACAGACTGAATGGAGCGATGCGGGTGCGACCACAGCTAATCCCGAGACAGATAAGTCGATCTGGCTTTCCGATCCGGTGGGAACATATTACATAAATATAATGGATTGGGGTGCTGAAACATTCACTTATAAATTTACTCTTGGTCACCCGGATGGCTCAACACAGATAATTGAAGGTACATTCGATACATCTGATTACACGCAGTATACTGAAGATGTCTGGACTGCATGGGGCGGCGGATACTCTTCGTACAGGGTATTACAGGTTGTCAACGACGGAACAAGTTTCGTTGTAACAAAGCTGTAATTCTTATTTGCAGTAATAGAATTCTTAAACAGAGGAGGGTGTCTTATAAAGATCCCCTCCTCTTTCTTTTCATTGTTCCTGAATATTTGAGAAAATGCCGGTTGCCGGGCAAGGATTCATTAAATCCGGATATTGAAAAGTAAGTGGTGATAATTATTAAGCCTCTGCGATCTTCAAATTTACCAGTTCAAGCCTTGTTGAAGTCACGCGGAGAACCCTGAAAAGCAGGTTTCTGATACGGATCGTTTCGTTATTTATGGGAATATTTCCGTGATGATACAGGATCATGCCGGCAAGTGTTTCATAATCATCTTCCTCGGGAAGATTAAAGTTGTACTTTTCATTAAGGTAATCAATCTCGAGACGGGCGGACAGTATATATTCCCTTTCGTTTATTCTCTTCTCGATAAGCTCGTTAGTGTCGTGTTCATCCTCTATGTCACCCACTATCTCCTCAAGAACATCCTCGATGGTAACCATACCTGATGTACCCCCGAATTCGTCA
Source organism: uncultured Bacteroidales bacterium (assembly GCA_963736675.1). Lineage (GTDB taxonomy): Bacteria > Bacteroidota > Bacteroidia > Bacteroidales > VadinHA17 > LD21. The sequence continues at coordinate 665,413 of CAVTPT010000001.1, forward strand.
ACAACAAGAGCAATGTTTTTCTTTTCTTCAACAAACAACTTAAGAAGCTTGTTGGCAGGCATTGTCTCCGGCACAATAGCCAGTTTTCTCATACACGAAATAATATCAGGCGGATTTTTAAATATATCCTTAAGCTCAAAGTAGCCTGTTATATTGTCAATTGTGTTTGAATAGATGAGTATCCTTGAGTATCCGGTCTCAATGAATTTTTCATTTAGAGCTGATACGGTCCCTGAAACTTCGAATGCAACAATCTCTGTCCTTGGAATCATGCATTCCCTTAACTTGACATTTGAAAAATCCAGTGCATTCTGAAAGATTCTGAAGTTATGATGATCAGGTTCCGACTCCTCATTGATCTGTTTGCTGAGATTGACAAAATGATCCAGGTCCACCTTACTGAAGACAATATTTTCCTGGTTACTGATCCCGGAACTGATATTAAAAAATATCCGGATAAATAGATTAGAAACTGCCAGTGTAAATCTGCTTACAGGGTAGAAAAGGTAAAAGAAAAACAATGTTGGTATACTAAGTGTCTTCAGGAAAAAATTCGGGGAAATTACAAAAACTGTTTTAGGAAGGAACTCGCCAACAAACAGAATAATTGCTGTTGATATTACTGTATTAATGATAAGTACAATAATATCCGAACCAAGCACGGGGGTAAGCAGGGGACTGAGAAGCTTTGATAAAAAGAGTCCGTAAACAACCAGGGCTATATTATTTCCGATCAGCATTGTTGCAATGAACTGACCGGGATTATCGGTAAATCTTTTAATAATTTCAGATCCGAAGACCCCTTGCTTCCGGTCGAGCTCGATCCTGAGTTTGTTTGAAGAGACAAAGGCGATCTCCATACCCGAAAAAAAAGCAGAAAGAATTATTGTAATGAGTATGATCAGAATACTGTTCATACTTCAAAGTTAATTTTTTTTTCTCTGTTGGTGTCTTAACCGGGCAAACAGGAATGCAGTTCCAGCCATCAGGGCAAAAATAAAAAGCCGGCTATTGAATCCATTCACAATAGCAAATCTTATCCCTGCGATGATGCACAAAATCCCGGTGGTAATCCAGATTATTTCAATTATCAGAAGAGATTTACTGTTCATCATTCACATAAAATGTTGCTGTTACATTTTTTATTTTCCGGGTATCCTTCCTGGGATCATATTCAAAGCCGGTACCCATGGTTATCTGATCTTCATCAGTAATTTTAACAAACCTGTCAGTATAAAACAGATTCTTCTGCTGATCCCAGAATAGTAATTCAGTTTCCACCATGTCATTTTCAGCATTGATCGCCACCACACTGTCGCGCAGTTCCCAGAGCTTCTTGTCATCGGTGTATTTTGCATATTTTGCCGATACGTTTGCAGTGGGACTTTCGTGGCCTTCATAGAATACTACTCTGATACCTGATCTGAACTCCGAATATGGTACATCTGCATTCTGATACTGCTCCAAAAGTGGAGTAGTCATGACAAGTTGAAGTTTCCCGGAGTCCATGAAAACGGTCTCAATATCTTTGGCTGTTACCGAAGGAAGTGAAATGAGATCAATCTTATTTACCGTTCCGATCTTTTTTTCGCACGAAAGGAGCAGAAGGGTAACGGTACAAATGAGAGCGACATGAAGAAAAATGGTTAATCTCCGTTCCGGCATGTTCATTATCTGAACGAATAATTGTATTTATTATTTATACCTGCGTTTTACAAACCAGAAATCATAAAAGTTGAGACTTGCCCCGATTGTTACATAGTTCTCCGAATGCAGATTATTGGAAGCAGAACCACTTCTTTTTGTAAAATCAATAAAAATATTGGCTTTTGAGAGAGTGCGGCTCATTGGTATACCCAGTCCTGCACTTAAACCGAGCTCCTTTATCTGTTCATTATTGATATAAAGATAATTATCCCCTATATGTCCCCCGATCCGGTACTCTACCCTTTTCAAAAAGCTGTAATTCGATGCCCTGTCAGGAATATATTCTGCTCCCAACAGCCACGTCTTTGTATCGGCCAGATAACCATTGGATCCGTAAATTTTTGCTTCCGACCATCTTGTTGAAACAAAATCAATTCCTGCCGAATACTTGTTCGTTTTCCCGACAGATATTCCAACCCTGTATGTTGCGGGGATGAAAGCCTTTGATTTATTGTCGGCAAAATATGAGAGAGTATCCTGTGAATTTGTTGAATACCCTATAGAAATATTATCATAATCTGAACCAAAGTTTTTGCCTGTGGATATGGCAGCTCCGGCGTTTATATAGTTATTGTTCTTTAAGTTCATTGTATACTGGAGGCCAAAGTCAAAATTAATTCCGCTGATCTGCAGGGTCTCTGTATTCACGAAATGGAACATGTACAAATAATCGGAAAAAATAACCTTGTTTGTCCTTTCTATCTGACCAAACAAGACCTTCAGGTTTGCACCGGCAGACAGGTTTGGTGTGATTTTCACCCCCGACCCTATAAAAAAATTGGTCAGACTGCCTGCGCCTGAGTGGATAGAAGCAAATTCCCCGATAACGGGATCATAGCCTTCATCATCCTCCGTCACAGCTTCAGAGATCCTATAGTAACCATTACTTATCGGGATCAGTCCGATTGCCATGCCAAATCCTTTTGCAATTGGAAAACCCATAAGCAGGTGATCAAAATTCATATCATTTGAAGAATACTCTGACTCACCGTCTTTAAGGAAATTAATACTATAGTCCAGTCCGAAATCGAAAATAAATGAAGTAGTGTCGATACTGCTGTAAGAAGCAGGGTTGTAAAAATAAATGGAACTGTTATCGTTAAAGGCAGTTCCGACTCCTCCCATCCCAAGACTTCTGAAAGATCCTGCAGGTTCAAGGGTACCGATATTAAATCTTCCGTATGGTGAATTCACAAGTTTCTGACCTGTGATTATAGAAGTAGAGAAGATAAATAAAAAGAGAAGAGTAACGCCGGGAAGCTTCTTATGCATTGTATTCTAAGATATTATTTAAACCATCAATCACAATATCAGGCATGTAGGTGACATTGTGACATATTTTGTTTCTGAGAAATCCTCCATCACCTCCTGTAAGTAATACTTTTCCAAGTGGATGTTTATTCTCAAACGTGCGAATATACTCATTTATTTCATAAATAATTCCTGAAACTACTCCTGCTACGATAGCATCATTGGTATTACGTCCCGGAAAAGTGAAAGTATCAGAGAGTTCCGCAAGTGGAAGGCGTCCGGTGAATTTATTTAGAGCCTTAAACCTGATCGCGGGTCCCGGTGAAATATTTCCTCCCTTGTATGCCTTTCCCGACAGGAAATCGAAAGTTATCGCAGTACCTGCATCAATAACAAGTATCTCAGCTCCCGGCCACATATAATAAGCTCCCGCAACTGCAGCCAGCCTGTCAGCACCCAGTGTTTCAGGAGTATCATATTCAATTCTGAAAGGCAATCTCGATTTGGACGAGAGATTATGTATGTATGGAATATGAGCAGGAAGCAGATCAGAAATAAGATCAGGAATATTTTTTACGGAGCAGATAATTGCTTTCTCAAATTTGTAGGAAGAAAACATTTTTTTCAGCTCCTCATTGCTTAATTCATTCATGCGCACAAGGCTGAGTTTCTCCTGGCCTTTATAAACAGCAAGCTTGGCTGCTGTATTACCTATGTCAATTATCAGGTTCATGGCAGATTGATATTTTGCTGATAAACAAATATAGTAAAAAAGCAGGGAAAACGTCCAGGGTGTGTTAAAGTGGCCTGGCTGATTTTAGTGACCCTGGTTGTTCTCAAGGATGTTTGAAAGGATCTGAATTGCCTGTCTGACCGACTTTACATTTGCAATTGTCAGGCTCAGTTTTGATCCTTTCTGTTTAATGGACATATGCCCGGAACGCCTGTTTACATAATTCATAAGTGATACAAACAACGGGCTTCTGTAAAATGCCGAATCAGGGTCTGAAACAAAATTGGCTATCAGAAGGTCGTTTTTAAGCAGTATCTTTTCGATGCCAAGCGACACAGCAATCCATTTGATCCTGACCACATCCAGGAGAGCTGTTGCCGGTGGCGGTATTTTGCCAAACCTGTCGGAAAGTTTCTTTTCGAATGCTGCCAGCGATTCTTCCGTATCCAGGTCATTCAGCTCCTTATAAAGCCTTATCCTTTCCGGGATATTCGAAATATAATCGTCCGGGAACATTATTTCCAGGTCAGTATCGATCTGAAAATCAGAGGCATATTTTTTGGGTTTGTTATCTCCTGAGGTTATTTCGGATTTCTGGTTATCTGCTGGTTGTTCAATCACTTCAGATTCCCTGAGTTCTGAAAGCGCTTCACTGAGAATTTTCTGGTAAGTCTCAAATCCTACATCTGAAATAAAGCCGCTCTGCTCTCCTCCCAGCAGGTTTCCGGATCCTCTTATGTCGAGGTCCTGCATTGCTATATTAAATCCGCTTCCCAGTTCTGAAAACTCTTCAATTGCTTTCAGCCGTCTTCGTGCATCGTGAGTGATGGTGCTCAGGGGCGGGGCCAGGAGATAGCAAAAGGCCTTTTTGTTTGAACGTCCGACCCTTCCTCTCAGCTGGTGTAATTCGGAGAGACCGAAGTGGTGGGCATCATTGATGAAGATGGTATTGGCATTGGGAATGTCCAGACCCGATTCGATGATAGTGGTTGCAATCAGGACGTCATAATCGCCCTGGATAAAATCAAACATAATATTCTCGATATCCCTGCCTTCCATTTTCCCATGAACAATTGCCGTTTTGACTTTGGGGCATATACGATTTATAGCTGCCTGGATATCCCTGATGTTCTCGACCCTGTTATGAATAAAGAAAACCTGCCCGTTGCGCGACACTTCATATTCAATACCCTCTTTGATAATATCTTCATTATATCCGTGCAATTCAGTAACAATGGGCATCCTGTTTGGAGGCGGAGTATTGATTATCGACAGATCGCGGGCCCCCATGAGAGAGAACTGCAATGTGCGGGGTATTGGGGTAGCCGTAAGAGTAAGTGTATCGACATTAGCCTTTAACTTTTTCAGTTTCTCCTTTACTGCTACACCAAATCGTTGTTCTTCGTCTATTATCAGAAGCCCCAGATCCTTAAACTTCACCTCCTGTCCGGCCAGTTTATGAGTACCTATGATTATGTCGATCTTACCACTGGCCAGATCGCTCAGAATTTTTTTCTGATCAGCAGCTTTTTTATGACGGCTTATATATTCCACCTTACATGGAAAATCCCTGAGCCTTGATGTGAAGGTCTTGTAATGCTGGAAGGCCAGGATAGTTGTTGGAACAAGTACCGCAGTCTGTTTACTGTCGGAGACTGTTTTAAATGCGGCTCGTATTGCCACCTCTGTTTTCCCGAATCCGACATCACCACAAACCAGCCGGTCCATAGGATGAGGTGCCTCCATATCGTTTTTCACGGCCACGGTTGTTGTAAGCTGGTCAGGAGTATCTTCATAGATGAAAGAAGCTTCCAGTTCCCTTTGCATGTATGAATCAGGCGAAAAGGAGTACCCTTCCGACGACATCCGTTTTGCATAAAGGAGAATGAGGTCTTTGGCTATATCCTTGACCTGTTTTTTTGTATTCTGCTTAAGCTTCTGCCAGGCTCCGGAACCAAGTTTATAGATCCTTGGCTCGGCATTATCCTTCCCCTTGTATTTTGATATGCGGTGAAGAGAATGTATCCCAACGTATAGTATATCGTTGTCTCGGTAGACCAGCTTAATAGCTTCCTGGATCTTGCCATTGACCTCTATTTTTTCCAGACCGCCGAACTTGCCTATCCCATGATCAATATGCACAACATAGTCTCCCGGATTCAAACCGGTAAGCTCTTTGACTGAAATACTCTCTTTTTTGGTGAAATAACCCCTTATGCTGAATTTATGATATCTGTCAAATATCTGATGATCGGTATATACTGAAAGCTTCAGACTGTGATCCGTAAATCCGCTGTGCAGGTTCAGCAGCATTGATGTAAAATGCAGTCCCGGACTTATTTCTGCAAAGATATCCCTTAACCGGTCAATCTGCGACTGACTCTCCGAAACAATAATTGTTGTATATCCTTCAGTATTGTTTGAAGTCAGTTTCCCGGCCAGGAGTTCAAAATTCTTATTGAAAACAGGTTGGGGCTCGGTACGGAAACTGAACTGCCCTCCGGCGTTAAAGTACCCTGCTCTGCCGAATTCCAGTGTTCTGAACCTGCCGCACTCCCCGAGAAAACGGTTTCCGGTCATTATTAATTCCTGTTTCCCGGCTATCTGCCCCGATTCTTCTCTCCCGACTATCTGAGAGAAGATATTATTCATCTTTTCCTGAATAAATAATGCGTTTTCAATCCAGATAAGAGACGAAGGAGGAAGAAACGCTGTAAAAGAATCTGTTACCTGTTCAATAGAGATATCCTGTATGTTGGGAATCAGTGAAATTTGTTTTTTAATTTCGCGGGAAAGCTGATCCTCAGTATCAAAGGTTCTGATAGAGTCCACTTCTTCGCCGAAAAAATCTATCCGGTATGGCAGATCGGCTGAATATGAAAAGATGTCAACAATGCTTCCTCTTATTGCGTATTGCCCTGGTTCATATACAAAATCTACTCTTTCAAAGTTAAACTCATGAAGCATCTCTTCAAGGAACTCCTGCGTGAGCTTATCTCCCTTTGATATGTTGAATGTATTCTTTTTCAGGTTTCTTCTGCTGATAACTTTTTCCATCACCGATTCGGGATAGGTAACTATTATCCCTTTCCTTTTTCCGGAAGCAAGGTGATTCAGAACTTCTGTTCTCAGTACAATGTTGGCCGGTTCGGTCTGTTCATACTGGATTGAACGCTTAAATGTGGAAGGGAAGAAGAACACCGAATCCTCGCCGGCGAGGGAAACAAGATCGTTATACAGGTAGGCAGCATCTTCTTTCTCGGCAACTACTGCCAGATGGGTAAACTGGGTTTTAAGAAAGACACGGGCTATTGTAACAGCTTTTGAGGATCCTGATAATCCTTCAAGGTTAATCCTTTCTGCCTCTGAACTGTTAACAGCTTCAGTAAGCCGGGATATAACCGGATGGTCACTGAACAGGTCCGATAATTCGCTCTCTTTCATCTGCCGGAATGTGCCGGCAAATTTAACATCATTTTCCCTTATTTCGATTAATTCCTGAAAGTGAGACAGAATATTGTTTCCTTCCAGGGAACCGACCTTACCTTAAGGTTTCCGCCATGAACCCTCATTATCTGCCTGGAAATACTTAATCCAATGCCCGAACCGTTCTTGCGTGTAGTAAAAAATGGAACAAAAATCTCCTCTAAGTCCTTTACTGAAATACCCGGACCGTTATCAGCCACGCATATTTCAGGAACAAGGTTAGTATCTTTCCCGGCAGAAATTATGATTTTACCTGAAGGATTGTCCTCATTAGCCTCGAGTGCATTTTTAAGAAGATTGATAAGTACCTGGGAGACCAGGTTCTCGTCTGCATTGATTTCAAGGTCAGGGTCTTTCAGCGAAATGGAGAGGTCAGTATCTTCACTCCGGTCAAGAGATCTGTAAAGTATCCTCACACGTTTCATCAGGTCGTCAACCCTGAACAACTTCCTGTCAGGCTGTGGAATCCGTGTAAGTTGACGGTACGACTCAACAAATGACATCAGCCCTTTCCCCTGATCCTGAATTACATTCAGGCCCTGAATTGTCTTTGAAATGGTCTTGTCGGTTATTGCATCCGGAGAAACCGGATGACCATCAGAAGTGAAAAAACGGGAGAGACTATCCGAAAGTGAAGTGATTGGTGCCAGAGAATTCATTATTTCGTGCATCAGGACACGTATCAGTTTAATCCAGGAGTCGAGTTCTTTTTCATCAAGTTCATTACGTATATCCTGAATTGAAATAATTATTAGTTCTTCATTACGCATTTTAAAATCAGATGCTTTAAGGGCTAATTGAACTTCCCCTCGCTCGGAAATAATCGAAACTAATCTTCTTTCAGAAGGGGTAATTGTTTTTATTGCCTGATACAGTTTTTTGTCAACCCGTTCAAGTTGCTGGATATGAGTTAGAATATCCAGCGACAACAGCGCTTTTGCTGTTGAATTGGTATGTATTATAAATCCTTTTTTGTTGAATGTTATTAAACCGGTTGCAAGGTGTTCAATAATTGATTGAAAGTACTGTTCCTTCTGGCGGTTTTCGATTTTCAACTGCTGTATCTGCTTATTAACTTTATTCAATCCCTGGTAAATAGCATGAATTGACTTATCAGTGATATTGGTGGGCATCGAAAGGGTGGAATCATCATTTTGAACCGATTCGAGAAAATAACTGATTCTACGGTTGGTTGCATTAAGAAAGTGGATAAGAACAAATATAAACAGTATATCAGTGAGGATTACCAATAATGCTAATTGTACAGGTTTCCCCGCAGATATTATCCAGCCGGCCAGAGCACTCAGAAAAGAAATTGCCAGTATCCTGATGATAGTCTGAAAGTAAAAATTACGAGTTATCATTATCCCAGTTTCTTTATTTTATTATATAGTGTCTGACGCGTAATACCAAGTTGATCTGCTGCAGCACTCAGATTTCCATTGTTTTTTTCAATGGATTGTCTGATCATTCGTTTCTCCATTTCCTCTAAAGTCAACTCTGAGTCGGAGGCCCTTCCCTGTACGATAGGTTTCATGAAAAAGTCCTCGGCTTTCAAAATATTACTTTCACTTAAAATTACTGCCTTTTCTATAGTGTGCTGCAACTCACGAATATTTCCCGGCCAGGAATATTTAAAGAGTTTTTCCTGAGCCTGATGATTAATCTTCAAATTCGGTTTATTGTATTTAGAAGAATACTTTTTCAGGAAGAAATCGGCTAATACCAGAATATCGTTTCCACGCTCACGGAGAGGAGGAATTTCAATCTGGATAGTATTAATACGGTAAAGTAAATCCTCACGAAACACTCCTTCGCCGACCATTCTTTCAAGGTTTTTATTTGTTGCACATATCAGCCTGATATCGATCGGAACGGATTTATTCGATCCGATTCTGGTAATCATCCGGTTTTGAACCACAGCCAGAAGTTTGGACTGAAGGTGGTATGGAAGGTTTCCAATTTCATCGAGGAAAAGGCTCCCTTTGTCGGCCACTTCAAATTTTCCCGGGCGGTTATCCCTGGCATCGGTAAAGGCTCCTTTTACATGGCCAAACAGTTCACTTTCAAATAATGTTTCTGCTACGGAACCCATATCGACACTTATCATGACCTCGTTTGAGCGATCCGATAAGCGGTGAATTTCATGTGCAATTATCTCCTTTCCCGTACCATTTTCTCCTGTTATCAGCACATTTGCATCGGTCTTTGCAACTTTCCTCACCATTTTAAGCACCTGCATTAATTGAGGTGAGGAACCTATTATATACTTCTGTTCCCGGTTAAGTTCCGATTTCAAACCCTTTTCCTTTTCTTTCAGTTGGCTTACCTCATTTTTTGACCAGTTGAGCTGAATGGCCGACTTCAGAGTTGCCAGTAACTTATTATTGTCCCACGGTTTAAGAAAAAAATCGACAGAACCCATCTTCAAAGCTTTGACAGTTAATTCAATATCACCGTAAGCTGTAATCATCACAACCGAAATTTCGGGATGAAGCTCCTTGATTCTGCCGAGCCAGTAAATACCTTCATTTCCGGTATTTACCCCTGCATTAAAATTCATATCGAGGATAACCAGATTGTACTCCTTTTTACTCAATTCGGAAAGGATCTGATTAGGATCCGACAGGGTAGTTACTATTTGGAATTCGGGAACAAGTAATATTTCCAGGGCACTCAGTATGCTTTTATTATCGTCGACAATAAGTATATTCCCTTTAATCATTTTTCTTTTAAAGTTAGAATATGACTATTTCAAAAGCAATAATTTGTAAAAAAAATTGACATTTTATTGTCTATTAATTTTACTGGCAAAAGATATGTTATAACTTAAAAATAAGATAATCAGCTTAATATAACTTTGGCATCATTATGGCTAATCTTTTACAACGAAAAGATTAGAAATGAGTAAGAAAGTAATACAGGTTATGTTTCTTTTTTTGGTAGCAACAAATGTACTAAAGGCTCAGGATTCCTGGAATTTGAGTCAGTGCATTTCTTATGCCATTAAGAACAACATAGGGTTAAAGAAAATGGAAATAGGGGAGAAAATAGCTGGTGAGAATTTCAGACAATCGCAGAGAAATTTTTTACCAGGTATTTCAGCATCGACAGGTAGTGGTTTTAGTTTTGGCCGCTCGATCGACCCGGTTACCAACGGAGTTATTAATACTCAGTTTTTTAACAATAGTTATAATTTAGGAGCCTCCATGACATTATTCAATGGATTCATGACAATTAATCAGATTGAATATCAGAAGTATATTAAAAGAACAGCTGAATTGAACCGGTTAAATGCTACCGACGACCTTGCTTTTCAGGTAATGAATTCGTATTTCGATGTACTGTATTTTCAGGGCATTTTAGAAATTGCAGAGAATCAGGTTGAAGCTTCCGGAATAAATCTGAAAAGAGTGGAAAAACAGGTTGAACTGGGCATGAAATCAAATACCGACTTATTTGAAATGCGTGCCAATTATGAAACTGAGGAATTGAAGCGGATTCAGGCTAAAAACAGTCTGAGAACTGCAAACCTGCAGTTGAGACAACAGATGAATCTGTCCGATACGGCCATGTTGGTTCTTGTTGATGAGCAGAATCAGGTAATCCCGGGTCAGACTCCTGACCAGCAGGATTTATTTGCATCATACATCGGGTGGTCGCCCTATTTCCAGTCATTTCAGTCACAGTTGAATGCGAGTCGCAAATATTTGTCAATAAGTCGTTCTCAATTGTATCCTTCAATTACTGTAAGCGGATCTGTTAACACCGGATACTCCGGGACCAATAGAGATAATTCAGATAATGTGATTGGTTTCAAAGATCAGTTTAACAGCAATCTTAGCCAGTATGTCGGGGCCTCTGTAAATATTCCGATTTTTAACAAGTGGAACAAACGGTCTGAAATAAAGAAGGCTAAATTTGAAATTGAACGGGCAAAAAATACACTTGATGAGGAAAAACAAAAGTTGTATTTCGAAATGGTAAATAACCTGAATGAACTGGAAGCCCTTGAAAATGAGTACAACCAATATCTGAGACAGCTTGAAGCTGATAGTTTAGCCTACCAGGCTTCTGAGAAAAAACTGGCACAGGGTTTTGTAAGCGTTGTTGAATTCTACATCGCCAAAAACAGGCTGGCAAATACTGAAAGTCAGGTAATTAAGGCGCGATTGCAATGGGAGGTGAAGAAAAGGGTGCTGGATTTTTACTCAGGGGAAAGGTTTTGGGAATAAATGCATGGAAGTCAGCCACCCTGAAAGGAATTTACTATATTGAATATTAATAGTCAGAAGTTAACTGGAATAAGGAAGGTAAAAATTATTATCATGGGAATGGATAAGGTTATAGAAAAGAAAAAAGGTTTAAGGCCGAAGCATTTAATCTGGGCAGCTATTGCTCTTGCTTTTGGTTTTTTACTGTTCAAAATTATTTTTTCTGATAGTGGTTCAACATACAGGACGGAAAAGGAAAAATTAACCCTCAGTACTGTAGAAGAGGGTCAGTTTAACGATTACATTACAGTTATTGGCCGGGTAGAACCAATTACAACGATCTTTCTTGATGCAATTGAAGGCGGGCAGGTTGAAGAAAGGTTTATTGAAGAAGGCACAATGTTGAAAAAAGGAGATGTTATCCTCCGACTCGAAAACAGGCAATTGTATCAGACAATTCTTAACAGTGAAGCATCATTGGCTGAGAAAGAGAATTATTTGCGGAATACCCGTATAAGTTTCGAGACTGAATTGATACAGTCGCGCAAAAATATTTTGGACAGCTATTACCGGCTTGTCCGGAAAAAGCGCTTTTACGAACAAAACAAAGCGCTCTATGAAGAAAAGTTAATCTCCGGCGAAGATTATTTGCAGGCAAAGGAGGATTTTGAATATGAGACCGATATGCTTGAAATCAATAAATTAAAAGCCAAAAACGATTCGATAATCCGCATAACATCAATGCAAACCCTTGAAGCCGACCTTGGGAAAATGCGGCAAATGCTGCTACTCGTGAGGGAAAGACTCGATAATCTCAGGGTGAAAGCACCTGTTGACGGGCAATTGGGAATGCTTGATGCAGAAATCGGGCAGCGTATCAATGAAGGTCAGCGTATAGGTCAGGTTAATGTTCTGGATAATTTTAAGATAGTAGCATTGATTGATGAATACTACATAGACCGGGTAATACGTGATCTGCCTGCTACTCTCGATCGCAATGGGACCAACTTTGACCTCCACGTTCGCAAGGTATATCCCGAAGTACGCAGCGGGCAGTTTGAGATCGATCTGGTTTTCAATAATACAACACCCGATAATATCCGTACAGGACAAACCTACCATATTAAGGTCGAACTGGGTGAATCGGCTAAAGCAATTTTAATACCCAGGGGTGGATTTTTCCAGAGCACCGGAGGCCAGTGGGTTTACGTGTTAAATGAAAACGGGACTGAAGCAACTAAAAGAAATATCCGGATCGGAAAACAAAATCCCCAGTACTACGAAGTACTTGAAGGCTTAAATCCCGGCGAAACAGTAATAACCTCAGGATATGAGATTTTCGGGACGAACGATAGACTAACATTTAAATAAACAATAATAACATGATCAAAACGGTAAACCTAAACAAAGTATTCCGCACTGAAGAAATTGAAACCAGTGCTTTAAGCAATGTTACTCTCCATATTCAGAAAGGTGAGTTTGTAGCAATTATGGGACCTTCGGGTTGTGGTAAATCAACATTGTTGAACATTATCGGGCTGCTTGATAACCCTACTTCGGGTGAATACTATTTTGACGGGCAGGAAGTTGGCAGTTTCAGGGAACGTAACCGCACTCTTCTCCGGAAAGGCAATATTGGTTTTGTCTTCCAGAGCTTCAACCTCATCGACGAGCTTAATGTTTACGAAAATGTGGAATTGCCACTCATATATCTGAAAATGAGTGCAAGGGAACGTCAAAACATGGTTGAAAAAGTGTTGGAACGTATGAAGATCAGTCATCGTAAAAAGCATTTTCCACAACAATTATCAGGTGGTCAGCAACAGCGTGTGGCTATAGGCCGGGCAGTTGTGGCAAATCCTAAATTAATCCTTGCCGACGAACCTACTGGTAACCTCGATTCAAAAAACGGGTTGGAAGTAATGAACCTGCTCACCGAACTTAACCGGGAAGGTACAACCATCGTAATGGTGACCCACTCGATGCATGATTCGGGATTTGCACACAGGGTAGTTAACCTGTTCGATGGGCAGATAATTACTGAAGAGGTGAAAAGGCAAATGGCTGAAACGATATTATGATGCTGACATAAATACAGTCACAACAAATTCTGAGTAAAGCATAAGCCATTGATAATATACCTTACATATGATACACTTAACAAACATTGACAAGTATTACGATTCAAAATTCCAACGGACTTTCGTATTGAAGTCTATCGACCTGGAAGTAAAGGAAGGTGAGTTTGTCAGCATTATGGGACCTAGCGGTTCCGGAAAATCGACGTTACTCAATATAATAGGATTGCTTGACAACCCGTCAGCCGGAGAATACATGCTCTACGACAAATCGGTGCTGAACCTGAAAGAGAAGATCAAGGTAGAATACCACCGCAATTTCATAGGTTTTATTTTCCAGGCCTATCACCTGATTGAGGAGATGACAGTTTATGAGAATATTGAAACTCCGCTTATATACAAAGGAGTGAAAACCCGTGAACGTCAGGCAATGGTAGCTGATATGCTCGATCGCTTTAACATGGTCGCAAAAACTGACCTTTTCCCCCAGCAGCTTTCGGGCGGTCAGCAGCAACTTGTTGGTATTGCACGGGCAATAATAAGCAAGCCAAAACTTCTGTTGGCCGATGAGCCAACCGGGAACCTGCAATCTGCCCAGGGTGAAATGATTATGGAAACGCTTAAGGCTTTGAATGATGAGGGGATGACTATTATACAGGTTACCCATAACGAGAAATTTGCAGGGTACGGAAAACGGATAATCAGGCTCGAGGACGGGATGATCAGGGGTGACGGAAAAAACAGGTAGAATCGCCACTAAAATTATGCGGATATGTTAAGTTTTTTTCGACATTTTTTTCGCTCAATTTTAAAAAGGAGACTCCTTTCAGCAATTACCATTGGCGGGTTTGCCATCAGTATTGCGGTAATCCTGCTTCTTATAATTTATATTGTCGACGAAAGGAATGTTAACAGGAGTTTTCCCAATGCCGAAAACATTTACCGTTTAAAGCGTGGCGGAGAAACCCTCCTCCCAATGTCACTGATAGATGATGTCAGACAACAGGTTCCGGGAGTCAGAAACATCTGCATGTACAGCCTCCGCGACAACCTTTTTGATATGGGTACTGTAAAGACAGATGTTAAATGCCTGGCAACCAATGATGCATTTCTTGATCTTTTCTCTTTTGATTTTATATATCGGGCAGACGATAATATATTGAATGTAAAAGACAATGTCATTATAACCCATTCATTTAGTGAAAAGTGGTTTGGCAATAAGAGTCCTGTTGGAGAAATACTGAAGGGTGATTACATGGATTTAACGATTGTTGGCGTTATTACCGATCCGCCACGGAATTCATCACTTAAATTCGATATAATCTATGGTCTGGACAGAGGCTGGGCCAATTATATGGGGAGTAAAGAATTTAATGAAAATCATAAGCTCTTCAATTCATTTGTACGGTTGGAAGAAAATGCTGATCCGGAGAACATCGGAAGAGAGTTATCGGGAATAATAAACAAATGGCATTTTTTCAGTGGGGATAAGGTTTCGCTTCAGCCTTTAACGGATATTTATTTTGACACCAGTACCCCAGGAGATTACCTTCCTCATGCCAATGTAAGTATGCTCTATCTGCTCTCAGGCATAGCATTGGTTTTATTGTTCATGACCATATTCAATTATGTCAATCTGACAGTATCGGCAGGATATCAGCGGATTAAAGAAATAGGGATAAGGAAAACCACTGGCGCGGCAAGCCGTAATATCTTTCTTCAGTTCCTGAATGAAGGATTACTGGTGACCCTGTTATCATTTGTGCTGGCAACAGTACTATCCTTGCTGATCGCCCCTGTCTTATCAGGGATACTTGGGAAAGAAATTAATATCGGCTCGTTGTTTTCAGTTCCGCAGGTCTGGATAACGGTTTTGATATTGTTTTCCCTCACCGGCATTATTTCCGGCATATTCCCTGCATTGACATTTTACAGGTTTTCTCCCCAAAGGATGATAACGCGAAATATACAAAAAGGAAAATCCAACCCTATGGGAGGTGTCATAGCTGTTCAGTTCCTTATTGCTATCACGTTAATCTCATCAGCTTTTTTTATTCAGAAGCAGATCGGTTTTATCAAACACAAGGATCTGGGTTTTCAAAAGGACCTGGTTATCAGGCTTAACCTGCAGGGAGAGGCGATCAGAAGATCAGACGTATTGAAGCAAAAGCTTATGTCAAACCCCAATATAGTTGCTGTTGCCGGAAGCACGGGGAGTATTATGGATTTTCAGGGGACAGGGACACACGAAGCAGTGGTTGATGGACAAACTAAAAATGTAGACTGGAGGATGTTCGGCATCGATGAGAATTTTGTCGACCTTTTCGGACTTCAGATAATGGAAGGGAAGAACATTGATTACTCAAGTAAAGGGCCAACATGCCTGATAAATGAATGGTATTACAAAAACCTTGGTTGGGATTCTTTTGAAGGGAAGAAATTGTATGGATGTGAGGTTGTTGGAATTGTCAGGGATATTTTCTTTGATAACCTGCACCAGGAGATGGGCTTTCTTGTTATGGAGAAAACTCCCATCCCCGATGTTTTGAATATTAAAATCGATGGGAATATTCCGGAGAACATTGAATTTATAAGGAAGTGCTATACTGAAATTGAGCCTTCAACCTCTGTAGATTTTGCTTTTTACAACGACTGGATACAGTCGATGTACCTGAAGGAAGAGAAGCAGGCCAGGGCGGTAGGCATATTTGCTTCATTTGCTTTAATAATTGCATGTCTTGGATTGATTGGATTAATCGAGCTTTCAACAAATAAAAAGATTAAGGAAATAGGTATACGCAAGGTTAACGGAGCAAGGGTGTCAGAGATACTGGCGATGCTCAACAAAAGCATTGTAAAATGGGTGCTCATTGCATTTTTGGCAGCCACTCCCCTGGCTTATTACGCAATGCATAAGTGGCTTGAAAGCTTCGCCTGCCAGACAGATTTAAGCTGGTGGGTCTTTGCCCTTGCAGGTATGCTGGCGATGGGAATTGCTCTGCTGACTGTTTCATATCAATCATGGAGGGCAGCAACGAGGAACCCGGTGGAAGCACTTAGGTATGAATAGTTTTCACCCCAAACCCCTGAAGGGGCTTTACCCCAAACCCCCCAGGGGGGCTTAAAAGGAATAACTTATAAATATCAAGATTATGATTCTGTATTATTTAAAACTCGCCATTCGCAATTTATTGAAGAATAAGTGGTATTCCTTCCTTGTTCTGGGTGGATTTTCAATAGGATTTGCAGCCTGTATTTTGATAGGTTTATTTTATCATAATGAAGTAAGTGTCAATAAAAATTTTGCCAATCACCTGAATATTTACAGACTATACGATGTAAAACAGAACCGGTGCAACCTGAACTGGGATTTGTACCCTGTATTAACCACCGGTTATACCGCAGTTGAAGATGCCTGCCCGCTTGAATATGAAAACGGAATGAAGATGACAGTTAAGAATGAACAAACACATGCTTATACTGAAATCCAGCACCTCCTGACCACAACGAATAATTTCTTTTCAATTTTTTCGGTCAACATGATTGAAATGTCAGCAAATAAACCATTCGATGGGAAAGAGTCTGTTGTCCTTTCAGAAGCTACTGCGGAAAAGCTTTTTGGTTCACAAAACCCATTGGGACAGCGGATAAATGTGCACAACTTTTTTTCAGGTACCGTTACCGGGATTTTTGAAGAGCTTCCACCCAATTCAAGTTTCAGGGCTGATGTTATTCTTAACAGTGAGAATGAAGAGTTCCGGATGTCAAATACCTGCAATAATGGCAAGTGTTACAATCCGGCAAATCTGTTTGTAATGCTTAAAAGTGGGGCAGACCCGGGCAACCTGGCAAATGATTTGAACAATTCAGCTGCCCTTAAGTCGCTTGATGTCGACAGCCTTGCCATGCAGAAACTTGACGATATCTACCTGTCGGAACTCACTGTTAAAAGCCGCCATGCAAAAGGGAATCCCGCCCTCCTTAAAATCTTCATAGCTATTGCCGCACTTATACTCCTCCTTTCGAGTATCAACTACGTGAGCTACTCTATTTCGATGCAATATGCAAAACTGAAGGAAACCGGAATAAACAAAACCAATGGTGCGGGGTGGAAAGATCTGATCGGCTACACCTTTACCGAAGTCACATCTGGCATTATCATCTCTCTCGTCTTTTCAGTTTTTATAGCACTGTTGGCTCTGCCCTATACCGGAAGCCTTTTTGGGAAGGTGCTTCATGCAAACTGGCACGACTGGCTCGCAGTGGCTCCTCTTTTTCTGTCAGCAGTGATGGTTGTAATCTTAATCAACAGTCTGGCCCCGATATACGTTTTGTCGAAGTTCAGGATTACCGAATTCCTGTCAGGCTTCAGGGGGAAACATAACAGGCGGCAATTGGGGAAACAGGTCATGCTGACCTTCCAGCTTACGGCTTCGATTGCCCTGATAGCAGTGGTATTGATTATTTTCAAACAACTCAGTTTTGCAAAACACTCCGATCTGGGTTTCGACCGTGAACTGTTGTTACGGATTGATATCCCTTTCCAATTTCAGCAAACAAATACTCTGAGGCAGGAAATAGCTAAGCTTCCCTTTGTAAATGGTACTTCTCTGAGTTCTGGTTGTCCGGGCATGATAAACAACAAGTATGGCAGCAATACAGGCGAGAAGAGTTTTGACATTAACTGCATTCCGGTTGGAGATAATTATATTGAAACGATGGGATTTGAACTGCTTAAAGGACGGAATTTTCTTGATGGCGATTTAAACAAGGCGTGCCTCATAAATGAGGAAGCCCTGAAGCAATTTGGCTGGGACAGCTTCGAAGGGAAAAGATTCAATAACGGACAGGAAGGTGGTTTCGAAGTGATTGGCATCCTGAATGACTTCAAATTCGAATCGTATCATAATACCGTAGAACCTTTGGCATTGATTTTTGACGGCGGTCTGTATAGTAATGTGCTATCGGTACGGCTTGCCCCTGGGAATGTCGGGCAGGATATCGGACAGATCAACCAGATATGGGAATCCATTGCACCTTACGAACCCTTCAGTTATATTTTTTACGACGATTTGTTTCAAGCGATGTATGAAAAGGAAGAGAAGCTCGCCAGTTCTATAACCTTCTTTTCGTTGATTGCCATTGCGCTGACCTGTATGGGCATCCTCGTCCAGATTTTTATGATATGTCTGAACCGCGTAAAAGAGATTGGCATCCGAAAAATTAACGGTGCCCGGATTTCCGAAGTAATGGTCATGCTAAACCGCGATTTTGTAAAATGGGTGGCTATAGCATTTGTAATTGCATCACCCATCGCCTGGTATGTTATGCACAAATGGCTCGAAAGCTTTGCCTATAAAACAAGCTTAAGCTGGTGGATTTTTACATTGGCAGGCTTACTGGCGTTGGGGATTGCACTGTTAACAGTAAGCTGGCAGAGTTGGAGGGCGGCAACGAGGAACCCGGTCGAAGCGCTGAGGTATGAATAGTCATGAACTTTGATTCGTGTCATGAATTGAGAACTATGATTATGGGTTAATTAAAGATCCGAGTCCATCATGAAATTAAATGAATAAGGATTCAGACACTTAGCTGGCAGGCACCTTAAGATATGAATAAGTATATTAACATGGAAACAGAAAAACAGCGATAATGATGACAAATTTAATTAAACCAACATTTCGCCGCTTATTCCGGAGTGGCGAAAACACAACCACAAGGATTATATCGCTGACGGCGGGACTGGCATTCGGTATTTTGCTCTTATCGGAAGTACTGTATTATTTTAGTTTCGACAGTTTTTATCCTGATGCAAACCGTATTTATGTGGTACACGAAAATTTCAGGAGAGATAAATCTTCAGATAAATTAGATAGTTACCCGGGAGTAAGCGGCGCCATTGCTCCCGGTTTAAAAGCCGAGGTCCCGGGCATTGAAGCAGCAACGCGGCTCAACAGTATAGGCTCGTCTGTTTTCTATACCGAAGACAGGAAAAGCTATGAGGCGCGTTTTTCGCTGGCCGATGAGTGTCTGTTCGACGTGCTTCCGGTACCAGTAATCAACGGGAATCCGAAAGAAATTTTAAAAAGCCCGATGACCTGTATGGTCTCCAGTAAGACTGCCAATGAAATTGGAGGCGATGTTACCGGAAAGGTAATCGAGTTAAAAGGATATCCCGGAAAAAAACTGACTATTGCAGGGGTTTTTGAAGAACTGCCCGAAAATACAAATTACCAGTACGACATACTTATTTCAATGGTTTCTACCAGCCAGTTTTTCCCCTGGGACGGCTCTGCAAACTGGATGGGTAACGACCGCTACTATGCCGCCGTAAAACTTACTCCCGGAGTAAACCCCGAAAGTCTGGAGACTGCCGTACGCGAAATGCAGGTAAAACATCAGGATATTGAGGAATTAGAAAAGCAGCAAGGGGGTGTGGTTTTGAAATATTCTTTCAAACCCATAAAAAAAATGTATTCCGACGGGGTAAAAGATATGATACTGATACTTACGACCATTGCTTTTGCAGTTCTGTTTGTATCGTTTATGAATTATATCCTGTTAACACTGAGCGCCTTGATAAAACGGGCCAAAAGCTCGGCCATTCATAAAACCTGCGGCGCCGAAGCCCGTAACCTCCGACAATTAATTTTTTCGGAAACCTTTGTTTTGTTTCTTATTTCACTGGTTGGTGCGCTTCTTCTGATCTGGGTTATTAAACCCTTAGCAGAAGCACAGGTAGGGCATAAACTTATTTCGGTAGTAAACCCGCAGGTTATCTGGCCACTGTTTTTCCTTGTGGTGTTGCTGGTTGTATTAACCAGTTACCTGCCCGGCAGG
Organism: uncultured Bacteroidales bacterium; assembly: GCA_963736675.1. GTDB lineage: Bacteria > Bacteroidota > Bacteroidia > Bacteroidales > VadinHA17 > LD21. The sequence continues at coordinate 685,722 of CAVTPT010000001.1, forward strand.
TTTTTTTCACGCATCCCCGTGGCATCAGCTTTTCGCAATTATCAGCAAAAAAAGAACAAATGGAAACTGGGGTTGCTTTCGTTCCAGTTTGCAGGTGCTTCTTTTATCCTGACTATGCTGGTGGTTGTTAGCATGCAATACAGCGACCTCATAACTGCCGACCATGGTTACCAGACCGAAGGAATTTATTTTGGTGCAACCGGCGGAATGGAGGCCGGTAAAATCTCAACATTGCTAAACGAGTTGCGGACTGTTCCCGGAATTGAAAAAGTTGGGTTAGGGCGCAGTTTACCAATAGAGGGGGCTTCGGGTAACAATATTTTTTCGTCCGACAGACAGAAAGAACTGTTTAACGTTGCCGATTTCTATTTTATTGATGAAAATTATTTATCAATCCTGAATATTCCGGTTGTCGAAGGAGAAGGCTTTTCACGTCGGAATTCAGTGGTTAACGACCTTCTCATCAGTAAAAAAGGCGCTGAAAAGCTGAAGGTGTTCAACGGATGGCAAAACGTAGTTGGCGAACAGGTTGATATAAGTGAACATGGAATATCGACTATCCGAGGTGTTTTCCCCGATTTTATTGTAAAAAACATTACAGACCCCGATTCCCGCCCATCGGTTTTTTATTATTACCCGGCTGAAAAGTTTGAGCAGGAAAGAGCCGATCGCTCATCGTTCTTGTTTTATGTCCTGATAAAAACCAGTGAAACAGCAGAAACCGGTATGCTGAAAAAACTTACCGATATTTTTAACCAGTTCTTACCCTACCGGGATGCCGTGGTAAAAAGCCTTGAAATTGAACAAAAAGCAAGTTACCAGGCAGAACAAGGGTTCCGCAATGCGATGATGGCCGGAAATGTCATCATCCTGTTAATTACAGTCATCGGGTTGTTGGGCTATACTTCGAACGAAGCAGCCCGGCGCCGTAAAGAGCTGGCAATTCGCCGGATAAGCGGAGCCAGGCTGAATGATATACTACGGATTTTTATCCTCGACCTGGAATACGTTGCTATTCCCGCAGTTCTTTTGGGAATTACTGGCACCTGGTTTACGGTAAGTAAGTGGATGCAGAATTTCGCCACCAAAGTTCCGCTCCACTGGGGCATTTTCGTTGGGAGCAGCCTGTTTATATTGCTGCTTGTTGCTTTTATTGCTGCTGTAAATTACACGCGTACTGCAAACCGGAACCCGGTGGAAGCGCTGAGGTATGAGTAATTTTCACCCCAAACCCCTGAAGGGGCTTTACCCCCAAACCCCCCAGGGGGGGCTTAAGAGTAATTATAGAATTTTGGATGGATACATAAAAGGATTAAGCAAGTATTGATTAGTATAATGATGAATTTGAAAAATGTGCAGACCCCAAAGTCCCCTTCAGGGGATTTAGGGGTAAAAAAACTGAAGGGGCTTAAAGAAAACAATATGAGTATAAGCGATAATGTATCGATGTTTTACAATGCAAAGCCACACATTTTTGAGAAAGCAAAGGCTTTAAGAAATAATATGACCAATTCAGAATTAATACTTTGGGAAAAACTTAAAGGAAAACAGATATTAGGATTACGATTTCGCCCACAGCATCCAATAGATATTTTTATTGCTGATTTTTACTGTCATCCCATTAAACTTGTTATTGAAGTTGATGGTGGAATTCATAAATCAAGGGAACAAAAAGAATATGATATTGGTCGGGAAGCAGAATTGGAAAATTGGGGTTTAAAAGTAATCAGGTTTACTAATGAAGAAATTGAAAGTGATAGTAATAAAGTTATAAAAGAGATTGAACAAGTTTGTATTAAACGTCAATGGGAGCTGTCTCAAAGTCCCCTTCAGGGGATTTAGGGGTGGTAAATGGGAAGCAGCAACACGAACCCCAAAGGAGGGTATTGAGGTATGAATAGTTTTCACCCCAAACCCCTGAAGGGGCTTTACCCCCAAACCCCCCAGGGGGGGCTTAAGAGTAATTATAGAATTTTGGATGGAGACATAAAAGGATTAAGCAAGTATTGATTAGTATAATGATGAATTTGAAAAATGTGCAGACCCCAAAGTCCCCTTCAGGGGATTCAGGGGTGGTAAATGGAGGGCAGCGACAAGGAACCCGGTGGAAGCGCTTAGGTATGAGTAAAGTCCGATAATGAGATAATAATATAAATTAATAACCCTCACTGGCCAGGATCCCGAAAGCATAGTCAACAAGAGACAAAAATAAATTGAGATGGCAGGTAAGTAACCAACAATAAGCGATGAAAATAATTAACCTGACCCTGAAAAATCTGATCAGAAGCCTTACAAAGAATAAGCTACTTACTTCCATTCAAATTGGTGGTTTGGTTATTGGTTTTACAATCGTTATTTTCCTTTTGGTGAAAGTTAAGTACGAATATTCATACGACACTTTCTGGAAAGATTCGCAATCGATTTACCGGTTGGGTCTCGACCTTACTTATGAAGACGGGCGTATGTACCAATCTGCCCGAAACTTTGAAGGATCGTCGGAAATACTGCATGCCGAGGTACCTGGAATTGTTGCACACTGCAACCTTGGGCGCGACGTGATCACCGTTTACAAACACGATAAGGTTATTCAGGATGTAGACTGGTTCTGGAGCGATACCACATTTTTTAGTGTCTTCGGGCGCAAAATTATTTATAGGGAAACTAACCAGCTGTTTGGCGATGTTCATGGAATTTCCATATCAGAATCGTTTGCCAAAAAACTCTTTGGAGATGAAAATCCGCTGAATAAGGAAATTACCTTAAATGAAGGGTGGAAGTTTCTGGTGAAATCGGTTTTTGAAGAGATCCCCGGGAATAGCCATATAAAGGTTGATGTTCTGGGAAGCTACCAGTCGTTGTACTATTACATGAATAATTTCGATAATAGTACACAGACACTTATCGAAAATCCGGCATGGACATATCAGAAGGCTTCGCCCTATACACGTCAGCGGTGGAGCTCCCCGACTCAATACAGGCCTCATTGTTACATCAGGCTCGACCCGAAAACTGACATATCGACGGTTAAATCGGCAGTGATACCGGCGATGAAAAAAGTTGGTCTGCCACCGAATCTTGAAAAAAGCCGCGTCGACTTTATTTTTCAACCCGTGGCCTCCATACATCTGCATTCGAACCTTAATGATGAGCTCGGTGCAAACGGTAGTACCATGCAGGTGAACTTTCTGATGATCATTGCCCTGGTCGTATTGGTGGTATGTATTGTCAATTATCTGAATCTTAGCACTATTTCGGCGATAGAGGAGCGCAAAAGTTATTCGATCAGGATCTTAAACGGTTCGGGCAAAATGTCGGTCTTCGTGTCGCTGTTGACCAAAAATTTGTTTCTGTATGGTCTGGCTTTGCTCATTTCCGTGCCAATTGCAGCACTTATCATCCGGTTACAGTTGCCTCAGCAAACAATCTCCGGTTTTGTTTTCCTTATTATGGTCACCATCGTGGGAATCGGAGCCCTCATTTCGGCCATCATTCCTTATCTCTCGGTATTCAGCACGCCCATCTTTCTGGCGCTGAAAGGTCAGTCAGCAACTCTGAACCAGAACTGGTCGAGCCGGAAAGCCCTGGTGGTTTTACAGTTCGCTATAAGTATTATATTGATTATCTCGACCATTGGAATTTTCAAGCAAATGGACTTTGTAATGAAAGAAAAACTGGGATTCTCAGGCGAACAAACCGTGTTCAGTTACACGCCGATGACCATGACCAACAGCCCCGAGATTCCGGGCAGACTATTAACTTTTAAAAACGAAGTGCTTGCCCTGTCGGGGGTAAATTCGTTTAGTGTCAGCTCATCAGTTCCCGGGAAGGAAATCCGCCGTATCCAGGACAATGTCCTCCCGGGTAATTCAGCCGAACCATTTGCATCTCCCTTCAATGAAGTCAGTATTGATGATTATTTTCTGGAAGCGTACAATATTTCACTCATAGCAGGGGCTAATATAATGGAGCAATCCAACTGGACCTCAGACGAAGTGCTTGTCAACCGGAGTGCCGCTGAAGCCATGGGATATAAAAATCCTGAAGAGGCAACCGGATCTGTTTTCAGGATTGGACAGAATACTTTTAAAGTGAAAGGTGTTGTTGAAAATTATCACCATGTTTCGCTCCACTATCCGGTTAAGCCATCCATATATTTCCAGAATCTGCAGTGGGAAATGTCGGTGGGCTATTATTCTTTCAAAATCAGTTCATCTGATTTACCGGGTACAATGAAAAACATCGAAAAAATATGGAAAAGGTTGTACCCCAAAGATGAGTTTATTTACTTTTTTTCGGGCAGGGAGTTTGAAGAGCAATACCGGAGTGATCTGAATTTCAAAAATATCCTCACTTCCTCGGCATTGCTGGCTTTGGTAATTTCGTGTATGGGACTGTTAAGCCTGGCAATTTTTACCACCAAACGACGGATAAAGGAAATAGGTATCCGTAAAGTGAATGGCGCCAAAGTGTCAGAAGTAATGACCATGCTTAACAAAGACTTTGTAAAGTGGGTCGTCATTGCTTTTTTAATTGCCACTCCGGTCGCATGGTATGCCATGAATGAATGGCTCGAAAGTTTTGCCTACAAAACCAGTATGAGCTGGTGGATTTTTGCCCTGGCTGGAATGCTGGCGTTGGGAATTGCGTTGTTAACAGTAAGCTGGCAGAGTTGGAGAGCGGCAACGAGGAACCCGGTGGAGGCGCTGAGGTATGAATGAAAATTAATAATTCATTATGAATAACTTTAAATTTTACATCCGGAGCCTGTTGAGTAACAAAATTTTTTCGACCATCACCATAGGGAGTTTCGCTGTAAGTATCGCTGTTATTATCCTACTTACATCCTTCCTGATCTCAGAATTTGGCTACGACAATCATTTGACGAATGCGCAACGTATTTACAGGGTCAAAGCATCGAAAAACGAAGCCTCTGTCCCGGAGCAGGCGCGGGAACTATTGCTGACCAACATCCCGGAAATAGAGGCGGTTTCCAATTTTATGATTGGTAATGAACCTGTTGTTTATAATGGTACCTATTTCAGCGCCGATGTCATCAATTCTGATGAAGGACTATTTTCCATTTTACCAATCGAATTTGTACTTGGTACCCCGAAGGGGATTTTCGGAGATAAAAAAAATGTAATCATAACTGAAGGTCTTTCTAAGAGAATATTTGGAAACGAAAATCCGGTTGGAAAAACATTGAACATTTCGTACAAGGAGGATGTACAGGTGGTTGCAGTAATCAAAGATTTCCCTGAAAAAAGCACGCTTTCAGGCGATTTAATATGTTCAACAAATTTAAAAATTCGCTGTTCGGGTAGTTGTATCAACGACAAATGTACAGATTTTTATAAATCACTTGTGTTGTTGAAGCCTGATGTTTCGGCAGAAGCCATAAGCAAGAAGCTCACTCCGCTAATACCAAGATTTCACGATAAGGATGATAATGAATATTCGCTAATTCCTTTTAAGAATGTTTATTTCGATACTTCATTAAGCAATGATAGCCTTGTACACGCCAATGTAAAACTGGTCCGGTTGCTTATTTGGTTAACGGTTGTGCTGATAATCCTTGCCGTTTTCAATTACATTAACCTTTCGGTGGCGCACAATACCAACAGGCTCAAGGAATTTGGTATAAAACAAACACTTGGCGCCCGGAACTTCAATGTGTTTATTCAATTTATCGGCGAAGCTTATTTTACAACGTTGGCTGCCAGTTTTGCCGCCCTGTTGATTGCCTGGTTCATACAGCCGTTGTTTGTAAAACTTTTTGGCAAAGGGTTTCCGGTATTTGGCATTTTCAGTTCACCCGCGTTAATTCTGGCGTGTTTGGTAACCCTTGCCGGCATTGCCATTGTTTCGGCCGCCTACCCGGCGTGGGTCGCAACAAAAGTTCAGGCTAAAGATTTATTGCAGAAAAAAGGAACAACAAAATCCGGAGGCTTCGATTTTAGAAAGTCACTGAACATTACCCAATTTGCCGCTTCCATTGTCATTTTGGTATCGCTGATGGTCATTACCCGTCAGGTTAAATATGCCAAAAACCTCGATTTTGGTTTCGAAACGAGCCAATTGATAAAAATCCCGGTACACTGGAAAGCTGCCGATAAAGTTGATGTTTTGAAAGAGCGGCTGAATTCAATCCCCGGTGTCGAAAGTTCGTGTTTCACACACGGCACGCCCGGCGGAATCTACAGTTACAACCAGGACGATGAACTTGGCAAGGTTTCGAACATTACGAGCGATTACAGCTTTGTCGAAACTTTCGGGCTGAAAATTATTGGAGGACGCAATTTTTATGAGAACGACAAGAGCAACGTATGCCTGATTAACAAAACAGCCATGCAACAGGCTGGTTGGGACAGTTTTGAAGGGAAAAAGATGTTTGGCTTTGAAGTGGTTGGACTGCTCGACGATTTTCATTACGAAAACCTGTATAATAAAATCGGGGCACTGATGATTACCAACCATAAAAATGTTTCTCATTTCAATATAAGGATTCGCCCGGAAAATATGGCTCAAACATTACAAGAGGTTGAAAAAGGATTCAAAGAGGTGCTTCCAGATTACGGGTTTTCGTTCCAGTTTTACGACGATTACCTCGATTCGATGTACCAGCAGGAGGAAAAACGGGCCGATTCAATCCGGGTGATTGCCATTATTGCCATCCTGATTTCCTGCATCGGTTTAATCGGATTGGTCGAATTCTCGACAAAAAGGCGGATTAAGGAGATTGGCATCCGCAAAGTAAACGGAGCACGCATTTCAGAGGTAATGACCATGCTCAATCGCGATTTTGTTCAATGGGTAACCATTGCCTTTGTGGTTGCTGTGCCAATCGCGTACTACGCCATGCATAAATGGCTCGAAAGCTTTGCCTACAAAACCAGTTTGAGCTGGTGGATTTTTGCCCTGGCTGGAATGCTGGCGTTGGGAATTGCGCTATTAACAGTAAGCTGGCAGAGTTGGAGGGCAGCAACGCGAAACCCGGTGGAGGCTCTTAGGTATGAATAGTTTTCACCCCAAACCCCTGAAGGGGCTTTAAGAAAGAACTACAAAGTATTGAATGAAAATGAAAAGTGATAAAATAAAATTTAACGAAGGTTTCTTCAAAGTCCCCTTCAGGGGATTTAGGGGTAAAAAAACTGAAGGGGCTTAAAGAACTAAGGGATTTAACAATGGAATGGATTGAAAATAATATAAAAGAGGTAGTTGAAAGAATTGAAAATGTGGTTTAAGGCAGAGTTAAAAGTCCCCTTCAGGGGATTAAGGGGTGGTAAAAGGGAAGCAGCAACACTTAACCCAAAAGGGCATTGAGGTATGAGTAATTTTCACCCCAAACCCCTGAAGGGGCTTAAAGAACCAAGGGATTTAACAATGTAATGGATTGAAGATAATATAAAAGCAGGAGTTGAAAGAATTGGGAATGTGGTTTAAGGCAGAATTAAAAGTCCCCTTCAGGGGATTCAGGGGTGAAGAAGGAGCAGGTGAAGCTGAGAAGCAGCTACACGAAATCCTGTTAGAGACTTTCAGGTTTGAATGAGAAAAACTAAACAGAAATAAAATGCTTAAACACTATTTTAAATATTCAATCAGAAATTTCCGGTCGAACCGACTGGTTTTTGCAGGAAGTATTGTAACAGTTTTTTTGGGTGTATTATGCATTTCACTCCTTTTTACATACATCTGGAATGAACTTTCAATGGATGATTTCCATAAACGTGAAAAAGACGTTTACCTGGTAACATTTAAAGAATCACCCATTAGCAAACCACAAATTACAGACGCAAGGGCGTATTTCCAATTTGATTATAAAGATTACCCCGAAATTGAAACATTAACCAACATAAGTAAGTATCAGGAAGGGGAAATCAAATTTACCTATAATGAATCTTCTTTTTCTCCGGCAGGGATTATTGCTGATAGTACTTTCTTTGAGGTTTTCGATTTTCCTTTAAAAGTGGGCGACAAATCCAGAATTCTTCATGATCCGGATGCAATTATTTTTAGCCAGAATATGGCAAAAAAAATATTTGGTGATGAAGACCCGATTGGTAAGTATATCACAATAACTACCAGACAACAAAAGGTTTACACTGTAAAAGGTATTTTAGAGTCTATCCCCTCAAACAGTTCGATGGTTTTCGATTTTATTATCCCCGACCATTCCATGCAGTATAGCCGGATGGGCGGTAACTTTATCCTGGTAAACAAAAGTTTTAATGCAATTAAATTTTCTGAGAAGATAAGAACCCTGACACAGAACCAGGATCGCTATAAGGATGGCGTCACTGATATTTTCCCATTAAATAAAATGTACTTTGATGGGAATAATATTTACACAATCGGAATATTTTCCAAAAATGGAGACAGGAAGAACATCAGAGTACTTTATGCAATTATTTCGGTAATTTTCATTATTTCCTTGCTCAATTTCGCCAATCTGCAGGTCATCAATATAAATTCTTCGATAAAAAATATCGGGATTAATAAAATCAACGGTGCGGGGTTAAAGCAGATATGTTTACAAAAAATTACTGAAATTCTTATTCTAATACTTTTTTCTTCAGTATTAATTACACTTGCATTCAATTTGGTTTTGCCCTATTTTAACCAGATTGCCAGAATTAACCTTTCCCCTGATTTGTGGCATGTCTTTTTAACAAGTGTAATAATTCTTCTGTTATTGATTGCAGGAGCGATGATCTACCCTGCAATTGTATATTTATTTATTCCTATCACCAGCAGCCTTAAAAACCAGGTTTTTGCCCAGACGAAAATCATTGGGAGAAACGTACTTACAACCCTGCAATTTTCACTTTCTTTTATGTTATTGGTGGCTTCAATCGTAGTTGTTAAGCAACTCAACCTGATGCTGAATAAGGATCTTGGATTTAATACAAAAAATATTATCAGCACTCAACTGTTTCATGAGCCAAACTACAGTGGAACACGTGAAGATCAATTTGAGCAACATAAAAATTTCATAAATAATTTTCAGGTGGTAAAGAATGAGTTGGCAGGTCAAAGCACTATTAAAAAATTCTCGCTTGGCGATTTGCCGGTTGAATCATTTGATATGTCCTGGAAGCTGAAGAACGATGAAAAAGACTATTCTTCAGAAAAAACACTTATTGTGACGCCTGAATATGCTGAACTGTTAAATCTGGAAATATTAGAAGGTAGATTCTTCAACAGGAATGTTGATAATGAACGATGTATGAAGGTCGTAATTAATGAGGCTGCAAAAACATATTGGGGGATAACCGATATTACAACTCAGCAAATCTTAAATAAATCGTGGTCAAATAATAATGAAGGTTATGAAATCATTGGAATAGTGAAAGATTTTAATTTCGAGCACCTTTCTGTGAAACCAAATCCTCTGCTGATACTCTTTTTTGAGGACATGGAAGATAAATTTTTGATTCAGTTTGAAGATGGATCGACTCAGGCTGGCTTGCAATTTGTCCAGAAACTTTTTGAAAAGAATAATCCTGGAGAAGCTTTTAAATATTCTTTTCTGTCAGATGAAATTGAAGCTTTATATCAAAAGGAAAAGCGGCTGAGTCAGATTTACATCCTTTTTACCATCGTTGCTTATTTAGTATCAGCAATTGGGCTGTTTGCTATTTCGCTTTATGACACACGTCGACGAACAAAAGAAATTGGCGTTCGAAAAGTAAACGGTGCAAAAGTTCCGGAAGTGATGGCTCTGCTCAACCGTGACTTTGTAAGATGGGTGTTAATTGCTTTTGTAATTGCTGCACCCATTGCCTGGTACGCCATGCACAAATGGCTCGAAAGTTTTGCCTACAAAACGGCACTGAGTTGGTGGATTTTTGCTTTAGCCGGTATATTGGTATTGGGAATTGCGCTACTGACCGTTTCATTTCAATCGTGGAAAGCCGCAACTCGAAACCCGGTGGAGGCGCTGAGGTATGAATAGTTTTCACCCCAAACCCCTGAAGGGGCTTTACCCCCAAACCTCCTAGGGGGGGCTTAAGAGTAATTATAGAATTTTGGATGGATACATAAAAGGATTAAGCAAGTATTGATTAGTATAATGAAGAAGTTGAAAAATGTGCAGACCCCAAAGTCCCCTTCAGGGGATTTAGGGGTGGTAAAAGGGAAGCAGCAACACTTAACCCAAAAGGGCATTGAGGTATGAGTAATTTTCACCCCAAACCCCTGAAGGGGCTTTAAGAACTAAGGGATTTAACAATGGGATGGATTAAAATAATATAAAAGAGGTAGTTGAAAGAATTGAAAATGTGGTTTAAGGCAGAGATAAAAGTTCCCTTCAGGGGATTCAGGGGCGGTAAATGGAAAGCCGCAACGAGGAACCCGGGGGAGGCGTTGAAATAGAAGTAAAGAAAAGCCAAAAATAAAATTATCGCCATGATTAAGCATTTTTTAAAACTTAGCATTCGCAACATCATTAATAACAAAACAAACACAGGTATAAACATTGTCAGTTTAGCATTGGGGGTTACCATTTTACTGTTAATAATGGTGTATGTAGTAAATGAACTGAGTGTGGACAATTTTAATTCAAAAGCCGATCGAATCTATAAAATTACCTATGGTAATTCAAGCCTGACACCAGGTCCTTTAACCGAATATTTGCAAGGCCAGTTTCCTGAAATTGAGCAAACCACGCACATTGAAACTCGCCAACTATTTATGTTTTCGCCTGTTATTCAGTATAAAAACCAATCTTTCGAAATTGAACAGTACTATTCTGCCGACCCCGGATTGTTCGAAATATTTGATTTTGAAGTCGTACAAGGCGATCTTAAATTGGCTATGGAATCACCTTTTTCTCTTGTATTAACGGAAAGTGAAGCTTCCAGAATGTTCAATAATAAAAACCCCATTGGAGAAACGGTTACCTGGAAAACTACTCAGGATTACACTTTCACGGTTAATGCTATTGTAAAAGACTTACCATCAAACTCATCCATTCAGTTTAATGGCCTTGTTTCCGAGGCATCGGTAAACAACATGGGAGGCAATGGATATTCTGTCAATTGGGGGTTTACAGTATATGAAAGTTATGTATTGCTGAAATCCAATGTTGATGCCAGATTACTGGAGCGAAAATTTGCTGCGAACCTGATTTCATACTATCAGGATAATTTGTCGAATTCGGCAAGTGTTAACGATGCCAGGTCTAATCCAATTCAGTTGCACACCTTAAAAGACATTTATTTTAACAAAGTCTTATCCAACGATACAACCAATCGTGGAAACCGGACAATCGTAAATATGCTACTCATTATTGGTAGCATTGTAATGTTGCTTTCTGTAATCAATTATATAAATCTTGCAACTGCCCGCGCCTCAAGTCGAACAAAAGAAATAGGCATTCAAAAACTAATTGGCTCAAATAAAAGGGAACTAATTTTTCAGCACCTTTCAGAAACAACTTTAATTAGCTTCTTAGCTGTTGCTATTGGAACGTTTTTATCACTTTTGTTAATCGAGCAGTTCGGCAATTTTATGAATGTTGCAAACGGATTAAAATTTCAGCCGTGGATGTTTGCTATGCTGGTTCCTGCTACTATTGTGTTAGGTGTAATTTCCGGGCTATATCCTGCGATTTTGCTATCATCCCGGGAAGCCATTGATATTATTAGGATGAAAGCTGGAACAAAAAGCAGGGGTGGAAATCTTCGTCATTCCTTAATTATCGTCCAGTTTTCAGTTACAATTGCTTTAATTGCAACTACATTTTTAATCTTCAAACAAATAAATTTCATAAAAGAAAAGGATCTTGGAATTCCCAAAGAACAAATTGTTTACGCCAAACTTCCATTTCAGATTCTACAGGGTAATAAAGAAATATTACGCGAACGGTTACTTGCCTTGCCTGAAATTATGCAAGCTGCTTTTTCAAGCAATATTTTTGGGAAAATCGAAGGACTGAATAATCAGGAAGTTGATGGAAAAACACTGAATTTTGCCACAACCTGGGTCGATGCAGAATTTTTAAACCTGTACAACCTGCAATTGATTGCAGGACGTTTCTTTACAAAAGATTTGAAAACAGATGAGAATGCCACAGCATTAATAAATGAAGCTGCAGTTCGTGATTTTGGAGTTGAAGATCCGTATCAGTTGAATATCCGTGTACCTGGTGGAAAAGCTAAAGTTGTTGGAATTGTAAAAGATTTCAATTACAAATCGTTACACAACAAAATAGAACCGCTTGTTATTATTTATCTTCCAAGGCAAGGGCAGTTTGTAAACCTGAAAATATCCGGGAACAACATTCCTGCTACTCTGGAGAAAGTTAGAACAGTTTGGAATGAACTTGCACCTGGCTTTCCATTCAGCTATCATTTTTTAGATCAGGACTTTGAACAACTTTACAGGAAAGATGAGCAAATGGCAAAAGCAATTATGCTGTTTTCGATTATCGCCATTGCAATTGCAGCATTGGGAATTCTTGGCCTTTCCATTTTTATGGGCGAAAGCCGAATTAAAGAAATAGGTATTCGCAAAATAAACGGCGCTAAAATCTCCGAAGTTTTAACGCTGTTAAATAAAGACTTTGTGAAATGGGTGCTGATTGCTTTTGTAATTGCCACTCCAATCGCATACTATGCTATGAGCGAATGGCTCGAAAATTTTGCCTACAAAACCAGTTTAAACTGGTGGATTTTTGCACTGGCAGGTTTGCTTGCGCTGGGAATTGCATTGCTAACGGTGAGCTGGCAAAGCTGGCGGGCCGCTACCAGAAACCCGGTGGAGGCTTTACGGTATGAGTAGTTTTCACCCCAAACCCCTGAAGGGGCTTTACCCCCAAACCCCCCAGGGGGGGCTTAATATTATAGAATTTTGGATGGATACATAAAAGGATTAAGCAAGTATTGATTAGTATAATGATGAAGTTGAAAAATGTGCAGACCCCAAAGTCCCCTTCAGGGGATTCATGGGTGGTAAATGGGAAGCAGCAACACGAAATCCAGAGGAGGGCGCTTAGGTAGGAATAAAAATAAAAAAGACCAGTTATGAAAAACAGCATAAATGCAATTTGGCGGAATTTCTTAAATAAGAAGAACTATAACCTCATCAATATTCTTGGATTGTCGCTGGGAATATTGAGTATTTTGGTTACAATCCTCTGGGTAAAAGATGAATTATCGTTCGACTCGTTCCATCAGAATTCAGATTATATCTACAGGATACTCGCCGAAGAATCGCACATGGATGGTTATTCAAATTCAGCAACCACGATGCCACCTCTCGCTGAGGCATTAAAGGAGAAACTTCCCGAAATAGAAAAGGCGGCAAATTTTGAAATGGACTGGCGGGTGATTGTTAAAGCCGGAGAAAATTATTTGAACGAAGAAGGGATGGCCGTGGTCAGCAGCGATTTCTTTGATATGTTTTCCTTCCCGTTTGTCAAAGGCTCTCCCCAAAGCTTTAAATTAGAAAAGGATGTTGCAATAATTTCTGAGACAGCCGTCAAAAAATATTTTGGAGAAAAAGACCCGCTTGGAGAATACATTGAAATAAACAGGCACCCTGCAAAGATAGTCGCCGTAATTAAAGATATTAACTATAACTCTCACATCAGCTTCGACCTTGCCATTCCCGAAACGCTTGGAAACGACCTATTCCGACGAGAAAAGGGAAATTGGGACAACCAGTGTTTGTACACTTATATACAGGTTGCTGAGAATGTGAACCCAGTGCAACTGGCTTCGAAAATACACACTTTCATTCCTGAAAATATCAATAAAGAAAGCCAGTACAGACTGTTAATCCAGCCACTAAATGAAATCCATTTTCAGAAAAATATTGCCGATGAAGATTATACAAGGCTCGGCGATAAAAGATATGTGTATATATTTATGTTTATCGGCCTGTTTATTTTACTTCTGGCATGTATCAACTTTATAAATCTTTCAACAGCTGTTTCCGAAAATGATTTAAAGGTTTATGGTCTCAAAAAAATATTGGGCGCCGAAAAACAGGGGCTTATCTTAGCCATCATTCGAAAATCGGTTACTGTTACTTCTTTCGCGACAATTGTTTCATTGCTTGTTCTGTACCTTGTTCTTCCGGGCATAAATATTTTTTCCGGTAAAAATCTTTCGTTTGATTTTTTGAACCTTACCCATATTGCCGTTTTAGGTGCGATTATATTCTTTACTACTATTCTTTCAGGTATCTATCCGGCTTTTTATCTGGTTTCTTTCGCACCTTTAAATGTAGTAAAAAAGGATGCTACACTTTTTCGCCACGGTTTTTTACGAAACGGATTGGTTGTTGCCCAGTTTTCAATATCCATAATATTGATAGTTGCAACAATTATAAGTTCGAAGCAGTTAAAATTTATTCAGGATGTAAACCTTGGTTTCGACAAACAAAAAATTGTATACCTGACTTTGGAAACAGGGAGCAGTACAAAATATCAGGCGCTGAAAGAAAAACTTTTACAGGTTCCGGGCATTAAATCGGTTGCCGGGAAAGACTATTTTTCGTCAACAATTTTGTACACGGCGGAAGTGGACTGGCAAGGTAAAGAAGATAATAGCCTGGCCGTTTTTTCACAAAACCTGATAGATAACGATTTTATCCCGCTGTTGAAATTAAAGATAATAGAAGGAAGGAATTTTTCAAACAGCATTGAAAGCGATAAGCAAAAAGCAATCATTGTTAATAAGCAGGCAGAAGAGCGAATCGGGAGAAATCCGGTCGGAATGACTTTAAAAACCATGGGTAAGGAATTTGAAATAATAGGAGTGGTTGACAATGCCCATTTTAAATCAGTCAATGAAAAAATACAGCCGGAATTTTATGCTTATTCCGGAAACCCCAATTATATCTTTCTAAAATATGATGATACGGTAAGTGGGATAAACCAACTAATTGGAGAAGTTAGAAATACAGTTAAATCGTTTTATCCTGAAACACCTTTTGAATATAATTTTCTGGACTCTGCGTATGCTAAGCTTTATGAAAACGATAAGCGTATAAAAACAATATTTGCTCTTTTGGCAGCGATTGCAATAGTTATTTCATGTATGGGGCTTTGGGGATTAATTTCTTTTAGTTGTGAAAAACGAACCAAGGAAATCGGCATCCGTAAAGTAAACGGTGCCCGAATTTCTGAAGTGCTGGTGATGCTGAACAAAGACTTTGTGAAATGGGTAGTTATCGCATCTGTGATTGCCACACCCGTTGCCTGGTACGTTATGAATAAATGGCTCGAAAGTTTTGCCTACAAAACTGAATTGAGTTGGTGGGTTTTCGCACTTTCAGGTTTGCTGGCGTTGGGAATTGCATTGCTAACGGTGAGCTGGCAAAGCTGGCGGGAGGCAACGCGAAACCCGGTAGAGGCGCTGAGGTATGAATAGTATTCACCCCAAACCCCTGAAGGGGCTTTAAGAACCAAGGAATTTAACAATGGAATGAATTGAAAATAATTTAATTGAAGTAGTTGAAAGAATTGGAAATGTGGTTTAAGGCAGAATTAAAAGTCCCCTTCAGGGGATTTAGGGGTGGTAAATGGAAGTCAGCAACACGAAACCCTGTCGAAGCACTCAGATACGAATAAAAAATCACTGAAAAATGAAAAACCTGAAAATCATAATACGAAGTTTATTGAGGCACTGGCTGTTTGCTGTGCTCAATCTATTAGGGCTGACAACTGGCTTAGCCTGTGTTTTTATTATACTGGCATGGATTTACAACGAAACAAGTTACGACAAGTTTAACGCGAACTATGCCGATATCTACCAGGTTAATTTCAGTAATCAAAAGGGGGAAATGTCGATGGCGGGAACTCCCAATCCACTGGCGCCCGTTATTGAAGATGAGGTCGCAAATGTAAAATCTGTTGTACGGTTAAGAAACTCCCCAGGATTTGCTTTCAAATACAAAGAAAACATGTATTTCGAGGAAAACGGAATTACTGCTGATCCTCAACTATTCCAGATGTTTAGTTTCCAGGCTTTATATGGCGACCCTGTTGAAGCGCTGGATATGATAGATGGAATCGTTATCACCGAATCGTTTGCCAAACGCTATTTTGGGAATGAAGATCCCCTGGAAAAAGAAATTCAGGTTGATGGGAGAGATTTTGTCACCGTTAAGGCAGTAATCAAAGACTTACCGGCTCAGTCGCACATTCAATTCGATTATGTTTTGTCACAAAAACTGCTGGAGCAATACCATTTTTGCGGATTGGAATGGGGAGATCCCAATTTTCGCACTTATGTTTTATTGACTTCGGGAAGCGATCCTTTAAGAGCCGGACAGGAAATTACAAGCGTTGCAAAATCAAACGGAATGCCGCATCTGCAATCAGGCGAGATTTCCGCATATCTTCGACCTTTAGGAAGCATTTATCTCGACTACTCGGTCAACAATCGTTTGGGAGAAACCGGCGACTACCGTTATTTATACATTTTTGGTTCTGTTGCTTTGCTGATTCTGGTACTTGCCTGTATCAACTTTGTAAATCTTACCATTTCGATGTTTGCCAAACGGCAAAAAGACACCTCTATTGCCAAAGTCTGCGGGGCAAGCCGTAAAATGATTTTCCTAAGTAATATTACTGAAAATGCGGTGCTGGTAATAGTTCCGTTTATACTGGCATTAACAGGACTTGGAGTTTTTCGTCAGCCTTTTCAATCGATGGTGGGAAAGGCTTTTGGGGAACATTTTTTTAGCAAAGATTTTACGGGAATTATTGCGCTGGTTTTGCTTTTTACGCTGATACTTTGCACGGTGTATCCCGCAGTTCTGTTTTCAGGCGCCAGGGCCATTGAACTTATGAACCGTTATAATAAACAAAAGTCAGGTATATTGAAAAGCATGGTGGTTTTTCAGAATGTTATCGCTGTCCTGCTCATTATTGTCGCCATTGGTGTAAATAAACAGATGCAGTACATCAATCATAAAAAACTTGGATTTGAAACCGACCAGATTGCATATACTTACCTAAGGGGTACTATAAATCAAAAAATTTCGGTAGTCAGGCATCTGTTGACTGAGAATCCAAACATCTCTGAAATCAGCTTAAAAGACTGCCCGCCGTTTGAGCAGGTTAACGGTACGGTTGGTATTTCATGGAAACAAAACGGAGAGTGGCAAAACCAAAATATATCTAATCCGGTGGGCATGGAAACTACACGCATTGACGGCCATTACCTTGAAATGATGAATGTTGAGTTTGCTGCCGGCCGAAATTTTTCAGAAGAAAGTTCCGGTGATAAAAAAAATTATATTGTAAACGAGGAAGCTGTGCGGTTAATGGGATTGGAAACTCCTGTCGGGACCGAATTCTCTCTTTACGGAAACAAGGGAGAAATTGTAGGTGTGATTAAGGACACCTATTTTAAATCACTTCATCAAAAAGTCAATCCGCAGGTATTTCATTTGTATAACGATGAGGCATCAGAATCTTATTTCAGTTCCCTGTTTTTCAGGATAAACAGAGATGTCCCGGCTACAATCGATTATATTAAAAACATCTGGGCCGAAAATAACCCGGGAATACCATTTGAGTACCACTTTCTCAATCAGGACTATGAAGAATTGTACAAAAAGGATAATAAAATTGCCGGTATCCTGAACTTCTTTACTGTGCTGGCCGTGTTCATTGCTTGCCTGGGACTCTTCGGACATGCTGCAATTTCAAGCGAAAATAAGATTAAAGAAATCGGCATCCGAAAAGTAAACGGCGCCAAAATATCTGAAATTCTGGCAATGTTAAATAAAGACTTTGTAAGATGGGTAGTAATTGCTTTTGTAATTGCTACGCCCATTGCCTGGTACACCATGCACAAATGGCTCGAAAACTTTGCCTTTAAAACCACCCTAAGCTGGTGGATCTTTGCCCTGGCTGGAATGCTGGCGTTGGGGATTGCGCTGTTAACAGTAAGCTGGCAGAGTTGGAGGGCGGCAACGCGAAACCCGGTAGAGGCGCTGAGATATGAATAGTTTTCACCCCAAACCCCTGAAGGGGTTTTAAGAAAGAACTACAAAGTATTGTTTGAAAATAAAAAGTGATAAAATAAAATTTAACGAAGGTTTCTTCAAAGTCTCTTTCAGGGGATTCAGGGGTAAGCCAACTGAAGGGACTTAAGAGGAATTACAGAATTTTGGAGGGATACATAAAAGGATTAAGAAAGGATTGATTATTATAAAGATACAATTGAAAAATGCAGGTAAATGAAATACGCTATTGTACAATTTATCCGTTCGCTGAATAAGCGAAAAACAACTTCGGTAATCAATATCGGAGGATATGCAATCAGCATGGCTGTTTTGTTCATTCTGGTTTCGTTTATTATAGGTGAAAAGAGCGCCAACAAGGGATTCGGAAACTGGAAAAACATATACAGGATTTTGCCTTCCAACGGAGAGGCATATGTCCCTGCAACCCTTCCCGACGATATTAAAAACAAAGTACCCGGGGTTGAAAAAATGTGTTTGTATGGCATATCTGAACAGTTGTTCAAAACAAACGGGAAACAGGAATACGCACGCTTTATAAGCACCAATGACGACTTCCTTGATATGTTTTCTTTACGGTTTCTTTACGGATCGTCAGAATCGACCTTATCGGTTGCCAATAATATTATCCTGACAAAAAGTTTCAGCGAGAAGTTATTCGGCAAGTCTGATCCGGTAGGGCAGTTCCTGCAAATAAGAAATAAGAACTGGACTGTTGCAGGGGTTGTAGACGACCTGCCGGTATTTACCTCCTTCCGCTTCGACGCTCTTGCACCGCTTGATTTTTTCATCCCCTTGAGTAAAGCTTACGGCTTTGACGAAAATCATGAACTCTATGGTTCATTCTTACAGCTGGGTCAGGGAGTTGATTATGAAAAAACCAACAGTCTGGTTGCCGGGATGATCAAACACTGGCGGGTATTCAGCGACGTAACACTGTCACTCCAGCCGCTGAGTGAAGTCTATTTCTCAAGCGTACGGGGCGATGCCCTGGAACATGCCAATGCACGACTTATCTATCTTTTGTCGGGTATCGCCCTGGTTATCTTCGTGATGACAGTCTTCAACTATACAAATCTTACCATTGCACATGGCTACGAACGCCAGACAGAGATAGGTGTCAGAAAAACAACCGGAGCCGGGAGGAAAGATATCTTCACGCAGGTTTTAACCGAGTCGCTGTTCGTAAGCCTCCTTTCCATGACAATCGCTGTTGCAATCGCATTTGCTATCGTTCCGGTGTTTTCAGGGATCCTGGGGAAGAAAATTGACCTGGAGGTGTTACTTTCAAAACCTGAGGTTATTGTCTCTGGCATACTGATTTTCTTTGGTACCGGCATCCTTTCCGGACTTTACCCGGCGTTGTCCTTTTCGGGAATTTCACCCTTGTTGATGATAACCCGTCAGCCAGCGACCAGAAAAAGGAAGTCCGGCGAGAGCATGGTGGCGGTCCAGTTCCTTATAACCACAGTGCTTATAATCTCCCTGCTGTTTATGCATAAGCAACTTGCTTTTGTGAAAAACGCCGATCTGGGTTTCGACAAAGAGATGCTGGTAAGGCTTGACCTGGCCGGGGGAGCATCTCTTAAAGCCGGTGTTCTGAAAAAGGAGCTTCTGAGAAATCCCGATATCGTTTCAGTGTCAGCTTCAAGCGGGAGCCCCATGCAGACAATCGGATCATCCGGTGGAAAATTTAATGTTAACGGTGAAGAAAAAGAGGTTAGCCTCAAGTCTTTCAGTGTAGATGAAGACTTTGTCAATACCTTTGGTATTGAAGTTATTGAAGGAAGAAATTTCCGGAATGGGGATTCAATAGTAAGCCTCATTAATGAACATCTCCGCAAAGATCTGGGATGGAGTAATATTACAGGGAAAAGCATTTTCGGGAAAACTATTGTCGGAGTGGTGAAAGACTTTCATTACGAAAACCTGTATACCGAGACGGGAAATCTTGAATTGCAAATGCAGGGAGCATATGCAAGAGTGTTGAATATTAAAATGCAGGGGAATATCGTCAACAACATCGATTATTTAAAGAAGACTTACAACGCTATTGAACCGGAAGTACCGCTATCCTACAGGTTCTACGACGACTGGATACAGTCGATGTACGAGAAAGATGAGAAACAGGCACAGGCAGTGGGACTTTTTGCGACGCTGGCAATAATAATTTCCTGCCTCGGATTGATTGGTACAGTCGAGCATGTAACAAACAAGAAAGTAAAAGAAATTGGCATCCGTAAGATCAACGGTGCAAGAGTAGCTGAAATCCTTGAAATGCTCAACAAAGGGTTTATAATATGGATTACAATCGCCTTTGTGTTGGCCGTACCTCTGTCATACTACACAGTGAATAAATGGCTTGAGACCTTCGCCTACAAAACGGAATTGAGCTGGTGGATCTTTGCCCTTGCAGGAATGCTGGCGATGGGGATTGCGCTGGTAACGGTCTCATTTCAATCATGGAGGGCAGCGACAAGAAACCCGGTGGAGGCGCTGAGGTATGAATAAAGAGAAGCCCTACTAACCTCTCCCTAAGGGGAGGGACTGGGGGTTGGTAAAATTTGAAAGGTATGAGAATAAATGATCGAATGGGGAAATGTTAACTGTCCCCAAAGTCTCCCCTTCGAGGAGATTTAAAGGGACTTTGGGCTGCAACGAGGAATCCTGTGGAGTTGCTGAAAAATAAATTAAAAGACAGATAAAAAGTAACTTTTAAAAAAGTGATGATATGTTTAAACTATATTTTATTCGTGAATTACGGACACTTTTGAAGAATAAATACATCTCAGTATTGAAAATCGGCGGACTGGTTGTCGGTCTTTGGGTTTTTATGGCGGCAGGTTATTATGTCTTACATGAGACGAGTTTCGATCATTTTCAGGGCTCATCCGAAAATAAGTTCAGCATGGAATGTCGTGACCAATTTGGCGAATCATACTTTCAATTTCCTTTGCCATACGTGCTTTGCGAATCGCTGGCAAACAGTTATCCCGAAGTGGTTAAAAATGTCAGTTTCGACAGTAAGACCGGTTCCATATATCTAAAGCAGGAGGACAATCTGGTAAAATCAGACTATTCCCAGATTGGATTTGTTGAGAAAAACTTTTTTGACTTTTTCAACTTCAAATTTGTCACCGGAAGCGCAAAGGAAAGTTTTAACAGCACTAACCCGCTAATCATATCGGAAGATGTTGCACAAAAGCATTTTGGAAGGAATGATGTTATTGGCACTCCGGTTTCGCTTATCGTAAATGATCAATTACATGATTTTACAATTACCGGGGTTATCCAAAATCCGGCAAGTAATTCAAACGTCAATTATCACTGGATTGGAAGCCATTCGTATCTTATGCAAGCCAGCGGAAAAGAAAACTATAAATCAGACTGGAACTACCAATGCAAGAACTATGCAGAACTGTCACCCGGAACAGACCATCAGGCATTTGCGGCTAAGCTATCGCAGGACTATGCCAAACTGGCCCAACTGAAACAAGCACCTAAAGTATTTTTGACAGCTCTCAACGAATTGCACGTTAACAATCGCCTCCAAATCTTCACCACACTGGGCATATTAATACTTTTCATTTCGATAATCAACTATGTACTTTTATCAACCATTGAGAAAACCCAACAAATGCGCTACTGGGGAATTGAAAAAATTTCAGGCGCAAGAAAATTCCATTTACTCCTAAAAGACTCTGCATCGGTTATATTGTACTCGTTTATAGCATTTGTAATTACACTTGGATTATTTAAGCTTACCTTACCGTATTTTCCAAATTTTATTGGCAGCGATGTGCCTTTCAATGCCATTCTGGATACCAAAAAGATTATTGCCGGTGCATTACTTTGCGCCTTATCGGTTATTATACTTTCATCGGTTATCAATCAACTGATTAGCGGAAACATTAAATCAATTGATATTCTCCAGAACAAACTGAGTAAAGGAAAGGTTGGCAAGGTACTTTTTAACTCACTGCTAACTTTCCAGTTGATCGCATTTATTGCTTTAATATCGGCTTCAATGCTTATTCGCAAGCAGCTTTCGTTTATGCAGAAAAGCGATATGGGGTTCAATAAAGAATCGTTGATTTCAATGAGCATTTCACCCCATGATCTTCATTACTACCAGGTTTTTAAGGAAGAACTGTTGAAGCACCCTGCCATAAAAAATGTTGGGGGCACCAATTGTCTTCCCTTGTCGGAATTCAGTTCAATCTATGGAGAAGTGGTTACCGACAGTTTGGGACGCCAGCAACTCAAAGCGACAGAGTTTATTAATGTTGATGATGATTTCTTCAGGACACTGGAAATAAACTTTAGTCAGGGCAACGATTTTAAAGATAACGCTAAAAATGAATGTATTGTTAACCAGACCCTAATTAACGAACGCGGCATCAAAGACCCGATGAATGAAACGCTTGAACTGGGCGGAAAATCGTATCGTATTTGCGGTGTTGTTGAAAATTTTCACAACAAATCGATGAAAACATCCATCTTGCCATTTGTTGCCCACTACAACCCCAATGGAATATCGAACGCCATTGTTCGCTATTCGGGCAATCCATCCGAAATAGTTGACCTGATAAAGAATGCAGCAAAAAAATACCTGCCAAACACCATTTTCGATTTCGAATTTTTTGACCAGCGGGAAAAAGCAGCTTACCGCTCCGAGATAAAGTTTAGCAATATCATTGGGTTGCTCACTGTGCTTTCAATATTAATAGCAGTGCTGGGATTACTGGGAGTATCCTATTTTTCTTCCCTATTAAGAATCAAGGAAATAGGTGTCAGAAAAGTTAGTGGAGCCACCGTTTCCGAAGTGATGGCCTTGCTCAACCGCGACTTTGTGAAATGGGTTGCCATTGCCTTTGTAATTGCTACTTCCATTGCATGGTATGCCATACACAAATGGCTCGAAAGCTTTGCCTACAAAACTGAATTGAGTTGGTGGGTTTTCGCACTTTCAGGTTTCCTGGCGTTGGGAATTGCATTGCTAACGGTGAGCTGGCAAAGCTGGAAAGCTGCGACAAGAAACCCGGTGGAGGCATTGAGATATGAGTAAGATAGAAGATAGGTGAAATGTAATCAACAATTAACCATTAACCATTATTTTATGATTTTACACAATTTAAAGACAGCATTAAGGAGTTTACAGCAAAACAAGTTTTACGCTGTACTAAGTATCGGTGGTTTTGCAGTAGGTTTTGCCGTGTGTATTATAATTGGTCTGTATGTTTACAGCGAGTTTACCACTGACACGGGCTTTAAAGACCACGAGCGTATTTACAGGTTGGTGGATGTTGATTCAAAATTTTTCGATCAAAAAACCACCGCTTTTGATTACAATCTCAGAGATATATTAAAGGACAATTTCAGCGAAATTGAGCGTGTGGCTCCGTACAAAATTAACAATGGCGAGCGCTTCTTATTGTTGACTGACAACCAGAGTTTCAAGTATGGTTACAGTATGAATACCACAGACGAAATGTTTGATTTGTTATCGCTCAAAGTTGTTGAAAAGTCGAGAAATAACAATTTGCTGGACAACAACTCTGTCGTGCTCACACAATCAATGGCTGATAAGATGTTTAAGGGGGAAAATGCTCTTGGTAAAAGAATCTCATTAGATGAATTTCAAGGAAAGGCTGAATTGTTTGTATCTGCCATTGTTGAAGATTTACCGCAAAATTCAAGTTTTCCCAACATTTCTGTTTTTCTGAATATTGAAAGAGGTTTGCAGTGGAGTCAAATGGGAAATGGTAAGTACAACGTTAATCCGGTAAACTACTATGTCAAATTAATGGATAATATGAGTCCTGTTGATTTCACAGATAAATTAAACAGTAGCCTGAAAAGCTATCAAAAAATACATGAAAAAGTTGCATTACAACCCATAACGGATGTTTATTTGTCGTCAACCGATATTCGTGACTCACAAAATACAAAAACAGGAAATACAAAACTGATATTCCTGTTAGCTTCCATTGCAATACTGATATTGATATTATCCGTAATTAATTATATAAATTATTCCATAGCTCAGCACCAAACACAAATAAAAAGTATAGGGATACGAAAAACCAACGGCGCTGCCCTGTCGGATATTTTTAAATATTTTCTGTCCGAATCATTTATTGGAGTATTTATGGCAATAGCAATAGCGTTGCTATTATCATTCCTGTTCTTACCTTTTGCTAACCAGTTATTGGGAAGCACAATCAGCATAGGATTATTATTTCAGCGAACTCCCTTACTGTTTTTTATTCTGACAATAGGTGCTGTAATTCTTATAAATACACTTATACCACAAGGAGGATTGATGAAGTTCAACTTACAGAAATACCTGAAAGGCGGATATATTAAACGTGGCGGAAGTTTTGCCACTAATGTACTTTCCGTTTCACAATTTACAATTGCCGTTAGCTTACTTATCTGTTTATTTTTTATCAACAAACAGCTTCATTTTGCAAAACACGCCGACCTCGGTTTTCAGAAAGAAAACATCATTTACCTGAAACTAAATAGTAATTTGAAGTTGGCAAATGCCCTGAAAAGCGAAATGGGAAAGTTGCCATTTGTCCAAAGTTCATCTATTAGCCAGGGTATTCCGGGTATAATAAATGCTCAAATCCCGAAGATGGATATTTGATTTATGCCGACAATGACTTTATGACTACTTATGAAATAGAAATGCTTGAAAACTGGGCAATTGGAAAGGGGAAAACCGACAAAATCTGTATTGTAAATGAAACGGGAATGAAGAAAGAATCAATGGAAAGAAAGTGAGAATCCAAAATTCTGGAGACTATACTGTCGTAGGCGTAATGAAAGATTTTAAGTTTATGTCGTTCAGGGAAGCCGTAACTCCTGTAATTATTGCCATAGACCACAGGTATATCAACAATTTTCCAAATTATTCCATCCGGTTATCCGAAGGAAATATATCCTCTCAACTATCAGAAATGGAAAAAGTATGGAAATCAGTTGTGCCGGAAGAATACCCGATGGAATTTGAATTTATTGATGACAGGCTTAACGTGATGTACGCAAAAGACGAACAACTTGGTAAAGCAATTTCAGCCTTCTCTATAGTTGCATTTATTTTAGTGATGCTTGGCGTACTAGGCCAGGTATTCCAAATCTGCATCAATAAAACCAGGGAAATAGGCATCCGCAAAGTAAACGGGGCAAAACTGTTGGATATTTTCAAAATCATTAACTACCGCTTCATCATTTGGGTATTTGTGGCATTTATAATCGCATCGCCAATAGCCTATAAACTAATGCTGAAATGGCTCGAAAGTTTTGCCTATAAAACAAGTTTAGATTGGTGGGTATTTGCATTGACGGGATTAGGGACTATTGCGTTCGTTGTAACTATTGTTACCCTGCAAAGCTGGAATACAGCGACAAGAAACCCGGTAGAGGCGCTGAGGTATGAATAGTTTTTACCCCAAACCCCTGAAGGGGCTTTCCCCCAAATCCCCCAGGGGGGCTTAAGAGGAATTAATGAATCATAGTTATGACAGTTTCTTAAACCCAGATCATCCGACTCGGAAAAATAAGTTAAATTAGGCCAACAAAACCTGACAACATGTATAAAATTATCCTTTTATCAGCTATCCGAAGTCTTTTAAAATACAGACAGATGAGTTTTATCAATCTGTTAGGCCTGATAGCAGGATTAACTTCATTCTTATTCGTAGTCCATTACATCCTGTTCGAATTTTCGTACGATAATTTTATAAGAGACCCGGATAATGTTTACAGGGTTAATCTCCAGATTGAAAAGGAGGGTGAAACAATATACAATGGTGCAAAAACGCCAAGAGCAATGTTCTTTGCTATTAAGCGCGAAATCCCTGAAATTGAAGCTAATGGGCTGGCATATTTTGAGAAATGCCTTGTAAGTTACCAGGATCGCACCCTTGCCAACCAGGATGTCCTTTGGGTTTCTGAAGATTTTGAGAAAGTATTTCCACTTGAAATGATTGAAGGTATTGCCGATTATACGCGACCCCGGACGGGAATTATCTCTGAGACAAGCGCAAAAGCAGTTTATGGCACTGTTTCGCCAATAGGAAAAATACTGGAGGTGAATCAGGGAATGCCAATTGAGATTACCGGCATTTTCAAGGATCTTCCGCCAAACACACACCTGCAGGCCAAATATTTTGTCTCAGTAAACACATGGGTTGAAATGGGCGCCATTACAAACGAAGGCGATTGGCAATGGAATGGCTGGTGGAATTATGTCAGGTTAAAAAAAGACAATTCACCTGAACTGACCGGAGAGAAAATTAACAGTTTTATTTCTTCGTACATGGGGTTTCTTAAGAACGATAATCGTATTGCACATTATTCACTTCAGCAACTTAAAGACCTGCATTTTATAAAAGGAATAGATGGAGAAATGGGTGCAGTGACAAATTATGCCTCACTCATTAACCTGATTGTGATTGCAGCAATAACACTGTTTATTGCCTGGATAAATTACGTTAACCTGTCGGTCGCACATGCACAGGCGCGATCTGAACAGATCAGAACCCGGAAATTGATAGGTGCTACTGACCGGCACCTCTGGTATCAGTCTCTGACCGAGAGTACATTACTTAATATTGCAGCATTAATAATCTCTTTAATCATCTTTTTAATTTTCAAAAACAGCATCGCAACATTGTTCAATGTTCCACTTGACAGGGCGCAAATTCCGGTCTGGACCGTCGTACTTATTGCGCTTCTGACAGTTGCCGGAGGCGTTGTATTCACAGGACTTTACCACGGGATTGAAATGGGTCGTATTAAAATCCTGCCCGAACATCAGAAGACTAACCGGGGTAGAATTAAAAGCGGTCTGGTTGTTTTACAAATGGCGTTTTCAATGATTTTCCTGATCAGCACATTGCTGGTTTATAAGCAAATATCGTTTATGAAGAATAAAGAATTAGGCGTTTCTCTTAACGATGTGGTGGTACTGACCGGTCCGGCTTCTTTAAACGCCGATGGACATAAGCGTCAGCGATATGAAGGATTCCGCAGTGAATTATTGAGCCATCCTGGTTTCGAGTCGGTAACTTTCAATACGTTTGTCCCGGGACAGGAACCTGGCCGTGGCTTTCGCGAATTCACCAATCCATCAAAGGGGAAATCACCTGATACTCAAATTTTTGAGAATAATGCCGGAAGCGGTTTTATCAAAACTTATGGACTCAGGTTGCTGGCCGGAAATGATTTTAGTGAGGCAGAGTCACAAAACAGAAACCGTGTGGTGCTGAACGAATCAAGTATGAAGCTTCTCGGATTCACCGATCCGGAAGAAGCTGTCGGAAAGGAAATATTCAGAAAAAGGGAAGAGACTGCATTGAAAATAGAAGGAATTGTGGCTGATTTTCATCACGAGGGTTTGCACAAATCAATCTACCCGATTATCTGGAACAATAATTACCCAAGCGAATTTGGCTATTTTTCTGTTCGCATCAATACACAAAATGTTCAGGAAACAGTGTCGCAAATGCGCAGGATATGGGATCGCCATTACGCTAAAGACAATTTTGACTTTGTATTTGCCAACGAACAGTTTAACCGGCAATACGAATCTGACAGTCGCTTTAGCGTGCTCTACGTGTGGCTCACCTTTCTTTCTATAGGAATTGCTACCATCGGACTTTACGGACTTATTCTTTTTTATCTTGAAAAACGAAAAAAGGAAATTAGTCTGAGAAAAGTGAATGGTGCGACAATCGGCCAGGTTGTCACCATGGTTAATTTTGATTTTGTTAAATGGGTCGCCATTGCTTTTGTAATAGCTATTCCGGTTGGATGGTATGCCATGCACCGCTGGCTCGAAAACTTTGCTTATAAAACCGGAATTAGTTGGTGGATTTTTGCTTTGGCTGGCCTGATAGCTCTGGGCATTGCACTGCTCACAGTAAGCTGGCAAAGCCGGAAAGCTGCTGCAAGGAATCCGGTTGAAGTGCTTCGGTATGAGTAAGGAATTGTCCACACAGATAAAAATGATCAAAAACAATTAAACATGATTAAAAGTTTCTTAAAAATAGCATTCCGGTTTTTATGGCGGAATAAGACATATTCATTTCTGAATTTCTTTTGCCTCACATTTGGACTTACAAGCTCAATAATTGCTGTTTTATATATTGTGAATGTATTCAGTTTTGATAAATTCCATAAGAATTATAAGCAATTACATGAGATTGAGGCAATTGTTACTTTCTTCAACGGTGACCGCTTCCTGAAGGAACCTCTGTCTGCCTCTCTTACAGGGACACTGAATGATAAAGTCCCCGAAATAGGATCAATGGCACGTTTATCAGATCATAGCCTGACTTTAAGTACTGGTGACAGGTCATTTACAGAAAACGGTATTTATGCCGACGATAATTTCTTCAGTATGTTTTCCTTTCCCCTTGTTTCCGGCGATGTCTCAAATGTACTGGCAGGAATGAATTCAATAGTTATTTCTGAACGGTTAGCTGCAAAATTATACGGGACAACTGATTGCCTTGGCAAAACATTTATAAGCCAGAAGGAGAATGGTCAGGAAAGTTATATGATTTCAGGGGTCTTTAGGGATATTCCGGCCCAATCATACCTTCAATTCGATTTCATAATACCATATGCAAAGTTTCTGGCCGAAAACAACTGGGCAAATGAAACCGGGGCATCTGCTGCAAAAATTTGGGCACTTTTACCTGAGGGAACAGAAGCAGGCAGTATAAATGAAAAGATAAAAGACCTGATTAAAAATCAGGAATCTACACTTAACCAGGAACTTTTCTTGTTCCCGCTTAAGGAGAAGGTTCTATATAATTATGCCGGCGGAAAACGGGTCTGGGAGGGAATGCAAAATGTTTTTATCGTTGGAAGTATTGGATTTGCAATCCTGATGATAGCCTGTTTTAATTTCATTAACCTTGCCGTAGCACTTAATATCAGGAGATATCGCGAAACCGGAATAAAAAAAGTTTCCGGAGCAGATAAATCAACTATAGCTTTGCAGTTCCTCGGCGAAACATTCATGATTACCTTCATAAGTTTGTTTATCGCAATAATACTGGCCAGATTGCTAGTCAATGGTTTCAATACAATGTTTAACGGGAATATTGACCTCAGATTCACTGATTTCAGGATCATCGTGATTTTTCCAGTTATTGCAATTATTACTGGTCTGGTTTCAGGTCTCCTCCCCGCAGCTTACCTCTCATCAGCTAATCCGATAGATGTTCTCAAAGGGAAATTAGTGACTGGTCAAAGTTATTCATTGTTCAGACAAAGCCTTATTGTGTTCCTATTTGTAATACCCGTGGTATTGATGATTTGCATGATGATAATAAGGACGCAGGAAAGTTATCTGAGAAACTATAATGTCGGAATTGAAAAGGACAAACTGATAGTTCTTGATAATTCGGATAATACAGAGGCGCATAGGGAGAGTTTTAAATCTGAGATACTGTCAATCCCGGAAGTAGAAGCAGTCTCCTTTACAAACTGTATCCCCACACGTGGGGCAAGAGTCTCAAATGAAGTATCATGGAAAGGTAAAGATGATTCTGAAAAACTGCTTTTCTGGTGCGTCAACGCTGACTACGATTATAATAAAGCAGTAACCGTCAATATAATAAAAGGTAGATATTTCGACAGATCATTTCCTTCGGACTCAACTTGTTATGTAATTAATGATATAACTGCTGATCTGCTACATTATGAGGATCCGGTTGGGCAGACGCTTACTCTGGAGGGCAGTGAGGGTACAATAATTGGAGTTTTTAAAGATTTTCATGCGGTAGATCTGGCCGGTCCATACGCACCAACAATAATAACTCTCAATAAAGGTGACAGGAATAATATATTGATTAAATATTCAGGGGGAACCTATTCATCAGTAATTGAAAAAATTGGGGAAGTATATAAGCATTATGAAACCGGGAAAGCTTTCGAACCTGTCCTTTTCAGAGACCTTCCATCATTTACTCCATTATCACAACCTGCCAGCCTGGTTGGTATTGCCGGTCTGGTTGCCATACTTCTTGCATGTCTTGGATTGTCAGGGCTTGCTTCATTTACTACTGAAGGGAGGACAAAAGAGATAGGCATAAGGAAGGCAAACGGAGCAACAATTATCTCAATTTTACGGCTGTTGGGAACAAACTATTCCAAATGGCTGATAATTTCTTCTGCAATAGCCTTGCCCATAGCATTCATCCTGGGCAATGCATTTCTCGCGAGATTCCATTTCCATACAAAAATACCAGTGTGGGCATTTTGGTCAGGCCCCCTTATAGCATTTAGTTTTGCTTTATTGTCAGTAAGTTTTCAAACCTTGAGAGCAGCTACGAAAAACCCGGTCGAAGCATTGAGGTATGAATAAACCGATATTATGTGCCTGTCAAAAAAAAGTCTCCTTGCAGTTCGGAGTAAAGATTGAAATCCTAATTTTATACCAAATTATAACATATGAAGGTATTTAAATTTGGAGGAGCGTCTGTAAAGGATCCGGCCGGAATCAGAAATCTGGCAAATATTACCGGAAAAGAGAAAGGTGATCTGGCAATAGTAATTTCTGCCTTCGGAAAAACTACAAATGCACTGGAAATTCTACTGAGATCCTGGCTATCAGGTGATAATAATTTCAGGGATCATCTGGATAATATCTATCTGTACCACTCCTCGGTTGCAGAAGAACTTTTTCCTGAGGGTAATTCAGCAAAAGGTAAAATTGACAACTCTTTCTCAAAACTCAGGGAATACCTTTCAAAGTCCGGAAGAGGGTCATATGATTATGAATATGATCAGATAGTCTCGTATGGCGAACTATGGTCCACAATTATTGTGGCCGAATATCTTAACAAAACCGGGATTAAAGCTGAATGGATAGATATAAGGGGAAATCTTGTCACCGACGACAGGTTCAGGGATGCAAATATCCTCTGGGGTGAAAGCACAAACAGGATCAGTTCAGTTTTTGATTTTGACAGAACATCGGTTTTTGTCACGCAGGGATTTATCGGGGGGACTGTTTCGGGGCAAACCACTACTCTGGGGCGTGAAGGATCGGACTACACAGCCGCTATCCTGGCAAATATTCTGGATGCCGAGAGTGTTACGGTATGGAAAGATGTGCCGGGACTTCTTAATGCTGACCCGAAATGGCTGGCCGATGCCCAGAAACTTGACGAAATGTCGTACAGGGAGGCAGTCGAAATGACATTCTCAGGCGCCAAGGTGATCCATCCGAAGACAATCAAACCCCTTCACAACAAAAACATTCCCTTATATGTTAAATCATTTCTTGCTCCCTGGAATGAGGGAACCGTTGTAATTGCGGAACCGACTCTCAAAAGAATACTCCCGGTTTTTATTAAAAAAGAAAGCCAGATCCTTCTCTCACTGCTGCCCAGGGACTTTTCATTCGTGATGGGAGATAATCTTAGTATTATTTTCCAGGTATTCAAGGGACACGGCATAAAAGTCAATCTTGTTGAGGCAAGTGCAGTAAGCATTAATGTTTGTGTTGATGATGAAAGGTCAAAAGTTGACGAGCTTCTTGCTGACCTGAAAACAGACTATTCGGCAATTTATAACAAGAATGTTGAATTGTTATCAATAAGGCATTACACTGCTGAAGCCATCGACAGGATAACGGCAGGACGGGAGATCCTGTTGGAGCAAAGAACACGTAATACCGTAAGATTTGTTGTAAGGAAGGCATGATTTTATACCGTCGCAGTGTTGTATAAACATATCATCAGGCTGTAGAAATATTGTCTGCTTACCTTATCTTTCAAACTCCAGCCTCTGCCCCCTGAAATCCTCATCGATCAGTCCGTTATTATATACAACAGTCCCGTTTATAATAGTCATAAATACCTTTGAACTGAAAGTTACTCCTTCGAATGGGGACCAACCGCATTTGTAAAGAATGTTTTCCTTTGATACTGTCCATTGACTGTCCGGATCAACGATCACCATATCAGCTTTATAGCCCTCCCTGATAAAACCACGCTTCTTTATGTTAAATAGAATTGCAGGATTGTGGCACATTTTTTCAACGATCTTTTCGAGACTAAATATTTTTCTGTGCCAGAGCTCCAGCATTACTGTCAGGGAATGCTGTATTAACGGCCCTCCGGAGGGCGCGCTAAAATACTTATTCCCTTTTTCAATAATTGTGTGAGGTGCATGATCGGTTGCCACCAGATCAATTCTGTCATCCCTTACAGCGTCGGTCAGGGCATCTCTGTCGAACCGGGTTTTTATTGCCGGGTTCCATTTTATGCCCGTCCCGAGTTCATCATAAGACGATTCATCAAACCACAGGTGATGGACGCATACTTCTCCGGTTATTCTCTTCTCCCTGAGTGGCAATTCGTTGCTGAAAAGCTTCATTTCGTCAGCAGTCGAAAGATGAAGTATGTGCAGACGTGTATTGAATTCCCTGGCAAGGTTTATTGCATGGGAGGAGGACTTGAAGCAGGCTTCGCGGCTTCTTATGAGAGGATGCATCCTTATTGGGATATCCTCACCGTACTTTGCCCTGAAGGTTTCAATATTGTTTCTTATTATCGATTCATCCTCACAATGGGCTGTAACAGGAATCGTGGCCTTTGAGAAGAGCTCCCTGAGAGCTTGTTCATTGTCGACCAGCATGTTTCCGGTCGATGAACCCATGAAAAGTTTTATCCCGCATACCGCAGCAGGATCAGCATTCATTACCTCTCTTATATTGGTGTTTGTAGCGCCGATATAAAATGAATAGTTGGTCAGCGAGTTTTCAGAGCCGATACGATATTTCTCATTTAGCAGATCGATTGTTACAGTTTGGGGATTAGTATTAGGCATATCCATAAAAGATGTGACTCCTCCGGCAACAGCTGCCCCCGACTCGCTTCTGATATCTCCTTTATGAGTCAGTCCGGGCTCCCTGAAATGGACCTGATCATCAATTACTCCCGGTATAAGCAATTTTCCCCCGGCATCAATCATAGTCGCATTTCCGGTTTCTTTAATACTCCCGGGTACCCCAATAGCTTTGATAAACTCACCTTCGGCGAGAACTTCTCCCCTGAAAGATCTTCCTTCATTTACTATTAATGCGTTTTTGATAAAAATCATGCCCATATTATACAATTTGAAGGAGTGAAAACTCTATAAATCAGCTGTATTAATTTCCGATTTCTGAATTCGTGCCGGAAGGTATCCTTTGCTTCGACCTGTATTACTTACCTGCCACAACTTAACTTAATTGAATCCACGAAATTAGTTTCTCCGGTATTTAATGAAGAAACTCCTGATTTTCATTCTCAGGACGCCCAGAAAGGCTTCACTGAAAATCCCCCCTGACATTTTGGATGTTCCTAATTTTCTGTCGGTAAAAATTATAGGTATCTCGACTATTTTATATCCCAGTTTCCATGCAGTGAATTTCATCTCTATCTGAAATCCATAGCCTATGGATTTTATATGAGCCGGTTTCAGACTTTCAAGGACACTCCTTCTATAACAGACAAATCCTGCAGTAGTATCCATTATCTTCATTCCGGTTATGAACCTTACATATGCCGATGCAAAATATGACATAAGTACTCGCGACAGAGGCCAGTTTACCACGTTTACTCCGCTGATGTATCTTGAACCGATTGCCATATCTGCCGATTCGCCGTTGCACGCCTGGTAAAGTCTGATAAGGTCGGAAGGATTATGTGAAAAATCAGCATCCATCTCATAAATATAGGAGTACCCCTTTTCAAGTGCGAAACTGAAGCCCTCAATATATGCGGTTCCTAAACCAAGCTTCCCCTGTCTCTCGATCAGGAACAGGTTTTTATGGGAGTTCTGAAGTTTTTTTACAATATCGGCAGTACCATCAGGTGACTTATCATCAATGATCAGAACATCGAAGGCAACCGACAGGGAAAAAATAGCTTTGATAATGGCTTCTACATTTTCTCTTTCCTTGTATGTTGGTATTATGACTATATTTGACATTTGCCTGATATTGTTGCGAAAATAAACAAATTCATTTAATAGTTGTCTGGTGTGGACGATTATTTGGTAAAAGGTAATGGATCAGGTTTAAAGACAAATAACACCGGTTTATCGTTGTTTCAGGATGATTGTTAAAGGTAATTCATTGTTTCTGACATGAGAAAGGGACTCTGCCTGTTTCTGCTTGTCTGCATTATAACTGCTAAGGGAATGTCGCAGGAACTGATCTGGCACGCCGGTATGGATTCATTTTTTGATAATACCGAATTCTCCGGATCCGAATATAAAATATCGCAGACAATGGCCGGAATAGTTATTGCACCTGAGGCCGGATTAAGGTGGGATACCGTTCACAGCATAATTGCAGGTTTAAGCCTGTTACATGAGTTTGGAAGCAATGAGACTGTTGACAGGGTCTATCCCACAGCATATTATGAATTCTCGCGGAACCCTGTGAGATTTATTATGGGTTCTTTCCCACGGGCAATTGCTCTGGAAAAATATCCCAGGGTCTTCTTCCAGGACTCCGTTAACTATTACAGACCTAATATTAATGGTATCTTTTTTGAAGTTGTTAAGAGGCAGGATTATTTGAATGTATGGCTCGACTGGACTGGCCGTAAATCGGTTGATGTGAGGGAAGCCTTTTTTGCCGGGTTGAGCGGAAACCTGTCGCGCGGGCTATTTTTTGCCAGGGGATTTGGTTATATGTACCATTTTGCCGGGAAGATGGATCCGGTTGTGGATGAAGCTTTACATGATAACTTGCTTTTACAGGCCTCTGCCGGACTTGATTTTTCGGGATTGACCCCATTTGACAGGCTTGAAGCCGGTGTGGGATGGGTAATGGGCCTTGAACGGGCCAGGGCAGATAATACGGGTTGGGTATCTATGCCTGGAATTGTAATAGAAGCCAGAGCAGAATATAAATTTGCCGGGGTCTCCAGCTTATTGTACAGAGGCCGTGGGCTTATGTATTTTTATAACGATCATGGTAACGAACTCTATTGGGGAGATCCTGTTTACAGGGCAAAAACTTACAACCGGACGGATCTTTACCTGAGCTTCTTAAGAGAACGAACTGTTAATCTTGAACTTACCTATTCCATCCATTTTATGGAGAGCAGTCTCTATCATGAGCAGTTGCTGAAAGTAAGGGTGAACCTGGGTAGTAAGTAGGAGCTAACTATCTATAGATTAATGTTATACAAAATATTCCGGGATTTTATTAAAATTAATTTGAGTTTTTTTTATTCTTTGTTTGCGGGTAAAAAATCCATTTCTATCTTTGCACCCGCTTTTGTAGCGAAAAGTTGATTGAAGGGATAAGAGAGATAAGATTCCGGCACGAGGCAGAGGGGTAGATAAAGGGGAGAGATGCCGGAAAAAATATCTCATTTTTTTTGGATAGGATAGAGGGAATAATTAACTTTGTCGTCCCAAAAAGAAGAAGTAAAAGAAGGCTGTTAAGAAAGCAGCCTTAGACAGACGGCATAATGGTCATTCCTGCCGGTGAAAACAGGGGGGATGATTACGAGAAGTTCTTTGAAAATATGAAGTAGCAACCAGGCGAGATATGACGATCTCGTCTAAAAAACTTGTTAGTATTTTTGAATTGAGCGTCAAGGATTAGTCTTTGTAAAGAGATTTAAGAATAAATTTTTACAATGAAGAGTTTGATCCTGGCTCAGGATGAACGCTAGCGGGAGGCTTAACACATGCAAGTCGAGGGGCAGCACGAGGTAGCAATACTTTGGTGGCGACCGGCGCACGGGTGAGTAACGCGTATGCAACCTACCCTGTACAGGGGGATAACCCGGAGAAATTCGGACTAATACCCCATAAAGATATTGAGAGGCATCTTTTGATATTTAAAGTTCAGGCGGTACGGGATGGGCATGCGTAACATTAGCTAGTTGGTAGGGTAACGGCCTACCAAGGCTACGATGTTTAGGGGTCCTGAGAGGGTGATCCCCCACACTGGTACTGAGACACGGACCAGACTCCTACGGGAGGCAGCAGTGAGGAATATTGGTCAATGGGCGCAAGCCTGAACCAGCCATCCCGCGTGCAGGAAGACGGCGCTATGCGTTGTAAACTGCTTTTCCAGGGGAAGAAAACTCTCGTACGTGTACGGGATTGACGGTACCCTGGGAATAAGCATCGGCTAACTCCGTGCCAGCAGCCGCGGTAATACGGAGGATGCGAGCGTTATCCGGATTTATTGGGTTTAAAGGGTGCGTAGGCGGATTAATAAGTCAGTGGTGAAAACCTGCAGCTTAACTGTAGAATTGCCATTGATACTGTTAGTCTTGAGTATGGTCAAGGTAGGCGGAATGTGTAATGTAGCGGTGAAATGCTTAGATATTACACAGAACACCGATTGCGAAGGCAGCTTACTGGGCCATTACTGACGCTGATGCACGAAAGCGTGGGGATCGAACAGGATTAGATACCCTGGTAGTCCACGCCGTAAACGATGATCACTCGCTGTTAGCGATACACAGTTAGCGGCTAAGCAAAAGCATTAAGTGATCCACCTGGGGAGTACGGCCGCAAGGCTGAAACTCAAAGGAATTGACGGGGGCCCGCACAAGCGGAGGAACATGTGGTTTAATTCGATGATACGCGAGGAACCTTACCTGGGCTTAAATGTAGAGTGCATTAGTGTGGAAACCATTCTTTTCTTCGGAACTCTTTGCAAGGTGCTGCATGGTTGTCGTCAGCTCGTGCCGTGAGGTGTCGGGTTAAGTCCCATAACGAGCGCAACCCTTATCGTTAGTTGCCAGCGGGTAATGCCGGGAACTCTAACGAAACTGCCGGTGTAAACCGTGAGGAAGGTGGGGATGACGTCAAATCAGCACGGCCCTTATGTCCAGGGCTACACACGTGTTACAATGGCCGGTACAGAGGGCAGCTACCTGGAGACAGGATGCGAATCTCCAAAGCCGGTCTCAGTTCGGATCGGAGTCTGCAACTCGACTCCGTGAAGCTGGATTCGCTAGTAATCGCGCATCAGCCATGGCGCGGTGAATACGTTCCCGGGCCTTGTACACACCGCCCGTCAAGCCATGGAAGTTGGGGGTACCTGAAGTCCGTAACCGTAAGGAGCGGCCTAGGGTAAAACCAGTGACTGGGGCTAAGTCGTAACAAGGTAGCCGTACCGGAAGGTGCGGCTGGAACACCTCCTTTCTGGAGAAGATTGATCCTTATATCTCGCCTGGTACTACTACTTCATTATTATATTATTGAAGTTCAGAGTTCAAGCGTTCCCGGTTCAGGGTTAGTTTAACTCAGCGAACCAGCTAACCGAGCAATCGAGCCGAACTCGGAACTGAAAATCAGTCCCGTAGCTCAGTTGGTTAGAGCACTACACTGATAATGTAGGGGTCCGCGGTTCAACTCCGCGCGGGACTACTGAGGGGAATTAGCTCAGTTGGCCAGAGCATCCCGACTATGTCGGGAGGGTCAAGGATATGATTCCCGGTAATGTTCTTTTAATTGGGGAATTAGCTCAGTTGGCCAGAGCACCTGCCTTGCACGCAGGGGGTCAAGGGTTCGACTCCCTTATTCTCCACAAGTTAATTTGAAAATAGTTAATTTGAAGATTTAATTTTTAAATTTTAAAATTTTCAAATTTTCAAATTGAAAAGTTCTTTTAAAGCAGGAAATTGGCAATGGGCCAGAGCATCCCGACAGCATGTCGGGAGGGTCAAGGGTTCGACTCCCTTATTCTCCACAAGTTAATTTGAAAATAGTTAATTTGAAGATTTAATTTTTAAATTTTTAAATTTTAAAATTTTCAAATTGAAAAGTTCTTTGACATATTGGCAATATGAAAAGTTAGTAAAATTGATTAACTCAAGAAAGTAAATAAGAGCGCATGGTGAATGCCTTGGCTCTCAGAGGCGAAGAAGGACGTGACAAGCTGCGATAAGCAACGGGGAGGAGCAAATATCCGATATATCCGTTGATTTCCGAATGGGGCAACCCACCACGCTGAAGGCGTGGTATCCGTAGCAATACGGAAGCAAACCCGGAGAACTGAAACATCTTAGTACCCGGAGGAAAAGAAAACAAAAGTGATTCCCTTAGTAGTGGCGATCGAACGGGGAATAGCCCAAACCGATAATCGTTTTGGCGTTGTCGGGGTTGAAGGACCAGTGATATTATTATTAATAAGAAAT
Organism: uncultured Bacteroidales bacterium; assembly: GCA_963736675.1. Taxonomy (GTDB): domain Bacteria; phylum Bacteroidota; class Bacteroidia; order Bacteroidales; family VadinHA17; genus LD21. Next base: position 723,902 of record CAVTPT010000001.1, read on the forward strand.
GGAAGATGTCTGGAAAGTCATACCATAGAAGGTGAAAGTCCTGTACATGTAAGTATTAATAATATAATTGGTATCCTGAGTAGGTCGGGACACGAGAAATCCTGATTGAAACTGCCGGGACCATCCGGTAAGGCTAAATACTTCTGAGAGACCGATAGTGAACCAGTACCGTGAGGGAAAGGTGAAAAGTACCCCGAACAGGGGAGTGAAATAGTACCTGAAACCGTGCGCTTACAACCTGTCGGAGTCCTGCTTAGGCGGGATGACGGCGTGCCTTTTGCATAATGAGCCTACGAGTTACACCTCACTAGCAAGGTTAAGACTTATAAGAGTTGGAGCCGAAGCGAAAGCGAGTCTGAATAGGGCGTATAGTTAGTGGGGGTAGACGCGAAACTTTGTGATCTATCCTTGGTCAGGCTGAAGTTCCGGTAACACGGGATGGAGGGCCGAACTAGTTGACGTTGAAAAGTCTTTGGATGAACTGAGGATAGGGGTGAAAGGCTAATCAAACTGAGAAATAGCTCGTACTCCCCGAAATGCATTTAGGTGCAGCCTCGTGGTGAGTCTTGCAGAGGTAGAGCTACTGATAAGGCTAGAGGGCTTCACCGCCTATCAACCCCTGACAAACTCCGAATGCTGCAAGATGATCCCCGGGAGTGAGCCTGCGGGTGCTAAGGTCCGTGGACAAAAGGGAAAGAACCCAGACCATCAGCTAAGGTCCCAAAATATATGCTAAGTTGAATTAACGAGGTGCGACTGCTTAGACAGCTAGGATGTTGGCTTGGAAGCAGCCATTCATTTAAAGAGTGCGTAACAGCTCACTAGTCGAGCGGTTGTGCGTGGATAATAATCGGGCATAAGCATATTACCGAAGCTATGGACTAACGATTTAAAGTCAGTTATTGGTAGGGGAGCATTCCAGTCAGCGCAGAAGATGTATCGTAAGGTATGTTGGAGCGGCTGGAAAAGAAGATGTAGGCATAAGTAACGATAAGGCAGGTGAGAAACCTGCCCACCGAAAGACTAAGGTTTCCTGATCAACGCTAATCGGATCAGGGTTAGTCGGGTCCTAAGGGTAAGCCGAACGGCGATCTCGATGGACAACTGGTTAATATTCCAGTACCACCGTGTACTGCGAAGGGGTGACGGAGTAGTGAAAGATCCGCGTACTGACGGAATAGTACGTTAAAGGGTGTAGTTATATCACTGAGGTTAATAGCTTTGTGATGATGAACCTGACAGTACCATGAGCCTTCGGGCAAGTGGATAGTGATCCTAAACAGACTTCCAAGAAAAACCTCTAAGCTTCAGGTACATGGTGCCCGTACCACAAACCGACACAGGTAGTCGAGGAGAGAATCCTAAGGTGCTCGAGTGATCCGTGGCTAAGGAACTAGGCAAATTAGACCTGTAACTTCGGGAAAAAGGTCTCCCGCGCGATGCGGGACGCAGATAAATGGCCCAGGCGACTGTTTAGCAAAAACACATGGCTTTGCGAAATCGAAAGATGAAGTATAAGGCCTGACACCTGCCCGGTGCTGGAAGGTTAAGAGGGGGGGTTATTGTCGCAATCGGGTGAGAAGCTCTGAATTGAAGCCCCAGTAAACGGCGGCCGTAACTATAACGGTCCTAAGGTAGCGAAATTCCTTGTCGGGTAAGTTCCGACCTGCACGAATGGTGTAACGATCTGGGCACTGTCTCAGCCACGAGCTCGGTGAAATTGTAGTCCCGGTGAAGATGCCGGGTACCCGCAACGGGACGGAAAGACCCCGTGAACCTTTACTATAGCTTAACATTGATTTTGGGTAAATAATGTGTAGGATAGGTCGGAGACTATGAAGCGGTTTCGCCAGGAATCGTGGAGTCACCCTTGAAATACGACCCTTTATTTATCTGGAACCTAACTCCCGCAAGCGGGAGACATTGTTTGGTGGGTAGTTTGACTGGGGTGGTCGCCTCCAAAAGAGTAACGGAGGCTTCTCAAGGTGCCCTCAGCACGATTGGTAACCGTGCGCAGAGTGCAATGGCATAAGGGCGCTTGACTGTGAGACCGACAAGTCGATCAGGTACGAAAGTAGAGCATAGTGATCCGGTGGTTCCGTATGGAAGGGCCATCGCTCAAAGGATAAAAGGTACTCCGGGGATAACAGGCTGATCGCCGCCAAGAGCTCATATCGACGCGGCGGTTTGGCACCTCGATGTCGGCTCGTCACATCCTGGGGCTGGAGAAGGTCCCAAGGGTTCGGCTGTTCGCCGATTAAAGTGGCACGCGAGCTGGGTTCAGAACGTCGTGAGACAGTTCGGTCCCTATCTGTTGTGGGCGTAGGAGATTTGAGAGAACCTGACACTAGTACGAGAGGACCGTGTTGGACAGACCTCTAGTGTACCTGTTGTGGCGCCAGCTGCATCGCAGGGTAGCTATGTTTGGAAGAGATAAGCACTGAAAGCATCTAAGTACGAAGCTCGTCTCAAGATGAGATCTCCTTTAAGGGTCGTTGAAGACTACGACGTTGATAGGCTGCAGGTGTAAAGGCGGTAACGTCAAAGCCGAGCAGTACTAATTACCCGTAAACTTTCGAGGATAGAATTTTATTAACTTTTATCCAATATGTCTAAGTATTGATAAAGACGGAAGTCGGAAGTCGAAGACGGAATCGATCGAATCAAAAGATCTTTAGGTGACTATAGCGACAGGGTTCCACCTCTTCCCATTCCGAACAGAGAAGTTAAGCCTGCCAGCGCCGATGGTACTGCAATTGTGGGAGAGTAGGTCGTCGCCGACTTTAAATTAGAAGCCCTTCAGGAAACTGAGGGGCTTTTTTTTATGCTCTATGACCTTAAGGGTCCAGCCAAAAGCTGGACCCTTTTTTATGTAAGAATCTGACACGTGAAACTCGTTTCGATTGTGATTCTCAATAGTTCTCGGTATGAGTAAACACATAGATGGCAACGAAATTAGTCTCCGCTTTAATGAGAGAGCACGAATCGATAGACTGACAGTTATCAAATTAGCTATTCCCGATTCAGATTTATGCACCTAACGCCGCTTGATCCCAGGCAGGGAGTTGGCGAGCGGCAGAGAGCGGTTGATTAAGTCAGACAGTAATGCTGACAGGATAGACAGGATCATTGCGAGATCAGCGAGCGACAGTAGAAGTCAATCCGGTTCATATGTATACACTATTATATAGTAGTATAACAATCAATAAATATCATCAAAAATATATCTGTTTATTAAATGTTTAAATAACAGTCATATACAAATAAATTGCAAAATAAATGCAAATATATTGAAAATACTTGCATATAAATTTGGATTAGTAAAAATCATTTCATACATTTGCACCCGCTTTAAGAGCGAAGAGTTGATTGAAGGGTAGGAGAGATAGGATTCCGGCTTTGAGGAAGAAGGGGAAGACAGGGAGAGAAAAAGCCGGAAAAAATATCTCATTTTTTTTTGGAAGGAAGAAGGAATGATTAACTTTGTCGTCCCAAAAGAAAATAAAAGAACTTTGACGCTGCGACGCATAAGGTCATTCGCGAATAGGGAGGACAAAGTTCTTTGAAATTATGAAGTAAACAACCAGGCGAGATATGAAAATCTCGTCAAAAATAACTTGTTAGTATTTTGAATTGAGTTCACAGGATTGGTTTTTGTAAAGAGATTTAAGAATAAATTTTTACAATGAAGAGTTTGATCCTGGCTCAGGATGAACGCTAGCGGGAGGCTTAACACATGCAAGTCGAGGGGCAGCACGAGGTAGCAATACTTTGGTGGCGACCGGCGCACGGGTGAGTAACGCGTATGCAACCTACCCTGTACAGGGGGATAGCCCGGAGAAATTCGGATTAATACCCCATAAAGATATTGAGAGGCATCTTTTGATATTTAAAGTTTCGGCGGTACGGGATGGGCATGCGTAACATTAGCTAGTTGGTAGGGTAACGGCCTACCAAGGCTACGATGTTTAGGGGTCCTGAGAGGGTGATCCCCCACACTGGTACTGAGACACGGACCAGACTCCTACGGGAGGCAGCAGTGAGGAATATTGGTCAATGGGCGCAAGCCTGAACCAGCCATCCCGCGTGCAGGAAGACGGCGCTATGCGTTGTAAACTGCTTTTCCAGGGGAAGAAAACTCTCGTACGTGTACGGGCTTGACGGTACCCTGGGAATAAGCATCGGCTAACTCCGTGCCAGCAGCCGCGGTAATACGGAGGATGCGAGCGTTATCCGGATTTATTGGGTTTAAAGGGTGCGTAGGCGGATTAATAAGTCAGTGGTGAAAACCTGCAGCTTAACTGTAGAATTGCCATTGATACTGTTAGTCTTGAGTACGGTCAAGGTAGGCGGAATGTGTAATGTAGCGGTGAAATGCTTAGATATTACACAGAACACCGATTGCGAAGGCAGCTTACTGGGCCATTACTGACGCTGATGCACGAAAGCGTGGGGAGCGAACAGGATTAGATACCCTGGTAGTCCACGCCGTAAACGATGATCACTCGCTGTTGGCGATACACAGTCAGCGGCTAAGCAAAAGCATTAAGTGATCCACCTGGGGAGTACGGCCGCAAGGCTGAAACTCAAAGGAATTGACGGGGGCCCGCACAAGCGGAGGAACATGTGGTTTAATTCGATGATACGCGAGGAACCTTACCTGGGCTTAAATGTAGAGTGCATTGAGTGAGAAATCATTTCTTTCCTTCGGGACTCTTTGCAAGGTGCTGCATGGTTGTCGTCAGCTCGTGCCGTGAGGTGTCGGGTTAAGTCCCATAACGAGCGCAACCCTTATCGTTAGTTGCCAGCGGGTAATGCCGGGAACTCTAACGAAACTGCCGGTGTAAACCGTGAGGAAGGTGGGGATGACGTCAAATCAGCACGGCCCTTATGTCCAGGGCTACACACGTGTTACAATGGCCGGTACAGAGGGCAGCTACCTGGAGACAGGATGCGAATCTCCAAAGCCGGTCTCAGTTCGGATCGGAGTCTGCAACTCGACTCCGTGAAGCTGGATTCGCTAGTAATCGCGCATCAGCCATGGCGCGGTGAATACGTTCCCGGGCCTTGTACACACCGCCCGTCAAGCCATGGAAGTTGGGGGTACCTGAAGTCCGTAACCGTAAGGAGCGGCCTAGGGTAAAACTAGTGACTGGGGCTAAGTCGTAACAAGGTAGCCGTACCGGAAGGTGCGGCTGGAACACCTCCTTTCTGGAGAAGATCAATCAACTGTATCCGTGAAATGATCAGTTACATATCCGCCTGGTCTACTTCATTATTATAATATATTGAGTTCAGAATTTGTTTCAGAGTCCTGAAGCTCAGGAGCTATTAAGTCCACTTTGAACTGCATTCTAGACTCAATGACTCATAAAGTTCTTTGACATATTGGCAATAAGAAAAGTTAGTAAAATTGATTAACTCAAGAAAGTAAATAAGAGCGCATGGTGAATGCCTTGGCTCTCAGAGGCGAAGAAGGACGTGACAAGCTGCGATAAGCAACGGGGAGGAGCAAATATCCGATATATCCGTTGATTTCCGAATGGGGCAACCCACCACGACTGAAGACGTGGTATCCGTAGTAATACGGAAGCAAACCCGGAGAACTGAAACATCTTAGTACCCGGAGGAAAAGAAAACAAAAGTGATTCCCTTAGTAGTGGCGATCGAACGGGGAATAGCCCAAACCGATAACGTTTTGGCGTTGTCGGGGTTGAAGGACCAGTGATATTATTATTAATATGAAATGGAAGATGTCTGGAAAGTCATACCATAGGAGGTGAAAGTCCTGTACATGTAAGTATTAATAATATAATTGGTATCCTGAGTAGGTCGGGACACGAGAAATCCTGATTGAAACTGCCGGGACCATCCGGTAAGGCTAAATACTTCTGAGAGACCGATAGTGAACCAGTACCGTGAGGGAAAGGTGAAAAGTACCCCGAACAGGGGAGTGAAATAGTACCTGAAACCGTGCGCTTACAACCTGTCGGAGTCCCGCTTAGGCGGGATGACGGCGTGCCTTTTGCATAATGAGCCTACGAGTTACACCTCACTAGCAAGGTTAAGACTTTAAGAGTTGGAGCCGAAGCGAAAGCGAGTCTGAATAGGGCGTATAGTTAGTGGGGGTAGACGCGAAACTTTGTGATCTATCCTTGGTCAGGCTGAAGTTCCGGTAACACGGGATGGAGGGCCGAACTAGTTGACGTTGAAAAGTCTTTGGATGAACTGAGGATAGGGGTGAAAGGCTAATCAAACTGAGAAATAGCTCGTACTCCCCGAAATGCATTTAGGTGCAGCCTCGTGGTGAGTCTTGCAGAGGTAGAGCTACTGATAGGGCTAGAGGGCTTCACCGCCTATCAACCCCTGACAAACTCCGAATGCTGCAAGATGATCCCCGGGAGTGAGCCTGCGGGTGCTAAGGTCCGTGGACGAAAGGGAAAGAACCCAGACCATCAGCTAAGGTCCCAAAATATATGCTAAGTTGAATTAAACGAGGTGCGACTGCTTAGACAGCTAGGATGTTGGCTTGGAAGCAGCCATTCATTTAAAGAGTGCGTAACAGCTCACTAGTCGAGCGGTTGTGCGTGGATAATAATCGGGCATAAGCATATTACCGAAGCTATGGACTAACGTTGAAAGACACGTTATTGGTAGGGGAGCATTCCAGTCAGCGCAGAAGATGTATCGTAAGGTATGTTGGAGCGGCTGGAAAAGAAGATGTAGGCATAAGTAACGATAAGACAGGTGAGAAACCTGTCCACCGAAAGACTAAGGTTTCCTGATCAACGCTAATCGGATCAGGGTTAGTCGGGTCCTAAGGGTAAGCCGAACGGCGATCTCGATGGACAACTGGTTAATATTCCAGTACCACCGTGTACTGCGAAGGGGTGACGGAGTAGTGAAAGGTCCGCGTACTGACGGAATAGTACGTTAAAGGGTGTAGTTATATTGTTAGGTTAATAGCTCGGTGATGATGAACCTGACAGTACCATGAGCCTTCGGGCAAGTGGATAGTGATCCTAAACAGACTTCCAAGAAAAACCTCTAAGCATCAGGTATATGGTGCCCGTACCACAAACCGACACAGGTAGTCGAGGAGAGAATCCTAAGGTGCTCGAGTGATCCGTGGCTAAGGAACTAGGCAAATTAGACCTGTAACTTCGGGAAAAAGGTCTCCCGCAGCGATGCAGGACGCAGATAAATGGCCCAGGCGACTGTTTAGCAAAAACACATGGCTTTGCGAAATCGAAAGATGAAGTATAAGGCCTGACACCTGCCCGGTGCTGGAAGGTTAAGAGGGGGGGTTATTGCGCAAGATGAGAAGCTCTGAATTGAAGCCCCAGTAAACGGCGGCCGTAACTATAACGGTCCTAAGGTAGCGAAATTCCTTGTCGGGTAAGTTCCGACCTGCACGAATGGTGTAACGATCTGGGCACTGTCTCAGCCACGAGCTCGGTGAAATTGTAGTTCCGGTGAAGATGCCGGGTACCCGCAACGGGACGGAAAGACCCCGTGAACCTTTACTATAGCTTAACATTGATTTTGGGTAAGTAATGTGTAGGATAGGTCGGAGACTACGAAGCGGTTTCGCCAGGAATCGTGGAGTCATCCTTGAAATACGACCCTTTATTTATCTGGAACCTAATCCCGATAACTCGGGAGACATTGTTTGGTGGGTAGTTTGACTGGGGTGGTCGCCTCCAAAAGAGTAACGGAGGCTTCTCAAGGTGCCCTCAGCACGATTGGTAACCGTGCGGAGAGTGCAATGGCATAAGGGCGCTTGACTGTGAGACCGACAAGTCGATCAGGTACGAAAGTAGAGCATAGTGATCCGGTGGTTCCGTATGGAAGGGCCATCGCTCAAAGGATAAAAGGTACTCCGGGGATAACAGGCTGATCGCCGCCAAGAGCTCATATCGACGCGGCGGTTTGGCACCTCGATGTCGGCTCGTCACATCCTGGGGCTGGAGAAGGTCCCAAGGGTTCGGCTGTTCGCCGATTAAAGTGGCACGCGAGCTGGGTTCAGAACGTCGTGAGACAGTTCGGTCCCTATCTGTTGTGGGCGTTGGAGATTTGAGAGAACCTGACACTAGTACGAGAGGACCGTGTTGGACAGACCTCTAGTGTACCTGTTGTGGCGCCAGCTGCATCGCAGGGTAGCTATGTTTGGAAGAGATAAGCACTGAAAGCATCTAAGTACGAAGCTCGTCTCAAGATGAGATCTCCTTTAAGGGTCGTTGAAGACTACGACGTTGATAGGCTGTAGGTGTAAAGGCAGTAATGTCAAAGCCGAGCAGTACTAATTACCCGAAGACTTTGAGAATAAAGTTTTATTAATTTTTCAAGCCAGTATGTCAATAATATTGAAAGTCTTAAGGTGACTATAGCTACGGGGTTCCACCTCTTCCCATTCCGAACAGAGAAGTTAAGCCCGTTAGCGCCGATGGTACTGCGAAAGTGGGAGAGTAGGTAGTCGCCGACTTTAAAAATGAAGCCCTTCAGGAAACTGAGGGGCTTTTTTTTATTCTATATTTTTATGTGAATTTGTTTTATGCAACCTTAGTTAGTTCCTGGAAGTTAAGGTTAGATTTTCTTCATCTATTATACTTTCCTTACTTTCTTTTTTGCCAAAAAAAGAAAGTAACAAAGAAAAAGTGGCCGGAAAAACCAACCCCACCCTTTTTTTACGCCCGCTACACCAGCCTTCCCGCTACAAAAAAGGGCGTGGTTCGCACCTTTTCCGGTTTTGCCCCCCGCTCTGCAAAATGAGTTAGATAACATCAACAAATATGGTTGGTATCTGACTTTTGTCTTTTAACTTTTGTCTTTTGTCTTTTTTCGCCTTCCCGAGTTCCCGGGATTGAGTCACTTCGTTTCTTAAAATGCCTCCTGCCTACTATACGTACCCTCACTCCTAACGCCTCCTTTCCAAGGCACCAAGGCTCCAAGGCTTCAAGGTTCCAAGGTTCCAAGGTTCCAAGGTTCCAAGGTTCCAAGGTTCCAAGGTTCCAAGGTTATTCTTATAAAAGTAGTTCTTCAACTCTGGAACTCTGGAACTCTGGAACCTTCTTCTTTCTGCCTTCTGCCTTCCGCCCTCCGCCTGTCCTCACGCCTTCCCGCGTTCGTGGGATCAACTTCGCTTCGCTCGTCGACACGCTCACGCCTCACGCCTTTCTTCCTCACGCCTAATGCCTCTTTCTATTTTCAATAAAAAAGGGCGCCTATTAAAGACACCCTCTCTTTATATCAGCGAATACTATTAATAGAATTTATATCTCTTGTCAACAATGTTTGCATCTTTCCTTAATGCTTCGTAGGCTTCATAATTACCTCTCATCTGGAAAGTAGTGGTAAGACGTTCCTTAAGCATCGCGGGATCTTCATTCTCAGATTCCAGGGCATTGTTGATCGTCAGCATATAAACTGCATCGTTGCCTTTAACCGGACCCGTTACAACTCCCTGCTTTGAAACGGAAGCAGCCGCAATAAGAGCCGGCTCATTTCCGACACCGGGTATTGTATATGACCCGAAATTGACCTGAGTGGCTTCCTGAACCGTCAGCCCCATAGCCTGTGCAATACCGTCCAGAGTCACACCCGTTCCGCTGTTTTTGGTAAAATCGGCCGCAATAAGCTCTGCTTTTTTATCCTTTACTATAGCAAACCGGATCTCACTTTCTACTTCTTTTACCGGTGCAATACCCTCTTCCTGGACCCTAGTGCAATATGCGATAACATATTTATCACCTATCTCAAATACAGCCTGCTGGCTGTTGTCAAGAATAATCTTACCACTTTCAGCCTGAAACAGCGAAATGATCAAACCTCTTGGACTTTCAAGCCCGGGTAAAGTTTTTTGCTGCGGGGTGATATTGTTTGAAACCCTCTTTTCGATACCCTTTTCTGCAATGGTCTGAGTGAATTTTTCATAGGTATTATTTGTCCCGGCAAACTGGCTTGCCTCACTATAGATTCTCTGGTTGGTCGCCGATCCTGGAATAATCTTCCGGTCAACAATTCCTAAATGATATTTTCTTGTCGGCCTGGACTGATCAATGATCTGTATCAAATGAACACCGAAGGTAGTCTCAGCAGTAACAATATCTCCTTTTTTAGCAGAGAAGCAGGCATTACTGAAAGGGAGTACCATCGCTCCTTCGGCGAACCATCCGAGGTCACCACCCAGCTGTGCTGAACCCTGATCGTCCGAATTGGTAATGGCAAGTGTCTCAAATGCGACTCCCGACCTGATCAGATTTCTCAGGCTGTCGGCCTGCTTTCTTGCATCTTCAAGTGTCCTGGTCTGCCCCGGAGTCAACAGTATATGACGGGCATGCACTGAATCGGATCTGTTTTCCACCGCAATAAGCCGGGCTATCTTGTAAGACCCATCTTCATTGTATGGACCAAAAACCTCTTTGGTATCTTCCTTTTTAACAAACTCAGTCAGAGTATCAGGTATAGCACTGACCGGTACAAAATAACCAACATGACGTGAATCGGCAGTCAGATTAATAAACTGCACAGGATCGGCCGCTTCGGCGAATTCCTGTTTAGTTTTGTTAATCCAGTCTTCTGTCTGCTTAATATCCTCTTCTGAGGGGACAACATCAAAAGTTACATATTCAATATCCCTGAGAGCACTTCTTTTGTAACTCTCCTTGTGACTGGCGTAATATTCATTTATTTCGGCCTGAGTTACTGTAACACTGGAATCGGAGATTGAAGAGTAATTCTTTCCGATATAGCTGAAATCTACAGTAACTGATGCCAGTTTCTGGTCAAATTCCACCTGTCTGGATGTGACATACAACCCTTTTGCAACCATATTGTTGTATTTTGAATTCAACCTGTCATTAACGATTTCATCCTCGAAGAAGAGCCAGTATTTTTTTGCAGTTTCGTCAACTTCTGTCTGCTTGAGGAAGTTAATGAGGAAAGATTTATTGAAGCTTCCTGTTTGCTGATCAGTAAATAGTTGTAATACAACAGGATGAGGGTTGTTTCCCAGAACCAGCTCGTCAACCTCTTCAGTACTTACTCCAATTCCAAGCTTCTCATATTGTTCGTCAAGGATCTTTTCACGGATCATTTGCTCCCATGTCTGCTCCCTTATTGATTCGGAAGTTGCTTCATCAATTGTTGTGGAGCCTGATAATTTGTATATCTCATACAGGTTCTGTACTTTCTCCTCATAATCCTGGTACGAAACCGTCTCTTCTCCTATTATGCCGATCTCATAGTATTTTCTGGCCTGAATTCTCTGACCTCTCCCATTCCCGAAAAAATCACTGATAACAAACAAAAAAAGTGAGAGACCAATAATTCCTGCAACCAATACCCCGGCTTTTTCCCTTAAAAATTGAAGTGCTGACATGTAAAGTATATTTTATAAAGTAATAAAAATGAACCGTTTTTTAATACAGGCGACAAATATAACAAATTTCTGTTAAAATTATGGTCTGGAAATAATTTGTTTTTTTAAGCGTAAATACCAGTAATACAGCATTATGCTTAAATGAAGTATTTTTCAGTTCCAGGTTGTTGCCAAAAGCCCTGAAAGTACTCTCTCCCAATGTCATTACCTCCGGTACCAAATGTGATAATTCTCATCTTATTTGAAAAATGGGAAATATTCCAATATCTTGTATACGGCCGGGGAATAGACATTCTACATATTTTAATTATTGAAAGTGCTAATCCTGTAGTGATTATAAACAAAATCAGTCGAATATTATGTCACGGAATCTCAGAGGTCTTTCAGAACGAAAAGGATTAAAAGAGAATCTCTTTGAGGAGATCGTCAACTCACCGTTAAAAGGTGACGGGGAAGAAGAGGCGCTTCTCAGAGGTATTGCGGGGAAGTATCTCGTTGGTATATCCACGGTTCTTGGTGTAAGCTCTTTCTATGATTTTCTGAGCAGAGAGCACAGAGAAAAAAAAGTATTCATCTGCGATGGTACTGCCTGCCTGACATCCGGGCGTTCAGGTAAGCTTAAGAATGAGCTGCTGAAAAATTTCAGTGAGAATGAGATAGGAACGGTGACCTGCCTTGGCCATTGTCATTCAAACAATGCATTTATGTATGATCACAGGACAGTTGTGTGGTCGGGTGATGACATGTCAGCAGAAAGCATCAAGGCTGATCAGACCTTGCCCCTGGTTCACACCGGCACAAATGTGGAAAAACCCGCTTTGATTGGCGCGACAGGAGAATTAAGGGAATATTATGGCATACTGAAGTCTTTTTGCGCTGACATTGATGGTGCCATAGAGCAGATAGAAATATCTGGACTCAGAGGGAGGGGAGGTGCAGGTTTCTCATTTTCGGCAAAGAAGAAGGCATCAAGGTCGGTACCTTCATCGCGGAAATATGTAGTCTGCAACGCCGATGAAGGTGATCCGGGAGCTTTTTCCGATAAATGGCTTCTGGAGGAACGGCCACATTCGATATTGTTTGGTATGATGGCAGCCGGGATGATCACCGGAGCCGATACAGGAATAATATATATCAGAGGCGAATACCCCGAAGCTGTAAAGGCTGTTAAAAAAGCAATAAACCAGTTGGCGGAAGAGAGGATTAACAGCAGGGAGCTGTGGAATTGTAAGAAGGACTTCGTGTTTCATGTGGCGGTGGGGGCAGGTGCCTATATCTGTGGTGAGGAGACCTCACTGATAAACTCCCTGGAAGGGCTCAGGCCGGAGGTCAGGACAAGACCTCCATTTCCGGCAACCTATGGATTATTTGGTAAGCCGACACTTCTCAGTAATGCAGAGACTTTTGCAAACATCAGATATATATTGAAAGAGGGAGGGGCGTCCTATGCGGCACTCGGGACAGAAAAGTCGCCCGGTTCAAAACTGGTTTCACTCGACGGTGGATTTAACAGGCCGGGATTATACGAAGTCGGCATGGGTACTCCTTTGTATGAAGTACTTATCGGAATGGGGGGAGGGACCAGGTTTCCGGTCAAGGCGTTCCAGATCGGAGGCCCTCTTGGAGGACTAGTCCCAACTCCGGCCGTAGAGAATCTTACTCTTGACTTTGAGTCTTTTGCAAGTCATGGATTCCTGTTGGGACATGCCGGTGTGGTTTCAATTCCGGAAAGTTTCCCTTTGATCAGATTATTGTGGCATCTTTTTGATTTTACATCAGGGGAATCGTGCGGGAAGTGTTTCCCCTGCCGGATCGGAGCAAGGCGGGGAGTGGAATTGCTTGAGGGAGCCATAAAATACGGAAAAAAAATAGACAGGCAGCTTTTCGGCGATCTGCTGGATACCATGCAGTTTGGTTCTTTGTGTGCTCTTGGAGGGGGATTGCCATTGCCTGTCAGGAATGCGATCAGGTTTTTTCCTGAGGAGGTAAATGAGTTTATAATTTAGATCCTATCAGCCATGGAGAATATTTCCTATATAGATAATATCCCTTACAGTGTTGAAAACGGGGAGACCATCCTTGAGTTTATCAGAAGGAATAAGGGGAGGGATTTAATTCCGACTCTTTGCCAGGCTGACAACCTTGAAAACTACGGATCGTGCAGGGTATGCTCAGTGGAGCTTGCACTTTTCAGGGATGGCCCCTCAAAGGTGGTGGCATCGTGTCATACTCCGGTTGCCCAGGGTCAATATATTTATACTTCTACCGAAAAAATAAAGAACCTGAGAAGGAACATTGTTGAACTGATTCTCACGGATTACCCGCCTGATAAAATCTATCCCGAACCGGGCAGTCAGCCTACTGAGTTTCAGCGGGTCATTGCTTCGGTGGGGATCCCCGAAATACGATATCCAAAGCTCAGTGATAACCATACTCCTTTGCCTGACCGCAGCCATCCGTATATCTGGTCGGACCTTGAAGAGTGCATCAGGTGTTACCGGTGTGTAAGGGCATGTGATGAGTTGCAGTCCGAACATGTTCTGGGAATAATGGGAAGAGGATATGAGAGCAGAATTATCAAGGGCTATGACACTGATTTCAAATCATCAGGGTGTGTTTCGTGTGGCGCTTGTGTGCAGACCTGCCCGACAAATGCCTTATCGGACCGGTTTGGCTCGAAGAGTATTAAGGCGGATAAGATTGTTAGAACAACCTGCACCTACTGCGGTGTGGGATGTAATCTTGATGTAAGTGTTGTTGATGGTGAGGTAAGGGGAATTCAGGCTCCGGGCGATGCCATTGTTAACAGGGGGCATACATGTCTGAAGGGGCGCTTTGCCTTTGAATTCTATAACCATCCCGACAGGATCAGGTCACCTTTGATAAAGAGAAATGGAATATTTGAGGAGGCAACATGGGAGGAGGCCTACGATCATGTTTCGGCAAAACTTATGGAGATTAAAGATAAATATGGTCCGGATGCCATAGCCGGGATCTCTTCAGCACGATGTACCAATGAGGAGAATTATCTCATGCAGAAGTTTCTGAGAGTGGTAATCGGGACAAATAATATTGACGGTTGTTCCAGGGTTTGTCATGCTCCCACGGCAATGGGTATGCAATGGGCTTTCGGTACGGGGGCGGCAACAAATTCCATTGACGACCTTTACAAAACCGGCTGTATCCTGTTGATAGGGGCTAACCCTACTGCAGCACATCCCGTTACCGGGGCAAGGATAAGAGCTGTTGTCCAGTCGGGGATCCCGCTTATTGTAATTGATCCTTTAAAGATCGAACTTGCCCGCTTTGCAAAATTTCACCTGCAGAACCGGCCAGGCACAAATGTAGCACTTCTTAACATGTTCGCCAGGCTTATTCTCGACTCCGGAAAGGTTGATTACAACTTCATCGAAACCAGAACTGAAGGATGGGAAGCATTTGCTGCCAGTCTGCGGGCCCTGAATATGGATGAACTCGAAGCAGTCTGCGGTGTGCCCCGCGAACTGGTACGAGCCGCCGCAATTGAGTACTCGACGGCACATGCTTCAATGGAATTTCACGGACTGGGAGTGACGGAGCACTGGCAGGGGACCAAGGCAATAACTCTTATTGCCAACATTGCCATGATGACGGGGAATATTGGGAAAGAAGGCTCCGGGGTTAATCCTCTGAGGGGACAGAATAATGTTCAGGGAGCTGCCGATATGGGAGTTCAGCCTCATCAGGGGCCGGGCTATCTGGCAGTTGACAATAGTGATAATAATATACTTTACAGTGATTTTTATGGAATGAAGTTCCCTTCGAAAATCGGGTACAGGATACCTGAAATGTTTGAAGCTTCTGCAAAGGGCGATTTAAAAGCCATGTGGGTGATAGGAGAGGATCTGTTACAAACCGATCCAAATACATGCCATGTAAGGCATGCCCTCGAGAGTCTAGATTTTCTTGTTGTACAGGAGCTCTTTATGACTGATACTGCAAGAATTGCAGATGTGATTTTCCCGGCATCATCATTTTTTGAGAAAGAAGGGACATTTACCAATGGTGAACGGAGAATTCAGCGGGTTAACAAGGTTGTTGATCCTCTTCCCGGTACAAAACCTGATGGGCAGATCGTTGTAGAGATTATGAATAAAATGGGTTATTTCCAGAAAGAGTTACAATCCTGCAGATGTCCTGGCCGAGATATCAGGAATTGTTCCCTTTTTCAGGGGCGTAAAGTGGGAGGAGCTTGGGAAAAACGGCAAGCAATGGCCGGTTAATGAAGATGGGACCGGAACAGAGATACTTCATACTGAAACTTTCAAAAGAGGAAAGGGAAAATTCCATGTCTGGAAATTCGCGGAGAGTGACGAACTTACTGCAAATTCGGCAAAGTACCCGTATATTCTGACTAC
Source organism: uncultured Bacteroidales bacterium (assembly GCA_963736675.1). Classification (GTDB taxonomy): domain Bacteria; phylum Bacteroidota; class Bacteroidia; order Bacteroidales; family VadinHA17; genus LD21. The sequence goes on from CAVTPT010000001.1 coordinate 739,679, forward strand.
CGGACGTCTGCTTGAACACTATAACAGCGGCACCATGACCCGCAGGACACCCAACAGCCAGATAATAACGGAAGATGTTCTTTTTGTTCATCCCGATGATGCAGAAAACAAGGGAGTTGCGGATGATGATTATGTGATGATCTCTTCAGCCAGGGGCACTACCCGGATGAAGGTAAAATTAACTGATGTCGTCAAACCGGGTGTTATCTATACAACATTTCATTTTCCCGAAGCTTCAATAAATTATCTTACAGGCAGTATTGCCGATGAATTTACATTAACGCCTGAATATAAGGTAGTTGCAGTTGATTTTGAGAAATCGGTTTTTAGCCGGTATAAAATTGCTGAATGTGATTCCTGAATTCATAATAATAATTATTACTTGTTGGGGAAAATCAAGGATTACCGAAAAAATAGCATAAAAAATTCAAGATGGGTATTAAAAAAGGAGGGTATATCAGAAAAAAGTCAAAAAAAATCAAAAAAATATTGAAAAAACATAGGGGTGTTTAAAAAAATCTATATTTTTGCCGTATAAAATTTTGAAATATGGCAGAATTAAGATTTAGTGCGTTAAGAGAAGTATTCAACAGGGAGCCTGTTGGATTTGAGACACCATCAAAAACCATATCCAGTTATTATGGTTCTGATGTATTTAATCTCCACAGAATGGAGCACTACCTGTCGAAAGAAGCATTCAGGGTAGTAAAGAGAGCCATTGAGGAGGGTAAATCATTGACCAGACAGGAAGCTGACCAGGTCGCAATCGGATTAAAAGCATGGGCACTGGAGAGAGGTGCCACTCATTTTACTCATTGGTTCCATCCTCTTACCGACGGGACTGCTGAGAAGCATGACGGTTTTCTTGAAATAGGAGATAACGGGCATATTGTAGAAAATTTCTCAGGTGCTGTTCTGGTACAGTCCGAACCCGATGCATCAAGTTTCCCAAGTGGTGGTATAAGGAATACTTTTGAAGCCAGGGGATATACTGCATGGGATGTTTCATCTCCTGTTTTTATTGTTGGCAACACTCTTTGTATACCAACTATCTTTGTTTCGTATACGGGAGAAGCTCTTGACTACAAAGCTCCTCTTCTTAAAGCCCTCTCGGCACTTGACAAGGCTGCTGTTGATGTATGCCAGTACTTTGATAAAGATGTTACAAAAGTCATTGGTACACTGGGGATTGAGCAGGAATATTTTCTTATTGACGAGGCGCTCTATTATGCCAGACCGGATATTGTACTTGCCGACAGAACCCTGATGGGACATCAATCGTCAAAGGATCAGCAGCTTGCTGACCATTATTTCGGTTCAATTCCAAAAAGGGTAATGCATTTCATCAAGGACTTTGAATGTGAAGCCCACAAGCTGGGTATTCCGGTTAAGACCCGTCATAATGAAGTCGCACCAAACCAGTTTGAGTGTGCCCCCATGTTCGAGGAAGTAAACCTGGCTGTTGACCATAACCAGCTGCTTATGGATATTATGAAACGTATTGCACGCCGACATAAATTCAGGGTTCTTTTTCACGAAAAACCATTTGCCGGAATTAACGGATCAGGAAAACACAATAACTGGTCGATGGCAACAAACACCGGTGTTAACCTCCTTTCGCCCGGGAAAAATCCAAAAACGAATCTTCAGTTTCTGACATTTCTTGTCAACGTCATCAAGGCAGTTAACGACAGCAATGATCTGATAAGGGCATCAGTAATGAATGAGTCGAATTCATACCGTCTTGGCGGCCATGAAGCTCCTCCGGCAATTATCTCCGTATTCCTCGGTACATACCTCAATAATATGCTTGATAATATTGCCACCAAGGTTCCTGAGAAAAAGATGACTCCAGCACAGAAAACTGAACTTAAGCTGGGGATCGGTAAAATACCTGAGATACTGCTTGACAATACTGACAGGAACCGAACCTCACCTTTTGCCTTCACCGGAAACAGGTTCGAATTCAGAGCTGTTGGTTCTTCAGCCAACTGCAGTGCATCGATGATAGCACTCAACTCGGCCGTTGCCTATCAGCTGGTTAAGTTCAAACAGGATGTTGATAGTCTGATCCAGAAAGGAAAGAACAAGGATGAAGCAATATTCCAGATACTGAAGAAAAATATTATCGAATCGCAGAGAGTTCTCTTCGAAGGCGATAACTATAGCAAGGAATGGCATAAAGAAGCAGTAAAACGCGGACTTTCAAATATTGCAGGGGTTCCTGATTCGCTGAAAAGTTATGTTACTCCTAATTCAAGGGAAGTTCTTCTGAGTATGGGAGTCTTTTCGGAGAAGGAATTGGAAAGCCGTGTTGAAGTGGAATTTGAGAAGTTTGCAAAGAAAGTTCAGATCGAATCAAGGGTTCTCGGTGACCTGGCAATAAACCATATTGTTCCGACAGGGATCCGCTATATGACATCACTGATAGAAAATGTAAAGGGACTGAAGGATATATTTGACGAGAAGGAGTATGAGAGACTGTCCGCTACACGCAAAGAGGTGATAGTTACGATATCGGATCATATCACAAGCATCAAAAAGCTTGAATATGATATGGTTGAAGAGCGCAAAAAGGCAAATGTGATCGACGACAATTATAAAAAAGCGATCGCTTATGAAAAGAAGGTCAAGCCATATCTTGATGAGATACGTTATCATATCGACAAGCTCGAACTGATAGTTGACAACGAGATCTGGCCTCTTCCAAAATACAGGGAGTTGCTTTTCACCCGTTAATATATCAGTTTCTATCTTGGATCCTGATCTGGCGGGGGTGTTGCTTGCAGCATCCCTGCCTTTTTTTTATAGATCATTTCTGGTATAATAATTGTATAAGACCCTCGTTACTAATAAGGGTCCATATAGTTAAAATGATTACTTTTATGGTCTAATTTCAGGGGCAGTTATGAGACGACTTATATTGTTTTTAATAATATTAACAGTAGCATCCGGGCAGGAATCACCGGCACAGAAGCGAAAATCGGAGAGAGCCTGGTCTTCTTATAATGCAGGCGAATATTACGATGCAATAGATCTCTTTAAGGATGCTTATTCCAAAACCAACAAGTCGGATCAGGCTGCCAGGACCGAGCTGGTTTATATGATAGCCGAATGCTACCGGATGACAAATGATCCCAGAAATTCGGAGACATGGTACAAACTGGCTGTAAAATCATCATACTCAAAACCTGAAGCCCAGTATCGCCTTGCTGAGACCCTTAAAAAGAATGGCAAATACCAGCAGGCTGTTGAGGAATTCAAAAAGTATAAACAGGTTGTCCCTTCCGATCCCAGGGCTGACCAGGAGATCCGTTCCTGTGAGCTTGCAGCAGGATGGATTAAAAATCCTGAAGGATATGTGGTGGAAGAGATCAAAGATCTTAACTCGAGGGAATCGGATTTTAGTCCGGTTTATGCCAGAGATGATTTTGGAGTAGTATATTTTACCTCGTCGCGCGATGATGCTGCCGGCAGCAAGGCACACGGAGCTACGGGACAGAGTTTTACGGATATTTTTGAGAGCCGTATTGACAAAAAATCAAAATGGAGCACTCCTGTCCCCATTGAAGTTATCAACTCCGAATTTGAGGAAGGCACACCCTCTTTTTCTTCTGATTTCAGGGAACTCTTCTTTACCAGATGTGAGGCTGGTAAAAGGGAAGAAAAGGGATGTGTAATAATGGTTTCCGAAAGGAAAGGAGAAAACTGGAGCGAACCCAGAAACCTTGGCATTCTGCCCGATTCTGTTGTTGCAGCACATCCTGCAATTTCACCTGATGGTTCAAGGCTCTATTTTGTCTCTGATATCCCGGGAGGTTTCGGATCAAAAGATATTTACATGGTTACACGGGCGGGTGATGGAGACACATGGTCGGCGCCTGTCAACCTTGGGCCCGATATTAATACCAGCGGGGATGAACTGTTCCCATATATAAGAGATGATGGTACTCTGTATTTCGCATCAGACGGACAGATTGGAATGGGGGGACTGGATATCTTTAAGGCTATCCCTCAGCCGGATGGTTCGTGGCAGGTACAGAACATGAAATCGCCTGTAAACTCGTTCAGCGATGACTTCGGAATTACATTCGAGAACGGGAACGAACGGGGTATCTTCAGCTCAACACGTAAAGGCAGAGGTAACGATGAATTATACTCGTTCGAAATGCCTCCTTTAAAATTCAATGTTACCGGACTTGTAAAGGATGAAAAGACAGGCAGCCCGATTACCGGTTCGGTAGTACAGCTTATTGCCAGCGACGGATCAAACCTTCAGGCAGAAACAGGTGCCGGAGGTGATTTTAAATTTGCCCTTAAACCTGAAGTAGACTATATTTTTCTGGCCTCCGGGAGAGGTTACCTGAACGGAAAAGAAAAAGAGACAACAAAAGGACAGGAAAAGAGCCGCGATTATATGGTTACTATACTTCTTACAGCTTTTGATAAACCAATAGAACTGCCCAATATCTTTTACGATTTCGGAAAATGGGACCTCAGACCCGAGTCGATGGTATCGCTCGATAAACTTGTCGAAACGCTCACCGACAATCCGAACGTGACAATAGAGCTTATGTCGCATACCGACTCGCGTGATACCGAGGAATATAACCTGGATCTCTCACAGAAGAGGGCACAGTCTGTTGTTACGTACCTTATTGAAAAGGGAATAGAACCCGAAAGATTATCTCCGAAAGGATATGGCGAATCGAGTCCCAAAATAGTGGATGCTGATATTGCCGGACAGAACTCTTTCCTGAAATCTGGCGTAACATTATCAGAACAGTATATCAACGGACTTGTGAATGAAGAACAGAAGGAGATAGCTCATCAGATAAACAGAAGAACTGAATTCAGGGTTTTAAGAACAGATTATGAGTCTCCATCACAGTAATCGTGGTTATTCACAGCCAGACCATCTCTTTCTTCAACTGCCATCTTTTTTTCTATCTTTGTTTTTTTTCTGAAACAGAATGGCAAGCGAATCAAAATACAGCAAAAGAGGTGTCTCTTCAGAAAAAGAGGACGTACATAATGCTATAAAAAGTATAGATAAAGGCTTATATCCTAAAGCTTTCTGCAAAATTGTCCCCGACGTGCTTGGTGGTGACGAGAGCTTCTGTAATATAATGCATGCCGACGGTGCGGGGACAAAGTCGTCGCTTGCCTATATTTACTGGAAGGAGACCGGCGATATGTCGGTCTGGAAGGGAATAGCCCAGGATGCCATCGTTATGAATACCGACGATCTCCTTTGTGTCGGAGCCTGGAATAATATTTTACTCTCCTCAACTATAGGCAGGAACAAGAATCTGATACCCGGCGAAGTCATTTCGGCTTTAATAAACGGAACCGAAGAGGTACTTGAAGAGATGCGTTCTCTGGGAATAGGGATCTATTCTACCGGAGGAGAGACTGCTGATATCGGCGACCTCGTCAGGACAATCGTGGTCGACTCTACAGTGATTGCACGTATGAAAAGAGAGGATGTTATTTCGAACGATAACATTAAAGCAGGAGATGTTATAGTAGGGCTTGCTTCGTACGGACAAACGACTTATGAAAAAGAGTATAACAGCGGTATGGGAAGTAACGGACTGACATCAGCCCGGCACGATGTTTTTTCTCCTTACCTGGCATCGAAATATCCCGATAGTTTTGATACTACACTATCGTACGACCTTGTATATGCAGGTAAACTGAAACTTACCGATGCTATTCCCGGATTAAATACTACTGCAGGCAAGCTTGTCCTTTCTCCTACCCGTACGTATGCACCTGTTATCAGAAAGATCATCGGGACATTACGCCAGGAGATCCATGGAATGGTACATTGCTCGGGAGGGGGCCAGACAAAAGTGATGAGGTTCGTTGACAATCTTCATATTATCAAAGATAACATGTTCCCGCTGCCGCCTCTGTTCCGGATTATCCATGAACAATCGGGTACCGGCTGGGGCGAGATGTATAAAGTATTTAATATGGGCCACAGGTTCGAAATCTATACTGACGCGAAGCATGCCGCCGGGATTATTGAGATCGCCAGCGGATTTAACCTCGAAGCGAGAATTATAGGACGTTGCGAACAGGCTGACAGGAAACATCTTACTATCAGGTCCGACCTGGGAACTTTCGAATATCAGGGAGAAAATTCGACTTTTTAAAAAATTCGCCCTTTTACCTCATTTCTAAGCCTTCCTTTTATAATAGTTTTATGGGTTCCTGAGAATAACCAAAGCGCATTTTTACTAACTTTGCACCCTGAAAATTGTTGAGTATATGGCAAACAATATGATTCTTGAGAGGCTTGAAGGTGTTAAGACAAGATTTGTTGAGGTTGGCGAACTTCTGACAAAGCCTGATATTCTTTCAGACATGGCCAGGTATGTAAAGCTTAACAAGGAATATAAGGAGCTTCAACCGATAATTGAATCGTACGACAGATATAAGCTGGCGCTTGGTAACATTACCAGCACCAAGGAATTGCTGGCCACTGAGAAGGATGAGGAGATGAGAGAAATGGCCAAGGCAGAGCTTGATCAACTGACTGAAGGACTTCCGTTGATGGAAGAGGAGATAAAAATGCTCCTTATTCCGGTGGATCCTGAAGATGAGAAGAATGCTGTGATGGAGATCAGAGCAGGAACCGGAGGCGATGAAGCAAGTATCTTTGCTGGCGACCTGTTCAGGATGTACTGTAAGTTTTTCGAACAGAAGGGTTGGAAGTTTGATGTAAACAACTTTTCGGAAGGTACTGCAGGAGGATATAAGGAGATAGTCTTAGGTGTTTCTGGCGATGGTGTCTACGGACTGATGAAATACGAATCGGGTGTGCACAGGGTACAGCGGGTCCCGCAGACTGAAACCCAGGGACGCATTCATACCTCGGCAGCATCGGTAGTGGTACTTCCCGAAGCTGATGAGTTTGATGTGGAAATCAGGAATGAGGATATCCGCAAGGACACATATTGTTCGTCAGGTCCTGGCGGCCAGTCAGTCAATACAACATATTCGGCTATCAGACTTACTCATGTCCCGACAGGATTAGTTGTCACCTGCCAGGATGAGAAGTCGCAGATCAAAAATTATGATAAGGCACTCAAGGAATTGAGGACCAGGCTATATAACCTCGAATACCAGAAGTATCTTGATGAGGTTTCGCACAAGAGAAAAACGATGGTTTCAACAGGTGACCGTTCTGCCAAAATACGTACTTATAACTATCCGCAGGGAAGGATGACAGACCACCGGATTAATCTCACCATATACAATCTCCCATCTATCCTTGACGGAAACATCCATGAGATAATAGGCAAGCTCCAGATGGCGGAAAATGCTGAACGATTGAAGGAAAACAACATATAATTCCCTGACAGATGAATCATAATCAGTTATTTGAAAGGATAGTTGCCAAGCGCTCGTTTCTTTGTATAGGGCTCGACCCCGAAATTGAGAAACTCCCTCCCCATCTTCTGAAACTGAAGGATCCTGTTTTTGAGTTTAACAAAAGGATCGTTGATGCAACACAGCAATATGCTGTTGCCTACAAACCAAACATAGCATTCTATGAATGTTCAGGTCCCCGGGGCTGGATTTCGCTCGAATCAACTTTAAAATATATCAGGAAGAAATACCCTGATATTTTTGTTATTGCCGATGCCAAACGGGGCGACATAGGTAACACGTCAAAGATGTATGCGAAGGCTTTCTTTGATAACATGTCTTTCGATGCTCTGACCGTCGCTCCCTACATGGGTGAAGATTCGGTCTCCCCTTTCCTCTCATATCCCGATAAGTGGGTGGTATTGCTGGCGCTGACATCTAACAGGGGGGCTGATGATTTTCAGTATCATGATGAAGATGGGATAAAGCTTTTTGAGAGAGTGTTGTCAGTCTCCAAAAAATGGGGAAACATAAATAATCTGATGTATGTTGTGGGTGCCACACGTGCAGAGATGCTTAAGGAGATAAGGAGGATAGTCCCGGAGCATTTCCTTCTCGTCCCGGGTGTGGGAGCGCAGGGAGGAAGCCTTGAGGAGGTGGCTAAATATGGTATGACAGGTAAATGCGGGTTGCTCGTAAATTCCTCCAGGGGAATAATATTCGCCGGCAGCTCCCGCGATTTTGACAAAGCTGCAGCAGCAAAAGCCAGGGAGATGCAACAGGAGATGGAGAATTATCTCTCTGCCCATAAGCTTGTGTAAGAGCCGGAATCTGGCTATAATTCGTTTTCTGACTCATCCCGGGAGAAGGTAATCCACAAATCGGCGGCACTCCCCTGCCAGCCACGGTTTTTCTTTTTTGTATCGTATTCCCTTTTTTCTTATTTTTATATTCTCGCTGGAAATTTCTTACATGTGCCGGTATGAAAGAGGAATTTCTCCATTATTTATGGAAGTATGGTCTATATGATCGTGACTCCCTGTTTGACAACGACGGTAATACTATTACCGTAATTAACCCCGGGGAGTATAACCGCGATTCCGGTCCCGATTTCTTCAATGCCAGGATAATAATAGCCGGAACATTGTGGGCTGGCAATGTGGAGATCCACATAAAGTCATCTCATTTCGACATTCACGGACATAGAAGCGACCATGCCTTTGATAATGTTATCCTGCATGTTGTGGCTGAGAACGACAGGAAGGTCTTTAATGCCAGGGGGGAGGAGATACTTACAGTGGCAATTAATTATGACTGCCTGTTGTACGACAGGTACACCAGGCTTGTAAATAGCCCTGCCCTGATTGCATGCCAGGATGATATAGGGAAGATGGACATCTTCCTTATAAGGCACTGGCTTCATTCACTGCTTGTGGAGAGGCTCATGCAGAAGTCGTTACTGATAATGAAGATACTGTCGGAAACTGAAAACGACTGGGAAGAGACATTTTACAGGCTGCTGTCGCGCTATTTCGGTTTCAGGGTCAACACCCAGCCATTTGAGATGCTTGCCACTGCACTTCCTTTCAGGATTATCAGGAAGCATGCCGATAACAGGTTCCAGATTGAGGCATTGCTTTTCGGAACGGCCGGGATGCTTGAAGAGGCACTTTTTAAAGAAACGGTCAATGATGAATACTACAGGTCGCTGGTGAGGGAATTCAGGATTCTTTCAGCCAAATACTCCATCAATCCGATCCATGGCTGGATCTGGAAGTTCAGCAGGCTGAGGCCGGTCAACTTTCCCACGGTCAGGATCTCACAGCTGGCAGCAATGCTCTCGGTGTCAGGGGGAATATTCTCAAAAGTGCTTGAGTCGGCTGATGTGGAGCGGCTGAAAATGTTATTTGAGGTTGATGCATCGGAATACTGGAATGATCATTTTGTATTCGGTAAGGTAAGCAGGGCTCAGAAAAAGAGTACCGGGTCGCAGGCAACGGATATCCTTCTGATCAACGCGGTAATTCCCGTGATATTTGTTTATGGCCGGTTACGCGACCAGGGAGATAAATGTGAGCGGGCACTGAGCATGCTCGAAGATATTGCCCCGGAAGAAAACTCAATAACTGATGAATGGAAAATTGCAGGTATCAGTTCCGGATCAGCATTTTACACCCAGGCTTTGCTTCAGCTCCGAAACGAATACTGCCGGAAGCGAAGATGCATTGAATGCCGGATAGGAAGCAAGCTGATAAGCATGAAAATTCCACTTAAGGAGAATGAGGATCTTTCGCTGGAGCCATAGTCCGTTTTTTTAAAAAAGGTAGTGTCAGTAAATGAAAATCCTGAAATTTTCATATTCCTCTTTTGCTCTTTTGATAAACTCTGTTAATATGTTGATAAAATGTTGAATGATAATAGTATTCGACGCAACGTTTTAATATATTTTTACGTCTATATATAATAAAGGGAACAATAAATAACTGAGTAAAACGTTAAAATTTTAAAACAAAAGAGGCCGGATATTTGTTGATAATCCGGGAGCAGATGGCGGTGTGACTGATGGCCCTGACAACGGGTAGAAGGCATTGTAAAAAGGATTTTTGAGAGGAGAGAAAATAAAAGTTTGTATAATAAAGAAAAAAAATAGTCAATTGTTTGATAATTTACATAAAAAAGCCTTATTTTTGCGTTCCAAAATTGGAGACTCGATTTATTTATGGATAAACAATATATTAATTAAAGATATGTATTTGACTACTGAAAAGAAACAGGAGTTTTTCAAAACGTTTGGGACGTCGGAGATTGATACAGGAACCGCTGAAGGTCAGATAGCTTTGTTTTCGTACAGGATATCTCATCTAACCGAACATCTTAAAAAGAATAAGAAGGATTTCAGTACACAGCGTGCTTTGATAACTCTTGTTGGCAGGAGAAGGAGGTTATTGGACTACCTTAAGATCAAAGACATAGAAAGGTATAGGGAAATCGTAAAAGCGTTGAAATTACGTAAATAGATTCTGGAAAAAGGCAATTCGAAATTGCCTTTTTTCTTATAATCTTGATTTTGTTTAATTTCAATACTTTAAAATCATTATATAATGTTTAATATCAAAGAGAAGAATATTGATCTCGGTGACGGGAGGACAATAACCCTTGAAACAGGCAGGATGGCAAGGCAGGCAGACGGATCTGTGCTGCTAAAGATGGGAAAGACTATGTTGCTGGCTACTGTTGTTTCTGCCAAAGAGGCAAAGGAAGATACTGATTTCATGCCTTTGTCGGTTGAATACAAGGAGAAATATGCATCATCCGGTCGCTTCCCGGGAGGATTCCTTAAGAGGGAATCACGTCCGTCGGATTATGAGATACTGATATCGCGGCTTGTTGACAGGGCGCTGAGGCCTCTTTTCCCCGATGATTTTCATGCCGAGACTTTTGTCACAATAAATCTTGTTTCTGCTGATATTGATATTATACCGGATGCTCTTGCAGGTCTTGCAGCATCTACTGCTCTGACTATCTCGGGCATTCCGTTCAACGGGCCGATGTCCGAAGTCAGGATTGCCAGGATAAACGGAACATTTGTTGTCAACCCCACAGCCACCCAGCTGAAGGAAGCTGATATTGATCTGATGGTTGGGGCCACATACGACAATATCCTTATGGTAGAAGGTGAGATGAAAGAGGTATCGGAAGCCGAGATGATTGAGGCCTTAAGGATCGCTCACGATTCAATAAAGGTTCAGTGCAAGGCTCAGATGGAATTTGCAGCCGAGATTGGAGCACCTGCCAGGCGTGAATATTGCCATGAGGTGAATGACGAGGAGCTGAAAAAGAAGGTATGGGACGAAACATACGATAAATGTTACCAGGTAGCCAGAACATTATCGGCCGACAAACATAAGAGGGAAGAGGCTTTTGAAAACGTAGTTGCCGGATTCCTCGCACAGTATTCTGAAGAGGATGAGGTTAATGAGGTTCTTGTTAAGAGATATTACCACGAAGTTCATAAGGAGGCAGCACGCCGGCTTGTACTCGATGAGAACATCCGTCTCGATGGAAGGAAGCCTGACGAGATCAGACCAATAGTTTGTGAGATAGATCCTCTGCCTGCAACACATGGATCTGCCCTGTTTACCAGAGGTGAGACTCAGTCGCTTACAACCGTTACTCTCGGGACAAAACTTGATGAGAAGATAATTGATGATGTATTGAACAAGGGTACCGAGAAATTTACCCTTCATTATAATTTTCCTCCTTTTTCGACAGGCGACGCAAAACCTGCACGTGGAATAAGCCGCAGGGAGATCGGGCATGGAAATCTTGCACACCGTGCCCTGAAGAATATGATGCCTCCCGAACAGGAGAATCCATATGCGATAAGGGTGGTTTCTGATATCCTTGAATCAAACGGATCATCTTCAATGGCAACTGTATGTGCAGGCACACTTGCACTTATGGACGCAGGTATTAAAATAAGCAAGCCGGTCTCCGGTATTGCAATGGGATTGATAACAGACAAGAATTCGGATAAGTACGCGATTCTTTCTGATATACTGGGTGATGAGGACCATCTTGGTGACATGGATTTTAAAGTTACAGGTACCCGCGACGGCATCACAGCAACCCAGATGGATATAAAAGTCGAAGGCCTCTCGTTTGAGGTTCTTTCGAAGGCTCTTGAGCAGGCAAAAGCAGGCAGATTGCATATTCTTGACATAATGGAGAAGACTATTGCCGAGCCGCGCGCCGAGTTGAAACCTCATGCTCCGAGGATTGAGATGCTGAGCATCCCGAAAGATATGATCGGGGCTCTGATAGGTCCGGGAGGAAAAGTTATACAGGAGATTCAGCGCGAAACCGGAACCACAATTATCGTTGAAGAGATTGACGGCAGGGGTGATGTGAACATTTTCGGAGAGAACAAGGACGCGATAACTGCTGCCCTCGACTGGGTCAGACGGATTGTTGCTGTGCCTGAAGTTGGACAGATATACAAAGGCAAGGTAAAGACAATAGTCCAGTTCGGAGCTTTTATCGAGATACTTCCCAACAAAGATGGGCTGCTTCATATTTCGGAGATTGACTGGAAAAAGATCAAAACCGTCGAAGAGGTACTCAAGGAAGGAGATGAAGTCGAAGTCAAACTCATAGATATTGATCCTAAAAACGGGAAACTCAAGCTTTCAAGAAAGGTGCTTCTGCCCCGGCCACCAAAAGAGGAAGGTGAACAGCGGCATAATGACGGCTACAGAAACTAAGCCTGTTCGCTGACTATATATCTTTGCCAGGCAGGGTGAGACAGTAGCCTCCTGATTCAATCACTATTTTTTAAGATACCTTAAGATTATTTAAGGTGTATATTCTTAACCCGTTGCTGTTACAGTTTTTATATTCTGTCAGCCCTCTGTCTCTTTTTATTGAAATGTCCGGTCCAATTTGTAAATTTGGATGATCATTGGCAGCAATGGAGAAGAAATATAACTACATTGTGATTGAAGGTAATATCGGAGCCGGTAAGACTTCACTGGCCCGGATGATTGCAGGTCAGTTTAATGCAAAACTGATCCTGGAACAGTTTGCCGACAATCCTTTTCTCCCCAAATTCTACGACGATCCTGATAAATACTCTTTCCCTCTTGAACTCTCTTTCCTGGCAAGCCGCTATAAACAACTAAAAGAAGAGCTTGAAACACAGGATCTTTTTAAGAGTTTTACCGTAGCCGATTATTATTTTATGAAATCGCTGGTTTTTGCCGCCTCCACGCTAAAAGGCGATGAATATAATCTTTACAGACAGATTTTTCATATTATTTACGGACAATTGCCGAAACCAGATATTTATGTTTATCTGCATCTTAGTACTGAAAGGCTGCTCAGTAACATAGAAAAGAGGGGACGTGACTACGAAAGATCCATAACAAAAGAATATCTTCAGAAAATACAGGATAGCTACTTTACGTTCTTTAAGCAAAATCCTGAAAACAGATACCTGGTAATTGACATCGACCGGTTAGATTTTATCGGGGAGAGGAATAACTATACCACGATCGTGGATACCATCTTCGGTAAAGATTATTCAAGTGGTTTGAATATGGTGATTTTATAAACATTTTAAAACATGTATGATAACTGAACTTTTTTTTTTAAATTTGCATTTGATTGTAAGAGTTAGTATAATTTCTTCGATGCTTGTGAATAAATCAAATCTTTAACAAATAACATTTTAAATCATGAAAAAAATCAGAAGCTATTTTATCCTTATCCTTGCAGCGGCTGTTATGACTGGTTGCAGCGGGCTGAATAAAATGAAAAAAGACTACAGTGATATAAAGTACGAGGTTACGCCTAATGTACTTGAAACACACGGAGGTCTTGTAAATGTTACTATTAAGGGCACTTTCCCTGAAAAATATTTCAACAAGAAAGCAACTGTTGAAGTTACTCCTGTTTTAACATATACGGGTGGTGAAACTGCTTTTGAAAAAGTACAGGTACTGCAGGGTGAAAAGGTTCAGGCTAACAATAAAGTGATCACCTATACAGGTGGCGAATTCACTTATACAAGCACTATACCTTATAAGGAGGCAATGAAAATGTCAGAACTGGTTCTGAGGACCAACGCTTCTATTGGCACCAAAAGTCTCGACTTTGATCCGGTAAAGATTGCCGAAGGTGTTAAAGCTACTTCCACTCTTACTGAGAAGCATGGAAGAGGTATTATGATGAAAGATAATTTCCAGAGGGTCATTCCTGAAACCAAAGTTGCCGACATCAATTATGTGATTAACAGATCTGATATCCGCAGCACGGAGCTCAAATCTGATGATGTAACACTGCTGAAAGAATATATTGCTCAGGCCAGTGCAGATCCAAATCGTCAGTTGAAGAATACTGTTATAAGTTCATATGCTTCTCCCGATGGAAAATTAGACATAAACGAAAAACTCTCGACCAACAGGGGTACTGAAGCTGACAAGTTTATCAAGAAAGAATTTGAAAAAGTCGAAGCAGCAAAAGCAGAAGGTTTCTTCAGTTCACTTACCACAGCCGAAGACTGGGATGGTTTTAAAACAGAAGTTGAGAATTCATCCATCCAGGATAAAGATCTCATCCTCCGCGTCCTGTCAATGTATTCCGATCCTGATGTCCGTGAAAAGGAGATCAAGAATATGTCGGCAGCTTTCGAAGCTCTGAAAACCGACATCCTTCCAAAACTGAGAAGGTCAAAAATGACGGTCAATGTTGACACGATCGGGCGTACCGACGAGCAGATTCTTGCACAGATGAAATCAGATCCAAAGGTACTCAGCCTTGAGGAGATGCTCTATGCTGCAACTCTTACCGACGACGTAAATGAACAGCTTAAATTCTACCAGGCAGTTGCTGAAAACAACCCAAAATGCATCCGTGCACATAATAACGTTGGTTACACACTCCTTCAGTTAGGTAAAGCTGATGAAGCTCTCGTAGCTTTGGAAAAAGCTCAGGCTATCCAGAATAATGATGTTGTCAAGAATAATATCGCTTTCGCTTATCTTATTAAAAATGACATGGTAAAAGCTGAAGAGGTATTCAACTCGATGACAGCTGCAACTGCCGAGTCAAAATGGGGACTGGGTGTTATTGCAATTACCAAAGGTGAATATGACAAGGCAGTTAACTATTTCGGCACCGAGCCTTGCTTCAACCTTGCTCTCGCACAGGTTCTTAAAGGAGATGTCAACCAGGCAAAAGCAACACTTGACGGGATGAAAGAACTCTGCAAATGCGGAAAACCTTCATATCTGAAAGCAGTTGTCGGCGCACGTCTCGACGACAAAACTTATATGCTTAATGGTCTGAAAGAGGCTATCAATTTCAATGCTGACTGGAAGGCATACGCAAAAACCGATATGGAACTGGCTAAATTCTTTGCTGACGATGCTTTCAAAGCAGCAGTTCAGTAATCTGAATTTTCACAATAATAATGAAGGCTGTCAGCATTGGCAGCCTTTATTTTTTCTGTCACCTGCTCATGCCTTCCCGAGTTCTCGGGATTGAGTCGCTTCGTTCCCCTCACGCCTTTTTCCTACCTCATGCCTCACGCCTTCTTTCGCCTCACGTCTTCTTCGCCCTCTGCCCTCCGCCCTCTGCCTTTCCTCACGCCTTCTCCGTCAGCTCCCACAACACGATACCTGCACTTACCGCAATATTGAATGAATGTTTGGTACCGAACTGAGGGATCTCGGCGCACATATCGCACATATCGATGACCTCCTGGCTGACGCCATTTACCTCATGTCCGAAGATAAGAGCGTACCGGCACCCTTTCTTCACCTCCAGGTTCTGTAATTCTACCGATCCTTCGGTCTGCTCAATGCCTACGATGATATATCCCTCTTTTTTCAGGTCATTCACTGCCTCTGTAGTCGACTCATACCAGACCCAGTCGACCGATTCGGTAGCTCCCAGCGCTGTCTTCCTTATCTCCCTGTTCGGAGGTTTGGCAGTTATACCGCACAGACAGATCTTTTGTATCAGGAAAGCATCAGCGCTCCTGAAGACTGAACCGACATTGCTCTGGCTTCGGACATTATCGAGAACGATAACAAAAGGTGATTTTTCTGATTCCTTGAACTGGCCGATACTCTTCCTGCCCAGTTCATTATTAAGGAGCTTACGCATTATTTTTTACGCGAAAATAAATAAAAAATCCGGCAAATCTATTTATATTGTCATCAACGAATTCAAAGAATAACAGGTAGTTAATTTTAAAAGATATCCACCTTATGAATATTCATGAATTTCAGGGGAAGTCCCTGTTGCGGGCATATAATGTTGAGATTCAGGAAGGATTTGTTGCGGAGACTCCGGGTCATGCCGTCATGGTTGCCAGACAGCTGCAGGAGAAATTCGGGACGGAGGTATTTGTTGTGAAAGCTCAGATACATGCGGGAGGCAGAGGTAAGGGAGGCGGGGTCAGACTGGCAAAGTCGCCCGAAGAGGCTGGGGTAATAGCCCGGCAGATGCTGGGGATGAACCTGGTTACACATCAGACTGGTCCTGAAGGGAAAAAGGTAAACCGTGTCCTCATTGCACAGGATGTCTATTCAAAGGGAGAAACAAAGCTGGCTGAGTTTTATGTCAGTATATTGCTTAACAGGGAAAAGGGACGTTATGTGATAATGTATTCGCCAGCCGGTGGAACAGATATAGAACAGGTTGCTGAAAAAACACCGGGACAGATATTTACTGAAGAGATCTCACCTGTAACAGGGCTGAGGGCATTCCAGACACGTAACATTGCCTTTAACCTGGGACTGGAAGGGATTGCCCTGAAGAACATGCAAAAGTTCCTGGCGGGGTTGTATGAGACCTTTATTGGTTGCGATGCGCAGTTGCTTGAGATAAATCCTGTCCTGAAAACAGCAGATAACAGGATAATTGCCGTCGACTGCAAGCTTATTATAGATGACAATGCCTTATTCCGTCATCCTGAGATAGCTGAGATGAGGGATATAAATGAGGAGGATCCGGCCGAGGTGGAAGCAGGTAAACATAACCTCAACTTCATCAAGCTCGATGGCAATGTAGGATGCATGGTAAACGGGGCGGGCCTTGCGATGGCAACCATGGACCTGATAAAGTTATCGGGAGGGTCGCCTGCCAACTTCCTCGATGTCGGAGGAGGGGCCAGCGAGAAGAGTGTTGAGGCAGGTTTCAGGATCATTCTGAAGGATCCCGGAGTAAAGGCTATCCTGATAAATATATTCGGAGGTATTGTCCGCTGCGACAGGGTGGCAACAGGAGTAGTTGATGCTTATAAATCGATAGGTGAGATAAAGGTGCCGGTGATTGTCAGGCTGCAGGGAACCAATGCGCTTGAAGGGAAGACGATAATTGACAATTCAGGTTTAAAGGTATATTCGGCAATCTCTTTCGGAGAGGCAGCTGAAAAAGTTCATGAAGCCCTTCAGCAGAATTAACAGGCCTTATAAGGCTGTGAGAAAAGATTCGTACTATGTTCTGTGCGATTTGTCACAGTAGGGTTTGTTACCCGAATAGCCACACCTGCACAGAAAAACTACCTCCGGGTTATCGGTGATCTCCTTTTTCAGATCCCTTAAGAGAATGGTACCGCTTATTTTCAAGGGTCCGCCGTCGATGACTTCAACAGTTGCTGATGATTTCTGCTCGTCGTTTTCCATAGCCTTCTTATTTGTCTTCAAATCCTATCTGCCTGTGACGTCCGTCACAGAATGGCATGTGATTGCTGGCCCCGCACCGGCATATTGAGATTATGCTGTCCTTTACTTCCTTATTTTTATCACCATAAATAAAGGTGAAATTACCTTTTATAACTATAGGCCCGTCGATCATCACTTTTACCGAAACCGGGTTCTCCATTTCTGTATCTCCTCCCTTTTCCATCAGTTCGGGCCGGCGAAATATTACATGATTGGTCTGGTCTTTTCCGATATCCCTGTTTTTTTCCTCATCATTCCATTTCCACGAAAGAGCTTCGGTCGGGCACAGGTTTACCACTTCAATGATCCTCTGTGTTGATGCTCCACTCAGATCAACCCAGGGCCTCCGGCCCGGATCAAAGACTTCAATCAATTCTCTGTAACAGAAAGAAGCATGAACGCATGCAGATGGTTTCCAGTAAACCGTAATTTCATGGTTCCTGTACCGCCGGCCTCCTGAAAACTGATTATCCTTTTTTTCCATTAACACCATTTAATTGTTTGCAATTTAATAATTTTTGTGCAATAATTGTCCGGATAGTCATGGTAAGTAATCTTTTGAATTTTTATATTTGCCTCATATCCTGAAATAAAAAGGTTATAATTATTTTGTTCAGAGTTTAATAATAAAACTCCGGAATAGTACCGCGAATTTTGGTACACCAGGTTATTACCTTTTTAACAAGGGTGTTTTTTGAATAGTATTTGAAGCAGGTTGCTTAACAATATCGGGTTGATATTGATCGTTAATGTATTCTTATGAGCGAAGGGGAAAGAAAAACTTCGGAAAAAGGATATGGCAGATATCTTAAATTACCAGTACCGGCACTTTTAATAGTGTCTTTATCAGGGAAGTTATCAGCTATGACTATTGATTATACCATAGTTCCAATTCCTGAATCGGTGACAATGTTGTCAAAGTCGATTATGAGTACGGCTTTTATTCTTCTTGGAGCACTACTGGTGATCTGCGTTCTGGTACTTGTCTTTTCGGCAAAACTCAGAAAAGCCTACAGGGAGCTTAAAAAGAGAAACAGGCAGATTGAGGAGATCAACATCAACCTGGAAAAAACTAACAGGGAACTTGCGCTGCAGAAAGAAGCAATAACCCGGGAGTATTCTGATTCGGAGAAATTCTATGGCATGCTCATCCAGTCGGCCGACGACGGGATCTCTTTTTATGACAGGGAATGGAACCTTAAATATGCAAATGCTGCCTTCTTTTCGGTAATCGGACTTGATCAGAATTCATACCTTTCGATGAATCCCGACGATCTGGTCCTTAACGACGACAGCGATTACGAATGCAGGCGAAAGGAGGCTCTGGGAAGCAGCGGCCTGTTTGAGAGCGAAGTGCGGCTCAGGCATAAGGACGGACATTATGTGACTCTTTCGACAAGGTCGGTCGTTGTACGCAGCGACAATGGGGAAGTTATAGGATCGCTGACTATCTCGCGCGATATTACAAAAATGAAGCAGGTACACGAGGAACTTATAAAGGCCAACATGGAAGCAGAGGCCAGCAGCAGGTTGAAGTCGAGCTTCCTTGCCAATATCTCGCACGAGATCAGAACCCCTCTTAACAGTGTTGTAGGATTCTCCAATCTTTTGCTTGCCAATGATATAACCAATGACGTCAGGGAAGAGTACATTGAACATATTAACCATAACAGCGAAAAACTACTTCAGATAATAGGTGATATTATTGACCTGTCGAGGCTCGAAAGCTCGCAGATCGAAATTACATACGAGGAGACCTCCGTAAACGGGATCGTCAACGAGATAATCGAAGAGGCCCGTAACATGATCAAACGTAATGAGAAGTCTATCATACTTAATGTAAGAAACCAGCTTGAGGTGACCGACGATCTTGTCTTTACCGACAGGATATGGCTCAAGAGGGTACTGAATCACCTGATGGATAATGCAGTCAAGTTTACACTTGAAGGATCGGTCGAGTTCTCATATGCCAGGGAGGAGCAGGACCTGGTATTCAGGATCAGGGATACGGGAATCGGCATTAACAAGGAGAACCTCGGACGCATATTTGAAGAGTTCCGCCAGGAGATAGATGGACATCACAGGCCATTTGAAGGACTTGGTGTAGGGCTTACACTTGCCAAGGAGGTCATAGAGCGGATGGGTGGTAAGATCTTTGTACAGTCAGAAAAGGGAGTTGGTTCGGAATTCAGTTTTTCTATACCATACAGGCCTGCAGGCGGGGCACCAAAAATCAAGGCAAAATCAACAAGCCCGGTAAATAGCGCCTTGCCGATAAACTGGAGCATGAAAAAATGTCTGCTCGTCGACGATAATAAGGATGTCCTTATATATCTTAACAGGGTACTGGTCGACACAGGAATAAAGATCTTCACGGCCCGTTCGGGATTTGAAGCCCTTGAGATTGTAAAGAACACACCCGATCTTGATGTGGTACTCCTCGACATGCAGATGCCCGAGATGAATGGCATTGAGGCAACAAAAGAGATCAGGAAGTTCAGGAAGGATCTGCCTATCATTGCCCAGACTGCTTTCATCTTTGAGGACGACAAGGATATTATTCTTGAAGCCGGCTGCGACGCCTGTCTTATTAAACCGATCAGGAAGGACCATCTGCTGACAGTTATGGCTTCCTTTATTAAATCCAGCTGAAAAATCAGACCCGGTTCTGCAGTTTCACACTGATGATCTGATTTGCCAGACAAACATGCCGTTTGTGTGTACTCTGCTTTTTTCTTCTTATTTTGCATATTACTTTGATACATGACATATCAGTTTGCAGATATAATCCTGCCATTTGCAGTTAAAGGAAGGTTCACTTACCGCATTCCGGATAAATTTGCCGCCATTGTGAAGCCCGGAGTAAAAGCTCTTGTTCCCTTTGGCAGTAAAAACCTCTATACAGGCATCATATCTGCGATCCATAATGAGACTCCCCCGTTTGAAAAAATAAGGGAGATAATGGATATCACAGATCCCATTCCGATTGTTAATGAAGTGCAATTGAAGTTCTGGCAGTGGATATCAGCATACTATATGTGTACCGAAGGTGAGGTAATGAAGGCAGCATTGCCCGGGGCCCTGCTGCCCGAAGGAGTTGCCGCTTCGCCGGTACCAGAAAGATACAGGCCTAAACAGGAGACCTTTATAGAACTTTCGAGGGGATTTTCGGAGAAAGAGCTGAATGATATTCTCGATTCACTGAAAAAGGCTCCGAAACAGTTTGAGGTCCTTGCCGGATACCTGGAAAGTACCGGTTATCCGGAGATCCCGGAAATCGTTCCTGTCAGAAAGTTGGTGCTGATGAAAGAGACAAAGGCATCTCAGACGATTGTGGATGCACTGGTCAGGAAGGGTATCCTGACAAGCATCCAGCTTAATGTATCTCGTCTGCATGTATCATCCGAAGTAACAATGCCTTTAAGGAAGCTCAGTGAGGCACAGGATGCTGCCTTAATTTCAGTCAGACTGCAGCTTGATGAAAAGAACATAACACTGCTTCATGGGGTTACCTCAAGCGGAAAGACAGAGATCTATATTCATCTGATAGAAGAACAGCTGAAAAAAGGTAAGCAGGTACTGTACCTTCTTCCCGAGATAGCTCTTACCACCCAGATCATATTACGCCTTCAGAAATATTTCGGTAGCGAGACAGGTGTGTACCATTCGCGTTTCAACGACCAGGAAAAGGTGGAGATATGGAAAAGAGTTGCTGAAAGTGAACCCGGGAAAGGCTACAGGCTGATCCTTGGGGTGAGATCAGCTCTTTTTCTCCCTTTCAGCAACCTGGGACTTGTTATTATTGATGAAGAACACGACGGATCATACAAACAGCACGACCCCGCACCAAGATACCATGCACGCGACTCTGCAATAATACTGGCCACGCTTCACAGGGCCAAAACCATACTTGGCTCGGCAACGCCATCTGTCGAAAGTTATAATAATGCCGTTAAAGGCAAGTACGGGCTTACCGAGCTGAACGAGAGACACGGGCTTATCAGGTTGCCGGCTATTGTTCTTGCCAATACGCGCGAAGCTTACAGGAAAAAGCTGATGGTATCCCACTTTACACCCCAGCTCCTTGAAGCCATCGACGAAGCACTTGGCCACAACGAACAGGTGATCCTTTTCCAGAACAGAAGAGGCTTCTCATCCTATATCGAATGCTCCGAATGCGGTTGGATCCCCACATGTATCCAGTGCGCGGTGAGCCTCACATATCATAAAGGCATCAACAGGCTTGTATGCCATTACTGCGGATATACGGCTGAGGTGCCCCCGTCCTGCGGCAACTGTAAGTCAACAGGCCTGGTGACAAGAGGATTCGGCACCGAAAAGATAGAGGATGAGATAAAGATTGTCTTCCCCAAAGCAAAGGTTGCCAGGATGGACCAGGACACAACAAGGAAAAAAAACTCATTTTCGAGGATTATCGAGGCATTTTCAGAGAGGCAGATCGATATTCTGATAGGAACGCAGATGATCTCCAAAGGGCTTGATTTTGAAAATCTTACAGTTGTGGGGATTCTTAATGCCGATAACCTGCTTAATTTCCCCGACTTCAGGGCTCACGAAAGGAGCTTCCAGCTTATTGAACAGGTAAGCGGACGGGCAGGAAGGAGGCAGAAACAGGGAAAGGTCATTATTCAGACCGCCGACCCCGGAAACCCTGTTATCAGGCTTGTTCTCAGGCACGATTATAAAAATATGTTCATGAAACAGGCTGAGGAGAGAACGGCTTTCAATTATCCCCCTTTCTGCAGGATGATAAAGATCAGCGTTAAGCACCGCGACAGGGCTGCACTTAATGTTTTTGCAGATATTCTTGGACGCAACCTGAAGGAACTGTTTGGGAAGAGAGTACTGGGTCCGGAGTTTCCGCTTATCTCGCAGGTGCAGCTGTGGTACATAAAAACCATTCTTGTCAAGATAGAGAAGGAAAGATCTGCGGCAAAAGCAAGGGAGATGATCAGTGGTGCAATCGACAGGGTGCTCAGGGAGAAGGGAGCCTCATCGCTCAGGATATCAATAGATGTTGATCCCTATTAGGACGATTTTGTGCGAAAGATATTAAATTTGATATAAATTGGACCGGAATGAAGATTGAAGTATCGAACGGAGAGATCATAGACAAGCTTACTATTGTCCGTATTAAGCTGGAGCACATAAGCGACGCGGTGAAACGCGAGAATATTATCAGGGAGTATGATATCCTTAAGGAAGCATCAGCTTCCATTATGAACGAGGATGATCCTCTGTACCTGGCTCTTTATAAGATTAACAACACCCTGTGGGATATTGAGGACAGGATCAGGGACCTTGAGAGAAGAAAGGATTTTGGCAGTGATTTTGTCTCTGCTGCACGTTCGGTCTACTTTAATAACGATAAAAGGGCAGAACTTAAAAGAGAGATCAACATAAAGACCTCATCGGGGCTGATGGAAGAAAAATCATACGAAAAATACTAAAATGCGTCTCCTGGTAATACGAACATCAGCTCTTGGTGATGCAGCTCTTACAACCCCTGTTCTGAAGGGTATGAGGGAGCGTTACCCTGATGTTGAAGTCGTGATTCTTACCAGGGAGAACTACAGACCACTCTTTTCAGGAATACCGGGGCTGCAGATTTTTTGCCCCGACCTGGAATACCGCCACAAAGGATTAGCCGGGCTCTTCAGACTTTTCAGGGATCTCCGGAAGGACGGTGATATCGATCATGTCGTTGATCTTCACGATGTTCTGAGATCAAAAATTCTGAGGATCATGTTCCGCACAGCCGGTGTCGGGAGTTCTGTTGTCGATAAGGGAAGAAGGGAGAAGAAAGCTGTGATAAGAGGAACCCGGAAGGTGCAGCTTAAGCATACGGTAGAAAGGTACAGGGATGTGTTTGTAAAAGCCGGCTTCGCGTTTGATGTTCCGGACGGACCATCGATCGTCCCGACAGTTGAGGCTGTTACTGCGATACGTTTGAAGGCGGGCCTCAGCGGAGGACTGAATATTGGTGTTGCCCCATGTGCAAGGCATGCGCTTAAGATGTGGCCTCCGGAGAACATGATAACTCTTCTGAACATGATCAGGGAAAAGTATAAAGTAAAATTCTGGCTTTTCGGAGGGTTTGATGAGATAGGGCAGCTTGAGGAGATCTCCGCCAACGTCGCTGATTCGGTGGTTGTTGCAGGTCGCTATTCCCTTGAAGAGGAACTTGCCCTGATAAGCACACTCGGTATGATGATCGCGATGGACTCGTCAAACATGCACCTGGCAGCTCTTTCGGGGATAAAAGTGATCTCTTTATGGGGAGGTACCGATCCCCTTAACGGTTTCGGAGCCTGGATGCAACCCGGTGAGTACTCTGTCAGAATTCCGACTGAAAGCCTGACCTGCCGTCCATGCACCGTTTACGGGAAAGGAGAATGCAAAAGAGGAGATTTTGCCTGTATGATCTGGCTTAAGCCCGCGATAGTATTTGAAAAGATAGATGTAGTATTATCAACTATTTAGCAGACAGGTTCAGGGTAAATCCCTTTTTTGATGCGATCGGAATATATGAAATTTCAAATATTCATATGAAAAAAAATGCATTATTGATCCAATCATAGACACATCATACCTTTAATAAAATTATTATAATGAAAAGAATTTTTATCGCACTGATTTTATGCTTGCTGGTTGTTGTAATTCGTGCGCAGGTTACCAGGGGGCCCAATCTGATTGTCCGTGGCGACGACATGGGATCGTTCCATGCAAGCAACGAAGCCTGCCTGAAGTCATCACTGGAAGGTATCCAGCAATCGATTGAAGTGATGGTGGTAACTCCCTGGTTCCCCGAAACTGTCAAATTACTGAAGAAGAATCCCTCGATTGATATCGGGCTTCATATGACTATTACCAGCGAATGGGACGATATAAAATGGAGGCCGTTGACAAATTGCCCCGGACTGACAGATGATAATGGTTATTTCCTCCCGCAGATAAGGCCACACACGGGTTATCCCGGGCTGTCGGTTTCGGAGAGTGACTGGACCCTTGAGGAGATAGAAAGAGAGTTTCGTGCCCAGATAGAGCTATGTCTGAAGAACATCCCGCAGGTAACTCATATATCGGGACATATGGGTGCCACGGCTTTTGATAAACGAGTATCTGAGCTTACCAGGCGGCTTGCAAAGGAGTACAACCTTGCCGATGTAAGTACCGATCCGAAAAATGATTATGGGATTAATGGAGTCAGCTATGTTGGTCCGCATGCCACCCTCGCCGAGAAGGAGGCAGGTTTCATAAAGATGCTGGAGAGCCTTGAGCCGGGAAGGACCTATATGTTTCTGGATCACCCGGCTTTTAAAAATGATGAGATGGAGGGCGCATTTTTTGCAGGATACGATAATGTAGCAATTGACAGGCAGGGTGTTACGGACCTGTTTACAAGCGAAAAGATCAGGAAAGTTATTCAGGAGAAAGGTATAAACCTGGTAAGTTACAATCAGGTAACGGGAGCACATCTGAAGCTGAAGGAGTGAATCCCGGATCCCGGGTACCCGGGATTGTTGACTGATCATGATCCGGAAGCATTTTTTCCGGGTTATGGAGCAGGAGAGGAGAGGTTGGTTATATGATAATACATCAACAATCGTCGCAGAATGTTCCGGGGATACAAAATTTTATTATTTTTGCCTGCGGAATTGCAGAATACCTGTCCGGCAGGAGGGTTTTAAGTTCCCGGTGGTGATTTTCGGGGTGTGGCGCAGTTGGCAGCGCGCGTCGTTCGGGACGACGAGGCCGGAAGTTCGAGTCTTCTCACCCCGACAAAAGAAAAAACCCTGGTGCGTAAGCACCGGGGTTTTATTTTCAGTAGCGTCGGAAGTTTACTTCCGGACGCGAATGAAAATAAAACCCCGGACAATGCGCAGCATTGCAGGGTTTTTTCTTTTAAGTCACCTCCTGGAAGTCCGCCCTGACCTCACGCAGTGAGAGTCAGGGCAATCTTCTCACCTGAGAAACTATTAATAAGCGTCGGAAGTTTACTTCCGGACGCGAATGAAAATAAAACCCCGGACAATGCGCAGCATTGCAGGGTTTTTTCTTTTAGGTCACCCCCTGGAAGTCCGCCCTGACCTCACGCAGTGAGAGTCAGGGCAATCTTCTCACCTGAGAAACTATTAATAAGCGTCGGAAGTTTACTTCCGGACGCGAATGAAAATAATACCCCGGACAATGCGCAGCATTGCAGGGTTTTTTCTTTTAAGTCACCCCCTGGAAGTCTGCCCTGACCACACGCAGTGAGAGTCAGGGCAATCTTCTCACAAGGTTATCAAAATCATATGGTTTTGTAAATTTCTGATTTACGAGGCCATTTTCATTAGTAGTACAAAAAGTAGTACAAAAAATTAAATCATATTCATTTCTTGTTTGATGCTTACTACTTATCAGCAGAAAATGCAGAACCAAAATTACATGATTTCACTTCACAATTGAAAAGGAAAGAAGATTATAAAAAGAAAAGAAAAAATGATAATGTTAAATAGAATTGACAAAAAGACGTATATTTGTAAAATATAGTTAATGTTATGAAAACAAGAAATACCATATTATTACCCAGAGCACAGAAACCTATTTCAGTTCTTGGAGAGAATATCAAGCTTGCAAGACTGCGAAGGAAATTCAGCGCAGAACAGGTAGCTGAGAGGGCAAATATAAGTAGACCAACTTTAGTCTCTATTGAAAAAGGGAATCCTAATGTTACAATCGGGGCATATGTTAAAGTGCTTTCAGTTCTTGGACTTGAGAATGATATCATTGAGGTTGCTAATGATGATAAATTAGGCAGAAGACTTCAGGATGCGAAACTAATAGTCAGAGAACGGGCACCCAGGATTTTTAAAAATGCTACATTACAGAGTAATCCGCAGGTTTCAAAAATAGCTATCAAGGGACCAAAGGTGAGAATATTAAAGAAAACAGATGGAAGCAAGAAGTAATAATAAGGATATTTTTGTCTATGCCCACTGGACTGGTATGAAAGAGCCGGTATTAATGGGTGTACTGAAAGCTGAATTTACAAGGGGAAAAGAAATATTTTCTTTTAGTTACTCTGAAGATTGGCTTAAATCCAGTTATTCTCAGATACTTGATCCGGAGTTGCAACTATATACCGGATCGCAGTACGCAAAAGATGAGAAACAAAATTTCGGAGTATTTCTTGATTCTTCACCGGACAGGTGGGGACGTGTACTGATGAAGAGGAGAGAAGCAGCAATGGCACGATCAGAGAAGCGGCCGGAAAAGACATTGAGAGAATCTGATTATCTGCTCGGAGTAAATGATGGCCACCGTATGGGTGCCATAAGGTTCAAGGAAGATCCAGACGGACCATTTCTAAATGATAACAATACACTCGCCTCCCCTCCATGGACCTCAATAAGAGAATTGGAACAAATCAGTCTTAAACTCGAAGACGAAAACGCCAATGAGGATCCTGAGTACCTGAAATGGTTGAATATGTTAATAAATCCGGGATCTTCTCTTGGAGGAGCAAGACCCAAAGCAAGTGTACTTGATGTGAATAAAAATCTCTGGATAGCAAAATTTCCAAGCAAGTCCGACATTAAAGATATTGGCGGATGGGAAATGGTTACAAATGAATTGGCACGAAATGCCGGTTTGAATGTAGCTGAATCAAGAATCCAGAAATTTTCAAGTAAATATTATACTTTCCTTACCAAACGATTTGACAGATCTGATACGGGTGAGAGAATCCATTATGCTTCAGCAATGACAATGTTAGGTTATGTTGACGGTAACAATTTCCAGGATGGAGTCAGCTATCTTGAAATAGTCGATTTCTTAACACAGTATGGTGCTAAGGCAGAAAGTGATCTGAGAGAATTATGGCAACGGATAGTTTTCAGCATATTTGTTGCGAACACAGATGATCATTTAAGGAACCATGGTTTTATGCTTACAGAAAAGGGATGGACACTTTCCCCGGCTTTTGATCTTAATCCAAATGAGGATGGTGCCGGATTATCACTCAATATCTCTCTCGATGATAACTCTCTGGATTTAGATCTGGGTCTGGAGGTTGCTGAATATTTCCGTTTAACAGATGAGGAAGCATTCAGGATAATCGAGGACATCAGGAGATCAGTAAAAAGATGGAAGAGTGTTGCCAATAAGCACCAACTTCCAAAATCAGAACAGGAACTTATGGCTAAAGTATTTGAAAGGTTTTTATAGTATACGCTACTTACGGAACAAATATGTAGATCAAAAACACAAGTTAACCTTCAAAGTCGAATTCTAATAAATCATCCGGATTGGTTACAGTTGATCATTATGCAGTTAATTCTTTTGGTACCGATATCCTGAATTTTGATATATAAACACCCCCTTTTACAATAACCCTGTCACCGGCTCCCAATTCAATTTTGGATTGGTCAATAAAGTCCAACCACAGATGTTTGGCTTTAGATGCCATATATAAAAACAAGCGTTTTACTTTAACTGAGTTGCAGTTTTCAAGTAATTCCTGCAGGACATTTGGCCTGAGATTTGGAAGATCCTCAAGGATTTGATAACATTCTATCACATCCAATCGATTAGGGGTGAGATACAAACACTCCAGGATTGCACGTTCAGGTGTTGATAATTTAAGTTTTAGGGTATCCTGATTATATTCATATAGTGCAAGGTCTGCAGGTAGAAATTTTGTTTTCACATGCACTACTTGTTCACTCCACTCCTGGACGAGAAACCATTTCGGCAGGTCTATATATTGTGGTGAAAACATATAGAGATTTTCTTTAGCCAGACGCACATAATGAGAAAGTCCCTGAAGTGATATGGATGTCGATCCTCCGAGATGGACTGGCAATTTTGTTTGTCTTTGCAATGAGTTCAAAGCTCCTATCCATTGCACATTTTCATTCGGTCGTTTGAATGCTCCGAACCCATATGATTCAAGCCAGCCACTCTTCAGGTAATAATGTTGCAGATCCCGTGAGATGCCATTCTTTTCCAGCCACGATGCAAGAAGAACAGTTCCCGGTATATGATTGTCCAGGAGCCTCATTAGTTTTTTGTCAGAATTAGTATTCACGCTACCAAAATTAGAACATATTTAATGAAATTCAAAAGATTGATCGAAATATTCATTAAAAATGTATCAAAATGGGTAGTATTACTACCAATATTATAACATATTTAATGAGAAGAGTTGCCATGAAACAGCTCTTTACTTTTCCAATATATTTTTCGTAAATTTGGATTTAAACGCTCGCTGCGTTTAATTAAAAGTCCCTTAAACCATCTGATTTGGAAATCACAGATTGTGATATCCATTGAGCCAGGGTTATTAATTTAAAATATGAAAAAATGTGGAATCCAATTTCAATCGATCAGTTTGTCAAAATTCATTTGAAGAATAATCCGAATGATAATGAAAAGGTATTGAAAGTGCGAATCGAAGCTGCGCTGGATAACTATAATAATGGTATAAAATGCCAATGCGGGAAAGATATCTGGATAGTTGGTTCAGCTTCGACTCCTTTTGCCTGTTTCAGTTGCATTACAGGGAAAGATCATCCTCGGGGTGATTACGAAATTGATTCAGCACTTGACAAAAGGGATAAGTACGGGAGGAGGCATATTGATGAAATGGATCCGCGGAAAATTGCCGGAATATTCGATGATAATGGATTTGAGATCAGACGGGAAACCATCAAAATGCAGCCACTTTGTTTGACATGCATAAAAAACAACAGTGATAATTGGGATGATGATGTTTTATGTAATCTAAATCGCTTTGGCCAGAGTTCGAGTGAAATTTTTGAGTGTGGTGAATACCAGAAAGGATAGAAAGGGGTGTATTACTTTATAAAATATTGAAGAATGTTTGAAGATGATAATGATGATATCGTACTGCCGGAAAAACTTGCTATCTTCAAGAAAGGGAAAGAGATTTTTGATCTGGTAAGGAAAATTACCGATCTTATCCCGGAGGACAATAAATACCTTGTGGATGTAAAAGAATGCATGTTAAGTGATGCTGCTCAACTGACAGTAAAAGTAGCCGGAGCCGAGGCTGCAGGTTTGTACGACCTCAAAATGGAAAACGCCGCCATAATACGTAAAGCAGTAAGGGACCTGATGGTCCAGCAGCATTCACTCGAAATGTTTGGTTTTGAATATGTTGAGTATTATAAGATGGTCAGGGAGCTGATTGAAGAATACCGTATCCTTTTCATTGACTGGGTGGCAGGATTTGATAAATGGGATTATATCATTGACCGATGGGGACTATTTAATCCTCCAGGTATAGGACCCTTCGACAAAGATCCCGACGATGACATACCATTTCGCGGTTTTGAAGAGGATCCCGAAGAATGATATATTGCCGATAACGAATGTCCAATACTTCCATATTTTTGGACATGTCTGCAAAACATGTCCATTATTAAACAGTAGGAGGTTATAATATTAAAAATAGGAGTACGCTTAAAGGTAAAAACTTATATAAATTGTATCAAAGCATACTGTATTGATAATCAGTTGTATAAATAAATACATAGCTTCTCACCCCGACAAAAGAAAAGACCCCGGACAATCCGTGACTATTCCGGCCAATGTGTACAACAATTCCGGAATTGGGCATTTTCTTTATTCAATATATTTTTGTGACTGTGCTCAAATTTCACACATTTGTACTTTTACATGACAAACTATTTAAAATGGAATACTTATCTGGAAATAAAAACATAGTTTTTATTGGATTAAATCCGGTAAAGGAAGCCATTGAAGCTAAAGCAGTGTTTTGTATTAAAAGCACTTTCTGGGAAATACTTCAAAATGCAAAAATTATAGATGGATACCCTAATGATTTGAAAAATTGTGCTAATGAGATTTTCAATGCCAACGAATTCTCATCCCTTAAATTGGGGTTTGCTGATTTAGTCCCTGAATGTGGCAATAAAAAATCGTCGGAAGTGAAAATACTACCTCATCATGTGCCAGTTTTACTTGGGAAAATTATGGATTCAAATGCTGATAAGATTGTTCTTCTTGGTCACAAGGTTGCAACTGCTTTTATTGAAGCATTAAAAATCAACGAACAATGGGAAATTTTTAAAAATAACAAGTATACTTATACTACAAAAAAGGGCATTAACAAAGAATGTTTTAACTATGGCTTACTTGCTCAATGTCAATATTATAACAATAAAATATTTAATTTATACGTAATGCCATTCCCTGAAACAGTACCCATTCCAAATAAACACATTTTTTATAGAAGGATAATGGATTAGCTTTTTTATGTCATTCGAAGATAGCACGACTGATTGATAAGCCTGTAATGTGGTATTCATCTTTTCAGACTAACACAACATGGAGGTAGACTGTTTTTAGAGTCACTGGTGACAAAAAAGAAGGAAGCTGATGAAATTAACATACAGTTTCAAAAGAATACTCAATATCTTCAAAGATCACCTTCCTTTATTTTCTCAGGCTGTTTAGTGACCGATTTTGGACTATACTCTCAAGCCAGGCACCAAAACTTATATTTTCTGAGAAGGCACCAATCTGTTCAAAAGCAACAAGAAATGATTCCTGCATGATGCCTTCAGCCTCTATCGGATCATTGACTATTCTGAGACTTGTGTTGTACATTGGTTTATAATACAATTTGTAAATCTGAAATTGTGCCTTCTGATCCATCCTTTTACAATCTTCAATAAGGTTCTGATGAATGTTATTCGATACTTGCTGATTTGTTGCAACAGTTGTCATGATATACAGTATTAAATATCATATCCTTGGTGGTAACAGTTTATAAATCACAGGAGTAATAATTCTTGATAATAATGTGGAACTTATCAATCCTCCGATTATAACAATCGCTAACGGGGAGAGCATAGGATTTATTGAAAGGGCTATTGGCATCAATCCTCCTATAGCAGTAAGTGAGGTTAAAATAATAGGGAGGAATCGTATTTCACCGGCTTCACAGGATAGCTTCCTCCAACGGTTTTCCATCTTTACGTAACTGATTTGTAAAATCCACGAGCAGGATGGAATTCTTTACCTCTATTCCTGCCAGAGCTATTAATCCGATAAATGCAACAAACGATAAGGAATTACCGGTAATCCAGAGTGCAGTCAAAGCTCCTACCAAACCTATCGGTATTACAGATAGAACGATTAATGTACTTTTAAATGTCTTAAACTCCAGGACTAAAATTGCAATGAATAAAAATAAGGTGATTATAAGAATTGTGCCAAATCCCCCAAATGTCTCCTGCCGTGATTCATATTCTCCGCCCATTTTGTATGAATACCCTTGAGGCAACTTGAAATTATCCATTTGACTGATAACATCCTTTATAACGTTATCGGCTAAATATC
This sequence comes from uncultured Bacteroidales bacterium, assembly GCA_963736675.1. Lineage (GTDB taxonomy): Bacteria > Bacteroidota > Bacteroidia > Bacteroidales > VadinHA17 > LD21. The sequence goes on from CAVTPT010000001.1 coordinate 771,691, forward strand.
CTTTCATTACAAAAGCACTCACCGAAACTGTTCTGATTTTGTTGTAATGATTGATTATAAGAGGAGAAGATTCTAATTTTAATGTAGCCAGCTGTGTCAGCGGAATTGCAAAACCCTGATTATTGTTCACAAACAAATTGTCAAAAATATCAAGTGAAGCCCTTTCGTATTTAGGTGATGTTAATACTATATCGTAGTCATTACTGTTGTTATCTGAAAAATTTCCCAGCTTAAATCCTGCAACAGCCAAATGAACCAGGCGATCAATATTCACAGTTGGAATCCCTAAACTATTTGCTTTTTCTTTATCAATATCCAGCTTAATATCACTTTTAAGATTTGTTACCGGGTTTTTTACATACATGGTTCCCGGTGTTTTGATCAACAGGTTTTCTACTCTTTTTGCTATCTGACGCAACGAATCAAGATTATCTCCCTCAAGCCTGACCTCCACCGGAGCTATGATTTGTGCACCCTGCTCAAAGTTTTTTACTTCAATTCTGGCACCGGGGTACCCAACAAAAATGTGTCTGATCTTTTCAATTAATTTCAGTTTTTCTGCTGAAGTTGTTTTGGGATCCAGTTGCACAAAGATTTGAGCATAATCACTTTTCTCATTTTCAGGCATTTCACTATAATATATCCATGGATTGCCTTTACCGACGTTACTTGTGAAATATTTTATTTCCTGAAATTTTGCCAGTTCACTCTCAACATATCTTGTTACACTATCGGTTTTATAAATATTGGTTTGCAATGGTGTATTTATGTTAATAATAAACTGCGGTTTTTCAGAAGCCGGGAACAAACTCATACCAATCACACCTATAAGTTGCAGAGATCCAATAAAAATTAAAGTAACAATTGATATTGTGATTATTGGGTGTTTCAAGGCTCTGTGCAATATAGGACCATATATTCTATGAATACCTGTTTGTAAAGCCCGTAGGAATAAATTGCCATTGCTTTGCCCTTTGTGTTCTTTTAATATCCGGCTTGCAAGGAATGGAACAATGGTCAGTGATAAAATCATCGATGCAAGCACACAACTTACGACTGCCATTGGCAATCCTCTGATAAAATCTCCTGTGCCACCAGGTAAAAATATCAACGGTAAAAAAGCAATAATCAGGGTAGCCGTACATCCTATCACAGCTAATCCAATTTGTCTGGTAGCATTAAGTGCGGCTTCTATTCTGGAGTATCCATCCCGAAGCCATCTCTCAATATTCTCTACAACAACTATACCGTCGTCAACTAACAGCCCCAGTGCCACTACCAGGCCAACAATGGTTACCTGAGTTAAACTAAATCCAAGTAAATTCAGAATTACAAGTCCAATTGAAACCGATAATGGGATTGATATCATTACAATAGAGGCGGCTCTTCCTCCTAATGGTAAAAGTGTAATTGCTATAATAAAAATAGCTATCATAAAATCCTTCCCTAAGCCACCTAAACGCTTATTCACATTTGCTGCCTGATCAAAGTAATCGACCAATTCGATATTTGGAGGTAACGTCTTTTTAAATTTTTCAATAACCGGCAAATACAACTTTTGAGTTTGAGAAATATTGGATCCTGATTTTTGACCGGCATTTACTAAAACACATCTGTGTCCGTTTAAACGGGTAATATGTTTGGACTCTTCATAATCAAAATGCACATTGGCAACATCTTTTAAACGAACATTTTTTCTGTCAATACTGTATACAATTGTATTCTCTATTTCTTCAATTGACTTATAATTACCACTTGTTTTAATATTGAATGTTTTATTACCTGCATATACAGTTCCTCCTGGAATATTGGCAATCTCGCTCTGGATACTTGCAATAATAGCATTTAGAGGAATATGCATTTGAGCAAGTTTGTCCAACTGTAAATCCACCCTCATAATTTGTTTTGGTAATCCACTGATTTCGACTTTCTGTAAAGTATTGATCTTCTCCAGCTCATCCTGCAAATTCTCTGCATGTTTTCTCAGTTGTTCTCTTGGAGCATTTTCTGAAACAAGCGCCATTTGTAATATATTCACATCTGTTGGTGAAAACTTTCTGATATCAATGCTCAAAATAGCTTCAGGCAATGTTCCACGAAGGTTGTTTACCTCACGGACAACTTCCTGATAATGTTCGTTCACATTGACACCATATTTAAACTCTACTTCGATTACAGCAATACCATCCTTTATGGTAGTTTTTATGCGTTTGATATCTTCAAGTTCAGATATTTTTTTCTCAATGGGATCAACAACCAGTTCTTCTATATCATTAGGTGAAGTGCCAGGATAAACTACAATCACATGGAAGTAGGGTAGTATTAAGTTCAGGATCCTCAGACCGTGGCATATTAATTAATGTAGTTAACCCCACAACTATGGCCATTACAAGAATTACCAATGTAAACTGATAGTTTTTTACGGCAAATTCAGAGATTTTCATTTCCAGTCTAATTTATTTACCAAATAATTATTCATCACCTTTATAGCTGATTTGTCTGTCAGATAAGCACTTCCCGAGACAATCAGCGATTTGTATTCATCAAGTCCTTTTGAGACAAGAATATTATTTCCATCAATTGCGTCAATCGTTACAGGTACTTTTATTGCATTCGTATTATCATTGGTTACAAATACGAATCCCTGATCAGCATTACCATCCAGCAATGCATCATAAGGTATTTGCCATACAAGATTCTTTTGCGATAACATAATCTCAGCTTTCCCAAACATACCCGATGCGATATTTAATTCTCGCGCATTATTCAGTTTTAAGTCAATGGAGAAGGAACCTGTCATCTGATCTGCATTCTCAGCTTTAGAACTGACATATGCCTGCATATCGGTGATATCAAGGGCTTCTATTTGTACACTTGGCTTTGTCATTTAATTTTATGTTAGCCCATTCTTTGTCGCTGACTGCCACCCGGAGAATCCAGTCAGTCCGACCCTTGCTGCTGGTTTGTAATACCGGCATTCCTTGTCCTGTTATTTGTCCTTCATTAGCAAGTTTTTTTAAAATCACACCATCATGGGTTGCTCTTATTTCAGAGTACTGCAAATTGAATTTCGAAGCAATCAATTGCTGTTTGGCCAATTCTAAACCCGTTTTTGAATTTTGCAGCTGCTCAAGTGTGGCTACACTGTCTTTCCGAAGGTTTTCAACCCTGTCATAATCTCTGGCAGCTTTTTCAAATGCTATCTGGGTTTGATTCACCTGTGAAGATATTTCCGTCAGATCGAGCGTTGCAAGTAGCTGACCTTTTCTTATCTTGTCTCCCTCTTTTACATAAATTCTGTCAATTATACCACCGGTTTTAAAAGAAAGCATAGTTTCATCATCTGTTGTAAACTGTCCTGATGAATGAACACTTCCTGTCACTTCAGCCTGATTTAAAAAAATTACCTTTACAGGAATAGCTTCAACTGACTTTGGCAGGGCAGGATTTTCTGATTCTTTACCGCAACCAGATAATAGCAGCATAGATAATGTGCTAATAATTAGGATATTAAAACTGTTTTTCATTTTACTTTTATATTAGTTTTATTTATTAATTTCTCTTTCGTAAGTGGCCAGTGCTGCCAGCAGCTGATATTTGTTAATGACCAGTTGGAGTGAAGCTGTAGTTAGCTGATTCCTTGCATCAATAGTCTCGATGAATGTATTAATCCCCTCCCTGTAACCTGTTTCTATGAGTTTGTTATAGGCTGTGGCTGCATCTAATTGCTTAATGCTGGCTGCAGTAATTCTTGTAAGATGCCATCAGACTATTCCTGGCCATGTCGGCTGATAACTGGATCTGGTTGTGGGTATAGGTATTATTTATCAATTGATTTTTCAGGTCCAGTTCAGATTGTTTTATCCTGATTCTGTTTTTCCCGGCAGAAAAGAGCGGAAAATCCAGTTGGAATCCAAAAAAGTAATATTTTGATTTGTTGTTAAATTTCCAGTCACTTGCCTGTGAGCCAAGATCCAGAAAACCATTAAGCTTAGGGATCCAGTATGCTTTGTTCATTTTTAAAACATTCTGGTAGATAGATACGGATTGATCCAGAGCCTTTAATTCAGTTCTGTTATTAATTGATGCCTCATTTAAAAGATATTGGTCTACTTTACTTTGATCAATAGACACTTCATATGCCGGTGTCAATAGCTTCATCCGGATTGGTATTAAGTATAAAGTTGAAATACATCTGGGCATTTTTCATTTGCTGCAGTGCCGATGTTCTTTTTGCTTCGAGGCCCTGTATCTCACTTTCCGATCTTAACACGTATGCCTTGAGGGACTTCCCGTTGTCAAGAAGACTCTGGTTCATTCTCTTGGCCTCCCGGGCCAGACTTAACGCGCCATCATAAATTGCAATAGATTTTGCAGCACTTAAATAATTGTAATAAGCTACCTGAATATTCCTGGTTAATTCGCTTTTATAGATCTCCACATCATACTCCTGCATCTGTAATTTGCTGTTTCCGGATTGTACGGTTATAAATAAGATCACTGTTAATTATAGGTAGAGATGTTCTGACTTTCAGGTCATAAAAATTTTGTGGAAAGAAATTTGTTTCGACATTACTGATATCAGGAAATGCATTACCCGATGTCAGTTGATTCAAAGTTCTGTAGACCGGATTTAACATATCACCGACCGGAAATGAAATACTTCTTCCCCCGTCACCCGACTGGTAATCGCCTTTTAAATCTATTGATGGGAAAAACAAGCTGTTAGCTGTTTTAAGTGCATTCAAAGCGATTTTCGAGGCTAATATTCTTCTCTTGCAGCACCAGGTTATTTTTTAGTCCGGTTTCAATGTATTTTTCAAGACTTCCCTGGGCATTGACTACAATACTCATCCAGATAAAATGGATGACTGGCAATAATCTTTTTTTAAATTTTGAAGTTGTAACCATCATTGTTGTTGTTTTAAAGATTTTTGTTTTAACTCTACTTTTGATTAATTTTACTATGAATAATAAGATCATATAAAATTGAATCTTACACCTACAAAGTTAGAGGTGTATACAGGGCTGTTTCAATAGTGATATTTCATCAATTTTTATGGAACCGAATTCTCCTTTGAACGCATTAGATCAAATTTTTTCATACCAGGAATTTGAGGTAGATTCTGCCGATTACCTTGAATTTGAGAAGAAAGTTTCCTTTTTGGAAAGATTGGCTGAAGTTGAGAACAGTTCGGTTTCAGTTGTGGATTTATACAAGAAGAAATATATATTTATTAGGTTCCAGGTATCTCGAACCTTTTGAAAATACTCTTGGAGAATACGAACCTCAGGATGCTTTCTATTTTGTTCAGTTGTTCCATCCTGATGACCTGCCAATAGTCATGGATTCCTATATGAGATTCTTAAAATTCTCTTTAAAGCTGCCAGAAGAAGAAAGGAAAGACTATAAATTGATCCTGAATTACCGACAGCGCGACAAATATGGGAAATACTTAAATATTATTGTACAATTGGTTGTCCTTGAACTTGATAAGAAGGGCAATGTCTGGCTGGTATTAATACTTGATGATCTGTTGCCTGATAAAATATCATTTGAAGGAGTTAACCGAAGACTAATTCATATAAAGACTGGCAAAATATGTTTGTTTAAAAATGAAATGGAACCTAATAGGAAAGCTATTCTGTCGACAAGAGAAGTTGAGGTTCTGGGTTTGGTTTCCAAAGGTTTTGCCAGCAAAGAAATTGCAGATAAACTTTTTCTTAGTATAAATACAGTTAATAATCACCGGCAGAATATTCTTGAAAAGGTTAAGAGCTGTAAATACAACCGAAGCTATCACATACGCCAGAAATCTGGGTTTACTCTAATGACTAAAGAGGATACATATATGATAATTGAGAGCATTAAAAAATCTGTAAAAAAATGGAGGAGTGTTGCCAATAAGTAATATTCACACTATTTGAGTTGTTTCTTTTTTGTAATTTTATGTATCTTATTGCACGGATTTCTGGTTTTATAAATAATAAGCAATACATACCTGCAATTATTCTATGGAAAGAATATCAGGAGTTTTGATACCGGGGTTGATGGCCTTTATATTTATAGTAATAGGTCTTCCCTTACTATTCAGAAAAATAAAACCTAACTTCTTTTATGGTTACCGTCTATCATCATTTGTAATCGGAAATGATGATGTCTGGTATAGGATCAATGAAATTGGAGGAAAACACCTGATAATCATAGGTAGTATTGTTGCCGTAATCTCAATCTCAGCAATATTCTTCATTGGCCATTCAGAAATTCAAAATGTTTTTATGGCAGCCGGATTATCAACATCCGTGATCGGTATTATTCTTTCGTGGGCGAGAACACTTTTTATTACAAACAAAATGGCTAAAGAAAAAGGTCTGAAATAAAGAATCAAAATGTTTTCTTAACACTAAGAACATGTTTGATTTTGAACCAGATGCAGTCGATTATGATACAAAGACAGACAATAAAATCAAAATCATGTTATGATGAAACCCACATGTATTGCAAACACAAACACGTATGTATATAATATTCAGACATGTGGGTTACATCAGACCATTAAAATAAAAATTATATACTGATGAATAAGGCACAACAATTCTGGGATAAAAAAGCTAAAATATTTGACGATCTGCAAAAGCAATTCGAATCTGCATCCAGGACAATAATTTCCAGAACAAAAGAGTATCTTAATGGAGATGATAATGTTCTTGACTTTGGATGTGCAACAGGTATTATAACATTAAAACTCGCCAATGGGATCAGACATATCCGGGGACTGGATTTTTCTCCTGAGATGATCAGCGAAGCGATAAAAAGGAAAACTGAGGCAAATGTTACGAATGTTTCCTTTTCACAGGGAACGATTTTTAATGATGATCTGGTGAAAGCTTCATTCGATAAAATCACCGCATTCTCAATAATTCACCTTTTGGAGGACAGAGAAAAGGTCATTCAAAGGATCGGTGAATTGCTGAAACCTGGAGGATTATTTATTTCTGAAACAGCCTGTTTCAAAGACAGGATGGAATTCAAAACCAGATTGAAATTTACTTTGTCGCGGTTCCTGAAACAGTTTGGAGCCTTCCCTTTGCATTTGAATATGTTTAAGACTTCTGATGTTGAACAATTAATTAAAAGTCAGAATTTTAATATAGTTAAAGCCGAGAAATTGTTCTTTAATGGGATGACTATTATATTTGTTGTGGCGAAGAAATATAGCTAATTACAAAACCCTGTAAAACTTTACTATGAACATTAAACGCAAAACATTCTTCTTAGCGGTGAGTTCTTTAATTCTGGCAGGACTGGGATTACAGGCACAACCCGTTACATCAGGGCGTCAGATGGACGATCCCGCTAAACGCGATACTGTACGTAGCATCGCTCCCTACTTCACCCCGGCCACTAAATCGAAAAAGACTCCGGATGCTGATGGATTCATTCAACGTTGGTTACTCCTGGAACCAATCAGCAAACCAAACCCCAGAAATAATGTTTTTACAGACAGCTACGTAAGAACAGCATTTACAACGGAGTATTTCCCGAACCAGTTTACCGGTCTTCCCAAAGATGGGGAAAAGATAACGGTTGGAGAGCAGGAACTGACATGGCACGCGTTGGAGAGTGCAAATTTCAATGTAAAACTATTCCGTTTCGCCTATGGATTGGACAAACAGATATACGGTGTTCTGTTCTGGGCAGTAACAGTGGTCAACAGTCCGCAGGAAATGAAAAATGTAAGAATGGCCATAGGGTCAAATTCAGGCTCTATGTGGTGGCTGAATGGAAAGGAAGTAGCGATGCTCTCCGGAGACATACACATGGTAATGGATGATTATGTCTCAGCTCGCCTGACACTTAACAAAGGAAAGAATATAATCCGGGGAGCTGTGATCAATGGCCCCGGGATGAGTGATTTCTGTATTCGCTTCCTTGATGAAAAAGGAGAGCCGGTGAAAAATCTCACTGTTACATGTGAATAAAATCATTTAGTTATCCTTTTAAGATCTCAATTTTTAAGAATCAGAGTAATCATGAAAATAAGAATTAATATAATAGTTGCAGTAGCTCTTTTATCAGTGTTGTTAACCGGAACACTGTCAGCCCAGGTTGGAAAACCATTTATACATGATCCGTCGACAATAATGGAATGTGAAGGGAAGTATTATACATTTGGCACAGGTGGAGGCGGATTAATTTCCGAAGATGGCTGGACATGGGAAAGTGGAGCCGTAAGGCCTGGCGGAGGGGCTGCCCCTGATGCAATAAAAATCGGTGATCGTTACCTTATAACATATGGCGCCACGGGTGGTGGCCTGGGAGGCGGACATAACGGGAGAATACTTACAATGTGGAATAAAACTCTTGACCCGAAATCTCCTGATTTCAAATATTCAGAAGCTGTGGTAGTTGCTTCATCCGATGGTATTGAAGATAATGATGCAATAGATCCCGGTCTTCTCCTCGATCCGACTGATGGACGATTATGGTTGACATACGGCACCTTCTTCGGTTCCATTCGCATTGTGGAACTTGATCCGGAAACAGGGAAACGGGTAGAGGGGAATGAAGCAATAGACATAGCAATTGACTGTGAAGCCACAACGTTGATGTATCGTGATGGATGGTACTATCTTCTCGGCACACATGGAACCTGCTGCGATGGCGCAAATTCAAGATATAATATTGTTGCCGGCCGTTCTGCAAAAGTAACCGGTCCTTACCTTGATAATCTTGGAAGAGACATGTTAAGAGGTGGCGGCAGGTTGGTAGCTGCATCAGGCGGAAGAGTTATAGGACCAGGACACTTTGGACTTCTGGACCTGGGAGACGGAGTTCAAAAGATGTCCTGCCATTACGAAGCGGATCTGGATCAGAGCGGACGTAGCGTCTTAGGCATCCGTCCCTTACTCTGGGAAAACGGATGGCCGGTGGCAGGAGATAATTTCAAGGAAGGAACATATGAAATTGAATCCGGGAGAAGAGGATATGCCCTGGAATTAGTAGTAGATTTTGTACGGATGGCAGGTGGAATGAGGGGATTCGGACGTAATACAACTGAACCCATAAAACCCGTTGCATCCCAGGAATTAGCTGATGTAATTAGTACCTGGCCAACCGGAGATATTGGTTTAAGAAATGGAGAATACATGACCCGCCCGCATCAGAAATGGACAATTACAGCAGCTCCCGATTCAAGCGGATATTTAGGAGGTCCATATTATAAAATAGTAATAGCAGGAACAGACCGGGCATTGGCAGCAACAGCAGAAGCTGAAGTAATAACGGTTCCGACATTCACCGGCGCACCTGAACAGTTATGGCGAATCGATCAGTTGACTGACGGAACGTACAGAATAATGCCCCGGGAAGTTCCGGGTTCACAGGAGAAGTTAGCGCTTGTATCTATCGGAGACAGAACACCTACACTTGCAAAGTTTGACATGAATAGTGACAATTCCAAATGGAAATTAAAGGCGCACTAAATAGGTTCTTTATGAAGAAATGAAATATTTAGTTTCCTGTACTATTGCAACGATTGATGTTTCAAATTCAATTATGGGCAGAGTGCTTGAAAAAGAATTATCGAACTTTAAAAAAGCCAGAAGCTCAAAACGCGCTTTCCCTTACCGCTAATACCGCCAACAGTTAACCGTACTCCTGATGCCAAAAACACTGCAATTGAAATTGCCGGAATCAATGAACATATGATTCCTGTTAACATCAGATTTATAATATAATGCGGTATACTGTAAACAGGCCTCCCGGCTTGCGGCCGGACCGGAATGTGAGCAAGTGATTTAATAGATCATGTATTTTAACCGGGTTTGAAGATTTTTAAATGTCCGCAGCCCGGAAGGAATTATTGATAAAGAGAAGGACCAGGGCCGATGTATTGAATAAATTTGTATGTTGTATTGAATAAAAAAATTGGATTTATGGAAAGACCGGATAAAGCTATAAAGTATTTCAGGAGTAAGTTTAATTGTTCACAATCAGTATTTACCGTATTTGGAACAGGGTACGGTTTGTCTGAGGATGCCTGTCTGAAGACAGCCTGTGCTTTCGGGGCAGGTATGGGTCGTCAGCAGCTCACATGCGGAGCAGTGACGGGAGCGCTTATGGCAATCGGATTGAAATATGGCAAAGCCGTTGGCGATCCTGAAGAGAATAAGCAGCGGACTTATGAAAAGACCCGTGAGTTTTTCACTGAATTTAAGAAGAAGCACGGGACAGTATCATGCAGGGAGTTGCTCAAAGGACTGGACATAAATGACCCCGATGATTACCGTAAGATAACCGACCAGGGCTTGTTTGATACCTTATGCGAGGGGTATGTGAGAGATGCTGTTAAGATAGGCGAAAAGATAATTTAGGAGTGAGGAAGGAAAAAGGCGTGAGGCGTGAGGAAGAAAGGCATGAGCAAGAAAAAAGGCGTGTTGGGAGCGAAGCGACTCAATCCCGCGAACGCGGGAAGGCGTGAGGCATGAGCCTCTAAAAGGAGAAAGTGCCAGGATGATATCAGAAGTATAGATGATAGATGGGTTAAAAGACAAAAGAAACAAGACAAAAGAAACAAGACAAAAGAAACAAGACAAAAGTAAAAAGTAAAGAGCGTATTGTGGCTGGTAGTAAACAGATATTAAGTATTGCAAAACAGAACGGAGACATATGAATAAAAGCATCATTATCGCAATTATCCTTTTACTTGGCAGCTGCTCAGGAAGAAGAGACACTAAGACTAATGGAACTGAAGTTGGTCTGTCGGTTAACATTGACAATGTCGCGACCAGGAAAATTAACCTGAGTGAACTGGCCGGTGACTTCAGGATGGTGATTCTTGAAACCGATGAGGCGGCACTGCTCAACAGTCCGTCAGAATTTGCAGTAAATGATGAATATATTGTTATTGTTGACTGGGATCAGAATCCTGCCAAACTGTTTACAGCAGAAGGTAAATTCGTTAAAGACATTGGGAAGATTGGAGCAGGACCGGATGAATACAACTCAGTGGTATCTCCTCATCTTGACAATAAGGATAATTCAATCTGGCTGATGCTCGGAGGAAACTATTCACATCCGAAGGAGGGTTGGATTTATGTGTACAATAGCTCAGGAGAACTGGTTAACAGGATAAACACAACCGGGAGATCTGAAGAGCAGAATGCCAACGGAGTACTGATTCATAACAATAAGGTGATAAAACCCGGTAACGTTGACGCCAGGAACATGATCACAATCAAGTCTGTTGATAATGAAAAGGATATTAAAATAAAGAACCGGATACCTTCAGATTACTTCACATATTTAACAAACACAAGTATAGTCTACCCGTTCGGCGAAAACTATCATCTCAAAATTGGAGAATCTGATACTATATATTCTTTATCGCCGGAGGGAAAAGTAACCCCTGTCGCCACGGTATTTACAAGCAGATTCAGGTTTGATGAGGAAAAGATTAAAGCTGCCAGAAGTTCAACCGGACCAGGGAGGTTTGAGAATATCCAGGCTGCCGTTGAAGGATGTTACAGCATCGGATTGCTGGGTGAGACAGCCGGACATTTTTTGCTCGCCGTGACAATAAACGGCAAAGGACAGTCAACAAAACTCCTTGCTGTGGATAAAGACTCAGGAGAATCATTCTTCTGTGAGATAGTCAATGACTTCCAGTACGACATTACACTAAGCCGGCAACCACTTATTTATAACAATGAGTACATGATATTCCATTACCCGGCCATCGCATTTATCGAAACTCTTAAGAAAAAGATTGAGGATGCGGATGACAATGTTAATATCAGGGAACTGGAGATACTATCTGAATCCATTAAACCGGATGATAATGATATACTCCTGATCTGCAGGATGAAGCTATGAATTTTCCAGGATTTTAAAGAAATATCATGAGTTACCTTTCCATTATTATTATCAGGGACACGGTTGAAACATCTCAAAAGAATTAGAAGGTATCAGTAAAGGAGATCAGGCCATTAATACTGCAGGAGTTGATGGCAATAACTATTTAACCCATAGCGATGCTGGCTGATCGAAAAAGATTGCACTACAGGCAATTAATCATTGAACTATATAAAGTGAATAATTTTATAGTTATTTCTTGTCTGTTTGGCAGCAATTTATTTAACTTAGTATCAGAAATCTATTGTGAAGGTCAGGCAATAAGCAGAGTGGTTGAGAGATAGTGGCAGTTGGAGTTACATTTGCGTTGTGACTGACGGTGGCGATGCCGTAAAAGGACCCGGGAAAAATCAAGGATAGTTGGGGGATAAGGAGTAATTCAAAGAGGAATAATCTATAAAATAACTCCCGAACAAGGTAGATTTTGGGTAATCAGTGAACAGATAACAAGTTAAAAGCATTCTGAGTCAGCCCAACAAAAATTCAAAATTTGCTACCAGTCAATAGAATATGAAACGGATTTTTCTACTTGGTGCAGGAGCATCATATGGACATGGGAATGTTAATGGATTAAGGCCTCCATTAATGAATAACTTTTTTAGGGAGGATATACTGAAAAGGCTAAGCTCAGGAGAGCCTCTTTTGCATACCCAATAATTACCGGCTTCATTTTGTCACTTATCTAATCTATTCATTAATTTTATACTGAAGGTTTTATCTTTGAACAGACTCATGTTATGAGGCATTTAATAAATATAAAGCAAGCATTAAAATTATCCATAAGTTAAAGCTATAGGCAAACGATTAATTGTATCATAATGATCTATATATTAACAATTTAACATCAATCCAATGAAAGCAATCAGACTTCTTCCCATCGCTCTAATTTCAGCAATCGTGTTTTCATCATGTGCAAAAATATTTTATAGCCCTGATGCCTACACTTTAGCGGGCAATCAAAAAATCATTGCTATCCTGCCACCAGCGGTTTCAATTGCAGCTAATAAGAAAATTGACGCTGAGGCAATGATTGAACAACAAAAAACTGAGTCATTAAATTTTCAGAAAGAAATGTATTCCTGGATGCTTAAAAGAAAGATGCAGGGTAATATAACCCAGGAAATTCAGGAAGTTGAAACTACCAATGCACTGTTGAAAAAAGCTGGCTTCCCGGGAAATCCACTTACATCAGCCGAATTTTGCAGTGTTTTGGGAGTTGATGGTATAATGACTTCAAACTATGCCTTATCAAAACCAATCTCTGACGGAGCTGCTGTTGCAGTTGCATTACTGGTTGGGGTCTGGGGCGCCACCAATGAAGTAACGGTATCTTTGAGTGTTAATGATTGCATGAATAAGAAATTAATCTTCAACTATGATCATAAGTATTCAGGTAGCCTTGGTAGCAGTCCGGCAAGGTTGGTTGATGCTCTGATGAGACAAGCAAGTAAGAAAATGCCATATATGATTCAATAAAAATTAAAACTAACAAACACCCCATAACAGGTCGGTGCTATATGCAATTAACTCCCCTCGCCGGAAGGTAAGGGGAGTCGAGCTCGTCGTTCACTTCTGGCGTTGTGTCCTTGTTAACAGGAATCAGATGTGCAGTGACTTCGGCAATTTAAACTGCAGTGTTTTTGGCATCAAGAGTACAATGATAAGCTCATAGAATTATTCAGATAGCACTAAGGTGCTTTTATAACTATCCCGCACCGGCGGGATTTTTTATTACGAAATTTGACAAACCGTTAACGCCAGCTCAAAAAATCAGTGCATTGCACATTTAAGTTGGCATTTATTAATATAATTGTTCATCATGTTGCGCATTGCTTGTTCATGCAGAAAGTTGAATTTCACCTGTACATCGAGGTGTTTTGCCCGTTCAACGAACAAAATTTGAAATAGATGCCGCTGTGTTGACATTTGACTCAAAATTCAAAAATTAATAGTCATGAAAACACAAAAATCCGGCAAAGCATTATCTGTTACGCTGCTTATCTTCAGCAGCATTGTATTAATCTCATGTAAAAACTCATCGCCCGGTGATGCATATAAGTTATACGACAATTTAAAAATGGACAAAGCGTTAAGTTCATTCAAAGAATTGGTCCTTCAGGAAAATATTTCACCAAAAGAAAAAGCCGACATCTTTTTAAAAATATCCAGAATATTCTGCAAAGGGTACAACCAACCCGACTCCGCGATCTTTTACGCTGAAAAAGGATTATCAATTGCAGACAACGTCCAAAAGAAAGAATCACTAAAAGAGTTGACAGGTTATTATTCAGCATTGCAGGAGTATAACAAAGCCGGCGAATATGGATCAATTCTTCTTCGTAGTTCGCTAAACGGGAGAGATTCGTTGGATGTACTCATTTTAATTTCAAACATTAAAATTGCAGCAATTGAAAATGATGCTGCAAATGGCTCTGTTCAAATGGATGAACTTGACAGTACAATTCAATTGTTAAACACAATTTACAGGCATCAGCCTGAATTGCCTGCCAATAACGAAAAGCGGCTTGAGTTATATCTTCTGAAAGGTTCGTGGAAAGAGGCATCATCGGCACTAAACGATTACTATTTCATCAATGATGACCGGATGATAACTGATTTTTACAGAAATAGTCTGGATAAATTCGGGTCGTTGATTAATGATATAACACTAAATAATCTGACTGCTGAAAACAAAGTCACAATGGTTGAAATGCTCGGTGATTTCCGGTTCTACAGCATTGCTCTTGTTTTAAGTAAGTATTACAATATAGAAAATGAGCCGGGAATTGAAGAAATAGTTGCTTATGCAAATTTCAGAAAAGCGTTTGAAAAGGCAGTAAATACCCACTATTCAGGAATTTTGATCAATAAGGAAAACGATAAACAATTCAAACAACAATTGGACTCATGTGGCCGGTATCTTTGGTCAAAAATCAGGATTTGCAGGGGGAAACCATATAATTATAATTCGCTTATTGATATTGCAGGACGCACCTTCGGTATGAATGCATTTTGCAAAGAAAAAGGCTCTTTTCATGTTTATATCCTTGGTGAAGCTGTTTACCATACCAATAACAATGTTGAACAATATGGATACAGTGCCCCTTATAATTATTTTCTGGTCGATCATATTGTCGGAACAAATGTACGTGGATACTATTACGATTATTTTGAGTGGGGTGGATGGTCGGAAAATGACCTGGCCATGGAAAACAGAAAAATAATACTTGAAGGCGCAATCACTAACTGGATTAAAATAGCTGACAAAACAACTGAACAAATTGATTCAATCGTAAACAGACTGGCAACTCACGACGATTCATTGTTAATCAACACAGAAGTTGCCGATTTACCTGGTTTGCGTACCCGATTTGAACTCAAAGCGTTGTGCTATGTAAGAGATTCTATTCAAAAAGCAGGATATAATGGAACTGAATTACGTAAAAAGGTTATCAGTCAGATCAGGCTTAACGATTTTTTGTCAGGCACCTTAGCCCACGAAGGACGGCATATCATTGATGCGAAGAATGGCTTTGCCGGTAAAGACCATGTTCAAACAGAATTTACAGCAAATCTTTCATCCATCGCTTTCGCTCCGGTTCCACAAATGTCGCTTTCGAGGGTTTTTATTTACGATCCGGAATCAAAAGACCCAACCGGGCACAGGCAAGCCGATTCAAAAATCGTTCAGGGATTTTTAACGTGGATGAAGGAACATAAAGCTGAAATACAGGGATTCGATGCTTCACGCCCGGTTTTGAGCCAGACCGACAAACTCAATAATACCCAGATCGTTGCAATCTGTAAAGGGTTAGATCCATTAGTCCGGAAATAATCTTCGTCAAAATGCCATTCACTAAAACAGGCAATAAACAATTATCTATTGCAACTATTTATTTTCCTGAATATTATATTTGTAATGAACTATTAAGCTGATAACTCAGGTCGATGACAAAGAATATAACAACAAAACACAGATATAAGGAGATAAATCTGTTATTTCACATATTCATTATTGTACTGGCCATCGTTATTGATTTGCCAAATTCAATCAACTTTTTAAAAACACCCGCTGAAGTGGCAAACTACGCTGTATCGCGGGTGTTTCTTTTGATTTCTTTTTACGCCTGCTATTTCTGGTTCGTACCGTATTATCTTGCAAGGAAAAAGATCCTGTCATTTGTCGTTTTGCTGATCTTGCTTGTGAATCTGATAACCATCATTGGATATTCCACACTTCAACTTGTTCACGCCGCAATTACCGGAACGCCTTTTCAACTAATCTATTCCTGGGCAATGCATTTTTCCGGTATGTTTGGTATGATCATGGCTTCAATCTTTGGTACTGCATTCAGAACTGTAACCGGTTGGTATGAAGAAATGCAAAAAATGAGTATGCTTGAACAGGAAAAGTTACAGAGCGAATTGTTGTTGTTAAAAGCACAGGTCAACCCGCATTTCTTGTTCAACGCACTCAACTCCATTGATTTTCTAATCTATTCCGATCAACATAAAGCTTCTGAATCACTCATTAAATTATCGACATTACTCCGTTATGTAATTTATGATACGGTAAACGATCTGGTCCCGCTTCAACAGGAGATTGAACAGATGGAAGCTTACATCGACCTTCAACGATTGCGATATGGTGAAAACGCGACTGTAAGTTATGCCAGAACCGGCGACCTGTCAGGTAAAATGGTTGCCCCTATGATTTTTATTCCTTTTATTGAAAATGCGTTCAGACATTCTGATGAGGCAGGAATAAAAAAAGGTATGATGATCCGTTTTCATATTCATGATAACAGCATTGAATTTACTTGCGAAAACCATATTAACACAATTGAAAACAAACTTAAAGGAGGATTCGGCCTGGTAAATGTTAAAAAACGTCTCGAAATGCAATACCCCGGCAGGCATACATTATCAATAAATGAAAACGAACATATTTATTCAGTCGCATTGAAATTGGAGCTAAAATGACTATACGCTGTATTACTGTAGATGATGAACCGTTTTCACTGGCTAAGATTAACGGGTTTATAGCCAAAGTACCCTATCTTTCGCTGATATCCTCATTTTCCTCGGCAATAGAAGCACTTGCGTTTATGAAGCAGAATTCTGCCGAACTGATTTTCCTTGATGTACAAATGGAAAATCTTACCGGCATACAATTGCTCGAAATACTGAACCCCAAACCAGCAGTAATACTCACCACTGCCTACGATCAATATGCTTTGAAAGGTTATGAATTAAATGTGACTGATTATTTACTAAAACCCTATTCATTTGAACGCTTTCTGAAAGCAACTGAGAAAGTTCATCAACAATTAAAACAACACCCGGCAGAATCCGGCAACGACGCGTTTATATTCCTGAAAACCGAATATAGACTTGAAAAGGTGAATTTTGATGACATATTTTATATTGAAAGCAGGGGCGATTATGTTTATGTAGTGTGCAGCGAGGCAAAAATACTTACCCTGATGACCCTTAAAAATTTAATTGCAAAGTTACCCGGGGAAAAGTTTATCAGGGTACATAAGTCGTATGTTGTTTCCATAAGTAAGATTAAAGCCATTGAACAGGGACGTATTCATATACATGGCATTACACTTCCTGTTGGAGATATGTATCGTGAAGTACTATGGAAAATGTTGTCGCTTTGAGTTACTAAGACACTAACCTCCTAAGCATAATTAATAATAGGCTATATTTACCGGCTTGAATAACTGAATTGCCTCTTGTTAATGAGCCAGAAAAAGAGAAAAAGTATTTCAGTGGTTGCTTTCCGCTGTTGGAGCCGGAAAAACTATGCGGTATTCAATAGTCTCCATAAAGTAATAAAAATCTGTACTTTATGCATTATTTACAATCTTATAGCCTTACCCTTACAGGCACAGGCACAGAAAGATAACGACAGCCTGGAGATCAAAACCTATGAACTTGGCGATGTGGTGGTTACTGCAGGACGAACACCTATTCAGGCACAACAGGCTGCACGTATCGTTTCAGTTATTACCAAATCTGATATTGAGGGGTCTCCTGCCCAGAACATTAACGATCTGCTCCGCTACGTTGCCGGAGTTGATATCCGTCAGAGAGGTCCATTCGGAGCACAGGCAGACCTTAGCATCCGCGGCGGGACCTATGATCAGACCTTAATCCTCCTGAATGGAGTCAACATCACCGATCCGCAGACCGGGCACCATAACCTCAACCTTCCCGTCGACCTTGAAAGCATAGAGCGTGTTGAAATTCTGCAGGGTCCGGCAGCCAAATCATTTGGCCCGAATGCCTTCAACGGGGCAATTAACATAATAACCGGGAACAGTAAACCAAACCATATCCGCTCATCAGCAATGCTCGGACAATACGGACTTTATAAAGCATCAGTTAATATCTCAAATACGGCCGGTGATTTCGGGCACTTCCTCAGTATCTCCCGGATGTCATCAGATGGATATATTAAAAATACTGATTTTTCAACTACCAGTATATTTCTACCAGGCAAAGTATAAACTCAATACCGGGACAATCGATTTTCAAACAGGGTACAATAAAAAAGAGTTCGGTGCAAATAGTTTTTATTCGTTGAAATATCCCGATCAGTTTGAAGCGACAAAGACAGAATTTGTCAGTTTAAAATACCAGAGCAATACCACAATTAAATTTGCACCAACCCTTTACCTGCGTCGGAACCACGATCGCTTCGAGCTGATACGGAATAATGATTCTGTACCTTTTAATCATCACAGAACCAGTACGGCAGGATTGAACCTTAATGTCTATACAACTCACCGGCTCGGAAAAACCAGTCTGGGTATCGATTTTCGCAACGAACATATCCTAAGCAATGTGTTGGGGAATATGTTGAATAATCCTGCCGAAGTACCCGGTTTTAATAATGTTTATTTTACAAAATATTACAACCGGCTGAATACAAGTATCTACACCGAACATACCGTGTCGTGGAAAATGCTTACCGTCACTGCAGGTGTAATGGCTCACCATAACTCGGATATTACCGGATTCGGAATTTATCCCGGGATTGATATAAGCTACAGGTTTTCTGATTATTTCAGACTTTATTCCTCTGCCAATAAAACATTACGTATGCCTACATTCACGGATATGTTTTATAAAAGTCCGGTCCAGCAGGGCAATTCCGCTCTGGAACCCGAAGAAGCCGTCACCATTGAAGGAGGATTAAAATACGATAATTCATATCTCTTAGGCAATGTCAGTGCATTCCGTCGTTGGGGATACAACATGATTGACTGGGTAAAAAGTCCTTCACCTGATAGTATCATCTGGCGCAGTATGAATCATACACAAATCAATTTCACAGGACTGGAATGCTCAATGACGTTAACACCTCCACAGACAGGTACTCCTGAAAGAATCCGGTCTGTCAGTATATCTTATTCTTTCCTGCAGGCAGATTCAAGCAGGAACAATATGCTTTCAAAATATTCACTCGACTATTTAAGACACCAGGTTACTGCAGGTATTGATGTCAGGATTGCATGGAAGCTTTTTAGTTCGGGCCGCTTAACATGGCAGGACCGTAACGGTTTTTATCAGGATGCAGGAGGACAAACAGTATCCTATAAGTCTTTCTGGTTATCCGACATGAAGTTATACTGGAAGGGGAATCATTATACCCTGTATACCGAAGCATCCAATATCTTTAACACCAGTTATTACGATTTTGGAGGTATCATACAACCCGGGAGATGGTTCAGAGGAGGGATTGTTGTGGATCTGGATTATAAGAAGTAAACAGGATATGTAACGGGAGTGAAGGTCTGACTGGTAAGTTATAATCTGAGCCAGTTTCGTTCATGCCAGACCATATGCTCCTTGCCAGCCACCATCATCCGGTATCCCGGACTGTATTCCGGGTTTATTGATATAGCCAGGTCTCATTTGATTTTTATAAGCATTGAATGTCGGCTAACATGGATTCGCCTGAATGGTTAAATTCTTTCAAAGTTGACAACACTAAGGTGCTTTTGTTGCGATCCCGCGGAAGCGTAATTTTTTTCCAATCGACTATGCAAACCGTTGACACCAACTCAAAAATTAAGTGCATTGCATCTTTAAGTCAGCATTTTTTATATTAATTGTTCCTTATGTTGTTCACTTCGTGTCTTTTTAATGAAAATAGTTTGTCAAAGCAATTAGAATGAAAAAAATCGGTTTTTGATTTTGCACAGACTCACGTTACCGTAAATTTAAAAGATCATAACACAAAACTATTCAACATTATGCCGTGATGTAAAATATTTAAACACTCGCTGTTAAATATTTTTCCAAAACCACAAACTTTTTTTCCTTAAGATTCATATTACCAACACATTGTTCTTTTGGCATTATTTTGGCAGCTACAAAAACATTGGTCCAGGCACTATGGCAAAAATATAGGAATGTCAAAATTGAAGTAAAACCCATGTTGAAAAATTATCTTAATACAGCTTTTCGTTTTTTAAAACGAAACAAACTATTTGCAGGTATTAACCTATTGGGGCTTTCATTGGCATTGGCTGCTTCATTTATTATTTTGCTTTATGTAATTAACGAAATAAGTTATAATCATAACTATAAAAACCGGGAACAAATTTTTCGAGTGCTTAGCGATAGCGAAGGGTCAAAATCTGCCAGAACTCCCTACGTTTTAACTTCAGCATTAAAAGACTATATTCCACAGGTAGAATACGCCGTCACAACTGCTTATTTAGGAGATTTCAAGCTTAAATTAAAGGATGAATATATTTCTATACCATTAACAATTGGTACGAATTCTGAGCTTTTTAACATTTTTGATTTGTCCATGTCAGGTCCTTCGGCAAATATTCTTGATGAACCAAATTCAATTGTGCTTTCTCAAAAGCAAGCTGACAAATTTTCCCCTGACGAAAATCCAATTGGAAAGGAGATAACAGGTTTAGTAAATGACAGCGAGCAAATTTTTATTGTTAAAGGAGTATTTAAAGACATCCCTCTGAATTCAAGCTTAAAAGCCGACTGTTTTGTTAGCAGCAAATGGACACTTGACCGGATTAATAAGATATTTAGTACAAAGGATGCTGATTTAAGTTGGCGGCGCGACTTTTGGACAAATTGGGTGATGTTGGAAAGAAATGTTGATACCGGCACAGTTGATAGTCTGCTCAAAACCAAAAACAAACAACTGAGTCATTACTCTTTACAAAACTTATCAGATGTTTACTTCCATTCAGAAGGTTTGATGAATGCAGGTGAAACAGGTAATATAAAAACCATCAGACTTTTTTTGGCAATCGCATTTCTTATTATTCTTGTTGCTGCCATTAACTACATCATCTTATCGACTGCAGTTTCTTCTGAAAGAACGAAAGAAATAGGCATACGGAAGACAAATGGGGCCAGTATTATCTCATTGAGGAAACAACTCTTAAGCGAATCTTTATTCCTGGCATTTCTTGCTTTACCTGTTGCGCTATTATTAGTTCAGACTGCCATACCTTACGCCGAAAAGCTGTTTCAAGTCAAGCTCCAAATTATAAATTCCAATGTTATTGTTTATATTCTGGTTTACCTGTCTCTGATTCTTTTTATCGGTCTTGCATCAGGCTTATATACATCATCGTATTTGTCAAGAATAAAAGTGATTAGTATTTTGAATAATTCTATTCATTCAGGAAAACAGAAGTCGTCTGTAAGGTTTGCCCTGATTGTTATTCAGTTAATTATTTTTTGTTCATTTATGTCTGCCACTCTATTTATTCGTTCACAATTCAGATTTGCCATGGAGAAAGACCTTGGTTATCACAGCAAAAATATTCTATTGGTAAATATTGGTTCTAATTTTAAAAACTATGGTGTTTTTATTAATAGCATAAAATCGCTCCCAAATGTAAAAAACGCTGCCGGAGCCGGTGAGCCGCTTCCAATGTTGGGTTCAAGTTGGTCTATGATTCAAAGCTTCCAGAGTTCAGAACAAGTAAAAATTGAATCTATGGATGTTGATTATGGCTATTTGGAAATGATGGGAATGACTATTGTTAAGGGACGAGGGTTTTCGAAAGAATTTGCCAGCGACCTTAAAAATTCATTAATCTTTAACGAAACAGCAATTAAACAATTGGGAATAGAAGATCCTATAGGGAAATATGTTGTTGACAGAGGTCAAACAATTATTGGGGTGGTGAAAGATTTTAACCTGCATTCTATTCATACCGAAATTCCACCAATAAAGATAACACTGACAGATAAATACATTAGTCAGGTTTCTATCCAGTATGATCCGGGCAGCCTAAATACTTTGCTACCTCAACTTGAAAATGAATGGAAAAGGGTAGCTCCCGGAGTCCCATTTGACTATCTTACCATTGAAGAATTAATGGGGAAATATATTTATTCTTCAGAAAAGAGCCTGGGTGCAATTTTTTCAATTTTTGCTTTATTTTCGTTAATTATTGCTACAGTAGGTTTATTCGGGCTTACACTTTTTATTGCTAAAACCAGAACAAAAGAAATTGGTATTAAAAAAATACTTGGAAGTTCTGAAAGATCAATCGTATTTTCTTTTGTATGGAATAATTTAATTATGGTCCTGTTAGCATCTTCACTTTCAATACCTATAACATTCTATTTTGTAAATAAGTGGCTTAGTAACTTTGCATATAAGGTAAATATTAACTGGTGGGTGTTTGTATTTTCCTTTTTAGTAGCTTCTATTGTAGTCCTTCTGACTGTACTATTTCGTTCATTCAAAGCAGCACGAATTAATCCTGTTGAAAGTTTAAGATATGAATAATAGATATAGTATTAATTTAACTATAATATGGCGTATTATGAAATATTAACGTCTATTTGTAAAAAACTATGCAAATGATACGTTAAAGACACAACTTAACCAGAAACGAGGTAGAATAACTGATGGATATTATCAATAAAGGTTCTCATACTTGATAAACATTCAGGCTTCGGATCTGTTACTCGTTAGTCTGAATGAGCAAATACGGTCACTGGAGGCAAAACTGAGCTCAATCGGTCAGCGAAATGACTTTCTGGAAAATGAAATTCAGCACTATAGGCTCTCAAGAGCAAATAACTCCTTTGATAAAAAGGAGATAAACAGGTTAAAAAGAAATCTGGATAAGAACTTGTATTTTATGTTTTTGAAAAATAAGGAAATTGATGAAAAGGATAAACTGATTTCAGGACTTAAGAAAAGTCAGAAAGAATACATTAGAATTATTGATGACCTCAGGAGCAAACTTATTTCCCAGATTAATACTTAAGCCCCACCTGATAAACCGGATACTATACGGCTAATCGTCACCTGGCATCCATGGCTCTTTTTCTGTCATAAATCTAAAAAACACATATTCAATAAAATAGCTGCCTGAAATGGAGAGGTTGTATTTATAAACGGAAAAAACAGTAATAAAACAGAAAAAACAGTAGGATATTTGAAAAGTACGTTATATATTTGCAAAAACAGTTGAAGCTATGAAGAAACTTACAAGAAAAGAAGAAGAAGCAATGCAAATTCTATGGAAAGCCCGGAAGGGGTTTATCAAAGATCTCATAGACCTTCAACCTGAACCAAGACCACTATATACAACATTCGCATCTGTAGTCCGTGGTCTGGAAGAGAAGGGATTTATCGGACATAAGGCATACGGCAAGAATCATGAATATTTTCCTCTCATTAAAAAAGAAGAATACAGAAAGAGCTTTATGAAAGAAGTAGTAAGCGACTATTTCGGATCCTCTTATAAAAACGTTGTATCCTTTTTTGTTGATGAGAAAAAAATTACCGCAAAGGACCTAA
Organism: uncultured Bacteroidales bacterium; assembly: GCA_963736675.1. Taxonomy (GTDB): domain Bacteria; phylum Bacteroidota; class Bacteroidia; order Bacteroidales; family VadinHA17; genus LD21. The sequence continues at coordinate 795,435 of CAVTPT010000001.1, forward strand.
GGAAACTTATAGAAATTATCGAGAAAGGAGAAGATAATGGATAGCCTGATATTATATCTGTTAAAAGTATCGGCAGGAACAATGGTTCTGTATCTCTTCCATCTGTTGGTCTATTCAATGGATTCGTTCTATAACAGAAACAGAATATCCCTGCTGCTTGTATTATTGCTTCCTGTTTTTCTGCCACTTGTAAGCGTAATCAACCATGCGGCGAATACAGGCCTTATTCAACCCTCAGGTACCATTTACAGAATAATCACATCAGAAAACCTGGTGGACACGACTGTTTCGGAAAAGATCAATTCCGTTAATGTAAACAATCTCCTGGTCTGGATTTACCTGTCGGGTGTAATAGTTTTAGCAGGCAGGGGAGTGGTCAGTATTGTAAGCACTTTCAAAATCATAAGGAAAGGCAGGGTCCATCAGAATTCATTCCCGAAAGTAGTTATCTCGGAAGCTGACCATCCGGCGTTTTCTTTCTTCCCGTATGTGGTGGTTCCGGAGAAGGTATTTGAAAGTTGTGATTATCCGGATATTCTTGGACACGAAACAGTTCATGTCAGGCAGGGTCATACTTTCGATCTCCTGCTTTGCGAACTGTTAATTGCTCTTCAATGGTTTAACCCATTTGTCTGGCTGATAAAAAGATCAATGATCCTGAACCATGAATACCAGGCTGACAACAGTTCCATCAAGAGTCTGAATAACAAAAAAAAGTACCAGTACACGCTTCTTAACATCCCTGCAAGCATCAGAACAATTCCATTGGCACATAGTTTTACAGGTTTAATTAAAAAAAGGTTAGTCATGATAAACAAGAAACCAACACGCAATATTGCCGCCATGAAGACTATTCTGGCTCTTCCTGTTGTGGCAGTTTTAATGATGTTTTTCTCATTCAGAACAGATTCTGGCTCATTGAACGGAGACAATCAGAAAATTACTTTGTCTCAGGCTTCAGCAAGTGAGTTTTATAATTTCCTCTCCTCAAATGTTTTGTATCCTGAAGAAGCTAAGAAGTCTTTTGATACCGGACATATCTATGTAGTGTTAAGAATTAAGAAGGGTGGATTTGTTGAAGACGCCAGGGCATTCTCAGATATTAAGGGCATTAATGTTCCAATGATGGATGAGGTTGTAATTGCAGGTTACAAATCATCATCCGCCGGAAATATAAATAATATGCCGGCAAATGATCATGCAATACTGAAGGCCGAATGTCTTCGTGTCGCAGGCCAGATCGGAAGTCTTGATATTCCTGAGTTTAAAAAGAAAGACATTGAATTTGCTCTCCCGTTTAAATTTCTGCTTAAATAGTCACATCTTTTCTTTATTGCAGGAATCGTGTTAAAGTATTTTTTAATAATCCCGGATTTATTCCGGGTTTATTAGTATTGCCTGGTCACATATTATCATGATAATTGTTTAATGCCAGCTTAAACGCCGGTGATTTAAATTCCAGTCTTCCCGCAATGCTGGATCCCAGGGTACCCGGGGCACCAGCAGCAAATTATTCCCCACTCACAATTGTTCATGGCTCATAAGCTCGCCACGCGAAAGGTCCGGGTTCAGACGGGGAGTATGCGTCATCACTGATTCTCATGATGCTGATTCATCAGAAAGAGATATTCTGTAATTTTGTCGCAGATAAAGAATAAAAAATGAAGAGGGTATATAAAAAAGCAGTTCTGGAGGCATTGGAACGCACAGGCAATATTAAAAATGATATACTCACAGAAGAGGAGATTAAGCACCTGCCTGCTATTGTAAGGAAATATCTTCTTTACTCCGGTTCAGTCGGAAAAGAAAAGATTACAAATTTCAGGGCAGAATTTAAAGGGGGGATAAGATCGAATTCTTCAGAACCTTTTATGTCCCTCAAATCGGTACAATATAATTTCACCGACAAACCAACACGGCTTTTTTACATTGAAGCAAAGAAAAAGGGTATACCTGCCAAAGGGATTCACCTTTACAGAGACCGGACAGCTATAATGCTTATAAAGATATTCGGACTCTTCACAGTGGTTGATGCCAGGGGTAAGGAAATGGACCAGGGAGAGACCGTAACCCTGTTCAACGATATGTGCTTTATGGCACCGGCTACACTGATTGACCGGAATATTGAGTGGAAAGAGACCGGCGACACAACTGTTGATGCAAGGTTCACCAATGCCAACATCACAATCAGTGCCACCCTGTTTTTTAATGAAGAGGGCAGGCTTGAAAACTTTTTGAGCAATGACAGATTTGAAACTGCTGATGGTAAGAAGTATATCAACAATCCCTGGCTTACCCCCGTGACAGGTTATACAGAGATAAACGGATACCGTCTTCCATCAGGCGCAAAACTTATATACAAACATCCCGATGAAGACTTTTGCTATGGTGAGTTTGACTTAATAAGCATAGAATACAACTGCAGGGATTTTAAGTAAACTTCAAAAGTATAACACATACAATGCCTTGAAAAGCAATTGACCGTCACTTTCTGCAGCATGGTCCTTATGCTGTTGTAGTAATCCTTCAGTTGCATGCCGTTTTTATTGTTCTGCCTTCAACTTTTACAACAGATTTATGAAAAGAAAGCTGCCCGCATGATGGATAGTATAGTAAACCCAAATGATAGAATACCCATCCCCGGTCAGAGCTTCTTAAAGAGATCAAGAAGACCAACCTGCTGGTTCCTGATACTACCGACCTTATGTCCCATAGTCCCTCCACCTTTCCTTACCTCTTCGAGGTAAAGAGATTGCCAGTATATAAGCTTCTCCCAGGTCTCTATTACCTGGTTTTTTATGTACATCCGCAATTCCCCTTCAGCCTGATATTGACTGATTGTTTTTGGCTTTACCATTTTAAGGGTATCGTAGAAGGAAACATAATCATTAATAGCTTTTTCCTGTTCTGAATTTTCTCTGATCTCATCTGCCATTTTAAAAAATTTAAAGTGTTATAGCTGATCTTTGCATCAAAGAGATCCGGAAGCCGCTGATTGTGACATTTTTGGCAGACTGCCCGCATCACTTTACCACCGTGGTGTCAACCCGGTTGGTACCCATTCAAGGGTTCCTGATGTAATACTGCAAAGATATTCTTTTAAAAATTATAGAAATTAAGTCTGGCATAATTCATGAATTATCCTTTAATTTAACATGCATTACAATTACGCATACCAACATTCATTTCATAATGGTAACGGGAACAGGATGAATCCATATTACAGCATTGGGGTCCTGGGAAACCGGACTCCGGGAGTACCTCTGATTTCTTTTTTATCATCAGATACTACTGTCTTTCTTTTGCTAAAGTTATGATGTACTTGTCTTGAAAATAAAGATGTGCGTTTGATAAGTATATTTGTAATATGACAGATGTACATGATAAGAGAACCAGGAGCTATAATATGAGTCAGATAAAGGGTAAGGACACCAAACCCGAAATGTTGATTCGTAAGTTTTTATTTTCACAAGGATTCAGATACCGGCTGCATGATAAAAAATTACCAGGGAAGCCAGATATTGTGTTACCAAAATATAAAACAGTAATTTTTATTCATGGCTGTTTCTGGCACGGGCATGAAGGATGCAGTTATTTTATAATACCAAAAACCAGGACTGAATGGTGGTTGGCTAAAATCAATAGGAATAAGCAGTTAGACGATAATAATTTACAAACATTGCATAAATCAGGTTGGAAAGTTTTGACTATTTTTGAATGTGAGCTTAAAACCAATAATCGACAAAAAACATTAAATGAACTCCTCGATAAGATATATTGATTTATTTGCCGGAGCTGGTGGCCTTTCCGAAGGTTTTATCAGAGAAGGATTTCAGCCGGTAGCCCACGTTGAAATGGACAAGAATGCCTGTGACACGCTGAAAACAAGGCTTGCTTATCATCACCTGACTCAGAATAATAAATTATGTATCTACAATGCCTATCTTCAAAATGAACTAACCCGTGACATTTTATGGGGGAATATCCCGGATTCAATAATGGAATCTGTAATAAACGAAGAAATTTCAGGTAAAACAATAGACGGTATTTTTAGCAATATTGACAGGCAATTAGACGGCCATAATATTGATTTGATAATCGGAGGACCACCTTGCCAGGCATATTCACTTGTTGGAAGAAGCAGAGATCCTAACCGCATGAAGGGAGATAAAAGGAACTTTTTGTTTCGTTATTATGGTGAATTTTTAAAAAAGTATAAACCAGAATATTTTGTTTTTGAAAATGTATTAGGATTGTTGACTGCAGGTACAAAAAGTTATCTCAATGAAATGCTTCAATTATTTGAATCCAAAGGGTATTCAGTTGCTGAGCCAACAATATTAAATGCTGAGGAATATGGAGTTTTGCAGAAACGAAGAAGGGTGATAATAATGGGGCAAAGAGGGATTAAGAAATTTGATTTCCCTGAATTGGGGAAAGTTGAAAATAAGTGGCAAATTAAAAAGGATTTGTTTTATGATTTGCCTTATTTAAATCCTGGCGATGACGATAATTTTGTTAAATATACACAACCGGTAAAAGATTATTTGAAAACAGCTATGATTCGCGTTGGGAACGAAATAGTAACACAACACATAACCAGACATCATAACGAAAGAGATTTGGAAATTTATTCAATTGCTATTAAGAAATGGGTAAATGAAAAAACCAGGTTAAAATATTCTGACCTTCCGGCCAGACTTAAAACCCATAATAATACAGAAGCGTTTCTGGACCGTTTTAAAGTAGTTGATCCTGAAGGACATTCACACACAATAGTAGCTCATATATCAAAAGACGGTCATTATTATATTTATCCAGATTTAGATCAAATACGCTCACTATCAGTACGTGAAGCTGCCAGAATTCAATCATTTCCTGATGATTATTTTTTTGAAGGCGGTAGAACGGCAGCATTTAAACAAATCGGGAATGCAGTACCACCTTTAATGGCAAAGGCGATTGCAAAAACTATTTATAACCTTTTTAATAGAAAATAATCACAAGTTTTTACTATATGTTTGAAGTTGCAGACCCAAATCCTGAATATCTAATAAAATCTATTGCTGAACAAGGATATAGCTTGGAATCTTCGTTAGCTGACTTGATGGACAATTCAATATCAGCAAATGCCAACAAAATTGAAGTGCTTGTTATTATGAACCAGGAGCCATTCACTATGTTTATTGCTGACAATGGTAACGGAATGGATGAGGAAACACTTAAAGCAAGCATGCAGTTTCCGAGTAATTCACCCGAAGAAGAAAGAAATATTTTTGATCTTGGAAGATTTGGATTAGGTATGAAGACAGCATCCTTTTCACAGACAAGATGCTTTACGGTTATATCAAAAAAGAAAGAATCAAAAACTTATTGTGGAAGAACTTGGGATGTTAACTATCTTAAAAAAGTTGGTAAGTGGAGATTGTTGGTTAATACAGAAGATGAAATAACAGAACTTATTCAAAAGTATCGATCACTCAGCGAAGGACATCTTAATAACTTTGAGAATTTTGATGCTAACACAATTGTTGTGTGGAAAGGACTTTACAAGTTTGAAACTTATCTGGAAGAACACATCAGGCAATCTGCATTAAAGAAACAGATAACAGAAATAACTTCTGACTATTTATCACTAGTGTTTCAAACTTGTGGAGCTCACTTTCCACACAACAATTGTGTTAGCATCAAAATTCTCAAAGTTATTAATGTCCTTCAGCTGAGTGATCGATCTTTTTGAAAATAAGTTCTGTTATTTCATCTTCTGTATTGACAGTCGTGCGCATTGCGGTATAAGATAGTTAACATCCCAAGTTCTTCCACAATAAGTTTTTGATTCTTTCTTTTTTGATATAACCGTAAAGCATCTTGTCTGTGAAAAGGATGCTCTCTTCATACCTAATCCAAATCTTCCAAGATCAAAAATATTTCTTTCTTCTTCGGGTGAATTACTCGGAAACTGCATGCTTGCTTTAAGTGTTTCCTCATCCATTCCGTTACCATTGTCCGCGATAAACATAGTGAATGGCTGGTTCATAATAACAAGCACTTCAATTTTGCTTTGAGTTATTGAATTGTCCATCAAGTCAGCTAACGAAAGATTCCAAGCTATATCCTTGTTCAGCAATAGATTTATTAGATATTGCATGCAACTTCAAACATATCAGTTAAAAACTTGTGATTATTTTTCTATTAAAAAGGTTATAAATAGTTTTTGCAATCGCCTTTGCCCATTAAAGGTGGTACTGCATTTCCCATTTGTTTAAATGCTCGTTCTACCACCTTCAAAAAAATAATCATCAGGAAATGACTGAATTCTGGCAGCTTCCAGCATACTGATAGGTCAGACGTATTTGATCTAAATCTGGATAAATATAATAATGACCATCTTTTGATATATCAGCTCTATTGTGTGTGAATGTCCTTCAGGACCAACTACTTTAAAACGGTCCAGAAACGCTTCTGTATTATTATGGGTTTAGTCTCACCAGAAGGTAGATATTTTTAACGTTCGTTTTTCATTTACCCATTTCTTAATAGCAATTGAATAAATTTCCAAATCTCTTTCGTTATGATGTCTGGTTATGTGTTGTGTTACTATTTCGTTCCCAACGCGAATCATAGCTGTTTTTCAAATAATCTTTTACCGGTTGTGTATATTTAACAAAATTATCGTCATCGCCAGGATTTAAATAAGGCAAATAGTAAAACAAATCCTTTTTAATTTGCCACTTATTTTCAACTTTCCCCAATTCAGGGAAATCAAATTTTCTTAATCCTCTTTGCCCCATTATTATCACCCTTCTTCGTTTCTGCAAAACTCCATATTCCTCAGCATTTAATAGTGTTCGCTCAGCAACTGAATACCCTTTGGATTCAAATAATTGAAGCGTTTCATGGGCCTGTTTTTGTACACTGGGTGTTAGAACAATCCTAATACATTTTCAAAAACAAAATATTCTGGTTTATACTTTTTTAAAAATTCACCATAATAACGAAACAAAAAGTCTTTTATCTCCCTTCATGCAGTTGGGTACCTCTGCTTCTTCCAACAAGTGAATATGCATTTTCACGGTGTATGTCCGAATTATGAATCCAATTGTATGGCCGTCTAATTGCCTGTCAATATTGCTAAAAATACCGTCTATTGTTTTTACCTGAAATTTCTTGGTTTATTTTTACAGATTCCATTATTGAATCCGGATGTTGCCCTGAAAATGTCACGGGTTAGTTCTGAAGATAGGCGTTGCGATTGCATAATTTATTATTCTGAGTCAGGTGATGATAAGCAAGCTGTTTTCAGCGTGTCACAGCATTCTTGTATTTTCAACATCAGCTCTCCGGCTGAAAATCCTTCTCTGATAAAACCTTCGGAAAGGCTCACTCCAGCAAATAAATCAATATATCTTATCGAGGAGTTCATTTAATGTTTTTTGTCGATTATTGGTTTTAAGCTCACATTGGAAGATCATCAAAACTTTCCAACCTCGTTAAGTCAATGTTTGTAAATTATTATCGTCTAACTGCTTATTCCTATTGATTTTAGCCAACCACCATTCGTCCTTGGTTTTTGGTATTATAAAAATAACTGCATCCTTCATGCCCATCCAGGGAGCATCAGGCCATCAATAAAAATTACTGTTTTATTTTGGTAACACCGAATGTGTCACTTTTAAGTTTGGTAATTTTTTATCAGCGGTCCAGGGATCAATCCTTGTGAAAATAAAAACTACGAATCGAACATTTCCAGTTTGGTGTCCTTACCCTTTATCTGACTCATATTATAGCTAGCGTCTCTATCATGTACATCTGTCATATTACAAGAAAATATACTTATCAAACGCACATCTTTATTTTAGAGCAAGTACATCATAACTTTTTAGCGAAAAGAAAGACAGTAGTATCTGATGATAAAAAGAAATAGGAGGTTTTCCCAAGATGCAGTTATTTCCAGGACCCAATGCTGTAATATGGATTCATCCTGTTCCCGTTACCATTATGAAATGAATGTTGGTATGCATAATTGTAATGCATGTTAAATTAAAGGATAATTCATGAATTATGCCAACTTAATTTCTATAATTTTTAAAAGAATATCTTTGCAGTATTACATCAGGAACCCTTAAATGGGTACCAACCGGGTTGACACCGCGGTGGTAAAGTGATGCGGGCATGCTCCAAAAATGTCACAATCAGCGGCTTCCGGATCTCTTTTAATACAAAGATCAGCTATAACACTTTAAATTTTTTAAAATGAGCAATTAAATCGAAGAAAATTGAGAACGGGAAAAACTATAATGATTATGTTTCCTTCTACGATACCCTCAAAATGGTAAAGCCAAAAACGATCATGGTCAAGGGGAATTGCGGATGTACATAAAAAACCAGGTAATAGAGACCTGGGAGAAGCTTATATACTGGCAATATTTTACCTCAAAATACAAACATGGAGCTATGGAACGTAGGATCATCAGGAACCAGCAGGTTGGTCTTCTTGATCTCTTTAAGAAGCTCTGACCGGGGATGGGTCTCATTTTGGGTTTACTATACTATCCATCATGCCGCAGCTTTTTCTTTTCATAAATCTGTTGTAAAAGTTGAAGGCAGAACAATAAAAACGGCATGCAACTGAAGGATTACTACAACAGCATAAGGACCATGCTCAGAAAGTGACGGTCAATTGCTTTTCAAGGCATTGTATGTGTTATACTTTTGAAGTTCCCTTAAAATCCCTGCAGTTGTATTCTATGCTTATTAAGTCAAACTCACCATAGCAAAACTCTTCATCGGATTTTTGTATATAAGTTTTGCCTGATGGAAGACGACTATCCGTTTATCTCTGTATAACCTGTAGGCAGATCTACAGAGGGATTGTTGATATACTTCTTACCATCAGCAGTTTCAAATCTGTCATTGCTCAAAAAGTTTCAAGCCTGCCCTCTTCATTAAAAAACAGGGTGGCACTGATTGTGATGTTGGCATTGGTGAACCTTGCATCAACAGTTGTGTCGCAAGTACTCTTCCACTCAATATTCCGGTCAATCAGTGTAGCCGGTGCCATAAAGCACATATCGTTGAACAGGGTTACGGTCTCTCCCTCGTCCAGTTTCTTACCCATCAGCATCAACCACTGTGAAGAGTCCGAATATCTTTATAAGCATTATAGCTGTCCCAGCTCTCCTGTAAAGGTGAATCCCTTTGGCAGGTATACCCTTTTTCTTTGTTTCAATGTAAAAAAGCCGTGTTGGTTTGTCGGTGAAATTATATTGTACTCATTTGAGGGACATAAAAGGTTCTGAAGAATTCGATCTTATCCCCCCTTTAATTCTGCCCTGAAATTTGTAATCTTTTCTTTTCCGACTGAACCAGAAAATAAGGATGTTTCCTTACAATAGCAGGCAGGTGCTTAATCTCCTCTTCTGTGAGTATATCATTTTTAATATTGCTGTATATTGCCAATACCTCCAGAACTGCTTTTTTATATCCCTCTTATTTTTTATTCTTTATCTGCGACAAAATTACAGAATATCTCTTTCTGATGAATCAGCATCATGAGAATCAGTGATGACGCATACTCCCGTCTGAACCCGGACCTTTCGCGTGGCGAGCTTATGAGCCATGAACAATTGTGAGTGGGGAATAATTTGTGCTTGGGCCTGCCGGGTACCCTGGGATCCAGCATTGCGGGAAGACTGGAATTTAAATCACCGGCGTTTAAGCTGGCATTAAACAATTATCATGATAATATAGCCAGGCAATACTAATAAACCCGGAATAAAAATAAATATAAAAAATACTTTAACACATCCTGCAATAAAGAAAAGATATAACTTGTTGAGCAGAAATTTAAACGGGAGAGCAAATTCAATGTCTTTCTTTTTAAACTCGGATGTAGAACTTTCAATCTGGCCTGCGACGACACGAAGACATTCGGCCTTCAGTATTGCATGATCATTTGCCGGCATATTATTTATATTTCCAGCGGATGATGATTTGTAACCTGCAATTACAACCTCATCCATCATTGGAACATTAATGCCCTTAATATCTTAACCACTCCCCTGCCTGCTAAAACTATTACACCCGACAGGTAAATCCAGACCAGGAGATTGTTTACATTAACGGAATTGATCTTTTCCGAAACAGTCGTGTCCACCAGGTTTTCTGATGTGATTATTCTGTAAATGGTACCTGAGGGTTGAATAAGGCCTGTATTCGCCGCATGGTTGATTACGCTTACAAGTGGCAGAAAAACAGGAAGCAATAATACAAGCAGCAGGGATATTCTGTTTCTGTTATAGAACGAATCCATTGAATAGACCAACAGATGGAAGAGATACAGAACCATTGTTCCTGCCGATACTTTTAACAGATATAATATCAGGCTATCCATTATCTTCTCCTTTCTCGATAATTTCTATAAGTTTCCTTAGGTCCTTTGCGGTAATTTTTTTCTCATCAACAAAAAAGATACAACGTTTTTATAAGAGGATCCGAAATAGTCGCTTACTACTTCTTTCATAAAGCTCTTTCTGTATTCTTCTTTTTTAAATGAGAGGAAAATATTCATGATTCTTGCCGTATGCCTTATGTCCGATAAATCCCTTCTTCTTCCAGACCACGGACTACAGATGCGAATGTTGTATATAGTGGTCTTGGTTCAGGTTGAAGGTCTATGAGATCTTTGATAAACCCCTTCCGGGCTTTCCATAGAATTTGCATTGCTTCTTCTTCTTTTCTTGTAAGTTTCTTCATAGCTTCAACTGTTTTTGCAAATATATAACGTACTTTTCAAATATCCTACTGTTTTTTCTGTTTTATTACTGTTTTTTCCGTTTATAAATACAACCTCTCCATTTCAGGCAGCTATTTTATTGAATATGTGTTTTTTAGATTTATGACAGAAAAAGAGCCATGGATGCCAGGTGACGATTAGCCGTATAGTATCCGGTTTATCAGGTGGGGCTTAAGTATTAATCTGGGAAATAAGTTTGCTCCTGAGGTCATCAATAATTCTAATGTATTCTTTCTGACTTTTCTTAAGTCCTGAAATCAGTTTATCCTTTTCATCAATTTCCTTATTTTTCAAAAACATAAAATACAAGTTTATTGACTTCTTTTTAACCTGTTTATCTCCTTTTTATCAAAGGAGTTATTTGCTCTTGAGAGCCTATAGTGCTGAATTTCATTTTCCAGAAAGTCATTTCGCTGACCGATTGAGCTCAGTTTTGCCTCCAGTGACCGTATTTGCTCATTCAGACTAACGAGTAACAGATCCGAAGCCTGAATGTTTATCAAGTATGAGAACCTTTATTGATAATATCCATCAGTTATTCTACCTCGTTTCTGGTTAAGTTGTGTCTTTAACGTATCATTTGCATAGTTTTTTACAAATAGACGTTAATATTTCATAATACGCCATATTATAGTTAAATTAATACTATATCTATTATTCATATCTTAAACTTTCAACAGGATTAATTCGTCCTGTTTTGAATGAACGAAATAGTACAGTCAGAAGGACTACAATAGAAGCTACTAAAAAGGAAAATACAAACACCCACCAGTTAATATTTACCTTATATGCAAAGTTACTAAGCCACTTATTTACAAAATAGAATGT
>CAVTPT010000002.1:0-864561 GCA_963736675.1 uncultured Bacteroidales bacterium
GACGGCTGCATTCAATGTAACTGCTCCGCTTGACATTACTTATACAGCTCCTGACCCATTCGAGGCTGACGCTTGCGACTATGCAACTCAGGCTGAGCTTCAGACTGCATTCACCGATTGGGTAGCTGCACAGACTGCTGCAATGAACGTACTAAACGGTTGCGATCCCGTGCTTACTAACAACAGCCTGACTCAAACAGTACCGGTTCTCTGCGAGGGTGGATCCGTTACAGTTACCTGGACCATTACTGACCTGTGCGAGACGATTCCGCTGACGGCTGCATTCAATGTAACTGCTCCGCTTGACATTACTTATACAGCTCCTGACCCATTCGAGGCTGACGCTTGCGACTATGCAACTCAGGCTGAGCTTCAGACTGCATTCACCGATTGGGTAGCTGCACAGACTGCTGCAATGAACGTACTAAACGGTTGCGATCCCGTGCTTACTAACAACAGCCTGACTCAAACAGTACCGGTTCTCTGCGAGGGTGGATCCGTTACAGTTACCTGGACCATTACTGACCTGTGCGAGACGATTCCGCTGACGGCTGCATTCAATGTAACTGCTCCGCTTGACATTACTTATACAGCTCCTGACCCATTAGAGGCTGACGCTTGCGACTATGCAACTCAGGCTGAGCTTCAGACTGCATTCACCGATTGGGTAGCTGCACAGACTGCTGCAATGAACGTACTAAACGGTTGCGATCCCGTGCTTACTAACAACAGCCTGACTCAAACAGTACCGGTTCTCTGCGAGGGTGGATCCGTTACAGTTACCTGGACCATTACTGACCTGTGCGAGACGATTCCGCTGACGGCTGCATTCAATGTAACTGCTCCGCTTGACATTACTTATACAGCTCCTGACCCATTCGAGGCTGACGCTTGCGACTATGCAACTCAGGCTGAGCTTCAGACTGCATTCACCGATTGGGTAGCTGCACAGACTGCTGCAATGAACGTACTAAACGGTTGCGATCCCGTGCTTACTAACAACAGCCTGACTCAAACAGTACCGGTTCTCTGCGAGGGTGGATCCGTTACAGTTACCTGGACCATTACTGACCTGTGCGAGACGATTCCGCTGACGGCTGCATTCAATGTAACTGCTCCGCTTGACATTACTTATACAGCTCCTGACCCATTCGAGGCTGACGCTTGCGACTATGCAACTCAGGCTGAGCTTCAGACTGCATTCACCGATTGGGTAGCTGCACAGACTGCTGCAATGAACGTACTAAACGGTTGCGATCCCGTGCTTACTAACAACAGCCTGACTCAAACAGTACCGGTTCTCTGCGAGGGTGGATCCGTTACAGTTACCTGGACCATTACTGACCTGTGCGAGACGATTCCGCTGACGGCTGCATTCAATGTAACTGCTCCGCTTGACATTACTTATACAGCTCCTGACCCATTAGAGGCTGACGCTTGCGACTATGCAACTCAGGCTGAGCTTCAGACTGCATTCACCGATTGGGTAGCTGCACAGACTGCTGCAATGAACGTACTAAACGGTTGCGATCCCGTGCTTACTAACAACAGCCTGACTCAAACAGTACCGGTTCTCTGCGAGGGTGGATCCGTTACAGTTACCTGGACCATTACTGACCTGTGCGAGACGATTCCGCTGACGGCTGCATTCAATGTAACTGCTCCGCTTGACATTACTTATACAGCTCCTGACCCATTAGAGGCTGACGCTTGCGACTATGCAACTCAGGCTGAGCTTCAGACTGCATTCACCGATTGGGTAGCTGCACAGACTGCTGCAATGAACGTACTAAACGGTTGCGATCCCGTGCTTACTAACAACAGCCTGACTCAAACAGTACCGGTTCTCTGCGAGGGTGGATCCGTTACAGTTACCTGGACCATTACTGACCTGTGCGAGACGATTCCGCTGACGGCTGCATTCAATGTAACTGCTCCGCTTGACATTACTTATACAGCTCCTGACCCATTCGAGGCTGACGCTTGCGACTATGCAACTCAGGCTGAGCTTCAGACTGCATTCACCGATTGGGTAGCTGCACAGACTGCTGCAATGAACGTACTAAACGGTTGCGATCCCGTGCTTACTAACAACAGCCTGACTCAAACAGTACCGGTTCTCTGCGAGGGTGGATCCGTTACAGTTACCTGGACCATTACTGACCTGTGCGAGACGATTCCGCTGACGGCTGCATTCAATGTAACTGCTCCGCTTGACATTACTTATACAGCTCCTGACCCATTCGAGGCTGACGCTTGCGACTATGCAACTCAGGCTGAGCTTCAGACTGCATTCACCGATTGGGTAGCTGCACAGACTGCTGCAATGAACGTACTAAACGGTTGCGATCCCGTGCTTACTAACAACAGCCTGACTCAAACAGTACCGGTTCTCTGCGAGGGTGGATCCGTTACAGTTACCTGGACCATTACTGACCTGTGCGAGACGATTCCGCTGACGGCTGCATTCAATGTAACTGCTCCGCTTGACATTACTTATACAGCTCCTGACCCATTCGAGGCTGACGCTTGCGACTATGCAACTCAGGCTGAGCTTCAGACTGCATTCACCGATTGGGTAGCTGCACAGACTGCTGCAATGAACGTACTAAACGGTTGCGATCCCGTGCTTACTAACAACAGCCTGACTCAAACAGTACCGGTTCTCTGCGAGGGTGGATCCGTTACAGTTACCTGGACCATTACTGACCTGTGCGAGACGATTCCGCTGACGGCTGCATTCAATGTAACTGCTCCGCTTGACATTACTTATACAGCTCCTGACCCATTAGAGGCTGACGCTTGCGACTATGCAACTCAGGCTGAGCTTCAGACTGCATTCACCGATTGGGTAGCTGCACAGACTGCTGCAATGAACGTACTAAACGGTTGCGATCCCGTGCTTACTAACAACAGCCTGACTCAAACAGTACCGGTTCTCTGCGAGGGTGGATCCGTTACAGTTACCTGGACCATTACTGACCTGTGCGAGACGATTCCGCTGACGGCTGCATTCAATGTAACTGCTCCGCTTGACATTACTTATACAGCTCCTGACCCATTAGAGGCTGACGCTTGCGACTATGCAACTCAGGCTGAGCTTCAGACTGCATTCACCGATTGGGTAGCTGCACAGACTGCTGCAATGAACGTACTAAACGGTTGCGATCCCGTGCTTACTAACAACAGCCTGACTCAAACAGTACCGGTTCTCTGCGAGGGTGGATCCGTTACAGTTACCTGGACCATTACTGACCTGTGCGAGACGATTCCGCTGACGGCTGCATTCAATGTAACTGCTCCGCTTGACATTACTTATACAGCTCCTGACCCATTAGAGGCTGACGCTTGCGACTATGCAACTCAGGCTGAGCTTCAGACTGCATTCACCGATTGGGTAGCTGCACAGACTGCTGCAATGAACGTACTAAACGGTTGCGATCCCGTGCTTACTAACAACAGCCTGACTCAAACAGTACCGGTTCTCTGCGAGGGTGGATCCGTTACAGTTACCTGGACCATTACTGACCTGTGCGAGACGATTCCGCTGACGGCTGCATTCAATGTAACTGCTGTAGAGATTACAGCTACTACTACTGTTTCAAATGCCAGATGTCACAATACTTCGACCGGATCTATTGACCTCACAGTAACAGGTTGTGGAACACCATTTACATACCTGTGGAGCAATGGATCAACTACAGAAGATTTGATTGATTTAGCAGCAGGAACTTATTCAGTTATAATTACTAATACTAATGGATGTACAACAACTGCAACCGCAACTATAAGTCAGCCAGATTCACCAGTATCAGCTATTGAAAGTCATACAAACGTACTTTGTTATGGTGAATTAACAGGATCTATTGATATTACAGTTAGCGGCGGAACTAGTCCATATACTTATCTATGGAGTAATGGTGCAACTACCGAAGATCTTTCGCTTATTGGTGCGGGAACATATTCAGTCACTACAACTGATTCACAAAATTGTTCATTCCCATTAACAGTTTCAATTACTCAACCTGAGCCTATTACGGTGACCGCTACAGCTGATGAGATCCTCTGTGACGGAGGTACTACTTCTATTGCAGTTACCGCTACCGGAGGTACTGAGCCTTACCAGTACTCTATCGACGGTACCACTTTCCAGGATGCCAGTACATTTGATAATATCGAAGCTGGCGACTATACTATTACCGTCAGAGACGCTAACCTCTGCTCCGCTACAGCTACTCTAACCGTCGCTCCTGCTCCTGAGCCTATTACGGTGACCGCTACAGCTGATGAGATCCTCTGTGACGGAGGTACTACTTCTATTGCAGTTACCGCTACCGGAGGTACTGAGCCTTACCAGTACTCTATCGACGGTACCACTTTCCAGGATGCCAGTTCATTTGATAATATCGAAGCTGGCGACTATACTATTACCGTCAGAGACGCTAACCTCTGCTCCGCTACAGCTACTCTAACCGTCGCTCCTGCTCCTGAGCCTATTACGGTGACCGCTACAGCTGATGAGATCCTCTGTGACGGAGGTACTACTTCTATTGCAGTTACCGCTACCGGAGGTACTGAGCCTTACCAGTACTCTATCGACGGTACCACTTTCCAGGATGCCAGTACATTTGATAATATCGAAGCTGGCGACTATACTATTACCGTCAGAGACGCTAACCTCTGCTCCGCTACAGCTACTCTAACCGTCGCTCCTGCTCCTGAGCCTATTACGGTGACCGCTACAGCTGATGAGATCCTCTGTGACGGAGGTACTACTTCTATTGCAGTTACCGCTACCGGAGGTACTGAGCCTTACCAGTACTCTATCGACGGTACCACTTTCCAGGATGCCAGTTCATTTGATAATATCGAAGCTGGCGACTATACTATTACCGTCAGAGACGCTAACCTCTGCTCCGCTACAGCTACTCTAACCGTCGCTCCTGCTCCTGAGCCTATTACGGTGACCGCTACAGCTGATGAGATCCTCTGTGACGGAGGTACTACTTCTATTGCAGTTACCGCTACCGGAGGTACTGAGCCTTACCAGTACTCTATCGACGGTACCACTTTCCAGGATGCCAGTTCATTTGATAATATCGAAGCTGGCGACTATACTATTACCGTCAGAGACGCTAACCTCTGCTCCGCTACAGCTACTCTAACCGTCGCTCCTGCTCCTGAGCCTATTACGGTGACCGCTACAGCTGATGAGATCCTCTGTGACGGAGGTACTACTTCTATTGCAGTTACCGCTACCGGAGGTACTGAGCCTTACCAGTACTCTATCGACGGTACCACTTTCCAGGATGCCAGTTCATTTGATAATATCGAAGCTGGCGACTATACTATTACCGTCAGAGACGCTAACCTCTGCTCCGCTACAGCTACTCTAACCGTCGCTCCTGCTCCTGAGCCTATTACGGTGACCGCTACAGCTGATGAGATCCTCTGTGACGGAGGTACTACTTCTATTGCAGTTACCGCTACCGGAGGTACTGAGCCTTACCAGTACTCTATCGACGGTACCACTTTCCAGGATGCCAGTTCATTTGATAATATCGAAGCTGGCGACTATACTATTACCGTCAGAGACGCTAACCTCTGCTCCGCTACAGCTACTCTAACCGTCGCTCCTGCTCCTGAGCCTATTACGGTGACCGCTACAGCTGATGAGATCCTCTGTGACGGAGGTACTACTTCTATTGCAGTTACCGCTACCGGAGGTACTGAGCCTTACCAGTACTCTATCGACGGTACCACTTTCCAGGATGCCAGTTCATTTGATAATATCGAAGCTGGCGACTATACTATTACCGTCAGAGACGCTAACCTCTGCTCCGCTACAGCTACTCTAACCGTCGCTCCTGCTCCTGAGCCTATTACGGTGACCGCTACAGCTGATGAGATCCTCTGTGACGGAGGTACTACTTCTATTGCAGTTACCGCTACCGGAGGTACTGAGCCTTACCAGTACTCTATCGACGGTACCACTTTCCAGGATGCCAGTACATTTGATAATATCGAAGCTGGCGACTATACTATTACCGTCAGAGACGCTAACCTCTGCTCCGCTACAGCTACTCTAACCGTCGCTCCTGCTCCTGAGCCTATTACGGTGACCGCTACAGCTGATGAGATCCTCTGTGACGGAGGTACTACTTCTATTGCAGTTACCGCTACCGGAGGTACTGAGCCTTACCAGTACTCTATCGACGGTACCACTTTCCAGGATGCCAGTACATTTGATAATATCGAAGCTGGCGACTATACTATTACCGTCAGAGACGCTAACCTCTGCTCCGCTACAGCTACTCTAACCGTCGCTCCTGCTCCTGAGCCTATTACGGTGACCGCTACAGCTGATGAGATCCTCTGTGACGGAGGTACTACTTCTATTGCAGTTACCGCTACCGGAGGTACTGAGCCTTACCAGTACTCTATCGACGGTACCACTTTCCAGGATGCCAGTTCATTTGATAATATCGAAGCTGGCGACTATACTATTACCGTCAGAGACGCTAACCTCTGCTCCGCTACAGCTACTCTAACCGTCGCTCCTGCTCCTGAGCCTATTACGGTGACCGCTACAGCTGATGAGATCCTCTGTGACGGAGGTACTACTTCTATTGCAGTTACCGCTACCGGAGGTACTGAGCCTTACCAGTACTCTATCGACGGTACCACTTTCCAGGATGCCAGTACATTTGATAATATCGAAGCTGGCGACTATACTATTACCGTCAGAGACGCTAACCTCTGCTCCGCTACAGCTACTCTAACCGTCGCTCCTGCTCCTGAGCCTATTACGGTGACCGCTACAGCTGATGAGATCCTCTGTGACGGAGGTACTACTTCTATTGCAGTTACCGCTACCGGAGGTACTGAGCCTTACCAGTACTCTATCGACGGTACCACTTTCCAGGATGCCAGTACATTTGATAATATCGAAGCTGGCGACTATACTATTACCGTCAGAGACGCTAACCTCTGCTCCGCTACAGCTACTCTAACCGTCGCTCCTGCTCCTGAGCCTATTACGGTGACCGCTACAGCTGATGAGATCCTCTGTGACGGAGGTACTACTTCTATTGCAGTTACCGCTACCGGAGGTACTGAGCCTTACCAGTACTCTATCGACGGTACCACTTTCCAGGATGCCAGTTCATTTGATAATATCGAAGCTGGCGACTATACTATTACCGTCAGAGACGCTAACCTCTGCTCCGCTACAGCTACTCTAACCGTCGCTCCTGCTCCTGAGCCTATTACGGTGACCGCTACAGCTGATGAGATCCTCTGTGACGGAGGTACTACTTCTATTGCAGTTACCGCTACCGGAGGTACTGAGCCTTACCAGTACTCTATCGACGGTACCACTTTCCAGGATGCCAGTACATTTGATAATATCGAAGCTGGCGACTATACTATTACCGTCAGAGACGCTAACCTCTGCTCCGCTACAGCTACTCTAACCGTCGCTCCTGCTCCTGAGCCTATTACGGTGACCGCTACAGCTGATGAGATCCTCTGTGACGGAGGTACTACTTCTATTGCAGTTACCGCTACCGGAGGTACTGAGCCTTACCAGTACTCTATCGACGGTACCACTTTCCAGGATGCCAGTTCATTTGATAATATCGAAGCTGGCGACTATACTATTACCGTCAGAGACGCTAACCTCTGCTCCGCTACAGCTACTCTAACCGTCGCTCCTGCTCCTGAGCCTATTACGGTGACCGCTACAGCTGATGAGATCCTCTGTGACGGAGGTACTACTTCTATTGCAGTTACCGCTACCGGAGGTACTGAGCCTTACCAGTACTCTATCGACGGTACCACTTTCCAGGATGCCAGTTCATTTGATAATATCGAAGCTGGCGACTATACTATTACCGTCAGAGACGCTAACCTCTGCTCCGCTACAGCTACTCTAACCGTCGCTCCTGCTCCTGAGCCTATTACGGTGACCGCTACAGCTGATGAGATCCTCTGTGACGGAGGTACTACTTCTATTGCAGTTACCGCTACCGGAGGTACTGAGCCTTACCAGTACTCTATCGACGGTACCACTTTCCAGGATGCCAGTTCATTTGATAATATCGAAGCTGGCGACTATACTATTACCGTCAGAGACGCTAACCTCTGCTCCGCTACAGCTACTCTAACCGTCGCTCCTGCTCCTGAGCCTATTACGGTGACCGCTACAGCTGATGAGATCCTCTGTGACGGAGGTACTACTTCTATTGCAGTTACCGCTACCGGAGGTACTGAGCCTTACCAGTACTCTATCGACGGTACCACTTTCCAGGATGCCAGTTCATTTGATAATATCGAAGCTGGCGACTATACTATTACCGTCAGAGACGCTAACCTCTGCTCCGCTACAGCTACTCTAACCGTCGCTCCTGCTCCTGAGCCTATTACGGTGACCGCTACAGCTGATGAGATCCTCTGTGACGGAGGTACTACTTCTATTGCAGTTACCGCTACCGGAGGTACTGAGCCTTACCAGTACTCTATCGACGGTACCACTTTCCAGGATGCCAGTTCATTTGATAATATCGAAGCTGGCGACTATACTATTACCGTCAGAGACGCTAACCTCTGCTCCGCTACAGCTACTCTAACCGTCGCTCCTGCTCCTGAGCCTATTACGGTGACCGCTACAGCTGATGAGATCCTCTGTGACGGAGGTACTACTTCTATTGCAGTTACCGCTACCGGAGGTACTGAGCCTTACCAGTACTCTATCGACGGTACCACTTTCCAGGATGCCAGTACATTTGATAATATCGAAGCTGGCGACTATACTATTACCGTCAGAGACGCTAACCTCTGCTCCGCTACAGCTACTCTAACCGTCGCTCCTGCTCCTGAGCCTATTACGGTGACCGCTACAGCTGATGAGATCCTCTGTGACGGAGGTACTACTTCTATTGCAGTTACCGCTACCGGAGGTACTGAGCCTTACCAGTACTCTATCGACGGTACCACTTTCCAGGATGCCAGTACATTTGATAATATCGAAGCTGGCGACTATACTATTACCGTCAGAGACGCTAACCTCTGCTCCGCTACAGCTACTCTAACCGTCGCTCCTGCTCCTGAGCCTATTACGGTGACCGCTACAGCTGATGAGATCCTCTGTGACGGAGGTACTACTTCTATTGCAGTTACCGCTACCGGAGGTACTGAGCCTTACCAGTACTCTATCGACGGTACCACTTTCCAGGATGCCAGTTCATTTGATAATATCGAAGCTGGCGACTATACTATTACCGTCAGAGACGCTAACCTCTGCTCCGCTACAGCTACTCTAACCGTCGCTCCTGCTCCTGAGCCTATTACGGTGACCGCTACAGCTGATGAGATCCTCTGTGACGGAGGTACTACTTCTATTGCAGTTACCGCTACCGGAGGTACTGAGCCTTACACATTCCTGTGGAGCAACGGCGCTACTACTGAAGACTTAACTGATGTGCCCGCTGGTAATTACTCGGTCACCGTTACTGATGCTAACAACTGTACTGCTACGGCTGATGCTACAGTCGAGCAAGGGCCATATCCTACAACTCCGACATTCGATGCCGTTGAACCATTCTGTGAAGGTGCCCAAATACCCGCCCTGCCGTTCGCATCAAATAATGGCATTACAGGTACCTGGAGCCCGGCTATCAACAATGCCGCTACAACTGAGTACACTTTCACACCAGATGCTGGCCAGTGCGCTGAAACGGCTACTCTGACAATCATTATCGACGAAACAATAACACCTGAATTCGATGCCGTTGGTCCGTTCTGCGAAGGAGCTGACATCGATGACCTGCCCGCTATATCAACAAACGGTATAACAGGTACCTGGAGCCCGGCTATCAACAATGCCGCTACAACTGAGTACACTTTCACACCTGATGATGGCCAGTGCGCTGATACGGTTACTCTGACTATCATTATCAACGAAACAATAACTCCTGAATTCGATGCTGTCGGACCGTTCTGCGAAGGTGCTGACATCGATGACCTGCCCACTATTTCAACAAACGGTATAACAGGTACCTGGAGCCCTGAAATCGATAATACCCAGACAACAACTTACACCTTTACTCCTGAAAATAACCAGTGTGCTGAAACAGTCACCTTGACAATCCGGGTCGATGAGACAATCATACCTGAGTTCAATGCTGTAGGACCATTCTGTGAAGGTGCCGTTATATCCGATCTGCCGACTACCTCAACAAATGGTATAACAGGTACATGGAGCCCGGCTATCAACAATACCGCCACAACTGAGTACACTTTCACACCAGATGCTGGCCAGTGCGCTGATACGGCTACTCTGACTATCATTATCAACGAAACAATAACTCCTGAATTCGATGCTGTCGGACCGTTCTGCGAAGGTGCTGTTATATCCGATCTGCCGACTACCTCAACAAATGGTATAACAGGTACATGGAGCCCTGCTATCGATAATACCGAAACTACTGAGTATACTTTCACTCCTGATGCTGACCAGTGCGCTGATACGGTTACCCTGACAATTATAATCAGCGAAAGTATCACTCCTGAATTTGATGCTGTAGGACCATTCTGCACAGGTTCTGCAATACCTGCACTGCCGACTTCCTCAACAAATGGAATAACAGGTACGTGGAGCCCTGCTATCGATAATACCGAAACTACTGAGTATACTTTCACTCCTGATGCTGACCAGTGCGCTGATACGGCTACCCTGACAATTATAATCAGCGAAAGTATCCCTCCTGAATTTGATGCTGTGGGACCATTCTGTACAGGCTCTGATATACCTTCACTGCCGACTACCTCAACAAATGGAATAGCAGGTACATGGAGCCCTGCTATCGATAATACCGTAACTACTGAATATACCTTTACTCCTGATGCTGACCAGTGCGCTGATATAGCTACCCTGACAATTATAATCAGCGAAAGTATCACTCCTGAATTTGATGCTGTAGGACCATTCTGCACAGATTCTGCAATACCTGCACTGCCGACTTCCTCAACAAATGGAATAACAGGTACATGGAGCCCTGCTATCGATAATACCGTAACCACTGAATATACCTTCACTCCTGATGCTGACCAGTGCGCTGATACGGTTACCCTGACAATTACTATCAGTGAAAGTATCACCCCAGAATTTGATGCTGTAGGACCATTCTGTGAAGGTTCTGCGATACCTGCACTGCCGACTACCTCAACCAATGGGATAACAGGTACCTGGAGCCCGGCTATCAATAACACCATAACTACCGACTATACCTTTACACCTGATGATGGTCAGTGTGCCGGACCGGCTTATCTGACAATTGAAATTGTTTCTGAAATCACCCCATTATTTACCCAGATTAATCCACTTATTCTGAACAGCATTCCTCCTGAATTGCCAGCTACATCATCAAATGGCATTTCCGGTACCTGGGATCCTGCTATTATAAACACATCTGCTCCCGGAATTGTAACCTATACATTTACACCTTCAGCAGGGCAGTGTGCCACAACAGCCAGAATGGATATTCTCGTAATAAATCCTGCAATCTCGATCAATAAGATAGTTGATCTGACTGAAATAAATTCTCCTGCCACCCTGAGATATACTATAACAGTTGCCAATACCGGTGAAACCAGTCTTACAAACATCCAGGTTGAAGATGAACTTGCCGGTGAAGTAACTTACATCTCAGGTGATACGGATAACGACGGGGTACTCGACATTAATGAAACATGGATCTACTCTGCAGTTTATAATGCAACTCAGGCAGACTTTGATGCCGGTGAAGATCTTGTCAACATTGCCACGGTTACAGCATACGAAATTCCTGAACCTGGGTCTGACGATGCAGTGACGACAATAGAAGCCAATACAGGATTGACGGTTGAAAAGACACAGATCAGTACTGATCCTGTCAGATCTGAGGGTCAGGTAGTAACATACCAGATAGTTGTAAGGAATACCGGTAACATCAGTATTCACAATGTTGTTGCAACAGAAACCTATCCAGGTACAGGGTCCGGTAGTCTGGGTAATCCGGTTGAAAGCATTACTGATGACGATGTTCTTAATCCCGGAGAAACATGGACTTATACAGCCACTTATGCTGTGACTCAATCCGAAATTGATGCAGGCGATGATCTTGTAAACAGGATCAGTGTTGTGACAGATGAAATACCAGGACCAACCGAAGACACTGCAGTAACTCCGATAGAAAACATCTCAGGTCTGAGTATTACCAAAACAGCCAGAGAAAGGAATTATTCAGGGATTGATAATCAGATTCACTATTCTATCGTGGTGACAAACACAGGATATGTAACTTTGCATAATATAGTTGTAACTGACCCGCTGACTAATCTGAATCAGATTATATCAAGTCTGTCGCCCGGATCATCCCAGACAATAAATACAACCTATATAATAAATCAGGAAGATCTTAACAGAGGTCAGGTTATAAACACTGCAACTGCTACTTATAGTATTGGAGGAGAAGAGTTCTCAGAAGACGACACCGAAACTGTCACAGCAATACAGACACCTTCAATAGGGGTTGAAAAGACGGCAGCTGAAGAAAGCTTTGCATCAGCTGGTACCCGGTTACACTTTACAATAGTAGTAACAAATACCGGAAATATTACTCTGACCAACATCAGTGTAAATGATCCACTTACAAACCTTACTCAGACTATTACGCTGGCCCCGGGAGCCTCACGAACTTTTAATACTGATTATACCACAACGCTGGCCGATCTGAATGCCGGAAGGGTAGTTAATGAGGTCATAGTATCATACGGTAGTCTTATAATCAGGGATATTGCCATTGTACCGGCACGGCAGATCCCGACACTCTCAATAAACAAGACAGCACGGGAGGATAATTTCACAGACGTTGGTGATCAGATACACTATACCATTGTTGTAAGAAATACCGGGAATATCACTTTGACCAATATTGTTGTCAGGGATCCGCTGACCAACCTGAGTCAGACCATATCCACGCTGGATCCAAACGCTTCAACTACCATTACGACAACCTATACAGTCAGACAGCAGGATCTTAATGCAGGAATTATTAACAATACTGCCACTGCAACATTTATTGTAGGAGCGGTAACATATAATGTAAATGATTCTGAATCTGTTAACGGAATTCAGGTACCCGCACTTACTATTAGAAAGGATGCAGATGAAACCACCTACGATGCGGTAGGTGATATTATTCACTACTCGATCGTACTTTCAAATACTGGTAATGTAACCATAACCAATATCACTGTCAATGATCCGCTTACACACTTAAGTCAGATTGTTGCCCGGCTTGAACCAGGTCAGACTACAACTATAACAGTCAACTATTCAATATTACAGGGTGATTTGAACAGAGGATATGTTGACAATACAGCTACTTTTACATATACCTTTGATAATATTTCACGTCGTGGGTCTGATAGTGAAAGAGTCACTGCTGTCCAGCAACCTGATATCAGCATAACCAAAAGAGCTGACAGTGACAATTATGACTCAGCCGGGGAAAGAATCAATTTCCCGATAGTGGTGACAAATACAGGTAATGTTACACTGACCAGTATTGTTATTGATGATCCTCTGACAGGGTTAAACCAGATATTGCCCAGTCTGGCTCCGGGGGCCTCAAGAACTCTAAATACCGTGTATGTTGTAACACAGGCAGACATAAACAATGGCAGCATATATAACAGGGTAACTGCAACATACACATATGCCGGCACATCACATACAGAATCTGCAGATATAAGGGTTCCTGCTGATCAGAGGCCTGAAATTTCAGTGACAAAGTCAACTGATGCAGTAAATTATTCAGCCGCTGGCGAAATAATCAACTATGGGATAGTAATCACAAATACCGGTAATGTAACACTTACGGGAGTAATCGTTACCGATCTTAATGCAATTGTAACCTGTGTAAATTCTCCTTACACACTTACACCGGGAGCAAGAGTCACCTGTACTGCAACACATACAGTAACCCGTGCAGACGTTTTTGCCCGCGAAATCAGAAATACTGCTGAAGTAACTGGTTACGATCCTAATATGGAATCGGTGGAAGCAACCAGTAATATAGTAATAACTCCCCTTAACAACCTGGCTCCTGTTATTATTTGTCCGCCACCTGTTATTACCACGACTACTGATCATAGCTGTGACACTCTGATCAATAATGGTCTCTCCGCTTCATTCAGTGATCCCAATGACAATATCGAATCGCTTACCTGGAGAATGACTGGAGCAACTCTTGACGAATCTCCATCGGACGGTATAAACAATATCGAAAGCCATATTTTCAATCTGGGTGTAACCGAAATAATCTATACAGTAACTGATGATTATGGTTTATCTGCATCATGCAGCTTTACAATAACAGTCACTGACGAAACTGATCCGGTTGCCATCTGTCAGAATATTACAGTATGGCTGGATATAAATACCGGTACCTATACAATCTCTCCGGAGGATATAAACAACGGAAGTTCAGACAACTGCGGAATTGCCTCAATGGAACTTGATATTACTGAATTCGATTGTACCGATCTGGGGCCGAATAATGTTATTCTGACCGTAACTGACAATTCGGGCAACACGGGAACATGTACATCAGTTGTTACGGTAGTTTACGCTGTAACTCCCAATCCGGTTATTACTCCTCAGAACGATGTTATTTGCGATGGAGAAACAATAAATCTTGTCTTTACAAATAATATACCTGGTACTACCTGGACATGGACAGTTGAGGCTTCGGAAAGAATACAGGGGGCTTCGGCAGATAATACCGGATTGAATACATCAATAAGTCAGACTCTGAACAACCTGGATAAAGTAGCTCATAATGTCATCTATACTGTTACTCCGAAGGTTTACGGACTTTGTGACCTGACTCCGGTTAATGCTAATGTGTGGGTGAATCCTGAACCCGAAATTGAAGTATCATTACCCGATACCGTAATATGTAACGGTGAGACAGCAAATATCCTGCTTAACAATCCAAATGTCTCAGTACGCGGTCAGTGGGTATATGATCTGGTTGTCATAGCCGATCGTGGAATAACAGGTCAGATGTCGGGTGGAACCTATGCAAACGATAATGATATCCATGAAGCATTAATAAATAATTCAACTATACTGCAAAAAGTAGAATACCGGTTTACACCGCAGATCATACCTGAGGATGGGGGAACTGTTTGTACTGGCCCGACTGAGACAATTATTGTCTGGGTACATCCGAGACTGGAATATTCGGTTGTTATCTCCGATTACAACGGATTTGAAGTCAGTTGCTTTGGTAAATCAGACGGATTCATAGACATCACTCCTTTAGCCGATCTTGCTCCGTTTAAATTTGACTGGAGAGGACCAGAAGGTAATATAGCTTCAACAGAAGATATTTCAGGATTGACAGCAGGAGAATATACAATGCTGATTATCGACAGAAATATGTGTCCGACAGCCGACACCTTTGAACTTAATCAGCCTGAACGTTTAAGTATGGTAATCGAGCCTTCAATAAGCTCTGATGGAAACTATAACATCGATTGTAACGGAGGCCAGACAGGGTTTGTAAATATCGATGCTGTTAACAATGTAGGGCAGGTTGATTATCTTTGGGTTGATGGTTATATTGGACGAAACAGGTCAAACCTGGCAGCCAATACTTACAAAATAATACTTACCGACTCAAATAATTGCCAGGCCGACTCAACTGTTACTCTTACAGATCCGGAACCTATACAAATAACTTTTGATGCTACCCAGCCGTTCTGTCCTGACACCCCTGATGGAGAGATAAGACCGGAAGTAACCGGAGGCGTTATAATAAATGATTACACATACCTCTGGTCCGACAGTTCGACTAACAGGATCCTTTCAAACATCACCCAGGGAACCTATAGCCTTACGGTTACAGATATGAATGAATGTACGGTAACTGAACCTGTGAGGTTGATGGCTAAAAATAAGATATGTCTGATTATTCCTGAAGCAATATCAGCTAACAAGGATGATATTAATGATGTTTGGAATATTGGTAATATTGAACTCTACCCCGAAGTAGTGATTACAATTTATAACCGCTGGGGTCAGATGGTCTGGAGGTCAGAAAATGGATATCCCCGTTCATGGGATGGACGAAGCCAGGGCGTAATGTTACCTGTTGACGGATACCATTACGTGATTGACCTGCATAACGGATCCAAACCGATAATAGGTGATGTAACAATAGTCAGATAATGTAATAATATTAATATAATGAAAAGGCTGGTTTACATATTATTATTATTTGTTTTGGCAGGACAGATTTCGAAGGCACAGCAGATACCTTTATACAGCCAGTATCTCTACAACAAGTTCCTTATCAACCCGGCACATGCCGGTAGCGACGGATATACAAGCTTTAATCTTACTGCACGACAGCAGTGGGTCGGGTACGATGGAGCACCCAGAACTTATTCATTAAGCTGGCAGACCAGGTTTCTCAAAAGAAGGTATAAACTGGGGACCACTCTCTTTAACAGGACTGTATACCGGCCTAAAACCGAAGGTAACATAGGATTTGGAGGATACATATTCAGCGACAGGAATGCCCTTGTTCAAAGAACTGGTTTCCAGGGAACATATTCATACCATCTCTGGGTTGAAGATTATACTCAATTATCACTTGGACTTTCATTTACCGGTTATCATCTGAAAATTAATGCCGATGAAACAAGCTTTGAGGACCCGAATGAACCATGGCTTAACGATAATATGCGAAGGGGAGTCTTTATCCCTGATGCAGATTTTGGTATTTACCTTCTCAATCCGAGATTTGACCTTGGGTTCTCGGCACAGCAATTATTTGGTGCTGCTGCCAAAATAGGAAGCAGTGCACATAAAAACTATGAGATGTACAGGCATATCAATGTTTTTGGTTCATACAATATCAATGTAGGTACTAAAACCGAGTTAAAACCATCAGCTCTTCTCAGAGTATCTGAACAGTTAAAACCTCAGGCCGACCTGGGCTTTACATATACCTATAACCAGAGCTTCTGGGCAGGATTCTCGTACAGAACAGGTGGTGCTATTGTTGGTAATTTCGGCTTCAGATATATAAACAGCCGGATTGAAATGACATCTATGTACTTCGGATATTCATTCGATTTTACACTCAACGAAATTCAGAGGGTTACATATGGTACCCATGAACTTACAATGGCGCTGAAATTCGGCGACCGTTCGAAAAAATTCAGGTGGCTTGACAGATTCTGATTTATACACAGACAATTTACCTTGTTGAAGGCGTAAGGACAAGCGACATAAGTTTTATTCCCTCCGTAACTGCAGATATCTGAGCTCTTGGTCCCTCGGAGACTATTAATTCACTTATAATCTGAATAATATATTCTCCCGGTTCGGAAATATAGAATGTCCCCATATATGAATCAGCCTGAAAATAAGGATATTTAACATCTTCGGAATTCTGTATAATCTTACTGTATTCAGGTTTTACATCCAGCTGACTATCCTGAAGATTTACTTTTATCTTGTGCGTATAATTCAGATCAAGTGTATCCTTTGTGGCACTTGATATCCAAATCTTATAACGTCCCGGATTTGAAATGGCCACATTCCATTCGGCTGTATTGCTGGAAGGATCCACTTCATTACTGTAACACTCAGCATTATCCAGCTTAAGTATTACAGTTCCGTCTTCCTGCTGCAAAACAATGTTGTCAGCATTTGCATTTTCATTTTTGTTATTCTGATTATTACATGATATCAGGATCAATGTAATTATCCCGAGGCAGCCAAAAAATACATTTTTCATATTTACAGAGGTTATTTCTTAATTTTCCTGAATAAATTCATTTAAGATCACATACATTCATTTTATAAGAATCCAGGGTTTAAAAATATAACCATAGAAGATTTCTATCAAGTTCAGATGACTCACCGGATGGTCAATAAGAACTTTTTAACCGGTATAAAAAGGAAGAAATTTGCTGTTGATAAACAATAAAAGGCTGTTAAACATAAGAGTTTTCAAACTCGTCAAAAAATGGTCAAAATTGATTTGCGAATGCATGCAGGAGGGTCATCGGGAAGAGGATTCAGATTAAAACATTAAGATAATCAATATATTATAAATATACTTAACCACTATTTCAGAATGTTTACTGAAATCATGATTTTTGACTAATGTTTCAATTATAATGATAAAAAACCGGGTCACATGAGGATACCTGCCAGTGAGGCAGATATATATGATGCCATTGTACCGCAAATCATGGCTTTAAAACCAAGCCTGGCCAGATCAGCTTTCCGGTGAGGGACCATTGCACCTATGCCTCCAAGCTGTATTGCAATTGAACTGAAGTTAGCGAATCCGCATAAGGCAAAACTGGCAATAACTATCGATTTGGCACTGAGAGCACCCTGTGCAATTAAAGGAGACAGATCGCTGTAGGCAACAAATTCGTTAATAACCATTTTTGTTCCCATTAACGAGCCTACTGACAATGATTCAGATGGAGTAACTCCCATTACTATTGCAAAAAGTGAAAATAGCGCACCAAATACATTCTTCAGTCGTAAATTTTCCACATCCATTCCAATTGATTCCAGAGATACGCCTGTCCAGGCGAGGAAGTGACCAAAATATCCCAGGAGAGCATCAATCAGGGCAACCAGGGCAATAACTCCGATCAGCATTGCGATAACGTTGATTGAGATTTTCATTCCATCAGATGCACCATTGGCTATAGCATCCATAATATTGGAATGTTCCTTTTTAACCTCCAGTTTGACTTTACCCTTGGTTTCTGATTCCTCCGTTTCGGGAAAAACAATTTTTGAGATCACCAATGCTCCGGGAGCTGCCATAAGGCTGGCAGCCAGAAGATATGATGCCGGAACACCCATTGAAATATATACAGCCATAACGCCACCTGCTATGCATGCCATACTACCCGTCATCGAAGCAAGCAACTCCGAACGTGTCATACCTGACAGATATGGACGGATCATTATCTGTGCTTCAACCTGCCCGACAAAAGCGCTGGCTACATTTGACAGAGCTTCACTTCCACTTACCCTCATTGCCCAGTGAACGAACCTTGCAAGAACTGCTATGACTCTTTGCATTAGTCCAACATGGTAGGCCATCGCGACGAGTACACATACAAATATGATTGTCGGGAGCAGGATAAAAAGGAACACTCCGCTGCTGACTATGCTTTCAGGGAGTATTTCAGATACTTTAGTCAGGTCGCCGAAAACAAACAATCCTCCCTCCTTCGAAAAATCCAGCAGCTTGTTAATTGCCTTGCCAAGCCAGTAAAAAATATCCTGACCTATTGGTACCTTTAAAATGAAAATCGCAAGAGCCAGCTGCAATCCCAGACCAGTCACAACCAGCCTGTAATTTATAGCTTTCCGGTTATTGGACCACAAATAAGCAAGTCCCAGAATTATTAAAATACCGATAATACCGGTAAAACGTCCCATACAAGTTTGAATTAGTAAGAGTCTGATTCAAACCTACATTTTTTTTTGATTACAAAGAATGATTTGTTAAAAAGAATTTACCTGTAAATTGCTATCTGCCCGTTTCGGGGAATAGCCCGGTATATGATTTTGGCATCCGATTTAGGCATCTGAATCTTTATGAATGGATGATATTCGGGTACTTCGAATCCAGTAACTTTTTTAAGCGAATTGAATGTGTTTCTCATTCTGTCATTCAGGTCAAAACCGAAAAGCTTCGATCTGTCATCAAATTCATTTTCTTCGATCTGGTAGACATATATCCTGATTCCCCTGTCGGTATCAAGAATATAGTTGACAGCCTCATAATCGGTGGTATCAGGAATAATATCCGGTTTATACTCTGAAGTATCTTTTGGAGCCATCTTTATCATGAGAGGCTCTTTTTTAATAGTGGCATAATCGCCGGTAATATTAAGCGGAACTGAGAGCATTGATGAGATAATAAATTCATCTCCTGTTCTGAGAATCTTACTGATACGCATATTTAAAAGCTTTGCTGAATGAACCACAACCCCGCTGATCTCAAGGTTTGCCGAACTGTCGGCAAGGTTAAGGGTGAGATAAATTGAATCCGTCTGTGCCATTGCTATTCTCGATTGAAGAAAAGCCTTCTCCTTTAACAGCTTAAGGTAAGCTGAATCTGAATATATCCTCTCGTCGGTCACAATTCCTTCGACCTGTGCAGGTTTATACTCTTTCTTTAATGCAGCCAGCTTTTTTGCCGGTGCCACAGCCGACATTACACTATAATATATTATGAAGACAATTACAAGTGAAATCACTGTAACAATTATAGTCTTTATCACGGAAGGTTTTTGCCTTTCCTCAGTTTCAGTAAGCCCTGTTTTATGCATCATATCAGAAGATATATACCTTTGATCCTATATTCAGATTTTTATAAATGGCTTCAAGATCCTCGTCATTAAGTCTGACACAACCATGTGTCACAGGCATCCCGAGAAATCGTTTATAAATTGTGCCATGAATAAGATACCCGTCTCCAATACTGAGCGCATAATCACCAAGCACACCATATTCCCATCTTGAAGGATGATCTTTAGCTGGTATCGGCAAGCCTTCCTCTACAAAGGCCCAGTCGGGTTTTCTCCATACCGGCGACGTTGTTTTACCCTGTATCCAGTATTTCCCTTTGGGTGTTTTGAAGATCCATTTCTTTTCACCCTCAGTCTGCAGCATTGTATAGCTTCCTGAGCTGCAAAAACCTTCCCTTATAAGTTTTTTGTTCCTGTAAAGGAAAAACCTGTTGTCAGTTGTATTGATCACTATATATGACTGTCCCGATGTAAATGAACTATATTTTTTTGAAAGCCGTTGAATGTCTTTACCCAGGAGCCCTATCTGCTTCTTATAATTCTGATCCTCCTTTAATTCAATATCATCTGTAATTTTGGTCCTTTTCACTGAAATCAGTTCCTGAAATCCGGGAGCCAGATACAACAGAAAAACGGCAATAAAAATAAAGGAAGCAATGACAAATAAAACGGCAAATGACCTTTTCAGGACAGTAATAAGCATTTTATTGTCCTTTGCCCTTTTTACAATTTTCATTAATCCTGAAGAAATATCCTCAAAGAATGAACTCCATTCATTCTTCGTCGAATTTACCTCAGATTCCTGTCCTGAATTATTTTCGGTATTTTTGATACTATCCATTCCGGATTAATTATCTGTTTAAAATATCCTTAAGAGGGATCATTGATCCGACTATTGTAACTGGTGTACCAGTATTAGCTATTTTGTAAACAACATCCATTTCAGCGTCGTGAAGGGCGATACAACCTTCTGTCCAGTCCACTCCTCTGCCTCCGCTTCCATGAATTTCAATAAGGCCTCCTATTTTTGCTGATGGACGTAGGGATCCGCTGGCTATTTCCTGCCTGAATTCTTCTTTGTCCTGTTCGTTCGGATAATTGATCAACAATGCTTTATAATACTTTGTTCTCCCCCTGTCAATTTTTTTTGTTATCCTGTACATTCCTTCAGGTGTAGCATTATCACCCTTTTCACGTTTATCTCCAATCCAGTTTTTACCAAGTTCAACCTGGTATTCGTATTTCTTATTGCCACTCAGATAAACAACACATTTCCTCGAAAATTTATCAATAATTATTGAATAACTATGGTTTTTTCTTGAATCTTTTATGGCCTTGTCAACCCATTTTTCCCATTCCGGATAGGATGAAAAATACTCACGGAGGTTTGTACGGGCATTTTCGTATGACGATGTAAGAAGATACTCCGCATCAGTCATTTTAATATTTGACTGAAGATATTGTTCTTTTTTATATGCTACTTCTGACTCCTTCAGTAATAATTTCCCTCTTGAAAACCTGCCATGAAATTCCGATGTCAGTGGATAGGTTTTAAACAGCCTGTCAAAATCAACAATCAGATTATTAAGTGAGTCTATTTTTTGTTTCAGTTTAATCTCAAGGTTCGCCGAGTTCTTTTTTGAACTTGCAGTTGCCTGATCCGCTTTTTTTGCTGATAATTCGGCAAACTCGGTCACCTTATCATAATTCCTGAAATAAATGAACTTCTCATTCTCTTTCTGCCAGTTTTTCATTGCTGAGTCGTACAATACCCTGGCTTCGCTGAATAGTTTACCGGAATATGCTCCTGCATTCCGGGCAACAGCCTCTGAAATGCTTTTTCTTGCATACTCCATCTCCGAGACCGGAGGTTGAGGTGCAAACCTTACAAGTAAAAATATGATGAGCAGAATGAACACAGCAAAAATAAGCAGTGTAAATATATTTTTTACAACTCTTCTCATCTTCCCATATATTTCTGAAAAAAAACCCCGGGAAAAGCCCCGGGGATTTTTTTCAGAATAGTATTAAAAACTATCTTTTTACTTTTGCGATTGCATCTTTGAGCTCGGTATTGATACCATCAGCTCTTTCTTTTGCAGCTTTAACTTTGTTAAGAGCATCCATGTAAGAACCTTTGTCGAACATTCCCTGAGCCTCAACGATTGAAGCTTCAATCGTTCCCATCTCAGTTTTAATCTGCTCAAGTACAGCGGCTCCTTCTTTACCTCTCGGAGCTTTTGTAATAAGTGTTTTGTTCTCTTCAACAACTGTTGCAATGGTAGTCATTAAAGTCGCAACCTCATTTTTAACTTCTTCTTTCTTAACTCCGGCATTCGCAGCAACCTGACCAGCTAATGCTAATGCAGATTCGAGTTTTAATTTAACAGGGCCATACTTCTTAAGCAGCTTACCATTCTGAGCTTCAACTTCAGCCATAATAGCGCTCATTGAATCCTGAACAGCAGCAAATTCAGCAGGAACATAAACTGCAGCTTCAGCAGTCTTTGCAGCTTCAATAGCTGCATTGACACCGTCAATCTCAGCCTGTGGGACTTTTCCACAACTCGAAAGAAATGCAACCATCATAAGTGTTGCCAAACCCATTAATACTTTGTTTTTCATTTTTCTAAACTTTTTAATACTTTGTTTGATTACAATTAACGATTATATAGAATTTTTAATCGGTTCTGTCCTGGAAAAAATCGGTGCGAAGATACTATATTTTTTTGATATGTTATTATATTATTAAAAATAATATTTCGATTTACTAACAAATTTATAAACAGACGACTGGATATAACCATAACCTTACCGGATTGTTATTTTGTCCCCAGGTATTTGTATAGTCGTACAGCAATATCGCCAGAGCGGAAAATTTTGTGAAGTATTCTGATCCTATGCGAGGGATAATAAAGACCGGGGTAAAATTAATTCTTAACCTCTCCTTCCCGAGTTCTCGGGATTGAGTCGCTTCACTCCTCAACGGCTTTTCTTACTCATGCCTTACGCCTTTGGCCTCACGCCTTTTTTGCTCAAGCCTCACGCCTTTGGCCTCACGCCTACTTCCCAGGGATTACGACCTCACTACGTTTCCCGCATTCGCGGGATTGCCTCACTTCCTTCGGCAACGGCTCACATGTCTCATGCCTCATGCCTTTTTTGCTCAAGCCTTCCCGAGTTCTCGGGATTGAGTCGCTTCGCTCCTCAACGGCTTTTCTTACTCATGCCTTACGCCTTTGGCCTCACGCCTACTTCCCAGGGATTACGACCTCACTACGTTCGGTCGTGATCCCTGAGGGGGATCCTGCAACACTTGCCAAAACCCTGCGGGTTTTTATTTATTTTCCCGAAGCCTTTACGAAAGCAAGCTTTCGTAAAGGCTTCGGGAAAATAAATAAACCCGCCCTGCGGGCGGGTTTGGCAAGTGTTGCGGAGAGAGGGGGATTCGAACCCCCGGTACAGTTACCCATACGGCAGTTTAGCAAACTGCTGGTTTAAGCCACTCACCCATCTCTCCAAATGATAACCGGGTCTTCCGGAGCGCGACAAATGTATTAAATCAATCATAAAGAGCAAAATAAATACAATATTTAATTCAATCTGTATTCCGCGGATACACAATTACCTTACGATATTATCCGGATTAACCTGCGGCCTCTGGTCCTTACTTTTCCATCCTTAACCATTGATCAGTTCTTCTCAAGAAGGACAACATTTTCAACATGATGCGTATGGGGAAACATATCCACAGGCTGGACTCTTGTAACCCTGTAGTGTTCCGACATCAAAGGATATCCCTGGCCTGTGTTGCCGGATTACAGCTAATGTACACAATTCTTGCAGGGGCCGCACTAATTATTGTTTTTACAACATCTTCATGCATCCCTGCCCGCGGCGGATCAGTAATTATCACATCAGGCTGTCCCGTTCTTATCTATAAACTCACGTTCAGAAAGTACATCCTTCATGTCGCCTGCAAAAAATTCAGTATTTCAATATTATTTATCTCCGAATTAATTCACGGCGTCCTCCACTGCATCTTCAACATATTCAATTCCAATCACTTTTGGTGCATTACCGGCAATAAAGTTTGCAATAGTGCCTGTACCTGTATAGAGATCATATACAATTTCATTCCCTGTAATCCGGCAAATTCCCTGCTGTCCTGTATAGTCTCAGAGCCTGCCTTGTATTGGTCTGATAGAAATGATTTCGGACCGATCCTGAATTTCAGACCGTCCATTTCCTCAATCAAGATGATCATCTCCTTTATAAAGAACCGGTTCCTGATCGCTTAAGCGAATCATTCTTTTTGGAGTTTATTACATAATACAGCGAAGTGATCTGGGGAAATTCTCCGGATCAGGAAATCAAGCAGACCCTTCTCTCCTTTTCTTATCATCAAAGAAAGAAAACCACAATGACCATTACATTGCCTTCAAGAGTAGTTCCGGATTACCAGGTTCCGGAGAAACCCGCTCTGTTCGCTGAGGTTGAAAAATGTCAAGTCCTGTCTTTATGGGCATATTCCCTGACTGCATTTCTTATAGCATTGGACGGTTCAGGTTGAAGATGACACTCCCTGATATCCAGCACTTTATCAAATAGACCCGGGATATGAAATCCAAGTGCATCCTCATTTTCGAAATCATTATCAGATGATTACCTCCTCCCTTGTAAGCCATCGTTTGTCAGAAAATGTATATTCCAGCTTGTTCCTGTAATAGTAAAAATCCTCTGATGATCCAATTATTGGGCTGATTTCAGGCAGATATCAACTTTCCCGATCCTTGTAAGGTTATCAGTAACCTGCTTCTCCTTAAATTTCAGCTGAAGATCATAAGGAAGATGCTGCCATTTGCATCCTCCGCAATTCCAAAATGGATACATCTCGGCTTTATCCTGTCGGGAGAATATTCATGGAATCTTACGACGCTTCCTTCAAGATACTTTTTTCTTTTCTTCTTCACCCTGATATCAACAACATCGCCGGGGATCAGCATCGGTACAAACACCACAAGATTGTCAACCCTGGCAAGCGCATTCCCTTCAGCACCTATATCAGTTATCCTGACCTTCTCAAGCAGCGGCAAATCCTTTTTTCTTCCCACGGTTATTTTTAAAAGTTTAAAAAACAGTAAATGATCTTATTATGATTACCTGGATTTTTAAAGACTCATGAGAAACAACAAGCCTTTAATCATTGAGGGGACAACTCCTTCTCCGTGATCAGCATCCGGAACAATCTCCTTCGTGATGATCTGATCCGATGTTCCTGCAAGGATCATAGAATTATAGATATTTTCGGTAGTGACAGGATTTACATGCGTATCGTTTTCGCCATGCACCAGGAAAAGAGGTTTTGATGTTTTCCATGCTGTGATACTGTTTTCTGCAAGAGCTTCTCTTACGGAAGAGTAATCAGGCGAGGCAGCAAAACCCTCAATAAAGGCTTCTGTCAGAAGATCCGGGATGGATTCTGTAAGTTGCCCGTTAATATCTTCCGATGAGTTTGTTCCATCATATAAAGTGCTTAGCATGCCCGCGTATGGATCCTGAAGAATATCAGAAGTCTTATTTGTGAACTGCCCGTATGCTGAATATGCATTAATAATGTAACCCAGATAAACGGGCATCGGGTAAAAATCTGCATTTATCATTTCGCTGAAGAGCAGATTGAGATTGTATGGTCCTGCTCCGCAAGCGCTTCCGGCCAGGTTGAAACTTTCATTGTAATCGAGTTCCATTGCCTGATGTAAGGCCAGTGTCGCCCAGCCTCCCTGGGAATATCCGATAAGATAATACTCATCCAGTATTGAAACACCATCGAGCTTCTCACCGGGGATTTCGTTAAGCGCATAAAGCATGTCGATGGTTGATCTTACCGTCGGCTCCTTTACCAGGTAGGGATGAGGAATTGACGAAGACTCCCCGAATCCGGGATAATCGGGCATCACAACAATATAACCCATCGATGCAACAAACTCGACCATCTGGTAAACCGGGTTAACTACAAATTTACTTGGAGCTGAAATGTTTTGAGTATTTGTACCGTTCTGAAAACACAGCACCGGATATTCTCCTTCGGCAGCAGGGAGACATATCAGTCCGGAGGCTTTTATTTCTTTATCTCCAATTTCAGTTTTGTAAATCAGTTTGTAAACATTTACATCGGTTTCGACAAATGGTTTCAACTGTTCAAGCTCGGGATATGACTCCGAAACGGTATTGAGAAGAGTATTTATATTTTGTGTTGTATACGAAATGGCAAACTCTGTCGATACAAAGTACTTGTACGACCCTTCATCATCCTTACTGCACGATCCAAATAGTGCTGTAAAAACAACCAGTACTATCAATAATCTTAATATTGGCCTCCGTCTTTTCATATCTGTTGAATATAATTTAACTACCACTGAGGTTTCATGCATCCCGGGGAGTTACGCAAAGATAATTCTTTCTTCCGATCAGCCAGCTTTCCCTCACTGACATACTTTTCATATATTTGCACCAATTATTTTTCAAGGACTAAATGGTTTCGGTTAAAGATATTTCTGTCTCTTTCGGCAGTTTTGATTTATTGACAAATATTTCATTTCTCATTAACGATCAGGATCGGATTGGTCTTGCCGGGAAGAACGGTGCCGGTAAATCGACACTCCTCAAAGTCATTTCAGGTCAGATGAATGCCTCAGCAGGCACTGTCGACATGTCGAAAGATGTCACCCTTGGATACCTGCCTCAGCAGATGAGGATTGACGATACCACAACGGTACTGAATGAAGCTCTTTCTGCCTTTTCGGATCTGATAAGTTTGTCAGAGGAAATTGAGTTCTACAATGCTGAGATCGCCCGCAGGGAAGATTATGAGACTCCCGACTATTTAAAACTAATTGACAGCCTTACAGAAACAGAAGAGAGGTTCAGAATATTGGGAGGGACCAGTTATCTTGCCGAAACTGAACAGACCCTGACTGGTCTTGGATTTGACAGGGCAGATTTCGACCGGCCGACAAAAGAGCTGAGCGGTGGCTGGAGAATGAGAATCGAACTGGCGAAAATACTTTTAAGAAAACCTTCACTGTTCCTGCTGGACGAACCTACAAACCACCTTGATATTGAATCAATCCAATGGCTGGAGTCGTTCCTCGCCGGTTATAAGGGTGCGGTAATGCTTGTATCGCATGATAAGGCTTTTCTTGATAATGTTACCCGCAGGACCATTGAGATCTCCATGGGTAAAATATATGACTATAAAGCATCATGGTCAGAATATATTGTTCTGAGAGCTGAAAGGAGGGAACAACAAATTGCCTCATACCGGAACCAGCAGAAGATGATAGAAGATACTGAAAAATTCATTGAAAGGTTCAGATATAAGGCAACAAAGGCGATACAGGTTCAGTCCAAGATAAAGCAACTTGACAAAATAGACAGATTAGAAGTTGATGAGGAGGATATTACCTCAGTAAATATCAGGTTCATCCCCGCTCCCCGTTCAGGGACTGTAGTTGTTGAAGCACAGGATCTGTCGAAGAACTTCGGGTCCCATAATATTCTGAACAAAGTCTCGGTAACTATAACAAGGGGAGAGAAAGTCGCATTTGTAGGGCGTAACGGAGAAGGCAAAACAACATTGTCAAAGATTATTACCGGGCAGCTCGATCACACCGGACAACTGAAGATAGGGCATAATGTCAGAACAGGCTATTTCGCACAGAATCAGGATGAGTTACTTGATGAATCAAAAACCGTCCTCCAGATTATAGACGAGATAGCAACAGGCGATATCAGGACCAGGATACGGGATATGCTGGGAGCCTTTCTTTTCAGGGGGGACGATGTAGAGAAAAAAGTCAAAGTGCTTTCAGGAGGCGAACGGTCGCGTCTTGCACTGGTTAAGCTGCTGCTCGAACCCTATAACCTGCTTGTTCTCGATGAGCCGACAAACCATCTCGATATGCGGACGAAAGATATCCTGAAACAATCTCTTATAAAATATGATGGCACACTAATTGTGGTTTCTCATGACAGAGATTTCCTGGATGGTCTTGTGGAAAAGGTTTTTGAATTCAGACAAAACAAAATTAAAGAGAACATTGGTGGAATATATGACTTTTTAAGAAAAAAAAAGATTGAAAATCTGAGAGATATTGAGATCCGAGGGAAAGGGGATTTAAAGGATCGGGGTAAAGCAGACACCTCCTCAGGTAAAAAGAGGTATCAGGAAAGGAAGGATTATGAAAAAAGTCTCAGAAAACTTCGAAAAATCCTTGAAGATTCTGAAAATGAGATTGAAAAGATGGAATCTGAGCTGGCCGAAATGGATAAAGTACTAATGAATCTTCCCGGTTCTCCGGATAATTTAAATGATATCTATAAACAATATGATGATCTCAAACTCAGGCTTAATGAAGAGATGAACCGCTGGACAAATTACTCCCATGAGGTTGAGGAATTTCTGAAAACGAATAACTAATGAAGGATCTTAAGGAACTTGTAAAAGAATACAGGGTAAATGTTTATGAGACAGCTCCCGACGGGAGGCTGGCAATTTATTCACTATTTGATTACATGCAGGATATAGCATCTGACCACGCAGTTAAGCTGGGTTATGGACGGGATGATCTTTTAAAAGAAAATAATTTCTGGGTTCTTTCAAGAATTTATGCTGAAATTAATGTATGGCCGGTATGGGACGATAAGATCATTATAAGAACCTGGCCCAGGGGAACCGATAAACTCTTCGCACTCAGGGATTATGAAGTTTTTTCCCCTGACGGAAGAGTGATAGCGTCAGCTACCTCTTCGTGGTTAATCATAGATAGAACAACCAAAAAAATCAAGAGGCCCGATAATACACTTATATATTACAATTTTGACTTTAAGAAGGATTCTTCGCTTTCAAGAAATGCCGCAAAAATAGGATCTGCATCTGGCGACGGTAATATAATGTCGAGATTCAATGTAAGGATCAGCGATCTTGATGTAAATCTGCATACCAATAATACCAGGTATCTGAAATGGGCTGTTGATACCTACGACCTTGGATTCGTGATGAAAAATGAACCTTTTTCCGTTGAAATAAACTATCTTGCTGAATCACATTTCAACGATGAAATAAAAATTAAGGTATCTGTCGAAAATGAAGGATCTCTGTTTTTTAACCATTCAATTTTTAATGCAAATGACGACGTTGAGCTTTGCCGCATTAAAATAGGGTGGAAAGAAAATGACAACGACAAATAAAACTCTTACCGAAAATGAACTGCAGCATTCTCTCAAAAGCTTGTCGCCTTCTTACCGGTCTGGCAATAATTGCCGGTATAACAGTGTCGTGCATTACAACACAGCCTGTCGTCGATTCGAAGGATCTCTCATATTTGTATAACCCAACCAGGAACCCGTTCAGTCCACGCTATAATGTGTTTAACGAATCTGATGCTTCTTCTATCCTTTCGGTAAAATTCTTCCAGTCCGACCTCTTTTTCTCCGAAGCCAATCCCCAGGGGGTGCCAACTGCGCAGGTAATGATAACAGTCAAACTGTATAATATAAGCCAGGGACGGGTGCTTTCCGATACGACTGTATATAACTTAAGCATCATCAGGGAGGAGTCCAGACCTGAATATGAATATAATATTCCCCTCAGGGTCGCAGGTGGATTTGAGTATATGGCAGAAGTAAAAATTCTCGACCGTATCAGGATGCAGGTTGTTCAGGCTTTTGTACCGTTCAACACTCTTTCATTAACTAATAAATATAACTTCAGGGCACAGAGCCACTTTGAGAAAAATGCCCTGTTCAATCCGGTTGTTCACACAAACGAATATTTTAATCTGGTCTATCAGAAAATGCCCCTCGATTCCGTATATATATCCTTTTTTAAACCGGTAAACGTTATTCCTGATCCGCCTTCAATGCTTCTTCCTGAAAGAACACTCGATTATGATCCCGATACTGTTGTAGCTATTGCATATTCAGACACACTCCCGATGATGTTTCCGAAGGAAGGTGTTTATCATTGTTCGGCCGGAAGGGACATTAAGGAAGGTTTTACTTTTTTTAACTTCGGTGAATCTTATCCTTCAATGGACACTCCTGAAGCAATGATCGATCCACTGGAATACCTTGTTGCCAGGGATGAATTTTCCCTGATGAAGTCTTCTTTAAAGCCAAAAGTAACCCTCGATGAGTTCTGGATCAAATGCGGTGGAAATGTTGACAAGGCCCGTGAACTTATAAGGATCTTCTACACAAGGGTCCTTTATTCAAACTACTATTTTACATCGTTCAAAGAGGGATGGAGGACCGAAAGGGGGATGATCTACATTATCTATGGTCCGCCTGACAAAGTGTACAAAACAACCGACGGCGAACAGTGGGGCTACCGTAAACCGGAGGTAAAATCTTCATGGGGAGGAAGAGTCCATGTAAAAGAAGATTATCTTTTCTTCACCTTTAAAAGCAGAAAAAGCGATTTTTCGGATAACGATTATTTCATAAGCCGTAGCGAAACCCTTGTGACTTATTGGGATCAGGCTGTTGCCAGCTGGCTGAAGGGAATTGTCTTCCGATTTGATAATCCAGAAGATATTTAAATATATGCAGAAAGAAACTGATTGCATCTTCGGGCTCAGACCTGTAATAGAAGCAATAAAAGCAGGTAAACAGATCGATCGGCTCCTAGTAAGGCAGGGGCTCCAGGGTTCCCTCTACCATGAGCTGATGATAGAGGTAAAAAACCACAACATCGTTTACCAGATTGTTCCCCTGGAAAGGATAGAACTGGTCACACGAAAGAATCATCAGGGTGTCCTGGCCTGGCTCTCACTTGTAGAATTCCAGGAAATATCAAACCTGCTCCCCATGATCTTTGAGAAGGGTGAAGATCCCCTGATAATTGCTCTCGACGGGGTGTCAGATGTCAGGAATTTTGGAGCTATTGTCAGAAGCGCTGAGTGCCTTGGAGCTCATTCAATAATAATACCCGAAAAAGGATCAGCACGAATAACTGCCGACGCAATAAAAACATCGGCCGGAGCCCTGCACTCTTTTCCGGTTTGCAGGGAAAAAAGTATTGTACGGTCTATAAGTTATCTTAAGCAATCGGGGTTGAAGGTAATCTGTGCCGTCGACAGCTCTGACACCATGGCTTCGGATGTTTCGCTCACCGGTCCTGCTGTCCTGGTACTTGGTTCGGAAGACAAAGGTATAAGCCGTGAACTTACCGAACTGGCTGATCATATCGTCGGAATTCCGATGACCGGTCAAATCGCCTCACTCAACGTATCCGTCGCAGCCGGAATACTTATCTACGAAATTATAAGACAGCGTTCTCTCTGAATCAGCCTATTATGCCAAGTATCCGCTGATCAAGCATCTTCTGGTCTTCTGTAAATGATGCAAGTCCGGCCAGTGTAAGAAGCGTATCAGGAGCTATCTCTCCCCGGCTTATCTTTTCAGACCATCTCGGGTATACAGGGATTTTACCATCTGATGCTATAAAGGATTTCTCTTCTTTTGTGAGAAACGGGAACATATCTTCACAACCTTCCTCGTGAGCTATATGAATTAGCTCTGATCCGGAATCCGGCACTTTTGAAGAGAGTCTCTCGGCAAGGTTAAGAACTTTGTCGCCAACCTCCCAGAACTTTTCTATTTGCGCATCCTTCGCCGAAGAAAACATGCTTACATCATAGTTCTCATGCGTTCTGGAATTGAAGTTACCGCTAAGCTCCTTCCTCCCGGCAGATGCAACCTTTGGAGGCATTGTATAGACATCGGTACCTGCAAGCAGCTCCAGCTGTTCCGGATTTCTCAGACTTGCAGCAATCAGTTTTGTCTGCCAGGGATTATTTGCAGATAATCCTGTCACCCAGTTCTGCGACGATATTACAGCTCTCTCTCCTGCTCCTGATCCGTCTCCAAGCTTATTGTTGATCATAAATGCGCCAATCCTGCCAAGGAACACGTT
Organism: uncultured Bacteroidales bacterium; assembly: GCA_963736675.1. Taxonomy (GTDB): domain Bacteria; phylum Bacteroidota; class Bacteroidia; order Bacteroidales; family VadinHA17; genus LD21. Next base: position 32,396 of record CAVTPT010000002.1, read on the forward strand.
CAGATAGTCAGGCCTCGCTAACCTGGTTACCAGAACATTCTCACGTGCACTGAACTCAAGAGTAAAATTAATTTTCACTCCGGCATCTTTAAGACGCCGTGCCCCGATAAGACCCTCAGCTGTATAAGGAACCTTAACTATGAACTGTTCGGGGCATATTTCGTGGTATCTTTTTCCATAATACTCTATTGCCTTAATATCATGGGCCGTGTCGGTATGCAGTTCAACACTTACATACCCGCCGAATTTAGTCGCCAGCCTTAACCCATGGCGGGCATTAAGAATAAATGCTATCTCCTTTACCTTTTCCTCAAGAGGCAGATCTCTTACTATACTTTTAGCCTCCGAAATAAAGATATCGTAAATGCCTTTCTGTATCTCGTTGTTAAGTAAAGTATTGTTGGTGGTAAGTGCACTCATTTCAGCCGACCAGTTAGTCTCAGCTTCATCCATATCACCCGTGTCGAGCCAGAGTTCTGTTCCTGTACTCCTTAATGATTCCCAGAAAGGATCTTTCTTTCCGGTTACATGTTTTTCATTAAGGTTTTTCCATACGAAATCACTAATTCTTGTATTCAGGTCAGCCATAATATTCAGTATTTGTTAATTAACATCTGATAATCTATTTTGTTTCCTTTAAAGTCAGCAGATCATCTCCCGTAGGCTGCTGAAATACTCTCAGTCCAAACCCGGAAATTATAGCGAGCAGGTGTTCAAATATTTCTGACTGAACATGCTCGTAAGGTATCCAGGAGTTCTTCCTGCAGAATGCGTAAACCTCCAGGGGGAGGCCATTTCCCTCATGTGGTTTGTGGCGCACGATGATTGTCTGCGTTGTATCTATCATGGGATGCCCCTTTAGATAAGCCTCGGCATATATCCGGAACAATCCAAGATTTGTGATCCCCGATCCATTTATCAATAATTCCTTGTCCGCCTCTCCTGCCTTCAGGTTATTGTACTCTTTCTCAACAGAGTCAAAATGATCCCTGACTGCCGGAATTTTGAAAAGCCTCTCTTTTATCTCTTTGTCGGCAAACCGTATACTTCTTATATCAACAGATATTGATCTCTTAATCTGCCTTATTCCTGCCTCTTCCATTCCAATCCAGTTCTGAAACGACTCGCTCACGAGAGAATATGTCGGAACTGTCACTATTGTCTTGTCAAAATTCCGCACCTTTACCGTGGTTAAAGTCATATCCGTAACTATACCGTCAACCTGTCGTCCCGGAATAGTTATCCAATCCCCGATCTTCATCATATTATTTGCCGAAAGCTGAATACTGCCAACCAGACCAAGAATTGCATCCTTGAAAATGAGCATCAGCACCGCTGCCATTGCCCCGAGGCCTGTAATAACTGAACTTACTTCCGTTTTAAAAACAACGGAAATAATAACCAGCGATGCAATTATCACCACAACAAGCTTTAATACCTGCACGTAACCTTTTATATGACGGTGCTGCGAAATCGGCAGTGTTAAGTAGATTTTATGCCATGCTTCAATAAAGGTATTCACCACCACCATCCCTATCAGGATCATATATATATAGGTCATCTTACGGACTGTCATCAACCATCCGGGATAATCCTTCAGTGCCCAGCCCGCCATCAGCCAGATGATTACAGCAGGAGCATAATGCGATAGTCTCATAAATACTTTCTGCTCAAGGAAAATATCATCCCATGTGGAAGTGGTTCTTCTGACAATTTTTGTAATAACCTGGCCTATTATAACTTTTGCAACGACATTTGCCAGCCAGCTGAGAAACAACACTATAAGTACAAGCCCTGCAGTACTCATTAATGAAGCCAGACTATAGCCCAATCCGGCATCAATTAATATACCTTTTAACCATACTGCCGGATCATTTGAAAAAAGCATATGCTGGCTTATTTAATTTTGGCAAAATTATAAAATTATTGATCCATTTTGCCGAAATTTTTTAGCTTTACGCGTTTCGTCCAAAATAAACATTATGAGTATCTGGAATGAAGAATAATTAAATTGGAATGTAAACAAAATATCAAAATAGTTAAGAGGGATTCCTCGCTGGCGCTCGGAATGACATGACAATGTTTGTTGTACAAGGGGAAAGCAGAGGCGAATCGCCTCTGCTTTCCCCCCAGTCACATAAAATATTGTCATTCCGAGCGTTAGCGAGGAATCCCAAAATCAATGTATAAACTTTTTTATTGTTAACCGTTACTCATTATAAACACATTATCACTAGTGTCCAAAAGAATTACTTCAAAACCTTTGTAAATGGTTAATATATAATTTATTACAAGCAAATAAGTTACGTGTCGATTTGAATTCATTTCGCATCTTCACTGCCTGAATGTAAACCAGGCAAATATGAACAGCGGCAAATATGTATTCAGTCAGCTCGTGGACTTCCTGCCAAAGAGAGTTTTTGATATGATTGTCAAACGATATGAAGGAGATAAATGGGTGAAGACATTCACCTGCTGGAATCAACTGCTCGTTATGATGTATGGGCAATTGGCTGCCTGTGACAGTCTCAGAGAGGTCGCGTGCATCGTTGACTCTATCAAAAACAAGAGTTACCATCTTGGATTTGGCACTGGAGAGATAAAACTTAGTAATCTTTCCTACGCCAATGTGAACCGTGACTACAAGATATTTGAAGAGTTTGCCTATTTCATGATCAATCTTGCTCAAAGCAAACGAATTGACAGGCCGTTCGAACTGCATGGGAAGTTCTATGCGTTCGACTCCACCACGATAGACCTTTGCCTGAGCTTGTTCAAGTGGGCATACTTCAGGAAAAACAAGGGTGGCATCAAAGTTCACACGCTGTTTGACGTTGTAACCCAGATACCGACTTACATTCATATCACGGAAGCAAAAGTTCACGATGTGAATGCGATGGATGAGATTCCGTATGAGCCGTATGCATTCTACATCTTTGATAAGGGATATTATGACCTTGCAAGGCTGCATACAATCAACACTATCGGCTCCTACTTTGTCATCCGACAGAAGTCTCACCTCAAGTATGGAGTTGTTGATGGTGAAGAGCTTCTGGATGGACCGGATAACGTCTTGCTTGATCAAACGATACGCCTTACTGGCTATCAGACTAAGAATAAGTATCCCTGTGTACTGAGGAGGATAGTTTACTATGCTCCCGACCTTAAAAGAACGTTCACGTTCCTGACTAACAACATCAGCATCAGGGCGAAAGACATCGCTATGCTGTACAAGCAACGCTGGCAGGTGGAACTCTTTTTTCGGTGGATAAAGCAGCATCTCCGCATCACGTCCTTCTGGGGCAATACAGAGAACGCTGTGAGGATACAAATTTATATTGCGGTTATCACATACTGTCTCGTGGCTATCATCGAACATGACTGTCAGTTGGGTAGGACCACATTCAATGTGCTTCGTGTCGTCAGCAGAGTACTGACAGACAAAATGCCCATCAAAGATCTTTTCATGACCTCCGAGACTATTGATGAGGTATGTGAAGAAGCCGCTCAACTTGAATTTGCCTTTAAGTATTAATTGTTAAAAATTTAATTGGACACTAGTGACACATTATGATAAAATCTATAATATCCATGTTTCTCCTGTTCTGTTCTCTTTCCCTGACAGCACAGGAGAGTTTTGACAAATATTTCACTGCCAGGGTGCTTAGATTTGATTTCATGCTTTCGGGTAACAGCTCAAAAACTATTGTTTATCCTGTTGGCATGAAAGAAGAACCCTTCTGGGCAGGGTCAACGACCAATCTCATTGATCCTTTCAATTATGGCAGTTTTAAATATGAAGTTTTCGATGCAGCCAGCAATACCCTTATTTATTCAAGGGGATTCTGCACTCTGTATCAGGAATGGCAGACCACTGCCGAAGCAAAGGTTATGGAAAGAAGCTTCTATGAAGTTGCCACTATGCCTTTCCCGAAGAACAAAGTGACTTTTGTTATCAGTATCAGGGAAAGAAACGGGTCATTTTCAAAGCTTTTTGAGACCGCTATCGATCCGGAAGATTATTTTATCAGAAAAGAGAGACCAGTTAGCGTAAATACCACAAAAATTCATTATTCAGCTGATCCCGTAAACTGTGTCGATATTGCCTTTATAGCCGAGGGATACAGGGCTGAGGATATGGTAAAATTCAGGTCCGATGCAAAAAGAATGGCGGAAATTCTTCTTGCAGAAGTCCCGTTTGCAGAGTTCAGGGATAAAATAAACATATGGGCTGTTGAAGCTGTATCGTCTGATTCAGGGACTGATATACCGGGAGAAATGATCTATAATAACACCGCTCTGAATTCAAGCTTCTATACCTTTGACCTCGACAGGTACCTTACCACCCAGGATATCAAGTCGGTTAATGATTATGCTGCTGCCGTACCACACGATAATATTGTGGTTCTGATCAACAGCGAAAAATACGGTGGCGGCGGTGTGTATAACTATTATAGCGGCACTACTGCGGACCATGCCCTGTCGAACCATGTATTCCTTCATGAACTCGGACATGGACTTGCAGGACTGGCCGACGAATACTACCAGTCAACAGTAGCCTATGAAGAGTTTTATCCCCTGAATGTTGAACCATGGGAACCGAATATTACAACACTTGTTGATTTCGACTCCAAATGGAAAAAAATGATTGGCAAAAATATCCCGGTACCGACACCTGCCGAAGAGAAATATAGTAAAACAACCGGTCTTTTTGAAGGTGGCGGATACTCTCCAAAAGGGATATACAGGCCTCAGATGGATTGCCGTATGAAAGCAAACACACCCGACGGATTCTGCTCAGTCTGCAAAGACGCAATCAGAAAAATGATCCTGTTCTATACCGAGTAGCTTGTTCCTTTTACCGTAAGGAAAACTAAAAGCCGGTCTGATTGTACAAGTCAAACCGGCTTTAAATACTGTTAACCTGTGATTTATTTATTCTTTCTGTCGAAAAGATAAAACGTCACAAGCCCCAGACCTCCGAAGAAAAAGATCATCGACGAATAACTGGCCTCTTCATCAAGTACTCCGGCGGATGAAAGGAGCGCCCCGGCAATGATACCCAGACCAATTCCCATCAGGAACATGCCTGTTTTCAGGGATAACCTGTTCCAGCTGAATGAACTTCTCAATCCTGCCTTTCCGGTATTGAAAAGGCTTGCATCTGCCCCTTTTTCGATAAGTGCCATCCTTTCTTTATTACGGGTAAAAAAGAAGATATAAGCGATCCCGAAAATTGCGGCAAACATTCCGATCATAACAATAGTTTCTTCCATGGCTCTCTTTTAAATAAATACTCTTTATGAATCCTTAGACTTATCAGAGAGTACACAGGTTACAAAAAACCAGTTTTTTCTCAAAGTAAAAATTATTCAGACAACAGTTTTACTGATAACTAACTAAGATACAAGAAATTCCCTTGGGACATTTTTAAGTCGTGAAATATCCTGCAACCTCTCCCTGACATTAAATCCCGATGAACATTTCACCATGCATTTTGAGCAGTTGCCACAGGGATTATCAGGAAGTCCGGATTCAAAAAGTGTATGCTGTGCAAACTCACGATTACCATACCCGTAAGCATACATATAACTTCTCATTACTGTGGGTATCTCATAATTATAAGGACACTGGGGGACGCAACTCCGGCATTGCTGACAGTAAAGTCCGTTCATATTATCGGCAGAAGCAAGTCCGAGTTGTTTCTGTTCCTCTTCGCTGATGTTAAGATTGGACAGCATTGCCAGGTTCTTCTGCATTTCTTCAAGCGACGTCATGCCTGATACAATGGAAGAGATGTTCGGGTTCTGCAATACCCATTTAAGGGCAGCATCTGAATTGATCTGCTGAGTGCGCGACTTATCCCGGAATACTCCGGCGGTAGTTTTCATGGCTACAATTCCTATTCCGGCATTTGCGGCGTATGCCAGAGCCTGATTCATCCTTTCCTTGTTCTCTGTTTTAAAATTGTAAGATGTCATTACTACATCATATACCTTGCTGTCGGCTGCCGCCCTGAGGGCTTCCTCGCAGTCAGCATGTGTTGCAACTCCCAGGAACCTTGTTTTTCCCTGCTCTTTAAGTCTCTGTAAAGCTTTCAAAAGGGATTCATTTAACATCACCTCCCTTTTGCCGGCATACGGGAGCATAAATATATCAACATAATCGAGTCCGAAACGCTGAAGACTTGTTTCTGCTTTTTTAAGATAATTATTAATGTCGGGGGTAGATTGGAGGCTGCCTGTACTTGTATCCATCTCATCGGGAGGAGAAGCTGTTCCTATTACAAAAGAATCGCGGGGAAGCCCTTTCAGCCCTTCACCTACAAGCTTTTCGTTATTTCCCTCACCATAATAGGTGGCCGAGAAGAAGAGTTTTACTCCCGAATAATAAGCCGAACGTATAAAGCCGGGATTGTTTGCATTTCCCGCTCCAACAGATAATAACGGAGTTTTAATCCCTGTTTTACCAAGCATACGACCGGGAAGCTGGGGAATCTTGTCCTGTTCTTCATCAGGCCCGGCAAAAGCACTCAGTGCTCCAGGCATAAGGGCAGCCCCTGATATACCCAGGAGGCTTTTCTTTAAAAATTCTCTGCGTTGATTGGTTTTCATTGATTGATATTTTATGTTAAGGAGTACAACGAAAATCAAATTTAAATATTTCTCTGCTATTACAGTAAACCAATGAACCTCTATTCTCAGCCAAAACAGAAAATATTAAATATTTTTTTGTCTCTGGCTGGTAACCTATTCATAACTTTGAGCGTCAAACTTGCAGGATGAGTTATAAAGGTGATATCTTTTATATTGAGCAGGTTCTCGGTGGACAGACAGGGGCGTTTGCATACCTTATTGACAGGCATAAGGATAAAGCCTTCAACCTGGCATTCAGGATCTGCGGGAACCGTGAAGAAGCCGAAGAGATAGCTCAGGATTCATTTTTAAAAGCTTATAACTCATTGAAGGGATTCAGGATGAAAAGCTGTTTCGGAACATGGCTTTACCGTATTGTTTATAACACTGCGATTTCACTTGTAAGGACCCGGAAAAAAAGCCCGCTTTCGCTTGAAGATTTTCCGGCTGATTATATAGATTTTCTGACAAAAGGGACAAACGAGGAAGAATCAACGAACGAATACCGGGATTCTTTGGTTAACTTTGCACTGCAGAAGATAAGCGAAGAAGAGAGAGGTTTAATAAGCCTTCATTACTATGATGAACTGAATATCGCCGAAATTTCTGTTATTACAGGGATAAGTAAAGCTAATTTAAAGGTGAGGCTGTTCAGGGCACGAAAGAAAATGATTGAGATAATTGCCAGGGTTGAAGAGAAAAACACAATCTATCATGAATAACAGGGATACTGCTGACGAAGATTTTCTGAGGGATTATATCAACCCCGGAAAAATTGAGAAGGCTCCGATGGAGTTTACCTCTAAAACCATGACCAGGATCAGGCTAGAAGCCGGAACAGTAGCGTCAAAACATAAACTTATTTCTAAGTATGCGGTCCCGGTAATATCGCTGCTTATTATACTGGTATTATTTGGAGCTGCTTTTTTTATCCCTTCAGCCGGCGATAAAATTGCTGGTCTCTCATTCATTGAATTTATAGGCAACCTGCGGATCTCCGTGCCTGAGTTTGATTTTAATATCATTCCCGAGCTGAATCTGCCCGGCTGGATATTATATTCATTTCCGGCAGTTCTTCTTCTGGCCTTTTTTGACAGGGCGTTATGGGGAATATTTCACAGGGAGAAATAAGTCTTTCAGGAGGCAGCAGTAGTTACTTTTGAATTGAGTCCTTTTGCATTAAGCGACCTGCTCATTGCCTGCAATACTTCCTTCATGCCGGTTTTTATTTCGCAGCTTCCCTTAAGATGAACAATGAGAGCACATTGTTCGGCCTGTACAGAATCGTGACCACAAACCTCCACAAGCGATTTGATTACATGTTCAAAAGTGTTTATCTCATCATTAAAAAGTATGAGGAAACTCTTTTCACTTCCGCTTTTAAGTTTGTCGTTCTTATGTAATATACGCTCTTTCATTCGGGCCTTTCAAATAGTTGCTTTGCCGTTTCGACGGGAATCTCTTTCCTGCCGAGCCATGCCGACACCTTAGCTTCGCTGTATCCGTTTCTTACAAGAAGACCGGCATAATCCGATGCACTGTCAAAAGTAATAAATTTTCCTATCAGATATACAACTTTGTTGTAATCAGAATACAGAATGTCAAATCCCCTGTTCCCGGCCATTTTTTGGTAGCCCTCCACAACATCCTCTTTAAGAGGCTTTTCTGACCTTAACAGCTCCACTCTGAACGAAAGAGTTGGCGGAACGGTATCCCTGGCTGTCGCCGGCCCCGACCCTACCCGGATATCGATTGGTCTGCTTCCCCACTCCTTTTCAAGAACCGCCGCTCTGTCAAGGGATATTGGCCTGCCATCCATGACAGCTACCATGAAAGCATCCCTGAAGCCGGTCTGCTTCACCATGTTAAGAGCTATTACAGCATCAGCATTCTTCCTGAAATAACCGGCATAGTAATTGGTCCTGTCCGTATCAGTAACTCTTATGCCATAAACCGGGGTAATACCTTTAAATAAGGATGGGGAAACAGGATTTCTGAAAACAGCCATCTGTAACCGATAGATCAACCCCGGCGGTACAGGGGGATCTACCAGGATCCTGTCATCAGGTTTAGAACCATTATTTGCTGCTATCTCAAAAACTGAAAATATCCCTGTATTTCTCTCAGTAGGTAAAACTTCCTGTTGTTCAGCCGAGGGTTTTGCCACAGTCTGTTCAGATGATTTTGCAGCAACCCCGGCATCTTTCAGTGAAGTTTTTTCCTGAGTGCCGGCCACAGCAGAATCCTGTTTTTGCTTTCCGGTGAGAACCGCTGAATAGCGTCTGTCAGCTTCCTCCTGCATTTCTGCTGCCTGCTTTTCAAAACGGGTCATCTCATTTTTTATAGCCGCCTTTTCGGCCTCAGGGATACCTGACGGGACTCTATTATTTGCAGCAGCTATCTTTTTAAGTGAATCCGATTTTATCTGATATTCCATTGCTTCAGACAGAATTTTATCATCCTTTTCAGGTATAAATTCTTTCTCCTGAAGTGCTCTTCTCCCTGTATCACCAGCTTTTCTTTCAGGTTCAGGTCCGGGTCCTTCCTCGCTTCCCCCGGGAGTTGTTGTTTTGATCTTGCCTTCAGCCATTATCTCCTCAAAATTCATCTCCCCCTGCTGGTTTTTACACTGCTGGATAAAAACGTCAGTATCCATCTCCCTGGCAATTTTTCTTCCTGCCAGTTTAATAAACGAATTGTATGAACTGACAGCATCGCTGAACCGGCCTGATAACTGTTGTGACCTCCCCAGGAAAAACCATCCGTCGGATGGAATACTTTTTACAGCCGGTGTTCCCTTCAGGGCCTCCTGAAGAAGCTCCGTTGCCCTCTCCGGATCGCGGTTAAGCTTTACCAGGCATACGCCCGAATAATATTTGTATAACGGATCTTTTGTATAAATAAGCAGAAGCCGGCTGAATTCCCCGAGAGCCTGTTCGTACTGCCCCTTCGAAAAAGCTTCCAGTGCCGATCCCCCTGATAATGAAGTAACCTGTTTTTGTGAATAAAGATTGCTAATGAAACAACCTTCAAGCATAATTGCAAGAATCATTGAAATCCATAGTTTGCGAATTATACCGTGATTTATATAAGACATTTTAAATAGCTTATTTTCAATATGTTTAATTACCTTTAATATTGCTCAGATAACGCCTTCTGTTAATAATAATTGTACCGATTCATCAAGAAAACGATTCAAACTTCGTAAATTTACCCTTATTAACAAAATAAATAACCTCATGACTCAAATTAAAGAAGGTACTAAGGCCCCTGCTTTTGAGGGCATAGATCAGAATGGCAATCTGATAAGGTTAAGCGATTTTGCGGGGAAGAAAGTTGTCCTCTATTTCTATCCGAAGGACGACACTCCCGGATGTACTGCCGAAGCATGCAATCTAAGGGATAACTACGATGATTTTATCAGGCAGGGATTTGCGGTGATAGGTGTAAGTATGGACAGTGAGAAATCACACAAAAACTTTGCCGGGAAATATTCTCTTCCTTTTCCATTGATCTCAGACACTTCAAAAAAGATAGTTAATGATTACAGCGTCTGGAAAGAAAAGAAATTGTACGGCAGGAGCTTCCTTGGTGTTGCAAGGACTACCTTTGTAATTAATGAAGCGGGGATCATCGACAAAATAATTTCCAAAGTAGAGACGAAAAGTCATTCTGCCCAGATATTTGATTTGTATAATAAATAATACCGGTAATATGAGTAACGAAAGAAAAGAAATCAACAAGGAAAAACTTAAAGCCCTTGAGGTTACCCTTGGAAAAATCGAAAAGGATTTTGGTAAGGGAACTATAATGAAGCTTGGAGATCATGCAATCGATAATATTCAGGTAATTTCAACCGGATCGATCGGGCTTGATTCTGCGCTGGGTATAGGAGGGTTTCCACGGGGAAGGGTTATTGAGATATATGGCCCCGAAGCTTCTGGAAAGACAACCCTTGCCATTCATGCTATTGCTGAAGCCCAGAAAAACGGGGGAATAGCAGCAATTATAGATGCAGAACACACCTTCGACAGAAACTATGCCGAAAAACTTGGCGTAGATGTTGAAAACCTTCTTATTTCTCAGCCTGATAATGGTGAACAGGCTCTTGAAATTACCGATAACCTTATCCGCTCAGGGGCTCTTGATATAGTAGTTATTGACTCGGTTGCCGCTCTTACACCAAAAGCAGAAATTGAGGGCGAAATGGGTGACTCCAAGATGGGACTCCAGGCAAGACTGATGTCGCAGGCGCTGCGTAAACTTACCGCCAATATAAATAAAACAAATACATCGTGCGTTTTCATAAATCAGCTGAGAGATAAAATTGGTGTCATGTTCGGAAGTCCCGAGACTACAACCGGAGGAAATGCTCTAAAATTCTACGCTTCAGTTCGTGTTGATATCCGCAGGACAAACCAGATTAAAGAAGGTGAAGAGATCATAGGAAACCGTACTAGGGTCAAGATTGTCAAAAATAAACTTGCACCGCCGTTCAGGAAGGCCGATTTTGATATATTGTATGGAGAAGGCATTTCACAACTTGGTGAGATAGTTGACCTTGGCGTTGACTTCAACATTATTAAGAAGAGCGGATCGTGGTTCAGCTATGGCGAAACGAAACTCGGACAGGGACGCGATGCTGTAAAACAGATTATCAAAGATAATCCCGAACTTTATGATGAACTCAAGACTAAAATTTTAGCGGCTCTTAAAAAGTAATATTAACATATCATAATCTCTCATTATGAAAAGATCTCCTTTCATGTGGATGATCGTTGTCATCCTGCTGTATTCTTCGTGCAATACAAATAAGACTACCGATCAGCTGCCTTCCGCACTAATCAATAATGAGCTTACGGTTGAAGAGAAAGCCGGCGGAGTAATGACTCCCGAAATCATGTGGAAATTTGGAAGGCTTGGTACTTTTACTTTATCTCCCGACGGAACATCGGTATTATATACAGTTACCAATATCGATCTTCAGAGTGAGGCCCGGCAGACCAATATCTTCAGTATGAAGGTAACAGGAGGAGATCCTGTCCGGCTTACAACAAACGGTGGAAGTTCCCCCCAATGGATCGGTGACGGGGGAAAAATAGCTTATGTCAACGAAGGTAAACTTATTACAATGAATGCTGACGGGTCGGATCAGAAACCCGTAGCCGGCATCGAAAATTTTGAGATATTCAAGATTTCCCCTGACGGGAACAAAATATATTTCACGAGAAGAGTCAAACTTGATCAGACGGCTAACGAAAAACACAACCTCCCTGATGCAAATGTCAGGATCATTAATGATCTGATGTACCGCCACTGGAATGCCTGGAGCGACTATTCGTACAGTCACATTTTTACAGCTTCCTTTAACGGGAATTCGGTGTCGGACGAAAAGGATATTATGGAAGGCCTGAAATTCGAATCTCCTTGTGCTCCATACTTTGATGAATCGGAGATTTCGTGGAGCCCTGATAACAGGTATATTGCTTATACAGTAAAAAAACTTACGGGGAGAGACGATGCACTAAGTACAAATTCCGATATTATTCTTTACGAACTATCCTCCGGGAAAGAGATTAATATCAGTGAAGGGAACAAGGGCTACGACAAATACCCGGTATTTTCTCCGGATGGATCAAAAATAGCATTCCAGAGTATGGAGAGAGATGGATACGAATCTGATCTTGCCCGCTTATTTGTTTATGATCTGAAAAACGGGGGCAGAAAATGGATCTCCCGGGGATGGCAATTCGACATTGAAAACATTAACTGGTATGATGATCAGACTATTTATTTTACCTGTGCCTACCTTGGGACAACCCAGATTTTCAGAATTGAAATATCGGGTAACAAAGTTGACAAAGTAACTGAGGGAGTCCACGATCTCGGGCCGATAAATATAAATTCGGGTACTCTGGTTTCAGGAATAATGTCGGCATCGATGGCTCCTGAAATTTCAGTTGTTGATGGGGCCACCGGGCAAATACGCCAGTTAAGCTTCATCAACAAGGCAATCTACGAATCCATCAGAATGGGAAAATCTGAAGAAAAATACATTAAGACGAAAGACAACATGGACCTGCAGATGTGGATAACCTACCCTCCTGATTTTGATCCGCAAAAAAAATATCCTGCATTGCTTTTTTGTAATGGTGGGCCGCAATCAACACTCGGACAATTCTGGTCATATCGCTGGAATCTACAGATGATGGCTGCCAAAGGGTATATTGTGATCGCTCCCAACCGGAGAGGTAACGCCGGTTTCGGCCAGGCATGGAAAGAACAGATTTCAGGAGATTACGGTGGGGCCAACATTCAGGACTATCTTGATGCCACCGATGCGATGGCAGCAGAGCCTTATGTCGACAGGGAACGTATAGGAGCAGTCGGTGCAAGCTATGGAGGTTATTCTGTCTTTTACCTGGCCGGAGTCCACGCAGGCCGGTTCAAAACATTTATTGCCCATTGCGGAATGTTCAACTTTACAAGCTGGTATGGAACGACCGAGGAACTGTGGTTCCCTAACAAAGATATCGAAGGACCATACTGGAATACACCCAGAAGTTATATGTATTCTCCTCACCTGATGACAGATAACTGGGATACTCCCATTCTCATAATAACCGGGGCAAACGATTTCAGGATACCCTACTCACAAAGTCTCGAAGCATTCCAGGCTGCCCAGCTCCATAATATTCCAAGCCGGCTCCTCTTCTTTGAAGATGAGACCCATTTTGTACAGAAACCACAAAATGCAGTGATATGGCAACGTGAATTTTTTGAATGGCTGGAAACATATATGCAGTAACAACTGCTATGCGTACAATAGTTTAAGAATCTGCCCGGTTTTTTCCTCCACCGGCAGTTCACCATCAATCCAGTGGATGGTTATACCTTTTCGTTCCATTCCCCTGAACCAGGTCATTTGCCGTTTTGCGAACTGGTGTATAGCTGTTTCAAGATCCCTGAACATTTTATCATAGGTGATAATACCCGTAATAAACATTGTAATATATTTATATTCCAACCCATAATATATCAGCGTCGACGGTTCAAGCCCCTTATCAAGCAGCATTCTGACCTCTTCCACCATTCCCTCCTCCAGCCTTTGTCTTAATCTATCAGTAATTCTCCTGCGCCTCTTTTCCCTGTCAAACACCAGGCCTGTGATCAGCGGCTTTAACCTGGGAAACTGTGTTTGCCTGTCATCCCGTGTACTCTGGAAATGCTCTATTTCGATAGCACGAATTGCCCTTTTCTTTGTGTCAATATCCGTTTTATTATGGAGACTTTTATAAGTCGACAGGATCTCCCTTAATTCTTCCATTGATTTTTTTTCAAGAGCTGCCCGTAATCCATAATCTGCCGGCACCTCATACATTTTGTATCCCGAAATAATGCTGTCAACGTACATTCCGGATCCTCCGCAGACCACAGGAAAAACCTTCTTTTCCCTGAGATCATTATATATTCTCTTAAAATCCTGCTGGTACTCAAAAACATTATACTTATAACCCGGATCTGCAATATCGATCAGGTGACAAGGTATCTGCTCCCCTCCTACAATATAGTCATTATAATCCTTGCCGGTGCCCAGGTTCATTCCCCTGTAAACCTGCCGTGAATCGGCACTTATGATCTCACCTCCGAGCCTCTCAGCTACAACTGCGGCAAGCGCAGTTTTACCTGAAGCCGTCGGCCCGGTAACTACAAGCAGATCATAATTTAACCGGTCACCTGTTAACATTTCAGCAACGATTTAATATTAATCAGCAAGTTACCATAAATTTACTTAATTTTGCGGCACGTTTATTTTATTAAAATGGATTACAAGTTTTTATATCAGAGGATTAAGAATCTGATAGCTGATCCGGCCAAAGAATGGGATTCAATCATGTCGGGCGACAGGAAGATTAGTTTCATAAATTTTAATTTTCTTCTGCCTCTTGTTATTATGGCTTCAATATCAGCCTTTCTCGGAACTCTTATCTTTACCCATTCAGGATTGGATCCGCTTTATGCCGTAATGGCGGGAATAAGAACCTTTATCCTGTTCTATTTTATCATATATGCTTTCACCTTCATATTCAATGAGATAACAAACTATCTGGGTGCCGCGAAGGATTTTGAACTTTCATTCCGGCTGATCGTATACTCGCTTTCTCCATTTCTGCTATGCCAGATCATGAGTCAGTTGTTTGAATCCCTGATCTTTGTCAATATACTTGCCTTTTACGGACTTTATATCTTCTGGGCCGGTCTTGTCAGGAAACCCGGATTGTCTGAAAAACAAAAGTGGCAGCTTTTTCTTGCCGCAGTACTTTTGTTTCTCGTTCTCAGCTTTTCAGGCAGCTGGTTACTGACCCGTTTATCGGATAAATTATATTTTGCACTTTTTGCCTGAGTAATTATCATGAAAACAGGCACAGCAGATATTGTTATCAGGAACAAGAAGGCATCGCACGACTATGAATTCCTCGAAAAGTATATTGCCGGGATCAAGCTGACAGGAACGGAAATAAAATCGATCCGGCTTGGGAAAGCTGCCCTGTCGGACTCCTACTGCTTCTTTACAAACGGGGAGTTATTTCTTCGGGGTATGCATATCGCTGAATACTGGTGGGGAAATCTTAATAATCACGATCCTCTCCGTGACAGGAAACTCCTGCTTAAATCCCGTGAACTGAAAAAAATAGAGAGAAAAGTAAAGGAGACCGGTCTGACTATTGTTGTCATTAAAGTCTTCATAAACGAAAGGGGACTTGCCAAAGCCGAGATTGCGGTCTCAAAGGGCAAAAAGGAGTATGACAAACGCGAGACCCTGAAAAAGAAGGACGCCTCGCGTGAGATGGATCGCATGAGAAAAGTATGAAATCCTGGTATTTTATGCCGTCCTTTAATCCGGACCGTGACTGCCTTAATTAAAAGTTCGGACTCAGCAGGTACCTTGAGTAGAACCTGACAATGGAGTCAACCGCCTCATCAGCAGTTTCCACGAGGGTGAAAAGATCAAGATCGTCAGGCGATATATTTCTCTCCTCTCCCAGCATCTCCTCCTTTATCCATTCAACCAGTCCGCTCCAGTATTTTTTCCCTACGAGTATTATCGGGAACTTACCGATCTTTCTTGTCTGAATAAGTGTTATAGCCTCAAAGAGCTCGTCAAAGGTCCCGAATCCGCCCGGAAGAACTATGAACCCCTGGGCGTACTTCATGAACATCACCTTTCTGACAAAGAAATGATCAAAAGTTATAAGCTTGTCAGGATCAATATAGATATTAGGTCTCTGTTCAAAAGGGAGATCAATGTTTATACCTACCGATTTACCGTTCCCTCGTTTTGCACCTTTATTTGCGGCTTCCATGATACCCGGGCCGCCACCTGTAATAACGCCATATCCGTTCTGAGTCAGCTTAAATGCAATATCTTCTGCAAGCCTGTAATACTTATCGTTATAATGAGTTCTGGCTGAACCGAATACAGAAACACATGGACCAATCCTTGCTAGTTTCTCAAAGCCCTCAACCAGCTCGGATATTATTTTAAAGATCCTCCAGGAATCCGTTATATGAATTTCCTGCCATGTTTTCTGCTCAAAAGCATCTTTAATAAGATCAGCTGGTTTTTCCATTATTGTTGAAGTTATTTTTTCTCAAATATAAATAAATTCTATCCCTTAAGTTCAGCTTTTAAAAACATCCCGGTATAACTATCCCTGCGTTCTGCAAGTATTTCGGGCAAACCCGAAAAGATAATATCTCCTCCATCTTTCCCTCCCTCTTTTCCAAGATCAACAATATAATCAGCCATTTTGATGACATCCATATTATGCTCTATGACAATTACGGTGTTGCCTTTATTGACAAGTTTGTTAAGAACCTCCAGCAGTACCCTTACATCTTCAAAATGGAGGCCTGTGGTGGGTTCGTCAAGGATATACAATGTCTTTCCGGTATCACGGCGCGCAAGTTCGGTTGCCAGTTTGACACGCTGTGCCTCCCCTCCCGACAAAGTAGTTGACTGCTGTCCCAGCTTTATATAACCGAGTCCCACATCCTGGAGGGTCTTTATTTTGTGATAAATTGACGGGACATTGGTAAAAAATTCGACTGCCATATTCACTGTCATATCCAGAACATCGCTTATCGATTGTCCCTTATATTTTACCTCAAGGGTTTCCCTGTTATATCGCTGTCCGTTACAGTCGGGGCAATGCACATATACATCGGGAAGAAAATTCATTTCTATGGTTTTCATCCCTGCACCCTCGCAGCCCTCACATCTTCCTCCTTTCACATTGAAAGAAAATCTGCCGGCTCCGAATCCCCTGATCTTTGCTTCTGTGGTCTGCTCAAAAAGCTTCCTGATGTCAGTAAATACGCCTGTATAGGTAGCCGGATTTGAACGTGGCGTTTTTCCTATAGGCGACTGATTGACCTCTATGACTTTATCGAGATGTTCAATCCCGAATATTTCCTTATACGGTAAAGCTGCCTTACCTGAATTATGGAATCTTTTGGCCAGTGCCGGGTGAAGGGTCTGATTAATAAGCGATGACTTTCCGCTCCCCGAGACACCTGTAACGCAGGTTAAAGTCCCAAGAGGGATAACAAGGTCAACATTATTGAGATTATGTCCGGATGCCCCTGCCAGAACCAGGAACTTCCCGTTGCCGGGGCGCCTGGTTTCAGGAATATCGAATTTTTTTGTGTTATTCAGGTATTTGGCAGTGAGTGTATCCGAACTTTTAATCTCTTCAGGATTCCCGAAAGCGACCACTTTCCCTCCAAGCCTTCCTGCGCCCGGACCCATGTCAACAATGTGATCCGCCGACAGGATCATTTCCTTGTCGTGCTCAACAACGATTACCGAATTACCCGAATCCCTTAACTCTTTCAGGGCTGCAATAAGTCTTCTGTTGTCCCTCTGATGCAGTCCTATACTGGGTTCATCGAGTATATACAGGACATTCACCAGGCGGGACCCGATCTGTGTTGCAAGCCTTATTCTCTGGCTCTCTCCTCCCGACAGGGTCCTGGCTCCCCTGTTCAACGACAGGTATTCCAGTCCAACCTCAAGTAGAAACCCAAGTCTCGACCTGATCTCTTTTAGTATCTCCGACGCTATGACTTTCTGCCTTGGTGACAACTCAGATTCGATATCGGAAAGGAATCCTGAGAGTTCCCTGATATCCATAGCAGAGAGTTCCCCGATATTTTTACCGGCTATCCTGAAAAAGAGTGATTCTTTCTTTAAACGGGTCCCATTGCATTCCGGACAGGTATTATACTGCACATACTGGTCCTTTATTTTCGTACCGTTCTTCTTTCCGTTGACGACTTCAACATTACCAACAAAATTGACAACTCCCTCAAAGGTCAGAAAGTAATTTGAAGTCATCCCCAGGGGAGTATTTGACAATTTCAGTACCTCATCAGACCCGTACAGGACTTTATTGAGTGCCTCCTCCGGTATATCCCTTATTGGAGTATCGAGTGTAAATCCGTTTTTTTCTGCTATCGCTTCAATCTGCCAGAAGATCCATACATTCCTGTATTTCCCCAGTGGTTCGATCCCTCCTTTACGGATACTTATATCCGGATCGGGAATAAGCCTCTTTATATCGATACTTGATATTTCTCCCAGTCCGTTGCAATGCGGACATGCACCCTGTGGTGAATTGAACGAGAAAGTATGAGGTGCCGGATCATTGTATGATATCCCGGTAACGGGACACATCAGATGACGGCTGAAGTATCTTGGCTCGGTGCTTTCCGATTCGAGGACCATCATAACACCATCCCCCTGATCAAGTGACATCATCACCGAATCATGCAGCCTTTTGTCAGTTATCTCCCCAACCCTGAACTTATCGATCACCAGTTCGATAAAATGAGTCTTGTACCTGTCGAGTTTTAATCCATGTGTTATTTCCCTGATCTCACCATTGATCCTTACATGAAGAAAACCCTTGCGCCGCAGTTGTTCAAAAAGTTCCTTGTAATGACCCTTTCTGCCTTTAACCACCGGAGAGAGGAAATAGACCTTCTCTCCCGAAAATCGTGTTTTAACAAGTTCGAGTATCTGGTCATCATTGTATTTCACCATCTTTTCACCCGAAGCGTAGGAATAAGCTTCGGCAGCCCTTGCAAACAGAAGTCTCAGAAAATCATAAATCTCGGTGATCGTACCTACTGTTGAGCGGGGATTTTTGTTGGTGGTTTTCTGTTCTATGGATATTACAGGACTTAATCCGGTTATCTTATCAACGTCGGGACGCTCCATCCCTCCCAGAAACTGCCTGGCATAAGCCGACAGCGTTTCAAGGTAGCGGCGTTGTCCCTCAGCATAAATTGTATCAAAGGCAAGCGATGACTTTCCGCTGCCGCTCAAACCGGTAATAACAACTAGCTTATTCCTTGGAATGGTTACGTCAATATTCCTGAGATTATGAACCCTGGCTCCAAGTACTTTAATTTCTTCACTCATGGGAGTATACCGGCTTCAGAGATCAGTTGACAATTTCACTATTTTCAATTCTCCTCATGCCCTCGGCAGGGATCCTGATTACGTACGACTTCGGGGATTTTGGAGTGAGATATGGTTTCCTCAGCCAGGGATTAAGGAACTTGAGCATTTTATAATTTGTCCCGTACCTTTTGGCGAAATCAGAAAAGTCGGTGACTGAAGTATCTACTGTCACCTCGTAATAATCCAGTTCAGGGTAAAGCTCTTCCGGGGAAATGTCAAAGCCATATCTGCCGGGATCGGTGATGACCAGTTTGTAAGCCACAGCCCTGAAAATATACCTTGCAGTCTCTTCGTTTAGCAGAAGGTCATAATAATTGTTCTCTTTCTGTATCTCAATCTGCTCATCTATTGAGTTCCTCCCACTATTGTAAGAAGCAGCGGCAAGAGTCCAGTTGTTATATTTTTCATATGATTTTTTAAAATAATCACATGCAAACTGTGTCGATCTCTCAAGATCATAACGCTCATCCACAATATCGTTTATCTCCATTCCGGCCTCGCGGCCTGTCGCCTGCATAATCTGCCAGAAGCCCCTTGCTCCTGCCGGGCTTACAACATTGGAAAACTCACTTTCTGCGGCAACGAGATATTTGAAATCGTCAGGAATACCATTCCTGGCCAGTATCTTTTCTATGGCGGGGAGGTATCTGTGTGCGCGTTTAATTATCAGGATTGTTGAAGAGTGCCTGTAGGCACTTGTAAGTATTTCGCGTTCAAGACTTTCGCTTACATCAAAATTCTCAAGAGGCATTTTCTCTCCTGCAAATGTAACATTATCAGGCAGATCAAATGGTTTATTAAAATTAAGTGTATCAGCCTTCTCTGTAATATTCTCCGGGTTGCCGGATCCCTTAAATCCCTGGGCTATCAAAAATACTGAACCCGCCAGACTGACCAGTATAATAGCTGCCAAAGCAGTTTTTCTGCCTGATTTTATCATGATAAGGTGTTTTTGAAATAAAATGCAAAGGTAACACTTTTGAGCCTGATAATTAGCACAACGCATTCTTAAATAATACGGGAAAATGGATAAACCGGGAATTCTCCTTTCAGAATTTATACGAGAGCCCGGAGAAGACTCCGATGGAATAAGGATGCTCTCTTATTCCGGTCATGTTGCTGAATGGATTCAGATAATATCTGAAAGTGGGTTCAAGATTCAGAGATATATTTTCGGTAAGCGTATATTCCATGCCCATTCCGAAAGAACTGCTGAACATAAACGGGCTCACTCCTTCAGTTTTACCGACCTGGTACCTGCCTCCCTCGATAACTGCGTATACCGAGTTATTTACCAGCATATTGTATGATAAACCGCCAATAAGATTAAAGTCAACTGTTCCGTCGAGGAGTTTGTATCTCAAAAAGAAAGGCATTTCCAGGTAGCTGAAGCTCTGGTGAAGCGAATTATTCATGTACTGGAGGCTTGCCTTTGTAGGATCAAAAACATCGCTCGTATATCTTGTCTGAACCCTGCCTCCTACTCCGTCAAAAAGGAAAACATCGGCGTTGTTTGTATAAATAGTACCGCTTGAGGTAAGGACTTCAAAGTTATGATCACCTTTTGTATAAATATAATCTCTGAATCCTCCAAAAGTACTTATGCCGTCAACCTCCTGTCCTACCGAAGAATAATAGAGCCCCGACTGAATACTTAACTTCTCATTTATCTTGTATGAAAATGACAGACCACCAGTATATGAAATATTGGTTTGTTCTGATGACATTATCTGTTTTGCCAGATCGCTTGTTCCCCTTGTGAATGTCGACTGATATGTTGGTGAAGCCATGGCATTGATTGACCATCTGCTGATTTTATCAATAGCAGGAGTCTCTTCATTAAGCAATTGGGAATCATAATCATAATTCAGCTGCTGCGAAATACCGGAATCATCCTTAAGTAAAAAGGCCAGCGGACCCGGATTTTCAAAACCATTGTTATCTTCAGGTAATGCAGGAGACCCTGTATTACTATCTGCGGGGGCGGGTATGATTGCTTCGTCTGATAGCACGCTGACACCAGAACGGTCGGCTGGCAGCTCATTTCCTGAAACATTTCTTCCTGCATCGGCGGGAGAATATTCCGGGATCAGCCTCTCGTTATTAATTGTGTTTTCAGGCATTGCTGATTCCTGGCCAAAGGCCAAAAAATCACTTTCGAAGTTTACGGGCATCTCACGGCTGAACCGGAAAACAAGAAATCCAAGTGCTGTCAGTACAGCAATCATGGCAGCAACCCTCATAATAAAGAGAGGTCGCTGTCTGTTTTTTATGGCAGGACGAATATTGTTCCAGACCTCATGAGGCGGAAGGACTTCATAATCCTTAAGCCCGTTCCGGAAAACCAGATCAATATTTGCCTGTTTGTCAACCATTATTAGCATTCTTCTTAATACCCGTAAACAAACTTACTCTTCTCTGAAGGATTACTCTTGCACGTGAAAGATTGGATTTGGATGTTCCCTCCGAAATATTTATCATCTGGCTTATCTCTTTATGCGAATATCCCTCAATTGCAAAAAGGTTAAATACCATTCTGTATTTGGTCGGAAGTTCCCGTATAATATCAAGCAGGTCAACTGCCTCAAGCCCTGAATAATCATCATTGTCGGGATCAGCATCCTGTTCCGGGATCATATCAATATCGTCGACCCGGTAAAGGTTATGCTTGAGCCGGAACTTTTCAAGAGCCGTATTCACCACAATCCTGCGCATCCATCCTTCAAAAGAACCTTCATATTTATAATTGACAAGATTCTCGAAGATTTTTATAAATCCTTCCTGAAGAATATCTCTTGCCTCTTCATCATTTCCCGAATACTGAAGACAAACTGCATATAACCTTGCAGCATGCCTCCTGTACAGAAGTTCCTGGTCCTTTCTGTTACCGGCAAGACACCCATTAATTATATTTTTTATATCAGTCAAGGATGAAAACCCTTTTAAGATTATAAAAATATAAAATTATTGGCTGAAATGCCAGCAATTCCTTTAAAGATTGATGTTATTTTCCTTAAAAAGGTTGCGTTCAGGCCTGTTTAAATATGTATTACTTCACCGTAAGCTGCGGCTGCAGCTTCCATAATTGCCTCCGACATAGTAGGATGAGGGTGAATTGCTTTAATAATTTCGTGAGCAGTTGTTTCGAGTTTTCTGGCAACTACTATCTCTCCTATCATCTCCGTAACATTTGCTCCTATCATATGTGCTCCAAGCAGTTCTCCGTAGGCCGAGTCAAAAATCAATTTTACAAAGCCCTCTTTTGATCCTGAGGCACTTGCTTTGCCTGATGCTGTGAAGGGGAACTTCCCTACTTTTATATCATATCCCGCTTCTCTGGCAGCTGCCTCAGTAAGGCCGCAAGAAGCGATTTCAGGACTTGTATAGGTACACGAAGGTATGTTGCCGTAATCAAGCGGCATCGGATCCAGTCCTGCTATTTTTTCAACGCAGATAATGCCTTCTGCTGAAGCAACATGAGCAAGAGCAGGCCCGTGAACTATATCGCCTATGGCATAAATTCCGGGAACTGTCGTCAGGTAAAAATCATCGACAATTACCTTGCCTTTTTCAACTTTTACTCCTGTTGTTTCGAGCCCAAGTCCTTCAACATTTGTTGTAACACCTGCTGCGGAGAGAACTACATCTGTCTCTATTGTCACCTCTCCTCCGGGACTCTTTATTCTGACCTGGCACTTATCTTCTGTTACTGTGACCGATTCAACTGATGAACTGGTCATTATCTTCATTTTAAGCTTTCTGAACGATCTTTCAAGGAGTTTAGATACCTCTTCGTCCTCAACCGGTACAAGCCGCGGAAGAAATTCGACCAGCGTTACTTCGGTACCAAGAGTCTGGTAAAAACTGGCAAATTCGCTGCCAATTGCACCCGACCCGACAACCACCATCGACGCGGGCAGGCTTTCGAGTGTCATGGCTTCCCTGTAACCGATGATTTTCCTGCCGTCCTGCTTCAGTCCGGGAAGTTCCTTCGAACGTGCACCTGTCGCAAGGATGATGTTCTTTGAAGAATATATCTTCCTGGACCCGTCCGTCTCCTCCACTTCAACATTATTACCTCCTGCAAGTCGTCCGGTTCCCTTGATAAGCACAACATTATTCTTCCTGAACAGGAACTGAACACCCTTGCTCATTCCTTCCGCCACACCCCTGCTCCTCGAAATAATGGCTTTAAAGTCAGGCCTGATCTCTCCTTCAACTTTTATTCCGTACTCGGAGGCATGACTCATATACTCAAATACCTGAGCACTCTTAAGGAGCGATTTAGTAGGGATGCATCCCCAGTTCAGACAAATTCCGCCCAGTTCTGCTTTCTCGACAACAGCGACTTTCATCTTCAGCTGTGCCGCCCTTATTGCTGCCACGTAACCGCCCGGGCCGCTTCCAATTATTATTATATCGTAATCCATTGTATTTCTCATTTATTAGTAATCCGTTTCTTATTATACAAATCCCTTTTCACTCTTTATCCTTCTTATGATCCAGAGTGTGACTTTCGCTATTATCCAGATAATAACAAGGGTAAAAATAATCGTTGCTCCCACCGGTATCCCGGCGAAATAGGAGATCACATATCCTGCTGCAGATCCAATGAAACCTGTAATTATCGAAAAGAGTACGATCCTGAAATAAATGCGGGTAAACAACATTGCAATATTGGGAGGAATGGTAAGAAGGGAAATGACAAGGACCACTCCTGCCATACGTATATTTAAAACAATTGAAAGAGCAATAAGTGAGGTTGTTACATACTTAAATATATTAACATAAGAGGAATACGTCCTGGCGAACATTTCGTCAAACGAGATATAAAGGATGGGCCGGTAGAAAATCCCGAAATATAGTATGAGCACCAACGACATTATTGCCAGAGCTATTATGTCGCCGTATGTAACAGTCAATATACTTCCGAACAGGTAACTCATCAGGTTAGGAGTGTATCCGGGAGTCATAAAGATGAAGATAATGCCGGTTGCCATTCCAAAAGCCCATAATATTCCAATGGCAGAGTCTTCCCTTATCCTTTGCTTTACTGAAAGGTATTCCACACCAAGTGCCGACAGAATACCGAAAACAGCAGCCCCCAGAACAGGATTAATTCCTGCATAATAACCGATTCCTATTCCTCCGAAAGAAGCATGGGTAATGCCCCCGCTGAGGAAGACCATACGTTTTGAAACGATATAGGTACCGGCAAGGCCTGCTGTTATGCTGGCAAAAAGTGCGCCCAGCAGACCTTTGATAATAAACTCATATTGAAAAATACTCCCTTCCATCAGTCATGATATTTAAGGACAGTGTGGGGGACGGCCCCATGAGTTATGAGCTGGATGGGGCAACCATAGGCAAGAAGCTCTTCATTGGTGATTTCCGACGAAGGATGATAATGAAGATTCCGGTTCACACAGGCATAAGACTTGACATGTGAGGAGATTGTCCCGATGTCGTGCGATACCATCAGGATAGTCATCCTTTTATTCAGCTGCCTGAGCTTTTCGTAAAAGTCATTTTCGAAATTTGAATCGACAAAATTTCCCGGCTCATCAAGCAGTAAAAGCTTTGGATCGCCAATTATTGCACGGCCGAGGAACACGCGCTGAAGCTCTCCTCCCGATAACTCATTCAGATGCGATGAAGCAAGTTCACGGAGACCAAGCTCCTCTATTACAGCAGCTGCTCTTTTCTTATCTTTCTGAGTCATTCGCGATATGAGGCCCTTTACTATCATTAGTCCCGAAAGGACAACGTCACTTACAGTAACCGGGTAATTAATATCGCCGGTCGACATTTGGGGAAGATATCCTATACTGTTCCTGTTAATAAGATCAGTATTATATAATACCTGCCCTTTTAAAGGGTTGAGCAATCCGAGGATAATTTTTAAAAGTGTTGTTTTGCCTCCCCCATTCGGGCCAATGACGCCAATAAAGTCATTTTCAAAAACTTTGAAATTAACATCCTCAAGCACTATGGAAGACCCATAGCCTGCTGATAAAGAGTTTATTTCAATAAGAAATGCCATCAGAATATTAATTTCCGGATTTCACAAAACTTTCACCAAGGATATTTATTATTTCCATGGTCGATTTAAGCCAATCTTCTGACAATGGGTCAATGATCACAACCTTAGCCCCTGTTTCCCCGGCAATAGCTCTGGCATTTTTTGTATCATATTCCCTCTGAACCAGAATCGTATTAAGGTTTTCAGCCCTCGCCCGGTCGATGAGATACTTAAGTCGTGACGGATCCGGTTCTTTTCCCTCAAACTCCACCGCGATCTCCTCAAGCCCGTAATCTCTTGCAAGATATGCCAGGTTCGGATGAAAAATCATAAATGATTTGTTACCGGGTCCTGAAAAAATCTCTCTGGCTCTTTTATCGGCCTCATTGATCTTCGTGACAAGTTCCAGATAATTCCTCTCATATTTTCCGCTTTCGCCGGGCGACAGGTTTACCAGCAGATCTCTCACCGAAGCAGCAATGATCAACGCATTTCCGGGTGAAACCCAGTAATGAGGATCTGCTCCTTCGGAATGCTCTCCCTCGTGATGATGTCCGGCTTCGATAAGATCAATATTATCACCCAGCGACACCCTTTTCATTTCCTTGTTGACCTCGTAAAACCGGTCAAGCCAGGCAAGCTCAAACCCCAGATATCCGTTACTGACAAAGGCCACCGACCTGCTCAGTTTGTTTATCTGTTCCGGAACCGGTTCATAAATATGCGGATTGGCACCTGCCGGGACCATCACGTTCACAGTAAAATCATCACCGGCAATGCTGCTTACAAAGAATTTGAACGGTGCAATACTTACAGTAATAATGTCTTTTTCATCCCCGGGTCCTTTACGCCCGCAGGAGATCATGACACTGATCAAAAGGAATGATAAAAATATTCTCAAATCAAATTGAATTTTATAAGATACAAATTTAACATATAACAGTACAAAAGGTTTAAGAGTTGTGAATAAAAAAAATTAGCTAAATTTGATTAGGTATAACTGATAATTCCCCAATACGCTAAAATGAAAAATCAGGGTGAGCTGCTTTCGGCAATATTGAAAGAGTACAGGGGTTCCTTTATCTTCCTTCATAACACTAAAGAAATAGGTACTGTTGAAAGCATTATAAATGAAGGATTTATTTTTGAGAGTCAGCTCCCGCACTCGACCGACCACGTCAATCCCGACGATCCTGTAGAGATAACTTATTTCCTCTTTCAAAGGAAGGAGTATGGTCAGTATACCTTAATAATCGCCATACCGGCGAAAACATTTGAGATTTATAACAGGGCTGCAGCAGATAACAGTACAGGAATTGAGGAAATAGTGTCGGTTACTGAGCCATTTTACGGTGATAATGACGAACTGGTCTATACTATGCCTCCCGGACATATCCTTGGTTACTTTGATCAGGTGACATCGGAATTCAGGGTAAATAAAAAATGGGATCCGCGGTTCATTAATAAAAAGAGGCTGGATCTACCGGTCCAGCCTCCTGATTCAGAAATGAAAACTAAAAAGTCTGAAGAGAGATCTTAAAATAGCCTGTAGCTTCTGATGCTCCTATCTGAAACTTCCATGCTCCAACCTTATCCTGATTTTCCTCTTCAGAAATGTTAAACGATTTTCTCCAGTTCAGATTGCCGAATTCATCGATAACGATGTCGGAATATGTTTTGCCGTCAGGCATCAATATCTTTATCCTTATTTCCCCTTCCTTGCAGTCGCCAGTGACAGCCATGACCACCGTCTTTACAGTTTTGTCGACATCGATGATATAATCTCTTTTGAATGAATTTTCCCTGATGGACTTAACGAAATCCCACGATGTTCTCTCAGCATCTCCTCCGAAAGCATGTCCGTAATAGGATCCCATTCCAGGGGCTCCTCCCCATGGATCCCCCATATATAATGACTTTCCGCCAAAATTTCTGTAATCCTGAAAGAATTCCTGTAAATCAGGGTTTTCCATCTTCGTATTCTCGAATATCTTTAATGCTTCATCAATGTTTTTCTTCTGGGCATCAAGGTCCTTCTGAGTCTCTTCGAGTGCCTTCCTCTGAGTTTCAGTCAGCTCTTTTTTCTTTTTGTCGATCTCTTCCTGTATCCTGTACTCCCTTTCCCTTTCCTCTCTTGATTTTTCCTGAGCTCCGGCCGGTTGAAGCGAAAAAGCAAGTGTGATGATGAATGTCAAAGTCAATATTAAATTTTTACTTTTCATGACCGTTTATTTTAATATCATACATCAAAGATAATGCCTCACCCCGCTCACTTCTGTTAATGCAGGGTTAATGCCGGGTTAATGTTTTACTCTCCTGGTTAAGGTATTAATAAATTGAATACTTTTGAAAAGGTAATGAATTATCCTGAAACAGTCATGTTCGCAACAAACACAACCACGGGGAATATTCACATAAGTGTTCCCCGGCTTAAAACGGGCAGACTATCAAGCCTTAAAAAACTAATCATATCCGGATGAAAAAGAGAAATACCATCCTGCTTCTGGGAATCATTTCAATTGTAATACTTATATCTGTACAGATTATTATTATCAGCGGAGTCTGGCAGCAGAAGGATGAGATGTTCAACCTCAGGTACAGGTTATACTCGCAGGATGCTCTGGCCAGCCTGGAAAGGAGATGGGAGACGGATGGTTTTGATACTGCCCGTTACCTGATAAACCTCCAGTCAGAATATGTTGTAAAGGAACTTTCGACATTAAAGGACGATTCACTTATCGCTGCCAAAAAGAAAGATTTATTTGACTTTGTCTCAAAAGTACTCGATCAGGAGCAGGATCTTTCAGAATACCTGTCATCCTATTTTGAACGGCAGGGAGTCGAAAAGGACTTTAATCACAAGATTGTCATAAACTTTTTTGAACTTCTCGATTCCGAGACAAGGATCCCGGTATATGTGAGTGAGGATTTTATGAACCGCCGTCCGCCGAGTCCCGGAACCGCCCCGGGGCAGGTAAAGGGCAAACCCACTTCTGAGATCCTTATAAAGGGCTATCGTTCAGAAGACAACCTTTACCGTCTGGATTTTGACTATTATATCGATTTTTCGGATAAGCAAAAAGTAATCCTGAAGGAGACATCAGCGTCACTTGTAATGAGTATACTGAGCATTCTCGTTGTAGTCATTCTTTTCATGACGACCTACCAGAACCTGATGGAAGAAAAGAGGCTCTCCAATCTGAAAACCGACTTCATAAACAACATGACTCATGAACTTAAAACCCCTCTCTCTACAATAACAGTAGCCGGCAAGACCCTCGAGATGGCTCAGATAAGGACAAACGAAACCAAGATCCTTGAAACTGCAAAACTTATCGGGAAACAAAGCGTACATCTTAACCAGCTTATCAATATGATCCTGGAAATAAGCATGTGGGAAAGGACCCAGTTCCAGCTCGACAGGAAGAAAGTAAATGTAGGTGAACTGCTGAATGATATTATTGAAAGCTTTAAAACCGGTTGTGGCGACTGTGCATCAATAATCCAGAACCTCAACCTCAGGGATGTTACAGCCAGCATCGATGCTGTATATTTTACCACACTTATCAATAACCTTCTTTCAAACGCCGTGAAATATTCTGATAAGAGCCCGGAAATTAAGATTGAAAGTTACCTGGAGAATAATAATATCTTTATCAGTGTGGCTGATAACGGGATAGGTATCGGTAAGACCGATCAGAAACATGTTTTTGACAAATTCTACAGGGCATCGACAGGAAACATACACAAGTTCAAAGGTTTGGGTCTGGGCCTATATTATGTTAAAAAAATTGCCAATGCACACGGAGGAGACGTAACTGTGAGCAGTAAACCGGGAAAAGGTAGTATATTTACAGTAAGTATACCCTATTAAAACCAAATTATCAGTATATGAAAGTTCTATTAGCTGAAGACGACAGGGATTTTGGGAATATTCTGACACAATATGTTACTATAAGCGGGTTTGATGTTACTCTTGCCCGCGATGGCAAGGAGGCATGGGAACTATTCAATCAGGATAAACCTGATATTTGCGTCCTCGATGTGATGATGCCTGAAATGGATGGTTTTACCCTTGCCGAAAAGATAAAGCACGACCAGCCTGAAATGCCTGTGATCTTCCTTACAGCAAAAAGCCTTAAGGAAGATATAGTTCGCGGTCTGAAGATCGGAGCCGATGATTACATAACAAAACCATTTGACCCTGAAGTACTTATACTCAGGATAAATAATATACTGAAAAGAGCCTATTCGTCGGTGAATGACGAATTCAAGGTATCGGATACAACCCTTAAATTCAATACATTGGAGCTTATTTCCGGGAAAGTTAAAGAGAAGCTTACCCTTAAAGAGGCCCAGCTCCTGAAATACTTTATTATTAATAAGAACAAAATTCTGGCACGCGAAGATATCCTTACCGAAATCTGGGGTGAGGACGACTATTTTCTTGGGCGCAGCATGGATGTATTCATCAGCAGATTAAGAAAATACGTATCAGAAGATAAGAATATTGATATCCGGACTGTAAGAGGTACCGGCTTCATTCTTGAAGAACTGAAAAAGGAAGCTCCCTCAGCCGGTAATACAGAAAATGCCTGATCCGGAGATCAGGCATTCTGTTCAGTAAATTATGAGATTTTCTCCATAAACGGATGATTATTTTTCCCCAAGGACTTCCTTAACCTTGTTATAAAGATCTTCACCCCTCAGGTTGCGTCCTATTATAACACCATTTTCGTCGAGAAGGAAGTTGGCCGGAATTGCTGTAACGCCATATAACTTTGCAGCAGCGCTGTTCCAGTACTGAAGGTCTGATACATGGGTCCAGGAAAGTTTATCATCAGCAATTGCCTTCACCCAGTCGTCCTTGCCCTGGTCGAGAGAAACACCAAAAACATCAAATCCTTTTTTGTTGAACTCCTTGTATACATTCACAACATTAGGATTCTCCTGACGGCAGGGTCCGCACCATGCAGCCCAGAAATCAAGAAGGAGAAGCTTCGTACCGATTTTTGAAGAGAGTGAAACAGGATTACCTTCCGGATCATTAAGGGTAAAGTCCGGTACTTTCTGTCCAATAGAAACTGTCTTCATTATTGTTACCTTCTCCTTAAGATCTTTCATTACCGGGATATTGGCAACAGCAGTATCCATTGCGTTAATATATGCCTCAATCTCCGAGGCATCAAGTTCATAGCTGAGGCTTGCAAGAATGGATGGGGAAACAAAAGATGCCGGATTATTCTTCAGGAAGTCTTTCTCAAGATTGACCAGTTCAGTCTGAAGTGCTTCTGCATCTTTCTCCAGGGCAGCAACCCTTGCAGTATCTCCGTTCTGACTGGCAGTCTGGTATTCTTCATATAACTTTGTATATCTGTCGTTCAGGATCTTATTAGCGTCAAGAAAACCCTGGTATTCATCCTGGGTCTTTGAGCCGGTTATTCTGGCAGTAGCCAGGGAATCTATCGATCCTGTAATTGTTATTTCTGAGTTCTCAAGGTAGAATGTAGTCCTGAGCCTGTTTTCCTTAACCATCAGTAAAACCAAATCAGGGTAATTAACTGCCCCTCCCTTCATCCTGAATGATCCTTTCAGGGAAAATGCAGAGTCGATGGTCACAATTTTGCCATCTTCTCTTTTCTGAAGAAGGAATGTCAGGCTGTCAGCTCCCTCTATATTGCCAGTTATTACGTAACGTGGTTCTGTTGAACATGAGACAATCAGCAGGACTGCAACAAACACGTAAATGATTCTTTTCATAATGATAGATTAAATTTAAATTTTAATATATTAATAGTCATGCAAATATACAAATTAAAATGAAATGGGGCTATCCTTTAAAGTAAATGTCGAGCAGGCGGAGTGCAGCCTTATAGGAAGTAATTTTCCCGTCACGCAGCTGCTGTTCAAGTTCCTGTTCCATACTTCTGATCTTTTCATTTTCATAGAATGAATAATGGAGCGATTCATTTATTGTATCGTGCATTCTGATAACAGCCTGGTTCTTTCTTTGTTCATCAAAAAAGCCGGTCTTTTTTGTTAGCTCCACATATCCACGTATGCGTTCCCATATTTCAACAATACCCTTGTTCGATTGCGCCGAACATGTAACTACCTGTGGATTCCAGCCTGAGCGGGGCGCCGGGAAAAGATTCAGCGCATTCTGAAATGAGCTTCTTGTCATTTCAGCTACCGGTACGTTTATCCCGTCGGCTTTTGTAACAGCTATTGTATCAGCCATCTCCATTATCCCCCTCTTTATTCCCTGAAGTTCATCACCGGCACCGGCAAGCATCAGCAGCAGGAAGAAGTCGACCATTGAACGGACTGAAGTTTCAGATTGCCCTACTCCGACAGTCTCAACAATGACAATGTCGAAACCTGCTGCTTCACACAGGACTATTGTCTCTCTTGTCTTTCTGGCAACGCCTCCCAGGGTTCCGGCTGCAGGTGAAGGCCTGATAAATGCATAAGGATGATTACTCAGGCTTTCCATCCTTGTCTTGTCGCCAAGTATGCTGCCCCTGGTCATCTCACTGCTCGGATCGATCGCCAGAACAGCAGGTTTTTTTCCCTCTTCAGCCAGAAGCAGGCCAAATGTCTCAATAAAAGTGCTTTTACCCGCACCGGGAACTCCGGTAATTCCTATTCTTATTGAATTACCGCTATAAGGCAGGCACTTTTCTATTACCTCCTGGGCAGTATCATAATGTTCTGACAGGGAACTTTCCACAAGAGTTATCGCCTGGCTCAGAATAGTCCTGTTACCTGAAATAATACCTTCAACATAACCGTCGGGTGAATACATCTTCCTTTTCTTTCTCCCTGACCTGCTGAGTACCTTTGGATTAATGCAGGGAGGAGATGTAACTCCTTCCCTGACCTGAAGAGTTGTCCCTGATTTCTTCTTTTGTTCCATAACAGCAATGTTATAACAAAAATAACAAAAGGGTGCCAGATTTTCCCCGGCACCCTTTGAAATCTGTTTATGATCTCGTGAGTTATACTAGTTTGCCACAGCTTTCTGTTCAACATCGGCATTCAGCATAAGTACAACTTCGGAGTTTTTCGGGTCGTTTGTGTAGACATAAATGGCCTTTGTAGTTTTCCCCTTGTAACTTCCTGAATTAAAGGTTGCTTTTATCGAACTCTGCTGCCCCGGTTTAATACCTATTCCCTGGCTCCCCTCCTGGATAGCCGTACAACCGCAGGTTGACCTGATGTGCCTGATTACCAGATCACTTTTGCCTTCGTTTGTAAAAGAAAACTCCACATCCCTGGTTGAGGCTCCTGGCATTTTGCCAAGATCCACAGTGGTGGAAGCGACCTTGAAAACAGGGGCATTTGCCATATCCTCTTTTGAAAGACCTGAAAAATCCTCCACAAGGTTGGCTGAAACATAGAAATAAACTTTATCCTGAACAACCCCGTTAATTTTCACTCTGACAAGGTCACTGACATTTCCCCATCCCTGGTTTTTATTTGCATCATAAGTGCCCTGGATAATACCTTTCTGACCGGGCTTAAGTGTCTCGGGTTCTGCTTTTATTGCCAGATGCTCCGGAACCTTATCGAATCCGATGGTAGCAGGTGTATCACTATTATTGATAATAGTCATTACCCTGATCTTCTTCTCATTCTTTTTAATATTGGTGAAGGCAAGATGATTGCTTTCAAACCTCACGTTACCAACGGCAAATGTATAAATCTCTTCAATGGTTTTTTCGCGGGGAACAACTTCTCCTTTTATAACAAGCACAACCAGTTCGGGTTTTGAATTTGTATAGACCGATAAGGTTTTATTAAATGCCCCCGGACGGTTTACCGGATCATAAATTGCAGATATCTTCCCTGTGCCACTGGGAGCAATGGGACTTTTAGTCCATTCCGGAGTCGTACAGCCGCACGAAGCAACGATGTTCTTAATTACCAGAGGCTGGTCACCTGTATTCATTACAACAAAATCATACCTCTGTCTTCCATCCTCTTCCTTAAATGTCCCAAAGTCATGATCTGTCTTTGACAGTTTCATTACCGGCTGAGCCAGGAGACTAATTCCTGATACGAACAGCACTAAAATTAAAAAAATCCTTTTCATCATAATATAATTTTGATTTATGGTCAAATAGCCTGTGCCGCACAACTGCAATACCAACAAGCCGGGGATACTATTATTTTCTCGTTTGTGTCTGGCAGTATATGCGGGCTTCATATCAACAGATTATATTTAAAACAATAAAATATAATTTTTTGCGAAATATAGTTAATAATTATCAAACTGTTCCGACATCAAAATGGTTGCATCGGGTAAATCAAAAATCAGACCAATCAATTTATTTCAGTGAGACAACAAAAATAATAAAGTTCGTTCTTTTTACTTATTTTAATGCAGAATATCTTAGTTTTGCTTCGTAACAACGAATATTTGGAATAAAATTTGCTAATTATTAGACCGTTATATCCATCAGAAACTTTTATGATCAAGAGCATTAAAAGACTGATTTTCATATTAATTATCTTTGCCTTTTACCTGAATGCAGGGGCTCAGTTTTATAACGGGCACCAGATGGAATTCGGGAAGAATAAGGTTCAGTACTATGATTATTACTGGTCGTTTTACAGGTTCGATGATTTTGACTGTTACTTCAATGAATATGGCAAAGAACTGGCTGAATTTACAGCTGATTATGCCCTGAAAAAAATTGACGAAATAGAGGATTATTTTGACTATACTCTTGAAAAAAGACTCATATTTATTATTTACAACAAGGCTGCAGAGTTCAAACAATCAAACATCGGTCTTGTTACCTTCGATGAGGATAGTTACAACACCGGAGGATTCAGCAGAATAATAAAGAATAAAGTAATGCTCTATTACGAGGGTGATCATGTTGCTTTTCAGAAACAGATCGCCGCTTCGATTACCGAGGTGATCATCAATGAAATGCTCTACAATGCCGACATTAAGGACAGGATCACAAGCTCTTCCGTAATTAATATGCCTGAATGGTATCTCAGGGGACTTGTAAATTATGTTGCCTGGCAATGGGACTTTGATGTTGAGAACAGGGTCAGGGACGGCATAAACTCGGGCAGGTATAAAAACATCAGTCATCTCGAATACGATGATGCCATCTATGCCGGTCAGTCATTCTGGAGATTTCTTGCCCGGAAATATGGCGATTCGATGATACCTAATATCATCTACCTGACCAAAATTTACAAGAATATCGACGACGGATTTCTTTATGTACTGGGAGTTGATCTTAAGGATCTGCTTAAAGAATGGGCTGAATACTACAGGCAGGAGTATTCAACTGACACGAACCAGCCCGGCGAAGATCAGAATATTCTGGCAAGGTCACGGAAAGAGCAGTTGTATCAGCAGGTCAGGATTAGCCCCGATGGAAGGTTCATTGCATATGTAACAAACGACTGGGGAAGGAAAAAAATATGGCTCTACGATCAGTCAACAGGAAAACAAAAAGTGATCTTCAGGGCCGAACCCAGGTTTGAACAGAAAACAGATAATTCATACCCAGTCATAGGATGGCACCCCGGGGGGAATATTTTCACCTTCATAAACGAGGAAAAGGCCGACCTGGTTATCTACTTCTACAGGCTAAACGAAAAGAACCTTGAAAAACGGAATCTTCTTTATTTTGACAAGGTCCTGGATTTTTCATACTCGCCCGATGGCTCAAGACTAATATTCTCAGCTGTAAAAGACGGGATGTCCGATATTTACATTCACACACTTGCTTCCGGGACAAATGAACAGATAACCCGCGATATAGCCGACGACCTCAATCCGTCGTTCATGAAGGATTCTCCTGACGAAATAATATTCTCATCAAACAGGTTAAGCGATACCCTGGTAAATTCAGGAAACCCCTATGAGCGAACTGGACTCACTTTCGACCTTTTCACCTATAATACTTTATCGAAAGACAACATACTTACCAGGCTTACCGAGGGCAGGTTCATCAGCAGGTATTCAGCAACCGACCTTGGGGAGAACAAAATCTCCTATCTGGGCGACAAAAACGGTATAATTAACAGATATACTGCATCGTTCGACAGCTCAATAAGCTACATCGACACCGCAACACATTACCAGTATTTTTTACGATCCCTTCCTGCAACCAATTACGACAGGAATATCCTCAACCAGTCCATTGCCGGCAGGAATGATGCTATTGGTGAAATCCTTCTGAGTAAAAATAATTACATCCTGAGAAAAAGCATAAACGGTTCCGGGGAAACTGTCGACGAAGAGGATATGTCAATAACTGCTTACCGGCAGGAACGGGATCAGTTTCTTCATAAGGCCGACAGCATTGAACAGCTGCGGCAGTGGCTGATAAGGGAAGACAAAAAAAGAAGGGATACTCTTACAAAGCCTCTTTATGAATACTATATGACCGACGAGCCTATCGATATCAACCATTATATTTTTGAGAAGGAAAAACAGAACTATTATGAGCAGCTCTGGCGTAAAGATTACATGGATATTGATCTCGACACCGGGACTATCGATCTGCCCCTGATAAGGATCTATGAGACTTCATTCTATAACAATTATGTTGCCAATCAGATAGATTTTACCTTCCTTAATAATGCATACCAGGTATTCAACGGAGGGGCGCCCTATTTTAACCCCGGAGTGAACCTTCTGACAAGATTTGGAATAATCGATCTTTTCGAGGATTACCGCCTTACTGCCGGTTTCCGCTTTTCGGGTAATTTCGACAGCAATGAGTACCTTCTCAGCCTTGAGAACCTGAAAGGCAGTTACGATAAACAACTTATTTTTCACAGGCAGGCATACTACAGTTCAAATGATTCAAACCTTTTCAAATCATATACCCATAACGTTTATCTTTCGTTCGCAAAACCAATCACTCCGGTTCTGGCACTGAAAGCGACGCTCTCTTACCGAAACGACCGTCATGTATATCTCTCTACCGATATGCTTTCACTTAATAAGAAGGATATTTCACGCCATTGGGGTGGGTTGAAGGGGGAGGTCATATATGACAATACCAGAAAAAGAGCGGTCAACATATACTTCGGGACAAGATTCAAAATTTTCGGTGAGTACTACAGGGATGTGACCCAAAAGAAATCGGATATGATTGTTCTGGGAGTTGACTTCAGAAAGTACACAAGGATCCACAGGGAATTGATATGGGCGAACAGGTTTGCTGCAAGCAAATCGTACGGACCAACAAAGCTTGTTTATTATCTGGGAGGTGTAGACAACTGGATGGGTTATCTTTTTAACAAGTATCCCATGTTTGATAATACCGTACCTGTGAATCCTGAAGGGAACTATGGATTCCAGGCTCTTGCCACCAACATGCGGGGCTTCAGACAAAATATCAGGAACGGAGAGAGTTTTGCTCTGATAAACAGCGAAATAAGATGGCCATTCGTAAGGTATCTGGCCGGTCATCCGCTCAGATCAAACCTCCTGAACTCACTTCAGATAGTTGGATTTGGCGATATTGGGACAGCCTGGTCTGGAAGAAGCCCATGGTCGGGAGAAAATGCCTATGAGAAGGAGATCATACAGAACGGTCCCGTAAAGGTTGAACTCGATTCGAACAGGATGCCGGTCGTTGCAGGTTTCGGTGCGGGCATGCGGGCCCAGATATTCGGATATTTTGTCAGGGCCGACTGGGCCTGGGGTATCGAAGACAGCTATATAATGCCTAAGATATTCTACCTTTCTTTCAGCCTCGATTTTTAGAATACCGCTCTTCGGTTTTTTACTCTGACAAATTTGATGATGAAGTATGTCAGTGCCCCGGCAGATCAGCGCCTGAAGCTTTAAGACATTTCCTCCGTTTTATCCTGAAAGACATATTATTCCGCCAGCAGCTGCTTCAACCGAAATACTGATAAATGCAACTTTATTGATAAAGATTCTTTTTCAATTAAAAAATTTGGGGTATAATTGTACGATTATTGTAATATATTTAACTAAAAATAGTAGAAATGGCTTACAAAATTAGCGAAGACTGCACTGCTTGCGGAACATGCATAGATGAATGTCCTGTTGAAGCAATATCAGAAGGTGATATCTATAAAATTGATCCGGACATATGTACTGAATGTGGTGCATGTGCCGATGTTTGCCCGGTTGAGGCAATTCATCCTGAATAGTCCTGCAGGACACGGGAATAAATTAAAAGAGCCGTTGTCTGCAGCGGCTCTTTTAATTTTTATTGCGGATTATATCTTGCGCTCTCAAGCATCCCCTGTATATCGGTACTTATCATAAGCTCTTCAAGAGAGATATCCTGGTTCCTCTGCATATAAGACTCAACGATCCTGAAACCGATCCATACAGCCGCCCT
The DNA here is from genome assembly GCA_963736675.1 of uncultured Bacteroidales bacterium. GTDB lineage: Bacteria > Bacteroidota > Bacteroidia > Bacteroidales > VadinHA17 > LD21. Next base: position 69,950 of record CAVTPT010000002.1, read on the forward strand.
CCCTGGTGATTCATTTGTAAAATAACTTGTAAAGGGGGCCTCTCCCGTAAGCTTCTTTATAGTAAACTGATCTGTTTTGAATAACAGCTCATTCTCCATCAGGCTATGCCACATCTGGCCTTCATTATTACGGCAGAAATTCATCTGTGCGGGAGTAAATCCAAAGATAATCTCATCCTTAACCTCAGGGAGCATACATTTCTGGAAATACCTCAATTTCCCTTCATGAATCATACTGGCAAGAACATTTTCAGAAGGATAATTCATTGCTGAAAAAATCCATTCCGACGCACCCCAGCCAAACATACAATCAGAAACTACATATTCAGGAGTCATACGGGCTGCGAGGTAATTGTAAATCTGGAGCCTGGGATAATATTTACACTCTGCACCCAGATACCTGTCAAGCCCTATCCCCAGTTTTGAATCTCCGGTAATAATACTGTTATTGAAACCTGTAATACAGGTGTAGACATCCGGAACCTGCCCTGCCGGAAAATAATAAAGATAGTGCCGGAATGCATTTTCAAGTCCCTTTTCGATCATTTCAGTATCAGGGAATACTTTCATTACCTCCGTATAAACCTCATTGTTCAGCTTATCGGTAACAAAACTGACAAGGTAATTCCCAAACTCCGGGTCACTGATGTCGCCGGTATTAATTACCTCACTGAATAATTGCAGAAATCCGTTAAAATTTTCTTTAATGGCCGGCAGATTGCCAATAATATCCTCCGGATCAACTGAAAAAAGCTCTTTCTCAAGCCTTTTAACACTGATGTCGGTCCTGATACCGGAGATGTTTACTTTATACTGGTCCCTTTTACATGATATAGTTCCGCTTAGCAGAATTACTGTCAGGATAAAACTGAAAACAGAGGATTTCATTGTCATAATTTATTGATTAATAAACAGGACTTTATTATTTCCCGGGGTTGTATTAAAAACGGTCAGTAACTTATATTATTATTTGTTAATTTTACAGATGAATGAATTTAGATGGGACACTGCTGACAGATTGGATATAGAATTAGCTGTAATGATATTAAAAATGCTAAGTTATGAAGAATAAATCTATCACATTAGCTTTCGTGATCCTCTTATCAACAACTATGTTAAAAGCACAGGATTACAGGTTCGGTGTCTATTTCAGTCCGGTAATATCATGGTTTAATCCCGATGTAAGTGAGATCGTAAATGAGGGCGCCAGGGCAGGTTTCAGTTTCAGCTTTATGTACGAGAAACTCTTCTCCGATAATTATTCTCTTATTGCAGGTGTAAACCTGATAAGTTCGGGTGGAAGACTTGTAGGCCAGAATGATTTTATGTTCGAGTTTCCACGGTTTACAAAACATATCGGAGCCGACACCTCAATAATTTACAGGATCCAGTACTTCTCGATCCCTGTGGGAATAAAGCTGAAGACCAACGAAATAGGGTATCTTACTTACTTTGCCGACGTCGGGCTCGATCCGAAAATGGTAGTCAGGGGAAGAGCTGACATTCCTGCCCTGGACATAAAGGGGGAAAGGGCCATGACTGAAATAAAAAGGTTTAATTTCGGCTGGCATGTCAATGCCGGGGCTGAATATTCGCTTGGAGGCGAGACATCAGTTATTCTTGGGCTGGGCTTTGAAAATAATTTTTTCGATGTTACAAAAGATATTCGCGATCAAATAAATGACAGAACCTCACAGAAACTTTTCAAGTTCATATTCGGGGTAAATTTTTAACCGGATCTTAAATGAAAATCACTCTTGCTCAGCTTAATTATCATATCGGAAACTTCACCGGAAACAGGGATCTTATCATAAATTCTATTAAAAAGGCAAAAAATGAAGGATCAGACCTTATTATCTTTTCCGAACTATGCATTCCCGGGTATCCCCCTCTTGATCTTCTCGACAGAATAGAATTTATTGAAAAATGCAATGAGACTGTCCATGAGATAGCAAAGGAATGCGAAGGGATAGTGGCCGTGGTGGGCTCTCCTGTCGTTAACAGGAGAAGTGAAGGCAAAAAGCTTTTCAACGCTGCACTGGTACTTTCCGAAGGCGATATACTATTTTCAGCCAACAAAGCACTCCTCCCCACCTACGATATCTTTGATGAATACCGCTATTTTGAACCGGAAAAAAGTTTCCGGATCTTTGAATTCAAAGGATTAAAGATAGCACTTACAATATGCGAGGATCTGTGGGATGAGCAGCCGTTCGACAATGCTTTTGAAAAATCGAGGCTTTATACCATTTCTCCCATGGAGGAACTGGCAAAACTCAATCCTGACCTTATTATAAATATTTCAGCCTCCCCCTTTGCGTATTCAAAAATTGAGGCGAAGGAGAATATTTTCATAAACAAGGCAGTAAAGTATGGAATACCTGTAATTTCAGTTAATCAGACAGGTGCCAATACAGAACTTATTTTCGACGGAGCCTCTATAGTCCTCGACAGTAAAGGCAATATTTTCCGTCGGCTGCCATTCTTCGAAGAGGCTGTTGTAACATTTTCAACCGAAGAGCTTTTTTCAGGCAGGGGACATCAATACCAGGGAAGACCTGAAACAATATCTCTGATGCACAAGGCACTTATAACAGGTATTCGGGATTATTTCAAAAAATCGGGTTTCCGGAAAAGTGTACTGGGGTTATCAGGAGGAATTGACTCTGCAATTTGCCTGTGTCTGGCCGCTGAAGCTCTCGGAAAAGAAAATGTAAGAGCCCTTCTGATGCCATCACGTTATTCCTCGGGACATTCGGTAACTGACTCAGTAAAACTTGCCGGAAATCTGAATGTTGATTTTGATATTTTAAATATAGAAAAACCTTTTACCGCTTTCGAGGAGATTCTTGCCCACGTCTTTGCAGGCAGGGAAGCTGATGTCACGGAGGAGAATATCCAGGCCCGGATAAGGGCTGTTTTATTGATGGCAGTAGCAAATAAATCGGGAAGCATCCTCCTTAATACTTCCAATAAAAGCGAAGCAGCTGTCGGTTATGGTACATTATATGGCGATATGGCCGGTGGCCTGTCAATAATCGGAGATGTTTACAAAACCGACGTATACCGGCTTGCAGCATATATTAACAGAAATGAAGAGATCATTCCCGAGAACATCATAAAAAAACCTCCCTCCGCCGAACTGAGGCCCGATCAGCTGGATTCCGACTCACTTCCCGAATACAGTATCCTTGATTCAATACTATATCAGTATATTGAATTACTTCGCCCTCCTGACAGGATCGAAACTGAAGGAAGCCGTGAGGATGTTTCAAGGGTCCTCAGAATGATAAATCATAACGAATATAAAAGGTACCAGGCCCCTCCTGTCCTTCGCATATCTTCCAAGGCATTTGGTGATGGAAGGAAAATGCCGCTTGTGGCAAAATACTGACCACCCTGCACAAGTGCCTGTAACTGAATATGTTAAAAAATGTTAATTTCTTTTTTATTAAATTCTTTTATTACCTTTGGTATGTTTTTCAACATAACATATCGCAAATGTATAAGAATCCATATCTCGAGTCTTGCCTCGAAAATCCGGCATCCCTGTTTAAAAGCCTGAGTCAGAAAGAGAAGGAATTAATAATTCAGCATCATACGCTCACATTTCATAAAAAGGGGGATATGATAATTGAGGAGGGTGACAAATCAAAAGGACTGGTTTTCCTGGCTTCAGGAAAGGTAAAAGTATTCAAGGTTGGCGTGGGAGGCAGGGAACAAATTCTGAAAATGGGAAGACAATATGGGTTTATTGGCTATAATTATCTGTTTTCGGACAATCTCTCCCCTTTTTCAATTACTGCCATCGAGGATTGTGATATTATTATTATTGATAAGGCCTGTCTTGTCAGGATGTTGAAAAAGAATACTGAACTGTCTGTAAAATTTATGCAGGCGATGTCAGATGAGATAGTGTATTTCAATAACCGTCTTGTATCGCTCACCCAAAAGCATATCAGGGGAAGGATAGCCGAAACTCTTCTTTTACTGCGTAATACATACGGGCCGGAACCTGATGGTAAAACGATAAGGGCAATGCTTTCGCGTGAGGATATTGCCCATCTTTCGAATATGACTACTTCAAATGCAATCCGTACGCTGTCAACAATGGCATCCGAAAATATTATTGAGATTGAAGGCCGGAAAATAAGAATTTTAAACAGCACCAAGCTTGAACATATAAGTGAGCTTGGTTAAAGCTCTCCCCTATTCTCTGTAAAATACTCTTTTTACCCTTCCGGGTATTGATGTCAGAATCTCGTAAGGTATTGTATTACAATTAGCTGCCATTTCCTCAATAGGCAGATTTTCGCCGAATATCTCCGCCTCCCCACCCGCTTCCACTTCGAGACCTGTTATATCGACCATGCACATATCCATACATATGTTCCCTACTATCGGGACTTTAGCCGACTTAATAAAAATATTCCCATTTCTGTTACCAAGTTTTCTGTCGAGGCCGTCGGCATATCCTACAGGCAAAATGGCAATAATGCGGTCACTATCCGAAACATCCATACAGTTGTATCCTATTGGCTCTCCCGCCGGAATTCTTTTTATCTGTGAGATCCTTGTTTTAAACCGGCCGGCAGGTCGCAGGGAGATACCTTCATATCTGCCAGCACCATAAATCCCAATACCCGGACGGACCATTTCAAACTGGTACTGCGGGAATCTTATTATTCCTGATGTATTCAGGATATGCCTCAGAAAAGTATAACCTGTTGCCTGTTTAATCTTCGATACTGCGTCAAGAAAAATCTCAGCCTGACGGTGTGTAAACCGGTCAAGTGAGGGATCTTCACTACCAGCAAGATGAGACATAACAGAGACTACCTTTATTGAATCTGAAACTGAGATTCGTGCTGCCAGTTCATCAATATCCCCGGGCATGAATCCCAGCCTGTGCATACCTGTATCAATTTTAAGATGAACCGGGTAGTTAACCAGTCCATGTTTTGAGGCACAACCTGTAAAACTCTCCAGCGACGAAAAACTGAATATCTCAGGCTCAAGATTATATTTTATCAGCAAAGCAGCTGAAGAAGGATCATGATTCATCACCATCACAGGAAGTGTGATCCCTGCATTTCTCAGTTCCACTCCTTCATCGGCATACGCCACAGCGAGATAACTTATCCCGTGAAACTCAAGTAATCCGGCTATTTCGGCAGGTCCAGCACCATAAGCAAATGCCTTAACCATGACCATTATTCTGGTTCCCGGGTTAACATGCCTTCTTATTTCGTTCAGATTGTGAGAGATAGCATCGAGATTTATCTCAAGAACAGTCATATGAACCTGCTGTTCAAGCAGCCTGGCTATCTTTTCGAATTCATACACCCTGGCTCCCTTAAGCAGTATCACTTCATTATTAAAATCTCCTCCGTTAAACGAACGGATAAACTCATCGGTCGTATAATAAGCCCCCGCATTTTCTCCGAAGAGAGATACGTTCCTCACCAGTGCATTCCCGATACCGATAAACTTATCTATTCCAGTCCGTTTTACAAGGCTTGCCACCTCTGAATAGAGGTCAGTTTCGTTCCTGCCGCTTTGAAGGAAATCGGACAATATAAGTGTTGATTTCCTGTTATTCTGCGATTTCAGATATTCAAGTGCCATCCCAAGGGAACCCGGATCGGAGTTATAATAATCTTCAATAAGATGACAGTTATTGATCCCATTCTTCATTTCCATCCTCATGGCAACCGAAGTCAGCCCTGCAAGGCCCTTTCTAATCAGTTGTTTTTCAATACCTGCAGCCAGGCAGACAGCAAGAACTGAAATTGCATTCTCAACCGAAGCTCTGTCGCTGAATGGTATCTCATACTCATCAGTCACCCCTTCCGAATGCACTTCAATTCCTGTCCGGCCTTTTGGTGACGGGGTCCTCTTGATAAAGATCCTGGCCTTTTCATCTGTTAACGACCAGTCGAACAGATCTTTTGACCTGAATGATCTGTTTCCGGTTATAAGGTTCCTGATAATTGTGTGATCTCTGCAATAGATTATAGTTTTGGCATTTTTGAAGAGCCTGAGTTTCTCTTCAGCCTTTGCTTCACCCGATAAAAAATTTTCGTTATGAGCATCTCCTATGTTTGTAATCACTCCAATATCGGGAGCAATGATCCTTTGAAGCTTGTCCATCTCTCCCGGCAATGAGATACCGGCTTCAAATATCCCAAGCCTGAATTTTTCATCGAGTTTCCAGACCGAAAGGGGAACACCTATCTGTGAATTATAGCTTTTCGGGCTCCTTATCACAGGCATAGCCAGACCGGTTATATCTGCAAGCCACTCTTTTACGATTGTCTTACCGGCACTCCCGGTCACAGCTATAACGGGGTATTTGAACAGACTCCGCTTAAATATGGCAGCCCGCTGAAGAGCCTCAGTTGTATCATCCGCCTTTATAAAAGCCGTTCCTCTGTATTTCTCAACATTTCCGGGTAGTTTCTCCACCACAAATATCTTTACTCCTCTGTCAGACAGAGAATCTATATAATGGTGCCCGTCGTGATTTTTTCCGCTAATCGCGAAAAATACCATACCGTCAGCAATGCTTAACTGGCGGCTATCCGTAACAAGTTCATTTACTTCCAGGTCACGATCCCCAAAAAGTTCACCTCCGGTTATTTCCGCTAAAACTGAAGAAGTTATTTTCAATTGTGATGTATTTTAATTTCTTTGATAATCCATATACAGAACCCCTCAACCTTCCCGCATTCGCGGGATTGAGTCGCTTCGCGCCTCAACGGCTTCTCTTACTCATGCCTTCCCGAGTACTCGGGATTGAGTCGCTTCGCTCCCAACACGCCCTTCGCCCACCGAAGCTTCAGCGAAGGTGGGTCACGCTTTTTTTTCCTCACGCTTTTTTTTACCTCATGCCTTTTTTGGCCTCACCCCTCACGCCTTTCTTCCTCACGCCTCTTTATTACATGCCTTATTATAGCAATGTCTGCAAAGAGGTTCGTACTTATCCTTTTCCCCAAGCACAACAACCTGCTCTTCCTCCGATTTTCTGAAAGAATAGTGAGCCAGGTTTCCACATCTCATGCATATGGCATGAACCTTGGTAACATACTCGGCAACGGAGAGCAGTCCGGGTATCGGACCAAACGGATGGCCCATAAAATCCATATCCAGGCCGGCAACCACAACACGCACACCACTGTCGGCCAGACTTTTACACACGTCAATAATTGAATTGTCAAAAAACTGTGCTTCATCTATACCAACCACATCGACATCACCTGAAAGCAGAAGGATCGACGATGCATTATCAACAGGAGTGGAAGTAATCGATTTATCGTCGTGCGAAACTATCCTGTCCCCCGAATACCTCTTGTCGAGCGAGGGTTTAAATATCTCAACATTCAGACCGGCGAACTGTGCCCTTCGAAGTCTCCTGATCAATTCCTCGGTCTTTCCTGAAAACATCGACCCGGTAATAACCTCTATTGAGCCTCGCTTTCCGCCTGCATTTCCTGGATTTTCAAGAAATTCCATCGTCAATTATTGTCTGATTCAGAATGCTAAATGTAATTTTATTCCGTTATGACTAATGGAATAATACTTACTTTTGCAAAATAAGGAAATTGGTTTGTTAAATCAGTAGTAAATGGTATGGATTTAAATGCAACCATCGATATTATTATCAACGATCTCAATAACGCCTGCGAGATAATTGAGGATCTTAAAAGATATCCCGGGGTACCCGGGGTACAGGTTGAACTGGCAAGATCAAAATGCAGAAGTGCGGCTGATGTCATTTCACTTCTGAAAGAATCCCGTAATAATGCCGGTAAAACAGAGAAAATTGAACAGGTTGCTGCTGAGATACATGATAAGGAGGAGACAACGGCACCACCTTCTGAGGCCATACCTTCTGTCCCTGTTACCGGCACTTCAGAAATAATAGCAGAAGAAGTAACTGAGATCCTGACTGTTACTGACGAAATAGTCTCTTCAGGTAACACACACCAGGTAATTGGCATACAGGAAGAAACCACTTTAAAAGTAACTGCAAGGAAAACTGCGGAATCATCGATCCTGGCAGACCAGTTCAGCAATATGTCGCCAAGCTTTAATGAGCAGCTGGGAAGCATGAAACACGAAGAGGATATTATCGGCAAGCTCAAGACTAAACCATTGACCGATCTTTCGGATGCCATCGGGGTAAACGACCGTTTTATATTTATCAGGGAGATATTTGACGGCAATCAGGATTCATATGCCCAGGCTATCTCCCGGTTAAACAGAGTATCCAGCCTTTCCGATGCAAAAGCCGTGATAATGAGTTTCACAGGCGACAACTCCGACAATGAGGTGATAAGACAGTTGATGGATCTTGTGAAACGTAAATTACCTGCCGATGAGTAAACTTTTTCTTGTCCCCACGCCTATCGGCAATCTTCAGGATATTACATTCAGGGCACTGGAAGTACTTGGCAATGTTGATCTTATCCTGGCAGAAGATACACGTCAGTCGAAAAGGCTTTTAAACCATTATAAAATTTCCGCCCCGCTTCAATCGCACCATATGTTCAACGAGCACAAAAGTGTGGAGGCAGTATGTTCGAAGATCTTATCAGGAACGACCGTTGCCCTGATATCCGATGCAGGAACTCCCGGCATATCAGATCCTGGCTTTCTTCTTGTAAGGAACTGCATTGAAAGAGGCATACCCGTCGAGACACTTCCCGGCCCCTCAGCTCTTATTCCTGCACTGGTCAATTCGGGACTTCCGTGCGACAGATTTTGTTTCGAGGGCTTTATCCCTCCCAAAAAAGGCCGGAATAAAAGACTGGCCGCCCTTGTTGATGAACAGCGGACAATGGTGTTCTACGAATCGCCCTACAGACTCGTAAAAACTCTTGACGACCTGGGGCAACATCTTGGTGCCGGCCGTGAAGCAAGTGTCTCAAGGGAGCTAACCAAAATTTACGAAGAGAATATCCGTGGGCCTCTGTCATTTCTTTCAGAATACTATAAAAATAAACCTCCCAAAGGCGAAATAGTTATTGTTGTGGCAGGAAAAAAAAGAATAGCATCTTCGTAATCCCTAAAAAATCAGTTTTAATGAAGCGTTTATTTCTGCTTTCTCTGTTAACGATAATTTTCCCTGTCCTCTCTTCAGGCCAGGCACTTAAGGGAAAAATTACCAACACCGGAGGCGAAGCCATACAGTATGCAACTGTTTACATACAGGAGCTGAAACAGGGAACAACGTCAAACACAAAAGGGGATTATGAATTAAAAATGCCCCCCGGAAAATACCTGGTAATATTTCAGAGTCTGGGATATGAGCCGGTATTTGTTGACATAAATCTTACCGACAAAACAATAACAAGGGATATCATACTCCCGGAACAGTATTATGAGATACCCGAGGTTATGATCTCCCCTTCGGGCGAGGATGCAGCCTATTCAATAATGAGAAAGGCGATAGGTCTTGCACCTTATCATCTTAACCAGGTGAACTACTATAAGGCAGATGTATACCTGAAAGGGAATCTTGTTGTAAACAAAATTCCCGCGATAGTTAAGAAAGCGGTACGGATGGAAAGGAAACAGGGCAGCACCACCATAATAGCCGGGGGAAAAAATGAAGATGATTCCCGTAACCTGAAAGAAGGAGAAACTTATTTCATGGAGACATACAATGAGATCGAATTCACCGCTCCCGATAAATATGTTCAGAAGGTAATATCATTCAACAGTACTATCCCAGATAATGACCAGAATATCTCGCCGATGGATTTTATTCAGGCAAGCTTTTACCAGCCCGTACTTGCAGATATGGCTATATCACCACTGTCGCCCCAGGCATTTTCGCACTATAATTTCAAATACCTCGGAGCCTCGCCCCAGGGGAACTTTACCATAAACAAAATTCAGGTAGATCCTAAACGAAAAAGCCAGCAGCTATTCGAGGGAATAATATATATTGTTGAAGATCTCTGGTGCATCCACAGCCTGGACCTTACAAACAATAATCTTATAGGGACCATCAGGATCAAAGAGCTCAGTATTCCCGTCCAGGATGAGATTTGGATGCCGGTCAGTTATAATTTTGACATTAAAGTGGAGATTCTTGGTTTCAAGTCAGACATAGGTTATAGCAGCTCTATAAAATATCTTGATATAAAACCTGATCTGAACCTAAGAAACCCCCGGGATATTCAGACCGGATTCTCTTCAGTATCTGAGACTCCTGACACTGTAACGACAAAAACCCGGCAGAAGATAGAGAAGATACTCACCAGGGAAGAGATGTCGAACAGGGATATGGTTGCCCTGGCAAGACTTATGAAAAAAGAGGGTGAGCAGAATAAAAATGATTCCACTGTAAAGAACCTGGAAACTGAAAGTAAGACAACATATATCATCGGGGAGGATGCGGCAAAGAAGGACAGCTCTTACTGGGCCGAAATAAGACCTGTGCCCTTATCATATGCCGAAAAAAGGAGCCTTACTGTCACCGACAGCATCAGGATGGCCAGGCAGGGACTTATCGTATCAGAAACCGACACTGCAGGCCCGGCAACCGGGAGACCCAAAAGCCGTATTTTGAAAAGTGCCGGTAACTTTTTATTTGGCCATACATGGTCCGATACATCGGGATTCAGTTTTAACTTCGGGGGCATTACCGATCTTAAAAAGATCAGCTTCAATACTGTTGACGGTTTTGTTTACGGTATGGATTTACGTATCTCCAAATCGTGGAAGAACGGTAATAATTTTTCCCTTTACCCTGATATCAGGTATGCCTTCGGCCGCGATAAATTGATGTGGAAGGCAAATATAAATTTTTCAACAGGCGGTTTAAGGCAGAAACAAATATATCTGCGTACCGGAATTACCAGTAAAGACTTCAGTTCGGGAGGAAGCGTTGATCCGTTTATCAATACCCTGACCACCCTGCTGATGAGAAGAAATTATATGAAACTGTACGAAACCCGTTATCTCACAGCTGGCTACAGGGCAAATGTTGCAAACGGATTAACGGTTGAGTTAAGTGCGGGTTATGATGACCGGAGAATTCTGGATAATAATACGGATTTTTCGATTTTAAGACCTGACCGTGAGTTCACCGACAATATCCCTGACAACCCGTACCTCACGCCATCTTCTTATCCCATCTATCTGCCTGACCGACAGAAACATTTTGATATAGAGACAAATATTACATTTATCCCGTTTCAGAGATACAGGGTTTATAATAGCAACAGGATACCGGGGGAATCGGACTGGCCTACTTTCAATCTGATATGGAAGCACGGAGTTAATGAAGATCCCGGGAATGCAGGTGAATATCTTCATTTCGACATGCTTAAATTTGAAGTCTCGGATAAGCGCGATGCTGGAGCTTTCAGTGAATACAGGTGGCGAGTGAGGGCAGGTGGTTTTCTGAATAAATCAGCCCTGTCGTATATTGATTTTTTCCACTTCAATGCGCAGCCCCTATGGCTGATGACCGCAGATTATGAAGACGCCATAATGCTACCGCAGTTTTACTCGCTCAGTACCCCTGATTTATTTGCCGAGATGCACTTTAAATACACTACACCGTATCTGTTGCTGAAGCTTCTCCCCGTGATGAGCAATACACTGATGCGCGAAAACCTGAGCTTTCTGTATCTGGGTTCCCGTTTTCACGGCAATTACACCGAGATCGGATACAGCCTGAGCGAAATATTCCTTTTTGCTGAGGCCGGAGTCTATCTTGGCTTTAATGACTTTAAGTACAAAAGCACAGGAATAAAGCTGATTGTGCGTTTTAACTGACAGCTCTCCGGCGGGGCATGCTAAACGCTGTATATCTCTATCCCTGAGCTTATTATTTCTGACGGAGTAACAATCTGCAAGTCAATCTTAAGCGAAAGGAGGTTCATCCTGGAAACCATTCTCGTTGTCGAAACCTCCGCCGGTTCTCCTCAGATTATCATGATTCATCTTCGATCCCAGGGTAATACTCGGAGCCTCGTTTAAATCACCCGGACCGCCGATGTCAAAATCATCAATATCAACAAACTGAGCCTTTTCCTCCCTGAACCTGAGACGGACATCGTCAACAGGTCCGTTACGGTTCTTTGCCAGGATGATCTCAGCAATCCCCTTTGTCGAAGAGCCGTCCTCGAATGTTGGTAACCCGAACTTGTCCTGGCGGTGTATAAAGACCACCATATCCGCGTCCTGTTCAATTGCTCCCGATTCGCGAAGGTCCGAAAGAAGCGGCCGTTTTGTCCCTCCCCTCATCTCCACTGATCTGTTCAGCTGCGAAAGAGCAAGAATGGGCACATTCAGCTCCTTGGCAATACTCTTGAGGGACCTTGAGATATTACTTACCTCCTGTTCGCGGCTTCCGGCATTTTCGGGACCCGACATCAGCTGAAGGTAATCAACAATGACTATATCGAGCTTATGCTGAGCCATCAGACGTCTGCATTTGGCTCTCAGTTCGAATATCGAAATCGCAGGTGTGTCATCTATAAATATAGGTGCCTGAACAAGCTTTTTTATCCTGGTATCAAGTTGTTTCCATTCTTCTTCGTTCAAACGGCCATTTTTTATCTTTTCACCCGAAAGATCAGTTTCCGCTATTATTAACCTGTTTACCAGCTGTATTGACGACATCTCACACGAGAAAATGGCCACCCTCTTACCATGGTCGATAGCCATATTACGTGCCATCGAAAGAGCAAACGCTGTTTTTCCCATCGAAGGTCTTGCAGCAATAATAACAAGTTCTGCTTTCTGCCATCCGGATGTAAGTCTGTCGAGCTTCGTAAAACCTGACGGAATTCCTACAAGTGCATCTTCTCTCTTCCCCGCCTCTTCAATCTCCCTGATAGCCTCCTTTATAACCATGTTTATCGGAGATACTTCCCTTTTAATGTTTCCTTCAGCAATCTGGAAAAGTGCGTTCTCCGAATAATCGAGCAGTTCTGTTACATCGTAGGTGTCATCAAATGACCTGTTCTGTATCTCTGTCGAAACCCTTATAAGTTCCCTCTGAATATACTTTTGCGCCACTATCCTTGCATGGTAATCGACATTGGCAGCAGAAACCACTTTTGATGTAAGCTGGGTAAGATAGACCGGACCGCCGACACTATCAAGCTCATTATGCGATCTGAGCTCCTCAGTCACCGTATAAAGGTCAACGGGATACTCCTTTGCCGAAAGATCCGAGACTGCCTTGAATATTTTCTGATGCGAATCCTTGTAAAAACTTTCAGGTTTGAGGATATCAAGGATTGTGATAACCGCTTCTTTTTCAAGCATGATAGCTCCAAGCACTGCCTCTTCCATATCTATGGCCTGTGGAGGGACCTTACCGAAATCAGGAAGGGGTGAAATAACCGGACGGGTATTGTTTTTTTGTCTGACCATCAATGTAAATAGCTGTTTTAATGATTTTTAAGAAGAAATAAGGGCTTAGCCTCCTGCCAGCTTCAAAGGTAGAATAACCCTCTTCATTAATTCAAATGACTGGCTTATTATTACAAACAAACTTCTGTTAAAAACTTGTTGAAAATCCAAAAAGAATATTCCGATACGTTAAAATCAAATCGATATGATATTTTTGTATAAAATAACCTGTTATGGTCATTTTTCCAAAAGCAAAAATTAACCTGGGGTTGCATGTGACAGAGAAGCGTCATGACGGCTTTCATAATATTGAGACGATATTCTACCCTGTAGGGTTGAGCGATGCCCTCGAAATAGTTGTTGCGGATGATGGCAGGAAAGAAGACTCACTTACGGTTACCGGGCTTCCGACCGGGGGGATGACAGAGAACAATTTGGTTATAAGAGCAGTAAATCTTCTCAGGGGCTATTATAGCTTCCCGGTACTGAAGATCCATCTCCATAAGATTATACCATCGGGAGCCGGGCTCGGAGGGGGATCTTCCGATGCAGCTTTCACGATAAGAGCCATTAATAAATGCTTCCGGTTATCGGTCAGTTCAGAAATGATGCGGAGTTATGCCCTTGAACTGGGCAGCGATTGCCCTTTCTTCATTGAATGCCTGCCTTCATTTGCCACAGGCAGAGGTGAAATCCTGCGGCCGGTGAACGAAGTCCTGAAGGGATACTATATTGTCCTGGTAAACCCGGGTATCAGTATCAGCACCGGTAAAGCGTATGAGAACTGCAGGCCTGCAATACCTGAGAAAAGCCTTCCGGAAATAATAAAACTTCCTCCCTCCGCCTGGAAGGATTCATTAACAAACGATTTTGAGGACTATGTATTCAAAAAGCATCCACAGATAGGGGATATTAAGAGATCGCTGTACAATTCGGGAGCACTGTACAGTTCAATGTCAGGCAGTGGCTCAACAGTATATGGCATTTTTAAGGAGGAGCCAGCCCTTCCCGAAAAGTTGAAAGGGCTTACTGTATACAGGGGGAATGTTGAATAAGTTCAGACCATTTCGATAAGAAGGCTTCCCTTTGATACTTTATCTCCTTTGCTGACAAATATCTTTTTTATTTCTCCATCAGCAAAACACTTCAGCTTATTCTGCATCTTCATTGCATCCAGTATCATAAGATCATCTCCTTCTTTTACATTTTGCCCCTCTCTGATAAGGATATCGAGTACGGTACCGGGGATAAAACTGGTTATAATTTTCGGATCAGCCGGTTTATAGGGCTTCCTTTTTTTAAACTGGCTGCTCAGCCTTGTGGTGTAAAGGCTGCCGTCAATATTAAGTATCTCGCTGATTTTTTTATTTTCCATCTGTTTCTGACTTTATCTAAAGGAAGAATCAAAAGGGAGGAATGCCATGTTTTTTCTCAGGCATCACAATACTCTTATTCTCCGAGGATTCAATTGCATGCATAAGGAATTTCCTGGTCTCTGAAGGTTCAATTACTGCATCTACATAACCGCGTGAGGCTGCGACATAAGGATTTGCAAATTTGGCTTTATACTCTTCCACCTTCTGTTTCCTTGTACCGTCAGGATCATCGGATGACATTATCTCTTTCCTGAAAATTATATTGGCAGCTCCTTCAGGTCCCATCACGGCGATCTCGGCGGTTGGCCAGGCAAAAACAAAATCGGCCCGGAGGTGTCTTGAACTCATTGCAATATATCCTCCTCCGTAGGCTTTGCGCAGTATCACTGTCAGCTTCGGGACAGTAGCTTCGCTGTAGGCATAAAGGACCTTTGCTCCGTGCCTGATCACCCCGGCATGTTCCTGATCAACACCTGGCAGATATCCCGGAAGGTCAACAAAGGTTATTATCGGGATATTGAATGCATCGCAATACCTGATGAATCTTGCCGCTTTGTCGGATGAATCGACATCGAGAACACCTGCCATTTCAAGTGGCTGGTTGGCAACAAAACCGGTTGTTCTTCCGCCCATACGCCCAAAACCGATTACCATATTTTTGGCATACATCTCCATTATCTCAAAAAAATCGGAGTTGTCGATAACAGCCCTTATCACGTCCCTTACATCGTATGGGAGTGTAGGATCGGAAGGTACTATCTTATCAATATTGTAAGCAGGATCGGGTTCGGCAGCTTCAAAGTTCTTTGCCTTGCGGCTGTTGTTCCACGGGATAAAGGTGATAAGTTTCTTAATCTGTTCAAAGCACTCTTCTTCGCTGAGAGCAAAGAAATGGGCATTACCTGTAATCTCGCTGTGAACCCTGGCACCGCCCAGTTCTTCCATTGAGATTTCTTCGCCCAGGACAGTTCTGATCACTTCAGGACCGGTGATGAACATTTTGGAAATTTTATCAACCACAAATACAAAATCTGTAAGGGCCGGGGAATAAACCGCGCCACCTGCACACGGGCCAAGAATAACCGAGATCTGTGGAATCACACCACTGGATATGGTATTTCTGAAAAATATCTCACCATAGCCTGCAAGCGAGTTTACACCTTCCTGTATCCTGGCGCCTCCTGAGTCGTTGATGCCGATAAGAGGCATTCTCATTTTAAGCGCATGATCCATTATCTTGGTGATCTTTCTGGAATGCATTAATCCCAGCGAGCCCCCGGCAACAGTGAAATCCTGTGCGAATATCGCCACCGGCGCCCCGTAAATGGTTCCGGAACCAATAATAACCCCATCGCTTGGCAGTGATTTTTTATCCATGTCAAAATCACGGGCATCATGTTCGACAAACAGATCATACTCATTAAAAGAATTTTCGTCGAGCAATGCCATGATACGCTCGCGGGCAGTACGTTTTCCAAGGGCTTTCTGCTTCTCAATAGCCTGGTCCCCTCCTCCCTTAAGTACCTTCGCGCGTTTTTCCTTTAATTCAAGAATCTTCTTTTCAATTGGCATAACACAAAAATTTAGTGTGGCTAAATTAATCAAATCATCTTACCGAAATAGTGAGATAATACAATCTTTAAAAAAACAGTCCCGCTATCTTCCGTTTATTTGGGAGCAAGCTTATATAGTATCGTTGCAATAAACGCGTAGATAATGTTCGGGATCCACATAGCCAGTAACGGGCTCAGGTTCCCCTTCAGAGAAAACTGCGATGCAAACTGAAGAAACAGGATATAGGAAAAACTGAGTCCGAGCCCTATCCCAATGTTCATACCGATACCTCCTCTTACCTTCTTTGAAGAGAGTGAGACCCCGATGAGGGTCAGAATAAAGACAGCAAACGGATTGGCAATACGACGATGCTTTTCAATCCTGAACAGTTTCAATTCATCAGAGCCCTGCAGTTCAAGCAGGTTTATATAATCGTTGAGTTCATTATAAGTCATTGTTCCGACAAAACCAGGATCGCGGGAAAAATCTTCAGGCCTGATCGTCAGGGCTGTATCTATCTTGTCACCCCTGGTAATCACCTCCTCCAATTCCTTAATGTCCCTGATGTAATAATTCAATACCGACCATTTCTGCAGTGTGGAATCCCAGCGTACAACAGGTGAACTAAGCTTTGATACCAGCATTCCCGAATCATTGAACTTCTCAATTGTAAAGTTCCTTCCGCTCTGGCTGATCGGGTTGAACGACTCCATAAAGACCAGAACGTTCCTGGCTACCTGACGGTGAATATTCATTATTGGTACTCTCCGCGACGACGACCTGTAATATTTGTCCTCAAAATCCATCCTTTCAAGGTTGGATTTGGGTATCACAAAATTTGTAAGTACAAAGGTAAATATGGCAATTACCAGGGCCGAGAGGAAAAACGGGAACATCATTCTCCTGAAGCTTGTACCACTGTTAAGTATGGCTATTATTTCGGTATTTACAGCCATCTTCGAAGTAAAGAAAATTACAGAAATAAAGACAAACAGAGGGGCAAAGAGTGTTGCGAAGTAAGGAATGAAATTCAGGTAATAGTCAAATATTATGGCCCTGACAGGAGCCTCCTTCTCCATAAAGTTGTCTATTTTTTCAGCAAAGTCAAAAACCACAGCGATAGCCATGATCAGTACAAGCGAAAAGAAAAATGTACCAAGAAACTTCCTGATAATATAAATATCAATAATCTTTATTTTCAGAGATGCTAAAGACGCTCTGAAAGTTTTCTTATCATTGAATTTTTCCATGGTCTGAATTCACCCTCTTCTATCTTTTTCCTGGCCTGTGCGACCAGTCTCATATAAAACGCAAGGTTATGTATACTTGATATCTGTGACCCCAGTATTTCTCCGGAAATTATCAGATGTCGCAGATAGGCTTTTGAATATTTAAGGCTTACTTCCGAAGGGCCTTCCGGATCAATTGGTGAATGATCATTGATCCATTTCCGGTTCTTTATATTTATGGTTCCTTCGCCCGTGAAGAGCATACCGTTTCTTCCGTTCCTGGTAGGCATAACGCAATCGAACATATCAATTCCCCTGTCAATGGCTTCCAGTATGTTGACCGGAGTTCCCACCCCCATAAGATATCTGGGTTTTTCCAGAGGCAGGATCTCATTCACAATTTCTATAATCCTGTACATCTCTTCGGCAGGCTCCCCAACTGACAATCCGCCGATGGCGTTACCTGTCATACCTGCCGAGGCTATCTTTTCGGCCGACATCTTCCGCAGGTCATCAAAAGTGCTTCCCTGGACTATCGGGAACAGAAACTGTTCGTGCCCCCACACTGGCTCTGTCCCGCGGTATCTGACAATAGCCCTGTCGAGCCAGCGGTGAGTCAGTTCAGCCGATTTCCTGGCATAGCTGTATTCGCACGGGAACGGTGCACATTCATCAAATGCCATAATTATATCAGCACCGATTATTCTCTGTATATCAATAGTGTTCTCAGCAGTAAAAACATGTTTTGACCCGTCGATATGCGACCTGAATATGGCTCCCTCTTCAGTTAATTTCCTGTTGCCGGTAAGCGAAAAGACCTGGTAGCCGCCGCTATCAGTTAAAAGAGGCCTTTCCCAACTCATAAATTTATGAAGCCCGCCGGCCGCATTAATAATCTCAGTACCCGGCCTCAGATACAGGTGGTATGTATTCCCGAGGATTATTCTGGCATCTATCTCCTCAACAAGATCACTCTGCAGTATCCCTTTCACGGTACCGGCTGTTCCAACCGGCATGAAAATCGGTGTGGGGATATCTCCATGAGCTGTTTTCAACAGGCCTGTCCTTGCGTTGCTTCCCTTATCTCTGCTCAGTACCTCAAACATACAATCAACTGCTATTTTTGCAGCACAAAGGTAATTTATTCATAAAGCCTTCTAAAATTAATATCAATAATTTTCCCCGGTCAATCTCAGCTAATAACAAATCATTGTTGAAAACTCTTTTTTTCCATTCAGATTATCTTATTAATATTGCTGCCATATATGAAAGTTAAATGGCAACCCGGGATAGCTTATTCCTATTGATCATTTTTTCAATATTCGGACTCAGTGCTGGCATTCAGCTGTTCTATTACATTTATTTCTATCTCTCACTCCGGAGAAGAAGGCAGAGTGAAGCAGCTCCGGGTAAGGTCCCCGTATCGGTGATCATTTGTGCCCGGAATGAAGAGGATAACCTGAAAAGATTCCTGCCTCCGGTGCTCGAACAGAACTATCCCGACTATGAAGTTATTGTTGTTAACGACTGTTCGGAAGACAACACATTCGAGGTGCTGGGGGAATTTCTGCGGAAGTATCCTCATCTGAAGATTTCCACGGTAATGAAGGACCCCAAATTCACTCATAACAAAAAATTTGCCCAGTTCATTGGAATTAAAGCTGCCGTGAACGAAGCCCTCCTTTTTACAGATGCTGATTGCCAGCCTGTTTCTCCTGACTGGATTTCAGGTATGACTTCTCATCTTAATGAAAAAACCGACTTCGTCCTTGGTTACGGCGGATATATGAACGAAAAAGGATTGATGAACAAGTATATACGGTACGACTGTATGACAATTGCCATGCAGTACCTGGGAATGGCAATAAGAGGGATACCTTATATGGGCGTGGGACGGAACCTTTGCTACAAGCGGTCGGTCTTTTTCAAAAACAAGGGATTCAGTGCACATAATTATGTAATATCGGGCGATGACGATCTTTTTGTCAATGCCAATGCCAGCAGGAGCAATACCGAAGTTGAGTTCGCAAAGGAAACCCATACCAGGTCGGTTCCGGCTTCAGGGATCCGTGAATGGTTTATTCAGAAACGACGTCATCTTACAACAGCAAATTATTATAAACCACGGGATAAGGTATTATTGTTCCTCGAGCCGGCTACACGTGTCCTGTTCTATGCCTCACTGGTTGTCCTCCTGTGTAACCTTTACCTCTGGCAGGCAGTTGTTGCGGTTTCCGGCATACGGCTGATAATCCGGATCACAACCCTGACAGTGGTGTCAAAAAGACTTAACGAACCCGGAATATTAGCATTTTCACTAATTTTTGATATCTTTTCACCTTTAATAAACGGAACTATCTATCTGGCAAATTTACTGGACAAGTCAGGACAAGGAAGATGGAAATAGCAAACGGATTATCGGAAAAAGCCAGGAGTGATCTCATCCTTGTGGAAAAAGCCCGCGAAGGCAACGAGAAGGCTTTTGCCGGCCTTATGAACAGATACAGGGATTCCATCTATTTCCTGCTTCTTAAAATGGTAAATAACACATCCGATGCCGAGGATCTTACTATTGAAGCTTTCGGGAAAGCTTTCCGTAACCTTGATTCATTTACTCCCGAATATGCTTTCAGCACCTGGCTCTTCAAAATAGCAACAAACAATTGTATCGACTTTATCAGGAAGAAGCAGATATCCCCTGCTCCTATTGACCAGTTTCAGGATGATATCAATAACCTTACCGTCAATATTCAATCAGATCTTCCTGATCCTGAGGAAGCACTGATAAACGATCAGAAGATAGCGGTTCTCCGTAAAATAGTAAACCAGTTAAAACCCAGATACAGGTCTCTCATTGAATTGAGATATTATAAAGAGTACTCCTACGAAGAGATCTCCTCGGAACTTAACCTGCCGATAGGAACAGTCAAAGCTCAGCTATATCGTGCCAAGACGCTGTTGTATAATATATTTATTAAAACAGGTAACAGATAGTGTCAGAAAATATCCTGAGATATTTCCCCCTGCTTACTGAAAATCAGGTCTTATTGCTTTCCCGCCTGAAAAAGATCTATGAAGAATGGAACAGCAAAATAAATGTCATCTCGCGCAAGGACATGGATAATTTTTTTATCCATCATGTCCTTCATTCCCTTGCGATATCCAGAGTCATTTCATTCGTGCCGGGAACGAGAATTCTTGACGTTGGCACCGGCGGAGGATTTCCCGGGATCCCTTTAGCCATACTCTTCCCCGGTTCAGAATTTACCCTGCTCGATTCGATAGCAAAAAAAATAAAAGTCGTCGAAGCTGTTACCAAAGAACTGAACCTTGGAAATGTCACCCCATTAAGAAAAAGAGCCGAGGAAGAAAAAGAGGTGTACGATTTTGTTGTCAGCAGGGCGGTAACTGATTTTACCGGATTTGTGAACCTCACCTTAAAGAATATAGGGAAAAACAGCAGGAACACTCTCAGTAACGGGATCCTCAGCCTGAAAGGAGGAGATATCAGCAATGAGCTCTCGTCGTTCAGCAACCGTATTACTGTATGGAACATAAAGGAGTTCTTTGATGAGCCGTTCTTTGAAACAAAGAAGATTGTATATCTGCCTGCCTGATTTTTTTCAAAAAAAAGAGCTCCCCGCATTTTTATTTAAAAAAAGATTCTATCTTTGCGATCTCAAATAAAAGAGTACTGATTTTTAAATATTTTCACATATGAAAAGGACATTTCAGCCATCAAGAAGGAAGAGAGCAAATAAGCATGGATTCAGAGAAAGAATGTCCACACCCAATGGAAGAAGGGTACTGGCAGCACGCAGGGCAAAGGGAAGGAAGAAACTGAGCGTTACTCCCGAACTTAAGTTGAAATAATATTTACCTTTACTTAAATCTTAAGACTATAGGTGCTCATTATCAGGGCACCTTTTTTTCGTCATATACTTCACATTATTGCTTAACTTTACCGGCTTTATACCTGCGATGAAAGAACTATTTGAACATATTGACGACAGGGCTATCAGGCTGATAGCCGGCAGGATTGCAGGTAACATACGTATCACTAAAGAAGAAGGATTGAAGCTTTTTACCGGGGCAGGTTTGCCGCTGCTCGGGCTGCTTGCAGGAATTGTCAGGAAAAGACATAATGGGAATCTGGCATACTTCAACCGTAACTTCCATCTCGAACCAACAAACAAATGCATATATAATTGCAGATTCTGCTCCTATCATAAAAGTGCCGGTGATCCTGAAAGCTGGGAACACACTCCTGATGAGATGCTTGAAATAGTAAAGAGGTTCGATGAAAAACCGGTTACAGAAGTTCATATTGTCGGTGGGGTTCATCCATTACACGACCTCCACTACTATGGCCGCCTCATCCGGATGATCAAACAGCACCGGCCCGCCATCCATGTAAAAGCTTTTTCAGCTGTCGAACTCGAATACATGATAAACAGGGCCGATGTTTCCCTCGGGGAGGGCCTGCGGCTGTTAAAGGATTATGGACTGGATTCAATTCCCGGTGGTGGCGCTGAGATATTTGACGAAGAGATAAGGGAAAAGATATGTCCCGAAAAAACTTCTTCTGAAATGTGGCTGAAAATTCATGAGACAGCTCATAGCATGGGAATTCCGTCAAACGCCACAATGCTTTACGGTCATATTGAAAATTATGCCCATCGTCTTGAGCACATGGAGAGGATCAGGACGCTGCAGGACCATACCAGAGGATTTAACGCCTTTATCCCGCTTAAATTTAAAAAGAAAAATAACTTTATGTCGTACCTTGGCGAGGTCAGCATAATAGAAGATCTGAAGAATTATGCCGTCTCAAGGATCTTTCTCGACAATATTCCCCATATAAAGGCTTACTGGCCAATGACAGGAAAGGAGATCGCCCAGCTCAGTCTTTCGTTCGGGAGCGACGACATGGACGGCACGATTGATGATACGACAAAGATATACTCAATGGCCGGGGCCAGGGATGAAAATCCGGCCATGTCGTCTGATGAGATTATAAAACTTATCTGCGATGCAGGATTCTCACCCGTGGAGAGAGACTCGCTATACAATCCGGTCAGATAATAATTTTATCCTTACATTTGCGTTATTATTAATGTACAAATTGCCTGTATGAGCCTCAAGAATTTTATTTTCAGCAGAGTATTCATTAAAAACCTGGGATTGGCATTCGTTATTCTTGTTGCATTAGCAATGATAGTCCTGATCTGGATGAATTTTTATACCAGGCATGGTCAGGCAAGGGCGGTTCCGGATTTTACGGGCCTTAGTATGGAAGAGGTTGCCACGGTAGCGAAAAAGAACAGGCTCAGGTTTATAGTAAACGATTCTGTTTACACCACAGTTGTCGGACGGGGATGCGTTGCCGAACAGAATCCCGGACCAGGTATTAAAGTAAAAAAATGGAGAAATATAGTCCTGATTATCAACGCATTTAATCCCGAGATGATCGAAATGCCCGACCTGGTCGAAATACCAAAAAGACAAGCCCTGGCCTTACTCGAAAGTGCAGGACTGGAAATTGGCACTCTCAGATATATCCCTGACATCTCTGAAGATGTTGTAATCAGGCAACTGCATAACGGCAGGGAAGTTCCTCCGGGCGAACAGCTTCAGAAGGGTTCGGTTATAGATCTCGTACTTGGAAAAGGATTGAGCAACCAGAGAACAATGGTCCCGGACCTGACCGGACAAAACCTCGAACCGGCAAAAAACAGTATACTGGCAGCTTCTCTCAACCTGGGATCATTTGTTTACGATAACTCCATAAGAACAGCTGACGACTCCTTAAATGCATTTGTTTACAAACAAAATCCTGATTTTAATGCAGATGCCACTCTTCCGCTTGCATCAGCTATTTATTTATGGCTTACAGTTGATTCTGCACGGCTTCCGTCCGATTCCGTAATGGTGTCGGCCGATACGATACCAGCCATTGAACTGTTACCGGGGAACTCTTATTAAGCTGATGATCAAAAAAACGATACTATATATTGCAGCTATTCTCTTTTTTCAGGTCACCGTCTCAGGACAGGAAGTTATCACCGGTCTTCAGCATGACCGACTTCTTAATACCACCCTTGAATTAAGGTCCGGAACAAAAGGTCCCCCTGCCGATACTCTCAGCCTGCCTTTTTTTGACGACTTTTCCAATCAGTCATATTCACCGGATCAGACAAAATGGAGCGATAATACTGTTTTCATAAACAATACTTACTCCGATCAGCAGATAACAGCAGGCATGGCAACACTCGATGCTCTTGATGCCGGAGGGAGACTGTACGAATCAGCATCACCTGCTGTATTTAAAGCCGACAGCCTTACATCCCAGCCGATAGATCTGAATTTTCCGGCTTCACAGGATATTTACCTGAGTTTCTTTTACGAACCTGGCGGATTGGCCGATATACCGGAGACAAATGACTCCCTCGCTATGCACTTTTTTGCACCCGACGAGGATAAATGGTATTCGGTTTGGAAAACACCCGGCGGACCACAGGATGGGTTTAAGCCTGTAATAATCAGAATTGACCAGTCAAGATATCTTAAAAAAGGATTCAGGTTCAGGTTTATTAATTACGCCAGCCTGAGCCCCAATCTTAATGACCCCTCTATGACAGGTAACTGCGATCAGTGGAACCTCGATTATATCTTTCTCGATATTAACCGGAATGAAGCAGACACGATCTTCCCTGATGTGGCCTTCCGCTTACCACTCCGGTCGTTGCTCAAAACCTACGAGGCTATGCCATGGGAGCAGTTCCGGCAGGTCTATCTCCGGGAGATGGGCTCCTCGATCCCTGTAAGCTACCGTAACAACGATACAATAATCAGAAACGTGACCCGCCTGTTTGAGATAAGGGATCTTTATACCGGCAGCATCGTGCATGAATTTTCGGCCGGCGCAACAAATGTCACTCCCCTGACAAACATAAATTATGACGCAAACCTGATCTATACCTTTAATCCGGCAAATAACGATTCGGCTTTATTTCGTATCACCGCTTCATTAAAGACCGACGAATTTGATCCCAAGGCAAACGATACACTGAAATATGATCAGGTATTTGGTAACTATTTTGCTTTCGACGACGGATCTTCGGAAGGAGGCTATGGCATTAACGGCCTTGGCTCGGGAAATGCAATGGTGGCTTACCGGTTTGAGTCCTTTACGGAAGATACAATCAGGGCCATAAGCATCTGTTTTAACGACAGTTATCTTAATGCTAACAAAAGGCTGTTTGACCTTATGATCTGGGATGATGTCAACGATCTTCCGGGGAATGTAATATATTCCCTTGAGGAAGTCATGGTCGATCAGGGGGAAGAGATCAATGGATTTTACACCTATCTGCTCCCCGACGGAGTAATGGTTGATGATGTTTTCTATGTAGGATGGAAACAGAGGTCCGAGACTTTCCTTAATGCCGGATTCGATATTAACACTCCAAATACGGGCCGGCAGTTTTACTGGCTTAACGGCTACTGGTACTCTTCGCAGGTACCGGGAAGCATAATGATAAGACCGGTTACAGGTCCTCCTCTCAAAACCACTTCAGTTGAGGAAACCTTGGCCGGAACCAGAAACTCCTTAAGGCTATGGCCAAATCCTGCATCGGACTATCTTAAAATAGATGCAGGTGACCTGCCTCTGTCCGGTTCCGTCTACATTTCTTTCCTTGACTTTTACGGACGCGAACTGATGAGGGTCCCCTACAGTGAAATTATAGACATTTCCTCACTCCATGAAGGTATCTATATTGTGATTACCGGTAATGGGGATAAACCGGTCGGCTACAACCGGCTGGTGATAACAAGATGAATTTTAAAAAT
The DNA here is from genome assembly GCA_963736675.1 of uncultured Bacteroidales bacterium. Lineage (GTDB taxonomy): Bacteria > Bacteroidota > Bacteroidia > Bacteroidales > VadinHA17 > LD21. The sequence goes on from CAVTPT010000002.1 coordinate 95,346, forward strand.
GGCAGAAGAAGAACTATTTGACCAGCAGGAACTTTTCGAGCATTACAGGTTCACGGTCGATCCTGGACAATCATTGCTGAGGATTGACAAATTTTTATCGGACCGGCTGCAGAATTCTTCGAGGACCCGGATTCAGAATGCCGCCAATGCCGGGAATATTCTGGTCAACAACAATAGTATCAGGCCGAACTACAGGGTCAAACCCGGAGATATTATACAGATCGTACTTCCTGCTCCGCCGAGGGAGATAGAACTTATCCCCGAGAATATACCACTTGATATTGTTTATGAGGATGAGGATGTTGTTGTTGTGAATAAGATAGCCGGAATGGTTGTTCATCCTGCTTATGGAAATTATAGGGGAACACTTGTAAACGCAATGATGTGGCACTTCAGGGATATCCCTTTATTTCAGACGGGTGAACTTCGGCCCGGGCTTGTCCACCGTATCGACAAGAATACTTCTGGGATCCTGGTGATGGCAAAGAATGAATTTGCCCTGAACAGGCTTTCAAAACAATTTTACGACAGAACTACCGACCGCAGGTATGTTGCCCTGGTGTGGGGCAGGCCCGATCCGCCCGAAGGCACTGTTACCGGACATGTCGGCCGAAATATCCGCGACAGAAAGATCATGCAGGTATTTCCTGACGGCCTCCAGGGTAAACCGGCAATAACACATTACAGATTATTGGAGGACCTGGGTTACATATCGATGATAGAATGCAAGCTTGAGACCGGCCGGACTCATCAGATCAGGGTGCACATGAGCTATATCAGGCATCCTTTATTTAACGATGAAGAGTATGGTGGCAACCAGATTCTCAAGGGTACTACATTCACCAAATACCAGCAATTTGTAAGGAACTGCTTTGAGATCCTTCCCCGCCAGGCCCTTCATGCAAAATCGCTGGCTTTTGATCATCCGGTCTCAGGTAAGAGGCTCTCGTTCGAATCGGAACTTCCTTCCGATATGCAACAGGTTATCGAAAAATGGAGGAAGTATATATCGGGCCGCAACATCTGAGATATTTCCTCCTGATCCTGCGCCCGTACGCTTTAATTACCAGCTTCCTCCTGCACCTCCGCCTCCGAAGCTACCACCTCCGAAGCCTCCGAAACCACCACCGCCTCCGCTGAATCCGCCTCCTCCCGAAAATCCGCCCCAGCTTCCGCTATGGGAATTACGGCCGGAGTTCATCATTGCCAGAAGCATCCACAAGGGTAACCCTTTCTTGCCGATATGCCGCTGGTTCTTCCCGCCGTTACTCCTTATTAAAAATGTGATAATCAGGAAAATTATTATAATAACAATTGGAGCAATGGATTCAGTATCATTACGACCCGACCTGTACTTATCAGCCGGAAATTCTCCTCTTGCCAGCGAGATCAGAGTACTTGTGGCCTTTTCAAGCCCTCCGTAAAAATCTCCTGCCTTGAAAGCAGGAATAATCTCATAGTCAACTATTTCACCGCAAACAATATCCGGGATCACCCCTTCCAGCCCATATCCGGGAGCAATAAAAACCTCACCCCCCGGCGATTCAGCGGTTTTCATTTTGACAAGTATCAGTATGCCGTTATCCAGGCCCTTCTGTCCTATACCCCATTTCTCGGCAAGGCGCTGAGCATAATCCGAAGGTGCATATCCCTGAAGGTCGGTAATAGTTACAATTGCTATCTGGGTAGAAGAGGAATCATTAAAAGACACAAGTTTTCTTTCAAGTGCATCGACCTCACTGTTATTCAGCATACCTGCAAAGTCATTTACCAGTCGTGGAGGAACAGGTCTTTCCGGCAGATCCTGTGCAATACCATTCAGCGGCAGTAATGCAACTAATGACAGAACCGTTAATAATGGCAATAATATTCTGATTTTCTTCATTATATAATTTTGATTTTAAAGATATGACAGCCTGCCCCGTTCAGCCGGGGAACCAATCATGCAGGGTTCATCACATTACCGATTAATATGGTGCATCGAACGAAATTTCGTCGGGCAGCTCATTAACATCATCCCTTTTAAAGGGAAAATGTTCCTTTAGCTGGTTACCCGCCATTATTATGCCTTCAACCAGTCCTTCAGTGAATCTGCCCTGCCTGAAATGCGCCTGCATATGATCTTTCACATGGTTCCAGAAATCCTTTTCCACAACACTGTTTATGCCTGTATCTCCAATTATGGCAAACTGTCTTTTCGTAACTGCAAGATAGAACAACACCCCGTTACGCTTCTCAGTGTTATGCATTCCAATCTTCTGAAATATCCACGATGCCCTGTCAAGAACGTCACCGGCAAGGGCGGTTTCAATATGGACCCTGATCTCTCCCGATGTTGAAGATTCAGCCATGATAACAGCATCGCGGATCATGTCCTGCTGCTCTCTGGTAAAGAAGGTAGAGGCTTTTACTTCCATTTAGTTAAGTTTAAAACTGTACCTCCGGGGCCCGTTCTGCTCCTTCCATCGATTCAAAATATGGTTTGGCAGAAAATCCAAACATTCCGGAAAGGAAATTCTGTGGAAATCTTTTAATGTATGTATTGAAAGAGAGAGCAATCTCGTTAAATTTCCTTCGTTCAACCGAGATCCGGTTTTCAGTTCCCTCCAGTTCGACCTGGAGATCGCGGAAATTTTGAGTTGCCTTAAGTTCGGGATATTTCTCAACAACGACCATCAGTCTTGAAAGGGCTGAGCTTAATTCGCCCTGTGCCTGCTGATATTGCTGCATGTTTTCTGCAGTCATATTTGCCGGATCAAGAGTTACCTGTGTTGCTTTGGCCCTTGCTTCAATTACTCCCGTAAGGGTCTCCTGCTCAAACGCTGCAGCCCCCTTGACAGTATTCACAAAGTTAGGGATAAGATCCGCCCTCCGCTGATACTGGGTCTCAACATTACCCCACTGACTTGTAACCCCCTCCTGCAAAGTGACCATGTTGTTATATACTTTAGTACCCCAGAGGATAATACCGAGCACCACAAGTGCCAAAAATCCTCCGATAATAATCGACAATAAACATCCTCTTTTCATTTCGGTAGTTTTAGTTTTTTTTCAAAGGTAATACAACACAACCATTTATCACAAAATACCAATATCATATTTTTAATGCCACCTTATTCTTACAATCCGGATTTCTGCTGCTAATACTATTTTAAGGGGAGTAAATTGATTCTGGATGCGCCGGGCTATCTGATTCGATTAGTAGGTTCTTCGCTCCCGCCGGGGCCGGGGTATACGAAGAACCGCTGACCCCGATTGCCGGGGGTTCAGGAATGACAGGGCATTAATGTGGATACGGGGGTAGAGGAAGAGGCCCGTAGGGATAATCTCCTGGAAGAACCAGGAACAGACAAAATAAATTTTGAAAATGATTAATCAAATAGTTAAATTTGCTTAACCACTTTCTATCGTGAGAAAGCACTTTTTAAAGACTAACTTCGATGTGATCAGATTGACCGGCTTTTATATCCAATCAGGGATTTTCATAAAAGAAGCTGGTTTGTTAATATAGACAGTCTCTTAATAATAGTCATATAAAACAAAAATGAGTGTCGTTAATCATTAATAAAATCAAATCCGCATAGGTTAAAGTATAATTGTACGATGAGGATGAAAAACTCATTACGTTTTGTTGCGGTGAGTTTTACCCGAAAGCAGTGATTCAGGATACAGAAAAGGAAGCAGGAGATTCCTCACCCCGATTGCCCGGGGTTCAGGAATGACAGGTCATTAATGTGGGCACTGGGGTAGAGGAGGAGGCTCGCCCGCGCGAGCCTCCTCCTCTACCCCCCCCCTTAACTAAAATGAATTGTCATTCCGGGCATTAGCGAGGAATCCCATAATCAATGTTTTAGGTTTATTATTGATAACCGATACTCATTAAACAAAATTATTATGAAACTAGTATTTTTTGACAAAAACAATGCACCGTTTGTTAGTCCAGCGAAACTGGTTTTTCTGTTTTTAGTTGTATTTTCATGTAATTCGCCGGATAATACTATTCTTGAGATTGACCCAGGAACTTTTGTTGAAAATAAAATTACCTTAACCGCAATAGCTGATGACATAATTTACATTCCACTGGAAAGTAAGTATTCAATTGGACTTATTTACTCTTTTATTATAACGAATAGCTCCATCTACTTATCTGAAAAAAATAATGGGATCCTGGTATTTAACCGGGATGGTGAAATGGCCATAAAAATAGGAAATAGAGGAAGAGGACCAGGTGAATATAGTTATGGTATGGACTTCGCAGTTGATGATAAAAAGGGAACAATTTATGTTCCTGATTTTAACAAAATAAAAGTATATTCTAAAAATGGAGATTTTCTTAGAAGCATTATCTTACCTGAAAGAGAAAATGACTTTAATATCGATAGACTAGATTTCTATAATTCTTATTTATTTGGATCCCAATTTGTTAGTAAGGGTAATGAAAAATATATCTGGATAATTACAGATACTTTAGGTAACATTATTAAAAAGAAAGAAAATTCCATACCATCATTTTTCAGTAATTGGGGAAAAAGAGGAGGAGCTTATAAATTTGGAGACAAAATCTCTTACTGGAATCTATATAACGATACAGTTTTTTCAGTTTTACCTGATTTAAGCTACAAAGCATCTTTTTTGTTTACTCCCGGGGAGCATAGATGGCCCAGATCCGATTTTAGTGATATGACTCTATTCTTTAAGTATATGCACCCTCTATCCCTATTTGAATCGAATCGTTTTCTAGTCTTTAGGTATGGTTTGAATAAAAGGACAGCAATTGCTTTGATTGACAAAAACAGTAAGAAATCATTCTTAACTTACCTTGAAAATGGCGATAGTGGTGGTATTTTAAATGATCTTGACGGAGGTATTATGTTTCAGCCAGATCGTTACTATAATGAAAATGGGCTGGAATATATGATAGGGATAATTAATCCTTATGAACTGAAAGTCTATGTCGCAAGCAACGCATTCAAAAACTCCAATCCCAAATACCCTGAAAAGAAAATTGCCCTGGAGAAACTGGCTAACGGTTTGGAAGAGACCGATAATCCAATACTTATGATGGTGAAGTTGAAAAAGTAATTATGATAGGATTCCTTACCTATAAGTAATTCAACTCAATGGACTGGGGTAAATCATTCCTTCGCAGAAATGCAAAGGGCACATGAGGAACGAAGTTACGGTGTTACACGAAGCGGAAGAATACAGGGCAAGAATACGATTATAATCCTAAACCTGACACTTTCTATTTTTAAAATGCAATTCCCATATTATAAACAACTTGATGGTATGGATTGCGGTCCATCCTGTCTTCGAATAGTGGCAAAATATTACGGTAGATCATATTCATTACAATATCTTCGTTCAGGAGCATTTATCACAAAATCGGTGGTTGTTAACTTATGACCTTAAATGGTGCAAATTGATATGAAGACATACACCGGAATGGTTTAGAGATGCTCTGTCCTGCACTGCGATTTAAAACAATATATTCAGATTTGATTCTTAAAAACAATTCTTAATGGACAACCAACCATACATATAATATGCAGTTTGAAAAATCAAATGGTCAAATTTTTTAATAATTAAATTTTACTAAAATGAAAAAACCTCGTAAAATGAATGTTAATCCTGAAAAGGTAATGAAGAATAAAGAATTGAAGATTTTAAGAGGAGGCGAAGAAGAGTGGGTTTACCTTCGCAGGTGTGGTTTTTAAAATTTAGAAATGACCATTAAAGTATTAATCCTTGTTTGCCTGGGGATTTCTGTTTTTGAAATTCTACCTGAAAGCATTGTTATCGATCTAAACAGAGAAGATAAACTCAATCTCTCAGACATTGAAGAAAAGACAACAGTTGTCTCTCTCACCGACATCGAAATAAAAAATCCGGGAGCTGCAAAAGTATTCCTGATAGATGAAAATATTTTCATTCTTCAACGATTCCAGGAGTATGGTGTTCACTATTCAAATGTTTCCAGATTTGACTTATCAGGTAATTTTAAAGGATTGCTGGTGACAAAAGATCCGGAAACAGGTGAATCATTGAATATTACAGAAATGTATTATAATAATACTGATAAATCCGTATTTCTAGTATTCTCATCAGGTTATGGGATATATGATAAATCCGGAAATTTCATATCATATCATAAATTTAAATGGGCTAACGGGGACAATTACATTTTAGCTTCTGACATGTTGATTTTTAAAGGACAAATCTGGTTTGAAGAAATCACCCGGAATACCAAAAGTATTAATGTAAATTTTGTTCACGCTGACCTGCATTTTCAAAATAAGGAAACAGTAAAACAATTAGCATCTTTCAATTCTGATTATAAAGGAGAATTACCATCACTATATCTTTCAACGCAGAGCAATGAATTATATGTGTCATTTCAAAGTGATAACGTAATTTACAGGGTTAATCAGAGGGAACTTACACCTTTCATCAGATTTGAATTCAAAGATCGTTCAATGATAAAATCTGAAATTACACTTAATCAGAAAATGGTTGGGAAGTATGTTAAAAACGGATATTGGCACAATTTCACAGAGTATGATTTTCTGTATGATAAAGAAAACAGGAAATCATATAATATCAAATATTTGCACAACAGCGACATGATCTTCACCTCAGGAATCACAGACGATATTTACAATACAGGCTATTTTAAGTTTAATCCGACAAACAGGGAGGATTATATTTATTTCTTAAAGAATCGGGCTGAATTAAAGGATAGTAAGTTATTTGATCCAAAAAAGTCTGGTCAAATACTATTTCTTGTAAAACTCAAGTAGATCAAAAAGCAAATGAAAATATTTAACTTGATTCTTTTTCTTATTATTGCTTTTTCCTGCAAGCAAAACGCTGAACAACAAATTAAAATTATCAGAGCAGATCCTGGGCGATCTGATTCTGTCAGACTGTCGAATATCGCTTCAAAAGTTGATAAAGTTCTGCTGGAAACGACTGAAGCTTCACTTATCACACGAATTCTGGACATAAAGAAGTCTGATCAGTACATATTTGTTAATGACGCAGGTACAAGGGTTCTTCAGTTCAGTACTGCTGGCAGGTTTGTAAAACAAATTGGGAGTTCCGGCAGAGGACCCGGTGAATATCTAGGCATTAATAGTCTTGCAATTGATTCACAAAACAGTTTAGTATTTATAGCTTCTTTCCGACAGATATTGGTATTCGATTTCTCAGGCAAACTTATAAAAGTAATTAAACAGAAGATGATGCCTGAATTTATAACTGTTGTCGGAGACAATCTCTGGGTTGTCGCCACCAGTCTTGCCAATAAACTTGAAAATGGCACTTATTTAAATATTACAAAATTGATAAAATACAACCTGCAAGGTAATTTAACAGATTCGATGATTATAAAAAAGGTCTTTTTAGCCGGGCAGACAGGGACAATAAATCCCCAATCATACTATATTTCTGATTTGGGAGATTCTCGATACATATACTATCCCGTTTTACTTCCGGAACCTGTTACCAGGGATACAGTTTATGAGATAAAAGGGAATGAACTTGCACCATCAATAAAACTTGATTTTGGCGACGCTGCCAAACCCTTGAATGGCAGAAAACAGATTTTCTTTGGGAATATACTTGTTACACAAAAATATCTGTTCGCTGAATACAGTTACAATAAAAACCATACACTTTTCTGCTACGATTTTGCCAATGATCTTCGGTATTATGCAAATCAGGGTTTTACTGATGATTTTTTCGGAACAGGAGTAATTCAATTAAAACCTTTGAGTTTAAAAGACGGAATAATGTATTTTGTTAAGGATGCTTATGAGCTTATTGGTAAAATAGCGGGTGTTTCAGAAAATTCCAATCCTTTAATATTTTTTGTTAAACTCAACTGAAATAGACATTTTGCCGGCATTGCCCAGTCCTGCACTGCAAAAACTAATTGCAGATAGATTTTGGTGTATGTATCAGCCATTTGACTTAAATATTACGTCCCTGCGGGACATGGTGTCGAAGTAAATATTGCTTAAATTCAGGATATGCATTTGTTATAAATATCTTTTCACTAATGACCATGGATTTGGTAATCGTTAAGCTTTGTTTTTAAGATTTATTACAATCCTGACCGAATTGATTTGTAATTCGTTGCTTACAGTCCCGTAGGGACTAAATATTTATAGCAAATATCTGAAGCCTGATAACAGAGTCCCGTAGGGACGATATATTTATTGAACATCTTTTAAAGTACATTATTACTATCGGTACTAATACGTACAAAATTCAGTACGCCTGAAAATCAATAAGGGGCTATGCATGATTCCCGACACTCATTTTATAATTTTATTTGCTTTGTCTTGCTGATGTAGGATTACTTTGATTTAAATTTGCGTCAGAGTTTTATATCTGAAAACAGGTTGTGAAAATGAGAACTATTGCGATAGCTGCCGGAGGGGATTCCTCAGAATACGGCATCTCTGTAAAAAGCGCCCTTGAGGTAAGTAAAATCTTATCCTCCTCTTATCCAGTTTATATCATTATGATAAGGGGAACTGACTGGCACTGGGAAGATGATAAAGGACGCTGTCACAATATCGACAAAAACGATTTCTCCCTGACTACAGACGACCGGAAGATCAGGTTTGATGCAGTTTTCATTGCCATACACGGAACACCCGGGGAAAATGGTCTTTTGCAGGGATATTTCGACATGCTTCATATCCCGTACACAAGCTGCAGTGCTTTTTGTTCTGCACTTACCTTCAACAAGCAGGCAACAAAACTCTACCTGAAGGAATATGGTATTCCGATGGCTCCTGCCCTGCTGCTGAGAAAAGGGGATAATAGTGATCCGGATCGGATAGCCGATCAGATCGGACTCCCCTGTTTTGTTAAACCAAACGACAGTGGTTCCAGCTTTGGAGTGACCAAAGTCAAATCTGCCGGAGAGCTTCCTTCGGCAATTATGAAAGCTTTCGAAGAGAGCGACGAAGTGATGGCCGAAGCTTTTATGAATGGCAGAGAGGTGGCATGCGGTGTGGTAAAGGTAAGCGGCAAAGCCATCATACTGCCTGTAACTGAGATAATAAGCAAAAATGAATTCTTCGATTACGAAGCAAAATATACGCCGGGCCGGTCGGAAGAAATAACCCCTGCCGCAATGCCCGTGGTGATGACTGATAAGATCCGGGAACTAAGCTCGAGGGTCTATGATATTCTGGGATGCAAAGGTATCGTGAGGGTGGACTTCATTGTTATAGATGGGGAACCATTTTTTCTGGAGATCAATAGTGTTCCGGGCATGACGGAGGAGAGCCTTATTCCCAAACAGGCCGAAGCAGCCGGTATTAAGCTGTCCGTACTGTATTCAATGGTCATCGAGGACCTGTTTACCTGACAGACGCCGCCTGACCTGAATACATTCGCCACATCACACTGATACTGTCTATTCCCTTGCCATGGTCAGTGCACTGGTAGTAGTATAATACTTGGTGATCATTCCCGGCACCTCCCATTCAGGAAGCCTGCCCTCTTTTAAATATTCAAGGAACCTTGCCGTTACCTGACCAAAATGCTCCTCATGCGATACCCTGTACTTCTGAGGAATGATTATTTTTAGCATCCCGTCACCGGCAGGCTCTATCTGAAGACTATCGTACGATAAAGCAGCAACTGCTTCACCCAGTCTGGCTGAAAAATCATTAGCATCAGGTCCCTTCACATTACCTGCATAAAGAGTCGGTACGAAATTCTCCTCTGCCCCCTGCCTGATAATAAGATCGCATTTTGTTCCGCGCATTACCGAATAATGCGTATCTCCCCCTCCTGCCGGCGGCTGATAATTCCATTCAACAGAAACCCGTGCCCAGATGCCCTTTATCTGATAGATTATCTCACCATTTGAATAGACATTAAGTTTATCGCCCTTAACATCCTTCTGCAGATATTCCGGGAAGTTGCCGGATCCGGTCACCCCTTTAAACTCTTCCTTTGTTATTACAGTCGGCCATCTTTTAGCAGATGCTATCCTGATATCTGCCGGTGTGAGAATCTGTTCCGGGAAACATTCCCACTGAACGAGATCCACCAGGTGGGTTGTCACATCGACAATCCCCTCCCCCTGCTGCTCAACATCAAAAAACCATGCGGGACGAAGTAATGGCGTTCCGGATACAATCTTGGAAAAATGATGAACACTTACCTTGGTGACTGCCGGTTCTTCAGGGCTTCCCGGCACCAGCGTACCAAAAAGTTCCTGGTTCAGGGAAAGCAGCTTCTGAAGTATGGTTGTCACCTCATAGCGCTCAGTCATAATGTCGTAAAGCAGGATCCCTTTTTTACCGGCAATTCTGAACGACTCTTCCAGTCCGGCAAAATCACCGGGCGAAATGATCATCGGTTTGTCGGCAAGAACATTAAGCCCGGCATTTACTGACCGTGAGATATATTCGGCCTTTTTTCTGTTATTGCCTGACAACACTACTACGTTGCCTTTTTTCTCCTCAATCATTTTCTCAAAAAAACCGGCCCCGGTATAGATGATCTCATTCCACGATGTGGGATCATCCTGCCGTAAATTATAGGATTTAATCCTTTCGAGATGCTGAATATAATCCGGTCCATCGGGCGCATATACATGTACGTCAGGGGAAACCTGGTCGTACATTATTTTCTGTACCAGGGCAGCATGAAAATGACCCGGATCAACCGTTAATAACTTTACCTGGTTTGCCATTTGTGATTCGGAATTTTCTGATTGATTTTGTGATCCTCCCGATCCGCAGGATGTCAGCACAACAACGGAGAGAATTGTAATAAACAACTGTTTCATCATTACATAATTTTTATTTCAATGGTATGATGTAACCCATATGTAGATAAAATAATAGATTTCTATCGGTATTGATTCATACAAAATTCAGAACGCTTGAAAATCAATTTATTTACCCCATCCCCAAGGGAAGTAAATTGATTTTCTTCGCTCCCTTTGGGGTCGGGGTAAACGAAGAACCGGAGCAAAGCGGAGCTCGACGAAGTCAAAATAAATGAGAGAAAATAAAATTGTGACTCCTTTGCAAATCTCCTGAAACGGTGTGATGGATGAAGAGAAGACGTCATTTGCCTATCTCCTTCACAGCATCAATAAAAGCAAACATATTCTGATCGGTAACATCGGGAGGCATTCCTCCGCCGACCGACCAGATAATACGGTCGTAGCCGGAAATCTCACCGGAGGCTTTTTTCACGGCATCTCTCACCTGTTCCGGTGTCCCGGCAGCCATTACATCCCTTGGAGGAATATTACCCACGAGAATAACATCCGGACCGGCAAGTTTTCTTATTTCACCCATAGAGTGTTGAAAAGAAAAATTGAACATATTGATCCCCATCTCATTAAGATGGCCCGCTGTAATAAGTCCTTCAGCATCGTTATGGAGAAATCTCGCTTTTGCATCTGTACAGCTGAATATTCTCTTAAAGTAAGGAATAACAAATTCCGTAAATTCCGCTTCTCCCACGAATCCCATTATATCATCAAGGATCAGAACGCCATCAATTGAAGGAAAGCACTTCTTCTGCCATTGCAGCCAATCGCAGATAAAGTCAGTTATTTTCTTTAAAAGTTTATGCGATCCTTCCGGGTCAAGAGCAAGTGCCATCATAAACTCTGTGGTCCCCATCAGGAAACTTGCAACATTAAGGGGTCCCCTGGCAATTGCAAACCTGATCTGATGATCCGACTTCCTTATTGCATCTTCATTTATCTTAAGCCTGTTGATCATAAAAGGCAACATTCCGTCTGTTTTAACATTTGGCTGAGGTAATCTGTCAACTTCCGAAATATCACTGATTATTTTCCCGGCATGAGGAAGGCTTTCCTCAAGAAAAATCATTCTCGATCCGAAAGCCGATGGTTCCGTACACATTCCGTATTCAGACCAGAAAGAGGGCAGGAACCATGCATCCGGGAATGTACTGTTCGCTTTCAGATTTGACTTTAGCCAGAGATCGTCCGAAGAGTAATAATCGACCTTCGAAATACCATACCAACCGGGTATCCATGGGCTGTCAATAATAAAACCAACAGGCTGGTAGCCTAGTTTTTTACCCTCTAATAAAGCGATCAGGTCGTTCCATGATGAGTTGCGCATAAGACGATATTTTAGTTTAAGATCTAACCGGACAATAAATATGATAATTAATTTTAACAGAAAAAATTTCAAGACTGATTAAACAGTCTGTCTTAAAATTTCAGAGTCTCAAACCTGTATGTGTCAATAGGATCGCAGGTACATATCAGGTTCCTGTCTCCGTACCCGTCATCAATCCTGCCGACCGAAGGCCAGAACTTGTTCTCGGCTATCCATTTCAGGGGAAAGGCAGCTTTCTGCCTGTCGTATGAATGGTTCCAAACGTTGGCAGTAATTACATGTACGGTATGGGGGGCATTATGAAGAACATTGTCCTCTTTATCTGCTTTCCCGTCTTTGATTTCCTGAATTTCGTTCCATATCGATCTCATTGCATCAACGAATTTGTCCATTTCCTGCAGTGATTCTGACTCTGTCGGTTCCACCATCAGTGTTCCGTGAACAGGAAATGAAAGTGTGGGGGCATGAAATCCGTAATCCATCAGCCTTTTTGCAATATCCGCTTCTGTAATTCCTGCTTCTGCCTTAAAGTGCCTGCAGTCGAGTATCATCTCGTGGGCCACAAATCCGGTTGTGCCGGTATATAGTGTCTTATACCATTTCTTTAATGATGCAGCCAGATAATTTGCGTTCATAATTGCATATTTAGTGGCCTGTGTAAGACCATCAGGGCCCATCATCATAACATAAGCGTGCGAGATGGTCAGGATATGTCCGCTTCCGAAAGGTGCTCCGGCAACAGCTGTGGTACCATGGCTTCCACCTGTAGGGACCACAGGATGTGAAGGCAGAAACTCAGCCAGCTTTTCATTTGTAAGAATCGGTCCCATCCCAGGGCCTCCCCCTCCGTGAGGTATTGCAAACGTCTTATGAAGATTCAGATGACATACATCCGCTCCGATAAAGCCCGGGTTTGTCAATCCGACCTGAGCATTCATGTTTGCCCCGTCCATATAGACAAGACCTCCGTTGTGGTGAATTATATCACACATTTCTTTTACTGCAGCCTCAAATACTCCGTGAGTGGAAGGATAGGTGATCATAAATCCTGCCAGGGAATCCTTATAGAATTCAGCCTTGTTCTTCAGGTCATCAACATTTATATTTCCTTTTTCATCACATTCCACGACAATTACCTGCATGCCTGCCATCACTGCACTGGCCGGATTTGTACCATGGGCAGAAGAAGGTATCAGAACAATATTCCGGTGACCTTCAGCATGGCTTATATGGTACTCCCTTATAACCATCAGTCCTGCATATTCACCGGCAGCACCTGAATTTGGCTGGAAAGAAATAGCAGAGAAACCCGTGATCTCCTTAAGCGCTTCTCCCAGCTCATCCATCACCTGGTAATAACCAAGGGCCTGAGAAGCCGGTACAAAGGGATGTATATTACCAAATTCGGGCCAGCTCATGGCAAACATCGAAGCTGCAGGATTAAGCTTCATGGTACACGACCCAAGCGATATCATGCTGTGTGTCAACGATATATCTTTCCTTTCCAGAAGTTTGATATATCGCATCATCTCTGTCTCGCTGTGATACCTGTTAAAAGTGCTCCCCCTGAGAAAAACTGATTTCCTGACGAATTTATCATCAGAAGGCTGACAGTTGCATACCTTGTCAACCCTGACCGGAGTCCTGCCGGCAGCTTTTGCAAAGATTGTGATTACAGCATTTATATCTTCAATGTCCGTTACCTCATCGGTGCTCAGAATGACACGATCCTCTCCGGGATAGAAGAAATTTATCCCGGCCTCCAGGGCAAGGTCCCGTATTTTATCCTGCGACACTCCTTCGGGCAATTCTATATTAAGAGTATCGAAGAACTGAGTATTGGATTGTGAATAACCAATTTCTTTCAATGAGTTACTGATTGTACAGGCACATCTCTGTGCATGTGTTGCGATCCTCTTCAGCCCTTCGGGACCATGATATTGTGCATACATTCCCGACATGGTTGCCAGAAGGGCCTGGGCCGTACAGATATTTGATGTGGCCCTTTCTCTTTTTATATGCTGCTCCCTGGTCTGAAGCGCCATCCGGAGGGCATTACTTCCCTGCGAATCAACCGAGATTCCTATTATCCTTCCCGGCATGTTTCTTTTCAATTCGTCGCGTGTAGCAAAAAAACCCGCATGGGGCCCGCCGAAGCTCATCGGAAGGCCAAACCTCTGACTGGATCCCACAACTATGTCAGCGCCCCATTCTCCGGGAGGCGTAAGAATTGCCAGGCTCAGCAGATCAGCGGCCACACCAACCAGGCTGCCTGTTGCATGTGTCTTGCCAACAAACTCTTTATAATCCCTTATCTGTCCCGATGCAGCCGGATACTGTATCATAGCGCCGAAGAAGCTCTCATCCAAAACCACTTCGGAATATTTCCCTTTTATCAGCTCTATTCCCAGTGGCCGCGAACGGGTAGTAATTACATCAAGTGTTTGAAGAAACATGTTCTCATCAACAAAAAACTTATTTGTACCGGCTTTAACTGCTGCCCTTGACCTTGCATTGAACATCATGATCATTGCCTCAGCTGCAGCTGTCGACTCATCAAGCAGCGATGCATTTGCAATCTCCATGCCTGTCAATTCAATTACCATCGTCTGGAAATTAAGCAGCGCCTCAAGCCTTCCCTGTGAAATCTCTGCCTGATAAGGAGTGTAAGAAGTATACCATGAAGGATTCTCAAGCACATTGCGGATTACCACGGGCAGTGTGGCAACACCATAATATCCCTGACCAATGAAGGACCTGAAGATTTTATTTTTTGATCCCAGCCGTCGTATATGATTCAGATATTCATACTCACTCATAGCCGGGGGAAGACTCAGTGGCTTACCTGTCCTTATTACAGAAGGCACAGTCTTATCTATCAGCTCATTTAATGAACCAACTCCTATTATGTTCAGCATGTGTGGTAATTCATGCTCCCTGGGACCATTATGACGGTCAACAAATTTCTCAGATAACATATATAACTTTTTTATAACAACAAATTTAAAAGAGAATGGTTACCCGATTCCAATATAATAATAACGGGTGGTTTAAAAAAGGAAAAAACCGGGGTTACTGAAAATAAGGATTATTTTTTATTTCACTCTCTATGGTTGTCTGGTCACCGTGACCGGGATAAACAACAGTTTCGGGGGGCAAAACAAACAGTTTGTTCTTTATGCTGTTAATAAGTGTCTCATGGTCTCCTCCCGGAAAGTCGGACCGGCCTATACTGCTCTTGAAAAGAGCATCCCCTGTAAAAACAACATTATCATTCCTGCAATAGAAAGCATAACTCCCCGGCGAATGCCCGGGAACGTGCAAAGCAGTCAGTTCGGTAACACCGAAAGTGATTTTCTGGCCATCGGTCAGGTAGCCTGCAGGTTTTGGTGGTTTTTCCATCGACAACCCGAAAATAATGGCATAATTTACCGAATTTTCCCTGTTCTTCTCATCCTCCCTGCCACAAAGGGTAGCAAGATTATATGTCTCAAGAATCATTCCGTTGCCAAACAAATGATCGAGATGGCAATGAGTGTTAAGAAGCAGGACAGGCTTTAGCTTTTTTTCTTCGATAAGACCGGTAAGCCGGCTGAATTCATCCCGGTCATAACAACCACAGTCTATTATTGCGCACTCTCCTGACTGGTCAGCCAGAACATAGGTGTTTTCCTGTATCGGCGAAAAGAGTAACCTGAAAATTTCCATAACGAGTTATTTACCGTTTGCTGTTCCTTTCAGCATCGGAACAAAAATAAAATTCCCATGCGATGTATAATCAAATTTGTCCTCTCCTGTTCTCTGAATTACCGTCATCACCTGAGAGGAGGTATCCCCGACAGGTACTACAAGCCGGCCATTAATCTTCAGCTGCCGGAGTAGTTTTTCGGGTACTTCGGGAGCAGCAGCGGTGATAATAATACCGTCGAAAGGGCCATACTGTGCCTTTCCTTCATAACCGTCGCCATAGAAGAAATCGGCAGAATATCCTAGTGATGCAAGAGTATGCTGGGCTTTCAGGAAGAGATCCCTGTAACGCTCTATAGTATAAACTTTGGCTCCCAGCTCAATAAGCACGGCAGCCTGGTACCCCGATCCGGTACCGACTTCCAGTATCTTATCCCGTTTTTTAACCTGGAGAAGCGAAGTCTGGACAGCAACAGTATAAGGCTGGGAAATCGTCTGACCTGACGAGATGGGAAATGCTTTATCGGTATATGCATGATGAAGAAAAGCAGGATCCATAAAATCGTGCCGGGGAACCCGGTTTATTGCTTTCAGTACCTCCTCATCGGTAATACCTTTCCTTCTTAACTCTTCTACAAGTTTCTTTCTTTTGCCTCTGGCTTCAAATGAGTCTGTCATCAGTTTATCAGGTCCGGGTTTTCAAGGTAACAAAAATATAAAAAATGTGGCACAGAAAACAGGAAAGACGAATTGAGGAAAGAAGGGACTCAATACTGTTAATGCGGGAAGACAGAAGTAGAAAGATAAAAGATAAAAGATAAAAGACAAAAGATAAAAGATCTTACCGGAGGGCAAATTTGCCTAACAATATATATTTTGCCCCTGTCTGCGACAGGATGCTCTCAAAGAGGATCACCTCATTTACGTGCACTTTCCCGATACTGGTTTCAGAGTATCTCTCAACCGAGCTTTTCAGGTTACCCGGATCTTTCAGGGATCTTATCCTGCCCAGTGTGAGATGGGGTCTGAACGGCCTCTCTTCTGTAATAAATCCTGCTTCGGCAAGTCCGGCCCTGATCCTTTCATGTAATTTTTCAAGCAACCCCGATTGCGTAATCCCTGCCCATATCACTTTTGGATCCCTGTAGTTTTTAAAGACCCCGCAGCCACTCAGATAAAAATCAAATTCCCCGGTACCTGTACAGGCATCCTGAAGCACAGCCGATAAGGTACTGATCCTGCTTTCAGGGGTGTCGCCAGGAAAAGCCAGGGTAAGATGGATATTGGCCGGAACGGACCATTTGATGCTTTCACCTGCGAGAACTGACTTAAGTGATGATATCATTGTCAGTAACCCCGGACCGGCATCAACTCTTACAGCTATAAAAATTCTTTTCAAGATCAGTGTGCTTTTTAATCTTATAATAGTCCGGCTTCAATATCAAGAAGTATTCTTTCGATCAGGGCATCCTCTCCGGAGGGATCATATTCTTCCTTGAGGTTTGTTCCGAATATCCTGGCAACAGCCTGCCAGAAAGAAGCTGAGAAATTGCCTTTGTATTGCTGTATAAGTACATAAGATGTGTTTTGGGTCTCCCTGTCGATCAGCTTTATCAGCAGCCGGCCCTGGGTAATCGTCATTTTTCTCATATCATCCTCAAACTCAGCGAAGACATCCTTTTCAAGTTCCTTGATATATTTTCTTCTTTCCCTGTCGTCAGGGATACGTTCAAGTTCATAGTTTACCTGCGATAGCCGCTCCCTCACAATCAGGGAATAAGGATAAACTTTCTTCAGGTTATAGATTAAACGCTGGTATCTTGCATACGGAAATTGCCTTCCCCTGGAGACTCTTGCCACGACTGTCACCTCTTTTATTTCAACTTCAGGAAGAGTTACGCCGTCGCGATCCACCTCATGCAATATGTAAAACCGTTCGGGCAGAGTATCCGGCCTTCGTCCGGTGGAATCAACCTGCCCTGATACAAAAGCTGTAAAAAAGATCAGAAACAATATTGAAATTAAAAATTTCACCATTCAGCATTAATACACGCAAAGTTATCAAATAACGGGCCATTTGGTCCTGTTATTGAAAACTGAGAGCAGATACCCGGCAACAACTTTTTCCGCGGCAGGCCGTAATTAATATAGTTAATTGATTTTTAAGCATTAAAGGTTGGTTATAAAATAATAAATTTCTAACTTTAATCAGGTTAACAACTATCTGTTCAGCTCAGGATTATAATGAAATCCGGAATGCGTTTTAATGCTGACCTCTGGATGACTAAAATTCTCAGTTATCCCGGTATTGACGAAAATACTCTCGCCCAGAAAAAAATTTACTGGCTGGCCAGCACTGCTGTTACCTTAATGATATTATTGCTGACCATTACCTATCATATCCTTTTCCCTCAGTTAAGAATAATAATCTACTATGGATTTTTCCTTTCAGCCATATTTCTCCAGGGTGTCATATTTCCTCCTTTTGTAAAGTTCGTTGGTTTATGGTGGATGTTCACCAATCAGTTTCTGGTAGCTTTGGCTACTCTGTACTGCATTTTAAAACTGGGGGGGATCCCATATTCCGGAGGACTTGTATTTGTCGGGCTCGCTTTGGTCTTCTTTTCCCTGAATTTCAATAAAAAGAGTGCATCAATAAGCATCTTTATAGTTTACGTAATTACCGTGATCATCGCAGGAATTATGAATCCCCGCCTGAAGGTGCCTCCTGAAATGACAACAGAAGTAAATATATCACTGTTCGTTATTAATCTTCTCTGGATATCAGGATTTGCCCTGATATTTGTAATGAGCTTCATTAAGCAGCGTGTAAGGCTTGAACAACTTGAAACAATCCGGGTCAGGGAACTCGATGATGCCAAAGCCAGGCTCTACACAAATATTACACACGAATTTCGTACACCCCTTACAATAATATCGGGTATGACCGACCTGATAAAAGAAGATCCTGAAAAGTGGCTGGCAGAGGGATGTTCAAAAATTGACAGGAACGCAAAGATACTTCTGAACCTTGTAAATCAGATGCTTGATCTGTCAAAACTCGAGAACGGAGCCATGCCGGTCAGAATGATCAGGGCGGATATTAATCGTTATATCAAATATATAGTTGAACTTTTTCAGTCGATTGCCGATGTAAAATTCATAAGTCTGAAATATTATCCTGTACTGGGGGAGCTTATTATAGATCACGATCCGGAAAAGATCATGCATATTCTTACAAATCTTATTTCAAATGCCATCAAGTTCACTCAGAGGCATGGCTCAGTTATAATATCTTCAGAAATTAATGCTGATGGTAAATTTGAGATACGTGTGAGCGATAATGGTCCCGGTATACCTGAAGAACATCTGGAATACATTTTTGACAGGTTTTACAGGGTCGAAGACGTGAGATATCAGCCAAATCCCGGATCGGGACTGGGACTGGCTCTTACAAGAGAACTGGTAAAGCTTCTTAAAGGTACTGTTACCGTAAAAAGTATTTATGGGGAAGGGACAGAATTTACTATCTCTCTTCCAGTGACAAGAGATGCTCCTTTGCAGGAAGTGCCGGAGATCAGTAAAATACAGGCCGGCATTTCAGGTCATATTATTAATGACCCCGTGTACAATGAACTTAATATACATCCTGGGGCTGGTAATAACAATCCCCTGCTTCTCATAGTGGAAGATAATTACGATGTCGTCAGCTTCGTAACGACGATTCTGGAAAAAGAGTATGATCTCATGGTCGCCTCCGATGGCAGGGAGGGCCTTCGGAAAGCAATTGAATTTGTACCTGATATTATCCTGAGCGATATTATGATGCCCGGAATTGACGGCCTCGAAATGCTGGAGAAGATAAAGAAAGATGTACGTACAAGTCATATCCCGGTAGTCATTCTTACTGCAAAGGCTGATATTGAATCACGGGTGACCGGGATTGAAACAGGTGCCGATGCATATCTGGCAAAACCCTTCATAAAGGAGGAATTGCTCGTTCAGCTCCGGTCGCTTATTGAACAAAGAAAAATACTTCAGGAACGGTACTCATCTGTTAACAGCCCGGTTCTTAATGCCGAAAAGGGATATCACATGGAGGATGCTTTCATAAACAGGATCCGTGAAATCCTTACTGAAAACCTGGGTGATGAGAATTTCGGCATCAATAATCTCTGCTCATATATGGCAATGAGCAGGACTCAGCTTTACAGAAAATTCCGCTCGCTCACCAATAAGACAATAGCTGAATATTTTCGTACTCTCCGCCTTCATAAGGCCAGGGAGCTGCTCCATGGATCTGATACCAGTGTATCCGAAGCAGCTTACAGAACCGGATTTAAGAACCTCTCTCATTTCAGCCGGATCTTCACCCGGGAGTTTGGAATAAATCCCAGTGAGATCCGTAAATAATTTTCTCTATACCCGTCTGCTCCGGTCAATCTGATACGCTCAGCAAAATGATCAGGACGCAGAGAAAAATCCTTGTCAGAATTTTAGTTTAATTTCCGTAAATCATTATGTTAAACTAATATCCTATACTATGAAAGCAAAAAACATTCTGATCCTTTTGTGCCTGTTTATAGCATTTTCAGTATTTCAGGCAAATGCCCAGGGCAACGATAACAGATCTGTTCAGGGTTGGTTCCAGAGTACCTACTGGTCACCGATATTCTGCGACGATGTCCTTGTCGATTACCTGGAGGGCGGAACATTATTCTGCCATTATGTTGTACATTACAAGAATGGCAGTTACAACTGGGAAATAGACCAGTTAAAGGGTGAAGTGACCAGTTCGTCAGGTGAAGTATTCCGTGTCCGTGAAATAGACAAAACCTATTTTACCGATCACTGGTATGTTACGTGGCATTTCAGTCTGCTGGGGGACCAGGGGACCCATTACATTGGGACACTGACCTACAGTTATTATACAGGAGAAGTAACTGTTGGCAAGATTGTATGCAATTAATATAAATCTCAATTTTACTGAATGATATATGATCGTGACACTCCGTCCTGTCACGATCATCGTACTAACCGGATGGGAGCCGTTAAAGGTATCAAAGGGAACCGGAGAGTGCTTTCAGCAGGATTTCAGAATTCCGCAGCAATCAGGTTTCTTCTTCAAAGGGTCAATCAGGGTTTTACTTATGGTTCCCTTAAGAAAAGTGAAGTACTTGCTTCACTTTTCTTTTTTATAACAGGTTTATCAGCGATCTGCCAATAGCTTCAAATATGAGGCCTCTCTACCGATATTCTTTCTTCTTCATCTTTTGAATTGCAGTCCTGAAAAAGTAACTTTGTTAAAAGCTTTACCGATGGCACTACATGTGGAAGATCTTGAAGATCAGACACGGTACACACTTTTGCTGACTGTCCCATATAGCGGATTGATCACATTTGTTCTTGAATATCTTAAAAGAAAGTCAGGATTGATGATCGCATTCTGGTCGTTCTGCCTGATTTTTTTTGGAATTGCCTTTACTGTCAGACTAAATATTGCGGGTTATTTCCCTTTAATAAAAATTTTCTCACATACTCTCCTGGGATTATTAATATTTCCTGTACTATGCATACCTGTTCATGAATTTCTTCATGTTATACCATACTTCCTTGCCGGAGCCCGGAAAATAAGGGTTGGCATGGACCTGCATCAGTACTTATTCTATGTTACAGCCCACAGGCATGTGGCCTCCGGAAATCAGTTTGCATTTGTTGCACTTGTTCCTTTTATTTCGATAAGTATTTTACTGATCGTCCTAGTAATCGTAATGCCGGGATTGTGGAAGTGGAGCCTCTCCTTATTTCTTTTCGTTCATGCCACAATGTGTGCAGGCGATTTTGCATTGATAAATTTCCTCGTCATCAACAAGTGGAAAAAGATATATACCTGGGATGATTTTGATAAAAAAATAGCATATTTTTATAAAGAGATATAAAAAAGACGTGAGGCATAAGGCATGAGGGTGTTGAGGAGCGAAGCGACTCAATCCCGCGAACGCGGGAAGGCATGACCCACCTTCGCTGAAGCTTCGGTGGGCGAAGGGCGTGTTGAGGAGCGAAGCGACTCAATCCCGAGAACTCGGGAAGGCATGAGACAAAGGGTGCCATAATGATAGTTAAATATCTAAAGGCCAGGGGATAATGTATTAAGGAAGGGAATGTGTTGCCGAAGCGAAGCAAGGCAATCCCGCGAACGCGGGAAGGCATGAGACAAGGAAGGCCGGAGGCGAGGAAAAAAAGACAGGAATAATAATTAATATAAAAGCCATGAAGAAACTGACTATTATTATTTTACTGGTTGGGATCCTGAGTCTGACAGGTTTTGCACAGCGAAAAATCGTACATCTTCCGGACATCCCAGGCTATGTAACCCTTAAATGTGATTTCCATTCGCATACTGTTTTTTCAGATGGTGTCGTGTGGCCGACAGTAAGGGTTGGCGAGGCTTACCGCGACGGGCTCGATGCCATCGCAATTACCGATCACCTTGAATATACTCCCAAAAAGAATTTTATCCCTGTTGATCATAATGCTGCCCTGAAAGTTGCCGAATCCACTGCAAGGGATTACAATATTATCCTGGTCCATGGCACAGAAATAACCAGGAGCATGCCCCCCGGACATTTTAACGCTTTGTTCATTAACGATGCCTCATTAATTGCCGTCGACTCTGTATGGGATGCATTTGCAGCTGCCATAAAGCAGGGAGCTTTTATCCAGTGGAACCATCCCGGATGGTCACAGCAGCAGCCCGATGGTGTCCCCCGGATGTATGATATGCATCAACGGCTTATTAAGAATGGATGGTTGCACGGGATTGAGTATTTTAACACCAACGAATATTACCCTCTGGTACTGACATGGTGTAAAAAAAATAACCTGACAGTTATGTCAAACAGCGATATTCATGGTGTCATAAGTGAGACCTATTCAGAACCAGAGTACAGCAACAGGCCAATGACCCTCGTTTTTGCTGAATCAAGAACGCATGAAGCCCTTAAGCAGGCTCTGTTTGCAGGTCGTACACTGGCATATTTCCGCGATATCATCGCAGGCAGGGAAGAATATGCCAGACCATTCTTTTACCAGTGCATCTCCGTGAGCAAACCTTTCTATGAGAATGACAAATCTCTGTTCGTTGAGGTGGCAAATAATTCGGATATACCGTTCTATCTTATAAATGGTGCCCCGGGGGCTCCACAGAGTATAACACTTAAGGCCAACGAGATCACAAGGGTGGCAATAAGTAAGAATGTCACTTCACCGCTGGTCTATGAGGTAAGAAATATTTTGACAGGCGAAAACGAAGTTCTGAAAATTGAACTTAAATATTGATTTTTCAGAATCTCTCTTTTGCCAGCTTCAATAAATTATCATCCCTGACAACAGGACGTATCCTGAAGGAATACTCGTACTTTTTCTCCTGAAGACGATACTGAGGATGTGTATTGGCGCCCCATGAATCATCTCCTCCCACGCCCATCTGCCCAAGGTCAATATTAAGGTTCACAAGGTCCCTGGGCTTAACATCGTTTGTATGGGTATTGGCGCTCTTAGCGTCTTTTCTGTACTGGCTCAGTTTTCCGGGTGATTCAAAATCGTCGTGCACGTTATTAAGAGCCGCAAAGCAGATCAGTGGATTACCGCTCACCAGCAACCCTTTTCCTTCATCGTCAGTCAGTGCGAGCCACCTCGTATCTGTCTTATATCCGTTCTCCTGGGGCCGGATGTAAGGAACATACTGGTCGGCAACGGTACTTTCGTAGACACCTATATCGGCCGATGTTTTCCTGTCGGAGTAATTTTCATGCGGGCCGCGGCCAAACCATTTGAGATTCATAAATTCCCCGGGGAGCTGAAGCTGCATCCCCATCCTTGGAATTTCGGGGACCTGGTCGGATACCTTTGAGAACTGGTTTTTCACAATAACATCTGCCGAACCCAGAATAGTATAGGTCGTCACATAACCGGCTATCTTTTCTTCACCTGTTCCGGGGATATCGAACTCAAATGTGACTACCACCTTATTCATTTCAGGCTGACTGATAGCTGCTTTCCTGATGGCTGTTCTTTCGCCGGCCTTTTTCCATACTTCGAGTCTCCTGTCCATTCTGTTTCCATAGTCATTATCAGTGGGAGGTCTCCAGAAGTCAGGCTCAGGACCCTTAAGTATCAATTCTTTTCCCTTATATGTAAACGAGGTCATTACCCCTTTTTCAAGGTCAAAAGCAATTTTCAGATCGCTTCCGCTGACTTCAAGGACTGTCCCTGTTGTGTTTGTAGTAAGTACCTCAAGTTCATCCCTTTCGACGGTTACAGGTTTACCCTCCGCAGGCAGTTTGAACTGAGCGGTGGCATAAACATGATCCTCCGGAACCAGATTCCATTCATCGCTTCTCGATACTCTTATATTCAGAAAATATTCAGTTCCAGGCTCCGGTTCAAAAGGCGTCCAGGGGATCTTCACCATTGTTTCGTTACCTGGTTTAAAAACCGTGAACGGAATCTTTCCTGATTGGATTGCAATACCATCCGAGACCACCTCCCAGTCGAAAGTGAATGATGAAAGGTCTGTAAAATCGTATTTGTTTTTAATCAATATCATTCCCTCTTCAAGATCGACGGGGTCAAATCCCACATACTGGTATACCCTTTTAACCTCACTCAATCCTGGTTTGGGAGTTCTGTCAGGCCAGGTCAGTCCGTTAATACAAAAATTACCATCACTGGGAATGCCTTCCTCACCGTAATCGCCGCCATACGTCCAGTATTTTTCACCGCTCCCGTCTGTCTCCAACAGACCCTGATCAACCCAGTCCCACACAAAAGCGCCCTGAAGCTTTGGATATTTTTCAATAACATCCCAGTAATCCTGAAGGTTACCTGTAGAATTGCCCATTGCATGCGCATACTCGCACATTATAAGAGGCCTGTCGTTTTTCTCGTCCTTTGCATATTCCTCGATCTGTTCAATACGTGAATACATCGGACACACAATATCGGTATGCCGTTCAGTGGTATTGGTACTCTTTTCGGCACGCTCGTACTGTACCGGACGGGTGATGTCCCTTCCTTTTATCCATTTATATCCATTCAGGAAGTTTTGGCCGTCGCCGGCTTCGTTGCCCATCGACCAGATGATCACCGACGGATGATTCTTATCCCTCTCTACCATCCTCTGCATCCTGTCGAGATGTGCTTCAGCCCATTCAGTTTTATCGGCCAGGGTGACATCTTTATTGTATCCTATGCCATGCGATTCTATGTTGGCTTCATCAATAAGATAAAGGCCGTATCTGTCACACATTTCATACCACAATTCCTGCTGGGGATAATGCGATGTCCTGACTGCATTAATATTATGGCTCTTCATTACCTTTATATCCTTCAGGATTGTTGCTTCATCAATAACATGGCCAGTGATATCATTATGCTCATGTAAATTTGTACCCTTAAGATGGATGGCCACTCCGTTGACGAGAAGCAGTGAATTTTTTATCTCCACCTTTCTGAACCCTGTTTTGGAGCTGACACTCTCCAGCACGTTTCCGTAATTATCTTTTAGATTAAGAACGAGAGTGTACAGGTCAGGTGTTTCTGCAGTCCATTTTCTGACACCGGGGAATCCTTTTACAAAATTCAGTAACGCTTTGTTTCCGGCCAGTTTAACATCTTTCGATTCTGACCATATCTTCTGGTCGTTTTCAAAAAGAGCTGCCTCCACAACAAAATCTGATCCTGCAGAACCTGAGCTATTTATTTCGACATCCAGGTTAAGTCTTCCATCGGTATAATTGTTTTCAAGGTCACCAGCAGCAAAAAAATCCCTGATATACGTTTTTGGTCTTGCATGAAGGAACACACTCCTCTGAATGCCACTAAGCCTCCAGAAATCCTGATCCTCCAGATAACTGCCATCGCTCCACCGATATACTTCTACTGAAATAGAATTATTGCCCTTCTTAAGATATTCAGTAATGTTGAATTCTGAAGGAGTTTTACTATCCTGGCTATACCCGGCAAGCTGCTCATTTATCCACACATAAAAAGCCGAACTAACCGCTCCAAAGTGCAGGAAGACCTCCTTATCCTTCCACTCAGTCGGAATTTTAAATGTCCTTTTGTACGATCCCACCGGATTCCATTCGTGATTAATAAACGGTGGATTTTTTTCAAACCCATAACCGATATTCACATATATCGGGACATCATACCCTTTCATCTGCCAGTTGGAAGGAACCTCAATTTCATCCCAGTCGCGGATATCATAATCATTCTTAAAAAACCAGAAAGGTCTCTCTTCCGGCGACTTAACCCAGTTGAATTTCCATATCCCATCAAGCGAAATATACGACGGAGAGGCGTTTTTGTCACCTTCAAGTGCCAATATCTCATCGGGAAAACTGATTATGGTCGCATGAGGATCTTCCCTGTTCTGCCTGAACATTCCCGGATTTTCCCAGTCGCGTGGTTCCTTCTCAGTAAAAGCTACCCCTTCATATTTACTGTACTTTTTACAGGATGAGAAGAGTGTGGCAACCAGCAGGATATATAATGCAAATCTTTTCATGTAACAGATAATTAATTTTCCGGAATTAAAATTAAGAAAATTTTGGCTTAATCAGGTGATACAGACAGGTTATTCAACTCACCCGGAGTATTAATATTTGTAAAAGCCCTCCTGATATCAGCAGTATCATTTAAATCAAACCAGGTCACATCCATATTACTTAAAAAATCCCTTACCGCTGAATTTTTATTCTGCGACAGGGCCAGTTCCAGATCATGTATGACTGACCGGCTGTAAATGGCATGTAAGGGTTCTATCTCTTTACCTACCCTTGGAACCAGTACACGGCACTTACCGGCTTTAAAATATTCTATCTGATCTGCTATCAGACCTCTGTCGGGGAAAGGCATGTCACCTGCAAAAACAAATAGTGCCTCTTTCATGGAATTTACCATTGCTGAATGAATACCACCAAGGGGGCCGGAATCTTCAAATATATCTCCGACAATGCGACATCTGCCATATCCGGTAAATTCCTCAGGCTGGTTGGTTACAATAATGATCTCTTCGAATATGTCATTAAGTACTTCCAGCATCCTCGAGATAATCGGTTTACTACCTACTTCGATCTTTGCCTTAATTTTCTTATTGAAACGTCTGCCTTCACCCCCGGCAAGAATTACTCCTGATATGCTTTGTGTCATCAGAACAATCCAGTGATATTTCCATTAGAGTCGATGTCAATTTTTTCAGCCGACGGATTAGCAGGGAGACCGGGCATTCTCATTATGGTACCCGCGATAGGTACAATGAATCCGGCCCCTGACGAGAGTTCCACCTCCCTGATCTTTACTGTAAAGCCCTGTGGCCGGCCTCTTTTATTCTGGTCGTCGGATAGTGATTTCTGGGTTTTCGCAATACATACCGCGAGGTTGCCAAGACCCAGCTGGTCAATCTTGTCAAGCTGGTTTTTTGCTTTGACCGTGTATTCAACATGATCAGCTCCATACATCTTTTTGCATATTGTCTCGATCTTCTTTTCAAAGGTCCAGGAGAGATCGTAAAGTGGTTTAAAACAATCTGAACATGAGTTAATGGATTCGATGACTTTACGGGCAAGATCAATGGCACCTTCTCCTCCCCTGGCCCACGATTCATTCAACGCTACATTTACATTCTGCATTTCGCAGTGTTTAATCAGAAGAGCCAGCTCGGCATCAGTATCGGAATCAAATCTGTTAACGGCCACAATCGGATTGAATCCGAAATATTTCATATTCTCAATATGCTTGTCGAGATTGTCAAAACCTTTTTCAAGAGAAGATAGGTCCTCATTCTGAAGTGCTGACAATTTCGCTCCTCCATGATATTTCAAGGCCCGTACTGTTGCTACTATTACAACTGCATTGGTACGAAGATTGCCGAATTGTGACTTTATATCGAAGAATTTCTCAGCACCCAGTTCGCTGGCAAACCCTGCTTCGGTAACTACAAAATCGCTAAGCGAAAGTCCTGTTTTTGTTGCTATGATGGAATTGGTTCCCTGTGCTATATTGGCAAAAGGCCCTCCGTGAATTATAGCCGGAGTTCCTTCGAGAGTCTGCACCAGGTTGGGTTTGATAGCTTCTTTAAGAAGGACTGTCATTGCACCATTTGCCTTAAGATCCCGGGCAAAGACCGGCTTGTCGCCATATGTATATCCGACAAAAATATTACCCAGCCTCTTCTTCAGATCGTTAAGATCGCTGGCTATGCATAAAGTGGCCATTACTTCCGATGCAGCGGTTATATTGAATCCCGACTGACGCGGTACTCCTTCCGTGGTCCCCCCAAGACCTATGACAATATCCCTGAGCGATCGCTCGTTCATATCCATCACTCTCTTCCATTCAATGGTTCTGGGATCAATTCCAAGATTCCCTTCCTTAAGCTGTATATTATTGTCAATGAGAGCAGCCAGAAGGTTATGGGCTTTTTCCACAGCCGATATGTCGCCAGTAAAATGGAGGTTGATATCCTCCATTGGTATTACCTGGGAGTAACCGCCACCGGCAGCACCGCCTTTTATTCCAAAAACCGGACCAAGTGAAGGTTCCCTCAGAACAACAGTTGTCGTCTTTCCAATCCTGTTCAGAGCCTGGGCAAGCCCTATGGAAGTGGTTGTTTTACCCTCACCTGCAGGAGTAGGTGTTATCGCCGTTACAAGTACGAGTTTGGCTTTCTTAATACGCTCTTCATCAATGTAGTGAAGAGGTATTTTTGCTTTGTACTTTCCATAAAACTCAAGATCTTCCCGGGGAATCCCGAGTTTATCAGCTATCTCACCTATTGGCTTTATTATAGCCGCCTGGGCAATTTCTATGTCCTGTTTCATATCTCAGTTTTTATGAAAATTGTTTACTAAAATATAATAATAAATGTTTTAAACACTAATAATGCAGTTTTAGTTTCATTTATCTTCCATTTTTTATACCTTGATGGCTTAATTTACTAAAAATCATGATTCCCATGAACAGAAAAATTACCGGTTTATTTGACGACTTCAAATGCGGGCGGACCGATCGCCGTACATTTCTCAGGAAACTGGCCATGGTAACAGGGAGCATGGCAGCTGCACTCACTTTGCTTCCGGTTCTTGAAGAAAATGGAGCTTATGCTGCAACTTCTTTACAGGACGATCCCGATCTTGTAACTGAATTTATCAAATACCCTGCTGAAACAGGGGAAATGAGGGCTTTTATGGCAAGACCAAAAACCGGGAATAAATTTCCGGCAGTTATAGTGATCCACGAAAACAGGGGTCTAGTTCCCCATATACAGGATGTCACAAGAAGAATGGCCAGGGAGGGATTTCTTTCAGTTGCTCCGGATGCACTCTCTCCTCTTGGAGGGACCCCGGAGGATGTAACCAATGTAGGTGCAATGTTCAAACAACTCGACAACGATAAAACCACGAAAAACTTTGCTGCAGCCGTACGTTACCTGAAGACCCATCCTCTGTCGACAGGGAAAGTCGGATGCACCGGATTTTGCTGGGGAGGAGCCATGACAAACCAGGTTGCCGTCAATGCGCCGGATCTTGATGCAGCCGTTCCATATTATGGACGACAACCTTCTGCTGAAGATGTGGCCAAAATTAAAGCTCCCATAATGGCACATTATGCTGAAAACGACCAGGGGATAAACGCAGGTATACCCGCTTTCGAAGAGGCTCTGAAAAAAAACAACAAAGAGTACCGGATATACATGTATGAAGGGGCTTCACATGCTTTTAACAACGATTCAAATCCGGAACGTTACAACGAGAAAGCTGCCAGACTTGCGTGGGAAAGAACAATCGGCTTTTTCAGGGAGAAGCTCAAATAGTACCGGTTTGTCTCTCACCGGCCAGGTCACTGGTAGTGCCATACTGAACCGACGGCTTCGGCAAACGGTCTGATATGCTTAAAAAAGTGCTTATAGCCTTTACATAAATAATTTAAGCCGTATTCCCCGTCAGGAGCTGTAATAAACCTGTTCCTGGGACACTCTCCGTTGCACATCACTTTTACTTCACACCCCCTGCAAAATGCCGGAAGTAAAAGTGACTTTTCCTGTCCGAATTTACGCTGGTTGCCACTATCAAGAAGATCCGACAGGGTGTCCTCTTTTATGTTTCCTGCCAGGTGACCGGGATCAACAAAATGGTCGCACGGATAAAAATCACCATTATGCTCAACCACGGGCACTCCTCCGCAGTTCTCCCTGAAAATGCATAACGTGTGCTCCTGGCCAAAAGCCGGTCTGAGAGCTTCTTCAATAATCTGGATCTTAATTTTTCCAATGTCCTTCTCAACCCATTCATCAAAAACCTTACTCAGAAAGATGCCGAAATCGAGTGAAGGTACCGTAAACCGGCTGACACCTTTTACTGACCCCTGCCGCTTTTCAACAAGAGGTAAAAATGTGATAAACCGAGCTCCTAGCTCTTTGAAAAAGTCATAAACAGCCAATGGATATTTTACATTTAACGAATTTACCACACATAATATCTCGGTTGGAATCCCATGCTGCTGCAGCATCCTGTATCCACCCAGTACCTTTTCAAAAACCGGTCTCTTTTTCCTGTCGTACCTGAGCTTGTTATGAAGATCACCGGGTCCGTCAATGCTTATACCAACAATGAAATTCTCTTCGGAAAGGAACCTGCACCATTCTTCATTAAGCAGGGTCCCGTTTGTCTGCATCCCATTAATAATGGTTTCCCCAGGCCGAATATACTTTCTTTGAAATGCTGTCGCTTTCCGGTAAAATTCAATTCCTGCCAGCATAGGCTCACCTCCATGCCACGAAAAATTTACCAGCTCCTCCGTCGAAGCCTCAATATGTTGTTTCACGTACCTTTCAAGGATTTCGTCCGGCATTATCAGCTGTCCTGTGCCAGGGTAAATGATCCTTTTACCCAGGTAATAGCAATAACTGCAGTTAAGGTTACATGAAGCACCAACAGGCTTGACAAATATTTGAAATTCACGCGATTTATCCTGCATTCGAAAAAAATATGGCAATCAATAATCTATTACCCCGGTATCTCTTAATCCCATTGTATAATTTTGTCCATACTGTCATCTCCACCCGTCATTCTGATCCTCCATCCGACAGGGAAATAATTATTTATCCTGTTCCCCAGGTTATTGGCAAAGCCAAGAGTCACACCTTTATATTTCATCAGAAACCACCCTACCGGAGCATCCGGCGCTTTGAAATTGTCACGTCGCAAAAAAGAGATTGCAAGGTCATATCCGGCTTCATAGCAGGGAAAAGCTTTCTTTTTTAATCCGGCTGAGAGGGCCAGCTCATGCGAAGGAATATAATCCCTGTTTTTTACGGTACAGATAGTTGTCCCGTTTTTAATCAATCTCAGATTTTCCCTTAGTATCTTAAAATCTGAGATATCGACGACATTTTCAATCTCATTCCCCGATTTTATAAGGTTTTCGCTCTTAAAGACTGACCATTCCCGTATTGCAGCAAGGTCGGTATTATTCAATCCGGGGTCCTTGCTCCTCTTCCCTCCTGGTCTCATGTCACCCGATCGTCCCTTTTTCCTGACTACTGCCATAAAGAATCCATCTCCCCTTATCTTACCCGGATAGAATCCATATCCTGTAATACCCTCGTAACTAATCTCCTGAACACCCTGAAATTCTGAAATATCGAGCTTAATGCTTTCTGTCTCCTCCCTGCCGGCAAGCCATTTTATGTTTTTCTCGTTTTCGGCCGGGTTAAATGTACATGTACTGTAAATGAGAATACCATCCTGTTTAAGGGCTGGCCATACATCCATAAGGATCCGTTTTTGCCGTTCGGAACAATGAATTGCATTTTCCTCCGACCATTGATTAACTGCAACCGCATCCCTGAACATCCCTTCACCTGAACATGGAGCATCAGCAAGAATGACATCAAAAAAACCATTAACTCTTTTAAATTCAGACGGATCGTTGTTTGTAACAATAGTATTTGAAGAGCCCCATTTTGTAATATTTTCTGCCAGTACCGAAGCCCTTGATCTGATGACCTCATTGGAAACCAGGATTCCGTTTTCGCCTATCAGCGAGGAGAGATGAGTGGCTTTGCCGCCCGGCGCGCCGCAAAGATCCAGTACACGCAGGTACTTTTGTTGTCCGGTGCATTGTATAAAAGCCTGTTCCAGAAACATCGACGAGGCTTCCTGGGGATAATAACTCCCTGAATGAAAAAGCGGATCAAGAGTATACGAAGGCCTGGTTTCAATATAGTAACCTGTCAGGCACCATGGTACACGAATCGCACCAGGCGGAACATGGTCCCATTTGCCAGTATTTATCCTTATGCTTGAAGGAGCCGGGGCAGCCAATGCATCCAGAAGAGACCGGGAATCAATATATTCCTGATCACTGATTCGCTGTATGAATTTCCCGGGGAACATAAAACCAGTGCTTAAAGAATTATGTCAAATTAGATTACAATTGAGTCGCCTCAAAATCCGCTATACTCTCCAGCCTGTTACTATATAAAATCCCCTGTGATCCTTTTTGTCAAGGTCACACCTCAGTTCGCCTTATCTGAAGACATTCGTGTTTTCTCAAATTCCTGCCAGAGGAATTCTGAAAATCGTTATTGATGCGGGTCCAACCTTTATCTTATTGCTGAACGTCCCTGTCTCAGGTCCTGCTATTTTAACCGAAGGTTCTCTTCCGGGTTCATTGGTCGACATTTCATCAGGTGCGGTAACACTCCATATTTCCATTTCTCCTGCAGCAGTGCCTGTTGACAATGAGAGTGGAAATTCGACCGGTTCCCAGGTTGGGTTGACTACCGAAAGTGTAAGAATATTACCTTCAGCCGTCAGCGTGGCTCCTATATCCAGCGGTCTGGTCTCTCCGCTTATTTCAACAGGTATCTGTCCGAACTGTTCGCGGTAAAGCTTTAGGACCTGTCCTGTAGCGTCAAGTACCGAGTGAGTGGTGTTAGTCTTGATACAGCCTATAACATTAACCGTCTGAGCATAGTTAGCCATAAAAATGATATCTGTATTTTTAGAGTACTCGTTCAGTCCGGCAGCAATACCCATTGCATCCTTATAGAAATATCTTGTTCCCAGTTCACCGTAAGGTGTCGGTCCGTACCAGTAATTCCATTCATCCATACAAATCCTTATATCTTTTCCTTTTAATGCGGGAATTGTCTGACGGTACTCCCTGTGTGCCACAGCCTTCTCCTTTATTGCTTCGGGTATCTGTTTAACATGTGTCATCAGCCCGCCTCCATGATAGTCCTGCTTGTAAAAATGCTCGCTGATATAATCCATATTATCTGAACTGTTCGCAAGTATCATTTTGTCCCAGTCACCAAGGTTTCCAACAGCAATAAGCTTTATGGACTGATCGGCCGACCTCATCCTGTCGGCAAACTCATTATTCTTTTTTACGAAGTCCTCGGTAGACATGTGCCCGATCTGCCAGTCTCCGTACATTTCATTTCCTATTGACCACCACTTTACAATCCATGGTTCAGAATGGCCGTTTGCTGACCGCAGTCTGCCCATTTCAGTAGTGGCATCACCGTTTGTATACTGGACCTCTGCCATAGCTTCATCGGCATTTCCCCCCCCTGCATTAACAGCAATATAAGGATCTGTTTTCAGAAGTTCGCAAAGCTTCATGAATTCGTGAATTCCAACATCATTAGCCTCAACTCCCTGCCATGCCGGATTTTTTCTGGGTGGACGCTTATCCACGTCGCCGATACCGTCTCTCCAGTTATAACCACTTACAAAATTACCTCCCGGCCAGCGGTAAACAGGCGAATTAAGTTCACGCAGTAAAGCGAGGACATCCGACCTGAATCCGTCAACATTGTCTGACGGCATCAGTGAGGCCGTTCCTACCCACAGTTTGCCGTTACCAACCGGTTCGACCGAAAATACAGCATCATGAACGAGTCCGGTCGATCTGAATTTCAGCGGATATGTTTCAAATTTATTTGAAAGACCACTGATTTCAACAACATCCGTTTTATCTTCCCATTTAAGAGTAACAAGTACTTTTTCTATCCCTCCTGAGGCTTTGAGAATTATCCTGCCTGTGTAGTCCAGGTTTTCTTTCAGACCGAGATTCTCCTGCAGAAGGATCGCCTTCTTTTCACCTGCCGATGTCAGAACAGGGGTATGTTCTCCTGTAAAAGGTGAATCCGAATCCATTGAAAGAAGGTCCCTTTCACCCGAGATCCTCCATACTGACTCCCTTGAACCCGGGACATACCAGAATTTTCTGTCCTCAAGCATCTCGGCCCAGATTCCTCCGTATATACAACGACCGAGGTGCTCAATAAACTGGCCATAAATATAAACTGGCATCTGTTCTCCCTTTTTGGAAAGGTCTATTTTAATATCTGTTGTTATCGTTTCTGACGAAACAAGCTCAAGATTTACATTATCAAACCAGGCTCTGCCTTTTGCCATGCCCGCCACATCAAGCAGGCAGGCAATCGTAACACAATCGTCATCTCCTGATTCGAATTCATAATCCACGAGGGTCCAGTCATTTGTCCCGGTAAAACCTTTTGGTTCAACATCCAGTCCTTCCATACTGAAGCCTGCACCCTTCCCATCGGTTGTTGTTATGTTTTCAGTTTTTATCCAGCCAGTGAATCTGTATTTCGACCAGGGCTTAAGGAGGACTTTAGTTGACCATCTTCCGCTTGCAAGCCTGTCGGCCTGAATGAAAAGGCTTTTGGTCCCCTCCTGAGCAACATTGTCATAAAAATGTACGGCACCCCTTGCTCTCGCATCGCTTGTCCAGCCTGCTACAACCGAACCATCAGTTATTTCAGCCGACGGATTCTGTATAACCCCGGTTTCCCTGCCACCCTGTGATGACTGTTTTGATGTGCAGCCTGCAATCAGCAGTGCAGCCATTGACAGATTTAATAAGATTCTCATGGTTTAGTTTTTTAAGGATTTGTTCTGATAGATAAAGTGTAAAGGTTTATTTGGTGTTGAAAATACACTAATTAACAGTACCAAGTTAAGAAAAAATATGAGAGAGGCAAAAAAAACAACATTTTTGAAGTTCAGCATCGGGGCATACTGCACAAAGATAGCCCTTTAAACCCGGGGAACGTACTCCCCCGGCTATTCTTCCCCGTCCATTGCCGCTTCACCCCCGGTAACCTCATCTTTCGAAAATCTTCTCCATAAATAGTAAACAGGAATACCCAGCACTACGATTATCAGCCCCGGAAATGTATAATCCGGTTTGTAAATAAGAAGGATAATCATGATGGTTATTGTGGTAAGGATATAGAGTGCAGGAACCACCGGATAGCCGAACGCTTTATACGGACGTGGTATGTCAGGTCTTTTTACCCGGAGGATGAATATTGCCAGGATGGTAATAGTAAAGAATATAAGCACGGCAAAAATGACATAATCGAGAAGGTCGCTGTAAGTACCTGACAGACAAAGAAGAACTGACCATACGCCCTGGATGGCAATGGCAAAACCAGGGACTCCGTTACTATTAATCTCACCTACTTTTTTAAAAAACAATCTATCCTTTGCCATCGCGTAGTAGACTCTTGGTCCTGCAATTATCAATCCATGGTTGCAACCGAATGTGCTTATCATTATAAACACTGCCATTATCACTGCAGCATAATCTCCAAAAATAACGTTCATGGAGGATGTTGCCACCCGGTCGTCGGTGGCAAATTGAATACCGCGGCTGAGAACATCTGCTCCCCCGGGCGACCCGGTAAGAGGGAGTGTTTTGATATAAATGAAGTTAGTAAGCAGGTAAATCACCGAAACAAGGAGTGTCCCAAAGAAAAGGCTCAGCGGAACAGTTCTTTTCGGATTGATTATTTCGCCGGAGATATAAGTCACATTGTACCATGCATCCGATGCAAAAAGTGATCCAACAAGGGCAGTACCCACGGCGGCAATAAGTGCAAACCCGGCCAGGGGGATAATCTGGTTGTCAGGTCCTGTTTTGGAGGCCTCCCAGAATACTTCCCTGTTCACCTCAAACGAAGAGAGGCTTTTTGATATAAGCAGGCCTATAATTATAAAGCCGGCAAGAGCTATGACTTTTGTTGATGTGAAAATATTCTGTACTGTCTTGCCGGTCACAATTCCTTTTGTGTTAAGCCACGTCAGGAATGATATCATAGCTATCGCAACCAGCATTGTGGAGTTAAAATGGAGGGGGCCGGCCGTGAACAGGATATTACTGTCGGAAATCCATGGGACCAGCACTCCGGTGAATTTGGCAAATGCAACAGCAACTGCAGCAATCGAGCCACATTGTATTACCAGGAAAGTGGTCCATCCGAACAGGAAACCGACAAGCGGGTGATAAGCCTCGCGAAGGTATACATACTGTCCTCCGACTTTAGGCATCATTGCAGCCAGTTCTCCATAGCTGACGGCTCCAATAATGGTAATTGCCCCTGTAATAAGCCATACCATCAGCAGCCAGCCGGGCGAACCAACATTCCTGGCAATATCTGCACTTACTATAAATATCCCGGAACCAATCATTGATCCCGCGACGAATGCAATTCCGTCAAAAAGGTTTACACGCTTTTTAAGAAAATGGCTTTCCTGCTGCATTTAACCAGTCTCTGCCTTTTAGTTTGCGAATTCAACTCTCTTTCCTGTCAGCCTGATCCTGCCTGTTACGACCTGTGTAAACTGAGGATCGAGGTATCCGCTGAAACCCGGCTGTTTACCACCAACCGAGACAGTGAAATACCCGGGTTCAATTACTCTCTTGTCCTTATCATTGATAATTGAAAACTGCCTTGGCTCAACAGCGAATTCCACTACTTTGCTTTCGCCCGGTTTCAGACTGATTCTTTCAAAACCTTCAAGCTGACGGACAGGTCTGGGTGTTGACGCCTTCTCATCGTTAAGATACAGCTGCACAACTTCATCACCCTCTCTTTTTCCTGAGTTGGTTACTGTCACCTTCACAGTGATCTTATCGCCTGCAACAGCCTTTTCGGGAATGATGAGATTTCCATAACTGAAGGTTGTATAGCTGAGACCATAACCGAACGGGTACAATGGTTCCTGTTTAAAATATCTGTATGTCTTGCCCTGCATATTATAGTCTTCGAAAGCAGGTAACTGGTCGATAGATTTATAGTAGGTAACAGGCAGACGGCCTGCCGGATTATAGTCACCGAACAGGATATCGGCAACTGCATTTCCACCCTGCTGGCCGGGATATCCTGCGAGCAGTATGGCTGAAGCTTTTTCCTGTGCCTTATTAACTGACAGCGCTCCACCATTCATCAATACCACGATCACTGGTTTTCCTGTTGCAATCACCTCATCAAGAAGTTTCTCCTGTACAGCAGGAAGATTCAGGCTGGTTCTGTCTCCTCCAAGGAATCCGTCTATCTTAATGTCCATCTCCTCTCCTTCCAGTCTCTGGGAAAGTCCCAGTACAAGAATAACAGCATCGGCACTGTTTGCAGCTTCAACTGCTTTCCGTGTCATATCAGGACGTGGTCTGGCCCACAAAAGCTTCATGTCGGCGTCACCTGCATAATTCCTGTACAGCAGCTCAATTTTGTATTTTTTGCCAGCTTCAAGATTTACAGCAAATTCCCTGTGAAAAGCATGATGCTCATCCCTGTAATTAATAACTTTCTCACCATCGAGCAGCAATTCATATCCCGACGATCCCCATGTTCCGAGGGCATAAGCCCCGGTCTCAGGTGCCACCAGATAAGTAGTCCATTTTACTCCGAAGTCATCATCAGGAAGTCCGGCAGAAGGAGAGAGATTTTCCCAGTAGAAGCTGATCTGGTCATCAATCCTGGTAAATACCGGATTGCCTTTCATTTCCCTGTTGTTATAATACTCTCCCACGACTCCCTGCTTTCCGTCGGGGGTCTCAAGATAACGCGAAGGTATTACTGTCAGATTATGGATGCCATCCGCCAGGTCGCTTCCCTCAGTATAAATTACTTTGGTATCGGGAGTTACCTTGTTAAGAATCCCGTCCAGAACCGTTACCGGATCCTTCGGGATTGCATTGTAATTTCCTATTAAAGCTTCAAAATTATCGGCGTTGGGGCCTATTACAGCAATTGTTTTTATACTCTTGTTCAGCGGCAGAATATTATCTGAATTTTTAAGCAGTACTATTGATTTTCTGGCTGCCTCTCGTGAAAGACCATTATGATAATCCGAAGTGTTCACAAAATAAGGTATCTGTGCATAGGGGACCATTTCGTCAGGATCGAACATGCCAAGCTTAAAACGGGCAGTGAATACTCTCTTTACAGCAGTATTAATATCTTCCTCTGTGAGAAGCCCCCGTTTGATCGCTTCTAGAAGGTTACTGTATTCAAAACCGCATTCAAGATCGGTTCCTTCCTTAACGGCAATAGCTGCTGCTTCTGCTCCGTCCCTGACATAATTCTGATACTTGTAAAAATCGGATATTGCCCAGCAGTCAGAAACAATGTAACCTTTAAAGCCCCAATCATTTCTGAGTATCCCGTACAGGATAGGGTTAGCGCATGCCGGATAATCCCTGAACATATTATATGCTCCCATTACCGAATATGCTCCGGCATCCATAATAAGAGTCCTGAAAGCCGGAAGATAAGTCTCATGCAGGTCTATTTCACTGACTTTTGCATTAAATGAATGTCTGAGTGGTTCGGGACCGGAATGGACAGCATAGTGTTTTGCTGTTGCAACTGTCTTAAGATATTTCGGATCGTCACCCTGCAGGCCTTTTACAAATAGAGAGCCCATTGTGCCTGTGAGATATGGATCTTCACCATAAGTTTCATGTCCCCGGCCCCATCTTGGATCACGGAAAATGTTAATATTGGGTGACCAGAATGTAAGTCCCTGATATATGCCTGTTTTTCCCCTGCGTTGAAACTCATGATATTTAGCCCTCGCTTCATCGGAAATAGCAGTGGCAACACTTAACATAAGTGTTTCATCCCAAGAGTTTGCTATCGTTATCGACTGTGGAAAAACAGTAGCGTATCCTGCTCTTGCAACACCGTGCAATGCTTCATTCCACCAGTTGTAAGCCGGGACTCCAAGGTGCGGAATTGCCG
Source organism: uncultured Bacteroidales bacterium (assembly GCA_963736675.1). GTDB lineage: Bacteria > Bacteroidota > Bacteroidia > Bacteroidales > VadinHA17 > LD21. The sequence continues at coordinate 134,310 of CAVTPT010000002.1, forward strand.
GTGCTGTATACAGAAGCTGATCAGCTTTTTCCTTAAGTGTCATCCTCGACACAAGGTCAGCAACTCTCTCCCCGATCGGAAGGGAAGGATTCTGAAAAGGAAAATTATTTGCAGACTGCTGAGCGGAAACCATATTCAGCAATGCTACAAATGTTCCTAACAGAATGATTGACAAAGTCTTTTTCATGCTATTAAGTTTTTAGTATTCTAGTATTGAAAAATATGAAAAAAAAGCCGGATATGAAAAGAAATGTTACTCTTACATATCCGGCAATAATATAACTGACCTGAAAACAGTCTTCAACTCAATAAAAGGGTCAAAAATCTGTATTACATAGAAAACAGGCTACACTTTTGGCAGTTTCCAGGGATCCCTGTAATTTGGTACTAGGTAAGTGTTGGCATTCTCGTCATTAGTAAACCTTGTTCCGTCCCAGATAAGTTTTTTCCCGGTACGGTAAGCTATATTACCAACAGCTGACAACTTGGCAATATGAGCAGCTATTTCAGGATTTACATTTGTTTTCCTGTCGCGTTTCTTTATGCAGTCAAGATGATTTTTTACGTTGTTTTTCAGTCCTTCTCCCGTACCTTTAACAAGAGGTTTGGCCTCCATACGTGTAACACCATTTACTACTTCAGGGATTACTTCCCAGCCCTGCCGGTCAATGACAAGTGTTCCGTTTTCGCCTACAAAACCTAAACCGGCATTACGACCATAAGCACCATCGTTAATACCAATTGCATGGTCCCATAATACATTGAATCCGTCGAATTCGTATATAGTCTGCAGACTATCGGGTGTCTCGCAGGCATCGTCGGGATATCCGTATTTTCCGCCCATTGCCATTACCGTTTTTGGAGCTGTAACATCCATTCCAAAAAGGGCAAAGTCAAGCAGATGAACTCCCCAGTCAGTCATCAGACCGCCTGCATAATCCCAGAACCAGCGGAATGTAAAGTGGAAGCGGTTTTTATTGAACGGGCGCGACGGAGACGGACCCAGCCACATATCATAATCAACACCAGCCGGAACCGGTTCATCAGCTACAACAGGTATCGAAGTATTCCAACCCTGGTACGAATAAACCCTTACCAGCCTGATTTTACCAAGCTGACCTGAACGAATAAATTCAACTGCATCAAGCCAGTGAGGATCACTTCTCTGCCACTGTCCGACCTGTACTACTCTCTTATATTTTTCAGCAGCTTTTACCATAAGGTTGCACTCCTCGATTGTACGGCCGATAGGTTTTTCACAATAAACATCCTTTCCAGCCTCGCATGCTGCTATCATCTGAAGGCAATGCCAATGGTCGGGGGTTCCGACAATGACAAGGTCAATATCCTTATTGTCAATAACATGCCTCCAGTCTTTATAGAGATTCGCAGGTTTTGCACCACGTAACTTTTCTACATCGGCTGCTCTTTTATTAAGGACACTATCATCTATGTCGCATAAAGCCATACACTCAACTTCGGGGTTATCAAGAAACGCCCGGAGGTCGCTATAGCCCATTCCGTTGCATCCGATAAGGCCAACATTGATCCTGTCGCTTGGAGCACATCCTGCCATCGCTCCTGCAAACGAAGAAGCGATACCTATTCCTGCAACAGTTATTGCTGTGTTTTTAAGAAATACTCTTCGTGTTGTCATAATTTTTATTTCTTTTTTTGTTGTACATCAGTTCTTAAAAGATCAGAAACAAATTTACAAAATGCAAACCGACTCTCCTTAAAATAGATCAGGATAATCTGTTTTTCCATTTATCTGCTAAAGTTCCCTTATCCAGATATTTCTGAATGCTACAGGATTACTGTGGTCCTGCAGAACAAGACTCTCGGCACCGTGTTTTTTGATAAAATACTCCGGAATACCGATATATTCTGTTGGTCCTCTCATGCTTACGTTGTTCTGTACAAGCACACCGTTGTGAAGAACAGTTACCCTTGGAGGTGTAAAATATACAAGCGTGTCGCTTGCAAACCTCGGAGCGGTGTATATTATGTCGTATGTCTGCCATTCGCCCGGTTTCCTGCTTGCATTTACAAGCGGTGCATACTGTTTGTAGATACCACCTGCCTGTCCGTGACGGTAAGTACGGTTGTCATAACTGTCCAGCACCTGGACCTCATACAATCCCTGCAGAAATACCCCGCTGTTACCCCTGCCCTGCCCCGTTCCGGTTATCTCGGTGGGTGTCTTCCATTCTATATGAAGCTGAAAGTCATTGAACTTGCGCTTTGTCTGGATGTCTCCTGCACCTTTAACACTGATAAGAGCACCATCCTGAACGATCCATTTCGAGGGCTCGCCTCTTCTGTTGGACCACTCCTTACTTACATCCGTCCCGTCGAACAGTATTATGGCATCCGAAGGAGCTTCTCCCGGAAGAGCTCCCGGGGTGATGACAGGAACTTCCGGATCCATGATCTCGGTCATTTGCGGAAGCATGGCATTGGGATCTCTCTGCCTCTGTTCAGGCCTTGGTCCCTGACCCTGACCCGGCACCTGGCCCGGTGCCTGTACTGGTACCTGTCCCTGGCCGAAGGCAAGAACAGTGGTTGCTAACATTAAGCTGATGATAAAAAGTCGTTTCATATGCATGTTTTTAAAGTTAAGATTGGTTATCATGTAATTTGTTTATATAAATCAGTGGCACCTAAGCCGGCCAGCACATAAGAGTGCATGTCAAAAAACAGAGTCACGGGGAATGTGAAGTGAATAACATTTCCTGACAGAGCTTTGACCGCCGTTTATGTTTTGACAGCATTAAAAGGATAATAAGAAAATAAAATATTTCTGGTCCGGAACAGGTTTTCAAAAAAGAGAGAAATTTTCCAGGTTAATAATATATTATTATCCGCCGGAATACAATTACACCTATCTGAGGAATAAAAAAACCGGACATGAAAAAATGTATGCTTTCATATCCGGTAAAAAAACAAACATGAGTTCCGGGTTATTTTACCGAGAACCTGTAGATAGTCCGTGATTTGAATGTTTCGCCCGGATTAAGTATGGTAGAAGGGAAGTCCGGATGATTTGGGCTGTCGGGATAGCCACCTGTCTCCAGGCATAATCCTGATCTGTAAATATAAGGTTTCCCTCCGTGGCCGGTCATGGTCCCGTTGAGAAAATTACCAGTATAAAACTGAACCCCCGGCTGATCGGAGATCACTTCCATAATACGGCCGCTGGCGGGATCGTAAACTGTGGCATCAATCTCTTCTGTATTGTCAAATACGAAAGTATGATCATACCCTTTGCCGAAAATCAACTGCTCGTAGTTATCATTGATCCTTTCACCAATTGTATGTGGTGATGTAAAATCAAAAGGAGTACCGGCAACCGGTCTTATTTCTCCTGTCGGAATAAGTGTTTCATCAACCGGGACAAAACCTGATGCCTTTATTGTGACCTGGTGATCCAGAATATCCCCGTTACCTGCGCCGTGCAGATTAAAATATGCATGGTTGGTTATATTCAGAACGGTCTTCTTGTCAGTTGTGCATGTGTAGTCAAGTACTATTTCGTTATTGTCGGTCCATGTGTATGCCACTTTGATGTCCATATTCCCGGGAAATCCTTCTTCCATATCGGGACTTTTGTATGTAAAAACAACTGCAGCTTCCTTTGAGTCTTTTACCTCAACTGTTTCCCACACGACACTATGCCATCCTACCGGCCCTCCATGCAGCGAGTTCGGACCATCATTTAATGCCAGACTGTATTCCACTCCATCGAGGGTGAATTTCCCTTTTGCAATTCTGTTTGCATACCTTCCTACCACAGATCCGAAATAGGGATCCCCCTTAATCATACCTTCGAAAGTGTCAAATCCGAATGCCACATTTTCTTTTTTACCAGCTTTGTCAGGAACCTCGATCCATGTAATTCTGGCTCCGAAATTAGTGATCTTCAATACATTACCTGCCTTGTTGGTAAGGGTCACAAGATATACATCTTTCCCATTGTGTGTTCCATAAAGTTCTTTTCTGACCATTTCACTGTTTTTTTTTGTCTGGTTGCAGGCTGTCATAATCACAACAGCTGAAACCATTGTTAGAGTAAATAAAAATAACTTCTTCATAATGTGGATCGATTAATTCTCCATAAAAATAATTAAAGTTTCTTAAACAGTCTGAGAAAATCCTGATTTCAATCGAAAAAAGCTTCAATTGCTCCTGCGAGGTACACCATCGGAGCATTCCAGTTTATAGCAATCTCATTTGATGCATAGGAACATACAGAGTCCACATATGCCTCATCCGGAATATCTGACGGGTAATCGCATTTATCCTGGCGCCCCGGATTAGGGCCTCCTGCCAGCAATCCCGGAACAGGCTCACTTATCCCATCGGCTTCCGAAGGCCTGTGATGAATGAACTTAGGAGTTTTTTGTCCGTATCCTGTCACAAAAGAGTAACCGGTGGCATTCCGGCCCATTATATAATCAAGATTTGCAAGTGCAAAATCCACATATTTTCTGTCGCCTGTAAGTCTGAAAGCCTGGATCAGAAGTATCCCCTGATTTGCAGCCACTGAATTACTTCCCCAGATAAAATCACGTCGCGATTTACCCATCACTGTCATGAAGGTATTTGAAGATGCTCCATTAATCAGTTTATCTGCTGTGTTGATGATCCTCTCCCTTAGTTCAGGAAAATCGTTGGCAGCTGTTGAGGTAAGCTTCTTCTGGAACCTGGCAAGAGTGTAATATCCCAGCAGCCTGACATTAGCCCATGACGGCAACGGCATCAATGTATCAGGTAGCATATCGACTCCGGTGTAATAGCTCTCTTTGCCTGTAGTTATATACAACTCAGCGGCTGCCCATATAAATTCATCACCGAAGTTATTGTCACCATACCCCCCTGTGCTGATCTCAGGCTTGAAAGATTTATTCATCGCATTCTGATTATAAGCCATTTTTGGATTCTTCTGAGCCCAGTTCCAGGCATTTTCAGCAGCTTTAACACACGAATCGGCCAGCCCCGGCAGGTTATTGCCGTATTCAGTGAAAATCCGTCCGGCCTGGGCCATAACGGCGGCAAAATCGAGTGCCGCAGCTGTTCCTTTCTGGACGACATATCTTGGTCTGACAGCCTCCGATGGCATTACCATACCATCAAAATCCGCGTTTGTAAGCTTGTTGTAAACACCTCCATCATATGGATCCTGCATTGTCAGCATCCATCTGAGGTTCCATAGTATTTCATCCAACAGATCTGGCACCTTATTACCGCTTTCGGGGATATTAAGTTCCAGAGCTTTGAAATATCCGGGGTAATCCTCATAAAGAGATAAGAGTGTCCCCATTGTTATTCCGCTGTTCACAATATATTTGTTATAGTCGCCGGCATCGTACCATCCTTTTGGACACGCAATAGTTGATCCTTCGGGACGTCCGGGGGATGCTGCCGAGGGATGTATTATTACCTTATCATCGGGATGACCGGAAGCCCGGCTCCAGGTACCGGCATACTTTTCAGGCAGAGGAGCCGACATACGCTGGTAATAAAATCCCCTTATCAATCCTTTAGTCAGATCCCTGAAAACTTCATTACCGATAGCAAAAGTGTATGAACTGCCTGTACCCGGAATATCAATAACATAACTCCCAGCTTTTTTAAAAGCCGAGAAATCAGCAATCCGGGTTATCGTGGGAGAAAATTCCGATCTGTGAGGGTCACTCAGTTTTCCGCTGAAAACGACTTCTCCCGAAGTACTGTTCCTGATGTTGAAATCCGTGCCTGCATCTTCAAAAAGCACAGCAACCTTAGGGGCATCAGGATAGAAACCTATCTGGTTCAGCCTGATCCTGTCGCTGGTCTGGGCAGATGAAACGCCGAAGAAAAGTAAAAGCATTACGACCGGCCCCGGCGATCGTTTAATCATTTTAACAAAAGGGGATCCTGATTTTAAACTGTTACACATTTTTTCAGAATTTATGATACTAACGCAATTTAAAATAATTCCGGGGATTCACCAGATTTATTCAGCCTTAAAGACCCTGTAGCTGTGTGGTTTAAGTACAAAGTCAAAATATGTTTTCTCTACAGCCTGCCTTCCCCATATCCTTGAAGTCGTTTTTCCGGCACTGTTTATCTGTTCTCCTGAAATAAGGTCGGTTAATTTCCCTGATGTTGTATTAGCCACGACTCTTACTTTCGTTTCTTCGGGCAGGAAAGACTCAACAATAAGGGTATTGTTGTCATAAACGAACAGGCTCACTTTGGCAGGAGCTTCAATGCGCGGATTAATGTCCATAGTAAGTACATCCCTTATCCTGTTAAGGACGGGTGCCGGCAGGTGGTAAAGGTCGGCAAAGTTATCAGGGATAGTAAGAACGAACAGCGATGCATTGGCATAGCGGGCCTGATGGAGAATGGGCCAGCCTGCTGCGCCGTCGAGGCTTGTTACATCTTCCCATGAATCATTTGTAAGATATTGAATCTGAGGGATCAGTATCAGCTTATCCGATTGTGAAGCTCCCCCGCGACCGGCTGAAAAATCCTTAACAAGAGCTTTCCTTTCAGTAAATTCAAGCTCAACTATATCTTCAATACCTTTTCCCTGTAGTGCCCTGAGCAAGCCTGAGGTGATTGTAACATTCTTACCTGCCATAAGCTGTCCTTTGATCTTGTTAACAATATCAGTATCAAATTTGGCCGATTCGGTGAGCAGTATCATGTTCTGATCTGTCGGAAAGACAGGTACAATATTCATAGGGATCCCTGCCATTCCAAGATAATTATGTATAAAATCCTCACCGGTAGAATGGAAAGGTTTGTAACTTTTAATACCTGCAGGTGTTCCAAGCTGGTCAATAAACTTCTCAACTTTTTCGAAAGTATATCCGGCTGCCCGGGCAACGGTGGTGGGTTCAATCTGTTTTCCGTCCTTCGTTGCAATTGGCTTCATCATCTCGTCAAAACTGAAACTGGGTTGCTGATCCTGCCAGGCAGCCCGGTCGGCCGGTCTTATAGTCCGCTGCAATTGTCTGAAATCAAAAAGAGTTATTTCAGGTGCCTTTGCAAAAAGGGTAAGCCAGAGCTGTTCAGCATACCTGTCCATATAGGTCATACCTCCCGTATCGACCCAGCCGCCTCCGTTACCTCCGGGTTTCAGGTTCTCAAAATACCTGAAAATAAGATATCCCTCATACTGTTGAAGGTGCTGACCCGGAGCGTCAGGATCGCGTGTCTCGGTACCTGTATAAATACCATCAAACACCGGAGGTTCTGTTTCGAGGTTAAATCCCAGTCCCTGAAAATGTTCATACCAGTTTGGATATTTGACAACCACCTTGATTTTTGGATTGACTGCCTTTGCCGGGCCAATGATAAGGTCCTTTGCTGCTTTTGTCATCTGATCGAGTCTGAAAGCCGTCCAGCTCATATCACCTTTGGCCCTGATGCATAACTCGCATTTACAGTCGGTAAAGAAAAAATCATCAAGAATGAGTTCGTCAAAATGTCTCGCTGTTAATTCAACAATTTCCTTAACCTTAGCCCGGTGTTCGGGATTTGAGTAACAGAATGTCTCAAACCTGTTTCCTTCATTAACGGTAAGGGTAATGCCTCCTGCAGTTTCAATCCCCCTGCTGTTGAAGAATTTCTTTGCCGTCTCAATTGTCTTATCATCAACAACGATAAGATCCCTGTGGGTTTCAAGATAGATCTTGTCAACTTTTACCTGCCGCGATATCTCATCCCAGATCGGTTCAAGCCATTTAAGATCGTTCATCTGTCGTACCTCATAAGCCCGGGCATATACCGATACGGTAAATCCTTTATAATTGGTTTTACTCTCAACTGCCGTTAACTCCAGTGCTGCAAGGAGAAGCATCGAAAGGAATAAAATTTTCTTATTCATCATAATATGGTTTTGATTTTAATGGTATAATGAACCCCACATGTCTGATTATTAAATTCATACGTATTAGTGTTTCCAATACATGTGGGGTTCATATGTTCTGACTAAACATATATGAGAGTGTTTATAAGCTTAACAATAGTTCTGCTTCAATTTCAGCCAGGAGTTCGTCACGGCAAATATCCGCCATGATATAAACAGCCGGGGTGTCCGGATACTGACTGGTACAGATTGACTTCACAACTTCAAAATCGTCGGTGTGCCTGATATATACACGTATCAGTAAAAACCTGCTGCTGAATGACAGATTTTCTCCCATAACATTACAGATAAACAGAGGGTCAGTCAGCTTTTTAATGTTCTCATTAGTTATATTAACCTGTTCCCTGACATTGTTTCTGCCGATTACCTCCTGACCGATAATGGATGCTGTTCCGGAGATAAAATATGCCGTGTACTCCCCCTTATTCAAAAGAAGTGCCCGTTCGAACTGAGGGGGCTGTTTCACTTTTACCACCGGGTCTGCCAATCCTTTCAGAACATCCTGGCCATACTCATATGCCCTTGCCTGGTTCGGATTATCAACAGGCCGGATTTCCATTTTGGCATCAGACTTCACTGCATAGAAATCGATTATAACACCCTCATGGTCCATCCCGACTCCTGTTGCAGCAGGGTAACTTCTTATTGTCCGGTACTTATGATAATATTCACCCCTGACTTCATTAAAAACCTGGTAATTCTGAAGCCCCTCATTTATTTCAAGGATATTGCCGATAAAGTTCCATTGCCTCACAATATCATTCAGCGACATGTCTTCCTTTTCGAGCACCCCTGCCATCTGTTCGAAAGCAAAGCATGCAGCATTGTGTGTATCAGGCCCGGTAAATTCGCTTCCCATACCTGAACACCATATCTCCTTTGTATGTTCCGACTCTGCAACAACATAGGGTATTGTCCCGTAATAATTAGTAGTTATTACTTCCTTCCCCGGAACCACGAAGAGAGCCTCAGTAACAACTTTCCATGGCTTTTCCGGAGGATTAACCGTTACATTAAAAGAAGGACAGGCATTTAAAAATGATCCGGTCAGAGAATCTGAAATTTCTTTTCTGATATCCTGATATGATGAACTGCCTGGCAGTTCAATAAAAATATTGAACTTAACAGGTCTGCGACCTTCTGAACAACTTTCCACCAATTGTTTCAGGCACTGTCCCCACTCCTCCTTAAGACTACCTTCGGACAATGGCTTGCATACAACATATACTTTACGCATAAATAATCATTCACAGGAAGGTCAAAATTAAGAATTCTAACCGACGAATTTATGTTTTTGAACAACTTCTCAGTGGTCAATGCGGATTTCTTTTAAAAAGCTGAATCACAGCCAGAACAGGTAACCTGTAATGGCAATTTCTCCCCTATGATCAGCTCACTCGTTAACCAGAACACCTCTGATCAGGGTATTCAACTATATAAAGAGGTTCAATACCTTATACTACAACTGTTTTTTGATCCATACGATGGATCCTTCTTCAGTATTTTCAGGTCCGGGACGGTCAGTTGATTTTACGGCATTCCGGTTATTGCGTGCATAATTGGGAATAGCTACAAGTGGTGTACCATCGGCCCAACTGCCTTTTATAACCATCACTCCTCCCAGCATATTTTCTCTCCATTCAAGAGTCATTGGTCCGGTCCCGATATATTTCTCTATATCAGGCTGATCTGCCTTCTCGACATTATAGATAAGCGGCCCGTAGCGAAGAGCTATCCTCCCTCTGTCAGCTTCAATCCTTTCATCCGCAGTTATTGTCTGTATCTCCATCGGCATCTCAAAGTCGATTCTGTCGCCTGCCTTCCATGCCCGTTTTATACTTACGTACCCGTTTACAACATCCTTTCCGGCAGGTTCGCCGTTAACCGTGAGTGATATAATTCCATTAACTTCAGGCGACGGAGTGTATAATTCGCTGGTCTTACGGTCAGGAACCCTCACGTGTACCGAAAATTCACCGGAGACTTCCGGATTCACGGTTATTGCCACTTTACCACTCCATGGGTAATCAGTTTCCTGGACCATCTCAACATCAGTTCCTGCAACATTTTCCACCTTGATAGTGCTGCCGACAAACATATTTACGTATATCCCGGCTTCATCCTTTACATAGGTCCAGGTAGGTATCATCAGAAGTGTCCTCGGGATATTCCCGACACAGCAAGGGCATGAATGCCAGGTATATCGTGTCTGCGCTGAAGTAAGAGGATTCTGGTAATAGAAATTCTTCCCTTCAAGGTCAAGGGAACCAAGCAGGGCATTGTACATTGTTTCTTCGTACAGATCGGCATACTTAGCATCGTGATATGCAATATTCATCTTATGCTGGAAGAAAATCAACCCGCAGCTTGAGCACGACTCACAATAAGCATTGTTGCGGAGCGAATAATCCGGACCAAAACCTTCGGATGTCTCGCCGCTGCCTATTCCACCTGTCAAATAGTACTTCCTGTTAACCATGTTATCCCAAAGTGACATTACGGCACTCTGATAATCCACATCGCCTGTCTCGGCGGCGATATCCGACATTGCCGAATAGCTGTATGATGCCCTTACAGCGTGACCTACTGCCTCATATTGCTGCTGAACAGGTACATGACTTTGGTCATATTCCGACCCGTCGCGACGGCAATCAAGCAGGAACCGGGCCAGATTTATATAGCTGTCGCCTTTACCGTTCCCTTCCATGTCGTTTACAAACCGGCCAAACCTTACAAGAGCCTGCTCCATTTCCTGATGCCCGTCGTACCAAGCTTTCTTTCCCGGTCCTATGTTTGCAACCCAGCAATCAGAAAGTTTTTTTGCAGCATCATAAAGCCGCCGGTCTTTTCCTTCGGTGAGGGTATAATGATTTATCGCCGATTCGATAAAATAACCGGCAACATATCCCTCATGGTTGCCTCTTGTAGGCTCATCCCATCTTGCTTTCCATCTTGTTGTATCACGTAGTGTAAAGGCAGTCTGAAGATACCCGTCGGGTTCCTGTGCTGCAAGAATGATGGGGATCCACTTCTCAAGGGTTGTTTTCATTCTGGCCTGTGCCGCCATAATTTCCCTGTCTCCCTGCGGATCAATCATCAGGGCAATACACATCGACTCTATTGTCTGATGAACCCAGGCATTCGAGAATATATGTCCCAGGTGCACTCCGTGCGGTTCTCCCCTGAGAGCCTTACCTGCTTCAATGAAATTATCAATACCTCCCTGGCCCAGTGACAGGTCACTCCTGTTTATCTGATCGATGCACCATGGTATCCAGTTTACAATTAATGACTTTGCCCTTTCATTCCATAAAGGACTGTCGATCTTGTACCGTTTTGTATAAACAACATCAAGACGCTGCGCTACAGGTGGTTCAGTCACCTTTACCTGAAGCGGGGCCGATGTGGTCAATTTCCCTTCCCTGACTGCAAGATTCAGGATATATTCTCCCGGTGTTGAAAATGTTGCAGTCGTCTCAAGAACTTCAGGATTGTCTATTGTTACATTTCCCGGCCCTGATGCTTTACTCCAGGTTACTTTTTTTATCGGAGTAACCGACTTTACTTTGCCCGACAAATATGTCTTTCCGTTAAGCATAACGATGCGGTCGGTTCCCGCTGACACAACAGGTGGATGATCAGGAGATTTTTCAGCCTGGATCACCTGCCATTCGATCAACGACGAAAGTCCGCGATCGACTGAATCAGCCTCAAGTCTGAGTTTTGTCGTCTCAACCTGGTCAAATGTTGTTATGTTATACTGGTTATTCTCCAGGCCCAGGCCTGACGGATTGTTCACCGCGACAAATTCACTGCCGTTCCAGTATTTAATCCTGTAAGTCATGGGAAGCCTGACACTGTTCTCAAAGTTCCACCAATAAACTGCAACCTGTTTTGTACTTACCGGCTGAACCCATGTATACTCAACCCACTGGGCTGTCAGACGCTGCGGAGGTCTGGGACCACCAGGTGCACCCCCCATTCTCATCGGACCGGTATTAACAGGCAACAGACCATCATTCAGCGAAGCCATCGGGGTCCTGTTTTGCACCGAACCCGAGGGAGTTGCTACAATGGCAAGGTTCCTTTCACCCGACCGGGCACTATTCTCTTTAGGGGAACACCCTGCAGCTAAAACCAGTAACAATACGGCAAAGCTGCAAACACGTATAACAGCAGAAGTTTTCATGTCGTTTAATTAAATTAATATTGATCATTATTTACAATAAAATCAATTACAATCGCCCGTCGCCCCTTTTCTTTCACCTGCCGGCCATAGCTACAGGTTTTGAGCTGCTTGCAGAGGAGGGGATCCATACCATCATCTGACCCGGACCACGGTTATTCCATAAAGCATAAGGAATAAGGGTTACAGGTTCCTTTTCAAGAATCTCAACACCGCCATCTCTCCCTTTCATTGTCTGAACTCCGGAAGTTTTGATCACCTGTGTTCCCTCAAGAAGTCCGGGTACAAACTCAGTAGTAAAAGACGCCCCGGGTTCCACAAAAAGGTTAAGGATATTACCGGTATTATTATCGGGCCACTCGGCACAGAAAATAACCGGACCACGCTGCACGGCGAATTTACCAACATCGTCAGCAATTCGTGGATCGGCTTTGACAGTACGTACAGGCATGGGTAATTCAAGATCGATCCTGTCACCCATCTTCCATTTTCTTTCGAGAGCAATATATCCGTCTACAGCAGCCCCTTCGATAACTTCTCCATTAACTGAAAGGATAACCTTTTCATCATTCTGATCCGAAAATTTATAAAGATCGCCGGGGAGTGCCTCATTGAGTGCCCAGCCCGGGATCCTGACCCTTACAGTAAAATTTGCTGATTTCTCAGGGTTAATTGATATTTCAACCTTTCCGGTCCATGGGAAATCAGCCTTCTGCGACACACTGACCTTTTTGCCGTTAATGTCGATGTCAGCATCATTTGAGGCATACAGGTTTATGTAGAGTTCATTATCACCAACAGCATATATATAGCCTGGGATAGCCGGAACAAACCTTGCGACATTCGAAGGGCAACAGGCGCAACCAAACCATGCACTGCGATCATGCTGACCTTCTGATTCAAGCGGATTAGGATAAAAGAACCTGTCGGCTGACAATGAGACCCCCGACAGCATGGAATTATACAGGGTTTTCTCAAGGATATCAATATATTTTCCCTCTCCATGCAGGAGAAAGAGCCTGTGATTGGTAAATATATTGCCTATTGAAGCGCACGTTTCGCAATAGGCTGTCATGTTTGGCAAAACAAACGGATCGGCAAATCCTTCATTTCCGCCGGTAGCCCCAATGCCGCCGGTGATATACATCTTACCATAAACAACATCTTCCCATATCTTTGTTATGGCGTTCAGATAGGCCTCATCCTTTTCGATCGCAGCAATATCTGCCATACCTGAATACATGTATGTTGCCCTTACAGAGTGGCCGACGGCCTCAGTCTGATCCACCACCTTTACATGAGCCTGGTTATACTTCTGACCTTTTGGTCCGCGTATATCAAGGAAGAATCTTGCCAGGTCGAGATATTTCTGATCACCTGTAGCCCGGTATAATTTGACCAGTCCCATCTCAATAACCTGGTGCCCGGGATAGACTTTAATCCTGTCCCACCCGAAGTCCCTGTCAATAAGATCGGCCGATTTAATGGCAATATCAAGCAGGGTGCGCTTTCCTGTGGCCTGATAATGAGCAACTGCTGCTTCATATAAATGGCCCATGTTATACAACTCGTGACTCAGGATTGAATCGAGCTCCCATCTGTTTTTGCTGGCCCATTCATGAAGTCCCTCACCTCCGTGCATCTCGGCAATAGTACGGTTAGTATACAGATACCCGTCTTCTTCCTGGGCAAGTCCGATTTTATTAATAAGGGTATCGAGATACAAATCGAGGCCCGGATCAGGAAATGTCTGAAGCGAATAGCTTGCTCCTTCCATAATCTTGAAAACATCCGAATCGTCGAAGGGAAAAATGGTCCTGAAACGTCCGGTATCAAGCCCGGCAGCGATCTCAAAATTATTCACTCTTCCGGTCGATTCACAATAGCCAAAAGCTATTGGAATTGTAACCTGTGCATTTTTACTTATCCTGGGAGCCCAGAAACTGTCTGTCAGTTTAACAGAGGTAAAAGGTACCGGAAGGATCGGATAATCGCGGGCTGCCTTATTTTCAGTCTTGCAAGCCGGAATAATTACCAGCAAACCGGCAAGAAGCATACCCAGAAAAGTTTTTTGCAGTCTGTTCATGGTTATCATAATTTATTTTAACATCCGGCTCTTAAAGAACCATTCCATAAATCCCAAAATTTCAACCTCTCACCGATTTTCTTATCTCCTTAAAACGTTTCATGACATCATTGGTTCCCCTTCCGAAATAATCATGCAGAATCCTGTATTCGTCATATAGTTTATCATAAACCTTTACATTGGCTTTCAATGGTTTATAAATGTCGTCCTTCAGCACAGGGAGCATTGTTCAGGCTGTAAAACCGATCTTCCGGATAGAGTACCGAAATCAACCCCTATTGAATATTTCCCCAATTCTCTCTTTTATTTAAAGCCTCCGGAACCCTTACTGATTCCGGAAACATGTTTACAGTCTATAACCTCTTCTGTCCATAGTAAGCATCTTTTCCATGTTTCCTGAGATAATGTTTGTCAAGCAGATTATTGTCGACTGGCGCTTTTTGTCCCAGGAGCACGGTATAGAACGCCATTCTGGCAATCTCTTCAAGGGCAACAGCGTTGTACACAGCTTCGCCGGCATCAAGACCCCAGCAGAAGGGGCCATGGCTGTTTACCAGTACCGAAGGAATTGCCAGCGGATCAGATTTTCCCAGCCTTTCGACTATTACCCTACCCGTGTTTATTTCATAATCATCTCTGATCTCTTTATCGGTAAGTTTTCTGGTACATGGTACGGCCCCATAATAATGATCGGCGTGAGTGGTACCGAAAGGAGGTATATCTCTCCCGGCCTGCGCCCACGATGTTGCATAAGTCGAATGAGTGTGCACAACACCACCTATTGAAGGGAAGGCACTGTAAAGCAAAAGATGCGTGGGAGCATCCGTGGAGGGCTTAAAATTTCCCTCGATAATTTTGCCGGAAAGATCCAGTACTACCATGTCGTCCTGTTTCATTGAGTCATAACTGACTCCCGAGGGCTTTATAACAATCAGGCCGCTCTCAGGATCCCTTCCGCTGACATTGCCCCATGTATGGATCACCAGACCATTTTTTACCAGGTCGAGGTTGGCTTTGAACACACTTGATTTTAATTTTTTGAGCATTTATTCTTTGCTTTTATACTGTTGATCAGAAATTTCTTATCAGTTCACATCAAGATTAAAATAAAAACCCAGTTTCTTGAATGCTTTGTATCTCTCACGGTTGAAACTGTAATAAAATGCACCTTTCTTGGATGTCTCCTTTTCTTTTTCATCAAGCTTTTCAAGGATGTCCATCGACAGGATCTTTTTCCTGAAATTCCTTTTATCTATATGATGCTGGTAAATAGCCTCATAAAGATCCTGTAGCTGCACAAGGGTAAACTTCTCCGGGATCAGTTCAAATCCGACAGGTTTGATCTTTATCTCAACCATCAACTCCTTCAGTGCTCTTTTGACCATTGTTAAATGATCGAAAATCAGATGAGGTAATTTGTCAATGGGAAGCCATTGAGCACTGTTCTTTTCCTTGCGGTCCCTGTCAATGTCCTGTATTTTAATAAGTGCGCTGAATGTCACGGAAAGGACCCTGGCACCGGGATCCCTGTCGGTGTCACCATAGGTATAGATCTGCTTAAGATATACGTTCCTCAGGCCTGTAAGCTTATGAAGGATACGGTTGGCTGCTTCATCAAGGCTCTCCCTGTCCTTTACAAACCCGCCTGCCAGCGACCATTTTCCAAGTGAAGGTTCAAAATTCCGTTTTATAAGGAGGAGTTTTATCTGCTTTTCGGTGATATCATAGCCAAAAATAATGCAGTCTACTGCCACCAGATGTTTTGCATATTCTGAATATAGCTTCACTCTGACCGATCATTAAGAGATTAATTCTGAATATCACACCGGCACTGCAAGTTTCAGTATACATTCAGCAGGCCGGCAGCTCTGCTAAATTATGCCCATGATATGATAATAAACCTCATTGTTCCTTATCTCCTTTTTGAAGGAGCTCAGATCACATTTTTCATCAATAAGCAGATACTCTATTCCTTGCATTGAGCAGAAATCCTCAATATATTCTGCATCGACAGCAGTACTGAATCCCGTATGATGTGCCCCGCCGGCAAGGATCCAGGCTGCAGCTTCAGTCTTAAGGTCCGGAACCGGTTTCCACAGGACACTGGCAACAGGCAGATTTGGCATATCGGGACAGTCAATCACATCTACTTTGTTTACTATCATCCTGAACCTGTTCCCAAGGTCGATCAATGAGGCATTTATAGCCTTTCCTGTGGCAGATTTAAATACAAGCCTTGCAGGATCGCCTTTTCCTCCGATTGAGAGAGGATGAACTTCAAGGTATGGTTTGTCTGCGGATATTGAAGGACACACTTCAAGCATATGCGCTCCCAGCACTGCCATCCCGGCCGGATTAAAATGATACGTATAAAACTCCATGAATGAGGTTCCGCCGGGAAGCTTTGATGCCATCACTTTCATTGATCTGACAAGTGCAGCAGTTTTCCAGTCACCCTCGGCACCGAAACCGTAACCTTTTTCCATAAGTCGCTGTACGGCCAGCCCCGGTAACTGTTTCAGACCATGAAGATCTTCAAAGGTTGTTGTAAATGCTTTAAAATTACCTGCAGTCAGGAACTTCTCCAGGCCCAGTTCAATCCGGGCCGCATCCCTGAGGGTCTCTGAATTGGCAACTTCTTTCGTTAGCTCATAATGCATTGAGTAATCAGAAAGAAGGTTCTTAACTTCATCATCACCAATTGAATTTACTGAAGCAACCAGATCAGCTACACCATACCCGTATACTGAATATCCCATGGCAAGCTGGGCGCTTACCTTATTACCTTCCGTAACGGCAACATCCCTCATATTATCACCAAAACGGGCAACTTTCATGTTCAATGCATCGTCGAAAGCTGCTGCGGCTCTTGTCCATACGGCAATACGGTCGGTAACGGATCCGTCTTCCCAGTGACCAACCACAACTTTCCTGTTAAGCCTCATCCTCGAACTTATAAATCCAAACTCGCGGTCACCATGGGCTGACTGGTTAAGATTCATAAAATCCATATCGATGGTATCCCACGGAATATCCCTGTTCATCTGTGTATGAAAATGGAGCAAGGGTTTTTGCAGTACCGACAGTCCCCTAATCCACATTTTGGCGGGAGAAAAAGTGTGCATCCAGGCTATAAGGCCAATACAGTTTTTATTATTATTAGCTGCCTGACAAATCTCCGTAACCGATTCAGGAGTTGTAAGCACAGGCTTAAATATCACCCTGACCGGAAATTTCGGTGAGCTGTCAAGTGCTTCAGATATAACCATCGAATCAGCAGCTACCTGCTTCAGGGTTTCGGGTCCGTAAAGGTGCTGGCTTCCCGTTACAAACCAGACTTCTTTGTTATTTAATATATTATTCATATTGTCAAATATTTGTTTTACGAATTGATAAAATCTTACTAGAAATATATACAAGGCAATTAAGGAATTCAGGCATTGTAAATACCCCGCTCCTGGCATACAAGGGTACAAAAAACCATCCGGGCATCAGTATGATCAATCCCTGCATTTTCCATTGAGCCATTGCCATACCACTTGATGCACCTGCTCCGGCTAAACCTACAAGATGCTCCGATCCGATGTCCGGGGCAAAAATTGATGATCCGAAAGCAAGCAAGGTCGAATCGCGGCCGGCAAGGAAATTATCGGAGGAAGTCTCATCCTTATTACCCAGACGATAATTCCTACCAGTCCGGCACCGATGAGTCCTAATACAATCCAATCAAGTGTTCCCATAATTTAAACTTTTAAAATAGGTTACAGATCTTTCAGGTTTAAAAAACTAATAAAAAGCTATATCCCGGTTATGTACCAGATCATCAAAATTATTAAAATAAATAATTTAAATGTAATATATACACTAAATAACAGGTAATTTATAATGGTTACAGATTAACGTTATATTACACAGTCGATCTGGTTATTACGATAATAAATCAATCAGGTTTTAAAGTCCAGGCCAAAAAAAGAAAATTGAGGTCATTCAATTGGATTTCATATATCTTCAACTCAATCCCGGGTCCATTCTTTAAGGGAATCCTGAATAAAATCTATGATCTTCCGGTTTTCTGCCTTGCCGTTTCCCTCAATTGGAAATGGTTCTCCAAACTTTATGTATATAGGTTTTTTACGGTCGATGGGGCCAAGTTCCTTTATGATGGTGCCATTGCCCCAGTAATCAGTCTTTAGAGCAACCGGTACAACATTCACGCCTGCTTTTTTTGCCAGTTTTACACCCAGCGAATTGAACTCTTCAGGTTTAAATTCAAGGCTTCTGGTACTCTGGGGAAAAATTATTATTGAACTCCCGTTAGAAAGAAGTTCCATACCCCCGTTCATTACCGCATCAAGATCTTTCCTGGGATCTTTTCTTCCTACCACAATCGGATTTCTTGATCTCATTACATCGCCGAAAAGCGGATGTTTTACAAGGCTCTCCTTGACAACAAACGTTACTTCCCTGAGAGGAGCAATGATACATGGAAGGATCATTGTCTCGAGAGTGCTCATATGATTACTGATAAAGAGAACTGGATCTTTCGACCTGTTAATATTCTCCATCCCTGAAATATGGAATGTCCCCCCTGTTTTTTCAATAAACCGTAAGATAAAGTACGACGAATCGGCCCAGGCTTTAATATCATAATTGCCTCTTTTAGCCTCTCTTCTGGTGCTTAGGACAATACCTGCGTATTTAAGTGTGAACCAGATCCGGTTGTTAAGAAGGAACTTATCCCAAAGGTCAGGGTTCCTCTTTTCCGGTGTATTATAAACAGATCCTTCAAAGTAGCCTTTATGCATAGAAATCGAAAATGAGAAATACAAAACCAATGCTGTAAAGTTATATCTCATTTCCAATATTAGAAACTCATTTTTCAGGAAAAGTAAAGATATCTGTTCCACGTACCTTCACTTTCCTGTATATACCGGGGTTGTCTGACAATATTTTCAGATTCCGGGGAACCTGTCAGATGGCACGGGGTTCCTCACCTGCTGACCAGTGGTAAAATTATAAGGATGACCGACAAGGCTGCCATGATTACGACAGCGCTCCATCCTATAATATTCTGGGTCCGGTTGTTGACATAAGATCCCATGATCTTTTTATTATTGATAAGGAGTATCATGCAAACCAGGACGACCGGGAGCAGTATGCCGTTCAGTACCTGCGACCATATTGAGATTGAGATAAGAGGTGCGTTGGGAAAAAGGATAATGGCAGCTGAGATAACAATAATACCTGTATATAAGATATAAAACTCTTTTGCTTCGTTCCAGGTCTTATCTATTCCTGCCTCAAAACCAAAAGCTTCGCAGATATAGAATGCTGTGGCAAGGGGTAGTATTGTAGCAGAAAAGACAGATGCCACGAACAGTCCAAAGGCAAAGACCTGCGATGCCAGTTCCCCTGCCAGTGGTTTCAATGCGAGGGCAGCATCTTTTGCCTCGTTTATTATGACTCCGTTCGGATATAATGTAGAGCCGCAGGCCACCATAATAAAGAAAGCCACAATTACTGTTATGACACATCCGACTACTATGTCAATAACCGTGAATCTGTAGTTCTTTATGGTAAGACCCTTTTCAATTACTGACGACTGCATGTAAAACTGCATCCATGGAGCAATTGTCGTTCCGACGAGAGCGATTACAATAGTCAGGCTCTGTGTATTAAGTTCTATCCCCGGTCTTATAATTGCCATACCGATCTCTCCCCAGTCGGGTTTCCCCATCAGGGCCGACACAACATATGTAAGCAGTGAGGCGCTGAATATCAGAAATATACGCTCAGCAATCTGATATGTACCCTTTACGACCAGGAACCAAACCATTACTGCAACAACAGGGACTGAAATATATTTACTGACCCCGAAGATCTCCATACTTCCGGCTACTCCTGCAAATTCAGTAGTCGTATTTCCGATGTTGGAAAGAAGCAGCCCGATAAAAATAAAAAAAGTAAGCTTAACGCCTGCATTTTCACGGATAAGATCAGACAGGCCTTTCCCTGTCACAATTCCCATCCTTGCATTCATCTCCTGGATAACCACCAGAACAATAAATGACGGGATCAGTGCCCATATCAGGCCATAGCCGTACAGGGCTCCTGCAACCGAATAGGTTGTTATACCTCCGGCATCATTATCAACACTGCCGGTTATTATGCCCGGTCCGAGAATGGCAAAAAAGATGGCCAGATTCCTGAAAAGCCTTGATCTGGCTGTATTGATTACGGTCATAGCTTACCAGTTATCTTTTTTTCGTTTTCCTTTCATTTATAAGATCTTCGACCACATCGTCGACTATTACCATGCCCTGAAGCAGGTTATTGCGGTCAACCACCGGCACTGCAAGCAGATTATATTTTGACACTATTTCGGCTATTGCTCTTGTTTTCTGATCATCGAACAGAAAAACAGGTTCCGACTTCATTATCTGGTCGAGTGTCAGTTTTGGTTCGGCCAGTACAAGATCGCGGAGATTAAATGTCCCGATAAGCTCGTCATTTGACTCGGTAACGCACAGACTATAAAGCTCCGCTGCTTCAGGTTTCAGTACCCGAAGTTCCTGCAGCACCTCCTCAACAGTTTTTGATGCACTGAACGAGAGATAATCAGTGGTCATTATACTCCCGACAAGGTCATCTTCATACTCCAGAAGATCCCTGACTTCCTGTGACGATTCCGTATCCATCTCCTTTAGCAGCATTTCAGCTTTTTCATCTTCCAGTTCATCAATAATATCTGCTGCCTCATCTGCCGGCATTTTTTCAAGGACATCAGCCGCCTTGCCTACCGGAAGGTTTTCAATAATATGAACCTGAATATCAGTTTCAAGCTCTTCCAGCACATCGGCAGCTTTCTCCTCGTCGAGTGCGGAAAAGACAGAGGTACCGGATTTTCTTCCCAGGTCTTCAAGAATATCTGCCAGATCGGATGGGTGAAGAGTATGAAGCTTTGCATAGCTTTTCGAAAGCTTTATATTAAAATTGGAGAAGTCGATTGCCTGGACATCATCCCAGGTTATGAATTTTGCCGGAATATTTATTTTTAACATTCTCAGGATCATCTTAATCGGTTGTGCTATACCGATGCGTCTTAACAATCCTTCAACTCCTATATCGACGGCAACAGCAAATGTTCCGGCAGGAATAGTTGCCAGCCTTACGTCATTAACCCTTACAAGTTTTCGTCCGTTCAGATCAACTATCTGTTTATCAAGAATATTTTCTACCAGTAACAACCCGTTTTCCACTTCCTCGCTGCTTAACTCAGCAAGCCCTGAACATGTCACATTAAGCATCTCCCGCGCCTTGACAACCCTGAAGGTACTGAAAGAGAAATACCTGGTCTCTTTGTTTATCTTAAGCTTAACTCCTGTTACACGCTGCTGGTCCGGATCATTAAGTCCGTTGGGAACAGCATTTATCAGCAGGTCCCTGATTACACCAACAGAATCTCCATCGGCTCCGAACGCTTCTTTACCGATTATTCCGCTTAAATAAAATGTTGTAAGTGAAGTCATAATGCCTCCTTGCTTGTTATTGACATGGCAGGAAGCATTCTGAAAAGAATAGCCTCCTCTATATCAGTGAGTTAATTAATAAATACGCGGGGCCGTCGTCCATTTGAATTTTTAATATTGATTTTCGCTGCAAAAGTATATTTCTAAAGTATATCATGCAAACAAAAAAACAAGAAATTTTTACAATAATAAAACTATGGAGGGTTTGATAATTCATTAGAATGGATTACCTCAGGTTAAACAGAATGTTAACCCCGGAAAAACCAAATACATTCAGATCACTGAGGGTCCTAATAAATGAATGGGATTATCGCTTTCCTGTCGGGTGGATAATCAGCAAAACCTGCCCTGTACCATTTGTGCGAACTTACCGCCCTGGGAAGAAGATTTGCAATGGTAAACACAAAAAAGGCCAGACCCGGCAGCGACCAGGTTATCAGAGCCCATCCGCCCCACTCTACTATCTCTCCGAAATAATGTGGGGAAGAGATATATCTGAATAGCCATCCTTCAGGGACAATATATACTCCGGGATTTTCTTTTCTAAGCCTCCTGAGTTTTTCATCAGCAGTCTTGTTGATACAGAACCCGGTCATAAAAATAATGATCCCTGCCGCGAATTGCCAGGATAAAAGCCAGGAATCCTGATAGCTGCCCAGATGAAAGACTCCATATCCATTTGCAAAACCATTGAGACAGTTAAACAGAAAAGCCATACAGACCACCACAACAGGGTAAGGTTTTTCTCTCCCCGACTGACGGAAGGGATATATAAATGTCCTGTGAAGATAATGAACAAGCCAGAGTATTAAAAAAACCATCCGCGGATAACCCCTGACAGGAGAAGTTAAAAAAAACAGAAGCATTAATGCGGGTGATGGTAATTCCATAAACATCCAGGCCCATTTAGCCTTTATTGAAGGTCCCCATCCTTTCCTCAGGAATTTCCCGTATGGTGCAGTGACGAAAAAAAGCAGGATAAAGACAATCACTGCAAAACCGAAAATCAGACCAAGTGACCAGTAGTACATAACTCACATGTATAGATTAGGGCCCCCCACTACCTGCCAGAAATCCACTGTATAACAGGTTTTTCATCTGGAATGGAGGGTGACAATATCTTATCAATCGTATATTCTTCAGCTTCTTTCGCAGAAAGTTTCCGGCTCCACGATACCCTTTTCTGGAGGTCAGCACCTGGCCCGGCATTGCCATACTCAGCATAAAAGGCACTTTTGTCGCGCGAAGTTCCATCCCAGTTTGCCCATCCTGCCGGAACTACGTGAGCGCCCATGTCGCAATTCATGAAAACAACTCTGGCAAAATCGCGCCACGGACGGCCGAGGTAGACTTTGTCAACATTATCTGAGGCTGTCAGACTACAGTTCATAAAAACATAACCATAAGTTTTTCCCTGCGGGGTGCTTGCCGCTGTTATATAGGAATTGCTCTTTGAATATATTGTGCATCTGCTGAAGAGTGCTGTCGCGGCTCCAAAAATAAAATCGGTGGTCCCTTCTATAAAACAGTTCTCGTAATACTGACGGCTATCCTGCCCGCCTGTATATAAGGTATCCTGATTACCAAGGAGCCGGCAATTACGGAAAACACACCTTGTCCCTTCCACATGAAGAGCTACAGCCTGACCCACAGGTCCCGCACTGTTCTGTATCGTAAGGTTCTCCGCACAGAAGTCATCGGCTTCCACAAGCATTGTATATGTATAAAATGTGCTGTTCCTTCCCCGGTTTATCCGGTCAAAATAATCCCCGTATGTTATAATTGTGTTTTCAGGGCTCTCCCCGATAATTGATAATGTTGTGTTACACGACGGAACAACTATCTTCTCATTGTATATACCATTTTTAACATAGATGGTAACACGCCTGTCAGGGAAAGCCTTACTTGCATCTATTGCCTGCTGTATCGTTGTGTAATTGCCCGAACCATCCTGCGAAACGTAAATTTCAAACAGATCCTGTGAAAAAGTCCTGCCTGTACTTACCATCAGGATAAATATTATCGTCGCTGAAAATGATAATTTAGTTGTCATATTATTCATTTATACTGAACCCTGCCTCATTTATTCGGAGCCGCACAGTATTACCAGCCCTTCTACCGGTGCTGCAATTTAAATAAATAATTAATACTTTTACCCCCTGTGCATTAGGGCATTATTTAATTTTTCATTGATAAGCAAGTCGGACCTGGAGAAATATTTTGAAAAATACCGTAGGAATATTATTGGCATTGACGCTAATATAGAGACGGTATATGGAATAAAGAAACTTGTTTATGCCGACTGGATAGCAAGCGGCAGGTTATATGCCCCGATTGAAAAAAGGATCACGGAAGTGATCGGCCCTTACGTCGGAAACACACATTCCGAATCGTCGGCAACAGGGAAAGCGATGACTGAGGCTTATCATTTTGCCCGGGAAATCGTAAAGCGCCATGTCAATGCCAGTGAGAATGATTTTTTGATTTTTACGGGCACAGGGATGACATCAGCAGTTGCCAAGCTTCAACGGTTACTTGGATTGAAAGTACCGGAACAGGCAATAAATTACTGCGTGTTCTCACATGGGGAATATAATTCATGCAGGGATATTCCCAATGAGAACAGACCGGTTGTTTTTCTTACCCATACCGAACATCACTCAAATCACACATCGTGGTTCGAAACGCTGGCTGATATTGTTGTTCTCCAGCCTTCGGCAGACCTGAGGGTTGATCCCGGGGCACTTAGAAAAGAGATAGTAAAATACAGGAACAGACCCCTTTTGATCGGCTCATTTTCAGCCTGTTCAAATGTTACAGGCTATATGCCTCCATACTACGAGCTGGCTGAAATTATGCATGAGAATAATGGTTACTGTTTTGTTGATTTTGCGGCTTCAGCCCCCTATGTGGAAATAGATATGCACCCTCCTGAAAAGATGGCGCATCTTGATGCCATTTTCTTTTCACCTCATAAATTTCTGGGAGGTCCGGGAAGTGCAGGAGTACTTGTTTTCAATAAAGAACTTTATAAGAATGATATACCCGACTCGCCGGGTGGAGGAACTGTAAAATGGACAAACAGATGGGGAGGGTACAGCTACATCAGCGATATTGAAGTAAAGGAAGATGGCGGTACTCCGGGTTTCCTTCAGGGAATAAAGGCTGCCCTTGCAGTAAAGCTGAAAGAGGAGATGGGTACCGGGATGATCCATCAACGCGAAAAAGAGCTGACCGGCCTTGCCTTCCGGGAACTTTCAGGGGTGAAAGGCCTTCATATTCTGGCCGAAAATGTAAATGAGAGGTTGGGAGTATTCTCTTTTTATGTCGACAGGGCTCATCATAACCTTGTAACAAAATTGCTGAACGACAGGTTCGGGATCCAGGTACGTGGAGGTTGCTCCTGTGCCGGAACATATGGCCATTTTCTTCTGAATGTAGATATCAATCTTTCAAAAGAGATAACCGACCGCATCGAAGCAGGCGACCTCTCGATGAAGCCGGGCTGGATCAGGCTATCCCTGCATCCGACCATGACAGATGAGGAATTGCTATATATCACAGACGCAATCAGACAGATTACGGTAAATACAGATGCGTGGGGCAAAGAATATCTCTACGACAGCCATACCAATGAGTTCCACCATCATCTGCAACCCGACGAGAAACATCCGGGACTGCCTGGCTGGTTCGATCTGAAGCACTGATATATTATACTAATAAGTCCGGGACATGTAACAATAAAATTGTTCCGGAAATTTAATATTTCCGTACAAGTCACAATCAGGATGCTGCTTTCCGGCTCCCTGTTCGCGGCATAACTGCTCAGGGAGAAGAATTAAGGCGGAGAGAATTACTTACAACTGGTATCCCCAAAATCAGTCCGGTAAAAAAATAATCATCAATTTATTTGATTTTGAACATACGTTCATTACCTTTGTATTGAACTATTGTTCATAATTTATGTCACCACGTCCATTAAGAATCAGGAAAATAAGCAATCCACCTGTTGTTTCGGGATTCAAACCTTACGGGGATAAAAGAGCCTTGAAGCCGTCTGAGGTGGTTTTTCTGCAGATCGAAGAGTACGAAGCCCTCCGGCTTGTAGATTATGAAATGCTTAATCATTTTCAGGCTTCGGTAGTCATGAATGTATCGCGTCCCACCCTTACCAGGATTCATTCAAAAGCAAGGCAGAAGGTTGCAGAAGCATTTGTGCTGGGTAAACAGATAATTATTGAAGGAGGCAAGGTCTATTTTGACAGCGAATGGTTTTCGTGCAGGAATTGCGGTTGTTTTTTTAATAATCCCGACAGACAGAAAGAGGTAAAGCAATGTCCTCTCTGTAAAAGTAATGAGATTACCGGCTGCATTGAAATGACGAATGAGGAGGATCAGGGGGATCAGTATATAAAACAATTTAAACTTATAAATCAATCAGCGTGCTAATATGAGAACAGCAATAACCAGTACGGGAAATTCTATCGGGAGCAAACTTGACCAGCGCTTCGGACGTTGTCTTTACTTTGTGATTTTTGATGATGAGACAGGCAGCACGGAATTTATTCCCAATCCGAACAAGGAAGCACTTGAAGGAGCGGGCCCGGCATCAGTACAGCTTGTTGCTTCGCGCAATGTGAATAAAATCATCTCAGGAGAATTCGGGATCAAGATCAAGTCATTGCTCGAAAGTCTGAATATTCAGATGATTGTTTTAAAAGAACCTGAAAAGAGCATCGGAGAGATTATTCTAATGTTGAAAAATTAAATAACGATCATTATGCCAAAAATGAATGGGACAGGGCCTGATGGGAAAGGACCGAAAACAGGAAGAGCACTGGGAAAGTGCATAAAAAATACACCCGAAGAACTGGAAACCAAACTTGGAAAAGGACTTGGTAAGCGCTGGAATGCAGGAGGTGGTACCGGTGAAGGTAAGAGAAACAGAAGTGGTTCAAAATAATATTTAAACAGAATTTTTTATGAAACGAGCATGTTCGTTACAAACAAAAACACGGGTGAATATTCACATGCGAGTTACATCCGGCCTTAAAAATTAAATAATATTCGGATGAAACCCACATGTATTGCAGACACAAACACGTATGTATATAATCTTCAGACATGTGGGTTACATCAGACCATTAAAATAAAAATTATATACTGATGAAAAAACGTATCGCAATCCCGTTGGAAAACGGGATATTATGTTCTCATTTTGGTCATTGTCAGCAATTTGCAATCCTTGATGCCGATAATAAAACAATTACAAATGAAATCCTGATCACCCCTCCTCCGCACGAGCCGGGTCTTTTGCCCGCATGGCTGGCTGAAAAAGGAGTGACAGATGTAATAGCAGGCGGTATGGGACAAAGAGCTATTAACCTGTTCAACGGCCAGAAGATAAATGTATTTGTCGGGGCACAACCTAAAGCTCCCAGGGAACTAGCAAATGAATTATTAAACGATTCACTGGCAGCAGGAGCAAATTGTTGTGATCATTAGATTTAACCGGGATGATTTCAGATTACCGCTGTTTTTTTTGTTTTACCAGAGCATTTGAGAAACTACTTGTAAAAGAGGATGTCCCACTCCAAGCCAAAAACAGCTTTACCAATGAAATGATAAGTCTGTATCATAATAACCGTGAAAGACTTACCGCCCCTGAATTTGCAAGGGCATTACATAATATTCTGAAAGTCTATACGCGGAATCACGACCCCTACAGGAATGAAAAAAAAGAGAGCAATGATGAAGCGCTCGGTATGATCCCACAGTTAAAAAAAATAATTGAAAGTTCTGCTGATCCATTCAACTGTGCTCTCAGGCTGGCAATAGCCGGGAATATTATCGACTTTGCAGCGAATGATGATTTTAACCTTAAGGCCACTATTGACAGGGCGCTTAAGGATGAATTTGCAATCGATCATTCCGCGCAACTAAAGGAGGCCCTCAGCAAAGCTGAAAATATTTTATACCTGGGAGACAATGCCGGCGAGATCGTGTTTGACAAGTTGTTTATTGATACTCTCGGCCACCCGGGGATCACTTATGCTGTAAGAGGGGCTCCGGTTATTAATGATGCCACAATGGAAGATGCACTGTATACAGGAATGCAAAGCTCGGCAAGGGTAATTTCCAACGGTTATGATGCCCCGTCAACCATAGTTGGAAAATCTGCAGCTGAGTTCCGTGAATATTTTGACAGTGCTGATCTTATAATCTCAAAAGGACAGGGTAATCTTGAAGGACTGATTGACGGGAATGACAGCCGTATCTTTTATCTGCTCATGGTAAAATGCGATGTTATTGCAGAATTACTGAATGTAAGGAAAGAGAGCCTTGTTGTGTTTAATACGGCTGAAGAACAGATGCGGCACGACAGGGATTAAAAGAGATGCAAAATGAGGAACAGGAAAAGTACTTTTAATTATCTGATTTACAATAATATGTTCAGGATTGCAATAGCCAGCGGAAAAGGCGGGACAGGTAAAACTTTTGTTGCTACAAATATTTTTTCAACACTGATAAAACAGAATATCAGCAGCTTATTAATTGACTGTGACGCCGAGGCTCCGAATTCGGTCGCATTTTTTGATGCGGTACAGGTCAGTAAATCAGATGTTGCTCACCTGGTACCGGTTATAGACACCAATGTATGCACTTTTTGCGGGAGATGCCATGAATATTGCAGTTACAACGCAATTTTTATCCTGCCACATGTCAGGATAATCAGCGTTATTGAGGACCTCTGTCATGGTTGCGGAGCCTGCTCCGTTGCCTGTGAGGAGGGAGCCATTTCTGAAAAATCCAATTCTCTCGGACAGGTTATATCCTACTCAATCAATGGTAGTGAACCTGTAATTTTTGAGGCAAGGATGAATATTGGTGTCATGTCGCCGGTAAACATTATCAAGGCGGCAATAAGACAGGCCGGTACAGAAAAGGATATCGCAATTCTTGATTCACCTCCGGGTACATCGTGTCCTTTTATCCAGACGGTGGCAACAGCCGATTATACAATACTGGTAACAGAACCGACTCCGTTCGGACTAAGTGATCTAAGGCAAAGTGTTGAAACACTACGCGAAATGAATAAATTGTTCGGCGTTATTATAAACCGGGCCGGATCAGGCAATGAAGATGTTAATGAGTATCTCGGGAAAGAAAATATCCCGCTGCTTCTTGAGATCCCTTTTAAAAAAGAGATCGCTTCAATTTACTCGACAGGCAACCTGGTCTGTGATACCGATCCATTGTTATCAAAACAACTAACCGAAGTAATAAGTAACATTATATTACTACATGGAAATAGCAATAATCAGCGGTAAGGGAGGAACCGGTAAATCAAGCCTCTGCGCAGTATTTGCAACTCTTGACGGAAATGTTGTACTTGCTGATTGTGACGTGGATGCAGCTAACCTGTTTCTGATCTTTGAACCTACTCATGAGGAAGAAAAGGCATATGTCGCAGGCCATAAGGCTGTTATCGATTACACTCTCTGTACAAATTGTACAAGATGTATTGATTATTGCCGCTTTGATGCAATTTCACTTTTTGAAGGATCGGTTACAATATCTGAAATTTCGTGCGACGGATGCTTCCTTTGTTCCCGCATATGCCCTGAGAAAGCTATTGCGATGAAACCAAACAACAGGAGCAGAATGTATTCAGGGAACTTCAGAAATGGCAAAATAGTTTATGGACGCCTTGCTCCCGGTGAAGAAAACAGCGGGAAACTTGTCAGTATGGTCCGGGAAAAATCGAGGGAAGTGGCCGAAAAAAATGGGCTGGACACAATAATTATTGATGGTCCTCCCGGGATAGGATGCCCTGTAATATCGACTATTACAGGAGTTGATAAGGTTGTGATTGTTACTGAACCAACTATCTCGGGCCTGCACGACCTCCGGAGAAGCCTTGAAGTTGTTGGTAAATTTGACCTGACATCCACGGTAATAATAAACAAAACGGATATTAACGTACCTGTCAGTAAGGCTATTGAAGAGTATTGTGAATCTATCGGGATTAAGGTTGCTGGTAAACTACCTTTCGAACCCCTTATTACAAAGGCCATGATTTCAAAAATGAGCATAAACGAGTTAGATAACACATTGATTATAAGTAGAGAAATCCAAAAAATATGGAGTATAATTTTAACAGATAAATGATTATGGAAAATGTATTTGAAAAGATCCCCATGGAAGGGGTAAAGAATATTATTGTTGTTGCATCAGGCAAAGGCGGAGTCGGGAAATCGACAGTTGCGGCTAACCTGGCAATAGCAATGGCACGAAACGGCTATCGCACCGCACTCGTAGATGCTGATATCTTTGGTCCTTCAATACCTAAGATGTTCGGTATTGAAGATGCCCGACCCGATGTCTCAGCTATCGGCGATAAAGAGATGATATTTCCGATCATAAAATACGGGGTAAAAATAATCTCTATTGGATTCTTCATCGACCAGAGCCAGAGTCTTATATGGCGGGGTCCTATGGCAGCTAAAGCCCTGACCCAGCTTTTTGAGAACACTCAGTGGGGCGATATAGATTATATGATAATCGATTTCCCTCCCGGAACAAGCGATATCCAGCTCACTTCTGTCCAGAAACTGAATATCACCGGAGCTATCATTGTGACCACTCCCCAGGAGATTGCAATCAATGATGCACGAAAAGCAGCATCCATGTTCATGAATCCTGACCTGAAAGTCCCTATTTTAGGAATAATTGAGAATATGTCGTGGTTCACTCCCGATAATCATCCCGACGAGGCTTACTATGTTTTCGGTAAGGGAGGCGGACTCAAACTGGCAAAAGAATTTGATACAAAGCTCCTTGGCCAGATCCCCCTCGTGCTTGAAGTCGGAGAGGCTGCTGAACATGGACTCAGTATTTTCAGCCAGAAAAATAAACTTGTGGTAACTGCCTTTGAAAAAATTTCAGAACAAATTATTTCAAAACAGGAATAAAATATTACTTTTACACTAAATCGTGTTACGATGAGTGTCGTCCGTTTCAGTGTAAGTCTTGAAGAGGAATTATTAAACGAGCTTGATCTGTTTGCTAATGATAACAGTTTTGCAAACAGATCGCAGGCTTTAAGAAACCTTATAGAGAAGAATATAGTTGAGAAAAAATGGCACTGCAACAACCTTGTTGCCGGTGCCATTATTATGATATTTGACCATCATAAGAAAGATATAATATCCCGGTCAAATGATATCCAGCACGATTATTACGATGTCATCCTCTCCTCACAGCATTTTCACCTGAGTCATAACATATGCCTCGAGATTATTGCCGTTAAGGGATTGGCCAAACGGCTGACCGAATTATCTGAAAAGCTGATAAGCATTAAAGGGATCAGGCATGGGAAACTTGCTATGAGCAAAACCGACTAAAAAAAATTTAAAATATAAGTAACACTATTTTTATTATTCGTAATACTTTCAACAATGATTAAACATTTTACCTTACTTGCCTGCTTAGCCACCCTGACCATAAATGGAATTTCTCAGGAAGATATCAGGAGCATTTTACAGGATACCGTTAATCTCGATGAAGTTGTAGTAACAGGAACCACAGTAAGAGTGAACAGGAGTAATATACCTATGGCAGTCACGGTGGTTAACACAAGACAGATAAATGAGAGTATTGAAACTGCTTTGCTTCCGGTACTGAACGGAAGGGTACCCGGATTATTTGTGACAGAGCGAGGGATTATGGGTTTCGGCGTTTCGGCAGGTGCCGCGGGCCAGATTTCGATAAGGGGCATAGGTGGCAGCCCTACAACGGGCGTTCTGATGCTGATCGATGGGCATCCTCAGTTCATGGGCATATTCGGGCATCCTCTGCCCGATTCTTATGTAGCGTCCGATGTGGAAAAAGTAGAAGTCATCCGTGGTCCGGCATCAATCCTTTACGGATCGAATGCGATGGGGGGAGTTATTAATATTATCACCAAAAAGCAGAAAGAGGAGGGTTTACATGGGAACACTCATATTTTGTATGGTTCGTATAACACACAGAAATACATGGCATCGGCAGGATATAAGAAGAATAACTTCAGCGCATTTGCTTCGGTCAATCATGATCAGACAGACGGACATCGGAGTAATTCCGATTTTAAAATAACAAACGGTTATGTCAAGATTGGATATGCGATAAGCAATAATCTGGATGTCAGCGCCGATTTCAGCCTTGCACATTTCAATGCACAGGATCCGGGACCCGATACAGTCAATGCCAATCCCGGATACAATCTGGATGTTACGAGAGGATACTGGTCGCTTACTATGAATAATAATTACGCAAAATATTCAGGAACCGTAAAACTTTTCTACAATTTCGGCGAGCACAAAATATCTGACGGATTTCATTCAAATGATAATAATTATGGTGTAAATATTTTTGAAACTGTCCGTCTTTTCAAAGGAAATACAGTGACCCTCGGCGCCGATTATCTTTTATACGGGGGGAAAGCTGACAATGAGCTCTACGGAACATTTATTACCGATACATCAATCTATGATGCAGGAGTATACGGATTTATGCAACAGACTCTTTTTAAAAAGCTGACACTAAATGCCGGTCTCCGCATGCAAAATCATCAGACTTATGGAACAGAATGGATACCTGCCGGTGGATTTGCCTGGAAAATAGCCGGGAACACTACCTGGAAAACATCTGTTGCCAAAGGATTCCGTTCACCTACAATAAGGGAACTCTTTATCTGGAACCACAACGTAAATCTTAAACCTGAAAGGATTCTAAACTACGAAACAGGAATAATGCAATCGTTTGTGCAGAATAAAATCAGACTTGAACTGACCGGGTTCATCGTTTCCGGAGAAGATATGATAATTACTGTTCCGATGCAGGGACTGCAGAATGCCGGTGAGATCCATAATAAAGGGATA
The DNA here is from genome assembly GCA_963736675.1 of uncultured Bacteroidales bacterium. Lineage (GTDB taxonomy): Bacteria > Bacteroidota > Bacteroidia > Bacteroidales > VadinHA17 > LD21. The sequence continues at coordinate 166,960 of CAVTPT010000002.1, forward strand.
GAATTCTCGGCCAATACAAATGTTACGGAAAACCTTTCATTTAACCTTACTTATTCATATACTCATATGAAAAACACGGTTTATGCCACACCAAGGCATAATATCTTTGCAAGCTGCGATTACACCTGGAAAAAGCTTCAGACCATGATAAGCATCCAGCATATTGATCGTCTCGATACTGATCCCCTGGCAGGTAATGAAAAATTTGAAACATATACACTGCTAAACTCAAAAATATCGTACAAACTTATGAAATGGGGCGAGTTGTTTATCAGTGCTGAGAACATCCTGAACCAGCAATACGAAAATAACGTCTATTACCCGATGCCCGGGATCACCCTGTTTGGCGGAATAAAAATGAGATTCTGATCAACTGTAACCATTAACTTTCAGGCTTTACGCGAAAATAAACAAGTATGAAGAAATATTCAACACTGCTGTTCTTATCACTCCTGTCATATAATATCCTGGCAAGTCCTATGCACTTTAAGCTGAAGCATTCTGTAATAATCGATACGGATGCTGATGACAGCGATCTCAGGAGTATCAGCCTGCTCTTACACCTTTCGCAGATAAATATTAAAGCCATCGTGATATCAGGTAACATCCCCGGCCAGTCCGGGAGACTCGAAAGAATAAGAGAACTGCTGCGTAAAACAGGTGCAGATACCATTCCGGTAAGCCTGATAGCGGATAATTCCATCGAAAAACATAATAGTAAAGGCAAAAAACAAAATAATTTATCAGAGAGCGTTAAAATGAGCATTGATATTCTCAGGACGGATAATGACACAGTTATTTTTGTCTGCCTTGGCTCACTCACTAATTTGGCTCAGCTGTTTCAGCACGATCTCTCACTGGCCGGTAAGATTGAAGAAATAATATGGTATAATAATTCAGTCATCCCTCCTGTTGCCGACAACTTCACCGACTATGGTGAAGAAGCGGATTTCGTATTAAGATCCGGAGTAGCAATTGATATAATCTCAAACCTTGATTATATTAATGCCGGATTCCCGGGGATAAAATATTCACCCGCTTCTTTCGAAGATAATAGCTTTGAAAGATCTTTTGGTCTTACTGAAGAGCTTGTAGCAATAGCACTGGCAAATCATGAGCTTTTTGAGATGAGACCTCTTTCAACCGGATCGCCTGTCCGCTATAATGTAAAATACAACACGAGGGCTGTAAATGAAGTAATCTCCGATATAGTAAAAGGTAACTACAAGCCAGGTCATTTTGTTGCCTTTAACGGGTTTCCGCTTAATCCGGAGATCTACACATATGATGTCAGGCTTATTATGGATGAAGCCATGGCAAAACATGGAGTTGAAGAGTGGAAAGCATGTGTTATGACGGATGAATTTCATGGACACCTTGGGGTATACTCCATTATCGGGGCAAAAATGGGGATACTGGCGAGAGAGTACTTCGGAGTCTCAACCGATCTTCTGAAGATAGGATCCTATGCAGGCTCCATAACACCATTCAGTTGCATGAACGATGGCCTACAGGTAAGTACAGGGGCAACCCTCGGACAGGGAACGATCCATCTCATAGATGATCCTGTTACAAAGCCTCATGCCATTTTCACTTATAATGGCAAATCCATACTTATTAAGCTGAAGTCCGGATACCAGGAAAAACTTAAAGAGTTAATAAAAGAGGGTGCAGCGAATTTCGGTCTGGAGGATGAAGATTACTGGTTCATGGTCCGCCAGAGTGCAATAAGATTCTGGCTTGAGTGGGACCGCAATGAAATTTTTGAGATATCAACAATCTGAATATCAGCTATTTTACATTTATTATAAACATGTCACTCAGTCGGGTTTCAGAAAGTATCTATTTTTTTAATATCCGATCAGATACGATAATCTGTGTCATATTATTTTAAAAGAGCCGGCTTGGTAATCTGGAAGGATAGGTATTTTCATTGATATTTAGCAGAAAGATCCTATTCTATGATCCTTATTTCGGAAGTCATTTCAATAACTTTCTTATAGACAGCGCTCACTCCGCAATATTTATCTTCTGAAAGTTCTATTGCTTTCTGAAGTTTTTCGATGGGCAGATCCTTCCCTTTAAACTCATAAATTACGTGCATTTTCACAAACCGTTTTGGATAATCATCTGTGAGATAGCCTTCAACATTTACATTGAATTTCTCAATATCTACCTTCATTTTTTTCAGTATTGATACGACATCCATTCCGGTACAACCGGCCAGTGCAAGCAGCATTAAGGGTTTAGGTCTGGCTCCGCGATTTTCGCCTCCGAAATCGCTGCTTGCATCAATAACTATTTTATGGCCGCTTACTTCTCCTTCAAAAGCCATATTACCCAGCCAGCTTGTTGTTACAATTTCCTTATTCATGACAGTAACATATTTAATGGTTTAACAGTGAAAGAATATCGTTGCTTAAAGTTAAACTATGTTTTCAAATTCGTCAGCGTGACAGATACAATCTCTTGCATAAGTACTCCAGAAGGTTTAAAATTCTCTTTCCGTGGGGGCATTCCGATTCGCAATGATCTAAATATTGGGCATCAGAAAAATTCTTAAAATTGAATTTAATAGAGTAAAAGTAATCTTTAAGTGTCCAAAAGTTCAATTATTAAGGTATTTTTGTACTTCCAAAATTATTTCGGCCCGTAGCTCAGCTGGCAGAGCACGTGACTCTTAATCATGGGGTCGAGGGTTCGATTCCCTCCGGGCCGACAAAACCTGAGATTTTTCAGGTTTTTTTATTGCTTATAATCACGCTAATTATCACAGTGTGGTTCGACTCTTTTCCGGGGTTACCACGCGCAATGGAAAATGAGTTAGTTAACATCAATAAATTAAGAGAATTAGTGAAATGTGACTTTAGTAAGTTTCTGGAAGTATAGGTTAGATGTTCTTAATTTATCTTATTTTTCTTTACTTTCTTTTGCTTCTCCAAAAGAAAGTAACAAAGTAAAGGAGCCCGGAAAAACCAACCCCACCCTTTTTTACGCCCGCTACACGTGGCTTCCCGCTACAAAAAAGGGTGTGGTTCGCACCTTTTCCGGTTTTACCCCCCGCATTACAAAATGATTTAGTTTACATCAACAAATGTGGTATCTATGAAATTCTTAAAGCCCTGGATATCTAACTTTTGTCTTTTGTCTTTCTTCGCCTCACCCCTTCCCGCGTTCGCGGGATTGAGTCGCTTCGCTCCTCAACACGCCTCAAGCCTCACGCCTTTTTCAGCCTCACGGCTTCTTCATTTAAATGTCACAAACATCAATACAGTATTATCAAAGTCATTTAGTTTATCAGCCAGTTCTTCCAATTGTTTCTTTTTTTCAGGGAATTTTGGAGTATTGTTCTTAAAATCATCACTTGCAACATGTGCCTTAAGTTCATTTGCCGGCACCCACATAACCATTGTTGAATCGTTGACCATTTTATCTGGCCTGAACCTTGGCCCGGCATCAATATCATTATAAAGACCGGTTGTAAACATAAAATTATCTGTGCTGGTTGGTTTACTGAATACAAAATCACCGGTTTTTTTATTATACACACCCAATACATTTGTTGTACTATACCAGATTTTATATCCTCCGGGCAGAGGGGCAAATGGCGTAAGCCTTTTTGCGGGAAAACGACTCCCAAAAGAACAATCAACAAAAAGATAATCATCAGTTTGATTAACTGCTTTAACAAAAAAATAATCCATCCGGTAATTTTCCATTTTTTTTGACCTTTCAGAATCAGGCAATTTAAATTTACCAAGATTCAGGACATACTTTGGAATTAATTCATACTTATGATTTAAAATGAATAAAGTGTCATTAAAGATTTCTTTGAAATAAAACTCGTTATTATATGTGTGAAAACACGCATCAAAAGTTGTAACCTTTACACTTCCGGTATTTGTAACGAATTTAATATAATTTACATATTTATGTTTTATTTCGCCCGATCGATTAATAATAAGGGCATTGTAATCGACTTGCCCATTAGCATTCGGAACATACCCTAAAAACAATGAATCATCCACAAGAAAAACCTGATCCATATAATATTGATTATCAACATTAAAAAACCCATTGTTTTTATCTATAAATGTTCCATCAATAGAATACTCATAAAGATCACCAAGCTGTTTTAAAAAGATTTTTCTATCTTTTGTTATCCCAATAATATAAGCTAATTGATACTCACCAGGACCTCTGCCAATACTGCCTATATTTCTTATATATTTTCCGGAAGTATCATATAAAGTCAATATCAGATTTCCATGAATAAGCATATAATTGTCTAAAAAATCAGCATTATAAATAAATGTAAAAGGCTCACTGCCTTCAGATTGTAACGGCACATAATGTATATTATCTGTAAACTGACTTAAATTAACCACCTCCATTTTATCTGCATTTGCTTCAAGATCAATGGAAATAATCTGGTTTCCAGTTTTTATCCCGTTTTTACAACCCAACGTTAAAAGCAAAATAATAAAACTAATATTTAATATCCTCATATTAAGTGTGTTAGCTATATTAAAATAATAATTTGGCATAATAAGCAGAACTTAAATAAGATCGGTCACCCTTATTGATTTATCTTTCGCATGTTACTGATTAGTCTCTCTTTTGCCGCAGTAGCAGAAAACGATTAGAAATAAGATCAATATTCCTGTTCTCATTATTAGAAGATTGATTTTTACTCAATAACTCGCAGAACTGATCCGTAATTTACGAAGCTTTTTAATAATACGCTTAGGTATTTAGTTGTTTTATTAATTTCTCATGATAAATTATCCGGACATTCAGGTCCTGGTCTATGAGTTTCTTTACCCTCATACCTTCCCGCATTCGCGGGATTGAGTCACTTCGTTCCTCAACTGCCAACTGCTAACTAAATGTACCCTCATGCCTCACGCCTCCTTTCCAAGGTTCCAAGGTTCCGGGGTTCCAATGTTCCAAGGTTCCAAGGTTCCAGGGTTTCAAGGTTCCAGGGTTCCAAGGTTCCAGGGTTCCAGGGTTCCAAGGTTCCAGGGTTCCAAGGTTCCAGGGTTCCAGGGTTCCAAGGTTCCAGGGTTCCAAGGTTCCAGGGTTCCAGGGTTCCAAGGTTCCAGGGTTCCAAGGTTCCAGGGTTCCAAGGTTATTCATATACAAGTAGTTCTTCAACTCTGGAACTCTGGAACTCTGGAACTTTACTGTCAACTACCAACTATATGTACACTCACTCCTCACGCCTTCCCGAGTTCTCGGGATTAAGTCGCTTCACTCCTCAACACGCCTCATGCCTCACGCCTTTTTCAGCCTCACTCCTTCTTGAAAGTTATTCTTTGGGGGTTACCATTACGAGAACCGGATTATCAGTCTCTTTAAGGGACCCGGCAAGTTTTTTGAGCTCGTCTTTCTTTTTTGGATCCTTCACCCTGGCTTTCTTAAAATCTTCGCTGGAAACATATTTTTTTAGTGTGTTAACATCACTAAATGAAAAGAATTTGCCATCACTACAATATAAATTCCAAAAATCTATTCTCATACTGAAATCAGGGCCACCACTCAAATCATCTTTTAGTATATTCTTTGGTATTTTAACAGGAATACCGGCTATAGTCTCAGAGATCATTTCAACATCCAGTTTATATTTCCTATTTGTCCTTTTGTCGAAGAACATGTTTTTTATTGGAATACTACTATTTCGTGTTTTTTTTGTACCATATGAATAGAAAACATACCGTGTTGTCTCAAATATGTCAACAATAAAGCTTGTATGATCGTATGGTATATCCGGGTTGCCTCTCATTTCGGGTGTGAATAGAGTCCCATGTGTATTAAAAATCATTCGTGGTTTAAAAAAATTGTCTTTTGTCCCGACACAGAAAACAGTATCACTGAATTTTTCCATAAAGCAAACCATATTACTAACGGAATAAACAAGCATATCATTTAATGCCTGGGAATTTCTTCCGCTAACCTTCTTGTACTTATAACAATTTGGTTTAAAATGAATTGTATCACCTACGACATTTATCAATAAACTTAAAGTCGGCTCGGTCCCTCTCCATGGTGGTATTGCTAAAAATGCATTGTCTGTGGCAGGAACCATACTTACTCTCCATGGAGCTGGGTCTTTTAATGCTATTGATCTCTGGAAAGTAAACCCCGTATCAGAAATCTCATATACCAATAATTTGCGATTTAAGCTTGAAAGGATTGTCAGAATTTTATTATCAGAACTGACAGCAAAATCAGTAATGAACGAGTATTCTTCCGGACCTCTTCCTCTATTCTGAAGCTTAAATAGAAATTTGCCATCAATATCGAAGCACATTATCACACTCCCAAGCCCCCCACTGGTTTCAATATAAAATCTTTTACCTATGCTAATAAATTTCTGTATATTACTGCCTATCAATGCGTTCTGCGATGTCTGTAATGGTATATACTCAACATTTGTAGCAATCTCAGATAAATTTTTAATTATGGTCTCCGTTTCTGAAAGTAGGTCGATTCCAAGAACCTGATCGATATTAGTTTGTTCATTAGTATTTGTCCTTCCACAGGAGCAAAGGAAGATTAGAAGAATGGGTAATATTGTTATTTTCATGATTACAAAATTGATCTTCAACATCATTTCGCAGAAATGATCTGTAATTTACGAAGTTTTTTAATAATATGCTTAATTATTTAGTTGTTTCTATTACCAAAAGCAGTACCTCATTTTACCTTTCGCAGAATTGAGTCACTTCGTAGCTAAAACTACCTACTTTCCAACTGCCTCCTGCCTACTATATGTACCCTCACTCCTAACGCCTCCTTTTAAAGGTTCCAAGGTTCCAAGGTTCCAGGGTTCCAAGGTTATTCATATACAAGTAGGTTTTCAACTTTGGAACTCTGAAACTCTGGAACTCTGGAACTCTGAAACTCTGGAACTCTGGAACTCTGGAACCCTGGAACTCTGGAACTTTACTGCCAACTACCAACTATATGTACACTCACTCCTCACGCCTTCCCGAGTTCTCGGGATTAAGTCGCTTCGCTCCTCAACACGCCTCATGCCTCACGCCTTTTTCAGCCTCACGCCTTCTTCCGCCGAAGCTTCGGCGAAGGTGGGATGCCTTTTATTACTTTTTAAAAAAAGTTTTGATTTCTGGGAATTATTTCGTAATTTTATTTTTTATTAAATGAGAATCATTATTACTTAATAATGATTATTACCTGATTTTGATTCTCAGATAATAATAGTTCTTAAATAATAACGATTATCAAACAGTAATGATCCCTGGCAGGGACCTATTATCAAATAGTAATGATTCTCAAATAACAATAGTTCTTATATAGTAAGATTTATCAAACAGTAAAGATCCCTGGAAAGGACCGATTATCAAATAGTAATGATTCTCAAATAACAATAGTTCTTATATAGTAAGATTTATCAGACAGAAATGACCACAGGGAGGGACCGATTATCAAATAGTAATGATTCTCAGATAACAATAGTTCTTATATAGTAATATTTATCAGATAGTAACGATTATCAAATAACAACAATTCCTAAATAGTAATGATTATTAAATAATAACTATTCTTAAATAATAACGATTATCAAATAGTAACTATTTACCCTTAATTTCAATTAGCTAACATTAACAATTATCAAACATTACCGATTTTCAAACAAATTCCATTATCAAATATTTTCCCTACCCCGACAACAAGTACCCATGGCAAACAAAACAGTGATCCGGATCCTGACAGAAAATAAACTCAAAGTAACTCCCCAGAGAGCGGCTATCCTCGAAGTATTACTCAGCCTGAAAAACCACCCCACAGCAGAAGATATTATTAACTACCTGCGAATTAGTTACCCCGCTATATCCCTAGCTACCGTCTACAAAAGCCTCGACCTGTTCGTCTCAAAAAGAATTATTGAAAAAATAAATACCTCCGGCGATATCATGAGATACGATACCTTCAAGGATCCACACCACCATCTTTATTGCTCCGACTCCGACCAGATAAGCGATTTCTACGATGAGAAAATCAATGAGATCCTAGAAAACCATTTCAGTAAAAACCCAATACCCGGTTTCAACATTGAAGATATTAAACTTCAGATCATCGGCAGATTTAAGGATAAACAAACCAAATAATTGTCTTGAACCCACATGTTTTATTAAATATAAACAAGAATGAAATCAGTTACCCCCAAAAGGTGGCCCACCCCCCACCTTCAGGATATTCAGTGCACCCATTGAAAAAAACCCATTTTTAAACACTTAACCAGAATGATATTAATCCTGACATAACAACCTGAATTCAAATTTTATGTTTAACAATAAAAAAATCTATTATGGCTGAAATTGGAAGATCAATCGTTAAAATGGATGTTGATGAATTACTCAACTTATTAAACAAAGCTCTGGCCGACGAATGGCTGGCTTATTATCAATACTGGATCGGGGCTAAAGTTGTCAAGGGACCTATGAAAGATGCTGTCATCAGCGAACTTGTACTCCATGCTACCGAAGAACTGACCCATGCCGAATTACTGGCAGGCCGTATTGTCCAACTCGGAGGTACCCCGGTAATCTCCCCCGATGAATGGTCGAAAATTACTAACTGCGGCTATGATGCACCCTCCGATCCATACGTGGAAGTGGTTCTCGATCAGAATATTAAAGGAGAACAGTGCGCTATCAGGACATACAGCAAACTACTTGATGTTACACGTGAAGCCGACCCGGTGACTTATAATATTATCCTCCGGATTATAACCGACGAAGTTGAACATGAGGAGGACCTTGCAGCACTTAAGGAGGATCTTGAACTGATGCTTGCCAGAAGAAGATAAACTTTCACATAGTTTATTCCAATCAAACCATTAATTATGAATCAATAATTATTAACTAATATTTAAAATAATGGAAGAAAAAACTTATTCAATGCCACGTATCGGCGAAAAAGCACCTGAATTTAAAGCAGTTACCACACAGGGCAATATAAATTTCCCATCCGATTACCAAGGAAACTGGGTAATCTTGTTTAGCCATCCTGCCGATTTTACTCCGGTATGCACCTCAGAATTCATGACTTTTGCCAGCATGGAAAAAAAATTCAATGATGCAAACTGCAAGCTTGTCGGACTCTCTGTCGACGGACTCTATAGCCATATCGCCTGGCTGAGGACCATTAAAGAAAAAATTGAGTACAAAGGGATGAAGAATGTTGAAGTTAATTTCCCCCTTATCGAAGATATTACAATGGAGGTGGCTAAAACCTACGGTATGCTTCAACCCGGTGAAAGTTCAACAAAAGCCGTCAGAGCAGTATTCTTCATTGACCCCAAAGGGATTATCCGTGCAATCATTTATTATCCCCTCAGCCTCGGCCGAAACTTTGATGAGCTCTACCGCGTGATCATAGGATTACAGACCGCCGATGCATTTTCAGTTGCTCTGCCTGCCGACTGGCAGCCCGGAGACGATGTAATTGTACCTACGGCAGGCTCATGCGGAACTGCAAAGGAAAGAATGGAAAGTAAGGGCGAAATGACATGCTACGACTGGTTCTTCTGCACAAAGAAACTCGATAAAGAGCTGGTGCTGAAAACTGTTCTGAAAAAATAATACACTTTGCTTTATTTACTGACTCTGTGTTCCTCTGCGTTAATTACCGCTACTCTTCGTTAATAACTGCTAATTATAATTTTACACTGAGAAATTCCACGGATAAAGCCAGAGAGACACAGAGTTTATACACTATAAAAAATGAATGAGTTCGATATTAAGGCATCAGGCTGGGACCTGAATCCAATGCATCTCGAACGGTCACGTGCCGTTGTATCGGCATTACTGAAACAGATCCCGCTTAATAAAGAGATGTCAGTTATGGAATACGGTGCAGGAACCGCAATCACCAGCTTCCTGCTTAAGGAACATGTCAGCAACATAACCATGATGGACAGCTCGCAGGAAATGGTTAAAATCATGCAGGAAAAGATCAGCGATGCAAATGCAGATAAGATGAAAGCCATCCGGTTTGATCTTGAGTCAGAGGAGTGGAAAGAAAACAGGTTCGATCTTATTATAACCCAGATGGTGCTCCATCATGTATCTGATACGGAGAATATAATAAGAAAATTCCATTCTCTTCTTAATCAGGCTGGCTACCTGGCCATAGCCGATCTTTATCCCGAAGATGGTTCATTTCACGGCGAAGGATTCTCAGGCCATAAAGGTTTTGATCCGGAATCTTTGTCGCTTCTGATCAGGAGAACAGGATTCGCTGATATCAAAACAGATAAATGTTTTGTAATCAGTAAGAAAATAAACGAAACCACCGTTAAGGAGTTTGATGTTTTTCTAATCACTGCCGCCAGAACCTGATATACAAAAGTTGATATTTTATTTGGATTATGAACGCAGGTTCACTATCTTTATTCAAAATATCAGCCATGAAAGCTCCATTCTTTATTAAACTGTTCCTGGTATTACCCTTACTGCTTTTTGCTGACTATTTCATAATGGCCCTTTTAGGTTGTTCAACATGCCTTTTTGGCCCTGGAAATGATTTTTATTGCGGTCCGTTTTGTCTTGCCGGTAAAATTATCTTAGCTTTATCGGCAATATTTTTCATTTACCTGATATCCCCTGACCTGAGGGCTCTTTTCAGATCAAAAAAGAATGGCGCGTCCGCCTAAAAACAGAAAGATCAGCAACCCTCCGAAAATGAAGGGGTTTAAGCCTTATGGATTACCTTCCTGTAAAGTAGAATCAATAAAACTCAAATTTGAAGAATACGAAAGTATGAGGCTTGTTAATTATGAGTCTCTTGATCAGGAACAGGCAGCCCTGCAGATGAATGTTTCAAGACCGACTTTTACCAGGATTTATAACAAAGCCCTGAAACAAATTGCCAGATCTTTTGTCGAAGGAAAAGCAATAGAGATCGAAGGAGGAAATTACGAACTGGAGAAAGACTGGTACCGCTGCAAAAAATGCTATAAGCACATAGAGGGAATTGAGAATCACAGCAAATGTAAGGATTGTACTTCCTTTGGGAGTAACGAGCTGGTGAGATTAAACTGAATCAATACATATAAAGATGGAAATTACCTTTGACGGCGGTAAAATCATTACTGCCCACTTAAATGATCATATTATAACTACCGACCAGCCTGTGGAAGGCGGAGGCTCCAATTCAGCACCGGCTCCTTTCGATCTGTACCTGGCATCAATTGGAACATGTGCCGGAATATATGTCAAATCATTCTGTGACAACCGGAAAATTTCTGCTGATAATATTAAAATAATTCAGACTACTTCATTCAGTAAGGAGACAGGCCTTCCGGTTAATATTAAGCTGGACATAAAATTGCCATCCGATTTCCCGGAGAAGTACAGAGCACCTGTAATAAATGTGGCTGAACTATGTAAAGTTAAAAAATCGATCCATAATCCGCCCCGGTTTGAAATTATCACCTCACAAGCTGAATAAAACCGGCAGATTTAAGTTCTGGTAATGTAAAATTATAAATATTCTATTCCGAACATTGGTCTTATTAAAATGCTCCGGTACTCCTTTCAGTACATGGTGCCATTTTCAATGTGACCCCGTAACTAAAAAAAACAGAGGGCTTTATGAATGCCCTCTATTTTTATTATGAAGCTGAAGTCCTGTTCACTGTCAGTCTATACAAGAGCCTCGAAAAAGTAACTCTCTTTCTGACGGCCAGGATCTCTGACTTAAATTCAATCTCAGATAAGGTATGTGTTGATCAGCTGCTCAAGCAGTTCCTGCTTTCCGCTAACTACCTTCGGTTCACCTGCTTTTGAGGCTATTGTTCTGAGGTCGGTAAGAGTAAGCTTTCCTTTCTCAAAATCTTTTCCGGTACCCTTATCGTACGATTCGTATCTCTTCTGTTTCATCTTGAGGTAATCGCTCTCTTTGAGTATCTTGTCAGCAATCAGGAGAGCACGTGCAAAAGTATCCATACCGCTTACATGAGCAATGAACAGATCTTCCATGTCGGTTGAGTTTCTCCTGATGTGAGCATCAAAATTGATACCACCAGTCCTGAATCCTCCGGCCTGCTGGATAACCATCATCGCTTCGGTAATCTCGTACACATTTGTAGGGAATTCGTCTGTATCCCAGCCATTCTGGTAATCTCCCTTATTGGCATCAATACTTCCGAGCATACCTGCATCGGCAGCTACCTGAAGGTCGTGCTGGAATGTATGTCCGGCAAGCGTTGCATGGTTAACCTCAATGTTCAGTTTGAAATCCTTTTCCAGTCCGTACTGACGGAGGAATCCGATCACTGTAGCTGAATCATAATCATACTGATGCTTTGTAGGCTCCATCGGCTTGGGTTCGATCAGGAAAGTGCCGTTAAAGCCATTTTTTCTTCCGTAGTCGCGGGCAAGAGTCAGCATCATTCCCATATGCTCAAGTTCTCTCTTCATATCGGTATTGTGAAGGCTCATATAACCTTCACGGCCACCCCAGAAGACATAATTCTCACCGCCAAGAGCGATTGTTGCATCAATGGCATTTTTCAGCTGAACGGCAGCATTTGCTGAAGCAATGAAATCAGGATTTGTTGCTGCACCGTTCATATAACGTGGATGTGAGAACAGGTTCGCAGTTCCCCAGAGCAATTTCACACCGGTCTGTTGCTGAAGAGTCTTCATCACAGGCACAAATTTCTCAAGGCGCTTTTCAATATCAAATACAGATCCCTCTCCTCCGACAACATCTACATCGTGGAAGCAATAATAAGGTGCTCCTATTTTAGTGATAAATTCAAATGCTGCATCAAGCCTTGATTTGACTTTATCATCTGAAGGAAGATCTTTCCATGGATAAGCGTGGGTTGCATTACCAAACTGGTCAGTACCATCACCACAGAAAGAGTGCCAGTAAGCTACTGCAAAGCGAAGATGATCTTTCATCTTTTTACCTGACACAACCTGGTCAGGATTATACCATTTGAATGCAAGAGGATTTTTTGACTTTTTCCCCTCATACTCTATCTTCCCGATCCCGGGATAAACTTCTTTTTTGCTTTTGGAAACCATAATAATTGATTTTAGTTATGTTTTGAATTGATAAATCCATTTTACATGATAAATAAGACTTCTGAAACTGATTTTACAGTCAATCAATATTTTACATAGCCTCAAGATGACCTTTCCATTTTGAATATGCTTTCTCGTACTCCGGTGTCAGTTTATTATCAGGTTTGGTAACACCAACTGCTTTCAGACCCTTGAAGGCGTCTTTTTCTGTTTTGTAGAATCCGCATCCTATCCCTGCACCTCTGGCAGCTCCTATCGAACCATCGGTATTGTAAAGATGAATCTCCGTTCCGGTTATACACGATAAAACTTCTCTGAAAACCTTGCTGAGGAACATGTTTGCCTCTCCAGCACGTATCAGTTGCGGATTGATGCCGGTCTCTTTCATGATATCGAGTCCGTACTTGAATGAGAAAGCAATTCCTTCCTGAGCTGCCCTGAACATATGTGAATTTGAGTGCCTGTTAAAGTCTAAACCTATAACGCGACATCCGGCATCTTTGTTCAGCAACATTCTCTCGGACCCATTGCCAAAGGGAAGAATCGATAATCCTGCTGATCCGGGAGCTACCTGAGCCGCAAGCTCGTTCATTTCATTATACGACAAATTATTGCCTGAATTGCGTTTCAGCCAGGAATTAAGAATGCCTGTCCCATTGATACAGAGCAGTACTCCCAGCCTCTGCTTTTCTGCACTGTGATTGACATGAAGAAATGTATTCACCCTCGACTGCGGATCATATTTTTTCTGGTCAGTCACACCATAAATTACACCCGAAGTACCAGCAGTGGCAGCAACTTCGCCAGGGTTCAGCACGTTGAGCGATAGTGCATTATTCGGTTGATCGCCAGCCCGGTACGAAACCGGAATGCCGGCAGGTAATCCGAATTCCTCAGCTACCTGTTTCAGGAGAGTTCCCTGAACTGAGAACGATGAAGCAGCCTGAGGCAGAATGTCTGATTTAAAACCAAAGGAATCCATTAGCTCGCCTGAAACGCTATTATTTTTAAAATCCCAGAAAATACCTTCCGACAGGCCGGTAAATGAAGTGGATATCCCGCCGGTAAACCTCATCGCCACATAATCGCCCGGAAGCATTATCTTGAAAATCTTTTTGAACAGATCGGGCTCATTCTCTTTCACCCAGGCAAGTTTTGCAGCCGTAAAATTTCCGGGAGAATTAAGGAGATGTGAAAGGGCAAATTCTTTCCCCAGCCTGTCAAATGATTTCTGTCCGTACTCCACCGCCCTGCTGTCGCACCATATTATTGAAGGACGAAGTACCTTTTTATCCTTGTCCACTGCTACAAGACCATGCATCTGGTACGAAATACCGATGGCACCTATATCATTTTTCTTTGCACCCAGCTGATTGCCGCAATCTTTAATAGAAGCTTTTAGATTATCCCACCATGCGTCCGGTTCCTGTTCTGCCCAACCCGGTTTGCTGGCTATTATCTTCATCTCAACTTTTGGATAGAATGCTGTGGCAAGGCAATTGCCCGACTCGCCCTCGATCACTGAAGCCTTTACTGATGAGCTTCCCAAATCAATTCCAAGTAATAACATAATTTAAAATTTTATAATTTATATTAATCTGTCGTAAGGTGTTTTTTCGAAAGCCTAAAGTACTCAAAGTTATTAAATCCTTATCACAAGCAGGATTAACTTTAATCATTTTTTATAATTTTAACTCTTGCTGCTTTACCAGTAATACATTGTTCCGTCCGATTTCCGGTTTACCGGAAGTGTAGCCATCCCATAGGGATATCCCGAAGCTTTTTCCTCATCAATATCGACACCAATACCAGGAGTATCATCAATATAAAGAGAGCCATTCTTAAATGCGTAATTAATACTGAATACCTCATTTACAATTTCCTGATGTGGCATATATTCCTGGATACCAAAATTATTTATTGCCAGATTAAAGTGAATTGCCGCAGCAAGATTTACAGGCGACAGATCAGTGGCTCCGTGAAATCCTGTCTGAATATGGTACACCGATGCAAATGCCGCTACCTTCATTAAATGAGTAATTCCTCCTCCGTGAACCAGTGGCATCCGTATATAGTCGATAAGCTGCCCGGTTATCAGGGTGGTGTAATCATATATAGTGTTGAATACCTCCCCTATTGCCACAGGGGTTGTTGAATGTTGCCTCAATAGCCTGAGCCCCTCCTGTAGCTCTCCTGACACCGGATCCTCAAGCCAGAAAAGATGATAGGGCTCTAGTTCCTTTGCGAGCCTGGCTGCCTCAATGGGTGTACACCGGTGATGTGCATCATGTAACAGGTGGACATCTTCACCATACACTTCCCTTACTTTACTGAACAGCGAAGGGACGAAATTCAGATATCTGGCTGTATCCCACGACTCTTCATGAGGCAATCCCCTGTTGGCAGGTTCATAAGGCTTGCCGTCAGGAGGCACTCCATAGGTATGAGGTATTCCCGGTATACCCGATTGTACCCTTACGGCAGTAAAACCCTCTTCTATCTTCTCCCCTACCTTGTCGATGGTTTCATTCAGATCCCTACCGTTGGCATGACAGTAGACCTGTACTTTCTCCCTGCTCTTACCTCCCAGAAGGTTATAGAGAGGTGTATTAAGCGCCTTCCCCTTAATATCCCAGAGGGCCATATCGATTGCTGAAACGGCTGTCATGCTTACTGAACCCCTCTTCCAGTATACACCTTTATAGAAATAGTGCCATATATCTTCGGTATTGCGCGGATCCCTTCCTGTAAGCATCGGGATGCAGTAATCCTCAAGATATGCGACAACAGCCTTTTCCATCCCGTTAAGAGTTGCATCTCCCAGTCCGTAAATACCTTCGTCAGTAAATACTTTCAGGGTGGTAAAATTCCTCCCCGGAGAACATAATATTACTTTAGCTCCTGTTATTCTCACGATAAATCATTTTTTAATTATTACATCTTTAAGCTCAGAATCACTATTATATTAAGCATGTTTTTCCACATATACCTTTTCGTATTCGCGCAATTAAGTACCTTCGTTCACGCCTCACGCCTCACGCCTCTATCTTAGTCAATGCCTAAATAACGTTGACCTTTTTAATACTTATTTTATCTCTTTTATAATGATGATGATTTACTGTTGATAACAGGAGATAACTTGAAGAGTTATCCTTGTTATCAATAGTATCTTTAAATGCTTTTGGCGTTAATTTCCCCAACGCTTTGTGTGGTTTTTCATTATTGTACATGTGTACTGCTTTGTTTAACAGCTTCCTGAGCGTTTTCATGTTTGTCGGGCCATATGGATAAAGATAGTTGTTTTTGATTATCCCGTTTAGCCTCTCAGCATGTGAGTTCTCGTACACCTTTTCCTCTGTCATAGAGTTAATCATTTTAAGGCTCTTTGTGAGTGCTTTAAATTCATTGCAATAATACTGACCGCCACCATCAGAATGTATTATAGATCCTTTTAAATTCACCGTGCCACGCAGTGCAATCAACATTCTCAGGGCAGGTAACGTTGTAGTCTCAGTTCGCAGATTATCACTGGCAGACCAACCGACTATCTCGCGATTATAAAGATCCATTATAAAAGTCAAATAATATACATCTGAGCCTATATCGAAGTAGGTAATGTCACTCACAAAAACCTGGTTCACACGTGTAACCCTGATATCCTTTATCATGTTTGGAAAACGAGTCACTCCAAGGCTGTTGGTTGTAACCCTGTAGTTCTTTAATCTCTTGATCCTGTAACCATAGTCCATGCAAAAACGTTCGAACTGATCTCTGCCCATGCAATGTGGCTTAAGCTTAAGATAGATGTCTCTGGCTGACATACGTGGATGATCTCTACGTATCTCATTTATCAAAGGTATCAACTGCTCAAGCTCTTCGTACTTGTATTTCCTTCGTTTAAGCATTTGATGGAAAGACTGCTTGCTTATATTCAAAACATTAAAAAGATCGTTCATTTTTTTCCTGTGGACTTCTCTGTTAAAGTAGTACCAGGTAAGAGCCTGGAACCTGCTTTTTTTTTAATGTCAACATTATAAGTAGATTCTGCTATCTCTATCATTTTATCCTTGAACTCAATCAATAATTGTTTCTGTCCAACTATTCTCTCAAGTTCCTTAATCCGTTCTTCAAGAGCTTTAATTTTCAGAGTATCACTCTTTGCTTCAACTACTTGTTTTACTTGCTTTTTTGCCATTGCCGAATATTTGTAAATCCAATCATAAACTGTTCTTCTGCTTACTGAATAAGTTTTACTAATATCGGTAACTGATGTCAGATTACGTTCCAGTTCCCTGATTTTCTTTTTCTTAAAATCCTCACTGAAATACCTGTGATACTGAGGTTTGTTCTCATGATCAAAATAATTCACTTTTGCCATACTGTTAACCTTTTTTTTGGTCAACGTATTTCAGGCATCGACACTTCAAAACCCTATTGAATTTCCTCCGTCTACCGGTAATACGACACCCGTTATATAGGAGGCAGAATCTGAAATCAGAAAATAAGCTGCTTCAGCAACCTCCTCAGGTTTTCCCAGTCTTCCGAGTGGAGTTCGTGAATAGACTCTTTTTTTTCTTTCAGGGTCCCGGTCGAGGGCTGACGACGACATACTGGTAGTGATAAAACCGGGAGCGATGCAGTTAACCCTTATACCATATGGGGAGAGTTCCACCGCCAGAGCCCTGGTCATCCCTTCAATAGCCGATTTTGAAGCAGTATAGGCGATAACAAGGGGCAGTCCATAGATAGAGGCCATTGAACTAATATTCAGGACCACACCATCTTCCTGCTCCTGCATGAAACCTGCCACTGCCCTGGTAAGGCTGAAAACAGAGGTCTGATTTGTCAGGATAACCTTCTGATACTCTTCGTCCGTTACTTCGTTAAAAGCCTTTTTCAGGTGTATCCCTGCATTGTTTACCAGAATGTCAATCCTCCCGAACCGGTCAATCAGCTGCTGGACAACTCCCGGTATATCCCCGAGCCGGTTTAGGTCACAGACAATCCAGTCGGTCATATTACCAAGCACTTCACCGGCCTTTTGCAGCTTTATCCTGTCCCGCCCCAGCAAAACAGTCTTTATGCCGTTCCTCACAAATTTTTCAGCAATGGCAAATCCTATACCGGAAGCTCCGCCTGTTATGATTGCTACTTTTCCCATATCACCTTAATTAGCTGAAACTTATACCACAAATTCATACACCTTGTTACTTCAACCCGACACTAATAAATACCCGGTATATCGGTGTATTTGTGCGACCTGTAAAAATCCAGACTCTTCTCCGGTTTTTCAACCAACGGGGGTATTGTCCTTTTGGAAAAAGTCTGAAAATAAAGTAAGCATCCGTCTTTCCAGATTTTTGCATCTCTTTCCTGCATCTCCAGAAATTTCAGTACCTGCGCATACCTGTCGCTGTCGATGGAATCCTTCAGTTGTATCCAGCCGGTTTTCATCTGTCTTACTGCCTTCACTCCCTCGTCGTACCTTAAACACATCTCATCCCAGAGTGTGTTCCCCGACTTCATCCTGTAATCCCATGGTACATGATGGAACCATAACAGGAGATTTTCAGGACATGTCTCAATATTTTCGTACAGGTCTCTGACAGGTGCGAAATATTGTCCTGCAGCATTGCTCCCGCCTGAGGTCCTGTTAAAGCCAATCCCGGCACTATCGGCACGGTGATAGTAGACTGATGTCCAGTCCTGCCGCCCCCTGTCAACCCATGGCCCCGGGCCGTAATGATGACCTGAGTACATTATATGGTGCAGCCCAAGCGGTGTCATATAGTTTACAGCTGTTTCGCGTGAGTCAAGCATCATCTTGCTAATCTTCCCGGCAACTGTATTGTCATTTGTAAAGGTCATTCTTATCCATTCATCAGCTATCACCGAAGATAAGAGGTAAGGATCCCAGGCCAGCCTTCCGAAGGCGTACCAGTTGGATTGTGCAAAGGGGTGTCCGGTCCAGTTTGTCACACTGCCAATGTTTGAAACACCTGCCATAGCCGTCAGTGAATGTTTTTCGACCGAACCGTCGATGATACCGGCAACAGGTGTCCCTTTACCCCTGGCATACGTATCTGATTTAAGACACTCTTCATAAAGGGGAGCAAGGTAAACGAGGTGGACCGACGATCCAAAGTACTCCTGGGTTATCTGCAATTCAGGCATGAGAGGTGTTTTGGGCATTGCACCGAAAAGAGGGTGAAACGGTTCCCTTGGCTGAAAATCAACGGGTCCGTTTTTTACCTGTATTATGACATTATCCCTGAACTTACCGTCGAGGTTGACGAATTCGTTATAAGCCTGTTTTGCCCTGTCGTCGGGCACATTACTATCGTAAACAAATGCCCTCCACATCACAACTCCTCCATGAGGAGCAACTGCATCAGCAAGCATGTTTGCTCCGTCGGCGTGATCCCTGCCGTAATTCTGCGGACCCGGCTGTCCCTCTGAATTGGCTTTGACAAGGAAACCTCCGAAATCAGGAATAAAGGAATAAATTTCATCTGCTTTATCTTTCCACCATTTTGCCACTTCAGCATCAAGAGGGTCGGCTGTCTTCAAATTCCCTATCTCAACAGGGGCGCTGAAACGAGCGGTGAGATAGACCTTCAGTCCATAAGGCCGGAAGGCATCAGCCAGTGCGGCTACTTTAACCAGATAATCTTTTGTCAGGATCAGGGCATTGGCATTGACATTTGTCAGGGCTGTGGCATTTATTCCTATTGATGCATTAGCCCTGGCATAATCAATATAACGCTGCGAAATAGTGCCAGGGAGAGAATCCCAGTTCCAGAGAGAAAGTCCGGAATAACCCCTCTCCACACTTCTGTCCAGATTATCCCAGTGGTTCAGTATCCTGATCCTGGTTTTGGGCGAACTTACAACTGCCAGACCTGAAACAGACTGGTGCATCTGCATAAGCCTCAGGAAATGGAAGACACCATAAAGAACTCCTTTATCACTATTCCCGGTTATTACAGTAATTCGTTTATTTTTATAAACAGTGCTCAAAATAATATACCCCTCCTCATTTACACCTGCGAGCCTGTCTTTCAGTTTAAGCGAAGCTATTACCTTCGATGTTACCTGTGTGCCTGCAACTATGGTCCCATGCTTTTTTACCGAACGCACTTCATTCACCGTTTTGCCCAGCAATCCGTTGAGGCCAAGCTGAAGCTCCTTCCCTGCAACAGCAAGTGTTGGTGAATCACCCCCGATCATCCAGCCGGTGATCTCTTTTTTGTATTGTTCAAGCAATTCAGCATTTGTTATCTGGTCATACCTTAACCAGAGCCTCGAGCCGTCTTCTGCTTTAAGAAATGCAGGCGAGATCAGAATAACCGCAATTAAAAGTGTTTTTAACAGGCTTTTCATAATTTATTGATTTTTTAAAATTTAATTCTCACAGTTTTTGTGATGATCTGCGCACTATCAGGCTATGCTTTAATATGATAGTGCTAAGGTTGCCAGTTCCGGTATTATTCAGCTTGTTTATCAGCGAAGTGGCTGCAATCTCTCCGATTTCCCTGGCGGGATAATCGACGGTTGTAAGGGTTGGCTGAACAACGTAACTGATGGGCTCGTTATTAAATCCTACCACGGCTATCTCTTCGGGTATCTTAATGCCCGCCTTTTCAAGTTCAACAATTATAGCTACTGCCGAGGTGTCGTTAGACGAAAAAATTGCATCCGGACGCGGGTTCATCTTCATAATTTTTTCGGCGGTTTCAACACCCGCCTGTTCACTCATATCACAGGAAAATACCAGCGACGGATCAAATGTAATGCCATTATCAGCAAGGGCCTGCCTGTATCCTGCAAATCGTCCGGAATATACATTTCGCATGAAATTACCCCCAACATGAACGATTCTTCTGCACCCCTGTGTTATCAGGTGCGACGTAGCCTCATAACCTGCTTTTATGTTATCAATTACAACACTCATACAATCGTGGCAGTCGGCAACCCTGTCAAAAAAGATTACAGGAATGTTCTTATTAAAAAGAATATTAAAATGGTCCAGGTTCCGGGTATCGGATGCAAGAGAAACAAGCAATCCATCGACCCTGCTGTTAAAAAGTGTTGAGATACACGAAATCTCTTTCTTTTCGGATTCCTGCGACTGGCTGATAATAAGGCCGTAACCATTCTGGGTGGTGATCTTCTCTATCCCGGCTATGGCCGCTGCCATGAAATAACTATTCAGCCTTGGTACCACAACTCCGATCGTATAGGTTCGTTCCAGCCGGAGATTGCTGGCAAATTTATTGTGCCGGTAGCCCATTTCGCTGGCAGCACTTCTTATTCTTTTTTTCGTCTCCTGGCTTATGTGAGGATGGTCCTTTAACGCACGGCTAACTGTTGAAGGTGACAGGTTGAGAGCCTTTGCAACATCGTATATCGTTACTTCCCTTTTTACTCCGGACATCCCTCTTTTTTTACCAAAAGTAGTAAATAATGACAGAATATTAAAGGAGAAATGAAATTTCTGCAACCGATTGCATTATTTTACCTCTTTGGTTGGATATATAAAATTTAACTCCTATTTTTAACTGATAAATCAGGTTCTTATACTTTGTAATCCTCCTGCGGTCATTTATGACGCCTTGCCACTACATAAAAAGTTGCTGTATGCGACCGGATCTCATAAATAGAGTAAAGTTAAAAACGTAATAACAATTAAAATGCGTAAGATCTTATTAATTATAGCGTTAGCGGTATATTGCTTACAAATACCTGTTAATGGCCAGCCAACTTTCGGCACTCAACAGTTTATTTCCGGGAAGAAAGTAAAGGGAGGTTTGTCTCTTTCAGTATCAGGTATTTCAGCCCCGCTTGTTGTAAGTTCAAAAGAGTGGCCCGGGGTGACAAGAGCTTTTCAGGATCTCAGGAGCGACATCGGAAAGGTTACATCATACCAGCCGGAAATATTTACTGATAACATTCCGCGATCGAAGGAGATTGTTGTTGCAGGTACTATAGGGAAAAGCGCCCTTATCGATGAGCTTATCAGGGAAAAAAAGATTGATGCAGAGGGGGTAACCGGTAAATGGGAGTCCTTCCTTATCCAGGTAGTTAAAAATCCTTACAAGGGTGTTAAAAGGGCTCTTGTTATTGCAGGGAGTGACAAGCGCGGAACCATTTACGGGATATATGAGGTATCGAGGCAGATCGGTGTTTCACCCTGGTACTGGTGGGCCGACGTTCCGGTAAATCATAAAAAGGAGCTTTATGTAAGTCCTGGCCGTAATGTTTACGGATCTCCGTCAGTCACATACCGCGGTATCTTTCTGAACGATGAGGCACCTGATCTGACTAACTGGATAAGAGCTAAGTTCGGAAATGTACCTGTCGCCGATGATCCTCCCATGCCGGAGGGGATAGCAAACTATGGCAGAGAATTTTATACAAGGCTTTTTGAGCTTATGTTACGTCTTAAGGCTAATTATCTCTGGCCAGCCATGTGGAATAATGCTTTCAATGAAGATGATCCTGAGAATCCGAAACTGGCCGATGAGTACGGCATAGTGATGGGAAATTCGCATCAGGAACCTATGCTGCGTGCTCAGAAAGAGTGGGACCGGAGGTATCAGAAAAAGATAGGAAGCTGGAATTATGCAAAGTATCCCGATATCGTAGAGGAATTTTGGAGAGAAGGAATAAAGAGAAACAGGAACTATGAAAGTATTGTTACAATTGGCCTGCGTGGGGCAAATGATACTCCAATGGCACCGGGCGGACCGGAAGCCAATATTGCCCTGCTCGAAAAGATTGTTGGTGTACAGCGAAAAATTCTGGCCGACGAGATAAATCCCGATGTAACCAAAGTACCTCAGCTATGGTGCCTTTACAAGGAAGTGCAGGATTACTATAATGCCGGGATGAGGGTCCCGGATGATGTTACCCTGTTATGGGCCGAAGATAACTGGGGCAATGTACGAAGGCTCCCCACTGCCGAAGAGAGAAAACGTTCCGGCGGTGCAGGAATCTACTACCATTTTGACTATCACGGCGGGCCAAGAAGCTACCAGTGGATCAACACAAACCCCATAGCAAAAATATGGGACCAGATGTCGCTGGCAAAACAGTATGGTGCCGACAGGATATGGATAGTGAATGTCGGGCATTTCAAGGGTTATGAATTCCCGATTGAGTATTTCCTCGACCTTGCATGGAACACCGAAGAACTTACCAGCGACAATATCAATGAATATACAAGGCAATGGGCCGAAAGAGAATTCGGGGACCAATATGCAGGAGAAATCGCCGGGATAATGTCTCTTTATACAAAATATAACGGGCGGCGGAAACCGGAACTTCTTTCCCCGTCAACTTACAGTCTCGTAAACTATAACGAAGCTGAAAAGG
This sequence comes from uncultured Bacteroidales bacterium, assembly GCA_963736675.1. Lineage (GTDB taxonomy): Bacteria > Bacteroidota > Bacteroidia > Bacteroidales > VadinHA17 > LD21. The sequence goes on from CAVTPT010000002.1 coordinate 190,404, forward strand.
TTGTTGCCGACTACAAAAAAATTGCCTCACAGGCTGAAGATATTCTCAGCAGTCTGCCTGAAGAGAGAAGAGATGCATTTTACCAGCTTGTATTGTTCCCTGCAAAAGCAAGCTCAGTAGTAAATGAGCTATACCTTGCTGCAGGAAAAAACGATCTCTACTCGCGACAGGGAAGGGCCAGCACAAACGACATGGCCGACCAGGTCCATTCACTCTTCAGTACCGATACGGCCATGATGGGATACTTTAACCGCTCTTTTGCAAATGGTAAATGGAACCATTTTATGGATCAGTCGCATCTGGGATATACAAACTGGGCCGATCCTCCGGTAAACAGCCTCAAGGCGATAAAGCTGAAGCAGATTGAACCTTTATCCGGATCGGTTATGGGTGTGACAATTGAGGGATCAGAGGCAGTCTGGCCGGGGGAAGCCGGTGATGCATCATTACCTCAGTTTGATGTATTTAACCATCAGACAAGGTATATCGATGTCTTTAACAGGGGCACAATACCATTTGAATTCACGGCATCTGCAGATAAGGATTGGGTAATCATCAGGAAGGAAGAAGGACCCTTCGGCAAAGATGAAAGGCTTCTGATATCAGTCGACTGGGAAAGGGTACAATCCGGTAGAAGCCAGAGCAAAATCAGGATTTCAGGAACAGGTGTCGATGTGTTTGTCAATGCATATGCATTCAGGCCTCAGGAAATCACACCCGAAACTCTTGATGGCTTTGTTGAAGGTGAAGGTTTTGTATCTGTCGAAGCTGCGCATTATAGTGCCAATATACCGGCAGGTGTCAGCCGGTGGATTAATATTGAGGATTACGGACATACATTATCCGGAATGAGGGCATCTGCTCCTGCCGACAATCCTGCTGCTGTAGCGGGGAAAGATGCCCCGTGCCTTGAGTATAACATGTATCTGTTCAGCCAGGGCTCTTTTGAAGTCACTTCAGTTTTCTCGCCGGCACTTAATTTTATGCCCGGGAGAGGACTTCAGTACGCAATCTCATTTGACGATCAGGCTCCACAGGTGATAACTCTTGTTCCGGCAGACTACAACGCGCAGAACGGGAACAGGGACTGGGAAAAATCGGTAAGCGACAATGCCAGGTTCAGCAAAACCATTCATAAAATAGAATCCCCGGGATATCATAAAATGAAAATATGGATGATAGATCCCGGGATTGTCATTCAGAAGATAATGGTCAATACCGGAGGATTGAAAGAGAGCTATCTTGGTCCTCCGGAGAGCTACTTTAACATCCGGAAATGACAAATACCTTATAACCGGGTTCTCAAAGGGCAGAGATCAACAAATAAAAAGTGCGAAATAACAAAAACCCGTCATATCATGAAAAGAGACTCTTCAAATCTGATCAGGTTAGCTGCAGCATCTGTTTTCAGCTTTTTAAGCCTGGCAGGCTTCCCCCAGAAGATTGCCACCCTGGAGGTTGATCTTCCTGAACCTGCTTTCGGACTCGAAATTCCCGTGAGCATTAATCTTGATGAGGTGACGTATGTGACTGACTCCCTTTTAGCATTATTTGAAGTTAAAGGCAGTACCCGTACGCCTGTATCGTTTCAGATAGAACAGGGTGATCAGAGAAGGTTGCACTGGCTGGTGGAAACGGGAAGCGTAGCCGGTGAAAAACATACTTTTGAACTTGTTCAGGGAAAAGTAAAACAGGCTGAAGTAATAAAAGCAACTGTAAACGATGGAACTCTGACAATCCATAATGGAGATCAGAATCTTCTCAGGTATTATTTTAAGACACTTTATCCTCCGGAAGGTGTTGATACTGCCTACCGCCGGAGCGGTTTTATTCATCCTTTATGGGCACCGAAAGGCCAGGAGCTGACAAGAATACAGCCACCCGATCATTATCATCATTATGACATCTGGAATCCCTGGACACATGTTGCCTACGAAGGAGATACTATTGATTTCTGGAATATAAATTCAAGGCAGGGCACTGTGCGCTTTGCCAACTTCGCCTCCGTTGAGAACGGATCTGTCTTTTCTGAATTCGGAGCTATGCATGAACACGTTGTATTCAGAAAGAATGCTCCCGAAAAAGTTGCCATGAACGAACTTCATTCTGTAAGGGTATATCGTCCGCAGAAAAGCCAGGATTACTATATAGTCGATTTTAATTTCAGTATGAACTGCGCTGATGAGAGTCCTGTAAAACTTCTGGAATACCGTTACGCCGGATTGGGCTGGAGGACGACAGAAAAATGGGACAATAAGAACAGTATGGTACTTACCTCAGAAGGGAAGACAAGGAAAGATGCAGATGGCAGTACAGCACGCTGGTGCATTGTCCAGGGAGAGATTGACGATGACTATGCCGGTGTTGTCATGATGTCGTTCCCGACTAATTACAATTTCCCGGAACCTTTGCGTATATGGCCGGAGAATCAGTATAACAGGGGTGATATGTTCGCAAACTTCTGCCCGACGAAGGATAAAGACTGGCTGTTACAGCCCCGTCGCAACTACACTTTAAAATACAGGTTCCTGGTATATAATGGCCGTATGGATAAAGATAAGGCTGAAAGTGCCTGGCAATATTTCGCTTATCCTCCTGAAATAACCATAAAAAAAACAAAATAACCAGTTAAAGAAATAATGAATAAGAACAATCCGGTACACCTGAAGCACTTTCTGCGTTACATCGGTAATGGAAATAAGGTTACCCCCCGAAAACGGGTTAACGGCGACGGAGAAGGTTCCATTGCAGAACAACATTATCAGATTTTTTGATTAACTTGGATCTCTGCCTTAAAAACCGGAAGGTTTGCTTTTCAAAATCTAAACGATCCAATATATTGTAATTTAATAACTTACACTATGAAAAGAAGAAAATTTATTACTAATTCCATTACCGCCGCAGCGGGGACTATAATTATTCCCACAATAATTCCTTCATCAGTTATGGGCAGGAATCCGCCCAGCGACAGGATCAACATAGGATGGATCGGTTGTGGCAGGCAGGGGACAGGTGATATTTCAGGTACGATGAGGTTTGATTCTGCTATTGTTGTCGCTGCCTCCGATGTCGATTCAAACAGAATGGCAATTGGGAAACAATTTGTTGAAAGGTACTATGCCAGGCAGACCGGAAAAAGTGACTATGTAAATGTGAAAACTTTTGGTGACTACAAGGAGATGCTCCTTGATAAGTCAATAGATGCTGTTATGATAACAACTCCCGATCACTGGCATTCACAGCCGGCCATTGAAGCTGCCCTTGCAGGTAAAGATATCTACCTTGAGAAGCCGACATCACTTACCATCACAGAGGGAAGATTATTAAGCGACGTCATAAAACGTACGAAGGTTATACTCCAGGTTGGCACCCAGCAGCGTTCTAGTCCCCAGTGGAGAATAGCCGCCGAGCTTGTAAGAAACGGCAGGATCGGGAAGCTTCACACGGTTAAAATAGGACTCCCGGGAGATCCTTCCGGACCAGAAGCACCGGAGATGCCGGTACCCGGGAACCTGAACTATGATATGTGGCTGGGATCGACCCCTGAGGTTTACTATACCGAAACACGTGTGCATCCGCAGAATAGTATCAACGATCGCCCGGGATGGCTGAGGTGCGAACAGTTCGGAGCTGGTATGATAACCGGATGGGGACAACACCATTTCGATTCAGCGGCATGGGGCATGGATACTGAACTTACCGGCCCTATATCGGTTGAAGCTGTTGCACAGTTCCCCAAATCAGGTTTGTGGGATGTTCATGGGGACTTTATGTCAAAAGCCGAGTATAAGAATGGCATTACACTGCTGACAAGTGGTGGCTATCCTAATGGCGTAAGATATGAGGGTACCGAAGGCTGGATTTTTGTTACCCGTGGGGCATATACTGCTACTGCCAGCGATCCCGTAGTTGTTGACAGCAATGCCAAAGCGCTTGATGCAAGTGATCCGAAGATCCTTCAGTCAGTTATCAGTGAAAATGAAACCCATCTGTATGTGAGTGAAAATCAACAGGGCAACTGGCTCGACTGCATCAAGTCGCGTAAAGAACCTGTTTCTCCGGTCGAAATTGGTCACCGCGCATGTACCGTCTGTCTCGTAACACACATTGCCATGAAGCTTGGCAGAAAGCTGAACTGGGATCCCGATAAGGAAAGATTCACTGACGACGACGAAGCAAACTCAATGCTTTCACGTCCACAGAGAGCTCCCTACGGGACCAATTATATAAAGATGTAATTTCTCTTTATGAAGACAATACTTATAAAATGCCTCCTGATTGCTGGAGGCATTATTATTGCTTTACCAGTAAAAGGGGTAAAGATAAATGCCGAAAAAGTCGGATCGAAGATAAATATCACAATAGATGGTAAGTATTTTACCAGCTATATCTTCTCAACTGATGAAAAATATCCCTTTTTCTATCCGGTAAACGGACCCCTTTCAGGCGGCTCTGTCACTTCAATGCGTAATGCTGTCTACCCTCATCATACATCACTATTTTTTGGTTGCGATATGGTTAACGGAGGTAATTACTGGCAGGAGGGGCTTGAACGCGGAAGGATAATTTCTGTAAATGCCCGTGTGGAGAAAGAGGGGGGCGATACTGTAATCATAACAGATGAATGCATCTGGAGCCGACCGGGAGCACTCTCTCCCATTAAGGATACGAGAAGAATTATTATTACTGCGCCATCTTCAAGTTTAACCCGGATAGATTTCGATATAACCATGGAGATGCTGATGGATGTCCAAATCTCAAAAACCAATCATTCTCTTTTCAGTGCCAGGATGGCAGCAGACCTTGCTGTCACAAACGGAGGGACAATGATCAATGCGGAAGGGGCAAAAAGTGAAAAGGAGACTTTCGGCAAGAACTCGGCCTGGATTGATTTCTATGGCAAAAGGGGTGCAATTACTGAGGGACTGGCAATTTTACAGCATCCGTCCAACCCCTGGTTCCCCTCACCCTGGTTTACCAGGGACTACGGGTTTATGTCACCTACCCCTATGTACTGGCCTGAAAACGGGGAAGTGACTTTTCTGAAGAAAGGAAGCAGTCTTAATCTCCGGTACAGGGTACTTGTACATGCCGGAAATAGTGATGAAGCCCGGATAAGTGAGGCATTTGACAAATATTCGAAAGAATAGGGAAAGTCTATCCGTAACCTTTCAAAAGCCACTGCGGGCGGAGGTGTATGAAAAGTCAATTCTTCCCCTTGAGAATTGAAATATCTGTAAGTACTCCCCGCTGGAAATACAACTAAAATCAAAAAAGAGGCTGTTCTCACCTCTTGAGAAAGCCTCTTTAAATTTTTAATAAACCCTGAGAATTACTGAACCGTAACGAGCGCTTTAGTAACCGAAGCCTCTTTTGCAGTTCCGTCAAGCTGAGGTTGATGACCACCAACAGCGACAGTAAACTGCCCCGGCAGAATTACTCTTTCATTTTTGTCGTCAATAACAGAAAAAGCATCTGAAGCAACACGGAAGGAAAGGGTTCTGGTTTCTCCCGGTAACAGATTAACCCTGTCAAAAGCTTTAAGTGTACGTAAAGCAACCGGGTACTTTGAACCAAGATTTGATACATAGAGCTGAACCACTTCATCGCCGGCCATTTTCCCTGTATTCTTTACATTTACTTTTACAGTTACCTCATCACCGGCCTTTATTTTCTTACTTACTTTCATCTTGCTGTATTCGAAAGTTGTATAGCTTAATCCGTATCCGAATGGGAATAAAGGATCTCCGGTAAAATATCTGTATGTACGGTTTTTCATGTTATAGTCCTCGAAATCCGGGAGATCGTCAACCGACTTGTAAAATGTTACAGGCAGACGGCCGGCAGGATTATAATCACCGAACAGGATATCAGCTATAGCGGCTCCGCCTTCCTGACCCGGATACCATGCCTCCAGGATAGCAGGAATGTTCTCCTTTTCCCAGTTTATTGCAATGGCACTTCCATTAAGCAGTACCAGTACTACCGGCTTGCCGGTGGCATGAATAGCCTTGATAAGGTCCTGCTGTACCGGGGGCAGGTCGATTTTGGTTCTGTCACCGCCCTTGAACCCTTCTACTGCAACGTTCATCTCCTCCCCTTCCAGTCGAGGGGTTATACCCATGCACATAATTACAACATCAGCCTGTCTGGCAGCATTTAATGCCTCGTTTTTCATGTTTTCGAAGTATTGTTTCTCAGGTAATGCCCAGAGTAGTTGAACCTGGGCTTCTCCGGAAGTCTCGGAAGCTTCAACCCTGAAGTTGTATTTTTTTCCGGCTTCAAGAACAACCGGTTCTGATCTTCTCATCCTTGGATTTCTGTTCTCATCCATCGAAAACGAAGGAGTACTGATCAGAAGTGAGTCGCCCATGAAGATCCTGACTTTGCATGAAGAAACGAACCCGATCTGATATGGGCCCGTGAATTCCGGAACAATCTCTCCTGTCCATCTGATACCGAAATTGTCAACATCCATATCGTCTGTTGGTGCATTTTCTCCCCACTGCATGTCAATTTTGGTGTCGACCCGTGTGAACATGGCATCACCAGTAAAATCACGGTTGTTAAAATATTCACCTTTTAATCCTCCCCGGGTGCCTTCATTATAAAGGATATTTGAAGGAATTACCTCAAAAACAGGCATGCCGGCGGCCCATTCGCTACCCCTGGCATAGATAACTTTTGACTTGCCTTCCAGTTTCTCCCTTATCCCTCTGAGGGGTGTTACAGGGTCTGAAGGTGTCCCGTTATAATTACCAAGCAGTACAAAATCCTCATCCGAATTGGGGCCAATAACAGCAACGGTGCCGATATCTTTTTTAAGAGGAAGAATGTTATTTTCATTCTTAAGCAGTACCATTGATTTCAGGGCTGTCTCTTTTGCAAGCAATTTATTTTCCTTGCTGTCAACAACACTGTAAGGGATACTTGTATATTTTACCATTTCGGGAGGATCAAACATGCCCAACCTGAACCGGGCAATGAACAGCCTTTTTACGGCGGTATCAATTTCCTCTTCGGTAATTAGTTTTTTGCTGACTGCCTCCTTAAGGTTCCTGTAAACTGATCCGCATTCAAGGTCAGTCCCTGCCCTGACGCTCAGGGAGGCTGCCTCTGCTGGAGTCTGGACAACCTTATGTCCGGCATATATGTCATTTATTGCCCCGCAGTCGGAAACAATAAATCCGTCAAATCCCCACTCGGTGCGCAGGATACCATCAAGAAGCGATTCGCCTCCGCAGCATGTTACACCATTGTAACGGTTATACGCGCACATCACCGAGTATGCTTTTCCCTCTTTTATTCCCATTTCAAACTGAGGGAGATAGGTCTCCATGAAATCCCGCTGATCAGTGATTGCATCAAAAGAGTGCCTGCCCTGCTCCGGTCCGCTGTGGACGACAAAATGCTTAATGGTTGCTATTGTTTTAAAATATCGGGGATCGTCACCCTGAAGGCCTCTGATAAACTGCACCCCCAGGCGGCCCGTAAGGAAGGGATCTTCTCCGTAAGTTTCCTGGCCTCTCCCCCAGCGTGGATCCCTGAAAATATTAATATTGGGGGTCCAATAGGTAAGTCCCTGGTATCTGGCCCTGGAATCGTTTCTGACAAATTCATGATGCTTTGCCCTTGCCTCATCGGAAATTGCCGTTGAGACACGGAGTATAAGATCCTCATCCCAGGTAGCGCCCATACCGACAGCCTGGGGGAAAACTGTGGCCAACCCTGCCCGGCCCACACCATGAAGACACTCGTTCCACCAGTTATAAACCGGGACACCAAGCCGGTCGATAGCAGGTGCAACATCCAGCATCTGTCCTATTTTTTCGTCGAGGGTCATTCTCGAAACAATGTCATCAGCCCGTTGCCCAACGCTAAGATCCGGATTCAGGAAAGGAAACTGATAGGTTTTCTGAGCCATGGATACGATTCCCGGCGATGTCATTAAAAGTACTGTAAGAACCGATCTGAGGAGCACATTCAATGACCGGCTCATCATTTTTTTATTTTTCATTTGTTTATGGATTATATATTAAAAAGCAGTTTTTTCCCTTATTGCATTATAAAATTAAACTATTTCCCGGCAACATCCTTGTTCCTTCTGTAAATACAATTGGTGTTATCACATAAATTGCAGGCATAAGGATTCATTCTGACATTAGTGCCTATGCCGATTATCCCACTGACCGATTTAACAGGCTGCATAAGTGCGGAATCAGTCAGCCTGATGCCACAATAATTACCGGGGATAAGACTGAACAATTTATGTTGCTCCGAAACATCCCAGCTGCAATACCCCGGACTGAACCTGTTGGTAATATTAAATCCCTCTTCTTCCATTGACTGTTTCAGCCGGGCCTGCAATACGTCGGCTGCAGCTTCAACTATTTCACTCCCGACAACATCATATACATATGCTTTCAGGAAGTCCTTCCCCCCGACTGAATTTCCGGCCCTGAGGCCAATCTCCTCCCCTGCCGTGCAAAGAAATACTGCCAGCGATTCTGATTTTTTTATCTGATTGAATATTATCCTCCCGACCTGAAATACAACACTCCCGGTCTGTATAGATTTGCTCTTATTATCAGGATTTATGTCGTCAAATATGTAATACACACCTTTAATGGCACATATTGTTGCAGCTTCCTCAAGTACTTCCCTTATAAGAGAGCTTACAAGTGCACGGTCCTCTCCCTCCTTGTACCCCATTACACTTTCAATCCGGGGCACATTCAGGTTAAGCTGATCAAAGCTGAATGAGAAGGTTACTTCGTGCATAAACCTGATTCTGTTACAATTCTTTCAACGATTGATTCCCATCCCAATGTCATAATATGTATCCCGTTGACGGCTTTTTTCCGTTTCACCGAATCGATAATTTCGAGAGCAATCTGCACACCTTCTTCCGGTGCCGACTCTCCTGCTTTTTCCATTCTGTGGAGAATATTTTCAGGAAGACTCACCCCGGGAACGCTGTTATGAAGGTACCGGGCAATTTTCAGGCTTTTCAGAGGTGCAAGGCCCACCAGGATATACACCTTGTCAAGTATATTTCTTTTATCGAGTTGCTCAAACCACTGGTCAAGCCGGTCGGGTTCAAATATCAGGTTTGTCTGAAAAAACTGAGCCCCGGCATTTATCTTCTTATGATCCTTAATTGCCTGTAATACAGGATCGGACGCAAATGGCGACGTCGCAGCCCCCAGGAAAAAATGCGGGGGATCTTTCATTTTTCTTCCGTCGAGATATGTGCCTTCATCTCTCATTTTTCTCAGTATCCATAACATCTGAACTGAATCGAGGTCAACTATATTCATCGAGCTTTCCGGGGCAGGACCAACCTTCGGGCTGTCGCCGGTTATACACAGAATATTTTTTATCCCTATACCGTTGATCCCTGCAACATCGGATTGAAGTCCGCATCTTGAAGTATCGCGGGCGGCAATCTGAAGGACAGGTTCAGCATTCAGGTCGCAGGCTATTTTTGAACAGGCAACACTTGACATTTTTGGCTTTGCTGAAGATGAATCGGTAAAGTTTATCGCTGTAGAGAAAGGTTTTACCATCTCAATATCCCTTATCAGCCTGTCTGTGTTTGCTCCCAGGGGAGGTGTTACTTCAGTGGCAACTACGAACGCGCCGCTTTTCAACCGCTTTTCGAGGCCCGAAACAGGTTCGGTATAACCGGGAGGATGATAATCAGAATCCCCATTCCACCAGTCAGGCTGCCGTACACTCCTAAAAACAGAATCCCATACAATGGTCCTCTTCTCTTTATCTTTTGATACGATCGCTGAAAAAAATCTGCCTGCCCCGGCTTTTCTTACCTCACTCACAACATCTCCCCACGTCGCAGTGCCTGTTTTGTTCCAGTCGAGCGGAGGCAGAACTTCGAGAAGCTTTTCCTCCGTACCGGTTTTAAGAGCTCTTTTATAAATGCAGTACCAGATACATTTCCGGGTTTCATCCACATAGCAGTTTTTGGAAGGAGTAATCCCGCCGCATGGCCCGTTTCTCAATCCTTTCGGGCACTCCATGGGACAAATGAAGGCTGTCTCCTGAAGAAGGCAGTTCCCGCACATCCGGCATCCGAACAGGGGTCCTTTTATGATAAGCTCTGTTTTTGCAAGAACCCGTCGTCCAAAGGTCTCCTTTTTAAACGGGTAAAATGCGGGTTGCCATCTGCGGGCAGGTTTTATCCCTGACATGAATGTATCTCTATTCTGATATTATGTTCTTTTCACTAACTACATACGGCTCTGATAGTACTCAATAAACCTCACGGCAAAATCATCCCTGCCAAGTATCAGATCAGATGCCCTCACAGCAGCCGTTATCTTTTCGGGATTGGCTATGAGACACGTCAGCCCGTTAAGTATGGAAATTGCCATAAATGAAGAATTCAGAGCCTCCCTGCCGGGTAAGCCGAACGATATATTACTGGCTCCCAGGGTTATATTATGTCCCAGTTTATCATGTACCAGCTTAATAGTCCGCATAGTCACCAGACAAGCCTGGGGATCAGCACTGACAGCCATTGCCAGGGGATCTATAACAACATCTTCAGCTTTGATCCCTGCAGCAATAGCTCTTTCAATTATTTTCTCTGCTATCTTAAGTCTCTTTTCCGGATCATGAGTTATCCCTTCATCATCCATGCACAATCCAATAATGGCCGCATTAAATTCCCTGGCTAACGGAAGCAGTACTTTCATGGAGGCTTCTTCCCCGTTTACTGAATTGATAAGGCATTTCCCCACGACTACTTTAAGGGCAGCTTCTATTGCCTTCGGATTCGGGGAATCAAGGCAAAGAGGTATGTCGAACCTGTCCTGAATTGCCTTAACCGTTTCGGGAAGAAGTCTGACATCATCAACCCCGGGATATCCGACATTTACATCAAGTACATCAGCACCTGCTTTTATCTGGCTTTCTGCCAGTTCGAGAACGTAATCAAATTTTCCTTCCTGAAGAGTGCTTACCAGCTTTTTCCTCCTGGTTGGATTAATTGATTCCCCGATAATGACAACAGGTCCTTCAGTGTCAATAACTACTTCGCTCTCTTTTCCCCTCAGAATTGTCCTCATTCCGTAAATTATTAATTATGAAACCATTTGTTTCAGATAATTTACTGCACCCTGCGGGTCGGGTGAATAAAAATCAGCTCCTATTTTTTTGCAGTATTCCATCGTAACCGGAGCTCCTCCGACAAGGATCGTTGATCCGGGATATTTTGATTTTATTGCAACAACGGAATTCTTCATATTTTCCATTGTTGTTGTTAGTAAAGCAGAAAGACCGACAACAGCATCAGGGTTCTCCTCAATGGCTTTAAGGAACCTGTCGGTTCCCACATCAACGCCAAGATCAATAACCTCCCAGCCGCCGCCTTCAACCATCATCGAGACAAGGTTTTTGCCAATATCATGAAGATCACCGGATACAGTACCAATAATGAATTTACCTTTTCGCTTTGTCTCTCCCGACTGGAAAAATGGCTTCAGATGTTTCATCGCGCTATTCATTGCTTTTGCTGCCATCAGCATCTGGGGCACATATATTATCTTTCTGCTGAACTTGTCGCCAACGACTGCCATTGCCGGGATCAGTGCGTTCTCAAGAATATCATCAGGTTTAATCCCTGCCTCAAGAGCCTGTTTTGTAAACTCATCAGCTCCCTCCTGCCCCTTCATATCAGGCGGATAAGGAGATAACTTATCTGTTTTGCCATACTCAACGCACCTGGCTATCTTTTCAAGAATGTCACTCATTGATCAATAAAATTTGAAAGGTTCATATTAATAATCAGGCTTTAAAATTAGAAATATCGGCATGAATCACTGTCAAAATTATAAATTATATTTATTCCTGCAACCGATTGCACAAGTGTTTTTCATCTTTTACTTTGGCGAAGTGAGCCGGAATGGTTAACTTTAAATGATCTGGCTCTGAAGAATCTTATTATTAATAAACCTGGTCACCTATGAAATCAATCTCTGTTATCTTTTTTTTACTGATTTTTAATGCAGGACTGGCACAGAATATTCCTGCCGGTATCTTCGAATCCTCAGCCGATATTGGTAACCCCCGGATTAAAGGATCTTCCCTGTACGACGCTACTGACCAGAGTTATACTCTTAAGGGAGGCGGTTACAATATCTGGTTCGAAAGAGATGAATTCCATTATCTGTACAAAAAGATAAAAGGGGACTTTATCATAACGGCAAATTTCGAATTGACCGGGAAGGGGACTGAACCTCACAGGAAAACCGGATGGATGTTAAGAGCCTCGACAGAGGAGAACTCAGCGCACATGTCAGCAGTTCTCCATGGCGATGGACTAACTGTAATGCAATGGCGTAATTTTAATGGAGCACCGATGAGAGATCCTCAGGATGAATTATTTGCACCGGGATCAGATTATAATGTCATCCAGCTTGAAAGGGCCGGAAAAATAATAGTGATGAGGGCAGCCCGGGAAGCCGGCCCCCTTGAGACTATAGGATCTTATGAAATGATGACAATGCCGGATGAGATCCTTGCAGGGCTTTTTATCTGCTCGCATAACCCTGATGTCTCCGAAGAGGTGAGGATCTGGAATGTAAGGATTGACAATCCGGTCAGCAACAGTTATAATCCTTCTGTTGAGGGCTACCTGGGCTGCAGGCTTGAAACAATGAATGTTTTTGACGGTAAGAGGAGAGTGATCTTTGAAAAAAACAGCAGGTTTGAAGCTCCAAACTGGATGCCCGACGGCAAAAAACTGCTGTTCAACATGGACGGGCTATTATGGAAAATACCAATCGAAGGAGGTATCCCCGAACAACTTAATACAGGATTTGCAAACAGGAATAATAACGATCATGGCATATCATGGAACGGGAAGCTTCTTGCCATAAGTCATCAGCGCGAAGGGATGCCCGGAGGAGGCTCAACTGTATATTACCTGCCTCTGAAAGGTGGAAAGCCAAAACTCATTTCTGAAGAGACTCCTTCCTACTGGCATGGATGGGCTCCGAACAATAAAGAAGTAATATATATCGGGAACCGGCAGGGAGATGAAGGATACAATATATTCAGAAATACCCTTAAGGGCAACAAAGAGGTCCGTCTCACCAATGTTAAAGCAAACGAACGTGCAGATGGCTGCGAGTATTCTCCTGATGGAAAATATATTTACTATAATGGCAGTCATACCGGTCACATGCAGATATGGAGGATGAAGCCTGACGGCACAGAACGCGAACAGGTAACCTTCGACGGGAATAATAACTGGTTCCCTCATATTTCTCCGGATGGGAAATGGTTAGTATTCATTGCATTTCCTCCGGATATAGAATTGAATTCCCATCCTTCATACAAGAGGGTGACTCTGAATATGATGCCTGCTTCAGGAGGAGCCTCAAAGGTTATTGCATACCTCTATGGCGGGCAGGGCACAATTAATGTACCTTCATGGTCTCCCGACAGCCAGCAGATTGCTTTTGTTAGCAATTCAGGAAAATATTAATTTTCTTTGAGCTTATAAAGTACATTTATCTTTGCACCCGGTATTAAGTTAATGCAATTATATACGACCCGTTTGACCAGTTCAGCCTTATATAGTATATTATCAGTTCCTGTATTCGCGATATTATATATTTATACTGCGATAGGAGTCTTTCTTGTCATGTTCCTTACATATATGAGGGCAAAAAGACCTGCCAGGTTTCTTTCGAGGATCTGGGCCCGGTCGGTTTTTTTTATTATGGCAACCCGGCTTCATATCTATGGTAAAGAAAATCTTGACAGAAGCAGGAGATATATTGTTGTTGCCAATCATGCAAGTCTTTTTGATATTGTCGCTATAACGTCCTTCTTCCCTGAGGTATCATGGTTCGGTCATGAGCGCTTGCTGAAGGTCCCGGTATTCGGACGTTTTCTCCGGCTTACAGACTATGTTCCTTTTAAAGAGCCTACAGTCACCAATACGAGGCATATGCTTGAACAGCTTATTGAAAAATCGAAAAATCAATCAGTTGCATTGTTCCCTGAAGGAACGCGCACCCTCGATGGCAAAATCAATCCCTTTTACAGGGGTTTCATCTTCCTGCTGAGAACAAGAGAAATTGATATTTTACCTGTCACATTAAACGGATTTTATAATCTTAAGCCAAAAAACCGGTTCTATATCAACTTCGGATCAAAACTTAATGTTGTGATACATAAGCCAATACCCAGGGAAGATCTTATCAGCAGGAAAGATAATGAGATAATCGGATCGGTCAGAAGCGTGATCGAATCAGCATATAATAACAAACCCGGTAAAAAGGCCATAATCCACGATTAACCTTTGCAGTAAGTAAATTTTTTCTGACCGGCAATTCCTACAATAATCAAACTAAAGATACCAGATGACAGAACCAGAAGGGGAAAAATGGATTTTCATTGTCAATCCGACAGCAGGCAACGGTTTTGCAGGAGAACTTGTTCCTGAAATCACCGCAATGATAAAAAAACACAATGTGAACGGAGAAATAGTACTCACTGAAAGGCCCGGCCACGCAACTGAACTTGCAGAACGCTATTTAAACCAGCGATACAGCCATATCATCGGAGTGGGTGGTGACGGTACATTCAATGAGGTAGCCAGACGCCTCATAAACAGGACGGATGTTGTTACCGGTATAATCCCTGCAGGCACAGGGAACGATTTTATACAGATACTGGGATTTCCCGGCCGTTTCGGGGAAAGGGAGTGGGATATCTTTTTTTCCGGGAATATTATACCCATGGATGCAGGTACGGTCAACGGGATGATCTTTACCAACGGCATGGGCCTCGGTTTCGATGCAGAAGTCGCGGCACAGAATTATATAGAACCGGGGAAGGTAAAGAAAGGCGGAAAACATAAATACATATGGCATATAGTCAGGACACTCCTTTTTTTCAGTGAGAAGAATATGACTGTAAAAAGTGATCATAACATCTCCGAAACCGAATGCTTCATCAATACAGTATCAATAGGAAGAAGATTTGCGGGAGGTTTCTTTCTGACTCCTGAAGCAATTGCCAATGACGGTCTTCTCGACATTTGCATGATTAAAAAGCTGAATCTTCTGCAGAGATTCCGGTTACTTCTTAAAGTTCCTGAAGGTAAACATATTACAAACAACAAGGTCAATTATTATCACTCAACAGGACTTGAGATTGAGTTTACCGAAAAGGTACCCTTCCATGTCGATGGAGAACTGTTCTTTGCAAAAAGCTTTGATATCGGAATAATGCCCGGAGCCCTGAATATTATCTATAACCCCGATGGAAACCATTTCTTCAGAAAGTAAGAAATCATATATTGCCTTTTTTGACCTCGACAGGACGCTTATTGCTGCCAACAGCGGCAGAGCACTTGTTAACCTGGCACGTAAAAAAGGTATGATGCCGTGCACGGGTCTCATCAGGGCAATTTATCTTTCGCTCCTGTATAAGCTTGACTTAAAAGACACTGTAAAAATCCTTGGCGATATGGCAGCCTGGGTTAAAGGTCTGCCTGAAAAATCTATAATTGACCTCTCCTGCGAAGTTTCCGCTTCAGTCCTTATACCATCAATCTACAGGGAAGCATTGGCAGAGATAAATAATCACAGAGGCGAGAATGCAGCCCTGGTAATGCTCTCCTCAGCGATCCGGCCGGTTTGCAGGGAGGTTGCCGGATACCTTTATATGGACGATGTCCTCTGTTCCGACCTTGAAGTGAATGATGGATATTGCACCGGTGGAATAGCAGGTAATTTCTGCTTCGGGGAAGAAAAAGCAATCAGACTTATAAAATATTGTGAATCAAACAACATCTCCCCTGATAAAACATGGTATTACGGAGACTCAATATCTGATCTTCCCGCATTAAGCATAGCAGGATTCCCGGTGTGTGTGAATCCTGATAAAAAACTCCTGAAAATTGCCAGGGCAAAAGGCTGGAGGATTTTCAGGTGGGAATAGATGGGGAGCACTTGAGTTTGAGGTAGAGCTTGAGATAGAAAGTGTTGAGGAACGAAGTGACGAAATCCCGCGAATGCGGGAAGGTAGAGCTTGAGATAGAAAGTGTTGAGGAACGAAGTGACGAAATCCCGCGAATGCGGGAAGGTTAAGGTTGAGAATAATAAACTGTAATTTTACATTAACAGGTACTTACTTTTCAGAAAAGAAATATGGAAAGGCCACATTTAAGGACGGGCATAATAGGTTCGGGGTATGCTGCCGGTTTTCATTATACAGCGCTCCGGCGGATTTTTTCGGTCGATATTGAAATTACCGGAGTCTTTTCCATTACTCCGGAAAGGCTCAGTCATTTCACCACACCACGTAACCTGAAATCATATCAAACAGTAGAGGCCCTTATATCCGACAGTGATGTTATTCATGTTTGCACACCTCCCTCAAGCCATGAGGAGCTGGTGATTAAATCCCTTAAAAAAGACAAACATGTTATTGTGGAAAAACCCTTTACAGGGTATTTTGGAGATGGAAGTGATAATTTTAACGGGGATACATTCCCGCGTGAAACAGGGCTGAAACAGGCTCTTGAAAGTGTCAGCAGAATGCTTGAAGCCGAAAAGAAGAGCCGTGGAAAAATTATGTATGCCGAAAACTGGATCTATGCCCCTTCAGTCGTCAAGGAAAGGGATATCATTGAAAAGACCGGATGTCAGATTCTGTGGATGCATGGAGAAGAATCCCACTCGGGATCGCATTCTGCTGCATATGGCCATTGGAAATATTCCGGGGGAGGATCCATGATAGGAAAAGGCTGCCATCCTCTGTCTGCAGCTCTTTACTTCAAGCAGGTTGAAGGCACTAAACGGTACGGGAAACCTGTAAGGCCGGCCACAGTCACAGCACGTACCCATGCCATGACCCGTATGAAAAACTTTGCTGACGACGGACATCTGAGGACAACATACACCGATATTGAGGATTTTGCCCTGCTTCATATAGTATTTGATGACGGGACCTTTGCAGACATCTTTGCCAGCGAGCTGGTAATGGGAGGAGTCCATAACTGGATAGAGGTGAATACCAGCAATCACAGGACTATCTGCAATATCAGTCCGAATAACTCAATGCAGGCATACACACCCGACGGCAGACATTTTAATGATGTGTATCTGGTAGAAAAGACGGAGACTAAAGAGGGATGGTCATCTGTTTCACCCGATGAAAGTTGGTTTACCGGATACCAGCACGAAATGGAAGCATTCTACCGGGCAGCTGCCTTTGACGAACCGGTTGAAAGCGGAAGCATTCTTGCAGCAGATGTAATTGCTACAATATATGCAGGTTATCTTTCGGCTGAAAAGAGAGGTACTGAGGTTCCGGTCACCCTGTTTCCAGGTTGACCAGAGGAACCTTCATCAGGGCAGGAAAATTTTCAGAAAATATATCTTATAGAAAATGCACCTCCGTCACCCCAGAATCCTGAGTATCCAACAATGTTAAAAGCCGGTTTCCAGTCAAGGCTCAGGTTTATAGGTAATTCTTTAAAATTGTACTCAATACCAAGAATACCATCTACTCCTATAACAGTGTAATTTGATCCTTCATCTCCCCATCCGGCATAGTCTCCGTTCCAGAATCCCAAATGCCCACCGACACCGTAATACCAGTTTAGCCTGTCAACATCAAAAGCCGTGTTATGTATTTCATACAAGCCGGTAATCTCAAGACCTCTCCACCGGGAAGCAATAATACCTTCAAATGCCGATCTCTCATTCAGGAAATGTTTAACGGTTATACCATTTGCGAAGCCACCTCTGAATCCGATGCCGGTGTTGTAATCCTGTGCATTTACAAATACAAAAACACAAATTGAAAGTACTAATGTTAAGACGATTTTTTTCATTACAGATAATTTATGGATTATTTACAAATCTACCTATTTAACAGTTCAAAAGAAACAAATGTTCATAATTACCATCTCACTTTATTGCTTTGTCTGAAAATGCAGAAATGAACCACAGTTCGTTCTTTGCGTCACAGTCAGTTCAATAAATGATGCCATGATTTTATAAAACGGGAGGCCGGAATTTTTATTTTGTGTATCTTTAAGAATTGAACCTGACGGATATCTTAACAGAATTATCCCAGCGCTTAACCAGGAATTTTTTATGTTACGGAATCCACATGTTATTTCAGACACAAACACGAATAAGTATTATTTACAGCCGGGCCCTGGCGAGCCCGCCGGGGTCACACATGTGTAATCCCTATGCTTATGCGGGACAGCTGTGATACCTTTAATATCAAAACTATATTATGATGAAAAAACTTAAAATTCTGTCGAAAGTTGCATTTCTGCTTTCACTGATGCTGTTTTTTTCAGATTGTGCAATAAATCCGGTAACAGGGAAAAAGCAGTTAATGCTTATGTCGGAAGAACAGGAAGTTGCCATGGGGCTTCAGTACGATCCTCAGGTCATTGCTACCTTCGGGGAGTATAAAAAGGATGACCTTCAACGTTTTCTTCAGCAGAAAGGTAATGAGATGGGGTTGATCTCTCATCGGTCAAAGCTTCAATACCATGTAAAAATCCTTGACTCCCCTGTTGTCAACGCTTTTGCTGTTCCCGGAGGTTATATTTACCTTACCCGGGGAATTCTGGCTCAGCTCAATAATGAAGCTGAGATGCTGGGTGTCCTGGGGCATGAGATGGGTCATATTACTGCCCGCCATTCGGTAAGCCAGCAAAGCAAGCAGCAGCTGGGAACCCTGATACTGATAGGAGGGCTTATTGTCTCAAAAGATTTACAGCAGTATGCCGATTATGCAATGCAGGGAATGCAGCTGCTGTTTCTTAAATTCAGCCGCGACGATGAGGTTCAGGCCGACCGGCTTGGTGTTGAATACTCTTCAAAAGTAGGTTATGATGCACATAAGATGGCTGACTTCTTCCAGGTCCTGAATAAAATGAATATGGCCAGCGAACAGGCTGGCGTCCCTACTTTCCTTTCAACCCATCCCGATCCGGGCGATCGTTACAATACAGTAAACCAGAGAGCAACAGAATGGCAACAAAAACTACAGCTGCCCGAATACAAAGTTAATGCTGACAGCTATCTTCAGATGATTGACGGCATTGTGTACGGAGAGGATCCCAGGCAGGGTTTTATAGAGAACAATGTATTTTATCACCCTGACCTTCAGTTCAGATTCTCATATCCGGGCGGATGGCAGCTCGAAAACCAGCCTGCCCAGGTAAGAATGGCTCCTACCGACGGAAAGGCTCTTATGATATTCACCCTTGCTTCAGGCAATTCACTTGAGGAAGCAGCCCAAAGTACAATTGATCAGCTTGGGATCACTGTTCAGGAAAGCAAAAAAACGACTGTTAACGGGATGCCGGCAATAGCAGCTATTTCGACACAGGTCTCACAGGATCAGTCAACAGGTGCCCAGCAGACAATACGTGTCCTCTCCTACTTCATAAGCTATAATAAAAACTATTTTGTTTTCCACGGGCTCTCTTCCGATGCTGACTTTAACAGCTATTCCCGGCTCTTTGAATCATCAATGACAACTTTCTCAAAGCTGACCGACCCTTCAAAACTGAATGTAAAACAGAAGAGGATAATTGTAAGAAAAGTTCAGAAAACTGGAACACTGGCAAATGCTTTCACCTATTACAGGGTACCCCAGGGTATAATGGCTGAAATGGCCCTTCTCAACAATCTGGAACTTACCGATCAGGTACCGGCAGGTAAACTGATAAAAGTTGTCGGGGAATAAAGAGTACTGCCGGCTGATTGTATCTGTTGGCCCTCACTATTTAGAGGTGGGTTCTCACATTGCGCCGTGAAATCTATGTGACCGTCAGAAACGAAATTATTTACACAGGAAACAAAATTTCATCATATGTTCATCTTTACATATGTACTTTTGAATTGTAAATAATTAATAATTCAAATAGTAGTAATATGAAAAGGACAATTTTTTTATCTGCCATCGCACTTCTGATAAGTGCAGGCATCTCGGCACAGACCGTCAGTCAGACGCAGGATCAGACTCAGAATCAGGTTCAGACACAGGCTCAGACAGGTGATCAGTTACGGTCACAGGTTCAGGCCGGGGATATGATTCAGAAACGTACAAGAGCCCATGTGAATCTTCAGGATCAGACCGGAACTCAGGACCAGCTGCAAAAAAGGGACCGGATACGTTTACACGATCCCTCACAGGCAATGTCACAATCAGGGAACCAACAGGCCAGGACACGTTTAAAAGATGCATCATGCGTAAACAGGGCGACAGCAAATGCCGGAATGCGAAACAGCGCAATGCAACGCAGCATGAGAAGCTCTTCAATGTCAGGAGGAAGAAGGTAGAAGAATAACATAATTCAAAAAATTCAGGGGGGCTGTCTTAAATTTAAAAAGAGACAGCCCCCTGTTTTTTATAACATTAATAACACCGGAAATCATTTTACTACAGCGAAGCTCATGAAACCTGTAATATGATATATTCGCATATAGATATTATTGTATATCGGGAAAATATAATTAAAATTACCTTCCATTAAAATTACTGATCGCCTTTGTTTACAAATTCAAATAAAAAGAAATCATGAACATTAAAAATCTGTTATTAATAGTCCTGCTGATCTCCCTTTTTTATGAGCCTTCAGCCGGTCAGAGAATTGGATTATTTACCGGAACTTCGGGAATAGGTGATGTAAAGATAGCCGGCGCTGCTGCCTTTGATGACGACAAACAGGTTTTTACCATTTCGGGGGCAGGTTCAGGTACCGGTGGCCAGAAAGATGAATTACAGTATGTCTATCGTAAGCTTACAGGTAATTTTATTCTCAGGGCAAATATGAAGTTTCAGGGAGTTGAAGGGGCTCCTGAAAAAAAGATAGGATGGATGATAAGACATAGTCTTGAGGCAAATTCGCCGGCTGCTCTGGCGACCGTTCAGGGCGATGGGAAGGCATTTTTACAATTCAGGGAACTTCCTTCGCTTGACATGGAGTCAAAACTTCTGCCGGTAACAGGTGCTGATGTTATACAACTTGAAAGAAGGGGGAACTCGATCATTATGTCGGCAGCCATAATGGGAGAAAGATTTTTTGAGGAGCAGGTAACCGGAATTGATCTGGGAGATGAAGTTTATATTGGATTATTTGTTTGTTCTGCCAGTAATGAAGCTTCTGAAAAAGCCACTTTCAAAAATGTCAGGGTGATTATTCCTCCCAAAGAAGGATATCAGCCTTACCGCGACTATATCGGAAGCCATATAGAAGTTATGGATATCGGAACAGGAGACCGCAGAATAGTATACACTGCCCCCAACTCACTTCAGGCTCCAAACTGGATGATAGATCCGAACATTTTCACCATAAACAGCGATGGTGTTTTGTATGATTTTGACCTTCGTACAGGGAAACCGTCAAGGATAGAGACAGGAGCAGCAATAAACAACAATAACGATCATGTAATTTCCTTCGACGGGAAAAAGATGGGAATCAGCAGTTCGACAAAAGAGGAAAGGCAGTCGGTCATTTTCACAATACCACGACAGGGAGGAGAAGCTAAGAGGGTCACTGCACTGAGTCCCTCCTATCTTCACGGGTGGTCGCCCGATGGGAAATACCTTGTGTACACAGCCGTAAGAAATGATAACTGGGGTATATACAGGATCTCCGAAAAAGGCGGACAGGAAACTGTTCTTACAGACGTTAAAGGACTGAATGACGGACCTGAATATTCCCGCGACGGAAAATATATCTACTTCAACTCCGACCGGACCGGGACAAGCCAGATATGGCGGATGACACCCGACGGTAAAAATCCCGTACAACTGACATTTGACGAACTTAATAACTGGTTTCCGCATATCTCACCCGACGGAAAGTGGATAGTGTTCATTTCGTTTCCCCGGTCTGTACCATCAGGAGACCATCCTTTCTACAAACACGTATATATCAGGCTTGTTCCTGTTACAGGCGGTGAAGCCAGGATAGTTGCATATGTTTACGGCGGACAGGGGACAATGAATGTTCCAAACTGGTCGCCCGATAGTAAAAGTATAGCCTTTGTCAGCAACAGCGATTTCCTCGACTATCAGGCTCCCCGGGAATAAAGCAAAAAGCCTGTTCCCGGGCGTTTCAGTTATTCTGCAAGCCTGAATGCCAGTTTGACAGCATTTATCATGCTGTGTTCATCTGCTTTTCCCTGCCATGCAATTTCAAAGGCAGTACCATGATCAACAGAGGTCCTGATAACAGGCAGCCCTACCGTAATATTCACACCACTTCTGAATCCCAGAATTTTAAGTGGTATATGACCCTGATCGTGATACATTGCCACGACTACATCATATTTGCCCTGGACTGCCTGAAGGAATACCGTATCAGGCGGTAAAGGCCCGGAAACATCGATTCCTTTCAGTTTCATGTTGCTGACGGCCGGAGCTATCTGAAGAAGCTCTTCGTTGCCAAACAGTCCGTTCTCACCGGCATGCGGATTAATGCCCGCAACAGCAATCCTGGGCTTTGCGCCCTTTATTCTTGTCATTGCATCGTTAGCCAGGGAGATCACCTTTTCGATCCGTTCTCTTTTCAAGCCTGTCACTGCTTCGAAAAGTGAACAATGTGTCGATACATGGATGACACTAAGTTTTTTGTCGTATAACAGCATGGCATAATCCTTCGTTCCTGTCAGCGAAGCCAGTATCTCGGTATGACCCGGATAATTTTTCCCGGCCAGGTGCAGGGCTTCCTTGTTAAGAGGCGCTGTAACAATAGCATCAATAAGCTTTTTCTGGGTGAGTTCAACCGCCTTTTTAACTGATTCAAATGCAGCAGCTCCGGAAGAGGCCATCACAACTCCTGAGCGGAATAATTTTACATCAACCAGCTGAAGATCCAGTACATTCAAAATGGCTGGTTTAAATTCACACTCCCCGGGATCACTAACTCTCCTGAGGGTAAATGTTTCTGTCTTCAACAGACCGGCAGCTTTCTGCATAATGCCAAAATCGCCAATCACCAATAGCTGCATGTTCCGGATCTCTTTTCTTTCAAAGCTTTTTAAAATTATTTCCGGTCCTATCCCTGAAGGATCGCCCATTGTTACTCCTATGATCTTTTTTCTCCTTCCTTTCATTTTTTGCCTTTTTTAAGAAACAGTAAAACTTTATGGAGTGCCTCTTCATTTCCGAACCCTCCTGCTTTTGTTACAACTATCAAATCTCTGTAACGGTCATCGGCATACCTGCCGGATGGTATCCCGGGGAGGATTTCATTCTCAATAATGGTCCCGGTAATATTAAGCGATCGTGCCGTTTTAATGGCAGTGTCTCCGCCGGTAAGCAACACACTGTTGATCTGAAGATCTCTGATGGAAGATGCTGCAATTTCTCCTATGAAAATGGCTATCGCTTCGCTTACATGGTACCTGTCAAGTCCCAGCCGGAGGCCCTTCTCAAAACAGGCTGTCACCTCAGCCGGGTCAGACGCACTTCTGATAATGATATCCTCACCCCTGGAACATAAGTCCCTGGTTATTCTGAGGATCCTCTCCCGCTCCTCCTTTTTGCTCTTCTCACCTGAAAACAGTTTGAGGGTATCGATGTCGATCAGATTTATTTCCGAATTGTTCTTTACGTATTCTATTTGTTGCCTGGTAATTTCGCTCACGCTACCCGCGATTATAAGATTGCTTTTTTTACTCTTTTCAAGGTTAAGATGATCCGGAAGATAATCTGCCAGACCTGAGGAACCGGCATAAAGGAACCTCTCATCAAGAGAGGTAACTGCAGAAGCGATAATATCAAGATCTTCCGTCTCCTGAACATCTGCTACAAAAATATGAACTCCATTTTTGATATGCTGCCTGATCACTTTTTGAAGATTTTCTTTACCTGCGCGCACTTCGCTGTAACTGACAACCGCCGTCTTCCTGTTCGTCTGAGCTGAAATTACTGCAGGAATATATGATTCTTTAACGGGTGTTTTTGGATCCCTCCCTGTCTCTGTCTCTTCAAGCAGGACTCCTTTTACATAAAGTGAACCATCAAGTATCGTACGTCCATATTCAGGCAGGGCCGGAACAACAACAGCATAACTTATGTCCATGGAGTCCATCAGTCCTGATATTTCAGCGCCAATATTACCACGAAGGGTTGAATCAATTTTTTTATAAATACATTTTAATTTCTTATCCTTTAAAGCTCTCCCGGTTTCATACACTTTGCGGTATGCAGTGTCGCGGTCGTCTGACCTGCTCTCTGTGTCAACCACCAGCACGTCATAACCGGCAAGCGATCTCTCTATATTCTTAATGTCGGTGATCACGATACTGCTCAGGTCCCTTTTGCTGAACTGAACAGCTGTGTCGCCTGCTCCTGTCAGATCGTCAGCAACGATAACGATCTTGTTACCGGTTTCAAATTCAGGTTGTTCCTGAACAGTTTTGCTGGTCCTTTTCCTTCTTCCTGCAATAAATGTTGTGAGCAACGGGGTAAGGATAGCTGTTGTTATAGTTGAGGCAGCTATCTGTGGGGCAGCTATTTGGGCCAAAGCTGCGAAGGAAGGATCGGTCATGGCGACAGCCGAAGGTGTGGCAACCGCATTCCCGGCAGTACTTGATGCCGCAGCTCCTGCTACTCCACTTCCACCTGTCGAGATATCTGCCAAAATGTTAAAGATACCGCCGATGAAAGTTGTCATTACGCCAAGAACGATTCCCGCCAATCCGGCTACCAATAGCATTTTGAGATCAATGCCTGTCCCCAGTGCAAATGCAAAGAAGGGGATCAGAACAGGTCCTCCCGACATAAGGAATTTCTTCATCTCACCGTCAAGGTTCCCAAGGATCATTCCTATGACAATAGGTATGAGTACTCCGATAAGACTGTTCAGGGGAATGGTTGCAATTCCTGCTGCTCCCAGAGCGATCATGGTAAGAAAAGGACCATCATTCAAAGACAGGATGGCAATTGCTCCAACATCTGTCTCATCGCCCATTTCACCGACAAGTGCAGCATATAGGCCTCCGTTGCTGTTTGTCATTGCAGCAATTACCGCCAGCGATGAGAGTCCCAACCAGCCTGCCCTGGATATAACAAGACCTAGGGCTACTCCTACTATAAACTTTGTAAAGGTAATCACAGCTCCCTTCTTCAGTGCCCTGGGCGCTGCCCTTAAGCTTATACCAGCCCCCATACAAACCAGAAAAACTCCTATCAGTGCTGACGATCCTGTTGCAATGGCAGTTGTAAATCCACCTATCTTCAGTGCCTGCGGAGAAACTGTGTTTATCAGAGCGCCAACTATCAGGGGAAGTATCATCATCCCTCCCGGAATCCTTTCAATACTCTTTTTCAGGTTCATCAGTTAAGAAATTTTTGTCAGGGAGTATAAGTTGCTTTAATGGCTATCTCAATATCGTTTGCCACCTCTGGTCTGATCAAAGCCCAGTGGAAAAGATTGTCATCGTTCCTGTCGTAGCTGCTTCCGTTGTAATGTGTTAAAGGCATATCCCTGTAAATCGGTCTTGTTATTTTAATAACCTCATCCCAGAAATCAAGAGCTTTCTGAAGATGACCGATTGCCTCCTGCCTGTTATCCTCTCCTCCCTCAAGACGAAATTTCTGCAATGCGACAGCGCCCCTCAGCTTTTCAGCAAGATGAAGCCCCAGGTTGGCCCATGTCCTGACGTCAGCCACC
This sequence comes from uncultured Bacteroidales bacterium, assembly GCA_963736675.1. Taxonomy (GTDB): domain Bacteria; phylum Bacteroidota; class Bacteroidia; order Bacteroidales; family VadinHA17; genus LD21. Next base: position 216,109 of record CAVTPT010000002.1, read on the forward strand.
TCATACATAAGAGAGGCATTATTTCCGGTATATATATTCCGTACCAGTCTGAGAGCTTGCCGGCACTCCCTCTCAAGCAATATTGAAAGCTCCGGAGGGGTCATCTTATGGTCTTCAAAACTGCCTCCCGAACCAGTTATTTCGACATAATTCCTTACAGAGATATAATCAGGATCGAGAGGAGGCTGGGAGATCAGCCTGTCAACCGGAATATATCTTGTTTTATCGCCTATAAGAGCCATGAACCCTTCACCATAGAGGGTAAAATCCCATCCCGAATCGTATAATGAAGCCAGGCGCAACTGTGTCGACGAAGCAAGCGAGTATGCCTTCAGAAGGTTCCCTGCAGCATTGCCATAACGTCGTATAAATTCAGCTTTAAATACTTCATCGGGAGTGCCAGGATCATATAACAATCTTCCCCAGAGCTTATAAAAGAGCCATTGCCTTTCAAATGCAAATTTCCAGTCAACGGGTTCCGTGACCGCGGTAAAATAATCCAGGGCTGGAATATAGGTTTCGGAGCCGATAAAATAACCGCCTACATAACTCCTGCTGTTTTCTGCGATATGTGCACGGACGAAAGAAGGCACTCCCCACCGAAGAGCAAAAAAATCCTCATTACGGGCAGTATAGGTAATCTTATAACCTTGCGGTTCAGGATTATAAAAGGTATCGAACATCTTTCCGCCATGTACCTTTACAAGTTTGGGAGTGGAGTGTGCATGCGACCAGTTATATTTCAGATCAGCCCAGACAGGACCCTTTATAAAGTCAAGGCCGGCTTCTCTTTCAATTGCGTTCCTCGTAAGTCTTTCGAGGTCAACACTTGTTGCCCCAAGCGATTCGGTGGTGCTCGAAAAAGGTATCCGGTGCACCAGCTTGGTCTGACGGCCGGCAAGTCTCATCCCTTCAATATACGTATCGAACATCCAGTCTTCCCTTTCCTGTGGTGACATCCCTGCCATACCCTCGCCGAGAGTAAGTCCGAACCCTGTCAGCCCGGGGTACTCTTTTAATACCTGTGTAACACTCTCGCGCATATATCTCTTTACTATTTCAGATGTATCTCCCTGGCAGTAATAGTGCGGGTAAAAATTTGTAAGGGCTACATTATATGCTTCTGAAAACTCCGGACTTACGAATATGTTAAAAGGTATAATATAAGTATCAATAGCCCTTTCTGACGCCATCCTGAAAATTTCACGATGGAAACTCTTCCACTCCTCCATTTCCTTACTGTCAAAAGGACTTGCTTCAGGGAAATTCTCCGGTGTTATCATGTAAACAAATGGATGAAGATTAAACAGAGAGAGGGAATTAAAACGATTCCCGGCCATCATGTCCAGAAATGCTTCCCAGTAATTCAGATCCTTCACAGTTTCGAAATGCTGGTCAATTGCCGAGCTGGGCCGGTACGAATACCAGGGGGTGTTATGCTTGATCGCCCTCAGTGCAAAATGTGGTTTCCCGCTGCTTTGTTCAGCATTTTCCAGCTTTATTCCATTCCCCAGATCTTCACATAATGAAAGTGCGCCATATATCATGCCGCGCCGGTCGCCTCCTGTGATCGTTATATTTTTCGCATTGACCGTGATCGAATAGGCCTCTTCCCCCAGATTAACCGTATCTGTTGTAATACTTATCCTGAATGCACAATCCTGTTCTCCCGCTGCAACAGAATAGGAATTTTCAATCAGTGCGTCTTTCAGCCTGCCTGCAGCATATTGAGCCTGAGGCATTAATTTATCAAATAACAAACAGACATCCTGTGAAAAACACAGACTACAGGCTCCTGTTGCACTTATCAGAAGAGTAAATAGAAGCTTTTTCATAATATCCGGAGTTAGTTTTTTATGAAATTACCAGGTAAAATTTTCCTCAAATAGTAGTAGTAAAAATCTGAATTCAATTTAGTGATATTTTAATTATGAAGTGATAAAAATATGTTCAGGACTGGAGCCTGCTGATAAAGTCGAAGCTGATGAAAAGGCCAGGGGAAAAATCGGGAAGCTATCTGTTTTATTCAACTCATCTGACTCTACTTAAGACAATTTTTTTATCTTTATTCACTCTTAATGCAGAACAAATTTAAAATACGGAGGACAGGATGAGCGAAATTTTATGCCCGGAATGCGACGGCAGGCTTAGGATAGGTAACCATCTGATTTTAAAAGTAAAAAACGTAAAGAAGCAGGTATCCCTTCTATTGCTGAGCCCTCAGATAGGCAACTACAGGAGCATTAAACATCCCTCATTTGAAACAAGGCATGGTGAATATATTGGTTTCTACTGCCCGTTATGCGGTAAATCCCTGAATTCCCATATACATAAGAACCTGGCTCATCTGATTATGATCGATGAGAATAATAAAAGGTCGGAAGTTTATTTCTCTCAGATAGCCGGCGAACACAGTACATTTAATACCAACGGGGAATCGGTCCGCGCCGAGGGTGAAGATGCCGGCCGTTATACTTTTTTCACCATAGGCGATAAGTTCAGGAGATTTATCTGAAGAATTTAATACACCGGAGTCTTATTTATTGTGTTTCTTCCGGACACGATCGTTTACGTTAATTGCTATTGATAAAGTCAGTGCAACGAGGAATGAATAAAGAGTGAAATTGTCGACAAGCGATGAGTTTATATCAAGTCCTGTCAGCCTGTCGGCCAGATATTTGACATAAGAAGACGGGAGTCCGGTCTTCCCAAGTTTCTCAAGGACAATAAAATGCCAGTCAGTAAGAGGACAATAGCCTAAGGTGCCTGTAATAAGGCCTAGCAATAACCAGGAGGCACCGGTAAGCCCGAGAGTAATAAGATTTAAAATCCTTGTCCTCCTCCATACCCAACCGAAAAGATTAAAAATGATCAGAGCCGTATGGAAAATCATAAAGAAAATATCCAGGAACCTGTATATCATCCCCTTTAACCTTTGATGCAAAGGTACATAACTTTCAGATCACACTCCTCCGTCAGGATTAAAGACCTTCCTCATCCAATTTCAGTAAATATCAATAGATGACTTATCGTAAAAATCCCGCAGATATTCTTTTTATATTATTGCGGACTCCCTATATTTAGTGCCACGCCATATAAGATGGCAGGGATCGGAAATTTTATTGATAGTCAACAACTAGCTAACATTACGGAAACCGTTTAATTGATAAAAACCCATATAACTTAACAGATGTTGTACATATTACTGTTATTAACAGGGTTTCTACCCCTGATATATGGTGCCGATCTACTGGTTGACAGGCAGCAGGTCTCCATGGTAAACAAGACCAAAGTCCTTTGTCCAACCTGGATCTTATATTAAATGTTGCTGCCAGCCTGATGCTCTTTGTTTTTGTTTTTCTTGGAAAAGAGAGGAAGATACATCGCCCCGAAGGGATCATATTCCTTCTGATCTATGTTATATATGTCACTTTTCTTATTATAAGATAACCGGTAATTGTTTTAATCAGGTCCACATAGTGTATCACTATAAAAGGAATTGAACAGAGACCAGCGATAATCTGGCAGGTCAGAAATTTTTTTAACTTTAAAAAATGATCATTTAACTTAAACATTCTGAAAATGAAGTCCTTTAAAAAGTTCCAGGCGTTACGGTTTACAGTATGCGCTTTTATGTTTTCACTTATTAGTGTCAACACAATACCCCAGACAACGGGAGACCAGACCGATGGCCAGGGTGTGGCTGTGATGCTGATCGACACCGACAGACCCGCCGGGAAAATTCCTGAAGCGGTTTACGGCCAGTTCCTTGAGCACATCAACCATTCTGTTGTTGATGGTCTGTATGCAGAACAGGTGCAGGGATCAGGTTTTGAAGGGAATGATTTTAAGACATACTGGGAGCCGTATGGAGAGAACGGATCTGCATCGGTGGTAAATGCCTCTTTTAAGAATGGTGAAAAAAGTCTGCAGCTGAAAGCAGAAAAAGGGAAAGCCGGAATACGTCAGGGGCGCTTTTTTTTCGAATCAGGCAGCGAATACAGCGGATCCCTTTTCATAAGCAATATTGAAGGCACCCTGAAGCTAACCCTCAGAGTAAAGGATTCAGCCGGTAAAACATTGAAGGAGATCCCGCTAAAAGCAACCGGCAGGGTCTGGAGTGAGACTCATTTCTCTTTCTCGCTGGCAATAACTGATAACCAGGCGCTTATTGAGATTGAGGCCAGAGGCACCGGGACTCTCCTTGTAGACTTTATATCCATTATGCGTTCCGACCTCCGCAGCAACGGTATGATACGCCCCGATCTTTTCAATGCCCTCGACGGCCTTAAAGCTCCATTTATCAGATGGCCCGGGGGATCATTTGCAACCATTTACAAATGGAAAGACGGGATAGGTCCGGTAGAATCGCGAAAGTACAACCCAAATACAATATGGGGAGGTTATTCCGATTACTATGGTTTCGGGACAGAAGAGTTTATGGAACTATGCAGACGGCTGGGGTCAGAACCGCTGATTGTCCTTCCTGCGACAGGTACCGGACCTGAAGAGTTAAAATATGCAATGGACTGGGTCCACTATCTGAATGATCCGGCCACAACCGAATCCGGAAAAGCCAGGGCTGCAAACGGGCATCCTGAACCATACAACGTCAGGTACTTCCAGATCGACAACGAACCGATGAATAATGGATTTACGCCTGAGCGATACGCCGAGATTGTTAATATTTACGGAGCTGAAATAAGGAAGATAGCCCCTGGGGCAAAGATTATTGCCTGCGGTCAGAAAAGATCCAATGACCTTAACTGGAGTCAGAAATTAATTGATATTGCAGGTAAAAACTTTGATATTCTCGGATGTCATAACTACGAATATGAGAATGAGAATTATCAGACCGGACTTATCAGGATAGAAGATTATCTTATCAGGCTTGCTGACTATGTCAGAAAATCCGGGCACCCCGATATCAGGCTGGCAGTACTCGAATGGGGGCTTTGCCGTTCTTACGACTGGAAGGCAGGGCTTCATGCAGCAGGAAGCCTGATAATATATGAGCGGCTTGGAAATGAAATTGAGATGACCTGCCCGGCCCTGCTTATGCGAAACACAACTGATGATCCCACCTGGACAGCTTTTATTTACCATGATCACGTCTCCTGGTTTCCAGGGGCCGGATATATCGTCGAAAAGCTTTTCCGGGAACACTATGCCGAAAACTACCTGGCCACAACATCCGGGACCTTCAGCGATATACAAAACCGGCACGTTTTCTTTGATGATATCTCACAGATGAAACCTGAGGACTGGAAACCCGGCACACTGGATGCAATAGCTACACGAACCGGCGACGGGAAAAAGATAGTGATCAAGGCCGTAAACTATGAGGGTAAAAGTAATACCCTTCTTACCCGGTTGCAGGGGAGTAACCTGACTGACATTGCCGGAGCAAAACTCTATACAATAAGTGCTGGGATTTCAGAAAAAGCATCTCTCGAAAATCCGGAAGCAATTAAAGTATCGGAGAAAAATATTACATGGTCAGGTGATATGGCATTTATTCTCGACCCATACAGCGTGGCAGTAATCGAAATAACCATGAAATAATTATTATGCCGGATTATCAGATAGATATATAAATCAGTAAATAGCTGCCGGAAGGTCAGGCCGGGTTTATCCGGCAGGCCATAATCTGAAATTTTAACCCGGATCCGATGGACAGATACCTGAAGAAACTGATATCAGAAGGTGAGAATCAACTACTTGACTTCAAATACTGTGTTTCTGACAGCAGAAAGATAGCACGGACACTGGCCGCATTTGCCAACAGCCAGGGAGGAAGGATACTTATCGGGGTAAGGGATAATGGAAGCATTGCTGGAATAAGAACCGATGAAGAGATATATATGGTTTATACTGCTGCCCATCTGTTCTGCAGGCCTGAGATCTCTTTTACTGTCAGACAACACATCACAGAAGGAAAGACAGTGCTTGAAGTGGTGGTGCTGAAAGGCAACGAAAGACCATACCAGGTAAAGGATGAAGATGGCCGTTGGTTGCCATATTTCAGACATGGCGATCAGAATCTTGTTGCCAATAAAGTGCTGTTGCAGGTCTGGAGAAAGGAGAACAAAGAGAGGGGTGTAATGGTAAAGTTCAGCAAGGCAGAAAATTTTCTGTTGGATTACCTGCAAAAGAATGATTCCATTACTATTTCAGCATTCAGGAAAATAGCCGGGATATCCTCATACCGGGCTGAGTCGATACTTGCAAATCTTATATTATTCAAAGTTCTTATCCTGAAGGCTTCTGAAAAAGGATTCAGTTATAAACTTAATCCGGATGAGCCGGTGGATCTGGAACTGTTTAAATAACTGAAAAATTTCCTAATATTGAAGTCCTGATTAAAATTCTGTATTTAGCATTATGGTAGCGAATAATTGTATTGGATTTGATAACGATAAATATCTCCGGGAGCAGACTTTATCAATTCTTGAGAGAGTAAGCCGTTTTAACCACAAACTTTATCTTGAGTTCGGAGGCAAGATATTATACGATTATCATGCAGCAAGAGTATTGCCCGGGTTTGACCCGAACGTAAAGATGAGGCTTCTGCAAAAGCTGAAAGATAAGATCGATGTTATACTTTGCATTCATGCCGGGGCGATCGAAAGAAAAAAGATAAGAGCCGACTTCGGGATCACATATGATGTTGACGCCCTTAAGACTATTGATGATTTCCGCGAATGGGGAATTGAAATAAAAGCTGTGGTGATCACGCGCTACGAGAATCAGTCGCCGGCAAAAGCCTTCAGGAACAAGCTCGAGATGAGAGGCGTAAAGGTTTATCTGCACTATCCCACCGAGGGATATCCTATGGATGTTGATCAGATAGTGAGCGACAAAGGATATGGTCAGAACGAATATATAGAGACAACAAAACCTATTGTGATCGTAACAGGTCCCGGTCCAGGCAGCGGGAAACTTGCCACATGTCTCTGCAATCTATATCACGAATATAAACAGGGAATTAAAGCCGGGTATGCAAAGTTTGAGACCTTCCCTATATGGGATCTCCCACTCGACCATATGGTAAATTTCGCCTACGAAGCCGCCACCGTCGATCTTGAGGACAGGGTACTGATAGACGAACATCATCTGAAAGCCTATAATATAGAGACAGTAAATTATAACCGCGACATTGAAGCGTTTAACCTTCTTAAAAGGATAATCGAAAAGATTACAGGCGGCGAGTCGATGTATCAGTCACCAACCGATATGGGAGTAAACCGTGCCAGCGCCGGAATTGTTGATGATAACATTATAAAGGAAGCATCATTTCAGGAGATCATCAGAAGATATTTCAGGTGCTCCGTTGAGTATGCTATGGGGCTGGTTGAAAAGGACACCCTTGAACGGATTGACTCAATAATGAAAAATGTAGGAGCTAGAGCCGAGGACCGTAAGGTAGTATTGCCGGCCCGAAAGGCGGCCAGTGAGGCTGAAAAATGCGGAAAGGGAAACGCCGGGATCTTTTGCGGAGCTGCCATTGAACTGCTCGACGGGACAATTATTGCCGGCAAAAACTCTCCTCTTATGCATGCATCCTCAAGTCTGATACTGAATGCAGCAAAACATCTGGCCGGACTGCCTGATAAAATGTACCTTTTACCTGAAAACATTATAGATTCGGTTACTCACCTGAAAAAAGATATCCTCGAAGGTAAAATGGTAAGCCTCGATGTGGATGAGACCTTAATAGTTCTTGGGATAAGTGCTCTGTCAAACCCGGCTGCTAAAATGGCTCTGGAGAATCTTAAATTGCTGCGCGATTGCGAAGTACACCTGACTCACATACCTACTCCCGGCGATGAAGCAGGCTGGCGAAAACTTAAAGTCAATCTTACATGCGATCCGGAATATTCAAGCAAAAGCCTCTTTATCAGCTAATTAATATATTTTTAATTGGAAATTAAACCGGATTTTAATACACTCTGGTACCTTTTTCAGATCCCTGAAAACTTATTTATCATAAAGATGATATTTATCTTTATTCAGATAAATTAAATAAAATTTTTATATTTATGCGTTTTAAAAGAAATTCGTTAATACAAACCTGATAATTTATACCAAAATGGACATTAAATTAATGAAAAAGTTTGCAGGGATTATGATCATCTCCGGTATTATAGTTTCAAACCTTAGTGCACAGGAAAGGAACGATGTTATTAAGTATTACAACGAAGGTGCAAAAACGATGCAGACCGATCTTAAAGCAGCAATTGAAGCATTTGAAAATGTCGTTGTTGTTTCAGACAAGGTCGGCGAGACTGCGGCTGACCTTAAACAAAAGGCCGTCCAGGTATTACCAGGTCTCTATTTTAAGGTAGCATATAACGCATTGAACGAAAAAAAGCCCGCTCCTGAAGTTATTCAGGCTGCAAAAAAGGCTATCGCCGCATCAGATAAATATGCAAGTGCTTCAAATAAAGAGAATGCCGGGAAGGTTCTGGTTCAGGCATATAACACAATGGCTACCGAATTTTTTACAAAGAATGATTTTGAAAATGCTCTTACCACCTTTGACAGCCTTTTAGTTATAAATCCCGGGTACCTGCCCGCTCTGTATAACAAGGCTCTGATATACAGACGTCAGAATAATGCTGCCGCTTTTGAGGAGACAGTTGATACATATCTTGGAAAACTTGAAGCCGGAAAAGATGATGAAAAGGCAAAACAGGCATCAACCCTCGCCATTGAGTATTTTCGTGCCGCCGGATCACAGGCTAACCAGGCAGAAAAGCTTGATGAAGCACTGGCATTGCTGAATAAGGCTGCAAAATACGGAGACGACAAGGATCTTTTTTACTTCTTTGCCGATGTTTATAACAAACAGAAGAACTATAACAGCGGAGCCGAATATGCCCAGAAAGGGCTGGCTCTTGAAACAGGTAATGCCGAAGCCAAAGCAAAATTCTATTATCAGCTCGCGGTTGCCCAGGCTGCCAAAGGAGAAACCTCAAATGCCTGCGCATCATTTAAAAATGCACTGTACGGACCATTCGCCGATGCTGCAAAAGCACAAAGGACTAACCTGAAATGCGAATAGTATATTCTGCCGGAACCTTGAATTAAGGTAAAGCACCAAATAATCAAAAACTGAAAGAGAGGCCCTTGAAAGCCTCTCTTTTCACTTTCGGCCGTTACGATTCTATTGCGGATATCAAAAAGCATTATTGTTTTCGCCGGAATGAATTCTCTGCCATTCTATGCACAATGGTCTCCTCTAATCTTCATATTTTTGCATTAATAGAAACGCATCCGTATTTAATCAAAATGTTTTTTCAAACACTATCAGGAATGAAATTGTTACTTAATTATGTGGTTTCAATAATACCGGTAAAATAAAAACTAAATTATAATGAAAATCATTGCCATCGATCAGGTTGAAAAGAAGAAAGTCCAAATGGAAGGAGCAGTTGGTGCCTGGAAGCAACTTCCTCTCGGCAGCCAGGATAACGCCCCTTTATACTCTTACAGAGTATTCACTGTTGAACCGGGAGGGAATACCCCTTTTCACAGCCATCCTTATGAACATATGAATTTTATAATTGAAGGTCAGGGGGTATTGGTAGATGAAGCCGGAAAAGAACATCAGGTAAAAGCAGGTGATTTTGCTCTGGTATATCCCGGCGAAAAACACCAGTACAGGAACAATTCATCAGACAGTAAATTCATCATGATCTGCGGCGTTCCAAAGGAATTCGAGTAACATTTTGACCCGGATTGACTTAATAAATCATGCCATTAACCTGTGAAAAAAGCTTCAATTCAAATTAAGATCGGGCTATTAATGATATTTGCAGTGTTGCTGCTGTCGGCAACTGGTTATTTGTCCTATCTGAACCTTTCTTCAATTGTCACTTCAATACAGGTAGAAGTAAAACCCGATCTCAGATTGCTGAGCATCAGGGAAATATCAATGGACCTGGAAAAAGCTGAAAACAGTATCCGTATTTATACAATCACGGAAAATACCGGGGATCTTCAGCCCTTCTACACTGTTATATCAACTATTGATGAAAAAGTAAACAGGCTGCGTGCTGAGTGCATGAATGATTCAATATTACTTAACCAGACCGATACGATAAGTAAGCTTATTGAAGAGAATATTGTTATCTGGAACCAACTGTTATATCTGAATCATAACTACAAAGTAGTTGAATACCTTAATCAGTTATCGGACAAACTTATTGAAGCCTCAGCCGGCGACCAGAAGGCTGAAAGAGGTATCCTTGGCCGGGTTTTCAGCCGTAATAATAAAAGTCTGTTTGATGAACAGGAATTAATCAGCGATCTTGATTCCATTTCACAACAGAATGAGGAGATGAAGGAAAAACTGATGATCCGGGAGTCACAGTTAGCAGCCACCAGCAGGGAAATCAGGGAACAATTTTATAACCTGATTGCAGAGATGGAAAATGAAGTTTTCGGGATCATTGAAGCCAAGGCTCTTGCTGCCGGGAAACTTGCCGGAAAAACCTACCGCTGGCTGGCAATGTTTACGATAACGGGGACTCTGCTGGCCATAGTGGTAATATTTATTACCGTAAGATATGTACGTAAATCAAATGCTTACCAGACAGCACTTGAAAGGTCAAAAGATGAAATTGAAAAACTGGCCAGGACAAAAGAAATGTTTATGGCCAACATGAGCCATGAGATACGAACACCCGTAACATCTATTTCAGGATTTACTGAGCAACTACTATACGAAAAGCTGGATGCAAAAACTGACAGGTTACTTAAGGTTATCAAATCATCGTCGGACCATCTGACTAAAATAATCAACGATATACTTGATTTTTCAAAGTTACAGGATGGTAAAATGGAGCTGGAAAGAGTACATTTCAGCATCAGACAAATATCTGAGGATGTCTGCAATCTGTTTGAGCAGCAGGCACAACTGAATAATACGAAGCTAAGTTACTCAATAGATCAGGATACTCCGGAGGTATTATTCGGCGATCCTTACCGCCTGAAACAAATAATGATTAATCTGGTCAGCAATTCTGTAAAATTCACAAAAGATGGCTCAGTTTCTTTTACTGTCGGCAGCATAAAAAAGAGTTCATCCGATATAGAGTTGATTCTGGAGGTCACCGATACAGGTATTGGAATTGATGAAACTAAGTTAACCAGTATATTTGAAGATTTTACCCAGGCTGAAATGGGCACCGCACGAAAATACGGAGGTACAGGATTAGGATTATCCATTGTAAAAAAGCTTGTTGAACTGCATAATGGCAGCATAGATTGTAAAAGCACGATAAATAAGGGGACCATAATAACCTGCAGAATCCCCTCCTCAACCGGTGATGAAAAACAACTTAAAAAGGATGACGGACAAGTGCTTACCATACCTGCCGGGATAAAAAGACTTAAAATCCTGATTGTAGATGATGAGGAATACAATCGTATGCTTTTCAAAATAATACTGGAGAGATGGGGAATAGAATTCCACGAGGCGCCAGGTGGTGCAGAAGCCCTCGAAATACTTAAAAAATATGTGTACGATATTGTCTTTATGGATATCAGTATGCCTGGAATTGATGGGATTGAAGCAACGCAGTATATTCGTAACGAGCTTAATATAAAGGAATCATCGATGCCTGTGGTTTGTATAACAGCCACTCCCCTTAATGAGGAGAGGGATAATTACAAAAAAGCCGGAATGAGTGCTTTCCTTCCAAAACCATTTACTGAAAAACAGCTACTCTCCACAATTCTTACAGTGGCCCGACCCCATTCGTTGATTACGGATGAAGATCCGGCAACCGGAGAAGAAACCAGATCAGGGCAGGCCGGGAAGGTTGATTTGCAAAATCTGTATCATATATGTGGTGGAGATGATCAGTTTGTTAAACAGATGCTGATCACTTTTCTTGAAACCACATCAAAGGGTTTGGAGGATATGCGGGAGGCCTGTTTGTCGGGACAGCTGGAATCGGTGGCCAACCTTGCACATAAACTATTATCGCCCTGCAGACATTTAGGAGCAGAAAATATGCAAAAATTATTAAGGAATATTGAAGAAAGCAGAAAAAGAAATCCTGGAATTGAAGAAGTTGAAGAATTAATCAGGCAATCAGCCGGGGAATTTGAACACTTAAAGGTACTTATTAATAAACATATTGAGAATATCGGTTGAAATACTGATATATTAAGCTAATAATTTTTATTTTGTACGAAGCCAGACCGGGATATTAACCTGTAATCAACCAGACATGACTGAGAATCACCTGAAAATATTTGTTGTTGAAGACAATGAGTGGTATAACAGGCTATTGGTCCATACCCTTTCTTTAAATCCTGATTATGAAGTAAAGAGCTTTTACAATGGTAAGGATTTTCTTAACTCACTTCATGAATCGCCCGATATTGTGACTCTTGATTACAGGTTGCCGGATTTAACGGGACTTGAGATACTTAAAAGGATAAAAGATGAAAATAATGAAGTGAATGTTATCCTGGTCTCCGAACAGAAAGATATAGATACTGTCGTTTCGTTGTTAAAGCTTGGAGTTTACGACTATATTACTAAATCCGATGATATTAAAGAACGTCTGCTTCTTACGGTTCAAAATATCAGAAATGGTATAGGACTTAAAAGGGAGATTTCCACTCTGCGCAGGGAAGTTCAGAAAAAGTACAGTTTCCGTAACACTATTCTGGGCGAGAGTCCTGCAATCAAAGGTGTTTTTGAACTGATTGACAGAGCCCTGGCAACGAATATAACAGTTGTTATCTCAGGCGAAACAGGAACCGGGAAAGAGCTTGTGGCAAAGGCTATACATTTTAATTCCGGCCGGAAAGCCAGATCATTCGTTCCGGTAAATATTTCGGCAATCCCTTCCGAACTGATAGAGAGTGAATTATTTGGCCACGAAAAGGGAGCATTTACCGGAGCAGCATCCCGTCGTATTGGCAGGTTTGAGGAGGCTGATGGAGGAACCCTGTTCCTGGATGAGATCGGAGAAATGGAATTAAGTCTGCAGTCAAAATTATTACGGGCTTTGCAGGAGAAAGAGATTGTGCGAATTGGCAGCAACCAGCCTGTCAAAACCGACTGTCGTATCATTGTGGCTACAAATAAGAATCTTAGAGAGGAAGTGAAAAAAGGCAATTTCAGGGAGGATCTGTTTTACAGGCTGTTAGGACTACCCATTGAATTGCCGCCGTTGCGGGAACGGGGAAATGATGTTCTGATACTGGCACATCATTTTTTAGAGACATTCTGCCTTGAAAACAATATCCCCTTAAAAAAACTCTCAGAATCGTCCCAGAACAAACTGATGAGTTATTCTTATCCGGGAAATATCAGGGAATTAAAATCAGTAGTTGATCTGGCAATCACACTTTCTGACGAGAGTGTTATAGAACCCTCTGACATCGTAATTGATCCCGGCAACCCTCTGTCGATAACGGATGATGAGCTTACTTTGCGTGAATACGAATTGAAAATCATTAAAGCCACCCTGACCCGACATGGTAATAATTTTAAAATGGCGGCCCAAAAACTTGATATTGGCGTCTCGACCATCTATCGTATCTTAAAGGAAGAAAAAGAACAGGATTAATATCTCTACCTTTGATCTGAAGGTACCTGTTTAGCAAAATCCTGATAAAAAATCGTTTCTGTTCTCAAAATGAGAATTATTTTCTCAGAATGAATAACTGAGAATCACCAATATTATTTTATTCTTCTCATTATTAAGGCATTAGCATAATATTAAATGCAGGCATAGGTTTTGAGTATGTATTTGACCATCGCTCAGGTTAATTATTGTAAGAAAAATATGCAGACTGATAATGAAAATTGTGCCCACAGTCCTCTCCATCGCCGGAGCCGGACAATAAATACATTCAATTTTAACAGGCTGAGCACTTCTTACAATGATCTGGTCATTGAGGTGAAGATCACATTCTGACAAAGTATAATTATATGTTTAATAAATTAATCAAGGAGGAATTATTATGAAAATTGAAGAAACCAACGATCGCAATCTCACAAATGAAAATGCGACTAATAAAATTCAGGTAAAAAAAGCTATGAAGGAAGGCAGGACAAAAGGTGCCTTAATTACAGGCATTATCAGTTTAGCAGTGCTGATAGCAACCGGATTATTTATTTATTCGGTGTATAATCGTAACCTGAATGAACAGATGGCCCTGATGGACAAAGAAAGGAACAACTACAATGAGCAATTAATGACAAGGGACTCAACCATCAACGACTGGCTCATGACCTTTGATCAGATTGAAAAAAACCTGAATCTGATAAAGCAAAAGGAGAACCTTATTACTGTTAATACGGGGGAACAGGAATATTCCGGGGAAAGAAAGGCTCAAATTCTGGAGGATATAAAGATCATTAATACTTTAATGGAAGAGAATAAAACCAGGATCGCCCAGTTAAATGCCCAGTTAAAAAAATCCGGGGGAGAAATAACCGGACTGAAGAGCATGATCGCTGAACTTGAAGCATCAATGAAAATAAGGGAAGATGAAATATCTGAATTAAAACTTGCTCTTGTTAATAAAGACTCTGAGATCGGACAGCTTAATGTACAGATGGCAGATCTGCAGGAAACAGTTACGCAAAAGGATGAGATGATCAGCGAGCAGACAGTAGAGATTAATACTGCCTTCGTTGTTTCAGGAACCTACAAAGACCTGAAAGAAAAAGGACTTTTATCAAAGGAAGGCGGATTTCTCGGATTAGGTGCAAAGGAATCACTTGTTGAGGATTTTTCAGATAGTCTGTTTGCCCGGGTCGACATTACCGAAATGAAAACTATTCCTGTAAACTCAAAAAGCGTGAAGTTCATCACAGAGCATCCTTCAGGCTCCTACGATCTGATCCATGAAGGTGAAGATCTGATAGCCGCAATAGAGATAAAAGATCCGGATCAATTCTGGAAGATTTCCAGATATGCTGTTGTTGAGATCGGGAAATAGAACCACTATTACAGGCTGAACAGACCGGTTGATTTTTAATAAAGAAATTAAAAACCAGGACTAAATGAAAAAGATAATCTTAAAATTTTGCACGGTTTCCGTAATCATTTTTCTGGCAGGCTTTATTAATGCAGAGATAGTTTTACCCGGTCACCCTATTGTTAAAGGAGTCCCGATTTAATTACTGTTACGGATCGGGATCTATATAAATGCCCTGAACCTGAAGGTTCGGGGCATTCATTTTATTATACTGCCCTGCTCCAGGATGAATCCATCATAAACTGACTGAGGATTGAACGAATTTTTCCCCCGGCTACGGCAATCCCGGACCCTGATGGATGATTGAAATTGCCGGACCAGATGTCAGAAAAAGGAACGGGAGTAATCGCTCTCGCTTTCACTCCCGCTCTTTTTAAGTGGTGCCACCAGCCCCCAAAGAGTCTTTATGTAGTTTTCTGATTGATAGATTGGACGACCGTTTGCTTACATATTCAATGTATCCATAAATTCAGCCCAATTAATGCAATTTTCACATATCTTAGCAATTCTATGTGATTGATTTAGAAGATGCTAGTATAGTTGAATTCAAAGAAAAAAGCGTCAACGAAAATGTCAACAAGATAATTATGAGGGTAACTTAAAAACTTCTTTTAATAGTCTTACTTCCAATACCTAACTTATGCTAAATTATTATCTAGTCAAAAAGAAGATAATATTTGAAAGCTATATATTGTTTATGACGATCAAGAGTTATCCATTCAAGAATTCCATCATGAGGGGGAGTAAATCCAATGCTCTTAAGAAACTTCAATTCCTTTTTCCCAAGTCGTGCTTTGGAACCATCATGAGGCGTCCCATCTTTATTAATAGCATATAACTGATTGTTACCGTTTAAAACATGAATATGATCTTGAGTTAAAGTATTAGTATTCTCATTATCAAAACGATATATCAACCTAGTCTTAGGTATTTTTTTGTATTGCTCCCACTCAAGTAATAATTCATTCCTTTTAAACTCTTCAATTCCAGCTTCATCAAAGACAATAGAGTCTATTTTATAGTCGACTATCTCAATACTAATCAATTTATCAAGTATCTCATCAAGTTTCCTTTCAACAAGAAATTGTTTAAATGTTGGGTAATGTTTGAAGTTCTTTAACTCTCCTAAATCAAAATCAATTTCTTCTGAAAACTCAATAAGCTCCTGTACTGCAAGTTGAATCTCTGCTTTGGTCAATTTAATATTTCCCATAAAGTTTTCTTTAATTTTATTTATGTCTAATCTTTACAATTTTCTTTGATCCGTCATTAAATATTTCTCTTAATAATTTTACTACAATTCTTCTTTCATCTGCTGTTGTTACAATAATTTGGTAAATATCATTTAGTTGAAATTTGAGATACTTTTCAGTATTCTCCCTATCATCTTCAGAAAAATTATCTGGGATATACCTCCATTCTCTCTCGTCATAGTATTTACGGTTATCACTGAAATTAAAATAAGGTTTTACAAAATCCATATATTTTTGAATACTGTTTTGTAGATTAATTAAATATGGATTGTCTTCAGTATTACATTCATCACTTCTATGGAAATTGATTGCGTTCTCAGCTAGAGCATAGATTGAAAATAAAAGTGAATGATTCTTTGTGTTTTCAGCAACGTACGTAATTGGGGTTATCCACTTAGATATGGCCCAGTCTTTTTTAAGTGCAATCCCATACATGCCAAATAGCTTTCTTTGCAAAAAAGATAGCTTAATAGGAATGTCACAGAAGCATACCATTGGAATTCTTACATCTTCAATATTGGGAAGTTCAGCTTTGACAAATCTGGTAAGAGCCATAAGTTCTTCGTATTCTTTAAGGTATACAGGAGATTCATTGCAGAATGATGGTCTAAAACCCTGTTCAATTATTTTTAACAATGTGTCGAATCCAGGTGTGAAATGAGTTACATGGTTACTACTGATTATCGTATTTCTTTCAATGTGAACTATTTGTCTTCGGTCAAAGAGTTCTGCTGGATTTTCGACTTCGATTGGCATCATATCTTATAAAATATTAAAATTTTCAAAGTACTAAAACAACATTGGTTGATTTATTGCTTATAGCTTATGATGATGCATAAACTCTAAGAAAATTATTCCCGGAATTGGCAATATAATCATCACTTGCAGTTAAAACTTCAGAGATTTTTGGAATTATATTGCTTTTAGAAATACCTGGTTGAACAATTGAGATTTGGAAATTAATTACTTTATCCTTTGATAGGATTCCAAGGAACTCATTATTAGTACCTTTCAAGTATTTCTCTGGATGCTTTAAAGTTCTTCTTTCAATATTTTTTCGAAATGGACTTTTATTTGTTATCCAAACAAGAGACTTAACTGCTTGCCCACAAACCTCATATACATCAGCTACTCTTTCTCCTGTTGCAGTTTTTCCAGTTGCACCTTTTACATGAATTAATTCAATATTTACAATGTCCTTCTCCTCCTTTATTGTAATAAAATCCGCTATTTCTCCTGTACCATGATCATAAATCAAAATATCTAAATCTTGTCGTCCTAAGTATTTTATTAGAAATGTGTGAATAGAATCCTTTGACCCAAATTCATTCTGAATATTTACCCCACCCCAATCAATAACTACAATATGATCAGAATCAAAAAAAGTCTTTTCAGGTGGTGGTGATTTATGCCATTCATGATATGATACGGAAGAAAAATCTTTTAAGTAGAATGTTGGAGAATACTCATTTAAATATAGACTAAAATCTACACTCTGACTATTCCCCCAAGAAACAAGATATTCATCATGAGAACTATTCTTGAATGTAAAATGGTCTTGAAAGTTATAAAGCAATTCAAAAGAAACTTCAGTATTTGAAAGATAAAGTTCTATTTCTTCAAGTGTAGAGTTCTCTTCGACTATTTTGATATCAAAATCCAACAACTGATGTGAATTAATTAAACCATCTTTATCAACAACTTCTAAGAAAGGAGTTTCTTTAAATGTTTCAGAATTCCATGAAATGGAATATACACTTGCTGGGAATTTATCTATTATTTCTCCAACAGAAAGGTTATCAAATCCTGAATTTGTAATTACTTTTTTGTCACTTGAAATTTTGGCTGCAATTATTTTACACCAATCAATAAATAGCGGAATCTGCTCATAAATATTACTCCATACTTTTGAGGCACTACTATATCCAATAGTTACATTATTGCTATCAGAGTCTACAGCTTTTACAAAAACATGTCCCCCTGAATACAGTCTTCCATCACTTTTTTTAATTGCTTTTTCTGCATTTTGACCAGTAATAATTCTGTAGGATTCCCCAGTATTACTTAATCGATTTAACATACCTATATTAAAAAACTCTCTATCGGTCAAATCAGCAAGAACTTTATTAAGACTTGATTTTGGCATCATTGAGGCAGGTCCAATTGAAAAAGTTGATAAGATTTCATCATATAAATCAACACTTTTCCTAATTGTGGAATTAATGAATAATAAGTTTGTCTTCTCATCAAAATAGATTATGAAAAGAAAATTCTTAATATCAACTAGTTCATCAGATTTAATCCATTTTGGTCTATTACTCTCCTTTGCGAGGATTACAACAGATGCTAACTCTTTACTGACCTGGTGAAATACTACCTCTAATTCTGGTAGATTCAGTACCCCGTTTATGTTAAAACCAGCAACAGAATAAATCTTTACATGGAAATAAGGAAAGAGACTGTACAAAGAAATTTTGGTCTCGTCTGGCATGGAAGTAATTCTAGGGTGGAATGTTTTAAATGACTTCTTTGTTTCATCCTCGATCCTTATCTTACCCTCACTTAATTCTATAATAATATCTTTCCAAATTGCATCTTCCGCAAACAATCTATTATTCTCAATATCAAATTCTTCATTTGCTATGGCAACAAATTTTGCATTTTTAATATTTTGAGTATTTGTTCGAGCAAATCTCCCAATAAATTGTAGAGTAATTGCGAGCGATTTATGTGGTGAATGGATCGCAGCAATTTTTAAATTGGGGAAGTCAAATCCTTCACCCAACATATCAACACATATGATTCCATCTAACTCATGTGATTTTAACTTCTTTATCGATTGTTTAATATAGGAATATGTTTTTGTGCTATCGATCCTTCGGAGGTTTAGAGTGGTGTTCTCCCTATATAATCTTTCCAATTCTTTGGCATGTACTTTTGTTGAAGTTCTAACAAATAAAAAATGTTCTAAGCCAGCTTTTCGATCTTCTTGAAATATCTTCTCAACGTTTTTTGCAATCAATAAATCATGAATTGCTGGATTCAAGTCCTTTTTAATAGGATAAAAAGAAATTTCTCCAAAAATCTTGTCTTCATATGCTTGAGATAATGGATAGTGATAAATAATATCCCCTAAAATTTCTTTTTTATCCCTTCTAAATGGGGTAGCAGTAAAAAAGATTTTTTTTGATTTTGGAAAGCTTTCAATTATACTATTCCATGATTTTGCTGGTGAATGATGTGCTTCATCAATAAGTATCAGATCAAACAATTTCTCATCTGGTTGAAAATCTTCATTAATACCATAACTTATACTATTAGGTGTTCCAACAACAACATCAAATTTTTCAAGTAGTTTCCAATCTTTTGCATTTATGAGGTTATTTTTTTGTTCAAAAACCTTCGGACATTGAAGTTTTGACGGAAGAGCCTTTAGTTCCTTAGCAGTTTTTAGCTTATTAAACTCATCAAAAATCTGTCCCCTCACCAAAACACTTGGAGTAATGACTAGTACACGGGTAGCACGTAACAGAAAAGCTGAAAGTATTAATACAGTAGTTTTTCCAGATCCTGTTGGCATGACTATTAGAGCAGGATTTTTCTTGTAAAGAGTAAAATACGATCCAATTGAATGTAGAGCTCCGATCTGTGCGTTTCTCAAACCCTCATTTTCAATAGTTGATAAAGAAAACTTTAAATCAGAATAATGATTACTGAAATATTCCATGATAATCTATACGTTAAACTCATAATAAATCAAATTAAGACAGCGTATTGCATACCAAATTTATTCATTGTCTGGAATATATGCAATTTTAGTTTTTCACAATCTTGCTTAATATTCTAAAAGCATTAATCTACTTAAAGATGTTTAATCTCAAACTTTAAAAAGTGTGTTCAAGCAAACAATAATTAACTCTATTACGCTGATTTCATGGACATTGTAAAATGTGTCTGCAAAGACGTCACCCTCTTAAAACAAAACTCCCGCAAAGCATTGATTTTGCGGGAGTTACTGTTTAAGAGTGTGGTGCCACCAGGAATCGAACCGGGGACACACGGATTTTCAGTCCGTTGCTCTACCGACTGAGCTATGGCACCTCCTTTTCGGACTGCAAATATATATTTCAAATTCGAGTAACCAAAACTTTGATTGCAAAAAAATCTATTTGGAATCATTTTAAGATATGGTACATTTGACCAGTTATAAAATAAGATAATGCATCTCCTCCTTCATACACTCGAAAACGGGATCAGGCTTGTTCATTACCGGAATACCCGGTATCGTTGCCCATTGCGGTTTAATAATTAACACCGGATCGCGCGACGAGAACCCACCAGCAACATGGGATGGCCCATTTTATTGAGCATATGCTTTTCAAGGGTACCACGAAAAGAAAAGCATACCATATACTCAGCAGGCTTGAGGATGTAGGAGGTGAACTTAATGCCTATACCACCAAGGAAGAGACTGCTGTTCATGCCTCCTTTCTGAAGGAGCATTACCAGAGAGCCATTGAGCTGATAAGCGACATTACTTTCAATTCGGTGATGTCCCCGAAAGAGATCGTAAAGGAAAAAGATGTGGTAATCGAAGAGATAAATTCGTACCTCGACAATCCTGCTGAACTTATCTTTGACGATTTTGAAGAACTGATCTTTGCAGATCAGCCTATCGGCCGGAATATCCTGGGAACACCCGGATCAGTAAAATCATTTACTCAACAATCTCTGGCGGATTTTATTTCGGAAAACTACCACACCAACCAGATGGTTTTCTGTTCGGTAGGCAATATCCCTGATGAAGAAGATTCTTGGACTTTTCACCAGGCACTTCTCAAAATACAATCAGAAAATAAAGGTATCACAACCACCGACACACTGGATTTACAAGCCGGCTACGGTTACAAAAAAGATGAATACTTTCCAGGACCACTGCATAATAGGGAATATTGCATACGATCTTAAAGACAGCCGGCGGATGGGCATGTTTCTCCTTAACAATATCCTGGGTGGACAGGGACTGAACTCAAGGCTTAACCTGTCGCTGCGAGAGAAAAAGGGACTGGCGTATAATGTTGAGTCAAGCTATAACCCCTATTGTGATACAGGAGTCTTCTCAGTTTATTTCGGGACAGATGAAAACAATCTCTGACAGGAGCATCTCGGTTACCATGGCCGAACTGAAAAAGCTGAGCTGTGTCAGGCTGGGTACTATTCAGCTCAGCAAGGCAAAGAACCAGATAAAAGGTTACCTGGCCAGAGGTTATGAGAACCATGAAAGCCTTATGTTAAGCCTGGGCAGAAGCATGCTGGTATTTAACAGGATAGACAGCATGGAGGATACATGTAAAAAAATTGATGCTGTAACTGCAGGCGAACTTCTGGAGACAGCAAATGATATATTTGACACGGAAAAACTCTCCATTCTCATCTATAAATAATGATGGAACGGTTACTTGAGAAATTCATTGCCGATTATTCCACACCTGAAGATCCGTTACTTGAGGATCTTTACAGGCAAACCCATATAAGATTCGTGAATCCTAATATGGCATGCGGACACCTGCAGGGGATACTGCTTGAGTTCATTTCAGGCATGTTACAGCCTGATAACATACTCGAGATAGGTACTTTCACCGGTTATTCCGCTATATGTCTTTCAAAAGGTCTGAAATCCGGAGGCAAACTCTACACCATCGATATCAATGATGAGCTTGCCGGATTCGCCCGCTCCTATTTCTGCAGGGCCGGAGCCGGGGATAAAATTGTTCAGCTTACCGGAAGGGCCCAGGATATCGTACCTGAAATACCGGGTGTTTTTGACCTGGTATATATCGACGGAGATAAAAGGGAATATTGCGAATACTACAATACCGTTGTTGACAGGGTACGACCCGGTGGATTTATCATTGCAGATAATGTGATATGGGGAAACAAAGTTCTGGAAAAAGGGTCAGAAGACCCGCAGACAAAAGGGATACTTGAATTTAACAATATGATAAAAACGCTGAAAAACATCGAAAACTTAATCCTCCCGGTAAGGGATGGGCTGATGTTTATCAGGAAGAAATAGTTATGCCACTAAAGGCAATGGTTTAAAAAGCCTCAGGCGGCAGGTTTATTTTGACAGGCAATTCTAATATGGTACAATTTTTGAGCTCAATTGGGAAAATCTCTTATATGAAAAAGTTAATCATATCTTCTCTTCTGCTAATTTTTGTGCTTACGGTTGATGGGCAGACCGGCAGCCAGGAAATATTGCAGGATCTTGAAAATAACCGGCAGATAACCCAGGTTGTTGAAACATCGGCTACATTAACAGCAGCCACACGTCTTTTTAAAGACAAGGATGATCTGACATCGGTTATCCTTGTTATACCGTCAGGTACTGTGGTTACTGTACTGGAGTCAGCCGATACCTATCTGAAGGTTGTTTATGAAGGTAATGAGGGTTTTATCCTTGCCAGGCATGCAGTTATTGACAAAAAATCTATTGTGCCGGAGAAAGCTCCTGAACCCGAATCATTTACGGCTGTCGAAGAGGAGGCTGAAAAGAAGGTTTTTCACAGCAGGATTGAATACCTGCAGGATAAATACGGTGAAGGGATCGGGCAAAGGATTTTTGACAACAAGATATGGAAAGGAATGTCCGGCGAGATGGTCATCGACAGTTGGGGAAGTCCCAGAAAGATCAGCAGGGTAATCAGCGGCAACGACATTAAGGAGGAATGGTTCTATAACCGGTCGTGGTTATATATTCTTAATGACCGTCTTACCGAATGGGGTCCGGTGAAGGAATAAATGATAAAGCCCATTAGTATGCCGGTATATTTTATCTGCTCTTATTTGCAGATAAAAAAAAATTCTTATTTTTGCCCCTGAATTTGCGGGAGTAGCTCAGTTGGTAGAGCACGACCTTGCCAAGGTCGGGGTCGCGGGTTCGAGTCCCGTCTCCCGCTCAAACAAAAAAGGCTGCGAAAACAGCCTTTTTTAATTTTATCAGGCCGACTCAGGCTTACCTGAAGGAGGGATGATAAATATTAAAAGGAGACCACGCAGTGGTCTTTTTGTAACTGAAAAGCACCCCCCACCGGGTCCGTGGCACGCGCAGGTGCCACAATCCTGTCTCCCGCTCAGTTAAAAAAGGCTGCGAAAGCAGTCTGTTTATTTTTTACGAATGCCTGCGACATATTCTTATTTATAGGGATTGGGTTGTTTTGATAAAGGATAAATTATTATAAATTTGTCACACCAATATCTGCCCGGATGGTGGAATGGTAGACACGCAGGACTTAAAATCCTGTGGCCATTACGGCTGTGCGGGTTCAAGTCCCGCTCCGGGTACTGAAAAAGAGTGAGAGTGAGAGCGAGTGCGAGAGCAATCGCGAACACTCTCACTCTTTTTCCTCTGTCTTGTCCTGAAATAGGTTTACACAAAAAAGTGTAAAAATGGAAGAAAAAAGTAAAGTTATTTCAGGATTAAGGAGAAGCAGTTCTTTTACGATCTCAGAAAGGCACGAAATTATTAAAGAGCTTCTTTCAACAAATTGTACAAGGGCTGAATTATGGAGGAAGCACACTGGCCAGGCTGAAGAACATGGATTTTTATTACGATGGATGCGTCAGTTAGGTTATCCTACAGAACTTTATGTCAGAAGGCCTATATTTGGATCAAACAATAATTTGATGGCCAAGAAACAAATTTCAACAGAAAAGTCAGAAGAATCTTTTGAAGTTCTTCAGTTGAAGTGCATGAGCCGATCGCCTTGACCACATTCCGCCGGTAAATTGGACATTTTTATATTTATCTATAGATCATTGGATTAACTCCGGCTCTGGGAGGCCAATTTGTACCGGCGTGAAATGATCAGGCTCTCCGTTTTTTGCACCTTACAACGAGGTCTGCATCCATTTCAACAAGTTGCTCATCCAAGCCTCCTTTTTACCCCCAAGACCATGCCCTCCTTTGGGGTAAATGTGCATTTCCACCGGCACTTTTTTGCGACGCAGGGCTTCGAAGTAATTGATGCTGTTATCAACGTCCACCGTAACGTCGTCGGCAGCGTGGGCAATCCAGGCTTTCGGTGTGTTTTCGTCCACCTGCAGTTCATTGGAGTACAGGTCAACCAACGCTGCAGAAGGCGTAGAGCCCAAGAGCTGCCTTCTGGTATCCCTGTGGGTCAGGTTCTCCTGCAAGGTGATGACAGGATAAACCAAGATTTGGAAATCGGGACGCAGGCTGGTGTTCTTGCTGTTTTCAATCAGCGGTTTGGCATAATGGGTAGCAGCTGTAGAAGCCAGGTGTCCACCGGCTGAAAAGCCCATGATACCAATCTTGTTCGGGTTGATGCCCCATTCGGCGGCACGTTCCCTGACTACTTTGATGGCTTGTTGTGCATCTTGCAGCGGGCCTATGGTTTTGTCAGTCATGGTCGCATCGCTGGGCAGCCTATACTTCAGCACAAAAGCGGCCACACCGTTACTGGCGAGTTCTTTAGCGTTAGAGGTGCCCTCACTCGAATAAACAATCATACTGTACCCACCGCCGGGGCAAATGATGACGGCAGCTCCCGTGGCTTTATCTTTTTCGGGCAAATAGGCTTCGAGCGTTGGGTTGATTACCACGCGTATCATACCGGAACCAGCCGGAGATTCGGTTACTTCAGTTCCTTGTGGTTTGGCACCGGGAATGGGTGAGCTGTACAAGGGGATGATTTGCTGTGCGTTGGCCTGCATGGAAACCAGCAGCACCAGGAATAAAAGTGATTTAATCGATTTCATGTGTGCTAAGAATTTATAAATGACGATAATAGGTACTGAATTATTGAGTTGATTACTTGAACAACAGGCTGGCGAACTGGCTCAAAGAGCGTCTCCAGGTCAGCCATTCATGGGCCGTGCCTTGTGATTCAAAATACGTATGCTTGATGCCGTATTTCTCCAGTTCAACATGGAAATTCCGCACCGTGGCTTGCATTTGCGCCGATTCTTCCAAACCGGTGCTTATGTACATGTGTTTCAGCTTTTTGCTGAATGCGTCCTTGTCGGCCCATACGCCGTTGTAAAGCTTGGAAAAATCATCGCCTTGCATTTGGCCGCCACCGCTGAATCCACCTATCCAGGCAAACTTGTCAAAGTTGTTCAGCGTGATGTAGAAC
Organism: uncultured Bacteroidales bacterium; assembly: GCA_963736675.1. Lineage (GTDB taxonomy): Bacteria > Bacteroidota > Bacteroidia > Bacteroidales > VadinHA17 > LD21. Next base: position 241,541 of record CAVTPT010000002.1, read on the forward strand.
GATTGGAAACCGCCCATGGATAAACCGGTCATGGCCCGGCTTTCACGGTCGGTTTTAGTGCGGAAGGTCTTGTCAATCATGGGGATTAGGTCTTTTATGAAGACATCGTTCAAGGTGGTGTACGACATGACCATGCCGCGTGGCCTGGCAGCGCCTGCAGCGGGAGCTCCAGCTGCTCCGGCTGCGGGTGCAGCGGCCTGTGCGGGAGCAGGAACGGGTACAGGAGCGGGATTAGGATCAACGGCAGTTCCCCTGTCCATGACCACAATCATCGGAACCGCTTTGCCTTCGGCTATCAGGTTGTCCATGATGTTGTCCATCATGCCCTGGTTGGGCCAGCCTGTTTCGTCTTCGCCACCACCGTGGAGCAGGTACATAACCGGGTACTTGGTTTTTGTGTTTTCATCGTAACCGGCGGGGGTATAGACAAAGCACCTTCTATAGGCTTTAGTGACTTCGGAATAGTAACGTACCTGGCGGATTTGGCCGTGGGGTACTTGCTTGGTCAGGTAGTAATCAACTCCTTTTTCCGGAATTTCAATACCGCTTGCCCAACGGCTCATGCCATAGAACGTCTGGCTGGCCGGATCGGTCGTCGTCAAGCCGTCTATAATGACTGAATAATAGTGGAAACCTACGGGGATGGGGTCTGTGGTGACTTCCCACACGCCTTGTTCGTTCTTGACCATGTCAAAGCGTTTGCCCAGGTCGATTTGTACCTTTTGGGCATCGCGGGCGGTAATGCGGAACATCACCCGGTTGTCGGGTAGGATGCGAGGATATTGGGCATTCGGGATGTTGGTGGTAGCGGCTACACCGGGTAGGGGTGTCTGTGTGCGTGGAGCGTTGGCTCCCTGTCCTGGAGCTTGTCCGGGCGCTTGCATGCCAGGTCCTTGTTGGCCTGGTCCCTGTTGTCCGGGAGCACCCTGACCAGCTGGGCGTCTGTTTCCGGCACCGGGGCTTGCGTTGGCAGCACCCTTGTATTCACCCTCAACGGTATAGGCATTGATCTGTGCTTGAGTGACCGGCTTGAAAATCAATTGAGCAAACCAGTACAAGCTGGGTTTCCATACATTGAAATTGTGAGCCTCGCCCGGAACGATGCGGTAGATATGGGGTATCTGGTTGGCTATCATATAGTCGTGCATCTGCTTGCTGTTGGTGATCAGGTTGTCCATGTCACCGCAGGAAATCCACAGCAGTTTTATCAACTGCTTACCCTTGGCGGGGTCGGGAAGGGCTTCCTTGGCCGGTTTGGTGTTGGGAGCAGAAGAAAAACCGCCTACCCAGGCAAATGTATTCAAATTGCCCAGGCCGAAGTTCAACGACTGGCCGCCACCCATGGAAAGACCAGCAATGGCACGGGCTTCACGGTCGGTTTTCACCGGGAAATTCTTTTCCATATAGGGAATCAAGTCATTGATGAGGTCTTGTTCAAAAGCAGCAAATGCTTGAAAACCAGCCATCATATTTCCCACGGCCCTATCATCTTTCTGGGCCCTGCCGTTTGGCATGACGATGATCATGGGTTCGGCTTTTTTATCGGCATACAAGTTGTCTAAAATCACATGAGGATTTCCCCCTCTGAACCATTCCAAATGGTCGCCACCGATGCCGTGCAGCAGGTACAGAACCGGGTATTTCTTGGTTTTGTCGTATCCCGGAGGCGTGTAAACCAAGGCCTTCCGGTTACTTCCAACGGACTTGGAGGTATACGTGATGGTGTCAATCTTGCCTTTGGCTATTCCTTGACGGGCAACGTCGTAGCCTTGTGGAGCGGGGGTGTAAACACCTTGTGCCAGACAGGTCATACCACTCAGCAGCAGTACTGCCAGCGACTGAAAAACCCGGTTTGTTTTCATGATGTGTGTTTTATGGTCAAAAAATGCGGAAACTAAGGTAACGATATTTCATGAAAACACAACGATGAGGTCCGCTTATTGATAATTGGTGATACGTTGTGTCATTGATTAAGCACCCCCATCATGCCGGTTGATGTAACGGTTTCGGCACTGATGTTTATTTTGTCGGCGGAGCGGTTGTTGTAGAACGACACGCTGGCTTTGCCGTTCGCATCGGTCTCATCTCTTTTTCCTCAAGACTCACTCTCAAACTCACACTTTTTTCCTTTCATATTTCCCGGGATCTGAAGGAACTTCACGATTCAGCAACAAAGACAGGAAAAATTTCTTTGTTATTTCCGGGGGTAGTGCATTTGAATGTGCAGCTATACTGGAATATCTTCTTGAGACTAAAGAAATAACTCAAGAAGTTTTTATGGAAAGTGAAAAGAACCTTGAAGAAATATCAAAAATGCTGTTTGGATTAATCAAGAAAATTAATTGACAACCTGTTGCTACTTTTGTCCGCTCCGGGTACTGAAAAAGAGTGAGAGTGAGAGCGAGTGCGAGAGCAATCGCGAACACTCTCATCTCATTTTCCTCACTCCCGCACTCACACTCACACTTTTGCTTTCCTCAGCGAGTGCGTGCAAAAAACGGAGAGCCTGACCATTTCGCGCCGGATTAGATTGACCATCTGACGTCGGAAGTAATCCTTTGATAAATAAACAAATACAAAAATGTTATAATGGCCGGCTTAATGAGGTCAAGCCTTCCGGCTAATGCAGTCAGACTGTCTGGCTTTTACAATTTATAGCTTTTCCGGGCTTTTCGGGGGTTTTTTCTAAATACAATGAATTTTAACTATTAGATTGTCAATAATATGCAGAACTTATGAACATCCCTAAACAATCTTTTAAATATTGCTTAGAAATTATTCAAAAAAACCTATTTTTAAGAACATTTTAAATTAAATAATATGAGGAGAAAACTGCTTTTTATATTCATCCTGTCTATTCCCTCTCTTCTATATGTTACTGCCCAGCAGGCACATGTTAATCTGGATTGGGACCCTCAGAAGAATAAGGAAAACCTTGTTCCCTTTTCTGCCAATGTAATTTCCCCTGAAGTTTTTGACGATAATACTGTCATTTTCAGACTGAAAGCGCCAGATGTGTCAAAAGTACTTCTTACAGGAACAATGTTCGTGGGAGAGGAGGCAGGCAAACAGGTTCCGTTTACAAAAGAAAATGATGGTCTGTGGACACTGAAGATCGGCCCGCTTGTTCCTGACATATATCTTTATTATTTTATCATTGACGGGGTGAAAGTGGTAGATCCGAATAACAGCTTTGCAGGCTTCGCAGCTATGCCTCCGTTCAGCATGCTGTTTGTTCATGGTGACGGACCTGCATTCTATGATGTAAAAAATGTTCCTCACGGGGCTATCACAACTCATTTTTATCACTCTGATGTCACAAATGGTGAAAGGGAAATGCTTGTTTATACTCCTCCAGGATATGATAACACGAAGAAATATCCCACACTTTACTTGCTGGGAGGATCTGGCGACCTGGCTCAGACCTGGTATATGCACGGACAGGCGAATTTCATTATGGACAATCTGCTTGCTGAAGGGAAAGCAGTACCGATGATCATTGTAATGCCTAACAACCAGATGATCCACCGGTCGCATCCAATGCATACTGATCTGACATTCAGTCTTATTGAGAGAGAATTCAAAGAGGAGATAATTCCTTTTGTTGAAAATTATTACAGTGTAATCAGGAACAGGCACGGCCGGGCAATAAGCGGCTTATCAATGGGTGGGCGACATGCACAGTATGTGGGTTTGAACAACCTTGACCTTTTTGCATCAATAGGCATTCTCAGTGCAGCTATACCGGTCGACCAGACTCCGGCTCTGAAGGATCCCGAAATAAATTCCAAACTTGATTATCTTTTTGTTGGGGCCGGGACTTATGAAACAAGACCGGGAGCTAGACACGAGGTACTACATAATGACCTGGTCAGACTGAACGTGAAACATGAGTATTATATTGGCTCCAGAGGTGCTCATGATCTTATAACATGGAGACACCTTCTCTATTACCGTTTCTATCCGAATCTTTTCAGGAATCCGACAACGGAACGTTAAGAATAATTATTTGTATAGTGTAAAATATCAGTTTTACGGTCAGCCTGCATACACCGGATGATATGACCACATTTCGCCGGTAATTTGGACATTTTTATATTTGTTTATAGATCACTCTATTAACCCCGGCCCAGGGTGGCTAATTTTAACCGGCGAGAAGTGATCAGGAGCACCGGCTTTTACACTATATCAACGCCCTTGAAGTATTTTGGGGTTATACAAAGGAAAGACATGTAAAATACCACGGCATCTCCACGAAACATTTTCCATTTTACCTGAAAGTTCTCGAATTTAGATTTAATCATAGAACAATTTTCTTAATTTATAACTCAAAATAATGTAACTTCTATGCCAGATTTTATATAATCACTTAAGACTAATGGAATTCTTTTATGAAAAATTCTGCTTTATTATTAATTCTAATTCTGACTGTTTCCTGTAACAGAATTAGTGAAAACGCAATTTCGATTGATGCATCCAAAAAGCTTCACGAAGCATCAATAAAGCTTAATGGAGCCAATGTGGAAGATCTTAACTTCCAGTGCTATGGGGGGATGTATAGTCAGCTGTTATACGGCCAGGATTTTGAGGAACACATCGATGTTGATTTTCTGAACCTGCCGGAAGAAGTATCAGATCCGAAAAGTGTAATCGGACCTTTAAGATGGGTTTCAATGCTTGTGTTAGATGAAAAAGGTAAACCATATCTGACATTACAATGCAGGAGATTGCCGGTTCTTCCGATAGGGGAAAAAGGCACGACAGCTCCTTATGATGTTTACAGTAAAGATCCTTTTTTGTTTATCAATTCGTCCCGCGAAAATGTACTGAGGCCGCTTGAATCTTTTACTGGCGATGAACAGAAGATGATTCTTGAAAGGATGAACGGCGACAAACAGATCAGCCGCTACTGGAGAGAAATAAACACAGGCTCTGCAAGGGGAACTTACAAGCTCGTCACCAAAGATACTTATAATGGGCGTCGGGATCAGAAAATGCAATTTACATCCGGGACCGGGGAAGTAGGAATTGAAAACAGCGGGCTTCTCAGGATGGGGATAAATCTGCAGGAAGGTAAAAACTATGAAGGGATTCTAAGGGTAAAAAATCCGAAGGCATGCGACCTTTATGTTGTGCTTCTGGGATCGGACCCGAAAGAAAGACTTGCTGAGAAAGTTATAAGGATCAACCCTTCGCCAAATTCGTTCCAGAGAATTGACTTTGAACTTATTCCTTCCAGGTCGGATACGAAAGGCCGTTTCGCTGTCATACTGAAGGAGCCTGGGGAGTTAACTCTGGGGTATGCTTTCCTGCAGCCTGGTAAGTGGGGAAGGGTCGCCGGAGGATATCCCATACGCCAGGATTTTATAGATAGACTGAAGGGAAATGGTATGAACATAATAAGGTATAATGGCTCAATGAACAATCGTTGTATCGATAGTCTGCTATATCGGTGGAAGAACATGATCGGACCCAATGATGAAAGACTTCCTTATACTGGTACTTTTACTCCCTATGCAACACATGCATTTGGCATTTTTGAGTTTCTGATGGTAGCAGAAGCTGCAGACCTGGAAGGAGTTGTCGGAATAAGCAAGGATGAAGATCCGGCTGAAATTAAAGATATGATTGAATATACCAAAGGACCTGTTACCTCAGTTTGGGGTGCAAGAAGGGCACAAGACGGCCATCCTGATCCCTATAAACTTGATTATATAGAGATCAGCAACGAACAGAGGGCAACTGGTGGTCAGGCTAGAGGTTATTTTGAAAAATTTAAAACTCTTGCAACAGAAATCTGGAAAGCCGACCCGGGGATGAATCTGATGGTTTCAATTAATATTGGTAACGCTTTTGCTGACCTTAAAAAGGGAGACCAGAGCAATCCTTCATATAATCAGTTGAGAGATTTTATTTTGTGGATTAAGGAGCAAGGGAAGGAGGAGCAGTTCTCATGGGACAGTCATTATAACGCTTCATTCCAACCCGACACAATAATATATAACAGCTTTGGGATGGCACTTCAGGATCTGCTGAAGGAAGACCTGGATTTTAACCTTAAGCTTTATCCTCTTGAGGAAAACGGACAGTTCCATACCTTTGAACGCAGTCTGGTACATGCCAGGCTGCAGAATTATCTGAACCGCTGGGGCGACAGGATTGAAGGTGCTGCTACAGCAAATATGTTCCAGCCTGAAGCTGGCTATATGACATGGCCGCAGGGAAGAGTATTTTACGATTCACACAGGTTCTGGAACCAGGCTTCAGGTCATGTTGACCAGATGTACACCAAAGAATGGCTGCCGTGGGTCCTTGATGTTGAACTTCCTCCCCCGGCTGATTCCCTTGATATCCTTGTAAAAACAAACAATGATGATGTGATCTCACTGTATGTTGTAAATTTTGGGATGCAGCCCCAGGCACGTGATTTTAATATCACCGGATTCAGGTCATCAAAGGAGGCTGAAGTAACAAAACTGGGCCCTCATCCACTCGACGCACGTAACAGCGGAGAAAATCCTGATCTCATTAGTCCTGTTACACAAATATTAAAAATAGCAGGAAATAAATTTTCATATGAATTTCCGGGACACAGCTTTACACAAATTCGTTTGGAACGGAAATAATTTAACACTTATATCATTAGTAGACTGCATCAGCCGATCGTCTTAACCACATTCAGCCGGCAAATGAGCCATGTTTATATTTATCTGTAGGTCATTTGATTAACCCCAGCCTGGGGTGGTCAGTTTTGACCGGCGAGAAGTGATCAGGGGTACCGGCTTTTACACAGCTTATCTTTATTCATTTCGTTCCTTGAATTCACCCATGGTCCTGGTAAATATCCAGATAGCTGCTATGCCCAGTAAAGTATGCAGGGCGAGAGTGAACATTATGTACTGAGGTTTCCCTCCCTTTTCAAAAACTCCCAGTAATCCGGTATATAATCCGCTTAACAATGCACCGATAGCTGTTGCAAGAAAACTGGTACCCATATATAAACCTGCTTTTTCCTTTGGTGCAATCCATAGGATATATTCCTGTATGCGCGGTGAGGATGTCATTTCCCCCACAGCAAAAAGGAATATGCCAAGGAATACAAGACTGGCTGACATTGTGGCTGAAAGACCAAGAACGATAAATCCGGCAGTCGCAACTGACAGTCCAAAGAGGAATGATGGAATTGCAGGCCGTTTCTCAAAAATGCGTGAGACGAGAACCTGGAATAGAATTATGATATATCCTGTGTGAGAAATTGCTTCAGGATTTATCATCCACACTCCATCCTTCTGATTGGAAATGACGCTGGTCACAGTCTCTCCAAGAACGCCTTTAACAGTCTGATAAAGATTGGCGGTGTTGAGATGATCATTAATATAAACAGCCAAAATATTGAAAAAAGACCAGAAAGGAAGCCAGAAGAAAAGACCAAGAAGTATGATGAAGATAAGAAATTTGACATCAGAAAGGGCTTCTTTCATATCCCTGAATTTCTTGCTGAGAGATACTCCTTCAATATCGCGGACAGGTTCTTTGTAAAATAAAAGTGTAATTATCAACATTAATCCGATAGTGCCGGCAGCCGTGTAAAATACATAATCCCATGATATTGCATGAAGCTTGCCCATAACAATCGGACCGACCGAGGCGCCTATATTGACCATGGCATAAAATACACCAAAGCCCAGCGTCTTATTTGTTGAATCAGTTGTTGCACGAACAGTTGCTGCGATTAATGGTTTGAATATGCCAGCGGCCAGCCCTATTGAAAGCATTGTGAGAGCAATTCCCGAGAAGGTTCTGGTTACTATCAGTAATAATATGGATGGGAGATAGGCCAGGTACGAAACAATCAGCATTTTTCTGAATCCGTACTTATCGGCGATTGTACCTGAGAATATTGGAGTCAGGTATGAGAGTAAAAGAAATATACTTTGTATTATGCCAAGATCTCCTTTCGAAAAACCAAGTTGCTGCAGGTAAATACCAAAACTCATATATATGCCATAATAGGCGAATCGCTCCAGTATCTCAATAAAATTTGCTGTCCAGAATATTCGTGGAAATTTTGATCTTTTACTCATTATTTATATTTTAATGATTACAGAAATTTTGTGTCTCATTCATTAATGTCAGCATACAGGGCAACAATCCTGATAATAACGTTGGTTGCGGCAACCATACTCTCAAGAGGGATGTATTCAAATTTCCCATGGAAATTATGTCCCCCGGTAAAGATATTCGGGCATGGAATACCCATGTAAGATAAACGGGAGCCGTCGGTTCCGCCCCGGATAGGCACCGTCTTAACCTGGATTCCAACCTCTTCCATAGCTTTACGTGCAATCTCCACAATATGAAACACCGGCTCTATTTTCTCACGCATATTGAAATACTGATCCTTGATTTCTGGTTTTACCGTTCCATCAGGGTACTTTCGGTTTAACAGGAATGCAATATCATTTATCATGGCTTTTTTATCCTCGAACTTTTTCCGGTCATGGTCGCGGATAATATATTCCAGAACTGTATTTTCAACCGTTCCTCCAATTTTTGTAAGATGAAAAAATCCTTCATAATCAGCAGTAAATTCCGGCCTTTGCCCAACAGGAATCATGTCGATGAATTCTTTGGCAACTAAAAGGGAATTGATCATTTTGTCTTTTGCAGATCCTGGGTGTATATTCCTGCCCTGGATATTTATCAAAGCTTTTGCAGCATTAAAATTCTCGTATTCAAGCTCTCCCAACTCACCTCCATCGATCGTGTAAGCATATTCCGCACCGAACTTTCTGACATCAAAAAAGTCAACTCCTCTGCCAACTTCCTCATCTGGGGTAAATCCGACCCTGACTGTCCCATGCTTAACTTCAGAATGGGTGACAAGATATTCCATGGCTGTCATTATTTCGGCAATACCTGCTTTGTCATCGGCCCCGAGCAAAGTAGTACCGTCTGTCGTAATTATTGTTTGCCCTTTATATTGTTTTATTTCGTGGAAATCAGATGCTTTAAGTGTCAATCCTGTGGTCTCGTCAAGCAAAATATCCTCACCGTTATAGTTATCCAATACCCTGGGATTCACGTTTGCACCTGACATATCAGGACTGGTATCCATATGTGAAAGGAAACCGATTACGGGTATTTTCTTATCTGTATTGGATTGTAATGTTGCCATTACATATCCGTAATTATCAATTGAAATGTCTGTCAATCCAATATGTTTAAGTTCTTCAACCAGCATTTTTGCCAGTATAAACTGATTTTTTGAACTTGGAAATTCTGTTGAATCTGAATCCGATTGGGTATCAATCCTTACATATCTTAAAAAACGCTCCAGAATTTTTTCCTTCATTGTTATTTGGTTTTCATTTGTTAAAAATAATGATTATTCAGGTCGGGAAAGTCATGTAATTTAAATTATCCTGACTGTTCATAAGCCGATCACCTGAACATATTATAATTCTGAGTTCACCTGTTACAGTTACCACAGTGAAGCAGGCCTGGAGTATAGTTTCGCCACTGCAGATAACAAATTGCTGGGAAAGACATTCCTTCATCAGGCATTTTATCCGGGAGCCGGAATGAATACTGCATCTGCTTCAGGAAATGCAAGTTATTCCACACAGTATCTGAAAGCTTCCATCGATCAGTCGAAGACAGGTGCGGACTACATTACCGAAGCGGGTTATATCAGGAGGACAGGTTTTTATGAGCTCACATCGTCGGTCGGCATTGGAATGACGATGAGCTATAACAAAATTAGCTGAAGGGACTTCACGATTCAGTAACAAAGACAGGAAAAATTTCTTTATCGTTTCCCGGGGCAGTGCATTTGAATGTGCAGCTATCCTGGAATATCTTCTTGAGAATAAAGGAATTACTCAGGAAGTTTTTACGGAAAGTGAAAAAAACCTTGAAGAAATCTCAAAAATGCTGCTTGGACTAATCAAAAATCTGGATTAATTGCTCCATTCAGAAAGAATTACCTACGTTTACGTTAACAATGGCATACATCTTTTGAAGATAAGGCAACCTGGAACAACTTCAGAATGAGAACCTTCAATACAGGCCACAAACAATAAAATCAAATTTTGACATATGAGCAAAAATTTGCAGCCAATAAATCCACAGATATACGAAAGGGTGAATTCAGTGGACTTTTTCCGCGGATTTACTATGTTTCTTTTGGCAGGCGAGGCTTCACTGCTTTATGAGCATTTTATTGATGTTGATAATGGTGTCATGCAATTTCTGGGAAATCAGCTAAGTCACCATGAATGGCACGGCTTGAATTTCTGGGATCTGATTCAACCCTTTTTCATGTTTATCGTAGGAGTTGCAATTCCTTTCGCTGTTACAAACAGGGAAAAGAGGGGCGCCAGCAGGCAGACAATTACGCGCCATGCATTCAAGCGTTCGTTCCTGTTGTTGTTTCTCGGATGGGCCCTGTACGTCATCCGGGCTGGGCACCTGGTCTTCCAGTTTCAAAATGTCCTGGCACAGCTGTCTGTTACTTATCTTGTCGCTTTCCTGATTATGAAGAAAAGCTTCAGGTTTCAGCTGATTTTCACGTTTGTAATCCTTTTACTGATCGATCTCGCGTACAGGTTTTTCCCGGTGGATGGATTTAACAATCCGTGGGTAAATTTTGAAAATCTTGGCGCCTGGGTTAATAATAAGATTGAAGGTGTTGAGCAGGCAAGTGAGTGGGCGACACTGAATTTTGTTTCTACGACAGCTCATACTGTCTGGGGCGTTCTCTGTGGAAAGCTACTTATGAGCGACAGAACCTCGGATAAGAAAATTCAGTTATTGACGATTGCCGCGGTTGCCGCACTTATTGTCGGTTATTCCCTTGATCTTCTTAATATCACCCCTATTATTAAAAAGATAGCCACTTCATCATTCGTCTTTGCGAGCGGTGGCTGGACAATTCTTGCCCTGTGTTTTTGTTACTGGCTGATAGATGTAAAAAAGCTGTTTTCTAAAGGATCAAGGTTTTTCATAATAGTCGGAATGAATAGCATTTTCATTTATATCTTCTTCGAAATTGGTGGCGCTAGGCTGCTTGACAGAATTGTTTCCCCCTTCAGTACCATGATATTTTCATGGGGTGGAGAAATGACTGTCGCTATGATTACTAGCCTGGGAGTCTGGGCTGTTATGTGGTATTTGTGTTACTGGTTGTATAAGAACAAGATTTTCATAAAGATCTGACAGCTCGTAATACTTTTCCCTCGCACTCACACTCAACTTTCTGAGACAGGGTTGCAACTTTTAAATTCTGAAAATCGGGTTTTTTGTCAGAGTTGCAGCCAGGGATTCTCTTTTGCAAAAACCAGACGGCTTGATCACATTTGGCCAGTTAAATTAAGGTTACCGTAAAAAATTAAAGCAAGCACTTAAAACAGGGCAGAGTTGATCATTTGTTTACGGCGGATTGTGATCAGGGGAACTGGCTTTCCACTACTGATATTGAAGGAAATTTAAAACCTTTTTAAACTTGTTTGAACAATTTCCGGAATTCCTTTGTTTAAATGAAAGAGTGGAAAATACTCAATTTCATGAAGACACCTCCGAAAAAAGTTATTATAGTGGAAGCAGATATTAATGCTTCGGTGGGAAAAGTCTGGGATCACTATACGAACCCTGAGCATATTGTGAAATGGAACAATGCATCAGATGATTGGCACACTCCCAGAGCCGAAAATGATCTGAGAACCGGCGGCAGGTTTCTTTCCAGAATGGAGGCCAGGGATGGAAGTTCCGGTTTTGACTTCACAGGCGTTTATACTGATGTTAAACCGCTTAAGCAAATATCCTATACCCTGGATGACGGTAGAAAGGTGGAGGTATCATTTGTTTCAGGCGGAAATGTGACCCCGATAAGGATCACCTTCGAAGCCGAACAAACCAATCCGGTTGAAATTCAGAAAGAAGGATGGCAATCGATACTTAATAACTTCAAAAGATATGTGGAAGGGTCTGTTTCGCAAAACAGTATGCATTTCGAAATAACTATAAAAGCAAGTGTCGAAATGGTATATAAAACAATGCTTGAACCTGAAACATATTCTGACTGGACATCGGTGTTTAACCCTTCATCTCATTTCAGCGGATCATGGGAAAAGGGATCGAAAATACTTTTTCTGGGAACTGACCATAATGGCACCTTGGGTGGAATGGTCAGCAGGATCAGGGAGAATATACCAAACAGGTTTGTAAGTATAGAGCATCTTGGTATTGTAGAGGATGGGAAAGAAATTTACAGCGGACAAAAAGTTGAAGATTGGGCCGGAGCTCTTGAAAACTACACGTTCATCGATAATGACAGCGATACGCTGCTTGAGATAGATCTGGATGTTGATTCTGACTATGGAGTTTATTTTGCTGAAACATGGCCGAAAGCCCTTGACAAGTTGAAATCGATCTGTGAAAAGTAAATAATTTAATACCTTTTATATTAGGGCACAAGTTAGCACATATCTTAATTTCCAACTTACTACGTAGGAAGCGTTTAATTTCTACAAAACTGATTTTAGCAGTGAATTTAAGGGAGATATACACCGGTTTCGCGATATACCTCCTTCAGAAAATATGCCACCACTGCCTGATGAAGACAAGGACAGGGAGTAACTGTGGAACATGAACTGCAGTATATGTTCCGGGGAGATTATTACGGGAGCCTTAAGGACAAGTTTAGTGTTCAATGGATGTTTAATTGCGCAGAAAAGAGCATATATGCAGAACAGGACTAGACTCCAGCCCTTAATGGTCAATTTGTGCCGGCGAGAGATGGTAAGAGTAAACGGCCTTTGCATAATCAGACAGAATTCTTAATTAATTTCCCTGATTGTTGGAAAACTGCCACTGTCAAACAAATTCAAACGCTACTTGTTATTATATAATAAATGAATTATCAGATTGATCAGGGTGATTACGAATTTTTGGAGCAACCAGCAATGGGGTATTCAACATTAAAGTTCAAGTCTCAAATGAACCATTTGTTCATTTAAAGAAATTGTGTTTTTTATGGAGACCATAAAACATTATAATAAGAGTAGAATTTAAAATTGAAATAAAACTATGGACTTAAGCAAGAAAAAATGTAAACCTTGTGAAGGAGGTACTGCCCCTCTAAACCAGCAGGAAGTTAAAGGATATTTAAAACAAATTAAGGATGGCTGGAAGGTTACTGATAAAAATAAAATATCAAAAGAATTTTTATTTGTGAACTTTAAGCATACTATGGATTTTGTAAATAAAGTGGCTGATTTAGCTGATGAAGAAGGTCATCATCCGGTAATGCATGTTTATTATGGAAAAGTAATTATTGAATTATGGACACATGCCATTAACGGATTATCGGAGAATGATTTTATCCTGGCCTCTAAAATTGACAAATTATAAACTTCGCTCCTTAGTAATCACGGGAAATCTGATCAGTGAATTTAGGGGATTACACATTTTGGAACTGAATGGATAGATAACAGTGCTTATTACTATTTTTAATGAATCTCTTATCTGTATGGAGAAGTTGATTGAAATGACCTTAAAGAATGTCTCTCATTTAGCATGACCACCCTGTAGAATCTATTGACAGCTTTATCCAAAGAATGACGGGAATACAAAATATTCACCACTCCTTCTAAAATCCGGTTGCAACTTCTGTCTGTTCGGGTTCCTCGCTCCCGCTCTGACACTCACACTTTTTTCTTAAGTCTATCATTGTGACCACAGCTGGCCAATCTTTTAAGAATCAACATAAATGAATTAATCTCAAAACTTTGACCCTGTTAATTGGTGGTCAAAATATTTCGGATGGATATGGTCAGGGATGTCGGCTTATCCAGTATCTATAAAATAAAAGAAATATCAGAAATTTGTATTTAAACATTAGTTTGCATAAAGAATATGTAATAATTTGCGAAATCAACCATATTTATATCCTGGTTTCAAATAGAAAACTTTTAAAAATGAAAAAATTATTATTTGTAATTGCAGTAATAAGCCTGACCTTTAGTGCTTTTGCTCAGGGACAAAACTCAGAATCTATGAAAAAAGTAGTTGTAGCAAGGCTCAGTATCAAGTCTGAAAAAGTGGATCAGTTTCTACAGGTAGCAGAAAAAATAGTGGAAGAAACCCGTAAAGAATCCGGATGTAAGACATACGTTCTTTACCAGAGTAGTTTCAAACCTGAAAATGAATTCATATTCTATGAAGAATACCAGGATCAAAAAGCTTTGGATTTCCACAACGAGTCAGCTCATCTGAAGGAATTTTTCTCAGCAATCACACCAATGCTTAACGGTGCCCCAATTGTTGAAGTGCATTAAAGACAGGGAATTAAGTCGTTACTGAAGAAACCACTGGTCCTGACCACTTTGCGCCGGCATAGACTGACCCTCTGACGCCGGAGATATTCCTTTGATAACCAAACAAATACTAGAATGTTATAATGACCGGCTGAATGTGGTCAGGCCTTTCAGGTTTTGCAGTTAACTAAACATACGTCTTTCATAATTTTTTTTAGTGAGCCTTAAAATTCCATTTGGAGTTGTCACTATTCATATCAAAAACTGAAAGTGTCGGTGTGCTGTCTCCGATAGATACAAGCGCTAACTTCTCATTTGAATTGGGAACTACCTTAGGCATTATTCTATATGTTCCATCAATCAATTGATCGATTCGCCATAACTGTTCAGGTGCGCCGGTGAATGTCGGAACCGTTATTACTTCAGCTTCTGCTGTTGCTGCCAATGCCCTGTCTGTTCCTGCTATTACTATTTTATAATATGGACCCCCTAAATATCCGCTTGAATCGGGAGCTGCTGTAATTGTCCATTTCTGATGCGGGCGGAACATGTAATCTCCTATTCTTACACCTATGTTTCCGGTTGGCCATGTATCAATTACATCTGCCAGTTCCTGGGATGGAACGGGCTTTACCGGTTCACCGGTATTACGTCCAAATCCGCGCATTCCACCAGCCATTCTTACAAAATCAACTACTAATTCCAGGGCATAACCTCTTCTTTCGGATTCAATTTCATAAGTTCCTTCTTTGATGTTTTCTCCTGCAACAGGCCATTCATTTTTCCAAAGTAATGGACGGATGCCTAATACGCTGCGTCCTCCCTGATCTAAATCTGCTTCATAGTGGCATGACATTTTTTCAACTCCTCCTTCAAGAATTACACGTCCGAAGTGCCCTGGTCCCACAAGTCTTCCGCCGGCTGCAACTACCATCTTTCCGCCACCTGTTAACATGTCTCTTCCCATATTGTCAAGGTAAGGGCCGGTTACTTTTCTTGAGCGACCCACAACAATATTATATGTTGAGTTTGCACCGTCACAGCAAGTGCCATGTGTGCCAAGAAGATAATACCACCCGTCACGATACATCAATGTTGTAGCTTCACAATCAATTGCTATATCAAGGGCCTTATTGCCTTCCACTCTTTTTCCCGTTAAGGGATCGAGTTCTATAAGGCGGATGAATCCAAAAAAGGTGCCGTATGTCACCCATAACCGCCCGTCAGTCGGATCAAGCAGAAGTCCGGGATCGATTGCATCATTATCTTCAATACCATCGGATGAAGCAACAACGACAGCTTCTGAATACTTAAAATCGGGAGACTTCGGGTCAAGAGTTGTGTTCCACATTGTAAGTATTCTTCCGTTATGTCCGCCTCCCAGGCCACCGCCAGTTGCGCCATAGACTATAAGGTAGCGATCGCCGATTTTTATTGCATCCGGGGCTGCTCCTCCGCCGGGTCTTATTGCACCACTGTTCCAGGTCCAACCATCTTCGGATATTAATCCGCCTGCGCCAGTGCCAAATGTATAATACTTTCCTTCACATTCCATGATAGTTGATGGATCATGAATAAATGGGTTCCCGATTTGTGCTGTCACTGTTGCGGATAAACACACTGATAACAGGGCTACTGCAAATAGTATTTTAATTCTTATTTTCATGATTACTCTGATTCTTATAAATTGAGATCTTAAAAGGATAACTAAATGATTTTATTCACATGTAATAGTGAGATTTTTTACCGGCTCTCCTTTTTCATCAAGGAAGCGAACACAGAAATCACTCATACCCGGGCCATTGATCACTGCTCCCCTGATTATATTTTTCCCTTTGTTAAGTGTCAGCCGAGGCGAGACACAATCATCCATTACCATTCGCCTGTCACCTGAGAGTATAACTGCTTCATTCCCATTCAGCCACCACATTGATGCGGAATTTGAGCCTACTGCCATTCTAACATTTTTAATCTCTTCCGGGCTGTTGACGACAGTTACTGCCCAGAACAGGACCCCGTAAATCTCTTTTCTCAACCCATAGGCGAAACGGAATAATTTGACATTGAAGTTTTTGCTCTCCAATGCATGCCATTTCAGTTCCTTATCTCCAACTTTGACTTTATCTCCATCTTTTGGAAGAACAGTAAACTGGTTCGGAAAATACTCGGTTGTGAATGCAGTTCTTATGTAGCTGTCTGTAAAAACAGTATTACTGCGATTAGGTTTGCCGATTGGTTCAAGGAGCAACCAGCGTTTAATGAACCCATCACTATCCGGTGTCATAATCTTTGTTGTGACCGGAATAAAGTAAGGTGCGATGGTACGTGCAGTATCGCTTTTGACGGTAGCATCAACCTGACTTTTGACGTTACCATCAGTTTTTGAGGTACTATCAGTTTTACTTTTTGATGTAACGGAACATCCGTGTAATCCTAATCCTATTAAAATTACAGAGATCGCCGCTAATGGCAATGTTTTTCGTTTAATGTTCATAATTGATCTTTACAGTGTTTACGATTGTAATTGTTGAAAAAATAAGCATATTTTTTCATATTCCAAAATAATTTCCCCTTTGTACTACATTACAACACCTGGACGAGAGTAGCTTTTTACAGATACAGGAAAAATTCCGCAGAAGCTAATTAACATGACCTAAATAGATAAGGAAGTAAATTTGATAAAATAGATTATTCAGCCTATTTTTATTTTCAACAGAACACCATTATACGACACAGGTGATATAATTAATGGGTCACATGGTTGCAACTTTTGTCCTCCTGCCTGAGTTGCTCTGCAGGGTAGGCTAGGCGAAGGCGAGGCAGACAGGTTCGGAGTAACTAAATAGTTTGAGAGTGAGACCGGGAGTGAGTGAAGCCGGACACTCGTTCTTATTGTGTCCTATTTTGTATACCTTTCGCAAATAAAATCACTTTCCCATGCAGATAACAGGCAACACCGTAAGTTCATACGCAGAGCTTGAACGAGGAGTTCATGCTGCGCTGGAAACCTATTCCAACGTGCATCGGGGCAGCGGGCAATTCTCAATGGTGACCACGTATTTATTTGAGCAGGCCAGGAATATTGTTCTTGAATATCTGGCGCTTGACAAGGGCAAATATGTGGTAATCTTTTGCACACCCAGAGGAGCAGAAGCTCTCGAATCTAAACTTGAGCCGGAAAGATATCAAAGTGTTTCCAGCCTTGACTTTGGCCTGCCGTTGGGTGTTCGGGCATTAGCAGTCGACAGGAAAGCATTGAAGGGGAGAACTCCTTTTCAGACCGGTGGAGGTACGACCAGTCTTGTATCGCCCGGTTGGGTGGTCTGGGCCAATGCACCAGACAGGTTCGAAGCTGGTACACCAGCCATAATAAACGTTATCGCATTTGCAAGGGCATTGTGCCTGATCCGTAAATCCGGAAATGCTATCTTCAGGAATTCGCCCTCTGAAGAACTGGCAGCTGTCCAAATACTTTACCATGACGAACTGGAGAAATATTCAGGGAGAGAGCTGTTGGAAAAGCTCAGGCAGACGTTGATAGGTCAAAACATTCTTGTCCCAACTGATGAGGGTGCTAAACCCTATATCAACCTTGACAACAGTGCCAGCACTCCTGCATTCACTCCGGTTTGGAATGCTGTCTGCCAAACATGGCGGCAGCCTCGAAAAATACAACTGGAGATCATCCATGAAGTCAGGTCCATTTGCTTGGAAATGCTGGGTGTGTCCATGAATACCTATGAATTAGTCTTTACTTCCAATACCACAGAAGCTATTAACCTTGCGGCTGAAAGTCTGAGTCTCGAGGCAGATCCGGAAATAGACCATGTTGTACTCAGCACGATCCTCGAACACACATCAAATGATCTTCCATGGCGGATGATTCCGAAAATTTCTCTGATCCGTCTAAAAGTGGATAATGAAGGCTTTTTGGATTTGAATGAGTTGGAAACAATCTTATCCTCATATAACCAGAAGCATCTGTATGGTAAGAAGCGAATAGTGATAATGACTATGAGTGGCGCTTCGAATGTCCTCGGCTCCTTTAATAATCTGGAAGAAATCAGTAGAATCGTACATAAATATGGAGCACGTTTACTGGTAGATGCAGCACAGTTGGTTGCTCACCGTAAGGTCGATATTGAACCATGTGCAATTGACTATCTCACTTTCTCTGCCCATAAGGTATACGCACCATTCGGGACCGGAGTGTTAATTGTCAGAAAGGGCCTCCTTAACTTTGATCCCCCGGATCTGGAGAAGATTAAGTTATCGGGAGAGGAAAATTCAGGAGGAATCGCAGCGTTAGGAAAGGCATTTGTGATTATGCAGCGGATAGGACTCGATTTGATCAGGACGGAAGAACAGGCTCTTACCTCATATGCATTGAGTGGACTGACACAAATCAAAGGTCTGACAATTTATGGGATTGATGACCCATCCTCACCCAGGTTCGCCCATAAAGGAGGAGTCATTGTTTTTACCCTGAAGGGACTAATGTCTGACAAAGTAGCTAAAGAACTTGCCACTCGTGGTGGGATCGGAGTGCGGTACGGTTGCCATTGTGCTCATATTCTTGTAAAGCATATTCTTGGTGTTCCTCCTTCACTTGAGCGATTCCAGAGAATTATTGCCAGACTCTTCCAACGTTTAAGATTCCCGGGTGTTACCCGGGTAAGCTTTGGCATTGGGAATACCCGTGAGGATATTGACACTTTGATTCATGTAATCAGCACAATTGCCACTAAGACCAGGACTCTTAAAAAGAAAGAAACTGAAGGGCAAATTAATGATTTTGCCAGGGATGCTGCCATGAGAGTTTATTCTCAACTCTAGTGGATTTGAAAAAGTTAGCAGCCTTTGTCGGTTCGGGGTACTGAAAAAAAGCAAGGGTGAGAGCAAGTAGCTTGAACGAACACTATCTGATCTTTTTCCTCACACTCGCTCTCACTCTCGCTCTTTCTATTTCCACCATGTTTCTCCCTCGACCAGATATTTTTCCTTTATCAGTGTTTCATTTAATTCAATACCAAATCCGGGCCTGTCACTCAACTGAAGGTGCCCTTTAACTATCATCTCCTTATCGTAACCAAGAATATCAGGGTCGCCGTTAACACCCTTTCCGGCACGGTTCATCGGATTCATTATAAAAGTTTCATGTGCTACAAATTCACGGACTGTTGCTGCAAAATTGGCTGATGCAATAGTGGCAATCGGACTGGCAACATTATGGGTACAGACCGGAATGTAGTATGTCTCGGCAAGGTCGGCAATTTTCTTGGCTTCCAGAAGTCCTCCGGCCATCGATACATCAATTTCGATCATGTTAACACCCTGATTTACAATAAAGGGACGGAAGTCATCCCTTGTATATAAATTCTCTCCTGTGAGTATGGGGACCGGTGATTTCTCAGTCAGTTTGACCCACTGCTCATTATAGGCAATCGGCAGGGGATCTTCCAGCCAGATGGGACGCATAGGGGCAACAGCATTTGCAACACGTAATGCACTGTCAAAATCAAACTCCCAGTGGCAATGAACAGCTATATCAAATTCCGGCCCTAATGCTTCCCTCATATTAAAAAAGCCTTTTGCAATTTTGTCTACTTCAGTGTTTGAGAGCCTGCGGTTGTCAAGGCTGTTCCATCGCTGATCCCTGTCGATATCACTCTTACATGCTGTCCAGCCCTGACCTAGCATCAATGCTGCAAATTCTTTGCATGAATCCATATCAAGCATGTTTCGCGGACGTGCGGATGCATAGGCCCGGACTTCACTGACATGACTGCCACCCCCTAAGATCTTACGAACAGGTTGTTCGGTAATTTTCCCGATCAGATCCCACAGGGCCATTTCCACTCCCGTTATTGCATGTGTTGCTATTCCATGATTTCCCCCGTAATATGAAGTACGGGTGCTCATCTTGAAGACAAGAAAATCCAGATCCAAAGGGTCTTTTCCCATTAAAATGGGTTTGCAGACATTCAGTACTATATCTTTAGCGCCAAGGCCATTCTCGTCGTGATGACATTCTCCAATCCCTATTAACCCGGCATCGGTGGTTATTTTGACCAGGGGACTTACCCGCATACCTATTCTGGCACGGACACATTGCACATCAGTAATCTTTACCTTCCCTTTCAGAGGATTTGCAAAAAGGTCGAAATAGGGGATAAAGGCCATCAAAGGAACTGTGACAGCTGCATTTCTTATAAATTTTCTTCTATTCATTTTTACAGATTATTTAAAGTTCGGTAGTTTGACAAATTGTTAAAATCCAGATAATACCTGAAACACATTTTGATCTTTTGTCCCTGCCACATTTCTCCTTCCGCAAAATAAATCTTTGAAAAGTTGTTGTCAGTATGCAGACCCGGAACGCTATGTCCAATGACTGAACTCATGATGTAAATAACAGGATAAAATCAAAATGTTTCCGTAATTAATAAAATCAATAAAATTTCCCGGCAATTTAATAAAATATTAGTATCCCTTTCATCTGAATGCAATATCATAAACCATTATTTATTGCATTACCATACCTGTCCAATAAGTATCCCATACCCCCGCTCATCAGGTACAACCTTTTAAACCTGCTGGCTGAGGAAGACGCTACCACTTAATTCTCTTCCCGTATTTGAACTCTTCGTATTTTCCCGCTGATAGTTTTTGGCAATTCAGTAACGAATTCAATTATTCGGGGATATTTATAGGGGGCAGTAACTTTTTTAACGTGCTCCTGCAATTCTTTCTTCAGATCTTCGCAAGGATCATAATTCTTCGATATTACAATAGTGGCTTTCACAATCTGCCCCCGGTCAGGATCAGGTATTGCAGTAATAGCACATTCCAGAACGGCGGGATGCTCCATTAAAGCACTTTCGACTTCAAATGGACCAATCCGGTAGCCTGAACTTTTTATGACATCATCAGACCTGCCTACAAACCAAAAATAACCATCTTCGTCGCACCATGCCATATCTCCTGTTCTATAGATACCATCGCTCCAGACTTTTCTGGTCAATTCATCATCGCGATAATAACCATTGAACATTCCTGCAGGTGTATAGCTTGAAGTACGAATAACAATCTCACCTTCGTTTCCAACTTCACAAAAATCACCAGCTTCATCAATAATTGCAATATCATAACCCGGTGATGGTTTTCCCATTGAGCCGGGTTTGGGTTCGAGCCAGGGATAAGTAGCTATTGCCACGGTACATTCTGTCTGACCATATCCTTCCCTTAGTTTGATTCCTGTCATATCCAGAAATTGCTTATAAACCTCGGGGTTCAATGGTTCGCCGGCAACAACGCAATAAACCAGACTGCTTAAATCAAATTGTTTAAGATCTTCCTTTATAAGAAACCTGTATATGGTTGGAGGTGCACAAAATGTAGTGACCTTATATTTCTCAATTACCTCCATTAAGTTTTTCGGAACGAACTTATCATAATCATATGTCATAACTGCACTGCCTGATAACCATTGTCCATATAATTTGCCCCACGCGGATTTTGCCCATCCTGTGTCGGCAACTGTAAAATGAAGACCTCCATCCCTGACATTCTGCCAGAATCTTGCAGTCAGAATATGTCCAAGTGGATAAGTATAATTGTGGCTCACCATCTTAGGCATTCCAGTCGTTCCTGAAGTAAAATAAAGAAGCATGATATCATCGTTCCGGGTCTTCTCATTCAATGCGGGCCTGGACAATTTCTCCAAACTCATTTCCATGCCCTTTGAAAAATTAATCCAACCCTCAACTTCCCTGTCAATCAACATTTTATATTTAAGTGTTGGCGATTTGCTTTCAGCTTCTTCGATATGTTGCATTACCAAAGGGTCTGAAACTGAAACTATCATCTTTATTTCTGCCGCATTATTCCTGTATATAATATCTTTAGTTGAAAGCAGATGTGTTGCCGGAATTGTAATTGCCCCGATTTTATTTAATGCAAGTGTACAAAACCAGTATGAATAGTGTCTTTTCAGGATCAACATAACCCGGTCACCTTTCCTGATGCCTATTGATTTGAACAGATTGGCTGCCTTATTACTGTAGTACTTAATCTGGTCAAAGGTAAATATAGCTTCGTTACCTTTATCATCGCACCAAACCATCGCTATCTTGTCAGGTGTGTCGACAGATATCTGATCGACGACATCATATGCAAAATTGAAATTCTCAGGAATTAATACTTCAAAATTGTTTCTAAAGTCCTCGTATGAGTCAAACCCTGTCTTTTTAAGGTATTTATCAAGAATCATTGTTTATCTTCTTATTTTAATTTATAAGACTACTGCCAAAAATTTCACATCTTCACCGTTTAAGGCTTTCATTGCATGTTTGTAACCCGAATCAAAATATATTGAATCGCCCTCGTGCAGGATTATTTCATGTCCATCAATTATTATCATCATCGTACCTTTAATAACATAATCAAATTCCTGTCCGGAATGAGAATTAAACTCCATTAATGTACCCTCAGGACCCGGATCGATAGTGACCATAAAGGGTTCGGCCTTTTTATGTAAAAAATTATATGTCAGACTTTCATATTTATATTGTTTCCTGCGCTCAAGTTTTAACCCTTTCCCCTTTCGGACTATTCCGTAAATATGGAGCTTTGGATTATCTCCGCCAAGCATTACAGATAGTTCAATATTAAAAATCTCAGATATCTTAAAAATTATACCCACCGGGATATCGCTGTTCCCGCTTTCATACGTATCAAAGAGTTCCCTGGTGATTCCCAGGGTTTTTGCCAGAGATTCAGCTGAAACTCCTGAAATTTCACGGATCTCTTTTATCCTTTCAGCAATCTGTTTGATCTGTTCTGTCATGAATTTTTCTATTTAGTATTTCAATATTAGATAAATTATTTAAAAAGGCATCAGGTGATATTGGAAATCGATAAAATTATTGCAACTCATTTCAGTTTGGGGTGCTAAAAGTGGGCACAAAGTTAAAATTGATACTTTATCTTTACGCCTCATTTTACTATTGCAATTCAATAAGCTATGGATAAAGAATAGCCAGGACCGATCCTTGAGAACCAGAGGCAATTTTTTGCATCTGGCAAAACACTCGATATAAATTACAGGCTCGGCAACCTGAAGAAACTGAGATCGCTGATCCTGAGCCACGAAGGTGAACTTACCGCCGCTCTCCAAAAGGATTTCCATAAGCCTTATTTTGAGGTACTTGGAACGGAATCGAGGTTTACAGTTGCCGAGATCAGTGTAATGATACGCAACCTTAAAAAATGGTCAGGCAGGCAATACGTCAGAACTTCACTTGCTAATATCCCTGCCCGGAGCTATATTCTGCCACAGCCCTACGGACAGGTTCTGATTCTTTCCCCCTGGAACTACCCTTTCCAGTTATCAATGATTCCGGCGATGAGCGCGCTTGCTGCCGGTAACTGCGTAGTTTTGAAAGTTTCACAGAAAGTTCCAAACACCCTTGAGGTCATATCAAAGATAATCAGCCATTTTCCAAGAGAACTGATAGCCCTTGTTAAAGGAGAACACTCTATGAGTGATTATCTCCTCAACTTCCCGTTTGACTATATTTTCTTCACCGGAAGTCCGGCTGTCGGAAAGAAGGTTATGACGAAAGCCGCTGAGAACCTCACTCCCGTTACACTCGAGCTTGGCGGTAAAAATCCATGTGTTGTTGCAGCTGATGCAAAGCTCGGTTATGCGGCAAAAAGGATAGCTTCCGGAAAATTTATAAATGCCGGCCAGACATGCATAGCTCCCGACTATCTGCTTATCGATCACAAGGTAAAAGACCGGTTCCTTGAACTTCTCGTTAAAGAAATAAAATCATTCTATGGTGAGGATCCGGCTGTAAGCACCGACTATTGCCGTATGGTCAATTCCGGAAAGACAATAAGAATGGAATCATTCCTGAAAAACGGGAATATCATTACCGGAGGCTCCACTAATCCAGATACTTGTTATGTGGCACCTACAATTATTACCGGGGTCAAACCTGAGGACCCTGTAATGCAGGAAGAGATATTCGGCCCGGTTCTGCCTGTGATAACCTTCACTGATTTCGCCGAAGTATATTCAGTCATTAACAGAAACCCGAAATCGTTGGCAGCTTATATTTTCACAACAAATAAAAAGCTTGCAGGGGAGTTCCTGTCAGGAACGCAGAGCGGCTCTGCAGCCGTGAACGATACGATTATGCAGATTGCATCGCCTCACCTGCCTTTCGGGGGTATCGGTCCCAGCGGAATGGGACGGTATCATGGGAGAAAATCGTTCGAGACATTCTCAAACATGAGATCGGTCATGGAAAAATCGAATCTGATCGACATCCCCGTTCGCTACCCACCCTATACAGAAATCAAGGAGAGAATGCTCAGACTTTTGTTGAAATAAACAACCCGGGGAGATTCTTCAAAATAGTAACTTCCTTCCGGACAGATTCCGGAATACATATCGGATCACTAAAACTACATATCATCAAAATTAAGTTCAGGCTGCAACATAATATTTTGCTAACTTGGCAGCAATGAATCAAAGTGTTATGAAAAGTATTGCTACATCAAAGCGTATCGATGCCAAAAATCTTGGGGACCGCATATTTTTACAGGAGACATTTAAAACAAAAATGCCTGTGCTGTTTGTCGGGCATGGCAGTCCAATGAATGCCATCGAGGAGAATGAATTTGTTGAGGGGTTTCGAAATATTGAAAAATCAATACCTAAGCCGGAGGCTATTCTTTGCATATCGGCTCATTGGGAAACACATGGCACTTATGTTACAGCTATGGAGCATCCAAAAACCATTCACGATTTTGGAGGTTTTCCCAAAGCCCTTTATGACGTCCAGTACCCGGCACCGGGAAGCCCTGAACTTGCTGACATAATAAAATCATTAATAACAACCACCAGCGTTGAGTCAGACCAAAACTGGGGTCTTGACCATGGTACCTGGAGTGTCATTAAGCACATGTATCCAAAGGCAGATGTTCCTGTAATACAACTGAGTCTCGATTGTTCCCGGACACCACAGTACCACTTCGATCTGATGAAAGAATTGACCTCGCTTAGAAAAATGGGAGTTCTCATAATTGGCAGTGGCAACATGGTACACAACTTGCCTTTAGTAGCCTGGGATAAATTTGACTCCGAAAATTTCGCTTTCGAGTGGGCTCACGAAGCAAACGAAAAAATGAAAAAATATATAATGAACGGCGATAACAATAATCTTATCAACTACCGTTCTCAAGGCATAGCATTTGAACTTGCCATACCAACCCCTGAACATTACTTTCCCTTGTTGTATGTTTTGGCATTAAAAGAAGAAAACGAGGACGTGAAGTTGTTTAATGATAAAGCTGTGGCAGGTTCAATAACAATGACATCGGTAAAAATCGGATGAAGCACTAAAAGTTGCCATATGGCATCAATTTCTAACTGTTTCCACCTGAAACAAAAAACACAATAAAAATTTGCTTTTCAGTTCAACGACCGATATTCATTAGGTGTTTGCCCTGTTTCATTTTTAAAAAGGCGGCTGAAGTGCTGCGGACTTTTAAACCCCAATTCGTAAGCTATTTCGCTTAAGGTTTTACCCTTGTCAAAAATTCTATCCTTAGCAAGTGATACGACCTTTAACTGGATATTTTCCTGAGCGGATTTTCCTGTTTCTTTCTTTATCAGATCTCCAAAATAATTTGCGGACAAATGTAACTGGTCAGCACAGTATCTTACTGTGGGCAAACCCGCAGTGTGGACAAGTTCGGATTGAAAATAATTGTCAAGCAATTTCTCGAATCTTCCCAATATATCTTTGTTAACAAGACTCCGGGTAATGAACTGCCGGTCGTAGTACCTCATGCAATAATTGAGAAGTAATTCGATATTATCTGCGATCAGAATATTACTGTGTTTGTCAATTGACTGCCTTAACTCATGAACGATGTTATTCAGGCAGTCCAATACAATCTGCCTTTCCTTTTCCGAAAGGTGAAGTGCTTCGTTGGCTTCGTATGAAAAGAAAGAATACTTTTTAATATTCTGCCCAAGTGAAGTTCCCCGGATCAGATCAGGATGAAAAAGCAGTCCCCAGCCTTTGGGCATGGCAGCCCCTGGTTTGCTTCCTATCCCGACTATCTGACCGGGAGCAATAAACACAAGTGTCCCTTCCTGGTAATCGTAATAATTACACCCATATTTCAAATCGCCGCATTTCGCTTCTTTCAGGAAAACACAATAAAACCCATAGTGTGCCCTTGCCTCCGGAATGAGTTTCATTTTTGAAAACTCAAATACACTGACTAAAGGGTGATAAGTTTCAATTCCCCTCAGGGCATTAAATTGGGAAATATAATCCAGTTTAATTATTTCGTCCATAACTCTGCATTCAATATTTTATCAAATGTAAAACATAATAATCTATATGATAAACACTGAAATGCAATATCAGTAATCCGGATACAAAAAACAGTAATCTGTATAAGCCAGCGCATGAAATTAATCCCAAATTTGAACAATGCTTCTTAAAATGCAAAATCGTAGTACTTTATGGATCAGACAATGAAAAAACATGTACTTAAACTTTCATACTTATACAATCAAAACTATATTTTGATGAAACCCACATGTACTGCAAACACAAACACGTATGTATATAATAATCAAACATGTGGGTTACATCAGACCATTAAAATAAAAATTATATACTGATGAAAAGGATTAAGCTGCTCTTCATTACAACCGTTTTAGCTGCCTGCATGTCAAATATCAATGCACAGGACTGGCCTCAATACCTGGGACCAAACAGAAACAGTACCTCACCACAGAAAGGGATCCTTCGCTCCTGGCCCGCCAGCGGACCGGAACTCCTGTGGACGACAAATGTAGGTCCGGGGTATGGCGGACCAGTCATCAAAGAAGGTAAGGTTTACCTGCTTGACAGGGATGACAAGACAGGTGATATTATGAGGTGTTTTGATTTTAACACCGGGAAGGAATTATGGAAATACAGTTATAATGCACCAGGAACAGTTTCATATCCGGGATCAAGAAGTGTTCCTGCCATTGATGGTAACAGGATCTATTCCTGTGGTCCTTATGGTGACCTGTACTGCATTGATATCAACACACATAAACCGATATGGAACAAGAACATCATGAAAGACTTCGGTGGGACCAAAATACCTGTATGGGCCATATCCCAGTGCCCTCTTATATATGGCAACCTGCTTATAGTGTCTTATTCGCAGGATCCTAATTCCGGATTGGTTGCCTATAACAAACTGACAGGAGGCATTATATGGAAGACAGAAGCTATCGGAAATGAAACTTATGCCAGCCCTTCTGTTGCAAAGATCGCAGGAGAGGATCATATCGTAATGGTGTTTTCATCCACGAACACCTTTATGCACAAGGAAGCCAGCACTTCAATGGGTAAGATAGCAGGCCTGAATCCACAAACAGGGAAAGTCCTTTGGGAATACAATAACTGGCAAAATATGATTCAGACATCTCCGGCTCTTGATGCAGGAGAAGGCAGAATCATTGCTGTGGGAGGATATGAACTGGGAACAGCAATGATAAAAGTCGAAAAAAAGGCAGATGGCACATATTCAGTAAAAGAACTTTTCAAACACAATGAATTCGGCGATCACACCAAACCACCAATATTGTATAATGGTTATTTCTATGCCCAGTTCTCGACAAACAGTAAACGTGACGGTCTGGTATGTATGGACATGAATGGAAAGGTTATGTGGAAAACTATGCGTAATCCGCTTTTCGATAAAGGCAGCATGATTCTTGCCGAAGGACTGATCCTGGCTACCGATGGCAGGCAAACATTGTACCTGATAGAGCCGGATCCATCAGGATTCAAACCTCTGGCTTCTGCTGAGATCCTTGGAATGGGTCAAAATTGGGGCCCGATGGCGCTTGTTAATGGCAGACTCCTTGTTCGTGATCAAAGCAGGTTATTGTGTGTCAAAATAGCAAAATGACAGGTTGCTACTCTTGTCCGTTCTGAGTATTGAAAAAGAGCGAGAGTGAGAGTGAGAGCGAGTAACCTCGAATTATGCAGAATATTGCTGAAGGAACTTCACGATTCAGCAACAAAGACAGAAAAAATTTCTTTGTGATTGCCCGAGGCAGTGCTTCTGAATGTGTTGCTAATCTGGAATATCTTTGCAAAAGACCGTCGCCTTGACCACATTCCGCCGGCAATATGGACTTTCTTATACATATCTATAGATCACAGAGTTAACTCCGGCTCTGGACGGTCAATTTGTTCTGGCGAGAGGTGGTCTGGGTCATCGGCTTATTCAATCAGGTGACATATTTGGAACCTGCAATTACATTTAAGGCATTTGGTACAATTTTAACTTTTACCGCGGCTATGCCTAAAACCTCACCATCAACCTGAATCTGCATTTTATGATGAGAGTAAATACCCGCTTCTTTTGTCTGATAATATTCCTTCCTTAGATACTTGTTTAATTTACCAATTGTAAATGAGAAGATTAACACAATTATATCCCAGGGATTTTTTCTATTTATTACTACCAAATCCAGGAGGCCATCACTAATGTTAGCCTTATCAGCTATTTCATATTCTCCTGCATAGTATTTTATGTTTGCCATGATTACAAAATATCCGATTGAATCAATTTTGTGTTTGACATAGATCTCATGCCATCTGTATCGAAAAAGAAGTTTAATTATCCCAAATGGATATGCAAATCTCCCCCATCTTTTTTTAAATTTCGGAGTCATATCTTTTATAACCTGAGCAAAAGGACCCGCCCCTAACATCATTGAAAAATATCTGGACTCTTTACTGGTTTCTGCATAACCTAAATCCATTTTTATCTTTTTACCTTCTGTAATTAATTCTGCTGCCTCCTCTGGATCATTAGGTATTCCCAGCTCGCAAGCTAAAACATTCGTAGAACCAAAAGGAATAATTACCAGGGTGGCTTTTGAATTAGCCATCCCATTAATTACTTCATTTATTGTTCCATCACCTCCTGCAGCAATAATTAAATCGTATTTTTCTCTTGCAGCTTTTGCTAATTTTGTAGCATGTTTTGGATATTTTGTGAATTCTACATCTAATTCTATCTTATCTTTTTTACACTTCTTTTTTACTTCTTCTATTATGTCATCTTCTGTTATCCTGGCTTTAAATAATCCGGCGAATCTTCTCCCAAGTTTATCTAAAGTCCATCTTAATAAAGGGGGCATTTTTCTTTTCATTTTCCCGGAAGAGGGATTTATTATCAGAATAGCTTTCATCTGTTAATTCAGTCGTTTTTTCGTCAAATTTTACATCACTCGTTTTAGTGGAAAACCCAGTATCCATGACCATTTGACGCCAGATAGGATTGACCACCTGATGCCGGAGTTTATCCCCTTATTAATAAACAAATATTAAAATTATATGATGACCGAGTGGATGTGGTCTCAGTTTCAGGCCTTTGCAAATTTTATCAGCTCTGCATTAAACTTCTGAGTCTCCTCCAGGAACAAACTATGACCGCTATTTTCAAAAGGAACAATGTATGAATTTGAGATTCCGGTTTTCATTTGTTCCGCCAGGTCAAAAGAACATATTTTGTCTTTTTTCCCATGCATGATCACTGTCGGAATTTTTATTTTTGCCATATCACTTCTCAGGTCCGTATCACGCAAAGCGATCAGACATTGAGCCATAGCATAAGAGGAAGCACTTAAACAAATCCCGTTTAACCAGCTGCTGATCCCTTCATTTAATGAAGTTTCAGTAGCAGAGAAAATTTTTGCGAAATCGGATAAAAGCTTTGGTCTGTCCTTATAGTTCAATTCAATTAAATCATCAACCGCACTCTTTGGAAAATTGTATGGGAAATCTTTGCGTTGTGTCCAGATCGGTGCTGCCGCACTGAATAAAGCCAACTTAGAAACATGGGCTCCATTATCTGCTGCAGCATAACGGACTGCAATGGCCCCTCCCATGGAAAAGCCACCTAAAACAGCATCTATTATTTCCAGTTTACCTAAAACCCTTTTTATATCTAAAACATGTACATCATAATTGCATGCTGAGTAAGGTTTATCGGATTTGCCAAAACCTCTTAAAGTAATACCAACTACGCGGAAATTCTTATTTATCAAATCGTTGTATTGATATTCATACATTTCGTCACTTAACGGCCAACCGTGTATAAGTACAATTGGTCTGCCTTTACCCGCATCGGTAATATGAAGACGTACGTTGGTTTCTACTTCAATATATTCTGCTCTTGCCAGTTCAGGTATTATTTTATCTTGTTTTTTCCCCATCATCATAAATATTAAATTATTTATCTTATTTATTTTTGGTATTAATTTTATTGGTTGCACAAACGCAAAATAGTTCTTTAGTAAACTGCAATTGCCACTCACTTATAATTCATCCTTATCCTCATCCAGATTGTTGTGATCATCTCCTCCAATACTGTAATAGTTATTTTCCTCATCTTCATTCCCGATATTTTCCTGTTCATCATCCAACTCTGAACCTGGAATATCCAGATTACTGCCATATGCATCATCTTTGGATCCTTTCTCAATATCAGTCCTGGTATTATCACCTTTATCTGATTTTTTTACTTTGGAAATGTCCTCAGTATCTATGTTTTCCTCTTTCTTAAATCTATTGTAGATATCTTCACTTTCCGGATATAATGGGTATTCCAGGTTATTGGCTGTCTCATCAGTGTCCGGCATACGGTCAGTCGGATAAGTATGCAGTTTCTTTTTCATCGTACTGATTTGTTTTTCATTATTTTGCACTTAATCGGATATTCATTGTCATTTAATCTTTTTATGTATCATGTGCCTGAGCAATAACGGCTTGCTGAAAACCAGGAGTCCCGATTTATCAATGAGTCTAGAGTATAAATTTAAGCTCCTGTTGACAAAAAAATGTTATATAACTATATTAAAGAGTTACATAATTTACACATTTTAAAAAATGTGTTGTATCTTTTAATAACAGACTGCTACCAAACAATCCAGATGTTTGAGAGCTCTTATATGATGAGCTTAACCTTATAGAAAATGCCTATAAACTTCATAAAACAGGGTTGCTCAACTGTCAGACCAGTTTAATAAAATGGCAGGGCTTACTCCATCTCAATTCAAAAATCTCAGGATCATTAAGCGTTGTGCTTAGGTATGTGTGAATGATGTAACTCTTTTCCGAAATATTGTAACGCTTTGCGGAATTAAAGGACACATCTTTGTATTATGAAACTTCATTCACAATTAAAATTCAAAAAAATGAATCCAACAGAATTAGAAGGAAACTGGAATGAGCTGAAAGGCAAGCTCAAGCAGAAATTTGCTGTCTTAACAGACAATGACCTGATGTTTGCAGAAGGTAAGAAAGATGAGATGTTTGGAAAACTTCAAATCAAACTTGGCAAATCAAAAGAAGAATTGGACAAGATTATTAAAGAGCTTTAATCATCTTTTTATACCAAAAAAATCGTCGTGTATTTTTTTTGCAGTTTATAAACCAAATAATTTATTAAGTATGAAGAAAGTATTATTCGTTCTTGTATTAACTATGGCAGTTCTGAGTGTAAATGCACAGGCTGGTAAAACTAATTTTGCCGGCACTTGGACTTTAAATACAGAAAAAAGTACTCAGGCCCAGGGCGGCATGAGAATGGGCGGTGGCAATTTTGTTGCCACACAGGAAGCTAATCTCCTGACTGTTGAAAGAACAAGTACAGGACAGGGTGGTCAGTCCGCAACAACAACTACGAAATATACTCTCGATGGAAAAGAGAGTATTAACACGTCACCAAGAGGCGACAGTAAATCTGTTGCAAAATGGTCTTCAGATGGAAAATCTCTTACTATTGAAACTTCAAGAACAATGGACATGAATGGAGAGTCCATGACAATGAAATCAACGGAAGAATGGACACTTACTGACGCAAAAACACTTACAGTCGTAGCAACAAGACAGGGCCCGGATGGTGAGGTAAAAACCTCAATGGTTTATGATAAAAAATAGTATTTAATAAAGAGTAAATTTAAAGAGGCTCCATCAGGGGTCTTTTTTTTGGAATTTGAGAATATTGAACCGGCCAATTGTGATCATATTGGCCGGTTTTAATTTGCAATATGTGAATGATGTAATTTATTTGTAAGGATATGTAACACTTACTTAAATAAAAGGATTGACCTTTATACAATGAAAATTCATTACAACTTGAAATACCAGGTTATTATGAAATCAAAAATTAAAATAACGGGAATTGTACTTGTATTTATTTTGCTACCGTTTATATTTCCACAACCAGCAAAGGCGCAGGAGCCGTATATCAGTTACCAGGTTTTCTATGATCAATTAAGCCCTTACGGTCAATGGGTGGACTTTCCCAGTTATGGGTACGTTTGGCTTCCGAATGCGGGGCCTGACTTTTCCCCATATTCATCAAGAGGTAGCTGGATAATGACCGATTACGGGTGGACATGGTTATCAGATTATAGTTGGGGATGGGCTCCTTTTCATTATGGTCGTTGGGATTATGATAATTTTTATGGTTGGTACTGGGTGCCCGATAATGTTTGGGGGCCCGCCTGGGTTACATGGAGAAGGGCTCCCGGGTATTATGGTTGGGCCCCAATGGGTCCGGGTATGAGTGTTGGTATGAGCTTTGGCAATGACTATAATAATTACAATAATCACTGGATCTTCGTAAATGAAAGGTATTTTGGAAGGAACAATATCAATCGCTATTATGCCAGTCAAAATGATTATGATATGCTTTTCAGTAACTCCACAGTGATTAAAAATACCTATGTAGATAACAGTCGCCAGACAACATACGTTTCCGGTCCTACCAGATCGGAGGTAAGTGGAGTTACCGGCAGAAGGGTCAATACTTATGCCATTCAGGGAAATAATGTACCGGGACAATCCCTGAGTAATGGCCAGCTCAGGATCTATAGACCTCAGGTAATGCAAAATAATGATAATGAGCGGCGTTCTGCCCCATCCGTGATTACAAACTTAAATGATGTGAGACAACCTTCAGAAATAAATTCTCCATCTCAACAGGGAAACATAAATACCTACGATAACAGGAGACAGGAACAACAACAGGATGCCATAAATAGGCAAAACACTGTAGATCAGCAGAATGCCGTAGATAAACAGAATGCTGTAGATCAAGAAAATGCAGTAAAAAGGCAGAATGAAGTAGATCAATTGAATGCTGTAAACCGGCAGAACGCTGTAAACAGGCAGAATACAGTAAATCAACAGAATGCTGCAGAGCAACAGGATGCTGTGAATAGACAAAAATCTGTTAACCGGCAGAATGCTACGGATAGCCAAAATGCTGTAAAAAGGCAGAATGATGTAAATCAGCAGAATAAAAGGAATAATGAAAGAGTTTTGCAGCAGCAGAATGTTGAGAAACCTGGTAATGGAAGAAGAGAGCAGTCAGTAAATACAGTTAATAATTCGAGAAATAACAGGTCTGAAGAATCAGGGACAAGAATCCAACAGAGAAAACAGTGATACAAGACCATTGGTAAAGTATATTTATGAAACAATATCAAGATGCTCTGTACTTTATTATGGTATTATTAATTGATGTATTGTAACCATGAATATTAAATATATGAAATCAAATAAGTTACGACTGAAAGAAAAGGCAATCCAAATTTGCCAATTTGTAATTTTGCTGTTATTGTTTTCACAGTGCACCGGACCTGAAGGTCCTATGGGGAATGATGGTTTGGATGGTCTGGATGGCCTGGATGGAATTAATTTCACCCGTTCCGTCATCTATGATATCGATCCTTCCGAATGGGTTGGAGATGTGAACGGATATAATGTATTAATTGATGTACCTGAAATTACTGAAGACATTTATTACACCGGAGCCGTACTTGTATACAGGTTAATTGAAACTGAACCCAAAAGTTTTAATATGCTGCCCTATACTTATGTGGATGGTTCTTTAGCTGTTTATATGGACTTTGATGCTTATGTTGGAAGTATCGATTTGATCTACAAAGAAGTGTTCGACGGAGTAAATGATACTCCAGTTCCCGTAAATATAATGTCGTTTAAAGTTCTGATCATAGAAGGGATTCCCCTTGCCAATTTAAAAGGACTGGTAGATGTAAGTGATTATGGTGCAGTAGCTAAAATGATGAATGTTAATTAAAAGTTCACAGAGTGTGAATGATAGTGAGTTCAGGGAATCGGAAGCGATAAAGCGTGAACCGCAAATGAAGATCAGGTATTGAACAGGTTTCTCCCCCAGTCAGCAGAAACAGCAAAATTCATACACCGTTCGAAAATTTCATAACTAAGATCCGGTGGAAAGCCACCTGGGAAAGTTCTGTTCATATTCTCGCGGATGAAAATCCTTCTATCTGAAATATATGGTCTGTATTCTCTGATAAAATAATCAAAGAGTTCCTCAGCTGGATTCCTCAACTCGTCTGCAGTCGGATTGCCGATGACTACTTCAATTCCGGTTATATTCAAAAAGCGTTCAGTATAAGTGACCAGATTCGCCATAGTCTGCGGATTGTTGCTTGTAATATGATAGTATGTCTCAGTGGCAGGTTTTTCCATTATTGAGAAAAATGCTTCAGTAAAATAATTTACTGGAATAAGATTTATTTTACCTCTATTTGGAATGAATATCCTGACAGGAAGATTAAGAATTCCATTTTTGTTAATATGAATACCACACTCTGATGACTTTTTACCCTTGTTACCCTTTATATCAGCAAGATATATATCCCTGATAAGCTGAAGAGACCTTACAGGATAGTAAAGTGCATTGAATCGGAGAGATCTCCCGGTAACTGAATCCCCATAAACAATAGACGGACGAATTATCGTATATGGTAGTTTTTCCTTACTGCATCTTTGTGATACTATTTTTTCAGCAAGTGACTTGCTCTCTTCATAAACATTGTTAAAATGTCCTGAAATAACCGGAGCCTCGTAACATTCTACACTGTCTGTACCTGCTGCATATGCACTGCTGATAAGGTGGAAGAATTTTGTACGGCTTTTCACCGCAAAATCCAGGATCTCAGAGAGGTTCTCCACGTTAGATCTGATCACTCTTTCGCGGCTCTTTTCATTAAAGCTGGTATCGGAAGCACAGTGAATAATGGTTAAGCTCTTATTGCTTAGCTTCTCAAATTCACCTTCACCGAGTCCTAACCTTATTTTTTGAAAATCAGTCTCAAAAAATTCAAGTAATTCCTCCAGATGTTCAATCCCGAACCAATGTAGCAATTTTTTGATCCTGGTCTTCAGTAAATCTCCGCCTGAAGATCGTCCCATGATGACAACACCATTCCCTTTTAACAAAAGCCCTGCCATAATATGACTCCCCAGGAAGCCTGTGGCTCCGGTGAGAATGAATTTACCATTTCCTTCTGTTTTTCTCCCCGTCATTTATTCACCCTGGTCTGTTGAGAATAGGAAACTCTCCTTTCTGCTGAAACCCTGACCGAATATATACCTTATCCAGGTTACTGTTCCTGTTTCAGCGGAATACTTTTCTATCATCATTCCGGCCTCCATCAATGCCTGTTGCGCTCTCTTCCTCTCTTCCGGATCAGTATGGTCAAGATAATAGTCATATTCAAATACACAACGCTTCCCGTCATCGAGAGGGGTTATAAAGCCATAATCGTTCTTCAGTTCATGGCTGTCGGCGATCAGTTTGAATTTACAGTTAATTTCTGATATCAGTTTATTATCTATCGGAAGATATATAATTATTGCAAGTACATGCTTCTCCCGTCCCATACGAGCACTGATAATCCTGAACATATTTAGCCATACAGGATCGGTCATCCTGGATCTTGAGTATAATTTCTCAAAAAAACTCCGGAGTTCCGGATCCACGTCAGATACAAGTTGTGCCGGAGAAGATGCCAGGGCTGCTTCAGCCAGATCGGGGAAATGTCGGAGGCCAAGATAGGAAAAAGGTTCATCTCCGGAAAACTCATTAATAAGGTCCAGCCATTTTGCCGATGTGAGTGATGGAAGTCCAAGATTTAATATTCTGATCATGTGGTTGTCAAAATAATTAAATCCCATCTCTTTAATCGACTGTAATGCATACCTGTCGCCGATAACCAGCACGATATATTCAATCTTTAATTTATCTCTGAAAGTATCCTTCACCTTTTTCGCGAGACTCTTTGTAGGTGAGAGAAAGACTGATAAATACTCTCCTCCAAGAACCCCGATTGCAAGGCCAATGCGCCTTATTGCACACTCTTTGGCAAAATCAAGTGCGCTTTCCAGGGAGCCAAATGGAACAAATGCCGCACCTTCATCCGGAATAATATGGTGAAGTCGTATATATACTGAAGAGCATATCCCTGGTATTTCTGAATCCTCCTTCCTGAAAGCAAAAAGATTTTGAGCAGATTTATCGTTTAGCCTGAAAACCTCACCGTTGTGTCCTACAAATTCGGCATCAACGAAATTATCAGCTGCTGTACCATAACTTGCTGAGAACAAAGAAAATATCCCTGAACACATTATATTTGCACAGACCAGAGCGGAAGGTTCGGCGACATTTACCCTGAATCCCCGTTCAACCGCAGCTTTCTGAAGATCGAAAGCGGCGACTCCAGGACCTACTTTAACTACCCAGTTCTTCTCATCAAAATGAATTGTTTTCATTCTGCCAAGATCAATAACAGCGCCTTCGCTCATTACAAAACCCATAACACTCGATCCGTTACCCCTGACAGAATATTTAATATTATGAGAATTCAGAAGTTTAATTACAGCTGAAATTTCTGATGTTGAATTGGGCATAATAACATATTCCGGCATTTTCGGCTCTGCCACAGGAGAGGGATCATGTGAATATGTAAGAGCAATTGCCCGGTCGTTTGTTGCCCAATATTCTCCAACTATTCCTCTGAGCCCATCAAGGATAGTGTCATGCTCAGGCATCAGAACCTCACCGCCCCTATCGAGGTAAAGCTTTATATGCTCTTTCAGTGCCTTCATCACAAGGGATGGTTTCATCTCTGTAACAAAATAGCACTGATAGTCACATTTGCCGCAGAGATCACAGCCGTCGGCAATCTCAATACATTTTTCAGTCACAGGGATCTTGTTCTCTGCCAGTGCAGCAAACAGATCCATCCTTCCCTGAGGATAGAAGCTGACGTAATGCTTTTCTGTCCCCGATACACATATTCCTGTATCCAGAAAATCAATTTTGCACATTGCGTAGTGCCTGCAATTCTTAGCTATTCTTATGATATTATCCATCTGGTATTCACCTTCAATTAATTTGCAGCTTAGTATTTAAGCAAGATAAAAAAACTCATTCACTTTTCTGCCTGAAATAATTAAGTAAAAGTAAAGTAATTATAACCCTGCTATCGCTGAGATAATTCCCCGCTCCCTCTTCGTAGCCCCCGGGTAATCGGGGCGAAGGCGGGCGCTCACTCTCCCACTTAATTTTAAGAATTCTGGCCTGTGGGATCATAAAATATGTAAATCATGTAAATCAAGACAGGAATTGTGTAAATAATTTCTGTACCAAAGGATTTAACTTTAAAAATTGAAAATTAATAAAGTATAAGGTTGAATGAATATCCTGTTGCTTTATCCAAAGTATCCTGATACCTATTGGAGCTTTAAATATGCTTTAAAGTTCATTTCAAAAAAGGCATCAAACGTACCACTGGGTTTGATTACTATAGCACCATTATTACCAGACACCTGGAAAAAGAAGCTTATTGATCTGAATGTCACACGACTCAGGGATAAAGACATAATATGGGCCGATTATGTTTTTATAAGTGCTATGTCAGTACAAATGGCATCTGTCAGAGAGATAATAGCTCAATGTATTGAATTTAAGAAAAAAATCGTAGCAGGCGGGCCTTTGTTCACTGAAGAGTATGAACAATTTACAGAGATTGACCATTTAGTCCTTAATGAAGCAGAGATAACCTTGCCACTATTCATTAATGATCTTCAAAATGGCAAACCCGAAAGGATTTACAGAACAGATAAATTTGCTGATGTCACCAAATCGCCTTTACCAGATTATTCACTTCTGAAATCCAACGCATATGCGACAGCAGGAATACAATACTCCAGAGGATGCCCCTTCGATTGCGAGTTTTGTGATATTACAGCTTTGTTTGGACGTCAGGTGCGTACGAAAACCCCGGGGCAGATCATTGCCGAATTAAACCAGTTGTTGCACATCGGGTGGAAAGGCAGCGTGTTTTTTGTTGATGATAATTTTATTGGGCATAAAAACAAAATAAAGAATGAACTGCTGCCTGCCATTATAACCTGGATGGAACTAAATGGTCATCCGTTCTATTTCATCACAGAATCATCCATTAATCTGTCTGATGATGAAGATCTGATGGGAATGATGGTTAAAGCTGGTTTTGAGAAAGTATTTGTAGGCATTGAAACTCCCGAGGAAAGCTGCCTGATGGAATGTAATAAACTGCATAATAATAATCGCGATCTGATAGAATGTGTAAATGTAATTCAGCGTTATGGGATGGAAGTATTTGCCGGATTTATTGTAGGATTCGATAATGATCCTCCTGACATCTTTCAGCGACAGATCGATTTTATTCAAAAAAGCGGGATCATAACAGCAATGGTAGGAATACTGAATGCACCACGATTTTCGAAGCTGTACAGGCGATTACACAATGAAGGCAGAATAACTGATCAATTTACAGGAGACAATACCGATTGCTCAATAAATTTTGTTCCTGTAATGGGCAAAAATGAGTTGTTAAAAGGATATCAAAAAATCATAAGGAATATCTATTCAAGTAAGGCCTATTCTGAAAGAGTTTTAACGTTTCTGAAGCAATATGATCCCCCATCTGTAAAGCCGTGGTCATTTAATAAATTTATGGCATTGATAAAATCGATAGTCTATATCGGGATATTAAAAAAGAATCGCTTTTACTTCTGGAAAATTTTTTTCTGGAGCATTTTTAACAAACCAAAGTCGTTCCCGCTTGCAGTTACTTACAGCATATACGGATATCACTTCCGAAGGGTATTCAGAGATGTAATTTGATCGAGTCAGCAGGATCACCCGAACCGGTTTTTGCTACCTGATTACTGAATTCCGAAAGTCCGGATGCAAAAAGTGCCGGCAGTTTCATAAAACAGGTGGCACCTTATATCCATTCCTGGTTCCGAACACAGAGCCCTTTTTCGCTAAAGCTTCAGAGGATAAGACGATAATGAGAGTAATGAAGCCCGAACCTGTTACATGAACACTTTGTCAGACGTGTAAATCATGTAACTTATTTTAAAAATAGTGTAAAAGTTCCCGGAGTTAAAGGATTTACCTTTGCTATTGAAATTTATTTACAAATTAAACACTAATTATAATGATTATGAAAAATGGGAAAGGTCTTTTTGTAATAACTTGTTTGTTTCTTGGGTTTGCATCAATCATTAGTTGCACCAAGAACTCAAGTATACCTACTTTAACTACCACTGCTGCTTCTGATATAACAACCCATACAGCAACAGCAGGAGGAGATATAACGTCCGACGGAGGAGCCAGCATAACAGCCAAAGGCGTATGTTGGGGGACTGCTACTATGCCGACTATTGCTAATTCAAAAACAAGTGATGGTACAGGAACAGATAGCTACACCAGTAATATTACCGAATTGACTCCTGAGACCAAGTATTACGTGAGAGCGTATGGTACCAACAGCGTAGGGACAGCATATGGGAATGAGGTCTTTTTTACGACAAGCCAGATTGTAGCAGCTACTCTAACAACTGATGTAGTAACTTTAATTACCTCTACAACAGCTGTATCCGGTGGAAATATTATTGCTGATGGTGGAGATCCGATTGCATCAAGAGGAGTATGCTGGGATACAAGTACCAACCCTACAATAGAAGATAGCAGAACAATTGATGGTAGCGGAACAGGTACGTTTGTCAGCAACCTAACAGACCTGATAACTGCCACAACATACTATGTCAGAGCTTATGCAATAAATAGCGCTGATACAACTTATGGAAATGAAAGAACCTTTGATACTCCATAATTGTTATCAGGACTTTACCGGTAAGGACTTCACCTGTAGAATACATACAGTTAGGGCTTCCTGGCAATTTTAGCTTTTTAACTATTAAGTACAAATGATTTTGATGTTTATAGAAATACTTAGATCAAAAGCCTCCGGAAATAAACTCCGGGGGCTTTTTATAAAAGCCGGCATCTCTTATCTGCATTTAAAAATTCTGTCTCAGGGTAATTAGTGAAAGTGAAAATGCCGTTGAATCAGATTTCTCAAACGGCCAGCAGAAAATTCTATTCCATTATATTACAAAAACTTCCTTTTAACTGATCAATTTTTCTCTCAATTGTCTCCTTGCAATGAAGATTCTACTTTTTATAGTTCCAATGTTAACGGTTAGTGCATCAGCAATTTCATTGTATTTGTATCCATTAAGATGCATTTTAAACGGGATTCTGTATTTATCTTCCAATTGTTCAATATGTTGAGATATCTCTAATACTGAATATGCTGAATCGGGGTTATCATAACCAGTATATTTTGTTCGATTTAAGAAAAATAATTCTTTACTCTGATCACTATATATGGTCTGAAGAACATTTTTCCTGTAGTTATTAATAAAAGTGTTTTTCATTATTGTAGATGTCCATGCTTTTAAATTAGACTCATCTACAAATTTGTCACAATACTTCAAAGATTTAAAAAAAGTCTCCTGTACCAGGTCCCTGGCGTCATCTTTATCAGAAGTTAATCTAAATGCCAATCTTGTTAGACATTCCGTTAGATTAATAAGTTTAATACGAAATTCTATTTTAGTCATAGTAAGGTACTTTCAAGGATAATTCATTAAATAAATATGATTCGAATTTATTTAATTTAAATTTTTCAGATATTACAAAATTTCACAAATTAGTTACATAATTTATGGATTTTCCGGGGAAATGCAATGTGCATTTTGCGTTTACCAGGATATTAGACAATATTAGGTACCAAAATTATAAGAGAGTTATGGAATATCTAAAATCAGAATTAAGTACCTAAAGATCAAAATCTATTGCGTTGGGGCTGCTGGTTTAAATTTTAAAAATTTTTTAACCGTCTGATACTATTATCCGTTCCTTTTTTATTCTTCGGGACCATACTGCTTTTCCAATTAATCCCCAATCGCGTTATATTTGCACCTGATTTTACTATTGCATCTCAGTAAGCTATGGATAAAGAAGTGTTAGTACCGATCCTTGAGAACCAGAGGCAATTTTTTGCATCTGGCAAAACACTCGATATAAATTACAGGCTCGGCAACCTGAAGAAACTGAGATCGCTGATCCTGAGCCACGAAGGTGAACTTACCGCCGCTCTCCAAAAGGATTTCCATAAGCCTTATTTTGAGGTACTTGGAACGGAATCGAGGTTTACAGTTGCCGAGATCAGTGTAATGATACGCAACCTTAAAAAATGGTCAGGCAGGCAATACGTCAGAACTTCACTTGCTAATATCCCTGCCCGGAGCTATATTCTGCCACAGCCCTACGGACAGGTTCTGATTCTTTCCCCCTGGAACTACCCTTTCCAGTTATCAATGATTCCGGCGATGAGCGCGCTTGCTGCCGGTAACTGCGTAGTTTTGAAAGTTTCACAGAAAGTTCCAAACACCCTTGAGGTCATATCAAAGATAATCAGCCATTTTCCAAGAGAACTGATAGCCCTTGTTAAAGGAGAACACTCTATGAGTGATTATCTCCTCAACTTCCCGTTTGACTATATTTTCTTCACCGGAAGTCCGGCTGTCGGAAAGAAGGTTATGACGAAAGCCGCTGAGAACCTCACTCCCGTTACACTCGAGCTTGGCGGTAAAAATCCATGTGTTGTTGCAGCTGATGCAAAGCTCGGTTATGCGGCAAAAAGGATAGCTTCCGGAAAATTTATAAATGCCGGCCAGACATGCATAGCTCCCGACTATCTGCTTATCGATCACAAGGTAAAAGACCGGTTCCTTGAACTT
The DNA here is from genome assembly GCA_963736675.1 of uncultured Bacteroidales bacterium. Taxonomy (GTDB): domain Bacteria; phylum Bacteroidota; class Bacteroidia; order Bacteroidales; family VadinHA17; genus LD21. The sequence goes on from CAVTPT010000002.1 coordinate 283,953, forward strand.
CTCGTTAAAGAAATAAAATCATTCTATGGTGAGGATCCGGCTGTAAGCACCGACTATTGCCGTATGGTCAATTCCGGAAAGACAATAAGAATGGAATCATTCCTGAAAAACGGGAATATCATTACCGGAGGCTCCACTAATCCAGATACTTGTTATGTGGCACCTACAATTATTACCGGGGTCAAGCCTGAGGACCCTGTAATGCAGGAGGAGATATTCGGCCCGGTTCTGCCTGTGATAACCTTCACTGATTTCGCCGAGGTATATTCAGTCATTAACAGAAACCCGAAGTCGTTGGCAGCTTATATTTTCACAACAAGTAAAAAGCTTGCAGGGGAGTTCCTGTCAGGAACGCAGAGCGGCTCTGCAGCCGTGAACGATACGATTATGCAGATCGCTTCGCCTCACCTGCCTTTCGGGGGGATCGGTCCCAGCGGAATGGGACGGTATCATGGGAGAAAATCGTTCGAGACATTCTCTAACATGAGATCGGTAATGGAAAAATCGAATCTGATCGACATACCCGTACGCTACCCGCCCTATACAGAATTCAGGGAGAGAATGCTCAGACTTTTGATGAGATAGTTTATCAAATGACTCCTGGAATGTAAACGAGATTTCATGGAAATCAGGTTTTTCAGATGCCAAATATTTCAGCAGGTGTTTTTATCATGAATTCGGTATAAATCCCAGTCAGTTTTCCAGAGACTATCTGAAGACTAAAAACACAACTCTTATTAATTAATTTATCTTCGGGATTGTTATGACATTAGCTTCTATCAGGTTGTTTCAAAAAAGGATTATGAAATTATAATGCCTCTTAAGAAATGTCTTATAACTTCCGGGGTTTATCATTTTTTGCTATCCGGAGCCGGATCATCGGTATGCTACATCCATAACTTCATAGACGCTTTCTTCCCTGTCCCGCTTAAAAGTAATAATGTCACCGGCTTTTTTATTTATCATAGCTCTGGCCAGGGGCGAAATAAATGAGATCTTACCTTTGGAGATGTCCGCCTCATCAACACCAACTATCTGGAAAATCTTTATGTTACCCGTCACTTCAGTTTTAAGTGTTACTATTGCACCGAACCTTATTTCGTCTTGAGGTTGCTCCTTCAGATCAATAATTCTGGCTTCAGAAATTCTGTTGTTAAGCAACTGTAATTTTGCATTAATAAAGTTAATTGCAATTCGTTTCTCATCTTCGCTGGTACTGCTCAGGTTGTCCTTTTCGCTGATCAACATGTGTTTTTCAGCTAATAGCTGGTCCATCCCGTTCCGGGTAACAAAATTAGTTACACCCTCCGGTAAATATGCCCTCTGCGGCACTATCGGGACCTCTTCCTGATCGTCTTCTTTGACAAATCCTCTGCTCATAGATTATGGGTTCGGACCACTAAATTATCTTTAAATGATTATATTCTGCCAAATAGTGTCAGTTTTTTGAATACCCTGTTTCCTGATAATCCTTTTATCAGGTCGCTCAAAATATATTGGGTATTAAAAGAATAAAATTGGCTGTTTTAGTTAAGTGATATCTGATTTGCTGAAAATGCTCAATGCGCCAGGCTATTACAACCGGATTTGATAATTTTGTTCTGAAAAGACCAAAATCTGCAGATCAAATTAAATCATAAGATCAAATAATATCTATATTTAATTTATTTTCAACTTATTCTTGAAAAGTTAGACTATCGATACTATTTGTAATCTATGGGAATCAGAGACTTTTTCAGACCAGGCTGGCAGAACAGCGACCCTCAGACAAGACTGACGGCAGTAAACGCTATCGATGATTTTCGTATCCTGAAAGAAATCGTTGAGCATGACCCTGATGAGACAGTTGTCCTGGCTGCCATCCGGAGAATTCAACAGGAAACGAACCTCGCCAAAATTGTGTCTCCCGGAATGAAACCAAAAATCCTTCAGGCCGCGATTCAGCGCATTCAAAACGAAAATACACTTTTGACAATAATCTCCCGTTACAGCAACGATTTAGATAAATATAGTCAATTCCGGAGAGAAATTCTATCAGTAATCACGTCGGTTGATATTCTTGCTTCACTGCTGTTCAGCCCGTATAAGTTCAGTATGGATAACTGGCATCTTTGTCCTGTTGCACAAGACATTTGCAACACAAAAGAAGATATTGTTTTGTTTGACCTGATAATGCGTATGGATGTCTGGATTGGTATTAAGTGCTGTCCCCCGGATATAAGGGTAGTGGATGTTTTTATAGCTTCAATCAGGGATCAGTCCTTGATTTTAAGGATCGCCCGGGAACATCCCTCTGATTATATACGGAGGAAAATTATTCCGAGGATAACCACCCTGAATACGCTGACTGAAATAGCGATCACAGGCCCTAACCCCGAATCAGCAGTTGAAGCCCTGGCCCAGATCAGCAAACCTGAATCGATCGGTTTTCTCAATAAAGTTGCCGGGTCAGGTAACAATCCGGCTGTGCAACTGACGGCAGTAAGAGCCTTGACGCGGTTCAATACGCCGGATTCTGCTTTGGCTCTGGTTGAAGTTCTAAAATCAAGTATGAATATTGATGTGGCACTGATGGCAATCAGGGGACTGAAAACAGTGGAAGAGCTGCCTTCTTCTTTCGTAACTATCGTGCAGGAGAAACTTCCGCAATTAAGGGTTTGGCTTAAAAATGAACCTGCATTTGTCGAAGTAACCTACCGCGATGATTCCATAAGCTCAAGCCCGAACGAGAGGCATACTGAACTGGAAGAAGCTATCAAATGGCTGGAGAAAATATGAACTTAGAACGGAGAATGCATTCCGTGTCTGATTCAGGCCTCAGTCAGTTTATTTTTTACTAATGCATACCTTAGTGTCAGCCTGAAATAGTTTAAAACTGACATGAGTGATCATATTCCCTCAGGCAATAAAATGACAATAAGAATTGTCTATATCATTAGGATCTGTCTCCAAATAAAAAAGAAAAATGAGAAACCTTGTCCTTCTTTTAGTTTTGCTGGTTGGTTCCCTGACGTCCTTTGCCCAGACAACTATCTCCGGAAGAATACTTTCAAAGAAAGACAGGCAACCTTTGATAAGCTCAACTGTTTCAGTGTTAAGGGCTGATTTGCCTGATCTGATAACGGGTACAATTACGGATGAACAGGGAAGATTTTCAGTGGCTGACCTGCCATCGGGGGAATATGATTTTTTTATCACAAATATTGGATATGCTTCAGTTAAACACCGGGTTCTTGCGGGTACTTTAAATAAAGTACTTGATTTAGGTAATATTTTTCTCGAGACTTCCAGTGTGGAATTAAATGAGGTCAGTGTTGCAGGACAAAAACAAGCAATCTCGTCAGCTCTTGATAAAAAGAGTTATTCAGCCGAAAGCTTCATTTCCGGGACCACCGGTTCAGCCCTGGATATTATTAAATCCCTGCCAGGAGTAGTCATCGATCAGGAAAGCAAAATTTCTCTGAGGGGAAGTGATAAGGTGGCCATTTTGATCGACGGGAAGCAATCAAGTCTGACCGGATTTGGAAGTCAGAAGGGACTGGAGAATATACCGGCAACACAAATCGAAAGCATAGAAATAATTAATAACCCATCGGCAAAATATGATGCGGCAGGTATGGCCGGCATCGTAAACATAATATTCAAAAAGTCGGCTGGCACAGGATTAACAGGCGACATCGGACTTGCTCCGGGCATTGGAATGATAACCAAAAGGAAGGCCGATCTTCCGACAGGTATGCCAAGTTATTCAGATAATTGGAAAATTACACCTGCCCTGAACCTCAACTACAAAACTCAGAAACTTAACATATTCTGGCAATCCTACCTGATCCGTCAGCGCAGGCTGCCAAACAACGAATTCACCACCCGTTATTACGAAAACGGAAATACGACTGAAAGCCAGGTACCTGAAAACCGTTCGCAATACCATTACAATCTGAAACTGGGACTCGACTGGAATATCACTTCAAATCAGACTATTACTCTTTTCGGACTTTATGATTATGAATGGCACATTGATACAACAAGAGTCTGGTATTTCGCGAATAAGGATTATCAGACACCCGTCAGAAAATGGGGATTCTATGAAAGTGAAGGAACCGGATTTGCCAATATTACATTGCAGCATAAATACAGATTTCAGCAGACCGGTCATGAGGTGAACTCACAGTTACTTTTTACCAAAGGATGGGAGGACGAAACTTATAACCTTAGCCAGGACGGACCTTCACCTTTCCCAGTGATCAGAACTGACAAAACACGGGTGTTGGCTCCGGAGTATGTTTACTCACTCTCTTCCGACTACATCAAACCCCTCTCTTTCGGCCGGTTTGAAGCAGGATTGTCGGGCAGATTACGCCATATGCCCATAACCTATACTGTTACAAAAGACCCTGCAAACACGGCATTGATCTATAATTTCGGAAACTGGTCAGAATGGAATGAGAGTCTGGCCGGAGCATACTCAAATCTGATAGCCGAATTTCAAAAAGCCGACATTGAGGCAGGGCTTCGCGCCGAATATACAAGTGTGAAATATGAGTTTGCACCCAATCAATACTTCACTGAGAATCACTACAATTATTTCAGTCTCTTCCCGAATTTCAGGCTCACACTTAAAGCTAACAAGTCAAATAAAATATCAATATTTTATAACCGCCGGATTGACCGGCCCGGAGAAGATATCCTGAGGATTTTTCCAAAATATGATGACCCTGAATTGTTAAAAATAGGAAATCCATTGCTCAGGCCTCAGTTCACGCAGAATTTTGAACTGGCCCATAAGTACCTCTGGAAAACCGGATCGTTCTATACATCACTTTACCATAAAATCATTGATGATTATTATACCAGGATTTATATTCAGGATCCTGCACACAGCGAAATCACTATAAAGGCTTACGATAACCTGGGGAGAGCATTCAACTCAGGGGTGGAATTCACTTTTGACCAGAAAATTTTAAAACAGTGGAAGCTTTCGGCCAGTGCAAACATTTACAGAAACAGGATATTCAGCCATTCAGGGCAGATAAGTTTTCCCCTTCCTCAGCCATATAATATTGAAGGCAGGATTGATGTTCCATTTTTTGTCAAATTAATTAACCAGTTTACACTTCCCCGCAATTTACAGATTGAAATATCCGGACAGTATTTCAGTTCAAAAAACATAGGACAGGGAAAAGAACTTTCAAGAGGGGGAATAGATCTGGGTGTTAAGAAGTCCTTAGTCAACAATAAACTTGAATTAAATCTGTCTGCCACAGATATCTTTAATACCATGGGGATCTTCCAGAAAATAGATGGAGAAGGATTCAATGTGGAGTACCAGAATTATTTTGAGACACAGGTTTTTACTGCTACCATCAGGTATAAGTTTCCTTGAAGCCAAAGCCCTCCTTATATCTACTAATATGACCATCCAGCAAATCAGTGACGAACTGAATTTCACGTCACAATCGTTTTTCGGGAAGTATTTTAAAAGACATTCCGGAGTATCGCCTAACGAGTATAGGAAAAACTGAGGAAAGTGTCTGAAGGCTACAGCTCTCAGTTTTCCAAAACAAGTTTTCCTGCTTTCCTGACAACCCGGGTGATTGTGCTACAAGTACTGTTTGAATCTAATCTTTTGCAGAATTGATCTTTAAAATAAAAGCTACTCCGCCGGTGAACCATGAATAGTCGGAGAAATTATCAAGGTCCTTTATCAGGCCTAATTCAGGCCGTAGTGACCACCTTGTAACATCTGAGCTGATCCCAAATCCTAAATTCAGGTGCCATATATTCCCCCCGCCTTCTGTGAAAAAATCGATCTTTGTACCAAGAGTCACATCGAAATTCTTATCAGAAGGGATTGTGAAAGCCAGACCAGGACTGATAGCAAATTCTGAATCACTGAATGCATCAGTCTCTTCTGTTTCTTTTATCTTATAACTGTACAATCCTAAACCTAAACCGGCGGTCAGCTTATTTTTTACAATTGCATACCTGGGTGTCAGTCCGAAATAGTTTGCCCCGTCAAGCATATCCTTGTCTTCCTGCATAACGGGCATCAGCCTTTCATACCTGAGTTTCAGATCAAATCTGTCGACTATACCATAACCGATCCTGAATCCAAAGTTGTTATTGGTCTGGTCTGTTTGTTTATCACCGGTTTCATCTTCCCAGTTTAAAAATGCAACCGAATAATTTCCCATAACATCAATCTGCCCTTTATCGAGAGTTTTTGCACTTTCAAATGAATTGCTGACTGGTGCCATTGAAACACAACCTGTAATAAGGAAACAGGTCACAAGAACCGAGCAAAAAACCAAGTTTCTCATGATGATAAGATTTAAGTTAGGCTGTCAGTAAAATTAAGACAATAAAATGCTGAAGTCAAGTTTATTATCCTTGAACAAGCCATTTTTATTTCCAAATCTTCGACTAAGTTAAGGGGCTTGTGTTTTTAAAGAAATTAATAAATTTTACCCGGAGCCTTCAATTGTGGAATTAACAGTATTGTTAATTATCTTCTTTCTAATAAAGGTACAGGGCCATTTCAAAATCCTCGATTTCAGTCACAACATATCCAATCCACTCACTGTTTTATCTAAAATGAATGCTTTCGCCCGTTCTCAACAGCATAACTTCTTAAATGGGTTTTAACTGTTTTAAAACAATCCGATGTCAATGCAATCAGCCATCTTTCTAAAACCCTGCAAGTCAGGATGTAAGCCATCATCCTGAAAAGATGATACAAGGCTTGCCGTATCCTGAGGATTCCTGACCACAAAATCAAAGTCAAAGACAGCATCAAACCGGCCGCTGTTTCTAATCCATTCGTTAACTTCATTCCTGCAGGCTTCACTATATTGATTATAGTAGCCGTTGCCTTTGAAGGGAGTAATTGTAGCTCCATAAATCTTCATCCCCCCGGAATGGGCTGAGTCAATCATCATCTGGTAGGCAGCAATTAGCCCGCTGGCTACTGAAGCTGCATCATCAGCTGATCTTACACTGCCAATATCGTTAACTCCTTCAAAAATTATTACAGATTTTACCCCGGGTTGTCTGAGAATCTGACTTCCAAAACGGTTTATGCCCGACGGTCCCAGACAATCTTTCAGGACACAATTTCCCCCTATGCCAAGATTAAGAACACCCACCTTCCTGGTACCCGGGTTTGCCAGGAGTCGTTCTGACAAAAGATCCGGCCATCTGTTTTGCATGTCAGTCGTTGAACCACGTCCATCTGTAATTGAGTTGCCAAGGATTGCAATGCACGATGATGTTAACGGTGCCCGAACATCAATACCGTTAATGACATACCAGTGTTCTGTTGTTACTGAACCTGTAAAATCAGTCACGGAAGCATTGTTCCCGGGCAGAATGTATGAAGTGGTTCTGGACCCGGGGTGACCGGTTATATCCGGAGATGTACCGCCAAAGTATATTGTTATTGCCACATCCATCCTTGGTAGCAGATCAAACGAAACCGGATCTGAAGTAATTGAGGCACCAGGATCCATGGTAACTTCCTGACTGCCGTTAAATGTCAGCATTAAGTTTGTTGGCTTGTTTATGGCGTCTCCTCCGGTTGAGGCAGCTATCTGAACAGAATGCATGGTAACAGGGCTTTTGCTGAATTCATTGGAGAACTTAACCCTGATGACCTCTCCGCCAATTGACACACGTACGACCTGTCGTAATGAATTACCGGTCAGCCCCGGCGAAGGTGGATTATTACGTGTTTCCACAAGCTGCATTCCTGTGCTCCAGGTACCCACCCATTTTGTTGCTGCTAAGTCACCCGATTGGCCTGAAAGACTCCATACATTCAATAATATGCACGCTAAAATCAGAGTTGAGTGCAAATGCAATGATCTTAAATAATTGTTTCTAAACATAATATCTGGTTTAAATGTACCCGGGAATTTTTATTAAAATTGTTCTTTTAACATCATTATTTCAGAAAGTCCATCCGGACAGGATTAAAACTGTCTGCCAACCTTACCCTTTCGGTGAGGATTTTAATAGTATGCTTTTTACCCGAAGGTACTGCAAACATATCACCTGCCTTCAAATGTCTGTCCGGCTGATCTTCACAATAAAATATAAGTTCTCCCTCAGCAACATAGGAGGCCTGCTCATGGGGATGTGAGTGAAAGGGTTCCGGTTCTTCCCATGGGCCGTTGGTAAAGTCAATTATGGCCAACATCAGGTTTTCGGTATATATCATGCTTCTGAATACACCTTTTCTTATCTCCCTGGATGGCATCTGAACATACATATTATCATTTGCTGACATCTGTTTCTCTCCCGACTGGTTAAATATTTTTTCTTTCAGGTAACTGACTCCGGCTAACCTCAATCTGCATAAAACAGACCGGCAGGAAATATAAAATTTATTTCCTGGCGCTGTCAAAATAGTTCTTCATAAAAAGCAGCTGAAATTTAACTGCATTTGTCCAGTATGGCCAGTTGTGTGCACCCGGACGAGTTATAAAATCGTGGGCGATGTTACGGTATATCAACTGCTGGTGCAGGTTTTCATTTACCTTATAGAAGAAATCGTCGGTGCCACAATCAACAATAATTGCCAATGAATTGGGTTTAAGCAGATTCAGTATGTTAATTACAGTGTTCTTTTCCCACCTTTCCGGCTGTTCGGCATATGTTCCCAGCTGTTTAGCCATATCCCAATTGTCAGGGAAAGGTCTGATATCAACCCCTCCGCTCATGCTTCCTGCAGCTCCGAAAACATCCTGGTGTTTTATGCCAAGATAGAGGCCGCCATGGCCACCCATACTCAAACCAGTGATTCCTCTGCCTTTCCGGTCTTTAATTGTTGCATACTTTGCATCAATAGAACTTACCAGTTCATCCGACATAAAAGTTTCGTACTTAATTTTTGGATCCACCGGACTATCCCAATACCAACTGTTAAAACCACCATCAGGGCAAACAATTATTATATTGTACTGATCGGCAGCCTTTTCAATACCTTTATCTTTTGTTATCCAGTCGAGATGATTTCCACTGTATCCGTGCAATAAATAGACTACAGGTAATTCAACTGAAGGGGTATAATTATCGGGTCTGATAACGACAACCGGAACATTCTTCTGCATTGATTTACTGTATACCTGTATGGTATCTATAACAGCTGCCCCTGATGATGCGAAAGAGCATACTGCAAATAAAAAAACAATAATACGTCTCATTTCTTTTGTATTAAAACCTTACTGATAATTTCGCAGGTGAATAAGTATTTGGTGCAAATAAAAAAAATCATCTGAACAGCTGAGGCGCAAAGGTATTCAGGTATATCCTCCAGTTTGCCCAGGTATGTCCTCCGCTGTTCACAAAAAAAGTGTGTTTCAATCCATTTTGTGTCAGGGCCGCATCGAGTATCTTAGCCGATTCATAAAGGAAGTCATCCTCGCCGCAGGCAAGGAAGTAAAGCCTGTAACCGGCTTTTTTCAGTGCAGAGAACTGAGAATCATAATCTGATTTGGCTTTCTCATCAGCGATCCGGATCCCATTGCTTAAAGGGCAGATATAACTGAAAAAACCGGGGTACAGGTTTGTACACCTGATAGTATGACCGGCTCCCATTGAGAGACCTGCGATAGCCCTTGAAGCCGGGTTGGCAATGACTCTGTAGTTCTTCTCTATGTATGGGACAATATCTTTTACAATGCTATGAACATATATATCCGCTGTTTTGGGATCATTCCTGTCGGGGGTTATTTCCGGCAGCATTAAAGTTTTTGCAGCAAGCTGACCCGGATTTCCATTTGGCATTACTACCAGCATGGGCTTTGCCAGATTCTTCTGAATCAGGTTATCCATTATCTGGCAGGTACGTCCCATGTTGCTCCAGGCATCTTCGTCACCACCAGCACCGTGGAGTAGGTAAAGAACCGGGTAACTTTCAGTGCCTGTTTCGTATCCGTATGGCGTATAAACAAACATGCGCCGGGTTGTTCCGATAGTTGGAGATTCGTACCATACCTGAGAAAGATTACCTCTTTGGGTTGCTTCGAAGTAATTGGATGTAAGTTCACCGGGGATTAAAAGTACACTAAGGTATCTCGTTCCGTCTCTCTGCATGAAGATATTATTGGCATCGTTGACCGTAAGACCGTCGACAATGAAGTTATAGGTATATAACTCTGCAGGAGGTTTGGGAATAGTCACAACCCAGACCCCAGTTGTATCTTTATCCATGTTGAGTGATGAGTCAGAACTTTTCATCCAGGATCCGTACATTCTGACCAGACTGGCCTGTGGAGCCGATATCCTGAATGTAATTGTCTTCTCTCCTATTTCAGGAGACACAACAGGAGCTCTCCTGAAATTTGCCAGTTCCTGACCATAAGAGCCAATAAATATAAACAGGCAGATGATTGTTGCAGTAATTTTATTCTTCATAGATTGAATGTATTAATTTACCAGTTTGACATATCTTTCTTTGTGTCGCTAAGATACTGAATTTGTTAACTCATTGGTGAAAGCTGAAAGGTATAAAATTCAGAGAATTTTAAGAATCACAGGGATCCGTTTTAATCGCTTATAATACGGATGCCCTGCTTCCATTATACAGATATTTTTTTGGATCTCCTGCTATGTTGCTGCCACGTAACATCGGGGTGGTCATACCGGAGCAACAGAGATAGTATTTTGATTTGCTCTTATTACAACCAGTCATTCCATTCAGACTCAAAAATTGCTTATCTTTAATAATTAATAGCGTTCATTTAAACATTCATAAGATATATATTCAGCATTTACTCTTCTGGTTTATAATATAGGATAGACCATTCACCTTATTGATACTTATGGATTGATGAGCAACTCTTATCTGACTGATTTTCCTTTCTGTAGTCGGTTTACTGAAGTTGACGGTATTCAGATTCATTACATAGATGAGGGCAATCATGACGGGCCGGTAATCTTATTGCTACACGGTGTGCCAGCCTGGGCATATACTTTCAGGAATATTATCCCTGTCTGCCTCTCTGCAGGAAACCGTATTATTGCTCCTGACCTTCCGGGATTCGGGTTGTCAGGGAAGCCTCCTGATCGCCGATTATATACCCTCGGAAATCTTTCTGCATGGCTGGAAGAATTCTTTATTAAACTAAATCTTAAACAGACATATATTTTTGGTCATGACTGGGGTGTAATATTAGGGATGATACTCGCTGCCAGATATCCCCGATTGTTTTCAGGAATCATTGCCTGTAACGGATTTTTGCCCGTATTCCCGGCCAAAGCACCTTTGATTTTTCATTTATGGCGATTGTTTGCAGGTTATTCACCATTTCTTCCGATTGGTACTATCGTCAATATGGTGTGTCATCGCCGGTTGACCGGCAGTGAGAAAAAAGGGTATAATTATCCCTTTCCAAATAACAAAGATAAAATTGCTGTCAGGATTTTACCGGGTCTGATTCCACTTGATATTAATAATCCAGGGGCCGGACTAATAAATATAACCTGGGATAAAATGGCGAAATGGCATAAACCTTTTCTCACGGTTTTCAGTGAAAGTGATCCGATTGCCCGGGGTGGACACCTGATTCTCCGGCAAAGGATTCCGGGAACTAATAATCAACCATCCTATATTTTACCAGGGTCCCATTTCCTCCAGGAAGATGCGCCACGGGAAATTGGTGATATAATAAACAATTTTGTAAAACTCAATACATGATTACGGGATGTAAAATAGAGAGCATTGGTGTCAGATTGCCTGACAAAAAAGTAACAACTTCCGAGATTACCGGAAAGCTAAAACTTAATGACCCTCTTAAACTTGAATTACTTACCGGGATTTACAGCCGGAGGGTTTGCAGTGATAAAGAGGACTCTCTTACTCTGGCAACAGAAGCAGCAAAAGATTGCTTAAACCATTCAAAATATTGTCCTGAAGATATTGAAATGATTATTTCGTGCTCAATATCAAAATATGTGAACGGTTTAAATCATTGCTATGAACCGGCACTGTCGTTGCTGATAAAAGAAGGTATCGGGAATAGAAATGCCTTCAATTTCGATATATCAAATGCCTGTGCCGGGATGATAACCGGGGTGCATATTGCCAGAAACTTTATTTCGGCCGGAACAATCAAAAATTGTCTGATAGTGAGCGGAGAGTACATTACAAGCCTCTGTATGAATGCTGTAAGGAACATCGACACTCCTTTGAATACTGAACTTGCCTCTCTAACCGTGGGAGATGCTGGTGCTGCGGTCATATTGACAAATACGAATAACCCGGAGGAGGGTATATCTGTCTCCGAATTAGTGACTCTAAGCCGTTACAGTAACCTGTGTACTGGTTACCAGAGCATTGATCATCCGGGTGGGATAATGAATACACGAATGAAGAAGATTCATGATGTATCAATTGAAAATGCACCAGCCATAATTGAGAAAGCTTTGAAAAAAGCCGGACTCAGAATGGGCCAGATTGATCACCTTATACCACACCAGACAGCAAAGGCGTCTATTCAACTTGGCGCAAAGAGTTTTGAAAAGTACTTTGGAGAAAAGCCGGGTAATATTATTCTTAATCTTAAAGAGGCAGGGAACACTGCCTCAACAACACATTTTACAACACTTTACAAATGTCTGGAAGAAAATAAATTTCGAAAAGGTGACAGAATAATGATGTTGAGCTTTGCATCAGGACTGATTATCGGAGTAGTAATTTTCACAATCAACGATATTATTGATTCGTATGGGAACAATAATTAAATCTGTTGGAACTGCACTTCCTGTATTTGATAATGGCATATTGTCACTTACCTCCCATGCAATAAAACGATGTCTTAAAAAGGGTAAAATAAGTGTAAAGGAGTTAGGTATGATTTTAAATTGCGGAGTTTATAATGAAAATCATCAGGGAGAACCCGCTATTGCATCATTGATTCAAAACCGTATTCAGAGATATTTTACCGGAAAAAGATTATTGAGTAAAGAAGCGGAAAATATCTTTTCTTTTGATATTCATAATGGTGGTGGTGGTATTTTGGATGCCTTCAATGTGGCAGATAGTTTTATTGCATCGGGCAACGTTGAATATTGTCTGGTTGTTGCTGGTGATACAAAACCAGTAAAGGGACCCTCACAGAATTATCACTATTTTCCTTCAGCAGGGGCAGTTCTTCTTTCCAACGGACCTGAGGGAAAAGGATTCCGGAAATTTGTATCAAAAACCTATCCGGCATTTAAAAATGATTTAAATAGTTCAACAAACTGGGAAACAGGAAATTTCCGGTTTATAACTGATCAGAAACCTGAATATCTTGAAGATTGTTTAAGGTGTGCTGAAGATGCGACCAAAACATTCCTGGAAGATCAGGAACTAAGCCCTGATGACATCGATTTGCTCATATCCTGCCGGAGTCCTTTAGGGTTCAGGGAAAAATTCATTAAGAGAAACGGCTTTAAAGATATCCTGACCATGAGAAAAAGTAACCATGAAATATTTTCAGCCGGACTGGTATTTTCTTTAAATAAGATGGTTCAGGACGGAGTATTCAATGTATCAAAAAATATCCTGTTCTTAACTGTCGGGAGTGGTATTACAGTCTCGCTCTCACTTTACAGGAACAATTAAAATGGAACATACTGATAACATAACTGATTCGCTGTTTGATTTTGCCAGGGAAAATCCTGACAGGCCGGCAATCCTTCATCCGGTTTCGCTGACATTTTCTGAACTGTGCAGCCGGGTGAATACATATGCATCCCGGTTCATGGATGAAGGAATTGTAGCTGGTATAAAAACTATTGTCCTTGTAAACCAGGGTCCCGACTTTTTCATCATTGTCCTTGCTCTCTTCCGTATCGGAGCTGTTCCGGTTTTGATTGATCCTGGCATGGGTATAAGGGCGATGTCAAAGGCTCTTGCAAAAACAGAAGCGGAAGCTTTAATTGGCATTCCGCGATCTATATTACTGAAGTACCTGTTTCCGGTATTGTACCGCCATGTTAAAATCCGGATTTCAACGGGATTCTCTATCCCGCGAATTTGCAAATCCATCCATAATTTAAAACATACTGATATAATAATTCCTTCATGTCAAAACCTTCCGGGTGCCCTTGCAGCAATTTTCTTTACCAGTGGAAGTACCGGACCTGCCAAAGGAGTGATTTACAGAAACTCCATGCTTTTTGCACAGAAAAAAATTCTGCAGAATCATTTTGGATACAGACCCGGTGAAATTGATCTGTGCACATTTCCCCTTATAGGCCTTCTTCTTATGAGTATTGGGATCACAGAAGTCCTGGCCGATATGGAAATGACAAAGCCGGGATCATTCAAACCACAAAAACTGATAAACAATATCAGGGACTTTTCGTGCACACACATGTTCTGTTCCCCTATGATACTCGGAAAGCTGGCAGCTTTTGGCAACAAAAACGGGATTAAGGTACCATCATTAAAAAAAATAATGACAGCCGGAGCCCCGGTTCTTCCTGCAGTATTAAGAGAAACCAGGAAGTGGATCCCTTCTGAATCTGTCATTAACACTCCTTACGGAGCCACCGAAGCATTACCGGTTACGGATATAGATGATTCAGAACTATTGATGCTATATGAAAATCCGGATAGCTATCCGAATGGTATATGTGTGGGATATCCAATCGAAGATATTGATCTCAGGATCATCTGCATAAACGATGAGAACCTGGAATTATGGGATGATCTGTATCTGGCAGATGAAAATATTGTCGGAGAGATAACTATTAAAGGTCCAAACGTCTCCCAGGAATATCTTTCTGACGGTGAAGCTGACAGGCGATCTAAAATATTTGACAGAAAATCCGGATCATGCTATCACCGCACCGGCGACCTGGGAAGAATTGATGAACGCGGCAGAGTGTGGTTCTATGGCCGGAAATCACAAAGAGTTGTTACAGACGGGACAACACTTTTTACAATAACAACCGAAGCGGTTTTTAACCGGCATCCGGCTGTTTCCCGCTCTGCCCTGGCAGGTGTTAATGACAGGATTACTGGAGGAAAAATTCCGGTAATATGTATCGAACTTAAAAAAGGTTATAAGGTAACGGAAAACTTAAAGGAAGAATTAAAGAAACTCTGTAAGGCAGACCCGGTTACAAAAGAAATAGATACCATATTTTTTCATAACAAATTTCCGGTAGATCCCCGCCATAACGCCAAAATCTACCGTGAAAAACTTGCTTTATGGGCTCAAAATTTACCGCGATGAAAATACTTGTGACGGGAGGTGGCGGTTTTATAGGATCAGCGCTGGTAAGAGAACTGGTCCGGGAAGGATATAAGGTATCCACCTTTTCAAGAAACCTGTATCCCTGGCACAAAGAACTGGGTATCAGGTTATTCCAGGGAGACCTGACCAATCCGGAAGATATTGAACCAGCTTGCAGAGGCATTGATGTAGTATTTCATGTAGCCGCAAAAGCCGCAGCATGGGGGCCCTACAGTGACTTTGAAAATGTTAATGCCAGTGGTACGCGAAATGTTATAAGCAGCTGTAAAATAAACAAAGTAAGGAAACTAATTTTTACAAGTTCCGCAAGTGTTATTTTCAGTGGTACTGATCTTAAAAATGCTGATGAATCAGTAGCATACCCGCAAAAACCTTTATCAGCCTATACCGCAACAAAAGCTATTGCCGAGCAATTGATACTTGAAGCTAATTCGGAAGATCTAAAGACCATTGCCCTTCGCCCTCATGTGGTTTGGGGACCAGGAGATAACAGGATTATCAGCGGTATACTTAACCGGGCAAGATCAGGAAAACTTCGAAGAATCGGGAAGGAAGAGTTCCTTACTGACACAACATATATTGAAAACTATGTTGATGCAATGCTGCTTTCAATGAAGGTAATGGATAAAAATCCTGATATATGCGGTAAGCCTTATTTTATAACAAATGGTGAACCTGTTAAGATATGGGAATTTATTAATTCCATTCTCGTGTCAGCCGGATTAAGCCCGGTAAAGAAAGTGGTCCCGAAACCGCTGGCAAAAATTCTGGCAATACTTTTAGAAAAAATATATCTCCTTCTTGCCCCGGACGCTGAGCCTCCTCTGACAAATTTTATAGTCAGTGAGCTCTGCTCTCATCACTGGTTTAACATAACTGGAGCAAAGGAAAAACTTGGTTATTCACCTCGTTTCAGTCATGAAGAGGGCATGAAATTACTAAAACTTTACATGTCGGAAAATGCCATTTAGACCACCCGGTTCTAATAAAAACTGCCGGTCTTTATCCGGACTGTTGATTTAATGAAACCCACATGTTATGCTAACACAAACACTTATAAATAGTATTTTATCAACATGTGGATTACATCATGCCATTAAAATCAAAATTATAATATGATGAAATAAAAATAATTATCTTTAGAATGTTTAAAAATCATATGATAATGAAAAGATCCTTATTACTGCTGGTTGCAGTCTTTGTTTTTATTTCAGCAGACTCCCAGAAATTTGATCAATTGGCTAAAACTCCTCCGATGGGATGGAACAGCTGGAACAAATTCCACTGTGATGTCAGTGAAATCCTTATTATGCAGATGGCTGACGCCATGGTCAGCAGCGGCATGAGAGATGCCGGATATGAATATATTGTTATTGACGACTGCTGGCAGGTTTCACGTGACAAAAACGGGGAAATTGTTCCTGATAGTGTCAGGTTTCCTCACGGTATGAAATATGTGGCTGATTATGTCCATTCCAAAGGCCTTAAATTCGGAATATACTCATGTGCCGGTAAACTGACATGCGAGAAACGACCTGGCGGACTGGGGCATGAATATCAGGATGCACGTACTTATGCAAGCTATGGCGTTGATTACCTTAAATACGACTGGTGCAACTCAAGTTCACAGGATGCAAAATCTTCATATGCAAATATGAGGGATGCACTTTTTGCTGCAGGCAGGCCAATAGTCTTCAGTATATGTGAGTGGGGATCAAACAAGCCATGGGAATGGGCAGGAGAAACAGGTCACTTATGGCGTACCACAGGTGATATCGGTGATAACTGGAACAGTATGATAAATATTTTCAACCAGCAAAAAGATCTGGCACGGTATGCCGGCCCAGGTCGCTGGAATGATCCTGATATGCTTGAGATTGGGAATGGAGGAATGACGACGGAAGAATATAAAACCCATTTCTCTCTCTGGTGTATGCTGGCTGCTCCGCTGATGGCCGGAAATGACCTTCAGAACATGACGCCTGAAACAAAAGCAATTCTTATGAATAAAGAAGTAATAGCAATCGATCAGGATTCACTTGGGAGACAAGCCACATGCTACAGGGATAACGGAGATTATCAGATATGGATCAAAGCTCTGGCAAATAACGAAAAAGCTGTATGCCTCCTCAATAAAAGCGATGAAAAAAAATCGGTACTGGTAGATTTTGCGTTGCTTGCACAGATCAGAACCGGTGGTCGCGGACCAGGTGCAGCCGGAAGACCGGGGGTAAATACTCCTCTTGTTCTTGAAAATTCTATAGTAAGAGATTTGTGGGAACATAAAGATCTTGTACTTAAAGAATCATCCGTTTATGTCGATCTGCCTCCTCACACAGTGAAACTCTATCGATTTATCAGAAAATAAATCATTTACCAATGAATAGACAATTTTTTTTAATTACTGTATTCCTGATTTTAGCAGGATCAGTAGCTGCCGGACAGGATACATCTGAAAAAAATATAGTAATTACCAGTTCCGACCTTGAAAAGGCAGGAACGTCGATCCCTGTTTCAGCTATCGGCGAGCCGGTCGGCTCCGTTAAACTTTACACTCCCCGGTGGATCGGGGCAACTGATGCCACACCTGCATACGGTGTTATAGAAGGTTCAATTTTCCCGGCCGATCCAAAAGGCTGGCCCATTAATTTCCGGGTGCTTCTTCCGGCAAGCTGGTCGATGCGTTCGATGCAATCGGGTGGTGGTGGAATGAACGGATCGATCACTGTAAGGGAAGGCAGAAATCCCATGATCAACAAGGGATTTGTGATGTATGGCAGCGATTCCGGACACCAGGCCATGATGGGTGGCGGAGATAAAGGTCTGGCTTCAGGCCCTGCAGGCTCTAAACCTGATGATTGGGCCCTCAACGAAGAAGCTATCCGTAATCTTGGTTACATGCAAATGAAGAAGACTTACGATGCGGCAATGGTAATAATTGAAAGAATATATGGAGAACGGCCTGATTATAATTATTATGTTGGAGGTTCGCAGGGCGGACGCGAAGGTCTTATGGTTGCCCAAAGATACCCTGCTGATTATGACGGAATAATTTCAGATGTTCCGATAGTCAGCTTTTCATCACTGATGCTTGCTCCTGAACTGATAAGGATAAAGGAAATACCAGTGGCAAACTGGGTGACGCCATCAAAGGTTGATGCGATCAGGACTGAGTTTCTGAAACAATGTGACAAACTTGACGGTTTGTCCGATGGGATAATCAATAACTACATGGCTTCCCGTGCCATCTTTGATGTGACAGATGGTTCCGGTCCGGAAGATCCGTGGAAAGCTCTTCGCGGATCTGACACAAAAGTTCCCGTACCTGAAGATAAACCTGAGTCTGCCAGACTCACCAGTGAACAGATCAGGACACTTGAATTTGTCTACAGTCCGTATAAGTTCCCGGTTCCTCTTGCAAACGGTGTCAAATCGTTCGGTATGTGGCTTCCGAACGTCGATCCTGCTGCTTTTGGCACAATTACCACTACCCGGTACAGGGGACAGGAAGGTGCGGATGAAAAAGCACCGGTTCATTCATCCCTTGGATTACTTGGAGTAACCGGATTTTTGATGCAGGATCCATCAGCCAATCCGTTGGACTATGCCGAAGGAGGGGCAATGAATGAGCGCCGGAAACTGATATCTGAATGGCTTGATGCCACAAATCCCGATCTTAAAGCATTTTATAAACATGGAGGGAAAATTATAATTACAGTCGGTACACAGGATTTTATTGCCTCTTCGGGTGCACAGATCGATTACTATCAGTCACTGATTGATAAGATAGGACAAAAGAAACTGGATAAGTTTGCCCGGTTGTATGTAGTTCCCCAGGGAGGACACGGATTATCAGGCAGAAGTTATAAGATGAACGGGGATGGAGAAGATGTTGAAGTAAAAAACATTCCGGCACCAAATTCTAATGACAAAATGGATATGATAATATCGTGGGTTGAAGAAAATACGGCTCCGGCGAAAACACTTGTTGTCAGTTCAGCGGGGCGGATTGCAGTGAAACCTGAAGGTAAAGGATATATCCTTTGTTCATATCCGAACTATCCAAAATATGTAGGAGGACCTCCTGACGAGGCATCTTCGTATATCAGTGCCTCGGAATGAGTGATTAAAAATACCTGTCTGTCAGTAAATCCCGTATCAGCAATGTTATTCCTCCGTTTTGCCCTGCATCAGGAGGTTCACCGCATCATTAAGGGAGCCGGCAGGTATCACTTTCCCGGAATTCACAAAGAAGATCTCGTCTGCATTCTCTATAGTATTAAGACGGTGGGCAATTATGACCCTCGTAGTCGATACGGGAAGCTTCTTTAATATCTCCTCAAGCAACTGTTCGGTAACAGTATCGATATTGGCAGTGGCTTCATCAAGTATGAGGAGTTCAGGTTTGCGAAGCACAGCCCTCATAAATGCAATGATCTGCTTCTGTCCCAGACTTATACCATCGCCTGTTGTCTGAATCATAGTATCAAGACCCTTATCGAACCTTGCAAGTATTGGCCATAAATGTGCTTCAGACACGGCATCTTCCAGGTTGTCTGCCGAAGAAGATATCTGCCCGTCCTGACCATAAAAGAGGTTTTCCCTTACAGTGCCGGTAAACAGAAAGGGATCCTGAAGGATAAAACCAATCTTCCTGCTGCGCTCTGCCGGATCATATGTTTTGATATCCTTCCCGTCAAGTATCACATTTCCCCTGGAGGTATCATAAAGGCGGGAAATAAGGGATGCAATGGTTGTCTTTCCTCCTCCTGTGGGTCCGACAAAAGCATAGGTCCTCCCCTTCTCAAGGCTGAAGTTTACTCCATGCAGAACCTCTTTCCCGTTGGGATATGTAAAAAAGACCTTTCTGAATTCAAGATATGATGAAGATGTTATGTCGCCTCTGTCGCTTATCCTCACAAGATTGCTTTCAAGCGCGAGGAGACTGGAAATGCGATCCCATGCTGCCAGTGCCATCTGGAAGTTTGCCCATAATGCCGCCAGCTGCCTGAGAGGATTGTAAAAGTTAGTTATATACGCAATAAAGCTGATAAGGAGGCCTACTGTAAAACTACCCATCATTATAAGGTAAATGCCAAGTGCCAGTACTATCAGCTGCCCGATATTAGCGGCGAGTGTATATACCGGCATCAGAAAGTTGTTGGCAATTCCCGCCTGAACAGAACGATTGTAATTCTCGTCGTTTACCTTCTCAAAGCGTTTCCTGAAATAATCGCGCCTGTTGAAGGCAACGACTACCTTGAAATTGTTAAGGCTCTCCTGTATTTCGGCACTAAGTCCGCCTGTACTTTTCAGGCTTGCCGCATTCCTCTTTTTTACCCATGGCGAAATGAGCCTGGTAAAGACCCATACCAGCATTGCAGGAATAAGAGCAACAAGGCCGAGCGGAAGATTAATGATCAGTAATATCACTGCAGCTCCGGTCATTGTGAAGATACTGCCAATGAACTGCATCAGCGACTGTGAGAAAAACTGGTTCACCTTATCGGTATCATTGTTTATCCGTGAGATAAGGTCACCCGCTTTATTCTGGTTGAAAAAATCGAGCGGAAGCTCCTGCAGCTTGTCAAAAACGGAATTCCGGAGCCTGTAGAGCATCCTCTGACCAATCCCGCCCATCATTCGCATCTGTATATAATTCGCTGCAAATGCGAATAAATACAGAGTTAACAGGATCCCTGAAAAGAGAAGTACTCCGTGAAACTGTTTTGACTGAACAAAGGTATCGATGGTATATCCTAAAATATATGGACCCAACAGGCTCAGTACCGCGTTAATAAATATCGCTATAAAAGCCAGGATGAGGCCGCGCCTTTCGCCACCGATTATTTTGATCAGTTTCCTTAACGAAGAAATACCTGTTTTCTTCTGCTCCTGGAATCCGGGTTGCTGGTACAGATTATAATTCATAGTGGTGTGTACTTCGTTGTGAATTATAGATCTGGACATATTCGGTCGAGTTCTCAAGCAGGTCCCTGTGCCTTCCGGTAGCAATAATCTCTCCTTCCATGATCAGAATGATCTGTTCAAAGTGTTTCACCGGGGCAATTTTCTGAGTAACCGAGATGAGAGTAAGAGAAGGGTAGTTTTTCTGCAGGTTGCAGAGGATCCTGTTCTCAGTCTTCCTGTCGACCCGTGATGTAAAATCATCAAGCAAAAGAACTTTTGGTTCTATTGCCAGTGCCCGCGCAAGCATTATCCTTTGTTTCTGTCCACCCGAAAGGGTTGTTCCGCGTTCAGAAACTACCGTGTCGAGGCCATCAGGAAGTGAATCAATAAACCCCCTGAGCTCGGCAGTTTCGATTGCCTTCGCAAGCGACTCATCCGTGACCTTGTCGCTGAAAGCGATATTCTCCCTCAGTGTCATATTGAAGATCACACTATCCTGGAAAACAAACCCGATCTGGCTGAAAAACATATCACGGGTGTATGCCCAGGTATCAATCCCGTCGAATCCGATGCTCCCCGATTCCGGATGCATAAGGCCGGAAAGGAGGTAAAGCAGCTGGCTCTTTCCCGCCGCTGTCGGTCCTATAATGGCCGTTTTGCTGCCGGCACTGACTGAAAATGAAATGTCCTTCAGGACAGGCTTCCCTTCATATGAAAGGGAAACATCTTTTACAAGGATGTCTCCCTTTATTGTACTGCTGACCGTTCCACTTTCACCACTGTCGGGGGCATTAAGAACATCTGTTATCCTCTGGTACGATGCGGATGCCTGGGCAATTATATTACTCATAAATCCAATCATCATTATCGGGAAGATAAGCATCATCAGGTAACTGTTGAATGCGGCAAAATCTCCCAGGGTCATGGTCCCGGCCACGACATAATGTCCACCCATGGCCAGAATGACAACAGTGGCGGCATTGGCAACAAACATTATAACGGGCACAAGCACCGAGAACAGTTTCAGTATCGACATTCCAATGTTGCGCGACACCAGGTTGGCTTCAAAAAATTTCATGCTCTCAGGCTGCTGCGAATTGAGAACCCTGATAAGAGCTGAGCCCATTATGCTCTCGTTAATGATCTTGTTAAGCAGATCTACATTCTCCCTGCTTTGTTTGAAAAGTACCCTGACACGTTTGAAAACAAAATAAAATGCAAATGCAATAAAAGGGATTATCGACATCACAGCCAGGGCAAGTTTCCAGTTAATTGTCAGTAAAAGGATTGAGGTACCTGTCAATACGAAAACAGAGGAAATAATTGTCACAAAGGCCTGGGAAACAAACATCTTTACAGAATCGATGTCGGAAGTCAGGTTCGTAAGCAGCCTGGATGGATTTGATTGCTGTATGAATGAATAACTCTGGTTTGATATTTTGTCCGATACCTTCGATCGCATATCCAGGGCAACCTTTTCGGAGGTATATGTCTGGAACATATATTGCAGAAAGGTAAAAACGAATATTGCTATTGAGGCAACGGAAAATTCCAAAATTACTGAACTGAAATCGAAACGGTTTTCGGCAAAAGCATCAATTCCCCGTGATATGATCTTAGGTATGAACATATTGACAGCATTCCCCGCAAGAGCCATGAATATAAGTATCGATACCCTTCCCGAGTATGCCATGAGGAGACTGAATATGCCTGCCTGCGGTTTTTTATTGCCTGAATTGCGGGATAATGATCTGCCCATTATCTTTTTTTAAACTGCAAAGGAATACTATTAAGGTGTATTAAGAACAAAAAACCGTTAAAAGTCATTAAAAAATGCAACAACTGCAACGCTTACCCTGAAAAAGGTGACAACCGGAGATGCTGCCTCCTATAGTGTTGCCATCAGTAATGATTCGGGAATTGTCACAAGCGAAAAGGCATTTTTAAAGGTAGAATAATTCAGTTAGTACCAAGTCAGACAATTATTCCACTCTTAGAATTGTAAAACAGTAAAGACACTGTTTCCCTGAAATTGTTAATACCTTTTCCTGCCTGTGGATATCTATAATCCTATTCCTCGGGGCATATTTCTATTTTTAGGGCAAAATTTATTGTTTATGCACATCAGGAGGATCAGGGTCAGAAAGGAATACCGGTTGAAATTCCGGCTGTTTGCATTAATAACTTTCTTATTATTATTCATTTTTTTACCTCAGCCGAACAGGGCTTTGATGGCATCTTATTTTAGCAGTAAGTGCAGGGATAATCAACCGGTTTACAGTAAAAAACTGAACGACAGAATAGTTGATTATTCAGCAAGTGCAAGGTCAGCCGGAATAGAAAAATGTTCGGACGAAAATGATATAATCAAAAGGATTTCGGCCAGACAACTTCTGAGAGTCAAAAGTGGCAGATATTATGAAATTGGGAAAATGGAATACAGCTATCCGTATCTGACACGCGACAGTAAAAAACTCCTTAATGAGATAGCAAGGCGATTCAGGAAAAAAATCAACAAAGAGGGACTCAAGGGGTCAAGGTTCATTATTACATCAATGACCCGTACAACAGATAAGATCCATGGCCTTGGGAAGACAAACGGCAATGCCTCAGAAAACAGCCCGCATCTTTACGGTAATGCCTTTGATATTTCTTATGCGCGCTTCCGTATCAGAAAATTTCGCGTAACGGAATGTGATGAATGGTACATGAAGGAAGCACTTGCCGAGGTTATAAACCAGTTAAAACAGGAGAAGAGATGCTGGGCCACATATGAAAAACAACAAGGTTGTTTTCATGTCGTTTCAAGATGACCAAAACTGTAAACTTCTTAACGGCAGTACCTGAATTACAGGTATCCGGGAAGTTTCTGCTATAATTACTTCAAAAAGCTTACAAGTGGTAATTTTAATTCCTTTATGCCATCAATAAACAGGCCTGCAACCTGATGTGCTCCATTTCTGTTCAGATGTGTTGAATCCGCGATACCATCAGGCCGGTTAGAATATTCTCCGGGCCTGTAAAACATAAAAAGTGATTTGGATTGTACCCGGCCCAATTCAGTAACGAGTTCACGTGTTTTTGCTTCCATGTCGACAAAGAGAGTCCCGGTTTCTGCAGCAATTTCACGGGCAGCTTTAATATAGTCGCCATGTGTGTCCTTCAAATTTCCTGCAGCATCAAAATGCCTGCGCACTATCGAAGAGCATACAACAGGAATAGCACCTTTGGAACGGGTTTCGTAAATATATGACTTCAATACTTCCTTATAAGTTGTAAAAGGGTCGGTATGGCGGGCTGAATCAGGTTTTTCATCATTATGTCCGAACTGGATTATTACATAATCGCCTTTTTGTAAACTATCACAGACAGATTTCCATCTGCCTTCCGACATAAAACTTTTGGAACTCCGTCCATTTAATGCATGATTATGTACCCTGACAGCATCATGAAAAAACTCCTGCAACGCCATTCCCCATCCTGTTTCGGGAGCAGCATCCGGAGTCTTATTGGCCGCAGTTGAATCGCCAATAACCCATATGTTCAATTTTTCAGGACCTTTAAATGATAAAATTGAGATAAGGATCAATATCACAAACGATAAGCAGTATCTGTTTTTATTCATATTTTCTTTTTGACTGATTTAAATAAAACCTTCTTTGATTAACGGAGATCATCGTATTGGATTGATCTTAGTCGTTTTCATCGTCAGTGTTTCCAGTTAAAAGCAAATTACTAAAATTCCAGGAGCCTGTCATCAATAATGATGAGTAACCTGAATATTTTCTCACAATTATCGCTTTAATTCTTTCCGGTTTGTGGTTAATTACGGAAGCAAGTTGATCAGTCAATATCGAAGATCTTTTTTACCGCTGCAATATTCGCCGGATTCACAATATTTTTTGCTTCAGGGGTATACAAATATTCTATTTTATCCTTATGATACTCCACCATCTTAGCCCTGACCATTTTCCCAAGGCTGTTTAAAAGCTTATTATCCTGACTGAATGGTTCATCGAGTATGGCGATAGCCGCAGGTAGCCACCTTGAAGGGAAGAGGTCATCATAAATACCACCGGGCCTGTACTGGCTGATCACCGAATCGAGTTCACTCAACAGGGCCTCAATACCCTCTTTAGAGACCAGACTGATATTCTTATTCTTTGCCCACCGTGCAAGAGCTTCCCTGTTTGGCACTAATAACGCCGTTGTGTATTTGTTTTGATTATTATATAGCATCATCTGGTCGATAAACTGAGACCTGTCAGTTATTGTTTCTTCTATTCCTTCAGGACTATATTTCTCGCCATCATCTGATATGAGAAGACTCTTAAATCTTCCCATGACATAAAGGAATCCATCTTCATCCATATAACCCATATCTCCGGTATAAAGCCATCCCCCACGGATAACTTCCCTTGTGGCTCTTTCGTTATTCCAGTATCCCTTCATGACATTTTCTCCCCGGATCACTATCTCGCCTTTCTTACCGGGAGCCAGTTCATTCCCGTCCTCATCACAGATTTTAAGATCGAGATTTTTTACAAGGAACCCTGATGATCCAAGTTTATACCTTTTTTCAACATTCCCGGAGATAACCGGAGATGCCTCGGACAGACCATAACCCTGCAGCATTGGTATTCCAATGGCAGAAAAGAATTTCTGAAGCTCAATGTCCAGCAATGCTGCACCCCCAAAGAAAAACTTAAGTCTTCCGCCAAAGCTTGCCCTGATCTTTTTAAAAAGAATTACATCGTACAGTTTGTACAATGGTTTAAGAAATATCCTTAATCCTTTACCTTTATCCCACCCGATACCATTGTATATATATCCGATCTTAAGGGCATGCCTGAATAATTTTTCAACTAATTTACCCTTGTCTTTGATACCTTTTTCAATCCCTTTGCGGAAGTTTTTTGCCAGGGCCGGTGCACTCAGGAGAAAGACAGGTTTAACTTCCCTGATATTTTCCGGAATATGTTTAAGACTGTCAAGATAAGATTTGCCTGACTGGACAGCTGCGATGCTTGCGCCTGTTGCCATCATAATGTATATTCCCACAGTATGTGCAAATGAATGATCCCAGGGCAGAATAAGCAAAGTCGTCCACCATTCGGGAACATCCATAAGCGTCAGAGTCTGTTCAATATTGGCAGTATAATTCCTGTGCGACAATATTATTGCTTTTGGATCAGCTGTTGTCCCTGAGGTGTAACTGATATTTACATAATCATCCGGGCCAATCGACTTTACCACTGCCATGAATTTATCATAGTTATTTTTGAGGTATTCCTCTCCCATCTTCCTCACATCTCCCATAAATATCTCATCACCGGAATAACTTTCCTTTGGGTCCAGAACAATAATTTTCTCAAGGCTCTTAAGATCCTGTTTAATCGAATTAATTTTATTAATCTGATTTCCCGATACAATAACCCATCTTGATCCGGAATGGTCGAGCCTGAATTTCAGATCAACACCCTCTTTGAGTAAAATTGAAAGTGGCACGCTTATGGCTCCTGCATGCAAAATTCCCAGTTCACTAATTACCCAGTCTGTCCGCGATTCTGATAATAATGCAATACGATCGCCTTTTTCAATACCAAGTGCCAGCAAACCTGCCGCCACCAAGTATGCCTGTTCTTTAGTCTCTTTGTAGTTTATCGATTCGTAATGGTCAGTTTTTTTCTCCATAAGGTAGGGATTGTTCCCATACTTTTGTGAACTGTTCTCGAGTAACTCTAATATGGTTTTCATCATAATATAGAATTGATTTTAATGGTATGATGTAACCCACATGTCTGAATATTATATACATACGTGCTTGTGGCTGCAATACATGTGGGTTTCATCTTAACTGATTATTAGTTAATTAACCGTAACTATCAAAGATAGACCCTCTGTTGGCAAAAGTCAATTTTATTTCAGCCCACAACTACTTTCAGACTGAAAAGGAGAGGACTCAGGGATGGGCATCAGGTGAAATGTGTTAATAATGCAATCTTGCTGTGAATTGTGTAACATTTACCGGTTCAAAAAGAGTACCTTTATTAAATTATTGAACCTGCATAACCCAGCGAAAAGGTATATTGATAACTTCAAAATAATACAATAAGTGATTAAGCTGCTAAATATTAGTTCTCTATAGAAAATCAGAAATTTTTAAATTTAATAATGAAAGGAAAATAAAATGATCTATTTGTATATCGCAATTCCGTTAGTATTATTCTTTTTTACAGGAATAAAAATTGTACGGCCGACCCAGCGGGGATTGATTGAGAGACTTGGGAAAGTATCATAATCTTGCCAATCCCGGATTTCACTGGATTATTCCGGTTATTGACAAGATCTATATGGTAAATGTGACCGAACAGATGGTAGATGCCGAACCACAGGAGATTATCACCAACGATAATCTGAATGCCAGTGTTGATGCTCAGGTCTATTTCAGGGTTAAATCTGATGAGGAGAGTGTTAAAGGATCGATATACAATGTAAATAATTACAAATGGCAGATTGTTAACCTTGCCCGTACTACTCTGCGTAATATTATCGGTACACTGACTCTTAAATCAGCCAACAGTGAACGTGGAAAAATTAATGCGGAACTCTATAAAACACTTCATAATGAAACCCAAAGCTGGGGTATTGAAATAGTGCGCACTGAGCTGAAAGAGATCGATCCGCCAAAAGATGTGCAGGAAACAATGAATAAGGTGGTAAAAGCTGAAAATGAAAAAATAGCTGCTATTGATTCAGCTACGGCTGCTGAAACTGTTGCCGATGGTGTAAAACGGGCCAAGATAAAAGAAGCTGAAGGCTATAAGCAGTCTAAAATATTACATGCTGAAGGAGAAGCTGAAGCAATTAAACTGGTAAATGAAGCTGCAGATAAATATTTTGTCGGAAATGCACAATTATTGAGGAAGCTGGAAGCTCTTGAAGCATCACTCGGGACATAATGCCAAAATAGTTATCCCGACAGGAACCGAGCTGGTAAATATTATTGGTGAAATGGCAGGAATAGTTCCATTGAGCAAAAAACAAAAAACAGATAATCCGGAGTAAATTATATATGCCGTTCACTCTTCAATTATCAGCAGGTCCCATGGAGTTATTGTAAGGGTTTCTTTTGCCGAAACTTTTTTACCTGTTAAAAGTTCAACCCCTCCACCGTATCTGTATGTAAACCGCAAAGTGCCGGAAGAATAATTATAGTAATAACGGATGGTTTTCCCATCCCCGTTTGTACCTGATTTGGTTATCAATGGCCAGTGAATTTCCTGGTCGGGAGTTCTTATTCCAGCACGGTCGAGTGCCTGCTGTATTATTTTTTCCTGAATAGAAGCCGAAACCATACAACCTTCGTAAAGGAGTGTTCCTCTTCCGAAATTGTTAATTGTTACAGCCGGGTACTCTCCGAAATACTCATGATCATAAAACGCCAGGGGCCGTGCTGTTTCAGGAATAATATATTCGGCCCAGGTGTTTACCTTATTCTGCCCGTTGCCCACTGTGAAAGGATCATCCTTTAACGACAACTCTTTAAAACTGGTAAATTCCTGGTAATAAAATCCGCATGATTCCCTGAGAAGGCCGGGAGCTATTAGGGGCCTGACCATTGAGTTTTCGTCACAGAAACCACTTTTAAACTGCATTATGACATGTCCCCCGTTCTTCACATACATGTTGATTTTTTGCAAAAGTTCATCGCTGGCGATATATAGTGAAGGAATAATTACGAGACTGTATTTTTCAAATTGCGGGTTTTCGGGAAAGATAAAATCAACACCCACATTATTCTGATATAGTATTCTGTGAAACTGGCCTACAAGCTGGTTCCTGTAAAAATCGTTGGTGGTGCTTTCCCATGCACTCCCACCCTGGTCGAACGGCATAAAGTTCAATGCATCATTTGAATCGTGGCTGAAAAGAATAGCCACTCTGTTTTCTTTCTTCAGGTTGACTAGCTTGTCTCCTATCCGCTTTAGTTCCCCGGCTGTTTTTGTAACTTCGGCATATGCCCTGTTAGGCTGCAAATCGTGTGACAGCACCCCTTTCCAGTATGTTTCCTGCCCATAGTGGATTGAGTGCCAGTGCCAGTATTCCACCATGTTCGCTCCCGAACCTAAATGAGCATAAACATTCTGGCGCATCTGCCCGGGGTAAGGCGGCTGCTGGGTCCGCGAATTCCATCCCATGGTTTGTGCATTGGTCTCGGTGATAAGGTAATTTTTTTGCTTTACCGAACGGAAATAATCTCCCGCAAAAGCAATCTCATTCCCTGTCAGATCATCCTGCTGCCCGTGATACACATTTACTGCCATCACATCCATAAGTTCAGCACTCTTGTGCTGATCAATGTCCTGCACCGAAGGCATGAAGCAGTGCATTATAAACTGATCGTCGCGTTTATATTCCCTCACAATAGCTGACTGCCACTTCAGAAACCCGGCAACTGCCTCCCTGTTAAAACGTTCCCATTCAAGTTTATAACCTGTGTTTGTAATTCCATCCCTGGGTGCGAGTTCCTCCCAGCTGTCAATGGTCATACCCCAGTAGTTTAATCCCCACACCTTGTTAAGATTTTGCGGTGTACCAAATTTCTTCTTCAGGTGGTTCACAAAATCTACCTGGAAATCATAGTTATTGACATCGCGTGAGGTGGTCTCGTTATCCACCTGATAGCCGATGATTCCGGGATGTTGAGCATAGTGCTTCATCATCTCCCTGATGATACGTTCGGAATAGAAAAGAAATGCCGGACTGGTAATATCCATATTCTGGCGGATACCGTAGTATGCTTTACTTCCTTTCTGGTATGAGAGCAGCACCTCAGGATGCTTGTGCCAGAGCCATGCCGGAATAGAATAAGTGGGAGTGCCAAGGATTACTTTAATACCTGCATTGTGCATCTTGTCTATTATCCGGTCCATCCATGCAAATTCAAATTCCCCTTCCCTTGGTTCAAACAGGCTCCAGGAGGATTCACCAACCCTCACCACCGTAATACCGGCCTCTTTCATCAGCTTCACATCCTCATCAAGCCTTTCTGATGGCATATATTCATGATAATAGGCAACACCGTATAAAATGTTGCTGAATTTATCAGGTTGGCCGCTGACCTTTACTGTCATAAGCAAAAACCATATTGCCAATAATATTAAACTGAAACTAAAAACCCGGTTGTCTTTCATGATTCACATATTTATATGATTATAATAATAGTAAGTTTTATTTATATATTCAAACTTTTCTTCCACCCCTGATCTTCTGAAAACAACCTTCCGGGAAAAATAATGAAGAAGCTGCATTTTATAAGACTAGTCCGGCATCGGGTAAAAAAAAACTCCCGTTTTTTGTAACATTCTGGTTTTTCATCAGTCTATAATACAGGTAATCATTCCGGATCACCACCCGGGTTTTTGGGAAAAAAGGTGAAAAGAATCAAAGGCACAATTCCTGTTAAAACAGAATCTCATGGGAAAGAACCACATTGTTATTCTTAACTCAGCCGCAAATGAAATAGAGTCACTTTTACAGGGCACTAAATCGATGATCTTAAGGGGAATGGAGGAAAAATATATTCCTTATGGGATTGTAAGCGAAGGGGATCAGCTTTATTTTATAAATGAAAACGACGACATGGTAACTGCAAAAGGAAGAGTTACATCTGTCTGCAATTCATGCTGTTTATCAGAAGCCGAATCATTTCAGTTGATAATAAAGAACCAGGATAAACTTATGCTGCCCGATACACTTTTCTATAAATGGGCAGGAAAGAAGTATCTGGTACTTATCGGAGTGAGTCACATTGTAAAAGTCGAACCGGTAATCACCGATATGAGTAATATGTTTATTGCTAATGGTTGGTGCAGGCTTCCGGGCACTCTTAATGACCATACTGCCCGGGCGTTTATTCCATAGGATAGACACTTTAAAACAATCAATTCATTCTCAGGCATTTCGGCCGATAACATAAGGAAATGCCCTCTTTATTCAAGCCCGTCTTAACGGTTAGGATATACTCTTCAAAAACATTAGTCTAATTATTCCTGTGTTTCGTCAATTCATCCGCAGGGTGAATTGAAAAAATGATATTTTTAACCGTTGAAAATTTTAACCCTTAAATCTTATCTTTTTATGAAATCAAGACTTCTTTTCGCTTTTCTTTTTGGTACTATTATTATCACCTCGTGCAAAAAGGATGAAATTGACACACTGGGAGGAGAACAGTCGCCCATCGGACAGGTAGGTGTTACGGTCACTTCGTCAGGCACGGTTGCCGGTGTAAGTTCCATTTCCGCATCAGTTGTTGCACTCGAAAATGGCATTTCTTCCTTTTCGGGTACAGCAGTAATCACAAACAGTAATATTAAAAACATATTGTCAAACCACCCGGGAACGGTCGTAGACGGAAATAATGTGACCATAACTGATATTGAACTTAAAATAACAACCGAAGGCATTTCAAGCGTCAATGGTCTGGAACCCGGAGTAATAGTAAAATATGACTCCAATGTAGGTGACTCATATACTATTAACGGTGGAGGTGAGAGGACGGTGATAAGTAAATCGACTGACAATGATTATTACTGGGGAGGGATGGACATAAAAGTCATGGAGATCGAGGAGAATCCCGAGAAGTTCGGAGTAAAGAAAATCATGTATTATACAAATCACAGGTTTGGCCTGGTCGGGATCGAATTTACCTTTGACGATAACTCAACAGCTAAGTTCCCTGTTTTCTCAAGCGCACAGAATGATTAGATAATTTCCGCAGTTATACAATTAAGCAAAGGATCCTGTATGAAATACATGTATATTGGGGGAGAAAGAAAAAACATCCCCCAATACCCTCATCATAAAGATTTTGTCTATAAGCTCTACAGATATTTTGAGGTAAAAAATCTTTTTAATTTTCTGACCATCGATGGCCTCTTTTACATTCCGAACCGTCTTTATCTGAACCGGAAATACAAGGCTGTTCTTCCCCGGTTGTTAATGATCGATCCGACAAGTTCATGCAATCTTAAATGCAAAGGATGCTGGGCAGCTGATTATGAGAAAAACAGCAATCTATCTTACGAAAGGCTTGATGAACTTCTTACAGAAGCCAGAAAGATAGGGGTGCTGGAAATACTGATGACCGGCGGTGAACCCCTGATGAGGAAAGATGATATCCTGAAATTGTGCAGGAAGCATAACAAACTCACCTTCGGGTTATTTACCAACGGGACCCTTATTGATGAAGCATTTGCCGCTGAGATGGAGGATCTGGGTAATCTGAATGTGTATATCAGCATTGAAGGGTATCGTGAAGAGACTGACATGCGACGGGGTAAAGGAACTTACGATAAGGTAATTGCTGCAATGGACATTCTCAAAAAGCACGATCTTGGATTCGGGTTCTCAATATGCTATCACTCACAAAACTACAAAACAGTCGCCGGAGATGATTTCCTGGACTTTCTGAGGGAAAAGGGTGCATGGTTCGGCTGGATGTTCACATACCTTCCCATTGGCAGCGATGCAGATGTATCGCTCTGCTGCGATGCGGAACAGCGCGCCTTCGTTAAACAGAATATCGAAGATTACCAGAAAAGAAAGAAATTCACCATTGTTGATTTCCCTAACAGCGGTCATAAATCAATCGGCTGTGTGGCAGCCGGCAACGATTTTGCCCATATTAATGCCAATGGGGACCTGGAACCCTGTGCATTCTGCCATTATTCAGATTCCAACATTCACAATATGTCGCTTGTTGAAGCTCTCCGGTCACCATTTTTCAAAAATTTCAGAAATCATAAACCTTTCTCGAAAAACTTCCTTCGCCCCTGCCCCTTCATGGATGTTCCCGATACTATTGTCAATATATCCAATATGGAAGGAGTTAAGTCAACTCATCTGAATTACCCGGAGACTGCAGAGGAACTTGCCGCCAAAACAAGACCCATTGCAGAAAAATGGAAACCCGTTGCCGAAAAATTATATGCTGAGATGCCCGAAGCTGAAAAAAAGAGATTCGGACTTCTGACCCGACTTATGTTCTGGGGAAACGATCAATTGGCAAAATGGTAAAATAAACACTTAAACGATCAGGCATGCTGCTACCTCACAAATTCAGGATCCCGGGTTTTATACTCGTCATATTGGGAATTACCGGCACTGTAATGTATTTTGGATTTAACTTCAGATTCAAAGTACCGGTTTTTGCAGTAGCTTCTTCATTCCTTGAGACCAAATTCCTTACAACCATTAAAACAAATTTCGCCGACGAGCTGATAATGCTGCTTTTTTTATGCGGGTTTGCCCTGATCGTATTTTCCAGGGAGAAGACAGAACTGATTTCATTTGAAACCATCAGATATAAATCATTCAGGGCTGCTTTTATGGCAAATATTATTATCCTGTCGTTTTCGGTCTTGTTTGTTTATGGAGGTGGATTTATTGCGATTCTCATTTTAAATATCATCCTCCCAGGCATACTGTACCTTATTATCTTTAATATTCTTAAAATAAAAGAATTAAAAAGAACTGGCACGCATTTAAACAAGGTCTGAAATAGCAAAAGTCTATTTCAGCTGGATAAGCAGCCATGTATCTGAATATGCGGGGAATTGAGCCCATATTCTTTTTACCTCATTCCTGGCTTCCGTCACATCATCCGTTGCCATTACCGAAACACGGTAAAGACCGGCTTCATTTCTAAGGATAGCCGACGATTTGAAACCATCTTTATTTATCTGTTCCTGATGTTCCCTGGCATTAACCGGATCCCTGAAACTGCCAATTATTACAAAATAACGGTGCGGATCAGGGGCCTGCTCGTTTTCAGTAACGAGTTTCTCTTCCACCTCCCTGATAGGTGTCGAGGGCATAAGGGTCCTGCCCATATTCTCAGCTGTATTGTCCTGACTGTTCCTGAGTAATTTGTTTGTTCCGGCACACGATGCTGTGATTAAAAACGAAGAAAGTAACAGATATGTCAGAATTCTCATGACTGAAATTTTTTAAGAGATTTATTAATGCTGTAAAAGTATTAAAAAAAGCCCGCGATAAAACGGGCTCTTTTCAACAAAGTATAGAAAGAATTAAGAAAAATGTTCATTTTAATCTCACCCTTCATTTGCAATGTTTCTGTCATTGCAGATGATCTGGATTTTATACTCTCCAGGTTAAAGTATCTCTCCTGGTTAAATTACTTAACTATAATCACCGGACAACAAGATAAAGTCCGGAAATTAAGCCAGGATTAAAAGCAGATTAAAAAGAGATTAAAATCAGGTGGTGGGTAATAATATTTCTACCTGGGTACCGTGGCCGGTAGCAGATGAAATATTTATCGTTCCGCTGTGATTTTTTATAATACGGTAAACAATGGAAAGTCCAATGCCATGTCCGGGTGCATTTACGTTGGTTCCCCTGTGAAAAGGTTCGGAAATATGTGCCAGGTCATCCTCCGGGATTCCAATTCCGGTATCTGTAAATGCTGCAGACAACATGTTCCCGGTATGCTCCAGAACAATATCAACTGTACTGTTATATGAGTACTTACATGCATTTTCAATAATGTTGGAAAAAGCTGTTTTTATGAGGAATTCATCTCCCGAAATAATCAGTTTGTCCGAATCTGTCAGCGAGGTGCCTAAGGTTATGTTGATGATGTACTCTCTCCTGAACTTCTTAAACTCTTCCCTGACCTGCCAGAGTAATTCATCGACCCTTACAGACTGGTGGGTTGTGGTCTGTTCTCCTGCTGCTGTATGAGCCAGCAACAGTAACCTGTTCGACAGATCTATCAGATTTCTGATATCATCAAGGACCGATGATACTGCTATCCTGTATTCTTCTTTTGTCCTGTCCTTCATCAGAAGCACTTCCATCTGGCCGTTAATGGAGGTCAGTGGTGTCCTGAGCTCATGCGATGCATTAGATATAAAATCTTTCTGCGTTCTGAATGCAATCTCCAGTCTTTCAAGCATATTATTGAATGTCCTGGCCAGTCGTGCAATCTCATCTGTTCCGTTTCCTTCGTCGACCCTGAGGTTAAGGCTGGTAAAAGTAATTTCTTCAACCTGTCTCACTACTCCCGAGATAGGCTGAAGAGCTTTGCCTGCAAATAACCAGCCGGCAACTGTAAAAATGACAAAACTGATAAGGCAGACAATCAGAAGAATTATTCTCAGGTTTCTGAGTTTGGTAAATCCGTCAATATCGCTGGCAGCAGCGAACACTACAAACCTGTCGAACCGTTCCGTGTATAGTAATCCAAGCACTTCATATTGTTCCCGTTTGAATCGTGTCCTGCTGTTAAGCCTTACCTGATTGGCGAGATAATAACTTACCGGTATTTCAGCTTTTTCATCCGAACTGTAAATGATATCATTATTATAATTCAGAATAATTACCTTTTCGCCGGGCATACTGACAGGATTGTCGGCTTCGATCTTTCTCAGAAGATCCACATCAATCTCCTCGACCTCTATTAATAATCTTGCGGTATTTATTGCCTTATTTTCAAGCCGGTCATAAAAGCTATCACGTCTGAAACCTGCCGAAGATAAATAGATGGCAGCGGATGCAACGATCATGATGATCCCTCCTATCAGCAAATACTGCAATGTGAGTCTCGTCCGGATCTGCATTCTATTCTTCCTGAAAAATATATCCCAGACCTATCCGGGTATGAATGAGTTTCTTTCCGAAGCCTTTGTCAATCTTTTTCCTCAGAAAATTAACATAGACATCAACTACGTTGGTCCCAAAATCAAAATTTGTATCCCACACCTTTTCGGCAATGTCGTTTCGCGACACCACCCTGCCAGCATTCTTCATGAAGTATTCAAGGAGAGAGAATTCCTTGGCAGTCAGCTCAATATTCACATTCCCTCTCCTTGCAATTTTTTTATCAAGATCAAGTTCAAGGTCGCCGACTACCATCCGGGTTAAAGAACTATGCTTTAACCCCGAAGATCTGATAAGGACCTTTACTCTGGCAAGCAGTTCGCGGAATTCAAACGGTTTAACAAGATAATCATTTGCGCCTGCCTCAAAGCCCTGTAGTTTGTCTTCAGTAGTACCAAGAGCTGTAAGCATAAGCACAGGTGTATCAGGCCGCTTCTGCCTTATCAATCTGCAAAGGTCAATCCCATTAATGAAGGGGATTATGATATCTACAATGTATAAATCGTACTTATACTGAAAAGCGATCATTGCAGCGGTTTTTCCGTCGTAAGCCACATCAGCTTCATAATGATTCTCCTCTAATCCTGATTTGATAAATGATGCAACTTTAGGTTCATCTTCAACTATCAGTATCCTCATCAATTTCTTTTAGATTACCTGCCATCTGACAGATCTGATAAATATATGAATTGCTTTTAATACACCGGTCACGGAAGTTATATTTTTCAGTGAGCAAAATCCAGTAACTGGATAAAACTTCTATCGGTGATAATTCTGTCGGCCACCATATTAAGATACTTGTTGTCGGAGCAGAAAGCAACACCTATACCGCTTTCCTTTAACAGGCATATATCATATTCACTGTCACCAACTGATATTATGTTCTTGAAATCAATCCTGTAGTTCCTGGCCAGTTGGAAAAGGACATTTGATTTGCAGAAATCATGACCGCATTTACTGTCGCTGGTCCTGATAAAAGCTGATGGTACCTTCACCTCACCGGTAGCAATGCTTTTAGAGAATTCCAGCTCATTAGCTATTGAAAAATCCATTTTAAGCCTGTTCTTTAAGTGATTTGTTACTACATCGTAGCTGTCGCTTATAATACCACAAATGTATCCCTGTTTCTTCAGTTCGCGAATTACAAATGCAGCATCATCCACTATTTTGATTTTGTCGGCTACCTCAAGTATCTCATCTATTGCTCTGTTTTTCAGTAACCCTGCAATTGATTTTGTTCTGGTATAGTGGTTGCTGTACGTAGTTACTATTCTGATCAGCTCATCCCTGAATCCGAATTCATCAGCAGCTGTAGTGATAAAGCCGCCCTCGAGGAGAGTATTATCCATATCAAAAATTATCATCTTTTCCAGACCGATGAGGCTCTCCCTTATGGCATATTCCATCTGGGTACGGATAATGTTTATATTCCCGAAATTTTCCAGGTTTCTGACTTCCAGGCTCTTTGCACGTTTTAAGATGGAGGTTGATACTTCTCTCGACATTTTTGCCAGCTGCTCCCAGCTTTGCATTCTGTTTTCAATATATCCGATATTAACCTCTGCAATCCTTGCTCCCATAGCATGCATATCGAGAAGTATCCCCACGTCAACTCCATAGTCATTCTCAAATTCAATCTTTTTCAGAAAGCTTTTTCTTGCCCCTATCATTCCGCTCAGCGGCTGAGAAAACCCCGGAAGATCAGGAAACAGGATACTTAACAGTGGCTTTGCAACCAGCTCCGTAACTCTCCCGGCCTGACGGGCAAAACATGCTTTGACAAAATCAGCTTCACCGTTTATAATGGGATCGGACAGAACTTCAACTATATTTTCGGGATAAGTCAGGATGTCGGCATCGAGATAAATGATGACCTCATTCTTTGCCAGCAGCATACCGTCTCGCATTGAGTCTCCCTTTCCGATCCGTGGACTTGTATATATCCTGACCTTGGGAAGCCTTGCCTGTTTTATTGTATTATCAAATGACTTATCATCGATGACAAGTATTTCATTTACGACCGGGGAACTACTTACCAGCCGGATGACCTGTCTGATAGTCTTCTCCTCGTTTAATGCCGGTATAATAACGGTTACCATAATAAATGGCTGTTATATCTCTTCAATATAACAAATATTTCCTGATTAATGTTATTTCAGGACCTTTTTAATATTGTAGAGCTTGTTCAGAGCCTCCACGGGAGTAAGATTATTTATATCGAGATCCAGGATTTCATCCCTTATCTGTTTCAGAACAGGATCGTCGAGCTGAAAAATACTCAGTTGAATACCTTCCCTGTGATCAGCCAGGTCAGCAACAGGTTTGGCAAGCGCCTGCCTGTCGTGACCCTGTTCAAGCTCCTTAAGGATGTCGTTAGCCCGGTTGACAACACTCTTAGGCATGCCCGCCATTTTTGCCACATGTATACCAAAGCTATGCTCGCTACCGCCCCTTTTAAGTTTACGCAGGAAAATAATCTTATTATTTAGTTCCTTTATAGCAACATTGTAATTTTTAACTCTTGCAAAAGAGTTTTCCATCTCATTGAGCTCATGGTAATGGGTGGCAAAGAGGGTTTTTGGCCTTAGCCTGTTTTCGTGCAGGAATTCAACCATAGCCCAGGCAATTGAAATTCCGTCATATGTGCTTGTACCCCTGCCTATCTCGTCGAGAAGAATAAGGCTTCGCTCGGAAAGGTTATTCAGAATACTGGCAGTTTCGTTCATTTCGACCATAAAGGTCGATTCACCCAGGCTTATGTTATCCGAAGCGCCAACCCTTGTAAAGATCTTATCAACTATTCCAATCCTTGCAAGCCTCGCAGGCACAAAACAGCCAACCTGTGCCATCAGTACTATCAGGGCTGTTTGCCTTAGGAGGGCTGACTTCCCCGACATATTGGGACCCGTAAGTATTATTATCTGCTGATCCTCATCATCAAGAGTAAGGTCGTTCGGGACATATGACTCACCCGGAGGAAGTTGCTTTTCGATGACAGGATGCCGGCCGTCGGCAATGTCAAGAGACCTAGTGTCGTCGAGCACAGGACGCACATAATAGTTTTCGGCCGATATGACAGCAAATGACAGAAGGCAGTCAAGCCTGGCAACAAGGGCCGAATTCAACTGCACAGGCGGAATATATTCACTTATCGCAATCACCAGATTGTTAAACAACCTGGTCTCAAGATCAATGATTTTCTCTTCTGCTCCCAGAATTTTGCTTTCATACTCCTTAAGCTCCTCTGTAATATAACGCTCGGCACTGACCAAGGTCTGCTTCCTTATCCATTCCGGTGGAACCTTATCCTTATGGGTATTCCTGACTTCTATATAATAACCGAAGACATTATTGAAACTCACTTTCAGGGACGAGATACCTGTTCTCTGGCTTTCCCTGTTTTGCAGCTCTTCAAGGTAATCCTTTCCTCTGTAAAGAATTTTTCTCAGTTCATCAAGCTCTTCAGAGACACCGTCAGCTATAACATGCCCCCTGCTGACCTGGAAAGGAGGATCATTATTTAATTCATTTTCGATCCTGTCGGCGATGATCCTGCAGGGATTCATCTGCTCGGCAAGCTTTGCCAGCGGAGGGCATCCGCTGTCGCTGCAGAGCCTCTTAAGAGGTTCTATGACTTTCAGAGCCCTTTTAAGCTGTACCACTTCCCGGGGATTGATCCTGCTAACAGCAGCTTTAGAGATGACCCGTTCAAGGTCGCCAACCTGTCTTATCAAATCCGCTACCTCCTCCCTGAAAACCTGGTTGACAACAAGATGCTGCACAATATCCAGCCTGTCATTAACCGGGGCAATATCCTTCAGCGGAAGCGCTATCCATCTCTTAAGCAGACGCCCTCCCATCGGCGAGATTGTCCGGTCCATAACATCAATCAGAGTTTTTGCTCCCTCGTACGAGGAGTGAAAAAGCTCAAGGTTCTTTATGGTGAATTTGTCGAGCCAGACATATTTTTCCTCCTCGATTCTTGCAAGGTGAGTAATATGGCCAAGCTGTTCGTGTTGGGTAATGTCGAGGTAGTACATTATAGCTCCGGCGGCAATAACTCCATATGTAAGGTTATGCACGCCAAACCCTTTAAGGGAACTTGTTTCAAACTGCCTGATTAGCCGGTCGTTAGCCGCCTCAGGAGTAAAGATCCAGTCATCAAGTCTGAAAGTATAAAATTTCGATCCGAAATTGTCAATGAACTCATCTTTCCTTGATTTCTCATAAAGTACCTCTTTAGGCTGAAAGTTATTCAACATCTGATCGACATACTCCAGAGTGCCCTCTGAAGCCATAAACTCTCCGGTCGATATATCAAG
The DNA here is from genome assembly GCA_963736675.1 of uncultured Bacteroidales bacterium. Classification (GTDB taxonomy): domain Bacteria; phylum Bacteroidota; class Bacteroidia; order Bacteroidales; family VadinHA17; genus LD21. The sequence goes on from CAVTPT010000002.1 coordinate 324,124, forward strand.
GAATGCCACACCTGCAATTTTCTTATCGATATGAACTGCTGCCAGAAAATTGTTCTCCTTATGATTAAGGACATTCTCGTTTAATGAGACCCCCGGAGTGACCAGCTCTGTTATTCCTCTCCTGACGATTTTTTTTGTCAGCTTCGGATCTTCAAGCTGCTCACAGATAGCCACCCTCTGGCCTGCCCTGACAAGACGCGGGAGATAAGTGTCAAGAGCATGGTACGGGAATCCGGCAAGCTCGACAAATGATGCCGATCCGTTTGCCCTTCGTGTTAGGGTGATCCCCAGTATTTCCGATGCCCTTATGGCATCCTCCCCGAATGTTTCGTAAAAATCGCCAACCCTGAAAAGCAATATAGCGTCGGGATGTTTTGACTTGACACTGTAATACTGCTTCATCAGTGGTGTTTCGACATACTTCGGATTTTCGGACATTGGCACCGTCATGCAGAGACAACTGTTTTTGTAATAAAACAAAGATACACTAATTTATTAATCGATAATTTGACCTGTACCGGGCAATACAACAATCTCCCTGTTTTTAAACAGGAGATAAATTGAAATATTTTGTCCTTTTCTGTCAGCCAGACTGGCCTGAACTGTTTTACACAATAAAAATCATGTTTTTTTTATTTTGCATTGATTAACTTGTACTTCAATAAATATTGAAAAATATGAAAAAGGTTCTTATCCTCGGAGCAGGGCTGGTTGTTAAACCCATGGTTGAATTCCTGCTAAATAGGGATATTAAGGTAAAAATAGCCACAACAACCCGCGAAAAGGCTGACAGGATGATCAAAGGTCATCCGCTGGGTTCTTCCATGAAATGGTCGGCAGATGACACCGTTGTGCTTGAAGAGCTTATCAATGAACACGATGCTATTGTATCTTTTCTGCCCTACAGGCATCATGTCTCAGTAGCCAGGATTTGTATAAAATGCAAAAAACCACTGGTCACAACTTCATATGTCCAGCCTGAGATGCAAACCCTTGATGAAGAAGCAAAAAATGCGGGTATAATAATCCTGAATGAAATAGGACTTGACCCGGGAATTGACCATATGACTGCAATGAAAGTGATTGACCATATTCATGGCAAAAAGGGAAAAGTAGAGGAGTTTTACTCGCTGTGCGGTGCACTTCCGGCACCCGAATCAGCAAATAATCCCATGAAGTACAAGTTCTCGTGGAGCCCCAAGGGAGTTGTGCTGGCCAGCAGGAACGGTGCCCATTATCTTAAAAAAGGAAAAGAGGTATCAGTTGAACCGGCCAACCTTTTTAAAGACAGATTTACTCATTACTTTCCGGGACTGGGCGATCTGGAAGTCTACCCGAACAGGGACTCCGTAAGTTACATAGATATCTACGGCATTCCGGAGACAGTGACCATGTACCGTGGAACCTTCAGGTATAAAGGGTGGTGCGAGACTCTCGATGCGATGAAACGCCTCAATATGCTCGACGATACAATTACCGACTATACCAATATGACATATTCGGGATTTCTGGCTGAAAGAGCAGGAACAGGGACCGGTAACCTGAAAATGGATATTGCTCAGAAACTCGGATTACCCGGAGACGCAATTCCTGTTGAATCACTGAAGTTCCTCGGTTTCTTCACCAATGAGATTCTGAATTATACCAGGACCTCCCCTTTTGAGATCACTTCTGACAGGATGATAAGCAAAATGTCACTTTCAGGTGATGAAAGAGATACAGTAATGATGCAGCATGTATTTCTTGCATCATACCCTGACGGTAAAAGGGAAGTAATTAAATCATCATTACTCGACTTCGGATCTCCTTCCACCGATACAGCTGTTGCACGAACGGTTGCTCTTCCGGCATCAATCGCTGTTAAGATGATCCTCGAAGGAAATATCAGCCTTACTGGCGTTTACAGGCCTGTTGTTCCGGAAATATATTTGCCGGTACTTGAGGAACTGAAAAAGATGAGTATTGAGATGAAGGAAGAGTACGGATTACCTGAAAGTGAAATGATCCGCTGAACGTGATCATAAACAGAGCTGCAATATACTGCCTCTAGAATCTGAGATAAAAATCTCTGGTCAGGTTCTTATATTCCTCAGTGAATTCATGTCTCCTGCCATATTCAATTGTAAGAAATCTCTCCGTTGCTTTTTGTCTGGTTCTTGAGAAAGTAAGGATCAGCCTTTTTACCTCGCTTGTCGGCAATGGCCTTATTTTCAATATATTATTACAGTACAATCCATACTGCTGTGCCTCAGCAATAAATATTGTTCCTTCAACATAGGGAAGGATGACCTGAAATCGCCCGTAATCACTCATAAGCAGAGAGACCCCTTTTAGCAGATCGGCGGTGGTCAGCGTGGCATTATGTCGTGCAGCAGCTGTTCTGGGTTCAGGATTTTTCAGCGAATCAATAAAATAGGGCGGATTTGTCACAATCAGATCAAACACACCGTGAACAGGGGAGTACTCCTGGAGAGTGCACTCTTCAACTTTTATCCTGTTTTTCCATGGTGACAGACTTACATTTCCGGTTGCCTCTGTAAAGGATTCGTGGTCTGGTTCCAGTGCGACAATATCTGCACTGCTTCTCTGGGCCAGCATTATGGCGATAAGACCTGTGCCGGTACCTATATCGAGAATGTTTTTTACACCAGTGACATCGGCATACGCCCCCAGAAGGACACCATCGGTCCCGACCCTGAAGGCCGATTTTTCCTGAATAATGGTAAATTCCTTAAACCTGAAGTAGTTGTTGGACACTGAAAAATTTTATTTACTTAATACCTCTTTGAAGTCCATTGTTTTCCCTTAACAATTTTCACAAACACCGGCTGCTGCAAAAATAGTATTTTAAATTCTTTAATTTTGAGAAGCCAAAAAACAGTGGATATGAGATCAGGGAACAGAGAGCTGAAAGAGTTTCTGGATGAGAAGGTGGAAAAATATAATCGTCCTGACTTCATTGAACATGATCCCATAAGTATCCCACACCGGTATGCAGTAAAAGAAGATATTGAGATCTCAGGCTTTTTAGCGGCTTCAATTGCCTGGGGTAACAGGACAATGATACTCAGGAATGCCAGGCGTATGATGGAGATAATGGATAACTCACCGTACGATTTCATAATGAACTCCCTGCCATCCGATTTTGAAGGAATAAATGGGTTTGTTCACCGCACCTTTAATTCGACCGACATGATTTTCTTCATGAAGGCGCTTCAGAATATTTACAGGTACCAGGGAGGACTTGAAAATATCTTTAGTTCACATATGACGGCGGTATCACTTCAGCCTGCCATACATGAATTTCATAAGATATTCTTTGGACTTCCTCATGAAAAAAGAACTGAAAGGCATGTATCAGATCCATTCAAAGGTTCGGCGGCAAAAAAATTGAATATGTATCTGCGATGGATGATAAGGAAAGATGACAAAGGTGTTGATTTCGGATTATGGAAATCAATATCTCCATCTGTTCTTTCCTGTCCGCTTGACGTACATTCCGGCAACGTAGCACGCGAACTTGGATTGTTAACCCGTAAGCAGAATGATGCTAAAGCTTTATTGGAACTCGACAGGAATTTAAGGGAATTTGATATGGAGGATCCTGCCAGATACGACTTTGCACTATTCGGTCTGGGTGTTTTTGAAGGTTTTAAGAATATTGGACCTTTTATGACAAATGAAAAAGCCTTCCCGCGGAAGCGGAAAGACTTTTCCCCTGATTAACCCAACCTAACCTAACCTTCTGAAAACCTGATAACGGACTACCTATCATATATAAAAAACCTTCAGGATGCAACAATCCGGTATTTAGCCAGCCCAACTGTTTCTTCAAATGCCCTGACAAACCTCATAAAAAAGGTTAAATAATCCTCCTTCTCAAAATAATCATGAATCTCGTCGGGAGAAGAGGGAATATCTTCAAAGCGTATGGCACCTGAAGATTTACCTTTTTCTGATCTCGTAAAATCGATACGCTTGCCATTAACCCGGTTATAAAAATGCCAGCCATTTTTATAATGTGTTTTTAAAATTTCACCTCCGAATATGTCAAAAATCAGCATTGTTGTTTCACAACTACGTGAATCTTCATATTTAACACGATTCAGGTCCGGTCTCTTATCCAAATCGAGCGTATGTATAAGTGCTTTTTTTACAATAACTCTGTTAATCATTTCTTTACACAATTTTAAAACAGTCAGATAACTAATAGTACCTGATATTTCTACTGCAATTTTTAACTGTTGCCGTAAGAAATTACATAATAAAGGTAAATAATGGGAGACTGGCAGGTGTTACAAAATTTGAAAAAAAAATTACATGATTTACATATTTATAAATTCGCTGCTCCTTCTGTGACCAAAAGTTTATTGGGGGATATATCCCCGGTGAAGTATCTGAAGTATGTTTTACTTTTTAAATGCAGAAATATTAACCACCGATAAAAGGCATTTCCGGTCATCACCAGCAACTACACCTTCCATGTAAACAGAGCATAAAGGTTTGCCGTCATAACCTAGCATTATTTCGCAGGATTCCTTCATGTTACTTGTAAAAACCTTACTGAAAAACCTGTCGAATACCGATTGTGAACTTTCAGCAACAAATAACTTAAAATTGCTGTTTACCAGGCTAAAGCGCTTTTCCCCAAGCATCTCGGCTCCTGTAAAGTTCAGCTCGCTGATACTGCCGTCTTTTTCAAGTGTAAAATAGCCAAGCGGGGCAAAATCGTACAACATGGTGTATTTTTTAAGAGCGGTTTCGGCTGTTTCATTTGCCTCGCGTAGTTCTTCATTCTGCATTTCCAGTTCTATCTGGTGCACCTGCAGTTCATGAAGGAGCTTTTTCACATCAGCTTCAATAACCTGTCTGGATGTTTTCTTCTTTGCTTTCAGTTTTTCTTCAGCTTTCAGACGTAAAATCTGGGCATCTGTAAGATTCTTTCCTTCAGTATTCATGGTATAGTTATCTTTTTAGTGATAAAATAATTCCGGTTGTCATTTTTAAGGTTGTTTTGCAGAACACTTGCGGACCATTCAACTTCTGTTATCTTGCCACCGGCTGCTATTACCTGCATTTTTAATTTGCCACCCGGCCATTCTTTCAGCAGTTTATTCAATATCTTTTTCATTTTTTTTTCGTTCAGTTTCAGGAACAAACATCTGAATGTAATTCCGGTTTATTGCATCCTCGCGCTTTTTACCGAAATATTTTTCAGCTTCAGGACTGAACTCTAATATTTTAAAGTCAGTTGATAATTCAATTATTACATCTGAAGATGAGTTTATAAGCAAACGGTTTATCTGTTCTGTTTCGTGTAATTTTACTTCAGTCTGTTTGAGATCGGATGATGTTGATAAAAGTGATGACGAGGCCCTCTATTCTGTCGTCCAGTGTGCGGTAAGGCATAATCCGGATGAAAAACCATCGTCCGTCCCTTGTCGGTATTTGTTTTTGTATAAATACGAGTGTTCTTAATACTTCGAGAGCATCGGAAGCCAATTCGGGGTAAATAAGGTCGGAAACCTGGTCGGTAAATGGTCGTCCGATATCGCTTTTTATAAGTTTAAAAATTTTGGTTGCCTGATTGGTAAAGCGACGGATATTCAATTCCTTATCAAGAAATAATGTTGCGATATCGGTGCTGTTGAGCAGGTTTTTCATATCATTGTTCACCCGCGAAAACTCATCAACTTTCGATTGCAGTTCAGCGTTCACTGTCTGAAGTTCTTCATTCAGGCTTTGCATTTCTTCTTTTGAAGTTGTAAGTTCTTCATTTGTAGATTGCAGTTCTTCATTGGTCGATTGTAATTCCTCATTTGAAGATTTCAGTTCCTCCTGCGATGTCTGCATCTCTTCGAGTGTGCTCTGCATCTCTTCGCGGGTATGCTGAAGCTCTTTTTCCAGTTCCGATTGCCTCATACTGCTTAATAGTCTTTTCCCTTTTCTGTCCAGCAATTTGATAGTCCTCAATTTCCGGAACATCAGTAAAAATTATCATCACAGTGCCAAATAAAGCCTCAGGCTTATCAATCCATTGAATGTTTACATTTATCGTATGTGAATCACCATTTGTACCTACTTTGATATTATGTAAAACCACAGCTTCCTTTTTCATTATGGCTTTTCTGAAGGCTACAGGAAATTCTTCACGTAAACCTTCGCGTAACATTGCGAAAATATTCAGGTTTGCTTTACCAACCGCAGGTTCCAGATATTTTCCGGTACGTCCGCTTATGTAAATGATGTCGCCATTTTCGTTCACCAGAACACCGGCAGGTGAAAAATGCTTTAAAAGCAGCTGATCGGCAAGAGTCTGAATATTCATAACTGATTTTGCCGGTACTGCGGTATTCAGATATTTACCGGTTTGGTTCTCGAAAAGGATGATGGGAAATCGAATAATTCAGGCGCCAGGGAAGTCAGCGAACGTTTGTAGATTTTCAGCTTTGAATCCACTGATGTGAAAAGATGACTTTGTGTTCCAAGCGTTTCAGAACTGCCCAGAAGCATAATTCCTTCAGGATTAAGGCTATAATAAAACATGCCAAGCAATTTTCTTTGCAGCACAGGATCCATATATATAAGCAGGTTACGGCACGACAGGATATCGATCTTTGTAAAGGGGGGATGCATTATAATGTTATGGTGTGCAAACACGATCATTTCCCTGATTTCAGTGCATGACACGATAGCCGTCATCAGTTGCAGAAAAAAAACGATTCAGGCGATCGGGTGAAACATCGGCAGCGATATTTGACGGAAATATATCCCTTTCTGGCTATTCCAACAGCATCATTATCAAGATCTGATGCAAATACCTGCAATGTAATCCTTCCGGGACGATTAAATTTTTCAATTGCTTCCCTGAATACAATAGCCAGTGAATATGCCTCTTCTCCTGTAGAACACCCTGGTACCCATGCCCGTCAATACTGAACCTTCAGGCAGCTTGCCGATATAATCCGGGATAACTGTTGTTTTCAGTTTTTCCCAAACACCGGGATCACGGAAAAAATTAGTCACCCCAATCATCAGTTCCTTGAAAAGAATATCGGCTTCCTTCGGATTTTCCTGTAAAAAGTGGACATATGAAGATATCTTATCAATTTTGTGGACACTCATACGTCTTTCAATACGGCGATACACGGTATTTTTCTTATACAGCGAAAAGTCATTACCTGTATGGGTTCGCAGGAGGATTATAATTTTTTCGAGAGAGCTCTGGTCTTTAACCTCTGTATCCAGACCTGACCTGACAATCGGAATATGCTCAAGAAATTGGATCAATTTTGAAGGTAACAGATTGGCCGGAGCTACAATATCCGCAAGAACCGAATCGATTGCATTGCGGGGCATGCTGTCATATTTTGCCGTGGAAGGGTCCTGTACCATCACTATCCCGTTTTTTTCCTTTATCGCCCGGAGTCCGATACTTCCGTCGGAGCCCATTCCTGAAAGAATGACTCCGATACTCTGTTCATTCCTGTCGTCGGCAAGGGAACGGAGGAAAAAATCGACCGGAAGGCGCAGTCCTCTTGATTCCATAGGTTCAAACAGGTGAAGCACCCCCTTCAATATAGACATGCTCTTGTTGGGAGGAATTACATATACACATGTCTGGTTTTACTGCCATGCGGTCTTTTACCTGTAAAACCTGCATTCCGGTAATCCGCTGAAGCAATTCAGGCAGCATGCCTTTATGAGTCGGATCAAGATGCTGAATAACAACATATGCCATGCCGCTGTTTTCAGGCACATTACTCATAAATTGCTCCAATGCTTCAAGTCCGCCGGCCGATGCACCTATTCCGACAATCGGAAACTTGACCGGTATCTGAATACAGCGGTTTCTCTTTGTTAGATGCTTTGGATTTTAGTTTCCCTTGTTTCACTCCATAGATTTTTATATTACCGGTATGGTAAACCACGCAGGATTAACTTCTTATGATTTGATTTTTAGCATGCTTAATGAAGTGTGGTTCGCACGGAATCAAGTCATATACAATTTCTGTTATCCTGTACTGATCGATACAAAATAAATAAATAAATATTGGATATCAACACAATCAGACAGCTGTTTTATTAGTCCGTCCGATGTTCATAATTCTCCCGGAGAGTGTTCAGCCTGACTAGACCCGGTATCTTATTTACGGCCATTATAATATTTAAGAGCCTCCGGCATGAATTGGTTCAGCTTTCTTAACCTTGTCTCATCTGAAGGGTGCGTGCTCAGGAATTCCGGTGGACTTCCTCCGCCTGCTTCTGACATTCTTTGCCAGAAAGGAATTGCTTCCCGCGGATCATAACCCGCCATGGCTAGAAAATATCAATCCATACTGATCAGCTTCAGTTTCCTGTTGCCGCGACCAGGGCAGCATAGCTCCCAGCTGACTTCCGATACCATATGTCGTCATGAACAGATCCTGTGTCTCCTGAGGCTTCTGGGCCAGGGCAATCTCCAGTGCCATACCTCCCATTTGCTGGACCAATGCCTGACTCATTCTTTCGTTGCCATGTTTGGCAATGGAATGGGCAATCTCATGTCCTATTACAATTGCCAGTGCTGTTTCATTCTGGGTTACAGGTAATAAACCTGTGTATACAACCACCTTTCCGCCAGGCATGCACCAGGCATTTACGACCTTATTGTCATCAATCGTGTTGAATTCCCATGAATATCCTTCCAGCACCGATTTTTTTTCCTCGGTGTTATAAAACTTTGTAATTGCATTGGCAATTCTTGCTCCGACACGGTCGACCATTGCAGCATCTCTGCTGGGCCGGAGCTTAAAACCTTATTTTCTTTTAAAAATGTATTGTATTGGCTTACTGCCATTAACCGTAAATCCGATTCCTTTACAAGACTCAGCTGCTTGCGGCCTGTTACCAGATTTAAGGCACATCCGGCAAGAAGGCAGGCGCAAAGTGATATAAACAATAATTTTTTCATGGTTTCCGGTAGATTACATTTAAATTCTTAAAGTGTTTCCTTAAAAAGTCGTATTTAAACAGTATAAATTTAACTTCATACAGCGGTTAATCTGTTACATAATTTTTGGAAAAAATTACAATATTCCCACCTTCCACCCCTCATTTTTAACATCGGAATTATGTAAATCTTAAATGAAATTGTGTAAAACATTTAAGCTTTACAGAGACTACCTTTCGCACTAAATCTAATTGTATGAAAAGAATGAAAATGAGTTTAATTACTGTGTTAAGTGCAATTTTGATACTGTCAGGTTGCGCTTCATGGAACAAAACACAGAAAGGCGCTGTTGTCGGAACAGCTGCAGGCGGTGCAATGGGAGCTGTTATAGGCAGGGCTTCAGGAAATACTGCCCTGGGTGCAATTATCGGAGCTGCAGTCGGAGGTGCTGCAGGCGCTGTAATTGGTCGCCAGATGGACAAACAGGCTGAGGAAATAGAGAAGACCGTTCCGGATGCAAAGGTTGAACGGGTAGGAGAAGGAATCGTTGTGGAATTCAACAGTAATGTGCTGTTTGGATTTGACAAATCGGATTTGTCAGGATGATGCCAAAACCAACCTTGATAAGCTGGTTACAGTTCTGAACAAATATCCCGATACGAATATTGAAGTCCAGGGACATACCGACAGTAAGGGGAGCAAGGCATATAATCAGATCCCTATCGGAAAGAAGGGCAGGTGCAGTGTCAGGTTATCTGACGGGTAAAAGTATTAACTGCCAGTCGTGTTACAATTAAAGGATTTGGCGAAACTGTTCCAAAATATGCCAATGATACTGATGAAGGCCGTACCCAAAACAGAAGGGTAGAGTTTCTTATCACTGCAAATGAAAAGATGAAAGCTGAAGCTGCAAAAGAGGCTGGCTTATAATAATACATGATTGAAATAATTAATATGAAACAAAAATGAAAACGAAATTCCTTACTTTATCGGCAATCCTTATTTTTTCAACAATAGCTCTGCAGGCCCAGATCGGATTTGGCATTCTGGGAGGTGTAAATTTTCAGAATATAAACGGAAAGGATAATGTCTGGCGATAAACTTGAGAATGGTCTGTTAACAGGATTTCACGCCGGGATCAATGTAAACATCCCGGTTGCACCTGAATTCTACTTTCAACCCGGACTGCTTTTTTCCGTCAAGGGGGCAAAGAATGACTTCTTTTCTCCTCAAACCAAAGCATCAGGCGATTTTGAAACAACAACAAAACTGTCATATATTGAAATGCCTTTAAATCTGTTGTACAGGCCCCAGCTTGGAAAAGGATACATGCTGCTTGGTTTTGGGCCTTACATTGCTTATGGTATAGGAGGTTCAGAAAACACTGAAATTCTTGGCCTTGCCAGTTATGAAAGGTCAGTTAAGTATAAGAACAGGGTTACCAATATTACAGAGTTGATTGAGAATGCTTATTACAGGCCATTTGATGCAGGTGCAAATATCTTCTTCGGTTATGAATTGTCAATGGGAGTATTCATTCAGCTTAATGCCCAGCTTGGATTGCTTGAAGATCAATCCGGAGTATGCCTGGGAAGCAGACAGTAAAGCCTCATATAAGAACACAGGTTACGGTATTTCAATCGGATACCGGTTTTAGAGTACCCGGTTTCATCACGCAAAAAGGCCATAATTGAAATACAGATATGGCCTTTTTTTGTCAGGGTTATTAATGATCGTCTTCATAAATAAGGAAACAAAAAAAAATAATAAGAAGGAGCATTATGTTAATAAGCAAACCGGGATATTTGTTTTCAGTGGCGTTGATAACGGCAATTTTCATAATTTTTGATGGATGCAACCACCGTGTCTATAAAGTCGAATTGCCTGAAACACTCCCGGCTATTGAAGAAACAACAGAGGAAATACTACCTGCTGATAACGAATTAATAACCATTCCATCCGATTTAGTCACACAACTTTACGAAAAGAGCAATAAACTTCTTTCAGCAGCATGGAATAGCAGGGAAAACCTTTATCAGATGCTTTTTGTCCTGCATAACATATACCGCGAAGGTCTTAACCCGGAAGATTACCATCTTTCTGCAATAGAAAAACTGACCGATAAGATAATTTTGTCAGATGAAGCTGAAATCAGCGAAGTTGCAAGCCTGGAGTTACTGCTGACTGATGCATTTTCTTTGTTATCGGCACACCTGGCCCTGGGAAAGACCGATGCAATGACTATTGATCCGCAATGGAAGGCTTCGGGGAGGGCTTTGACAATAGACCTGAAGAAGTTTACAGACAGCACATTGCTAAACCACCGTATAATTGAAAATTTACGAACGCTTACTCCCGCACATCGTGAATATAGTAACCTTAAGAAAGCTCTTGCAGAATATCACCTGATAGAAGCAAAAGGTGGCTGGGGAAGATTCAGTACTGGCCTGCCCAGGCTTGAGAATGGTATGAGTGATCCGGATATTGCACTGGTCAGGAACAGGCTTTCAATAACCCAGGGGTACGTTGAAAATGATACCGTTAATGAAAACCTGTTTGATCACACCCTCTATAAGCAGGTGATGCTCTTTCAGCTAAGAAACGGACTAACTGCCGATGGAGTAGTCGGTAAGGCAACTATTGAGGCAATGAACATTCCCGTTGAAGAGAGGATTGCTACAATAGAGGCTAACCTTGAGCGTTGGCGCTGGCTAAGTAACGATCTGGGTGACCGTTATATCAAAGTTAATATAGCCAATTTTGATCTTCAGGTCATTGAAAAAGACGACATGGTATTCAGTACAGAAGCTATTGTCGGTCTTACTAATAGAAAAACTCCGGTATTCAGTTCAATAATGAAATACCTGGTTCTGAATCCTGACTGGACTGTCCCTCCGACAATCCTGAACGATGATGTTATTCCGTCCGTAATACTCAATCCGGAATACCTGGCGGAAAAAGATCTGAAGATATTGCGGAATGACGGGACAGAAGTCGATCCTTTATCCATTGACTGGGTCAATATTTTAGCTACTGGTTTCCCCTACAGGGTACGCCAGGAACCCGGACCTAAAAATGCCCTGGGCAGGGTTAAATTTGTTTTTCCAAACCAATATAGCGTGTACATACATGATACTCCCAACCATAACTTGTTTGGACGAACCGACCGCTCATTCAGCTCAGGCTGTATACGTGTCAATAATCCTATGGACCTGGTTGCATGGCTGATGAAAGACAACCCTGCCTGGACCCCGGTACAGATAAAAAATATTGTTGATCAGGGGAAGGAGCAAATCGTAAATCTGGCAACACCAATCCAGGTCCACATTGTATACCTTACTGCATGGGCCGGCGATGACGGATCAGTATACTTCAGAAAAGATATATACAACCGTGATCAGCCTTTGCTGGTTGCCCTCAGACAGGATCCCGCGGTAACGGATCAGTAATTCCCGGATAATGACAGTAATTCAGGGGAAAAGGTAAAAGTAACGGATGGTTCACTTAAAAGGCTGTACATTCCGGTCAGTAATGTCTCAGTCGTAAGTAAGGGAGAATTATCAAGGTATTTTACATCAGGATAATAAATATAAATACATGACCGTCCCGATAACAATGATATTACCTCTTCGTGGTTCTCAATTGGAATTGAAGGGCATCCGTAACTCCGCCCCAGCCTTCCATAAGTCCTTATGAAATCCCTGCTGACATAACTGGCACCATGCATAACAATTGCCCGTTCCCTGGCTTTATCATTCACTTCAGGCTCAATCCCATCCAGATAGAGCGACATTCCATGCCTGCCATAATAAATATCATCTGTCAGGAAAAATCCCAGGCTGCTCTGATTTGAAGAAGGCTTGTTTGAAAAATACTGCGGGAATTCATCTCCGCTGTTACGCCCATGTGCAACGAGAGAGTAATTAACTACTTTCAATTTGTTCATGTCAACAATCCACATACGCTCCCTGTTGGATGAGAGGGAAAAATCGATTATTGTCAGCAGATTATTCTTTATTTTGCTCCCGGCTTTCAGGTTAAAGAAGCCTGTAAGTGCTTTTTTAAAAACCTCATATTCGGGTTTGGGTGTTTCACTTCCAAGCGTTTCGTAAAACCAGGTAAAATAACTTTCCGTATCCGGATTATTATTGGAGGGTGATGGAGTCATATAATTTCTGCCACCCAGGTTGATGCAATTAACCTGCAGGAGAGACAAAACCAGTGCAAAAATTGTAAGCCGCTTTTTTGACATTCAGGATGTTTGACTTCAAAAACGGCAAAAGATAAGTAAAAGTATTCACATACTAATTTTTACGAGAATATTTTACTGCTGTAATACTCAACCTGATATGGCTAAAACCACTCCTGAAGGAAGCCGGATTATCTGTTATTACGCGAACAGAAATATGTCATACCGTTAATGTCTGTTATGTCAACGACCTTTAGCTTGTGTTCCTCCAGGAGCCTTGATACATCATTTTTTGTTAAACTTCTGTCTGTTTTGGAATCAAAATAATTGACCAGTCCGTTAAATAACTTCGTGGTCCGGGAAAATGAAAAAACCGACCTGTTCCCTGTATCATTTTTGAAGTAGCCAATGAAATTGGCTTTCTGAGGCAGGATCCGGACAACATTCTGCAGGAAGCTTTCAAGACTCTTAATACTATTCAGTTTTTTAAGGTTTATCAGTGTTTTTATACTTTTCAGATCATTGAAATCGTAGTAAAAATGGTGTGTGGAGGAAAGAGCCATTAAATTTGTCTCATTCTCAAGCTGTAAAAAATGTAAATATTGAATGAATTCAACCCCTGCCTCAGAAAGAATATTTTCCAGATGAGGTTTTATTCCGGATATTTCAGCCACAGGTTCTTTCTCCCTTAACTTTATTTTGATAAAGTCGTTCCTAATCCCGGGTTTCTCCAACACTAAAGTATTTTCCATATTTTTTAAGATATCAATATCCCAGGGAATAATTGTATTTCTTTCATTATGTTGTGATTACTCCTTAACTCCTGCAAAGGTAAGGCCCTTCTCCGCTCAAATGTTATACAATTACTTATATGAGTTATATAATTCACGTGGTCAACTTTTGCGGGACGTCTGATGTGTTTGTGTCCGTAATTGAATTTTTCATTGGATATTACTGACAGTTAAATCCTTCAGGGTGTTTTCAGTCGCTTCCATGTCCTTAATAAATGAATGCTTAAATGATTCCCAGTTGGTTGGTACTTTTTCCAGGTTTCCCAGTGTTATCTTCATGTACTTATTCTTTTCATCAAGAAAAGTAACCGTCCTCTTATAAAATGCATCAAATAATTCTCCCTGGTTTTCAATCTTTGTATTCAATAAAGCAATTTGTTTTTCAAGGTCCCTGATTTTTATTACCGATTCACTTTTAAATGTTTCCCACTCTTCAGCATTAACCGGGTTACTGGCTTCATTCAAATCCCTGAAGGCAAGCAGCATTTCAGTATGGGCAGCATTATGCTTCTGAGATGATGACCGGTAACCAGTGAAGATTATTGCTGCCATAACAGGTATTACTAAAGCGAGGATAATAATTATCCTTTTCATTTTATATTGTTTATATATGACTTTGTTACACCAATTCTACCATAATAAATAAGGCGTGTGTCAGTGATTCTGGGAAGCATTTTATATAATAATATCCTTCAGATAGTTGAAGATTCCAAAGACCTTCAGAAGCCAGATGATTACAATTATCACAACGACGGCATTCAGGATACTTTTAATTTTCCTGTCCATCGGGATATAATTATTGACAAGGTATAGAATAACTCCTGCAACAATCAGTACAATAAGAATAGTCAGAATAGGCATAATATTGATCTATTAGTGTATCTCAAAGTTAGACCATATTATACCTGTAACTGTTACATAATTTATTTTTAAATTTACATGATTCACACGTCTCTGAAGTGATCCCGGGATCCTGATTTTTCCTTTTCTCCAGCTATAAATAAGAATAGCCGCCAGAAATGGAAAAATGGATTTATTGATTACATATTTAACTTGACTTTTTCCCAATAAACAAGGGTGGCTTTACCTGAGCCATTCCAGTTCCTGGCAATTTTTTCATAATCCGGATAATCTGTCTGACCTGCATAATAGAGGAATATTTCTTTCGAGATCGCAAAATTGTAGCATTCTTCGATCTTATAATTGATACCTGTTCTCTGATAATAATCAAGAAGTCTGATCGGTCTGATCTGAAAAGCTCCAACTGCCTCTTCTTGCTGATTATATGCAAGCGTGTCGCCCTCACTTTCAACCTGAACCACAGCTTTAATAAGTCTGTCGAAAGCATTAACAGGCCCTGCGGCGCAGATATAAGCTACTTTGATATCAGGGGCAGATGCCCGGTTAGCAAACAACGAAAAGAGTATGATGAGTACACTTTTCAGACACACTATTTTTATCAATTGCAATTTACTTTTCACATTAATTCTTTTTCGTTTCGGTTCTTCCGACATAACCAGAAAAAATTCTTTAAAAGACAAATTTAGTTGACAGAGCCGGGATCTGTGTTACATAACTTCTTTAAAATGTTACATAATTCGCACATTACAAATGTTTTAAGGAACCTGCAACCCCGATAATCCTGTAAAGTATAACTTATGGATTGTACTCAGTTAATTAGTTCTCAGGGAAAATGGGAAGGCCTGGATTACCTGAGATTATTAATTGGGATAATAAAAAACGCGGGGGAAATGCCCCCGCATTATTTTCTTTTACACTCAGGTTTCACATGAATATCCAAATATTCAAGCGAATCTTTTACCCTGATGTTACTTTTTTGAAGCCACAAGTAATATGACTCCGCCGACCCCCATAACGGCAAGGCCAATAAGTGGTGACCATGCAACGTGATGCCGTTTGTTCGCGGTGATTTCAACTTCTCCAAGGTCGACTACTTTCTCTCGTGTAAAATAATTGAAGGTTGTAAAAATGGTTAATAATAAACCAATAACGAGAATGGCAATACCTGTGTTTTTCATGGTCTTAAATTTTAATTTTGAAGGTCACATAAAACCTGCAATGAATTTAATCAAGCTTATTTTTGATTTTAAGCATGCTAAATCCATGCTGGTTTCATATGATTTATACCTTAATATTACTTAGTGCAAGGTAAGTAAAGAGCTTACCTGAACGGTTATACAATTAGTGATTTGATTTACATCATTCACAGATAAATGTACCCATGGCTGGCCACAGGGATCCCATTCCGGATTTTGTAATAAGAATACCTTCTTTTTTTATCTCTATCATTTGGGACTATTTATTTTCTTTTTAAAAATCGGTTTTATCTTTATCAGCGGTGGCATAGTGTCACCTAATAAAAATCCCCACGGTTTTAATGGTTCTATATTGTCGCAAACGAGTTTTATGATGGCAAGGAGCGGTATGGAAAGAAACATGCCGGGTATACCCCATAAAGCATTTCCTGCAAATACAACTATTATTGAGAAAAGGGCATTGATTTTTACTTTGGAGGCAACTATTTTGGGAACAATAAAGTTATTGTCTATCAGCTGGATGACATAAAAGGCGGCCAGAACATAAACAGCATACCAGGCTGATGATTTGGTGGCTAAGGCAACTATCATGGGCAATGCTACCCCCACAATCCCGCCGATATATGGAATGACGTTGACCAATGCGCTTATAATGCCCAGAAGGAAAGCGTATTCAATTCCAATTATCAAAAGAGCAGATGTATTAAGTATTGCCATTATGCCAGCTTCGAAACCCAGTCCTATAAGATATTGCTGAATTACATTTTTGATCTGAGTAACTATTTTGCTGACTTTACCCTGGTTGCTTGCACCAAAGAGCCTGTGAATAAACTCAATTAAGATAGGGTGGTACAATAATATCAAAAAGATGTAAACAGGAAGTAAAAACAATACCACTAATCCTCCCCCCAGGATGGAGAGTGTTTGTCCGATAGCAGCGCTGCTGGTATTTATGAGATCACCCTGGGTTTTTGTGATCCATTCATGGATCTTTTGCGGTTTTATATCGAAATAGCCGGAAGCCCAGTTGACAGCCTGGTCAATCATTCCGGTAAATTTATCGATCAGTAAAGGCAATGATTCAATAAACCGGCCTGCCTGTGAGATTATAAGAGCCCCTAATGCGGCAACTACCAGAAAAGTAATGAATATAGTGATCACAATACCAACTACCCTGTTTATTTTTTTCCTGACGAAAAAATTTACTACCGGGTGGAGTACAATGGCAAAAATAACGGCGAAAACGACCGGAACAATAATACCCTTCGCGATGTACAGGATGGCTATTAAAGCGCATAAGCCGACGACAAAAACAGATGCTTTTACGTAAAGCGGCAATTTCAGTTTATCATCTGTCACGGCTTTATAGAATTCATTCTTTTTTTGCGGGCAAGATGTTTAAAGAATGACCTGACCAATTGTTCTGATGGTCCCCTGGTTTCTGGCAACCAGGTTTGTTACCCCAAACTGCAGAACAACTCCGATAAGCTTCTTTAATTTATTGCCCCGTGCAGTTAAAGATTAATTTGTTTGAATAGAACCCTGTTACCAAACCCACGGCAGCGCCTAAAATGTTTTCAATAAGATATGGGGACTTCTCAATATCATTCAAGGTGTTCGCAATAAGGTTGGCAGGCTTGAAACTTTCGACAGTTGAGTAAAACTGTTCTTTTAGAAGTTTCCCTTTGTCAGCCTGCTCAACTTCCAATAATTGAATTGCATTTTTAAGCTCTGCAATGGACGTTATATTTTGCATGTGATTTTACTTTAGCACATGTTTGATGAAAAAATTTCCGGCGACTCTTTTTAAGCCATTTATGCATAAAGAAATGTAAAACAATCCCTATAATACCATAAAAAGCAGCCACTACAAAGAATCCGTAAAAGATTTTACCCAAAATCTCTCCGAGCCATAAAGCCAATCCCAGATTCAGAAAAGAACATGAATAATAACAATCAGGACAAATACAATGGAACCGGGTAAGAGTGATGAAACAACATCTGTTGTTTTATCCAGAGCTTTAAGCTTTACCAGCTCAAAGGTGGTCTTTCCGTATTCGGCAGTTCTTTCCAGAATTGATTCAATCAGCTTTGCATTTTCTTCCATTTGTTCAGCCTGTGGCAGTTTCTAACATCTTTTAAGTTGATTCTGTTCTGGACTTTTTCGGTTCTTTAAAGTCTGAAACATCTTCCTTTACCTCTTCAAATTTTTCGGAGATATCGTCAACAAATTCATTGAATTTTTCCTTTCAGTCCATCTCCATATTCTTCTGCCTTTTTAGACATTTTTTTGCGGGTAACTGAACCTTTTTCCGGGGCAAATAATATCCCCAGCAATGCACCGGCAGCAACGCCGGCAAGTAAGCCTAATAATACTTTTCCTGAGCTCATAATTTATTTTTTAAGTTATATAAGTCCAAACAAAATAGTCATCGATTTGTTCGCTATGTTACTTCACAATGACTTTTAAGAATGGACTTATGTTGTTTATGAAAGAGATTGATTTTAATCTGATTAATTCATTAACTAATCAGGTCAAATGACTTTTCTACCCTGAAATTACCCTGAGTAATATTGCAATAATTGCAATAACAAGAAGAACGTGGATGATGTCCTCCGGCATGAAAACCCATAAATCCTATTGCCCATGCGATAATAAGGACTACTGCAACGACATAAAGTAAATTTCCCATGATTTCTGTTTTAATTATTGATTACAATAAAACTATAAGAAGAACTACAATAAGAATAATTGCAGCACCTGAAAGATAGACACCGTTGCCTATATCTTTAAGATTGCTTTTGATTGACTTTACTTCTTTTCGTAAATCTTTCTTTTCTTCGGAAGTCAGTTTTGACTTATCCGTTGCCTTAATTTCATCTAACCTGACTATTAAAGTTTTAGCTTCGGCTGATTCGGCAGGCTTTGGAGCAGGTAAAGAGGAAGGTTCCTCAGTTGTCGCAGCTTTTGACTGCAGAGGAAGAAAAGCCAGTGACAAAAATACCATCAATACACCAAGAACGATCTTTTTCATTTTAATTGATTTTAATTATTAATAGGTCCACTAGAATTGACATTCGATTGAAATTATGCTTTTTCCCGGAGATAATATTCTGAGGCATTGCTGATCTATATTTAACGAAAATCATTACTTTGCCAAAGGTAGGTCTTCCCGGTCACCGAACTGTTACATAATTTCAGAAAGAAGTTACATAATTCACATGTTAAGCGTGATTGCTTATTGATACATCATTCCTGCGGGCTTTTCAATTTCAAAATCCCTGAAACCAAAATCAGTTGTCCTGAATGAGTTCATTTTAAAAACATTCTGTCCTTTTCCCGGAATCAACGGATAAAATGAGACTGATATTTGAAATGTATTAAAGACCAGGTTTTCATTTTTAATTAAGACTCCCAACCCTATCTGTGAATATACTTTGCTGTTTCCAAATCCGGTTATTTCATCGCTAAGCATGCCAAGAGAATAAGTAAGATAAGGTCCAAGCCGGAATCCGAAAATATTCCACGGAGCGTATGATTGTGTTTGCAGTGTAAATAAAAAGCGATTGGTCCCCGACAATGCAGGACTGTTAAATCCATCCAGGCCATAATTGTCATTAAGAGTCAGACTATCGGAAGAGAACCTGTTTATGCCAATAGTCATCTGCGGTTTTACAAATTGCCTGAATTTCCATTTCCCTATTTCAAATAATCCGGTAAAATAATTTACCCCTGCTGTCAGAACACCCTGTTCAGTATGTGATGCATTAAAGAATGTACCGTATTCTAAATTGGAACTCAGGAATCCCCATTCATTATAGTTGCCAAAGTATACCCGCATACCTAAATAGAGCCGTCCTGAATTATTTTTTACCTGATAACCGCCTGTCAGTGAATATACGCTTCCAACCGGTACATCTTCGATAACACCGTATTTAAATATATATTTATCCTGAACATATCTCCTTGTGGAAATTCCGACTGTGGCTAAATAAAAGTTTTCGCTGGAATAATTATGAAACGGATCCAGAAGTTCAGATGGTTTTTCAAAATATCTTATATGCAGATACCGGGCTGCCAGAATTAAATTGGTTACAAGTACATCTTCTGTGCTGCCTTTAAAAAGCTGAAGTGCTTTGCCTGCCCAGTAATCCTGTGTCCGGAATTTCAAATTTACAGGAACATAAACAGAATTTATATCCTTCAGGGAATCTTTTTTGGTCTGAGAAGCAAAAGATACCCCTGCCGCCCACTTTGCCAGAGGAGAAAAAAACGGACGGTCAACATCAATGCTCCTGCTGAAATTTCCATATCCGTCAATTCCCAGATGCAACTTTGCACTGATGTAGGAATTCCGGAAGTTTGGGACATAATAGTTTGTATTAAAAGAATTAATTTCCCTGGTAAAATTTCTTGAAAAGGCATTTTGAAATTCATGACCGGTTCCTAAAAAATTCTTGTCAGTCAAACCGACATTGATTTTTGAAGCTGAAATTGATCCTTCCGGAATTATGCTCCAGTTATCAAGTTCACGGATAATGATATCTACTGAATCGGATTCTGCCCCTGCAGCCACAACAGAAAAAGAAACCTCATGCACAAATTTCTGGTTACGGATCAAACGTTCAGATTCTTTTACGAGCAAAGAATTGAAAGGTTGATTTCTATGGATAAGCAGCAGGTTCCGGATTGTGATGCCTTGTGTTTTAATATGCATCCCATTCCCTGCTTTGTATAAAAAATTCTGTTTCCTGACAGTATGTGTCAGACGGCTGAGTAACCAAAAGGATCGAGGGTAACAACATCGATATTCCGGATGATTTTTCCTTCAAAGGTACTGTATGGTTTTTGTATCAGTTTTTTATATGTTTTCCTTCTTGCCTCCTTATTCTTTGAGTCGGGAGTAACCGGTTTAAAAATTAACCGGTACAATAAATCCGTTAAACCTGCTCCGCTTCGAATAGGATTCAATATTCCTGTACAGCTGTGTTGAATCTTTTTTGACACTATCCTGCTGTGCAGAGGCAAAATCACAAATTGAAATTGAAATAATAAGAAGTATAACAAATTTCCTGAACTGCATTAGCGTTTACCATTTTTAAGTATTCTAAATCCAGGTGATTAATTTTTCTTTTTATCAATTGCTTTTTGTTCCTGGGATTCTAAAGAATCCTTCCTCGTTTTTTCAGCAGCCCTTTCTATCCTGTTAAAATAGCCTTTCAAAAGAAAATTTTCCCTGGCAGCATTCATATTTTCATTTAACCCTTTGCTGCTTTTTCTAAGATTTATTATGGTCCTGTCAATATTTTCCGCAATCGATGAATCCTGGATCAATCTCCCCAGAGTGCCTTTTCCGCTGTTCATATTGATCATGATTTCTGCCAGCTGTAATGAGATAATTGCGGCATTATCCACTGTTATTTGCATGCTTTCCATGATAGCCTCCGTTTCGACAGGCTCTTTCGACTCAATATTTTCCCCGTCTTTTACTAAAGGAGCATCATAAGTACCCTGAGAAATAATTAAAATGCGGTCGCCAATAATCCCTGCCGAACCAATGCCAGCTATACAATCATTTTTAATAAACTGCTGAACGTTTTTTTTAATCAGCATATCAACGCGAACC
Source organism: uncultured Bacteroidales bacterium (assembly GCA_963736675.1). Lineage (GTDB taxonomy): Bacteria > Bacteroidota > Bacteroidia > Bacteroidales > VadinHA17 > LD21. The sequence goes on from CAVTPT010000002.1 coordinate 345,720, forward strand.
GTCGTATCATTTATTATCTTAATGTTATCAACAGTACCTACATTAATACCCGAGAAACGGATATTACTACCAACTTCCAGCCCGCTCACATTATAAAAAGTTGTGGTCAGTTTAAAAACAGGATCAAACAGATTCTCCTGCTTTCCTATTATAAAAATGGCAATGACGAAAACCGCCAATCCTCCTGCTATAAAGAGCCCCAGTCTTACTTTGAATTTTTGCGAATGCGTTTCCATATAATTATTATTTAAAGAATGATTTGATTGTCGGATCATCTGACTTTTCGAACTTTTCCAGATCACCTTCCTGATATACTTCACCGTTGAGAAGCATTATAATACGGTTTGCAGTTGCCCGGGCACATTCAATATCGTGCGTGATGATAATTGAAGAAGTTTTATATTTTTTTTGTACCTCATTAATAAGAAAACTTATCTCATCTGAGGTTACCGGATCAAGTCCGGTTGTTGGCTCATCATATAACATTATCAGGGGATTAACAACAAGTGTTCGTGCCAGACTGATTCGCTTGCGCATTCCACCTGATAATTGCGATGGCATTTTATCCAGGGCATCAGATAAACCGACATTTTCCAGAACTTCTTTTACTTTTTCATCTATTTCTTTTTGATTAAGATCCTTTTTTATTCTTCGTAATGGAAACTCCAGATTTTGTTTTACAGTCATGGAATCATACAAAGCGCCACTCTGAAAAAGAAAACCGATTTTCTTTCTCAGTTCTCCCAACCTTTCACGGTCCAATTCACTCACATTTTCTCCAAGTACATTAATTGTTCCGCCATCGGATTCGAGTAAACGAACAATACATTTTATCAGCACTGATTTACCTGAACCGGATTTTCCAAGCACAACCAGGTTTTCTCCATTATAAAGTTTCAACGACACATTAGTTAATACTTCCTCGCTGCTAAATCCTTTTTTCAGGTTATTTATTTCAATAACATGTCCGGGGTGGGCTGCTTTAACCGGATGAGCAGTGGCTGTTTTTGTAGTATTCATAGCATATCGGTAATTTGTACAGCAATCAGATCTATAATTATCACAAGCAATGATGATAGCACAACAGCAGAATTCGCAGCAATACCAACACTCTCCGTTCCACGTCCTGCCGTAAATCCTTTATAGCATCCGACAAAACCAATCACTGCACCGAAAAAGAAGGTTTTAATAAAAGCCGGCAGGAAATCAATAAACTCAATCTGGCCGAATGCCTGTGAAAAAAACAATATGAAAGTTACGTGACCTTTAATATTTGCTCCCGCCCATGATCCCAATATGCCAAGCGCATCGGCATATAATACTAATAAAGGGATCATCAGCGTAGCTGCTAAAACCCTGGTTACAACTAAATATTTTACGGGATTGGTAGACGATACTTCCATGGCATCAATCTGTTCAGTTACTCTCATCGAACCCAGCTCTGCTCCCATTCCTGAACCAATTTTCCCGGCACATATCAAAGCAGTAATAACAGGCCCCATTTCCCTGATGAGTGATATGGCTACCATTCCCGGAAGCAGACTGACTGCCCCGAAACTCAAAAGAGCAGGGCGCATCTGAATAGTAAGGACCAGGCCAATGATGATTCCTGTTACCGAAATAAGAGGTAATGTTTTATTCCCGATCTGAAAGCATTGACGCAAGAACTCTTTAAATTCAAAGCTTCGCGAAAATGTTTCTTTTATAACACGTGCCATAAATAATAATACATCAGCAAATTTTGTTAAAAAGTTACCTGCTTCGGCAGTTTTTGCAAGTGTTTTATCGACGAGTCTTATAGATTGCTCCTTTGCAATTGTTTTTACTTTAATAACAGGGCTGAATTTTTTCATGATAAAATATCATAGTTCATCAGTATATAATTTTTATTTTAATGGCCTGACGGAACCCACATGTCTGAAAATTATATACATACATGTTTATATTTGCAATGCATATGGGTTTCACTATACAAAGTCAGACCTAACCGGGTAGTCAGAAATCGTTTCGAAAAAAAATCACCGTTCAGCGAAATATGATAAACGATGATCTTTTGAATTAAGATTGGTAATTATATGGAAGCAATAATCTTCTGCAGTTCTTCTTTTGTTTTACCAAGTTTTATCTGAAGTCTGCCAAACATCTCTTCTTCTTTGCCTTCCGCAAACATTAAATCATCGTCGGTAAGTACTGCAAATTTTTGTTTGAGCCTGCCCTTTTGCTCGTTCCATTTTCCTTTTGCCTCTGTTTTATTCATATTCTTAAATTTTAAACTGGTAATGAAATTTCACTGCATAAATATGTGTTCATTTAAACCCTGAAAGTCTTACGCAACCCTGTAATAAGTTACGCCCTTCACATATATTAATTCTACATCTTTTCCATATACCAGCTCAACGCTTTTTCCAGTTTCTGATAATGGAAAATGGTAGTAATGGTTTTTTGAAGCCTGATAAAAGCAGTTTCACTTTTAACAATATAATCATAGGCCTGGTGTTTCATACAATTTACTGCCACCTCTATCTTATCCTGTGAGGATAGCATTACCACAGGTATAGACTGATTGGCTTTTTTTATCCTGTCGAGAGTCTCCAGCCCGTTGATTGCTTTTTTATCAATACTATTGAGATAGTAATCCAGAATTATCACATCAGGATTTTGTGATATATTTTCGAGACAGAGCTCTCCTGTCGGGAAGGTCCTTATAACCGATTCCGTATTGTCAGTAAATTCAATCTGTAATGACTTTAGAAATAAAGCATCATCATCAACCAGGAAAAGCAGTATTTTGTTTTCAGCCATCTTCATTTAGATATCTTTTTGCGATTCAGTTCTTTTTCCAATTCCTTGCAGGCTCCGGAACAAACCTTATCCATCTGTAAGACCAGTTTCTCTATTTCTTCAAGATGTATTTTTGTGCCGGAGTATTCCTGGATTTTTTTTGCAGAGTTTTCATAATCCTTGTGTAATCCCATTATGGAAAATGAAGGGATCAGTTTATGAGCTGCCGAGTAAACCGAATCCCAATCTTTATCTTTGAGTCCCTGTTTCAATTGTGCAATCAAAGGCGGGGTTTGTTCCAGATAAAGTGTAATCATTTCCTTCATCAATTCCGGATTATCTTTTGTGCGCTTGCTTAAATATGTTAAATTAACATACTTTGATCTGCCTGCGGACGCGTGGGTATCCCGTATAAGTAAAGGTTTCTTTAATAAATCAATAATTTTAATATAAAGCAGCTTTTCGTCAAGGGGTTTTGAGATGTAATCATTCATCCCTACTGCTGTGCATTTTTTTAAATCAGCAGTGGTTACGTCGGCAGTTAAAGCGATTATGGGAATTTGAGAATTCATTTTATTGCGAATGATATTCGGTCGCTTCAAAACCGTTCATTTCAGGCATATGAAGGTCCATCAAAATAATATCATACGGTTTGTTCTGTAGTTTTTCTATTGCTATTTTCCCATTATCGGCAATATCATGTTCAAATCCGAAATCGTCGAGGAGGGTTTTCATCAGTAACTGATTGAGAGCTATATCTTCAACCACCAGCACTTTTATATTTTTAACTTTGGTATTCAATACCTTTATCACCTTCTCCAGTTCGACCTCAGCATTTGTTTTCTGAAAAGTTAATGTGAAACTAAAAACAGATCCTTCTTCCAACCTGCTTTTTACTGCTATACTCCCCCCCTGTGATTCTACCAGCTGTTTTGAAATTGCGAGCCCCAGACCCGTACCTCCGTACAATCTTGCAGTTTCACTTGTGGCCTGCTGAAAGTTCTCGAAAATATGTCGTATTCTGTCCTGAGGGATCCCGATCCCGGTATCAGCAACTGAAAATTCAATGGTTGCTTTCTCTTCATTCTCATTCATGAGCCTGGCACTTATTGTAATTTTCCCTTTTGAGGTGAATTTTACCGCATTGCTGACAAGGTTTAAAATGATCTGATGCAGACGAACAGGGTCACCAATCATTACCCTGGGAATCCTTCTGTCATATTTTTTAATTAATAGCAGATTTTTTTCCTGGATTTTTGCTTCAAACAGATGAATCATGGCAGCTATTGATGCAGCCGGCTTGAAAAGTGTTTGTTCAAATGTCATTTTCCCGGCATCCACTTTCGCGAGGTCGAGTATATCATTTATCAAAACTGTCAGAGCGTCACCGCTCATTTTAATGGCATTTAAGTACTCTTTTTGTTTCGCATCCAGGTCAGACTTAAGCAACACCTTTGTAAACCCAATGATTGCATTCATCGGTGTACGGATCTCATGACTCATGTTTGACAAAAATTGCTGCTTTGATTTCACCGCATCTTCAGCAATTTTTGTGGCGCTTTCAGCTACATCTTTTGCTTCTTCGGCAATTTTTGCAGCCGATTCGGCAGACAATCTGGCATCCATCAATTCTTTTTCAATTCTTTTATGATCGGTAATATCCCTTGCCACCACTACCACACCAATCACCTTTCCATATTCATCTTTATAAACCGAGCCATTAAACAATACTTCAGTAAGCTTGCCGTCGCGGATAGTCAAAGGGAAATCCGCCACAAAACCTTCGGCAAATACTTGTTTGTAAATTTCCCGTGCTTTATCAGGTTCAGTAAAATATTCAAAAAAATCCGTACCGATCAGATTCTCACGGGTTACTTCTGTTATGTCAATTGAAGCATTGTTTATATCAGTTATTTTCCCTTCAGGACTGATAGTAAACAAGTGGATCAAGACTTGCTTCGATAAGGCTTCTGGCATATTGAGATTCCCTGGTTCTGGTTGTTTCCATTATATTTGTTTTAAAAGCAGTGTTAGTATAGTTTATTAGTAATCATAAGTATTCATATTTTCCCCATCTGTATTATGTCAGTAACACCTACCTCTTCAATCAATTCATGTTTCTTGTTATTTAGTTTCTTAAAATGCGATGGAGTAAGCCCCGTTACTTTCTTAAACTGATTGGATAAATGGGATACACTGCTATAGTTGAGCTTCCCGGCAATTTCTGTGAGGTCGAGTTCATCATAAATGATAAGCTCTTTTACCCGTTCAATTTTATGGGAAATGATGAATTTTTCAATAGTGGTCCCCTGAATTTCCGTAAACAAACCTGCCATATAAGGATAGCTGTGATTTAACCTTTCACTTAAATAATCAGAAAAGTTTTTCCTGGGCAGCTCATCTGCAGAATGGACCATTTCAATAATTATAGTTCTTACCCTTTCAATCAGCAATGCTTTTTTGTCGTCTAAAAGTTCCAGACCTGATTTGAGCAATGCAATTCTGATCTGCTCACGTTGCTCAGGGGTAATATTTTCCATGATATCGACCACGCCCAAATCGACAATAATGTAGTGAAGACCAAGTTCCTTTAACACTTCCTTTACCGCCATTTTGCAGCGCACACTAACCATGTATCTTATAAATAGCTTCAAGTAAATTATTAATTATTATCCCAGTTCCCGTATAACCATCACCAGACCTCATTACAGCTATGCCGGTAAATGCAGATCCGTTTTGATGCAAAGATATTCCTGAACTGAAGCAAAGAAGTTACACAATTCAAGACAAGAGTTACATAATTTACAGGTACCTCAGAACCGGATACCTTTTGTTTTCAAGATTCCGGAAGTCAGATGGGGTAAGCCCGTAATTTTCATAAAAACGGATTGTCAGATGTACAACACTGCTGCAATGAGGAATATGTGAATTATATAACTCTTTTAAAAATTATGTAACATTTGTATGCCGGTAAGTACATAATTTTATTCTCTAAGTAAAAACCATGAAACAAATAAAGAATTACCGGCAAATACCTTCCGATTTTCAACTTTTGCTCCACTTGTCGGATATTCAGGATTGGAAAAAACTACCAAAGACAATTGCTGAAGTGGAAATTTCATTTAATGGATTTCATTACGGTGAATATGAAGATAAAAAGATAGTAGTGGTAAAGTAAAAAATAATCACGAATGCAGGACAGAATAACCTTCGGACAATAAACCTGCTTTATATGTGAATTATGTAACAGTAATTAGGAATTCTGTAACATTCCATCAGGAAAAATTCCGAAACTTTGATGCTGATTAAAAAGTTCCTGAAAGGGACAGGTGGAATGAGGAAATATAAAACACTGGAATTCAGGCATCCAGCTGATCGATGCGGTTAATGTTCTTAAGATTTTTGAAGTGAGACGGAGTAAGCCCTGTCATTTTCTTAAACTGGTTCGACAGATGGGCCACGCTGCTGTAATGAAGTTTCCAGGCAATTTCGGTAAGATTGAGCTCATCATATACCAGCAGTTCTTTAGCCCTTTCTATTTTATTTGCAAAGGTAAAACTTCTCAATTGTGGTTCCTTTGACTTCGGAAAAGAGATTTGAAAGATATGTGTAATTGTGATTTAGTTTTTCGGCAAGGTAATCGGAAAGATTTGTTTTGATTTGTTCATCATTAAAGTGTACCAGTTCAATTATAATGGTTTTTATCCTCTCAACCATAATGTTTTTCTTATCATCCAGTAATTCAAGCCCGATCTTTTTCAGGGAAGTGCTCAGAATATCCCGTTGCTCTGATGACAGGTCCTCCATGATTTCAGTTTCACCCAATTCAACCCTGGTATGATGCAACCCAAGCTTTTCCAGCTCGGATTTAACTGCCATCTGGCATCGTATGCATACCATATTTTTTATGTACAGTTTCAAAAAAACTAATTTTAAGGTTCAACCTGCTCTTAAAACAAAAATATACAAATTTTTCTGAAAAGTTACATCATTTCACGGATTTGATCCGCTGTTATCTTACCATACAGTGCTTTTACCGTATCTTCGTATTCTTATTATAATTAACCGTAAAACTCTCAGATAGAGCAAGATATGCAAAAACTCATTGCTAAAATATCTTTTCAGGCAGTATCTGCTCTTCAGTCCTGTCATATTATTGCCTTTTACGAATGCTTCGTCACAGGATTATTTTCAGCAGGAAGTAAATTATAAAATTCAGGTGACTCTTAATGACAAAAAACATGAACTGAATGGATATCGAGTCAGTTGAGTATATTAACAATTCTCCCGACACTCTGCGGTTCTTATATTTTCATCTCTGGCCGAATGCATATTCAAACAATAATACTGCATTAGCCAGACAGGTTTTCGAAATGAAGGGGAAGGCAAAACTGTTCAGAGATCAGGAATTAAAAGGATATATTGATTCACTCGATTTCGCGGCAGACAGCAATCAGGTTCAATGGAACCTGTTACCGGAATCTTCTGATATTTGCATGATCATATCTAAATAATCCCCTTAAGCCTGGCGACACTGTGCTTATAACAACTCCCTTTCATGTAAAAATTCCAAAAGGAGTCACTTCACGGTTAGGTCATATAGGAGAATCGTATCAGATCTCCCAATGGTATCCCAAACCGGCAGTATATGACAGATCAGGCTGGCATCAGATGCCATATCTCGATCAGGCTGAGTTCTATTCCGAATTTGGCAGTTTTGATGTAAGCATTACTCTGCCTGCTAATTATGTAGTTGGGGCAACAGGTAACCTGCAGAATGAAGAGGAGAAGGAAATGCTTGAAATGTTTTCGACCGATACCTTATGGACCAGAACAAGATACTACGGACCATCTGAGTTCCCTCCAGTCCTCAGAGAATATGAAAACTCTGCGTTATACAGAGAACAATATCCATGATTTCGCATGGTTTGCCGATAAGAGGTTCAATGTCAGAAAAGGAACAGTTAAACTCCCTGATTCGGACAGGGAGGTAACCACCTGGGTAATGTTCACCGATCAGGAAGCCTATCTCTGGAAGAATGCTATCTCATATGTAAATGATGCCATATCGGTACTTTTTCAAAATGGATCGGAGAGTATCCTTATAATACTTTTACTGCTGTTCAGAGCGCTCTGAATTCAGGTGCTGGGATGGAGTATCCCGGTCTGACAGTTATTGGTCTTGCAGGCGATCCCTACCTTCTGGATCAGGTGATAGCCCATGAGATTTGTCACAGCTGGTTTTACAGTGCAATCGGCTCCGATGAACGAAGATTCCCTTTTATGGATGAAAGTATTGCCACTGCATATGAATCAAGATATCTGAATGAGAGATATCCTGAAAAAAAACTTTGGGAAATTGGATTCAAAAACAGAAAACTGGCCAGGTTTTTCCAGATTGATGATATACCGGTACAACGAATTCAGGAGCTCGAATGGCTTGTTCCGGCCCGCAGGAACCTGGAACAACCTCTAAACCTGAGCAGCTATTGATTACAGCTACGATAATTATGGCAGTATAATTTATACAATAAAGCTGCACAGGGATTCAATTATCTGAGGGCTTATCTTGGAGATTCACTCTTTGATTCCATTATGCACGATTACTTCAGCAAATGGAAAAACAAACATCCCGGACCTGAAGATCTGAGAGCGGTCTTTGAAACTAATACCACAAAAAATCTCGCTTGGTTCTTTGATGATTTTCTGGGAACAACACAAACGGCTCGATTATAAAATAGTCCGCTATGAGAATCAGAAATTGCTTATCAGGAACAAAGGTGAGCTGAATGCTCCCCTGGTCATTAACAGTAACGACAGGAGATTCAATCTCTTCAGAATACTGGGAAGACGGATTTGAAGGGAAGAAATGGATTGATGTCCCATGGACTGATAATTCGGAAATAATAATCGATCCGGAGCATAGGATGACTGAATTATACAGGCTTAACAACAACATCCGGACATCAGGTCTTTTCCGAAAAGCTGATCCTTTTCAACTCCGGTTCCTATATACAATTGAGGAGCCTGATAACAGATCTCTGGTTTATATTCCTGCTTTTGACTGGAACAGCTCCGATGGCTTTATGGCAGGTCTGGTATTAAATAACGGCACATTCATACCCAAACCAGTGGAATATTTTTTCATTCCTTTTTATTCATTCCGTAATCAGGGACTTACCGGGTATGGGAGGATATCGTTTAATATAACTCCTTATGACAACCTGATCAGGATTGCAACATTTACACTTGATGGGGAACAATTCGGAGCCCCCGGCAATCAGAATTATCAAAAAGCAAGGATAGGATTGGACCTTGGATTCAGACCCCACAATATTATTAACCCGGTATATCATAAGGTTTTTGGATATTGGCTTACTGCATCGGACCTCCGGCAGATTGAACTTCTGATTCCCGCAAAGATGCGTTCATTCATTCAGTTCGGATACAATCTGGAGAGACCCGGAATAATAAATCCCTTTAATCTGTTGGTTTCTTCTGAATCAGGAAAATCGTTTCACAAGACATCGCTTGATTTTAATTATACATTAAGTTACTATGGCAGGAAGAGAGGTCTGGGTATCAGATTTTTTGCCGGAGCCATGCTGAAGAATGATTCTGCAAATCCGTTTTATGCATTTTCCGCCAGCGGGAGAAGTGGCAGTGAACAATATTTATACAGGGGATTATATCCCGACCGTTTCGGTGAGCTTGCAACAAGCTTCTGGTCGCGGCAGATGGACCTGTCTGAAGGAGGATTGGTATCTCCGGTCAATGATGCCCTTGGATACAGCCGCTGGCTCTTTTCACTCTCTTTAACAAGCAGTTTGCCTGAAAAATTGTCATGGATTCCTGTAAAACCTTTTATTAATGTATTGCTTAACGATCATGGCGCTGAAACGACTTATGAATCGCCACTTTTTTTTGAAGCAGGATTTAAGGCTGGGATATGGAACTTCTTCGAGATATACATTCCCCTGCTTGTTTCTGACAATATTGAATCAATAACCGGATCATTTAAAGACAGGATTCGTTTTGTATTCAAGCTTGATATGCTAAATCCTCTCAAATTAAAATGATCTTTTAAAAACGACTTTGCATTGTCCGGGCCGGGCGGATCTGAGAATTTTTATTAAATGGGTATCGGCTATCAATAATAAACCTAAAACATCGATTATGGGATTCCTCGCTTCACTTTGTTTCGCGTCGGAATGACAGGAATGATTTTTGAGAAGCGGGAGGGAAGCAACGGCGATTCAGGGCAGATGTCATACCTGCATATATGTATGCACGAATCGCCGTTGCTTCCCTCCACCCACTCTTAAAGATTCCTGTCAATCCCGAACGAAGTGAGGGATCTCCACCAATTATGGCTGTACATGTAAAAAACCCTCTATTCTCCCGCTTCACCCCTCCGGCTGAAAGTGAATCGCAAGCCCCTGAATCAAAGTAAAGCGGACATCGACGAAGTAAAAGTCAAATTGGGTCTATGTATGATTCCCGATATACATATTTTATTATTTACTGTTTATCAGTAAAATTAAATGTGAAATTGGTTTAATGCCAAAATTAAGCCCATACAAATTTCCGCTTAAAATAAAGAGCAACATTAACCAGGCCTATCATTACCGGAACCTCTACCAAAGGGCCGATAACAGCAGAGAATGCTTCTCCTGAGTTTATCCCGAATACTGCAATCGCAACTGCAATAGCCAGTTCGAAATTATTACTGGCAGCAGTGAAGGACAATGTAGCAGTCTGCCCATATGTCGCACCAGCTCTTCTGCTCATGAAGAATGAAAACAGAAACATAAACACAAAATATATTATGAGAGGAATTGCAATCAATTAATAACATCCAGTGGTAATTTAACAATGTATTCACCCTTGAGTGAAAACATTACTATTATGGTGAACAATAGAGCGATAAGCGTAATCGGACTTATTCTGGGAATAAATTTGGTATTATACCAATCCTTACTCTTAACTCTTATTAAGAAATATCTTGTCAGGAAACCTGCTATAAAAGGTATTCCAAGATATATAAAAACACTCCTGGCAATTTGTCCTATCGTAATATTTTCAACAACTGAACTTGTCGGTACACCGAACCATCCTGGTAAAATTGCAATAAATACCCAGGCATAAACCGAGAATAACAATACCTGGAAGATTGAATTAAAGGCTACCAGTCCTGCACAATATTCTGTGTCTCCTTTAGCCAGGTCGTTCCATACAATAACCATAGCAATACAACGGGCAAGTCCGATCATAATAATTCCATACATATATGGAAGATTGGCGTTGTCTTTCCCGGGGAAGAGCTTGAAGAATATTATTGCCAATGCAAACATAAGTACAGGTCCTATTATCCAGTTCTGCACAAGCGACAGCCCCAGAATCTTAAAATTTCTGAATACACCGCCCAATTCATCATATTTAACTTTTGCCAATGGCGGATACATCATCAGAATAAGTCCAATAGCAATGGGAATATTAGTTGTACTTTCAGGAGAAGATTTTAATGAATCCCAGAATGTTGCTATTGACGGGAAAAAGAATCCTGAAAATACACCGATAAACATTGCAAGAAAAATCCAAAGTGTCAGATACCTGTCGAGAAATTTTAATCTGGGTTTCATCTGGGATAATTTGAAAATTTGAAAATGTGTGATACAATTTGAAAATTTGAAAATTTGAAAATTTGAAAATGCTAATTTGATTTTGAGGAGCTTATGATTTTGGAAAGAATTTTAATTAATTCCGTTACAAGGATCAAGAGTTTTTCATCAAAAGGGTAAGCTGGAGTATGCTTACAAATTAACAGCCAATATTCAGTTTCATCGGCTTCCTTGGCTGCTAATTTTATCTTATGTATAAAATCAACCTTGCTCTCAGCGTTTTGTGCTTCACGTATATTAGCTCCTATTGATGTACCGGATCTCAGCAGTTGCCTTGAAAAAACATATTTTTTGCTTTCTTCTAATAATTCGCAGTATAAGACTATTTCCAGTGCAAAATGAAACGATTTCTCAACAATTACGTTCTCTTTATCATTCCTCATCAAATCATATATTTAGTGTCTTGATAATTTTCAAATTTTCAAATTCCCAAATTTTCAAATTAATTAGCTTTCTCAGCATAAACAGTGATACTGAAAATTCCGGAACCTGATTCTTTAAAATCCTTTAATTCTTTTTGATCAAGATAATTCTGTAAAGTATCATCAGGGATTGATATGATTTTATCCTTATGTACTTTGACATTTTCCAAACCGGAATCTTCAATCATTTTCAGATACCTGTCATTTCAATTGCTCCGGAAACACATCCGGCATACATTTCAGCATGCCTGTTGCATTTTTTCATGACAGGGTGCCTTTAATAACCACATCTGAGACACGGAAAGATGTCCACCAGGTTTCAGAACCCTGAAAATCTCCTGGAATGCTTTTGCTTTATCAGGAACAAGGTTAAGCACACAATTGCTGAAATTACAACATCAGCTGTATTTTCTAACTGGCATATCTTCAATATCCCCAGCACAAATTCAACATTTGTGAATCCCAGTTTCTCAGTATTTTCTCTTGCTTTTTCTATCATTGCTTCAGTCATATCCAGCACCGGTAACCTTTCCGGTTTCTCCAACTATTGCCCTTGCAACAAAACAATCATTCCCTGCACCGCTACCAAGGTCAAGAACTGATCACCTTTTTAATATGGGCAAAATCTGTGGGGATTCCGCAACCAAGATTCAGGTCAGCATCAGGATTATATCCTTTCTGATTTTCATAATTTTCGCTGAATACAGTATAATCAACTCCCGAACAACAGGATGAAGTTCCGCAGCAGGAGGATTGCTGGTTAGTTCTGCTTTGCAATTTCTCCATATTTTTCTTTTACAATTTGTTTTAATTCTTCTGATTTCATATAATAATTTGAAAATTTGAAAATGTGTAATCAATTTGAAAATTTGAAAATTTGAAAATTTGAAAATGAACTATTTAATTTGAAAATGTGACAATTTGAAAATTATTTTTAAAATAGTTATCAGGACTTTGAAGAACCAGGAATTTCAGACAAGATCTTAATTAATTCTCCTGGATCATTAATAAGGAGTTCATCAAAGGGATATGAGTTTGAGTTTTTACATAATAATAACCAATATTCTGTTTCGTCTGCTTCTTTAGCGGCAAGCTTTATTTTATGAATAAAATCAAGTTTGCTTTCTGCATTCTGTGCCTCCCGCACATTTGCTCCAATCGAAGTTCCGGACCTTAATAATTGACGTGATATTACAAACTTCTTATTCTTCTTCTGACAACTCACAGTATTGTACTACTTTAAGTGCAAACCGGAATGATTTTTCAACAATGATATTTTCTTTATCATTTCTCATAAAATTTAATTGCTTTAACAATTTTCAAATTTTCAAATTTTCAAATTTTCAAATTCTTCTCATAAAATTTCCGAAACTCATCCCTTATCAGATCTCTGACTCTGCGGAATTCACTCATTATGAATTCTTCTGAACCGGTGGCATTTGACGGATCTTCAAAACCTATATGCAACCTATGTTTCACTTTGCCCATGAACAAACGGGCATGTTTCATTTGCATGATCACAAACAGTTATTACATAATCCCATTCTTCGCCAAGGTATTGGTCAACAAGCTTGGGAGTGTGATGGCTTATATCAATTCCTGCTTCCTTCATCACCATTACTGCCTTTTGATTTATCTGTTTTGCCGGTTCTGTACCAGCTGAACGGACAGTGATTTTATCGTCGAAACTCTGCAGGAAGCCATGAGCCATCTGACTGCGGCAGCTGTTACCGGTACAAAGAATCAGGATTTTCATGTTTCTGAATTTATAATTATTTAAGAAACTATTGATGCTACAAATATAAAAACATTTCGTATATTTGCGAAACATCAAAATAAAAATATTCATAATAATGTCAGGCAAATTGGAATTTACTCATGAAGTGCAGCAAATAGCCAGATTTTCAAAGGCTCTGAGTCACCCGGTAAGAGTATATATTCTTCAGAAACTGTCGAAGATGAACTCTTGTTGCTACAGCGGAGATCTGGTTGAAGAGCTGCCGGTTGGCAGATCTACTCTTTCACAACATCTGAAGGAGTTGAAATATGCCGGTCTGATACAGGGAGAAATTAATCCTCCATATATTAAATATTGTATTAACAGAAAAAACTGGGAAGAAGCGAAACAACTTTTTACTTCATTTCTTAATGAAAGTGAAACCGCAGAGGTAAACTGTGAAATACACGATAATTCCGGTCACAAATAGAATAACTACTTAATTTTCAAATTAACTCATTTTCAAATTTTCAAATTAATACCATGGAAATAAAAATCTTAGGCACAGGATGTCCCAAATGCAAAACACTTGAAAAAGTGACACGTGAAGCTGTTGCAGAAACTGGTATTAATGCAACAATCGAAAAAGTTGAAGATATCGTTAAAATAATGGAGTACAGTGTAATGCATACACCTGTTCTTGTTATTAACGGGAAGGTCGTTCTCAGCGGCCAGGTACCAACAGTGAATCAGGTAAAAGAAATACTAATTAAAAATCAATAAATCAGAAACTATGAAAACTTTCAGATTAATTATTGCCATTTTATTGTTTGCCCCGGTTATTGCATGTACAGCACAGCCATCAAATAAACAGGCAGAAGCTTCTGACAACAACTCCGATAAAATTGAAGCTTACTACTTTCACTTCACTGCCCGCTGCACAACCTGCAAAACAATTGAAGCCAGTGCTAAAGAAAATCTTGAAACTCTTTATCCAAACCAGTTTAAACAGGGATTAATTACGTTTCAGTCTGTTAACCTTGAAGAAGCACCCAATAAGCCTCTTGCAGATAAACTTGGTGTTTCAGGGCAGACTCTGCTTATTGTAAAAGGTGATAAGAAGATCAACCTTACCAACGAAGGTTTCATGTATGCAGTTGTCAAACCTGAGAAATTCAAAGAGATAATCAACGAAAAAGTTGATGGTCTCCTGGCTCAGATAACTGTATGGAATTTCTGACAAATTTATTGGAAAACAGCACAATGCCGTGGCTAACGGCATTGCTGCTGGGTTTAATGACTGCAATAAGTCCCTGTCCGCTTGCCACAAACATTACTGCAATCGGATTTATAAGCAAAGACATTGAAAACCGCAACAGGGTATTCATTAATGGACTGGTCTATACTCTTGGCAGGGCAATCACTTATACTGCAATCGCATTAATAATCTTCCTCGGAGCTGACCAGCTGAAGTTTGGAGGATTCTTTCAACGCTATGGTGAAAAGATTGTTGGTCCGTTGCTGATCTTAATAGGGTTATTCATGCTCGATATAATCAAAATAAAATTCCCGGGATTTAACAGACTGACATCAGGGATGCAGGATAAAAAGAAATGGGGGTATTTTGATGCATTACTGCTTGGTTTGCTTTTTGCCCTTGCATTCTGCCCGTACAGCGGCGTACTTTATTTCGGGATGCTTGTTCCCCTTACTGTTTCAAGTGCCTCCGGACTTTACCTCCCGGTCATCTTTGCAGTGGCAACGGGAATTCCGGTGATAATTATAGCATGGGTACTTGCTTATACAGTTTCCGGGATCGGTAATGTCTATAACAAGATCAAATCATTTGAACTCTGGTTCAGACGGATCATAGCTGTTCTGTTTATTGCTGTCGGGATTTATTATATAATAAGGGTTTATCTGTAATTTTTTTAATAAAATGTTTCGTTATTTCACGAAATAACATCACTGACATTTCAAATTTCAAATTACATTTTCAAATTATCTCATTTTCAAATTTTCAAATTAAAATGGAACTCAAAAAAGAATTAAAAATACTTTCTGGATAGCAGCAGTTTTTGCATTTGCATTTTTTCTTCCTATAGAAAGTGCCAGGTTTAATACTGCAATTGCAGCAACACTTGATCTTGTAAAATGGTATGCACGTGAGCATTTTATATCTATGCCTTCTGCCTGCATTTTTTATTGCAGGAGTAATTTCTGTCTTCGTGAGTCAGGCATCAGTATTAAAATATTTCGGTGCACAGGCAAAGAAATGGGTAGCATATACTGTTGCAGCTGTTTCAGGAACAATCCTGGCTGTCTGTTCATGTACTATACTTCCTTTGTTTTCAAGTATTCACAAACGAGGTGCAGGACTTGGTCCGGCAATAGCATTTCTTTATTCAGGACCTGCAATCAATATTCTGGCAATTATTCTTACAGCTCGTATTTTAGGTCTTGAGATGGGAGTTGCAAGGACAGTAGGTGCTGTCTCATTCAGCGTATTAATCGGACTTGTAATGGCTTTCATCTACCGTAAGGAAGAAAAAGCCAAAAAAGAAGAACAGATGAATATTACTCCCCCTCCTGAGAAAAGACCGATGTGGCAGACATCATTACATTTTTTTACACTTGTTCTGATCCTTGTCTTTGCCAACTGGGGTAAACCTGCTGAAGGAGATACCACAAGTACATGGTACTATCTATCTGGCATTATAAATGGTATATAACAGGATTTTTCAGTCTTGTTCTGGGTTATTCATTAATTAAGATATTAAAGATCAAATGGCAATGGGTACTTGGTGCAGTTGTGGTCACAGTTGCTTCAGTAATTCTGGCCAATAATCTGATTGAAAATGATAAACTCAGACCTCTTGTTCCAATGCTTGTCGGAATCATTTCTCTGAGTGTCATTACTCTTTTGGACAAAAATGATGAAGAAAACAAAGCCTGGACAATCGCAACCTGGGACTTTGCAAAACTAATTATTCCATTGCTTGCAATTGGAGTTGTTATTGCAGGATTCCTGTTAGGCTCAACCCATGACGGAAAGACGATTGCAGGTGTAATTCCAAATGAATGGATATCTGCTCTTGTCGGAGGAAATTCTGTCTTTTCAAATTTCTTTGCATCGATAGTTGGTGCTTTCATGTATTTCGCCACACTGACGGAGGTTCCTATTGTTCAGGGACTTCTGGCTGCAGGAATGGGGAAAGGGCCTGCTCTTGCACTTCTTCTTGCCGGACCATCACTGTCATTGCCAAGTATGCTTGTTATCCAGAAAGTAATGGGAACTCAAAAGACAGTTGTCTATGTAACTCTTGTTGTTGTTTTTTCTACAATAGCAGGCTTGGTTTTTGGTTCAATTTTTTAATCCTTTATATAATTCACTATGGAAACAAAAAAGACACCAATGGAATTGCTGAAGGAGTTCGCACCAGATTTTGCCCGGCACCAGATGAACGATAAAGCTCTTCTATTTGAAAGTGAGAAATACCAGGCTCTTCCGAAGAAATACAAATTGCTTGCAGGTATAGCAACTGCTGCTGCTCTCGGATCAGACACATGTGTCAGAATGTGGGTAAAGCAGGCTAAAGATGCCGGTATCAAAAATGGGGAAATAGTTGAAGCAATAATGGTTGCACGATACATGAAACAGGCAGTTGTAAATGATACCGTTGCAAATACTCTGGCTTTGCTCTCAGAAAAAAAATTATAGTGCTTCTTTAAATGCTGGACATTAAAATCCTTGGAACCGGTTGTCCTAACTGCATCAGACTTGAAAATATGTGCGGGGAGGTGGTTGCTGAAAACAATCTGGATGCTGCTATCGAAAAGGTTTCAAATGTAGACGATTTCTGGAAATATGGAGTAATGCTGACACCAGCATTAATACTTAATGGAAAGCTTCTGATCCAGGGTAAGTTGCCAACAAAACATACCCTTGTTCACTGGTTGGTTGATAATCGATAGTATTATTCTATAAATCATAATCATAAGCATATGAAAATACCAAAAAAGCATGAAATGAAAGTTTCGCTCACAATCATGGTTCTTATAATGACCGTTGTAGTAACCTTCGTCAGTGTTTCTGTAAATTTTGGATATAATACGGGAATTACATTAACCTGGCTCAAATCGTGGGGACTGGCTTTTATTGTTGCTTTACCGGTGGTAATGATCATAATGCCATATATTAAAAAGTTAGTAGGTAAGTTTGTAAAGGATTAAATAAAGTTCAGGAAATGGAACAATTTAAACATCTTGATTCAAAAACAGTTGAGCTTGCAGGGATAGCAGCATCAATAGCCGGAGGATGCCGTCCTTGTCTCGATTATCATTTTAAGAAGGGGATTGAAACAGGCTGCACTATTGATCAGGTAAAAGAAGCTATTGAGCTGGGTAAAATGATAAAGCAAAGACCGATAAAAGATATTTACGGGCAGGCCGAAAAACTGATCGGAAATATAAACAAACCATAGTGTTATTTACTGTTAATAAAATAATTAGGGATAATATGAAAACAAAAAGAAAATTGTTTTTGCTCTTCGTAATACTGACTGCTATTGTTATAAACACAGACTGTTCAGGACAATCTTCAAAAGCAGAAGATAAGGCAGGTAAGGGAACCGGAAAGTATAAAGTTACTTTTATTGAGCTTGGTTCAGTCCGCTGTATCCCATGCCAGCAAATGCAGCCTGTAATGAAATCAGTTGAAGAGAAATACGCTAAAGATGTAAAGGTTGTTTTCCATGATGTATGGACCGAAACAGGTGCACCTTATGCAAAACAATATGGTATTGAAGCGATTCCCACCCAGGTTTTTCTTGACAAGGATGGAAAAGAGTTCTTCAGACATGTCGGCTACTTCCCGGAAGAGGAACTTGTAAAAGTACTTCAGCAGAAAGGAGTCAAATAATTATGACCACTTCTGACACACCGGGTTTCCATGACTTTAACATTGCAGGTGTTAAACACATAACCCCCGATAATGCTTATTCAGCATTGAAGTGCGGTGGCGCAATTATGATAGATGTCAGGGAAGAGTATGAATACATGGTTGAATTCATTTCCCTGAATGGTGTATATCACCTGCCTATGTCATCAATAATGGATAATCTTCATAGTATTCCTAAGGATAAACCTGTAATAACCATGTGTAACGCAGGCGTTCGTAGCACAAAGGTGACCAATATGCTTAAACGCAACGGGTTTCCTGATTCAGTCAATCTCGATGGTGGACGTCATAAATGGAAAGAAAAAGGTCTGCCATATGAAAACATTCTTCCTGATGCATGCAACCATTGCCATGGATCATGCAACTGCGCACATTAGAAATATAAATAAGGCAGATGATACTACTAAGTATATTTACAGGTTTATGCATTATAGTTTCACTGATTGTTAACCCTCAGAAGACCTGGGCAGACGTTAAAAAAGGAGCGCTTATGTTTCTCAGGCTTCTTCCCACACTTATATTAATGCTTGATCTGGTCAGCGAAACCCTGTATGTGATCCCCGAAGAAAAGCTTGTAAAGTATATGGGTGAAGGATCAGGTATCGCTGGCTGGGCTTCATATTAAAATATATCAGGGTTTACTTTTTCTGGTTTCTCTTGCTTTTAGCTGGCACATACACGATCCTGACAGTCTGTTGTTAATGTCAGTGGTCAATGGTAATCCATCTCTTTCCCAGTCAACAATTCCCCCGGCCATATTAAAGGCATTATCATAACCATGTTCATTCATGAACAGAACACTTTCACGGCTCCTTAAGCCAACAGTATCTGCAAAAATCAGCGGCTTATCCACAGGAAGGTCAGAATATGAACCGGCAAGTTCGCTATAAGGCAGGTAAATCACATTTTCGACGCTGAACATTTTGAAATGGTTCAGATAAGATTCCCTGACATCAACAATTACGGCGCCTTCGCTGCATAATTTAAAACTTTCCTTCGGGGTCAGATTTTGTACTCCGTGAGCTGAGAATCCCATGTTAAACCAAGTACTCATCTGCCTTGCTATTACTTGTCCTCCTCGTATTTAATTATTTAAATTTGTGCGAATTCCTTAAAGCGTTTCCTTAGTAACTCCCAGTTTTCGTAGTTTATACAATACTGAAGTTTAGGAGGGTCGATGCTGCCCTGTATCAATCCGGCTTTTTTTAATTCGGCCAGATGCTGATAAACCGTAGAATTAGCAAGATGAAATTCATTTGATATTTCAGTGAAACGGCAGGTTTCAAGCGAGGCGAGATGTTTAATTATCCCTATTCTTACCGGATGCCCAAGTGCTTTGGCAAATCGAGCTAACTTAACATCTTCGGGCGGATAATTATTCTTATTCGATGCTTTCATGATTTCTAAATATGAATAAGAAAAAACATTTTCAGGTGTAGCTTTCGTAAATTTACGAAATATTACTAATTATTAAATACAGGCCGGCCCTCAAATGCAGAAAATAAAGCAACCAAAGAAACATAAAAGTATAAAGTAACTTTTCCTGAGTCTTGTTCTGGTCGTGGTATCCCCCCTTGTCAGCAGATGAAACCGGACAGGTAAATTTCAGGCATGTCGGCTACTTCCCGGAAGAGGAACTTGTAAAAGTACTTCAGCAGAAAGGAGTAAAATAAATTTGTTAAATCTGTTTTCAGGTGATCCTGAAGCTTTCAGAGGTTTTATGAAAACTGATTGAAGGATATCTGTCCTGAATTATTTTAATCATCCATTCACTTTCGGCAAAAAAGACAGGAGCATTTTCTTTATCATATGCTATAAATCCTGCTTTCCGGCTAAGAAACTCGTTTAATTCCTCTGGGTCATCAGAAGTAAACCATAGTGCCTTCACAAAAGGAAGCGGACTGAAGATCGCATGTAGCACCATATTCATGTTCAAGTCTGAATTTTATCACATCGAACTGAAGCTCTCCCACTGTTCCGATTATTTTTCTGTTTCCGGGTTGCTGAAGGAACAGTTGGGCAAGTCCTTCATCTGTAAGTTGCCTGACTCCCTTTTCAAGCTGTTTGCTTTTTGAAGGGTCGCGATTTATGACCTCTCTTAATAACTCCGGTGCGAAATTGGGAACTCCCTTAAAATGCAGAACTTCACCTTCGGTAAGGGTATCCCCTATTTTCAAAGATCCTGTATCATACACTCCGATTACATCACCTGGGAATGCCTCATCAATAGTGTTTTTTGTATTAGCAATAAATGCTGCAGAGGAGGAAAAACGCATTTTCCTCTTTAACCGGGTATGGTAATATAGTCTGTTTCTTTCGAACACACCGGAACATACTCTCATAAATGCTATCCGGTTACGATGGTTGGGATCGAGATTTGCATGGATCTTAAAAATGTATCCCGTAAAATCAGATTCATCAGGTCTGACTTCACGTTCATATGATTCTGATCGGGTTGGTGACGGAGCTATTTCAATAAAAGTCTCAAGCAGCTCAAGAACACCGGTATTATTAAGAGCACTCCCGAAGAAAACCGGAGCAAGATATCCTTCAAGATAAAGGTTTTCCTGAAACGACTCGTACAGATCTGTTGCCAGGTCTATCTCTTCCCAGAGTCGGCTTAATATTTCCGGTCCGACATATTCTTTAAGCACAGGATCAGAAATATCGCCTGTTTCCATGAGAAGTTCCGACATATTACTCTTTTCAGGAGTGTAAAGCTGTATGTTGTTTCTGAAAATATTGTACACTCCTTTGAAATTACTACCCCTGCCAACAGGCCAGGTAAAAGGTGTTACTGCTATCTTTAATTCATCTTCCAGTTCCTCCAGCAGTTCAAAAGGTTCTTTACCATCCCTGTCCATCTTGTTGACAAAGATCATTACAGGGGTTGCTCTCATACGGCATACCTCCATTAATCTCCGGGTTTGTTCTTCCACCCCTTTTGCACTGTCAACCACAAGTATTACACTGTCGACAGCCGTCAGGGTACGGTATGTATCCTCGGCAAAGTCCTTATGCCCCGGAGTATCCAGTATGTTTATCTTAATTCCCTTGTAATCAAAACTCATCACTGAGGTGGCAACTGAAATACCTCTCTGTTTTTCTATCTCAAGGAAATCAGATGTAGCAGTTTTTCTGATCTTATTATTTTTTACGGCTCCTGCAACATGTATGGCACCACCAAAGAGGAGCAGCTTTTCGGTAAGGGTTGTTTTACCTGCATCCGGATGCGAAATGATTGCAAATGTCCGTCTTCTTTTTATCTCATCAATTATAGCCACAAACAAAATTTATGTGAATACCCAGGGGGTATTTCTGTTAATAATTTTAAAGGGATTTGGCAGTAAAGCACAATATAATATGACCGCTGCCTGAAGCCATCCGACAGGCGAATCAGGGTGGAGTATTAGCGCAATATTTTGAGAACCGTTTCTTCATTTGACGGCGCAAAACTAATAAAAAATAAAGCATTGACAAATATGAGCATAAATGGAGTCATTATACAGAAGTACCTTTTTGCCGGTTTTTTCAGGGGAAAAAGCTAATGAAACCCACATGTATTGAAAACATAAACACTTATGTATATAATATTCTGAAATGCGGGTTACATCAGACAATTAAAATAAAATATGAGTATCCGGAATGAAGAACAATTAAACTGGAATGACAATTCATTTTATATAAATTTGTAAACAAATTATGAAAGAATCTGAACATAATCACCGCGAAGTAAGCAGTAAAAATCTGGGGTTAACCATCCTGCTTAACTTATGCATTACTTTAGCTCAGGCAATAGGTGGTGTTATATCGGGCAGCATGGCTTTACTTAGTGATGCAGCCCATAATTTCAGTGATGTGTTGTCGCTGATAATAAGTTATATAGCTAACAGATTAGCTAAAAGAGAAGCTACCGGGAAACAAACGTTCGGCTTCAGAAGGTCTGAAATTCTGGCTGCCTTCATAAATTCTGCGACGTTGATTATAATTTCAGTTATTATTCTATTTGAAGCGGTGCAACGATTATTTGATCCGGTACCGGTTTCTGCCACTCTTGTTATTTATCTGGCTATTGCCGGAATACTTTTAAATGGGGTCAGTGTACTGTTCATAAGGAAAGACTCTAAGAAGAATCTGAACATGAAATCTGTCTACCTTCATTTGTTTGGCGATATGCTTACCTCCGTTGCAGTATTATCGGGAGGAATTGCCATGAAATATCTGCATTGGTACTGGACTGATAGTGTTTTTTCGATGGCCATAGCTATATATCTGCTCTATATGAGCTGGGGCGTAGTCAGATCATCCATTCGTATCATTATGCAATTTACACCGGAAGAAGTTGACGTTCATAACATTGTGAATGAAATTGAGAACATACAGGGAGTGAAAAACATACATCATATTCATGTATGGCAGATCAATGAACACGATCTGATGTTTGAAGCACATATTGATATATCAGAAGATATGAAGGTAAGCGGTTTCGAGAAAATACTAGATCAGATAAAAGCTGTTTTAATTCATCACAATATAGATCATTCAACAATTCAACCCGAATTTACTGTTGATGACAGCAAACAAATTATTTATTAATAAAAATTTGCCTTAAATTTTACAATCATCATTCATCCTGCCGGAATCAGCAACATAAACAAGAATTAACTGTAATTCGTTTTAGAGCCGGATTTCATCCGGTGAACCGGTATTTCATTCAACATTCTTCTGACCGGGAATATTTTTTTTAAATTATTTCTTTTATATTTACACGAGAAAGTACGCGTGTAATTAAAATATAAAAAATGGAGGCAACCGGTCTGTTTTTCATTAATAACACTGTATGTCAGATCACCTTAGACCAGTCCTGATACAACTAAATCAGCTATAAGGCCCGGAAACTAATTCCTTTTCAATTTACATAGTAAGTATCCCCGTTTAAACTATAGATTATGAAGAGACTATTTATCCTTTTTCTGGCTGTACAGGTTTTAAATGCCTGCCAGACTAAAAATCAGACAGATACCAATTCTGACGTACAACTGGCTTTTCGCGAATGGGCACCGGTTCCGCCGATGGGTTGGAACAGCTGGGACTGTTATGGCCCTACTGTGGTCGAGGCGGAAGTTAAGGCAAATGCCGATTATATGGCAAAATATCTTAAAAAATCAGGCTGGGAATACATTGTCGTTGATATCCGCTGGTATGTTGAAAATGACAAGGCTGGAGGTTATAACCAGACCGACCCTATTTATACGATGGATGAATATGGTCGAATGACTCCTGCTTTAAACCGGTTCCCATCGGCAGAAAACGGGAAGGGGTTTAAACCACTTGCCGATTATGTCCATGGAAAAGGATTGAAATTCGGGATCCATATAATGCGTGGGATTCCTGTATTGGCAGTTAGTAAAAATACCCCTATCCTCAAAAGTGAGGCAAAAGCACAGGACATCTATAGTCCCGAAGGTCAGTGTACATGGCTCAGGGACATGTACACTATTGTTGCTGCGAAAGCGGGTGCACAGGAATACTATAATTCACTGTTTGAGCTATATTCCTCATGGGGTGTGGACTTTGTGAAAGTAGATGACCTTTCGGGAAGAACACAGGAGATCGAAATGGTGAGAAAAGCCATTGATAATTGCGGCAGGCCGATTGTTTTAAGTATTTCACCCGGGGGTGACTTGCCTGAAACAGCCGGTTTTCTAAAGGAAAATGTTAATATGTGGCGTACTTCAAATGACTTCTGGGATAACTGGGCACAGCTTAAAAATCAGTTCACAATTCTTGAAAGATGGACCGGGCTCGGGATAACAGGTTGCTGGCCCGACGGAGACATGCTGCCACTTGGAAGAATAGGGCTCAGGGCAGAAAGAGGAGAACCCCGCAGATCGGGATTCACAAAAAATGAACAATACACATTAATGACCCTTTTTTCAATATTCCGCTCCCCGCTGATGTTCGGAGGAGATCTCCCCGGCAATGATGAGTTCACACTTTCGCTGATAACCAATAAAGATGTTCTAAATGTAAATCAGCACAGTGCAAACGGCAGACAGCTTTTCAGGGAGGATGACTTAATAGCCTGGTGCGCCGACGATCCGAAGACGGGAGATAAGTACCTTGCCCTCTTTAATGCCAGTGACCAGAAACAGGTGGACGAGAGCAGGGCTATCTGGAAAAGCAGGAATATAACCAATGAAGATTCAGTTCAGAGCATCGATATTGATCTGGACATTACCGGGGCAAAAAAATTATACCTTGTGACATCATATGATGATGTTCTGGGATTTGCCGGCCACAGCTGCAATTGGATCGAACCTAAGCTCACAGGGCCTGAAGGAACAATAAATCTGACTGATCTTACATGGGTAAAAGCTTCTGCAGGCAGAGGTCAGCCTTCAATAAATCAGACCCCGAGAGGAGGTAAACTCACTGTTGAAAATAAAGAATATAAGAATGGAATAAATGCCAGTGCAACTTCCATTATTGAGTATGACCTGCCCGCCGGAGTCACACGATTTCAGGCTAAAGCAGGGCTGGAGAACGGGTCTTCCTCAACAGGATTCCCGCAACAGGGAAGTAATCCCCAACCTGTGAGACCAAACAATGGTAAATTTCTGGTCTTCACCGTCGATCCTGCCGGACCTGAACCAGGCGTAACTGCAGATATTACTGTTACATTTGAACAGCTTGGGTTGACAGGGACGCATTCAGTAACAGATCTGTGGACTGGCGAAAAGCTCGGCAAATTTACCGACTCCATCACAAGAACAATCAATCGTCACGGAGCCGGGCTATTCAGAATACATTAGAATTGCAGGATAAACCCGTTATAAGAAATCTTGAAGATCTCAAAGCAAATAAGAATATTAAAAAAATGGATATCATGAAAAAAATAGTTATTGCAGGTGCTGGTGGATTCATTGGAGGACACCTTGTAAAAGAGATGATAAAAAAAGGTCATACTGTCAGAGCAGTAGATATTAAACCGCTTAATGAATGGTATCAGGTCTCCGACTCTGCCGATAACCTTGTTCTTGACCTGCGGCTCAGGGAGAATTGTTATCAGGCAGTTAACGGATATAATGAGGTATTTAACCTTGCTGCCGATATGGGAGGGATGGGTTTTATTGAGAATAATAAAGCAGCGTGTATGATAAGTGTTCTTATAAACACACATCTTCTTATCGCATCACTCGATTGTGGCATCACCAGGTTTTTTTACGCTTCTTCCGCCTGCGTTTACAATGGGGAGAAACAGACAGATCCGAATAATCCAGGTCTGAGGGAATCAGATGCATATCCGGCCCTTGCCGAGGATGGGTATGGATGGGAAAAGCTATTCAGTGAACGTATGTGCCGCCATTTCATGGAAGATTTCGGCCTGACAACAAGAGTCGCGAGGTTTCACAACGTTTATGGCCCTTCCGGGACATACGACGGTGGAAGGGAAAAGGCCCCTGCAGCGATCTGCCGCAAGGTAATAGAGGCATCGGTAAGTGGAAATAAGGAGATCATTATCTGGGGTGACGGTCATCAGACCCGGAGCTTTATGTATATCGACGACTGTATAAAAGGTATTACCGATATAATGTACAGTAATATAAAAGAGCCTATAAACCTCGGAAGCAGTGAAATGGTTTCGATTAACCAGCTGGTCGACATTGTTGAAGAGATAGCCGGATATAAACTTGAACGAAAATATGATCCTGATGCTCCCAAGGGAGTAAGAGGCAGAAACAGCGAAAATACGCTTATCAGAAAATACCTGGGATGGGAACCCTCAATCCCGCTTAAGACAGGAATGAAGAAGACCTACGACTGGATTAAAGAGCAAATGCTTGAACATCACGTAAGTAAAAAGACAACAAGCCGATTCAACAAATAAATCCGGCAGGGCAATGAAAAATAAAATAGTCCTTGTCAGCGGTTGTTACGATCTTCTGCATGGCGGACATATCGCTTTCTTTAAGACAGCTTCGGCCTACGGTGATCTTTATGTCAGTATCGGTAAAGATGAAAACCTCCTTAAACTGAAGGGGAAAAAACCTGTCTTTTCTGAATTGGAAAGATTGTTTATTGTCCGGTCGGTAAGATATGTTCATGATGCTTTTCTGGCCTCCGGAACGGGGATGCTTGATTTTGAGCCTGACATGAAAAGGCTTAAACCTGATATCTTTATTGTGAACCACGACGGGCATACTCCCGAAAAAGAGACTCTTTGCAAAACCCTTGGAATTGAATATATTGTTCTTGACCGGATCCCTGAGCCCGGCCTTCCTGCCAGGTCAAGTTCGGGTACAAAAAGAGACCTGCGGTTTCCCTACAGACTCTGTCTTGCTGGTGGATGGGTGGACCAGCCCTGGATCTCAAAAATCCATCCCGGATCGGTTGTCGTTGCACAGATATGGCCAGGGATGGATTTTAATTTCCGTTCAGGTCTTGCAACAAGTTCGAGAGAGTATGCAATAAAACTCTGGGGCAACAGGTACCCTGATGGTGATCCTTTGGAAAATGCCAGGCTGCTGTTCGGAGCTGAAAATCCTCCGGGAACCGAATATGTATCAGGCTCCCAGGATCATCTTGGATTACTTCTTCCGGGAATTTCACGTCTTTATTACAATGGAGGATACTGGCCCGAAAAGATTGAATCTGCCATCGACAGGTCAACCTGCGAATGGCTGTCGGATGTCATTCATCTTGTAGAACTTGACCCCAGACCACAGGGCTATGACCCGTTAAAGGAGATGAACCTGAATAAACAGTATATAAAAGAGCTTGGCGAAGCAGGAGATTTATGCTGGGAAAGTATCAGACGAAAAGATATTACCGGACTCGGAAAGTCATTAACCGGTACTTTCCTGTCGTGGAAAAAGATATTACCAAACACCGTTCCTGATCCTGTTCTGAAGGAGGTGGAAACCAAATTCCTTTCAGACTATCCGGGAGCAGTTACTTCGGGTGCCGGAGGTGGCTATGTAATTGTAGTTTCGGAGAAACCTGTCAGCGGCTCGATTAAGATTAAAGTGAGATTTTAGCCTGTCGGACCGATACAGAAACCGCAGGGTTTAACGGATATTACCGGATGCAAAATTAATCTTTCAACATACTTGGTGGAACTATTAAACAGGTAACCAGATAAAAAACCAGAGAAATGAAAAGTAAAATTTCCAGACAATTGATTATTACAGGTTTCTGTGCCATGATTTTTTCCATGGCGCTGCATGCCCAGGAAGCGAAACTTCCGATCGCTGAAGGACCTTTCAGCCCGTCTGACGAATCGCTGTTACAATACCAGTATCCCGAATGGTTCCGCGATGCCAAATTTGGTATCTGGTCGCACTGGGGACCCCAGGCAGTTCCCCGCCAGGGCGACTGGTATGCAAAAAGAATGTACCAGGAGAAAGATCCCGCTTATAAATACCATCTTGAAAATTATGGTCATCCATCAGTTTTCGGTTACAAAGATATAATCCCGCTCTGGAAAGCTGAGAAGTGGGATCCCGACAAACTTATGGAACTCTATAAAAAAGCCGGGGCAAAGTATTTTGTGAGTATGGCAACACATCACGACAATTTTTTTCTTTGGGATTCAAAGATCCACAAGTGGAACTCCGTGAACATGGGTCCGGAAAAGGATGTGGTCGGTCTATGGCAGGAAGCAGCAAGGAAACAGGACATGAAGTTCGGAGTTTCAGAACATCTCGGTGCAAGTTATACATGGTTCCAGAATGCTCACTTATCTGATAAGGAAGGGCCAAAAGCAGGTGTCCCTTATGACGGAGCGGATCCTGAATACAACGATCTCTACCATGCAAAAACCACACCCGACGATAAAGGATGGTTAACCAATAACCTTATTTCCCAGGTCGAATGGTTCAGAAGCATAAAGGAACTGCTGGACAACTACAACCCCGATCTGCTTTATTCCGACAGTCAGATGCCATTCGAAAATATCGGGAGAAGTCTGGTCGCTCATTACTATAACCAGAATATTGATAGTAACAATAACCCCGTGGTTGTCTATACCTGCAAACAGAGTTCCGGAGGAAAATGGGTACAGGATGTGGAACGGGGTGTTCTTGATACTGTCAGCCCTTTTCCCTGGCAGACCGACACCTCCATCGGGGACTGGTATTACCGGACAGGGCAGAAATACAAATCTGCAAATGAGGTTATACAGATGCTGGTTGATATTGTAAGCAAGAACGGGAACCTTCTTATAAATGTTGTTCAGACACCCGAAGGAGACCTTGAGCCTGATATGCTTAATATCCTTGAAGGTATCGGGATATGGACCTCTGCAAACGGTGAAGGCATTTACGGAAGCCGCCCATGGAAAACATTCGGTGAACTCTCAGCAGAATCAAAAGCATTTAAAAAAGGGCGCTTTAACGAGAACTATCAGTTCAACTCAAAAGATATTCGCTTTACGACCAGGGATGGTTTCCTTTACGCCTTCTGCCTGGGAACTCCTACAGAGGATATTGTGGTAAAATCTCTTGGGACGACCTCAAAATTTGAATCAACACCGGTAGTATCAGTTAAAATGCTTGGCAGCGAACAGAAAATCAGGTTTTCGCAGAATGAGTCAGGACTGGTCATTAAAAAACCGGCTAAACTGCCTGCATGGCAGGTAATCGGATTTAAAATAGAGTTTAAGGCAACAGAATAAAATCAGTTCACTAAGAATGGAGTTCAAATATAAAAGGTATTGCAAGATCCTTACCCTCAGGGATGACCCTGACCTTATCAGACAGTATAAAGAGGTACATGGCATTAACAGGGCCTGGCCGGAAATAACCCGGGGAATGAAGGATGTTGGTATTATAGATATGGAGATCTATATTCATGAGAATACTCTTTTCATGATAATGGATACCACTGTTCAGTTTGATCACGGGAAAGCGATGATGGCACTTGCTTCAATGCCACGACAGCAGGAGTGGGAGAAATTTGTGTCGGAATTTCAGGTTTCGGCTTCCGATGCCAGTGCCGGAGCTAAATGGACTCTTATGGAACGGATCTATGAAATGGATCAGAAAGAAGAGTACGGTGCTCAGGCAGGGCAGTTGAAAACCGTTATCAAACCGGAGACACGATTGTGATCTTAACTGACAGAGGTGCCGGAAGCCGGCTCTTAGCTTAACTAAAAGGTGATGAGATGGTAAATATCACACAATCTGACATAGCCAGGGAACTTAAAATTTCAAGGGTCTCAGTATCAAAAGCCCTGAGAGACCACCCTGACATTTCGCAGACAATGAAAAAGAAGATTGTGGATACTGCAAGGAAAATGGGCTACGTGCCCAATTTAATAGCAAGGCAACTTAATTCCCGGAGGACTTTTACGATCGGAATTACCGTGCCCGACCTTGAAAACAGTTTCTTCTCCTTTATTGTGGACAGAATGATTGACTATGCAACATTGCATAATTACTATGTCATTCTTACTGTCTCGAGAGAAAACCAGGATATCGAAAAACAGAATATCGAAAACCTGATCGGAATGAGGGTTGACGGATTGCTTGTGTGCCTTTCGCAGGAATCGACAGACAGGAAAATCTTCAAAACTGTCGAAAAGATGAAAATTCCGCTTGTTTTTTTTGACAGAACTTTCGATAACCTGAAATTTTCAACAGTTACTTACAATGATAAATCGGGTGCACTGAATGGCACTAACATGATCATTCAGGAAGGATATTCAAGGATTGCCCACTTTGCCGGTTACTCAACAACCAATATCGGGAAACTGAGGTTGGAAGGTTATACCGACGCATTAAAACAAAATAAAATCCCCGTTAGAAAGGAATGGATAATTGAAAGCGGTTTTGAATTTCAGGATGGTTATGAATCATTCAAAAAACTAAACAGTACCGGACCCCTGCCCGAGATCATTTTTGCAGTGAACGACAGGGTAGCCCTGGGAATATACAGGGCGGTTAAAGAAGCTGGTTTGAGAATCCCCGGGGATATAGGTATTTTCGGATTTGGCTTTAATGAAACTATAGATTTCTTTGATCCGCCCCTGACAGTTATTAACCAGGATCCCCGGAAACTGGCTGTTGAGGCAATAAAGCTTCTGATTGATGAGATAGAATATACCGGTAAAAAACCAAAGAATCGCAGCCGGGTTATTATTGAAGAGGAGTTTATGTGGAAAAAATCCGTTTTACGAAAGTAATAATCTTAAGGATCGCTTAAGACTCGCTTAAAATAAGACCGTCTTTTATCTGAAGTATCCTGTCGGACATGCCAGCCAGTTGCCGGTCGTGGGTAACAATTATTATCGTCTGGCCAAAGGTGTCCCTTAATTTAAAAAAAAGCTTATGCAGCTCGTTTTTATTCTCCGAGTCAAGGTTTCCGGAAGGTTCATCGGCAAGGATAACTGAAGGGTTGTTAACTAATGCCCTTGCCACCGCAACACGCTGTTGTTCACCACCGCTCAGCTCGGCAGGTTTATGTTCGAGCCTGTCAGTAAGATTAAGAAAACCCAGCAGTTCCGCAGCCCTCGATTCAGCCTCAGCTTTGGTCTTACCTGCAATATAAGCAGGGATACAAACATTTTCAAGCGCTGTGAATTCGGGAAGAAGCTGATGGAACTGAAAAACAAACCCTATATTACTGTTCCGGAAAGAGGCAAGCGATTTATTGCCAAGGCGGCTTACATCAGTTCCGTTAAAGAATACGGTTCCGTTATCCGGCCTGTCGAGTGTCCCGATTATCTGAAGAAGTGTAGTTTTGCCCGCTCCGCTGGCACCAACAATAGAGACGACCTCCCTGTCGTTAATATCAATATCAATCCCTTTAAGGACTTTAAGATCCCCGTAAGCCTTTGTAATGCCGCTTGTCCTGATCATTGCCTGTGGTAGAGAGATAGATGTGGGTTAAATAATTTACAGACCGGCCTGAGAAGATATGATCTAGTCGTTATTATACCCGTAATTATAGTGATTATCGTCAGGTTCATTAATATTCTTCTGATAATTGCTCTTTATTTCGCCGGTATCTTTTTCTATATTATCTTTTACCTCATTAACTCCGCTCTGAATATCATTTGCAGCCTGATTAACCTCTTTATTGATGTTTGCGGTCACTTCATCCACATCCTTACGGATATTGCCTGAGATATCACTAACTTCGCTTTTTATAGTGCCGGTAACATCGTTGATATCCTTCCGGATCTCTCTTGTGCTCTCTTCAAACTCTCTTTTGATGTCATCAGTGGCTTTTCTGAAATCGCGCATACCCTTTCCTACACCCCGTGCAATCTCTGGCAGTTTGTCAGCTCCAAACAGCAGAAGTACAACGATTACAATCACAAATATTTCCTGTCCGCTCATTTGATTATGAATCAATTATTCATCCGGCTGACAAAGTTAAAAAAAAGTAACGACTTTAACGTTAACCCCGGCATTGAAGCATAAAAAAAAGAGGGTTCCACCGAAACCCTCTCAAGTAACTATTTAATATCTGTTAATACTTTATTCCCTTTTTCTTAGTCGAGTCATAAACAATCGACGAAGCAATAAATACCGAAGAGTAAGTCCCCACGACAATCCCTATTATCATGGCAAAAAGGAATCCCCTGATAGTTGCACCTCCGAAGAAGAACATCACAATAAGCACAAGGATCGTGGTCACCCCGGTATTCATGGTACGGCTAAGTGTATCATTCATTGCCAGATTGATAACCTCCTTGACAGGCCGTTTCCGGTGCAGCGGAAGGAACTCCCTCAGACGGTCAAAAACAACAACTGTATCATTAATGGAATAACCTATCACGGTAAGTATTGCTGCAATAAAGGACTGATCCATTTCCATCGAAAAAGGCAGTATCCCCCATAGCAGTGAGTAAATCCCGATGACTATCATAACGTCATGAGCAACAGCAACAAATGCCCCAAGTCCATACTGCCAGTTTCTGAAGCGCATGAAAATATAGAGGAACATAATTATCAGCGAGAGTCCCACGGCCCATACAGCCCTGGTTTTAATATCACTTGCTATTGTCGG
Source organism: uncultured Bacteroidales bacterium (assembly GCA_963736675.1). GTDB lineage: Bacteria > Bacteroidota > Bacteroidia > Bacteroidales > VadinHA17 > LD21. The sequence continues at coordinate 378,300 of CAVTPT010000002.1, forward strand.
CCCGACAGTTTCAGAACTCACCCTGTAATCGGAGAGAAACTCTTCTTTTGAAACATCGGCTCCTATCATACCCTTCAGACCATTGTAAAGTGCAGTTTCTATCTCATCGTCAACGCCTGTTTCATTAATCTTATATTTTGTGATGATCCTTACCTGATCTTCTTTACCGAAGGTAACAACCTGAGGCGCTTCACCAAAGGCACCGGTAAGGTTACGGGCGACATCTGCGGTCCTGACCGGTTCGTCAAACCTGATAACATATGAACGTCCACCCGAAAAATCGATACCCGGATTGAGGCCTTTTATTACAAGAGATGCAATACCTATCACAGTGACAGCGATGGATATCGCATAAAAGATCTTTCTTTTCCCCATAAAATCGATATGGGTATTTTTAAGAATATTTGCCGTAATCTTAATTGAAAATGAAAGATCTGCATTTTTCTTAAGCAGCCTCTCATAAATCAGACGGGTGATATAGATTGCACAGAACAGTGAAGTGAAAATACCAATTATGAGGGTCGTTGCAAAACCTTTGATAGGACCTGTTCCAAATAAATAAAGCACGACACCGGTAAGAAGGGTTGTAATGTTTGAGTCAAGAATAGCTGACAGGGAGCCTTTATAACCATCGGCAACAGCCAGTTTTATTCCCTTTCCCGCCCGCAGTTCTTCCCGGATCCGTTCATATATAAGCACATTCGCGTCGACCGACATACCCATCGACAATACAATACCTGCAATACCGGGTAAGGTAAGCACGGCCCCGAGGGAAGTCGTCACTCCCATTATCAGGAAGACGTTTCCAAATAGTGCTATATCAGCAATTGTCCCGGCACTCTTGCTGTAATAAAATATCATGTAAAGCAGTACAATTACAAAGGATATGAGGAATGATTTGACACCGGCATTAATAGCCTCTTTACCCAATGTAGGACCAACAACAGTATCAGATATTATTGTGGCCGGCGCCGGGAGTTTTCCCGATTTCAGTATGTTTGCAAGGTCGTCTGCTTCTTCTATGGTAAAATCACCTGTTATCTCAGTATTACCTCCTGTAATCTCAACTTCAACCCGCGGGTAAGAGCGGACGTAACCATCGAGTACAACTGCAATACACCGGCCAATATTTTCACGTGTTATCCTTGCCCAGGTCTTGGCGCCTTCGGCATTCATCGTGAAATCAACCTGTACCTCCGATCCTGTTACTCCTGAGGAAGGTCTGGCTGATGTAATTACATCTCCGTTCAGGGGAGGACGTCCGTCGCGTGTAGTGACTTTTACTGCATGCAGTTCATAGAGTGTTCCTGTCGGATCATATTTATAAGGTTTCTGGCTCCAGAGAAGCCTCAGATCACGCGGGAAAACAGCCTTTACACGGTTCATGTTCAGAAACCTGTTCACCTTTGCCGTATCTATTCCGGCTGCAAGTCCGACCATGCTGGAGGGCAAGGGCTCTCCCTGCTCGGTGACACGCGGATTAAGTATCCCGAACAAAGGATTCTGAATATTGAACTCTTCCCGGTTTGCAGCAGGTGCAGGTTGTGTGGAATCTGTTTCAATGAGATCAAGTAGCGACTGATCTCCCTTTGTTGAATCAGCTGCAGCCGTTTCCTCTCCCGAAACCGCTGTTATTGTGTCGCTGACAATAGTGTTTGCCTGTATATCTCTCAGGAGGTTATTTGCCTCTGCAAGGTAATTTATTATCTCAGCATTCTCGTAAGTCTCCCAGAATTCAAGGTTGGCAGTCCCCTGAAGGAGTTCACGTACCCTGGTCGCATCATCCTGTCCCGGAAGTTCGATGAGTATACGGCCTGCGGTAGACATCGTTGAGATGTTTGGCGATACAACCCCAAAACGGTCGATCCTTGAGCGAAGGATATTAAAGGCATTTTCAATGGCTGATGCTATCTCATCGTCGAGAACCTTCAGAACATCATCATTTGAAGAATTGAAATTTATCTTATCCCTGAGTTCTACAGTTCCGAATATTGCAGCAAGACTTGCATTAGGATCATTTTCCTGGAATGCCCTTCCAAAATATGTAAGAAAATCTGTCTGGCTCTGATTCTGGTATAGCTTCCTGGCCTGAAGCAATGCATCGTTAAAAGACTTATCAGTACTATAGTTCGAGAGTGCTTTTAAAATATCTTCAACAGAGACTTCAAGTATTACGTTCATACCTCCCTTGAGGTCGAGACCAAGATTTATCTCTTTTTTCTGAACTTCCTTAAAAGTATTGCCAAGGTAACTCCATTCATCCTCCGGTAATGCATTTATCGAATCTATATAAGCGCGTTGTTTTACCAGGTCGCCCTGCGAATATTCTTTTGCCTCTTTTCTGACTTTATAAGCTGCACCGGTAAATGAAAGCTGGTAAATCGATACCAGCGCCAATGCAATTGCAAGAATAATAATAGCTGCTTTGTTTTGCATCTCTCTTCTTTTTGGATTATTTCGATCTTATTTTCTGAATATTCTTTTGTTGAGGCGCAAAGATATTAAATTTTTATAAAAACCTTTTACAATTATCAGCATGAATAGAGATAAAAAAAAAGGGCCAGCCTCTTAAGACCTGACCCTGAAATCTGACTGTAATATATACTGGTTAATCGAGAAGCATGTCATAATCTGTTTCAATGGGCTTCCTGTTAACAAAGTCGTACAGTGCAAGTGACCGGATGTTATAAAAGTAATTCCAGTAATTCTGCAATGCCTGAACGTAAGCCCTTTTGTTGGTATCTTTTCTTGTATCAGCGTTATTCAGGTCGAGAACAGCTATTTTCCCGATCAGGAACCTGGCTTTGGTCACTTCGTACATCTTCATAGCCACAGTATCTGATTTGGCTGCTATTGCTACCTGCTGGGCCTGCAGGTTAAACTGGTCCACGTCAAGAAGAAGATTCTGTTCAAAATCGTTGACCGCCTGATCTGACTGGACCTGAGCAAGTTCAAGACTTGACACTGCCATTTTATATCTTCCACGCCCCAGTCCCCAGTCCAGGATTGGCATGGTAACTCCCAACCTGATGCTCTGCTGCTGATTCGACTGGGCATAAGCCAGATCAAAATCTGAGTCCTGGTCCCTTGTTCCGAACGAAGCGACCAGATTGGCATTCAGCCCCTTCTCAGCTTTGGCCTGCGCCACACTGCTCTGTGCATTAAGTATAGTGAGTTGCTGGGTAAGTATCTCAGGGTTATTTGCCATTGCCATATCAAGTACCTCCTGCGAATTAACCTGCAGCTCGGGTATCTCATTTGGGATTACCAGTTCAAGTCTCACGTTATCGTTAAATCCCAGGAATGACCTCAATCTGATCTCCCTGTCCCTCAGGTTCATCTCAGCTTCTGCCCTTGCAGTCTGGGAGTTGAGCCACGAAAGCTGCATCTGAAGCAATTCGTCTTCTGCAATTGTACCGAGCTCATACCTTCCCTGTGCCATCCTGAAAAGTGTATCTGAGTTTGAGTAGTTCATTTCGGCTATCTGAGTATTTATCTGGGCCAGGGCAAGCGAAAAGAAATACGATACAGCCTGGGAATGGACCGACTCCATGTTGGAGAGAAATGTCTTTTTTGCAGTTTCATATTTCAATGGTTCGGTCTTTTTCTGCCATTTAAGGGAATTATATCTGAATAACGGCTGAGTCAGTCCAATGCTTACCGGTACGGTAATATAGTTGCGGCTATCTTTCTCAAAATCGTTTTCAAGGGTAAGATCCGAATTAAGGGAGATAGTACCACCTGTTAATCCAATATTTTGCGAAAGTGCCAAAGATCCGATGTTACGCATTACATTTGTGGATTTGTAATCCCATTGTTCTGTAAATGAGTTCCATACTCTCTCGTATGCAGTACTGTAATACGGAGTTGTTCCGGTGAACGTAAGTGATGGTCTGTATTCTGCCACAAATGTCCTGTATGACCAGTAGCTTGCGCGAAACCGGTGCTTTGCCATAAGGGCATTCGGGGAATTCTCCTCAGCAGTCTTGATAACATCATCCAGAGAGAGTCTTTTTACTTCCTGGGCTACTGATTCGGGTTGTGAAATAAGGAATAAACCTATCGACAATAATAAAATTAACTTCTTCATTTTAAATTTTTTATTCATATCTTAATGATTCTATCGGATCTTTTTCAGATGCTCTTTTTGCAGGAGAATAACCAAAAATTACTCCAACAGCTGCCGAAACACCGAAAGCTATAAATACCGAGAAAAACGAAACCAGGGTCATAATACCGGCGATCTGCTCGATCAGTTTCGCCATGATAACCCCCAGGAATATTCCGATAAAGCCTCCCGTAACACTTATGAGGACAGCCTCAGAAAGGAACTGAACCACGATATCCATTTTTTGTGCCCCGATGGCCATCCTGGTGCCAATCTCCTTTATTCTTTCCATAACTGATGCGAACATGATGTTCATAATCCCGATACCTCCTACGATCAGCGAGATACTGGCTATAGCACCAAGCACAATATTGAAAATATCCTTGGTTCTCTGCTGTTGTTTCAGAAGCAGTTCCGGTACGGTTATCTCAAAATCTTTTACATTTGTGTGACGCCTGGTAAGCATACGGCTGATGGTCTCGGTAGTAGGATTAAGCTGTTCGGTCTCATTAACCTGGACCACTATTCTGTCAAGCTGGTTATAATTTGTTTCCACATCGGCAGCGGCATCAGAACTGCTTACAACAACTCTCGCCATTCCTCCACCGCCCCCCGGGCCTCCGCCAAATATCTGTATATTCGAAGAAGCTTCAGAAACAAGTTTAGTATTCAGTAAAGCCCTGTTCTGGTATCTTAAGAGCATTGTCTGAATGGGAATATAGATGTTGTCGTTGTACACATTCACACCTTTCTCTTCAAATCCGGTCAGGCTGACATTTGTCTTCTGAAGAACTCCAATAACCTTCAGCCAGATACCATTAAACTTTATATACTGTCCGATAGGGTCTATTTTGCTGAAGAATTTAGCCCTGATATTTGCACCTATTATGCACACCTGGATCCCGTTCTCTTCCTGGTAATCATTGAAGAATGCGCCCGAGACAAGAGGAAGGTTATATAAATAGAAATAGTCATTTGAAACTCCAACAAGCTTAGCTGTATACTTTATACCGTTCAACATAGCCGTAGAGTTAAATGATATCTCCGGGCTGATCCTTTTTACAGAAGGCAATGTTTCTTTGATCGCCTCCACATCCAGCATATTCAGACCTCTCGAGAATTTCTTCTGTTGTTTCTCTCCCTCATCCGTTGAAGAAGATTTATCGGGTATGATCGGGTTGATAAGAATATTGTTCACCCCGACCATTTTCATTTGCTCCATGATCTCCTGCTTTGCTCCTTTACCAATAGCGAGCATTGCGATAACTGCAGCCACTCCGAAAATAATCCCAAGCGCAGTAAGCATTGATTTAAGCTTGTTGGAAATAATCGATTCAACCGCAATTTCAATATCATGAAAATATCTGAAGAAGAATTTTAACATATCATTTCGATTTAGAAAACGTTGTTACTTATGCTTAATTAATAACCGGTAAGACTCTCTATTATTGTCCCTCTTCCTGGGTCACTGGTCTTCTTGGCTGTTGTCCGGTCTGTCCTCCGGGGGCTCCTCCCTGCTGGGTACCATTATTACGCTGGTTCATCATTCTTCTCATTGCAGCTGAATCCATTTGTCTTCCTCCGGCTCCGGGAGCGCCAGCTGGCATAGTACCTCTCATATTCTGAAACCGCTCCATCATCTCAGGTGTCATCTCGCCGCCCATACCGCCCGGCATCATGCCTGGTCTTGTCTGGCTGGCTCTTTCAGCCTCTTCTCTTAGTCTCTTTTCTTCTTCCTTTTTGGCTTTTGCCACTTCCCTGTTTACGGCAATAAGCTCTTCACCTGCGATTTTAAAACCTTCGGGATTCTCAGGATTACTGAGATATATTACATCCCCCACCTCAAGACCCTGCTCAACTACCACATTATTCTCATTGGATTCGCCCATAACAATAATCTGTTTTTTCTTATCCTTGGTATAAACAAAGGGGATACTGTCGGCACCGGACTGAACGCACTCGAGAGGAATATATAAAACATCATTGATTGATTTGGTAACGATACTGTTGCCTGTTGTCATCGAAGGTTTCAGGATCGGATCTGATCCGTCGACCTTAATGGTAACTTCAAAAACCTTTGCATCGGCGCTGGGAAGCTGCTCCCCGATATTTGCTACTGATATTACCTGGCCGGTATATGACCGTTCAGGGAATGCATCTACAATAATGTCCACTTTCTGTCCTATTGTTACCTTGCTGACATCAATCTCATTCACATATGTTTTTGAGATCATGGTCGACATATCGGGAAGAGTGGCAACAACGTTATCCCATGGGGATACCGATGATCCGACTTTCCTTTTGGCCCCGGTACGGTCTCTTTTATAAATTACCATACCGTCGGAAGGGGCAGTAATATCAAATTTCGAAAGCAGGTTCTCAATGTCTGACACTCTCTGGCGCTGTTCAACCAGATTGTTTCTGATAGTCTTCATATCTGACCTTGCCTGCTCAACTCTCAGTGAATAACCTTTGATGGCCTGCTCAAGTGATCGCTCAGCCTTATCCAGTGAAATTTCTGCCTGACGGATGGTTGTCGGTGGTTCATATTTCGACTGCTGAAGGGTAATTGTAGCTTCCTCAACTGAGAACCTCAGGTTTTTTATGTTGTCCCGTAAATTACTCAGGGTAACTGCAGTATCAAGCATTTTAACCTCAAGGTTAGTCTCCATTGTGACAAGCCTTTCCAGTTCATCCTTCAGATTGTTGTCGAAAGTTGTCCGGTCAAGGGTAGCCACAAAATCACCGGCTTTTACTTCTGTACCCTCTGGTACAAGGTCGGTAATCTTAATATCCATAGCCCTGATATTCCTGCTCTGTGTAAACTCAGGTCCTGTTATATCAGTCGAATTCTCTGCCTGCAATTCACCGGTAGTTGTGACAACAATGTCAAATTGTCCTTTCTGTGCTTCGGCGTAAAGGTTGGCAATATCTTTCTTTTTTGACGCGCTGCCAATAATAATCAGTATGATTATCGCCAAAACTGCAACAATACCTGTAATAATAATTGATTTTTTCATCGAGATTATACTTATTTATATTTATTGTATGCTGGTAAAATTCTATAATTCACTTATAACTGCTACAAAATTATTAATTAGAGCTTCAATCCGGGCCTGCTTAACATACTTTAACATCAACAGGAGCCTTTTGTTTATGTTCTTAAGACATTCATCCGGGTATATTTATTCCGGAGATTTAAAAAAAATGAAAAAGTATTAGAGTTTTTTAACAATCCTGATAACATTTTCTGCCAGGTTCTCTGCCCCTGAAACAGACTTCTCTTCTGCATATATCCGCATGATCGGTTCAGTATTGGATTTCCTGATCTGAACCCAGCCATCCTTCAAACTGATCTTCATTCCATCTCTCTCATCAATTTCATTTCCCTGAAAATATTTCCTGACTTCGTCAAGAATAATTCCGAAATCAATATCGGGGGAGAGTGCGAGCTTCTTTTTTGCAATGACATATTCAGGATAAGTTTTTCGCAACGAACTGCATGTCATCCCGCTCTTTGCCAGATGTGTAAGGAAAAGAGCAATGCCTGCCAGAGCATCGCGCCCATAATGCAGGACGGGATATATTACCCCGCCGTTACCTTCACCGCCTATTACAGCATTGCATCGTTTCATCTCATTTACCACGTTAACTTCTCCCACCGCTGCCGAAAAACAGGTGCCTCCATATGCCTCGGTAACATCCTTAAGGGCCCTTGTGGATGAAAGATTTGATACAGTGTTGCCCGGTGTATGTTTCAGGATATAATCCGATATAGCCACCAGGGTGTATTCCTCTCCGAACATTGTACCATCCTCGCAGATAAATGCCAGCCTGTCGACGTCAGGGTCTACAACAAATCCGACATCAGCCTTCTCCTTCCTGGTGAGTTCCGAAATCTCTTCAAGGTTCTGCGGAAGAGGTTCCGGGTTGTGAGCAAAATTTCCGTCAGGTATAGAATTAAGCAAAATAACATTTTTTACTCCCAGAGCTTCAAGAAGGTCCGGAAGAATTATTCCTCCTACCGAATTTATACAGTCAACTGTTACAGAAAATCCGGCAGCTTTTATGGCATTTACATCGACCAGTTTCAGATCAAGTATCATGTCAATATGTTTTTTAGCCCACGACCTGTCTTCTTTGACTGAACCGGCCATATCGACTCCGGCAAAATTGAAATCCTCTCTTTCTGCAATCTCAAGCACCTCCGCGCCATCCATCGCCGAGAGGAACTCTCCCCTTTCATTGAGGAGCTTCAGTGCATTCCATTCAGCCGGATTATGACTTGCCGTGACAATAATTCCACCATCCGATCCTGTGCCTGTCACCGCAATTTCAACTGTGGGCGTTGTTGCAGGTCCCAGGTCGGTAATATCAATACCAAGGCTGCTCAGTGTAAGGTTGACCAGGCTGTTGACCATACTTCCCGATTTTCGGGCATCACGGCCGGTTACAACCTTTAGTTTTTCTTTATTATGCCGTCTTTTCAGCCATGTGCCATAAGCAGCCGAAAACTTTACTATGTCGACCGGGGTCAGAGCCTCGCCGGGCTTTCCTCCGATTGTACCACGAATTCCTGAGATGGATTTAATGAGTGTCATTTCTGTTTCTTTTTAAGAGGTACAAAGGTGCAAAAATATCTTCAAATCATTATATTGGCAAATAATTGTACCTTTGCACCCTGATAAATTATTCATAATGGTAAACAGGAAGCGGGAGGATAACCGGTCCGGGGGGAAATCAAGGCCGGCTGAAAAACCGGGGAAACAGTTAACAACGCCGGTACGTCTTAACAGATTCATTGCCAACAGCGGTACCTGTTCACGTCGCGAAGCTGATGAACTTATTCAGAATGGTTTTATTAGTGTTAACGGGAAAATCGTTACAGACCTCGGGACAAAAGTCTCGAATGATGACGATGTGCAATACAAAAACAAGAAGCTCTCAGCAGAAAAGAAAGTATATATTGTGATGAATAAGCCTAAAGGCTTTGTTACAACAGTCGAAGATCCCCATGCCGATCATACCGTTCTTGAAATTATCGGTGATGCATGCCACGAAAGAGTTTACCCTGTGGGAAGACTCGACAAGGCGACAACAGGAGTTCTGTTGCTTACAAACGACGGGGATCTTACAGGGAAACTGACCCATCCGAAGTACGAAAGGAAAAAGATATATCACGTGTTCCTCGACCGGCAGGTCACAAAAAACGACCTCTTTACACTGACCGAAGGTGTTGAACTTGATGGTGAAATTGTTACAGCCGATGCTGTTTCATATGCCGATCCTGAAGACAGAAGTCAGATAGGGATCGAACTGCATTCAGGAAAAAACAGGGTGATAAGGAGAATCTTTGAATCGCTGGGATATAAGGTGAAAAAACTTGACAGAGTTTATTTTGCGGGTCTCACCAAAAAGAATCTCCCCCGCGGGAAATGGAGATTCCTTACAGACAAGGAAATCAACATGCTTAAAAGAGGGATATTTTAATCAGAAGGGATGGGACACAGATCAGGTTTTGTAAATATCGTCGGTAATCCGAATGTGGGGAAATCCACAATAATGAATGCCCTTGTCGGGGAAAAGCTTTCAATTATTACACCGAAGGCCCAGACAACGCGTCACAGGATTATGGGCATTGTTAATGGTGACGATTTCCAGATAGTATATTCCGATACTCCGGGTATCCTCAAGCCCAGATATAAGCTTCAGGAATCAATGATGAACTTTGTCAATATAGCGCTTAACGATGCGGATATAATTCTTTACGTTACTGATGTTACTGAAAAAGAGGAGAATACCATTGAATATCCTGATAAAATAAAAAGTTCCGGAATACCGGTGATTGTTGCGGTAAATAAGATTGACCTGAGTAACCAGCAGGAACTTGAGACCATTACCGGAACCTGGGAAAAGATTTTTCCCGGCTCACCTGTTATCCCTCTTTCGGCACTTAAAGGTTTTAACCTCGACACTCTTCTTAATGCGGTGCTCAGCCGGTTGCCGCAGGGTGAACCCTATTTCCCAAAAGATCAGCTGACTGATAAATATGAACGATTCTTTGCGTCCGAGATAATCCGTGAGAAAATTCTTCTGCATTACCAGAAAGAGATCCCCTATTCTGTAGAGATAGAAATTGAAAGTTTTACCGAGGAAGAAAAACTCTACAGGATAAGAGCTCTGATTCATGTTACCCGGGATAGCCAGAAAGGAATCATTATCGGCCATAAAGGTTCGAAACTTAAGAGGGTAGGAACTGAAGCCCGTAAGGATATGGAAGATTTTTTTGGCCGGAAGGTATTTCTTGAGATGTATGTTAAGGTCAGCAAGGACTGGCGGGAAAAGTCTCCGATGCTTAAAAGGTTCGGATACCGTTAATAGCGACAAAAAATTATATGAGCAGAATAGTAGCAATAGTCGGAAGACCCAATGTAGGAAAATCGACACTTTTTAACAGGCTTACCGTTTCGAGGGAAGCAATTGTCGACGAAGTCAGCGGAGTCACCCGTGACAGGAATTACGGGCTGGCGAACTGGAATGGCATGGATTTTTCCGTCATTGATACCGGCGGATATGTCAGAAATTCGGACGATATTTTTGAAGAGGAGATAAACAAGCAGGTGCACCTGGCGATAGAGGAAGCTGATATTATTCTCTTTATGGTTGATGTCACGACAGGCATACATGAACTCGACATGTCTGTTGCTTCACTCTTAAGAAAGTACAACAAGAAAGTGATACTCGTCGTAAATAAAGTCGACAACAGTGAAAGACTTTTTGAAGCTACTGAATTCTACAGCCTTGGTCTGGGAGACTATTTCCCGCTAAGCTCAATAAACGGAGGCGGTACGGGAGATCTTCTTGATGAGGTAGTAAAAAACCTTCCGGATATGGCTCCTGAAATTATCCCCGACATTCCAAGGGTAGCTATTATAGGAAGGCCAAATGTCGGAAAATCATCGCTGATAAATGCACTCCTTGGTGAGGAAAGAAATATTGTAACTCCCCTGGCCGGTACAACACGCGATTCTATATATACAAGGTTTAACAAGTATAATCATGATTTTCTGCTCGTCGATACTGCAGGGCTCAGGAAAAAGGGAAAGGTAAGTGAGGATATTGAATTCTACTCGGTGATGAGGGCTGTCAGGACTATCGAAAATTCGGATATCTGTCTTTTACTGATAGATGCGACCCGGGGGATAGAGGCCCAGGATCTTAATATCATCTCACTCATACAAAAGAATAACAAGGGAATGATAATTCTCGTAAACAAGTGGGATCTTATAGAGAAAGAAAACAGTACTACTACCCGTTTCGAAAAAGATATAAGAGATAAAACATCGCCCTTTACCGATTATCACATCCTGTTTATTTCTGCCACCAACAAGCAAAGGATTCACAAAGTACTTGAACTGGTTGAAAAGGTCAACGAAAACAGACGGCGAAAAATACCGACCGCTGAGCTGAATACCGTAATGCAGGAACTTGTCAGGGTTAACCCGCCACCTGCACTCAAAGGGAAGCATATTAAAATAAAATATGTAACCCAGTTGCCTGTATATACACCATCGTTTGCATTTTTCTGTAATCTTCCTCAATACGTCAAGGAACCATATAAAAGGTACATCGAAAACAGGATAAGGGAGCACTTTGAGTTTACGGGAGTACCTGTCAGGATATTTTTTAGAAAAAAATAGTGTATTTTGGTGTAGTTTTTGTATGATAGTTTGCTTACCGGAAAACAATGAGGACAATCAGACTTGCAATATCATTTTTGCTCTTCACGATAATAATTATGTCGTGCAGAAAAATCGAGAAACTACCTCCTGAACCATATATTGAATTTACCAGTTTTTCGGTGTTCGACACTATCGATATTCTTGGGAATGAAGCAAAGGGAGGAAGGCTGAAGTTCTATTTTGAAGACGGTGACGGTGACCTGGGATTACCTGTGCCTTCGGAAGGACAAACTTCTGACACTGTTAATCTTTTCTTTACACTCTTTAGAAAAACCGGCGGAGTAATGAATCCTGCCCCCGAAGATGACCCTCTGAACCCGTCGGACTACAGGATCCCATACATGGAAAGGGAAGGGCAGAACAAAATATTAAAAGGCACAATATCAGTAACTTTCCTATACCTGTTCTATTACGAAACAGATATAATACGTTATGACTTCTATATCAAAGACAGGGATGGCAACGAAAGTAATACAGTATCAACAGCTGAAATTAATATCTCGGAGAATAATATCTACCGCTGATTGAATAAAATCAGACCCTGACCCCCATGAAAATAATATCATCAACCTGGTCGTGGGGTCCCTTCCATTCGTGGTAAAACCGTGAAACTTCTTCACTCTGTTCTTTCATCGGCATTTTTGAAATGTCCTCTATAAGCTGCTTAAGCCTGGCGATCTTCATCTTTTTACCATCCGGACCTCCAAACTGATCGGGCAGACCGTCGGAAAACAGATAAATGGTGTCGCCTTTATTAAGATAATATTCCTGGTCGTCGAAAAATTTCTCATTAGCCGATTCTCCTCCTACTGACGATCTGTTACCTTTTATATAAAGTATTTCACCGTCGATCACAATTATGACCGGCCGCATGGCCGATGCAAACCTGACATGCCTGTCGTGCCTGGTAAATTCACATACAACAACATCCATCCCGTCGTTTGAAATCCCCAGCTCAAGATTCTGGTTAAGGGTTGAAAAGATCTGTTTGTCAAGCTTGGAAAGTATTTCAGAGGGTTTCGAAATTCTCTGACGTGAGACAATATCACGGAGAAGTGTGGAACCAATCACCGACATAAATGCCCCGGGAACCCCGTGCCCGGTCGAGTCGGCGCAAACAAGAATAAACTTGCCATCGTCAATTTCATCAAACCAGTAAAAATCACCGCTGACAATATCCCTCGGATAAAAAGTTATAAAAGCATCATCGAAATAGCTCCTAAGCTTGTTAAGATCAGGGAGAATACTTGATTGTATCCTTTTCGCATAATTTATACTGTCTGTAATCTCAATATTCTGAAGCTCTATCTCGTTCTTTTGCTTCATTACAACTTCAGTCCTCGCCTCAAGTTCCTTCTCAAGATATTCCCGGATCTTTTTCTGGGCTTTCTCCCTTTCACTGACAATGAGTACACCTGTCCCCGATACAAAAGCAATTACCGAGAGTACAAACCACCAGCTTCTCCAGAAAGGTTTCTTTATAAGAATGTCGATCATAACCGGAGTCTCCTGTGAAAGTCCATCTTCATTAACTGATACGATATTGAATTTATATCTTCCATCCCGCAGACTATATGCGACCTCCCTGTTGGATGATAAACCGCTCCAGTCAGCATCAAAATTTTCCATAAATGTACTGTAAAAGACCTTTTCGGGATTACTGAAACTGATCCCTACAAAACTGATCTTCACAGAATAGCTTTTTTTGTACGGAAGTGTAATTGACTGCTGATAAGGGTATTCCACATTGTTGATCGTAACCGAGTTGATGTTGTTGAACGGAGGAACCTGGGTCTTTTTTTCGCGTTGCCTGTCGTAGACAATAAGGCCACGGGTGGTCCCGATAAGGACTTTGCCATCGGGTGATTCAAATAACCCGTCAGCGTTACAGTCTCCCGCTCCGGCAAAATCAGTGTCGTAAACTTTTACCATTCCGGTTTCAGAGTTATAGACGGAAAACCCTCTGGAGTGACCGATCCAGACATTCGATTCCGAATCAGCATAAATACTGTAGCAATAATTCGACAGAAGACCATCCGATACAGTCAGTGATTTCACAGAATCACCATAAAACCAGAAAGCCCCGTTACCCGAGGTAGCAGCCCAGACACCACTGTCGCGGGCAACTGTTACAGCCAGGATCTTATTAAGCATTCTGCCTGATATTACAACATTACCTGCCTCAACTCCGGAACCGGCATCAACCCTGTATAACCTGTCGCTTTCACATGCCACAAGTGCACTTCCATCGCTGGCAAGAGCCACCTGGTTAATATAGTTGTGCGGCAACCCTGTGTTGATATTATAGTTGTTCTTATATTCTCCGTCTGCCCTGTCCAATAAAATCAATCCGTTGAGCGTTGCCAGCCAGATGTTCTCCTGATCCATCTCAATATGCATAATGTTGTTCTCACCGGTATCTTCCGATCTGTAAAACAATCTTACCCTGCCGGAATTATCCATTTTAAACAGACCCGATCCCCTGGTGGCAATCCAGATGTTACTTTCAGTGTCGATAAAATACGAGCTGATATCGCTCCGGCCGGTACTACCCGACAGATCTTTAAATGCTCCCGGTTCACCACTCAGAGGATCAAAAAGATAGTAACCCGAAGGAGTACCCAGAAAGTATTTATCACCCAATACATTAATATAAATCACATTATCAGGCATACTCCCTCTTCCGGGAGAATAAAAGCTAATGGCGTCGGAGCCTAACAGCGAAAGACCCCCGCCATTAAATCCCATCCAGATATTACTCTCAAGATCCTGGTATACACACGATACATTATCCGAGGCAAGGCCCGATGATTCATCCATTATCCTTACTTTTCCCGAAGAGTATCGTATCACACCCGATTCAGCAGTTGATATCCATATAACATTCTCATTGTCTTCCATTATTGCCCTGACGGCAAGAGTCGCCAGTTCCGGAGGACCATCAACGCGGGACAGAATATTTTCGTTACCGTTTAACTCAAGCTGAAAGAGTCCGTTGCCATCTGTTCCTATCAGAAAGCTGTTTCCATCGTCCATCCGGTGAATTGCCATTATTCGAGAATAATCAAACCCCTCAACGATACTTAATACCGAAATTGAGTCGTCCGAAGCCTTGCATACCATAATATTTTCAAGGGTACCGATAATAAGATCACCATCGGCTGAAAAACATCCTGACGATATAACCGGATCAGCACTTAATGAATACTCCTGAATATCCTCCTGATTCAGAGGATTAATGCTGAAGACCGGTTTCTTCTGTGGTAGTACCCAGATAAGTCCATCAGGTCCTTCGATAATAGAACTGATACCCGAGGTGTTTGATACTTTAATCTGTTCAGGTTTCCCTTCTGCTGTATGAAAAACAGTGCCGTCGTTACAACCGAACCATAATGTCCCGTTTTTGTCCCTGAGGGAACTTGTTGGATATCTGTTCTCAGCCGAATCGGGGAAAGAGATATTGTGAAATTCTATACCGTCAAACTTCGCCAGTCCCTCCGCAGTACCCGTCCAGAGATAACCTGAATTATCCTGAACAATAGTATATACGACACTACTTGGGATACCGCTTCCCTCCCCATAGTTCTTAAACCTGAACGACTGACTTTTCAGTATCCCTGAAAACAGAAACAGACACACTGTGGCGCTGATCAATACCCTGTGGGTTAAATTAATTCTCATATCAGAATTGTGCTATTTTTTTGGTATCTGCCGGATGGTTGTCTTAGGCTGATATACGGGCACCCCACCGATAGGTGAGCTGAAAAACTGCAACGCATCACCTCTCTGGTTCTCCAGTGTTACAACCACATTATTATTTCGTACAAGAGATCCCTGTTTTTTATGAAACTGAAAATCAAGCGATTTACCTACCTCCGGAGGTTCAATCGGTATCCTCGACATCTCCCAGTTGTCTTCATTTGAAATTGGCACCGTTATTCCCTGTTTGTATGTTGACACAACAAGAATAGCTCCGTCATCATCCCAGTCGAAATTCCTTTGTCTTACCCACACAGTCCCCGTATCGACGTACGGATAAATATGAGCTATGCTTTTGGTATCATTCCACATTCTGAAGGTATATTCGTATGTGAAGGCGTTTGCCCCTTCGATCGGGACTTCCTTATCCTTTTCGCGGCTGAGAAAATACCTGTGAAGGTTTCCGTCATCGCCTGTAATCCCTTCGCATACTATTTTGAAAATATAACTGTTCCATTTCTCGTTGAAGTCACCTTCAGCAGGATTAAAGGGTCCGAATGCATAATAACCGTTATCATATTTCGGGTCATTACCAAAAACCCTCGATGTCAGAAGATTCCCGGTTTTATAATTGGCCCCTTCGACAAGGCCGCGTGATTCCTCGTTTTTATCCGGATCCACTCCTTTCCCTCCATATACCGAGAACATGGTCCGTGAATCCCATAATCCCTGAATCTCGTCGTTTTCACCCCCCACATCCGGATCAAAAACCTTTATATAAAATTGTTGGTTAAAATCTTTTGGTATGGTGAAAAAGAACAGTGAATAAAAATCGTCGTCGCCCCATGAGGTCTCTCCGTTTTTTCCAAAAGTCACGAGGAAGGGGATATTCTCAACCATATTGGGAACAGCCTGTCCCGACACTCCACGGGGGAGTGCTGCCATCAGAGTGATGACTGTAACAAGGACCTTGATTGTATTGCGAACTTTCATTGGCATCCAAAAATAGTAATATTAATAATCAGGGGCTCAGCAATATTGTAATATTTTTTGAAACACATGCTTCTCTTGCAAGTCCATCTTCCCCGGCCCTGGAGGTGACGATAAGCTGCACATCATAATTGCCGGCAGTTTCAAAAATCTTCCGGACCTCATTCCCGACCGCCACTGTGTTATCACCGAAGTTCCAGTAGTACTCTGCAATATCCCATCCGGGCAGATTGGTCCCTTCCGACGAGAAAACTACAGAAGAGCCCGCGACAGCACTGTCGGGTGCAGTAATAAAAGGTTGCTCAAACTCGCTTAGCACGAGAGTGTCTGATTTTTCATTATAAAGGACCTCCCGGGTTAAAAGGTTAACCACATCCAGCTGAACGATATATGTTCCCGGCCCCGCATAGCAATGCTGTACAAGCGCCCCTGTGTCCTTTGCTCCATCACCGAATCTCCACTCATATCTGAAAGGCATGGAATCGTATTTCACTGCATTCTCCTCGAGGAACTCGTAACAGTAATTGTTTTCCATCACTGGTTCGCACGACGTTTTCCTTATTGTTGTTGCGTTAAAAGTATAAATATCATCACTCCGGCGTCTGTTCGACGAAAAGAATCCTGCCCTGAGGTTGTCTCCGGCCACCAGGGCAAAATCATCAGAAGATGAATTGAGCGGCTCCGGAAGCAGCACCGGATCGCTCCATCCTCCGTAACTTAATGAGGTGTAATAAATGTCGAGCCCCCCGATACCTCCCTGCCTGTCGGAAGTAAAATACAGATAGCCTGACGGATGAATATTCGGATAGTTTTCAGCAGCAGGAGTATTTACTTTCGGGCCCAGGTTAACCGGGGGGCCCCATTCACCATCTATCCATTCGCAATAATAAATATCCGAACCTCCCTGGCCTCCCGGCATGTCAGAGGAGAAAAAGAGGTACTTTGAGTCTGCACTTACCGAAGGCTGGGCAATATCATACTCAATGCTGTTGTAACCGAAAGGCTCAACAGATATCAGTTCAGACCCCGAAATTCTGGCAGTAAATAATCCGCTGTGATTTTCAAAATCCCTGCTCTTTGCTGCCGGACCAGTTTCAATTTCGCTGGTAAAATAAACAGTAATTCCATCAGGTGCAATACATAGTGGCCCGTTATTGAAAAGTGAACTACGCTCAGTCTTGTACTCAACAGGTTTTCCCCAGACCGTTGAGTCTTGCCGTTCAGCATAAAAGATATTAAAAAGCCTGCGTCCGTCAAATGCCGTCCGGTCAGTAATATTGCTGACACGGCGGTCAGAACAAAATATCACTCCATCAGATACAATTACCGGTGATATTTCATTAAAAACAGAAGAGCTGAACGGCATCCTGGTTATACTATATTGCGTTACCTGCTGGGATGAAACATTTCCTGCCAGCAAAAAGGAGACTAAAATTGATAATATATTCGCGGTGCCTCTGCTCATCATTTATTAAAAATATCTCGGATTAGCAGCACTGACCTTGTATCCAAAATCATACCGGAGTGTGATTTCTGTCGATCCATTTGAAAATGAGTTCATTCGTCCAGCCGGATAATCATACGATATGCCTGCCATCAGCTGCTGGTTCACCTGAACCTGAAATATCCCCACGATAACCTGTTCAGGGAACCTCCACGAGGCCCCCGCCCAGAACATATCAGCAATTATGAAATTCGTATTTAAATCAAACTTGTTCAGCTTTCTTGTTTTACGCATCGAGTAGTCGATCAGCAACGAAGGTTTGAACTTAAGTGAAGGAGAAATATCAAAAATGGCACCTGCTGACAACATGAAACTGTACTCTCCGAAGCTGTGATACAACTGAGTGCTCCCGTTACCGGTCCTCTGGTAACTAAGAAATGAAGGAATCGCCAGTCCGGCATAATACCTGCCGGTATAATAGTAGGCTCCTGCCCCAACGTTTGGCAGTACATAAGGTTTATTATCTGCCTCAAAAACAGGGTCCTCCTTATCAAAAAGAAGTATACCCGTATAGTCGGTGTTTGACACATCGACTCCGGCTTTCAAACCAAACGATAATCTCCCGTCCCTGAAACGTATATGATAGGCATAATCGGCGTAAATACTTGTTGATTTTGTGACACCATACTGCATGAACTGGGCAATCAGTCCCAGAGCCACCTTGTCGTTTTTCATCGGAGAGTGAAATGAAAGAGACTGCAGTAATGGTGAACCTTTTGTTCCCATCCATTGCATCCTGTACGACATAAATGCACTTAGTGCACCACGGGTGCCTGCATATGCCGGATTGATAACCAGACCGTTCTGCAGATACTGACTATACACAGGATACCCCAGACTAATTCTGTTTGAATCGGGGACCAGCTGGGAATAAGAGCTTCCGGTCAGGAACAAAAATAAAAGTACTGTAAAAACCCTCTCTCTGTGCATTATGTATAATTCAATTACCGGGTCTGATAAGGAACTCCGGATGCTAATATCTTTTCAGTAAAACAAATCCACTCTTCTTTATCTGCCTTTCAATCCTGCCCGACCTTATTGTCAGCAGGTAGTAATAAGTCCCTTCAGGCAGATCAATGCCACCGGAGTTTTTCCCATCCCATGGTTTCCACTCGTTATCGTTAATATTTGATGTGGAATAGACCTTAACCCCCGCATTGTTAACAATTATCAACTCAATAAGATGATTTGGTCTCCCCGATATTTCGTCAACCGAAAGATCAAGCCCTTTTATTGTCAGCACGTCATTTTTACCATTGTTGTCCGGCGAAATGCCTTCAGCGATCTGAATATCCATTATTTCAACCGTAACGGTTGATGTAAGTTCGCACACTCCGTTAACTACTTTCCATAAAAGAACATTTGACCCCGATGGTGACAGGTGGCTGACAGTAGCATTGTACAGTGACTGGTTGTCAAAAGATGGAACTCCCTGGCTTGACTGGACGCTCCAGGTCCCCGTTCCCAATACCGGTTCAAGGGCCTGAAGTTTATAGATATTCTCAAAAGAGTTAATTATTGTATCCTCTCCTGCATAAACCGGATAAGGCCGGGGTGTTATCGAAATGTCGAGCACATTCGAAAAGCCGGAACATGTATTATATGGTCCGGACCAGACCTTACGGCGGTATTTCACAGGTGACGAAAGCAGCGGAAGCTGAAGGTTAGCCCCATCCATTGTGTTTATTGTGTCAGATGTAACATTCGTCCAGGCTATCCCGTCAGGGCTTGACTCCCAGAGAAACCTGTACTGAGTTCCGGCTCCTCCTGAAAGAATCCCCGTGACGGGAACAGAAGGTGTTTCAAAACAGACTGCAAGATCTTCAGGTATTGTGTTTACAATGGTTGGTAAGACAGTTATGGTAATTCCGGCACTGCTTTCATTACTGCATGCCCCGGAAGTCACCCGGCGTTTATAAAATGTCGTCTGGGGAAGAATTCCCGGAATGTATTCCCGGCTGGTTCCGGATGATGCCACCGGATTCCATGTAAGGTTATCGGCCGAATAGATCCATTGGTATGCATAATTGGTACCATCCCCGCCGGAAGGCACCAGGCCTGTAAGCCTGTTCGGCAATGCTCCTGAGCAGATCGTTGTATCGGTCAACCCCCCTGCAAGAAGTGATATAGAATTATTAATGACAGGTTTATGCACATTTATTGCAACTGCCGGGCTTATGTCGGAACATGCCGATGAGTAGACAATTCTCCTGTAAAGAGTTGAATCGGAAAGAGCCGGCGGCGAATAGCCGGGATTGGTAACACCGGTATATCCGGTGATATCCTGCCACGTATGGAATTTATTAAAACTCTGCCAGGTATAGGTATAGGAACCCGGACCTTTGCCGTCTTCAGGCTGTGAACCGGTAAGTCCTGCCGGCACACTGCCGGCACAAATGGTCTGGTCGCCTGAAGTAATAAGATTATTGGTTATTACAGGATACTGAATCAGCAGCACTGTTCCGCTGGTACTTGTACATACATCGTCCGAACCCGAATAGACCACCCTTCTGTAGTATTCCTGTCCCGGGAAGGGAGGCAGGTTTTCAACAGGATTATAACTGGCAGCGTTCGATACACCGGCCGCAGTATTCCAGCCTGTTGTTCCATCGGCGCTCCGTTCCCACCTGTAACTGTACAGGTTGTCTCCACCCGAAAGCTGGGGTGCGACAGTTCCCTGAATATTTTCGAAGATCATTCCTGTGCAAATCTCCTGTGGCCCTGTAAGTATCGCATTATTGGAGATATTTTCAAGAACATTTATCCTGACGGCTGCGCTTGTGCTTACACATCTTCCCGATATAACCTTACGTCTGTACCATGTAGTCTGTGTAAGACCTGCCGGCGGGTCATAATTTTCGGTAACGGCTGCAAGAGATGTATAATTTGAATTGTCGATGCTTGATTCCCAGGCAAAGCTGAATACTCCGTTGCCATCCCTTACAGAAAGTACTGAACTGAGGGCAGGAGGATCCTGACTGTAACATATGGTATCCGGATCACCGATCACATTATCTTTAATAAAAGGATGGGCAATAATCATAACAGGTTTGCTTATATCAATAATTGCCGGAGCGCTTGCATCTGTAATCCTTCTTCTGAACCATGTTGTCTGGGTAATGACCGAAGGAGGAGTATAATGTTGCTGATTATTGACCCCGGGAGCTGCTGAAAAGCCCGACGTCGCTGAAGTAGTACTGTATTCCCAGAGGTAAACATAGGGTGCTTTCCCGCCGACAGGCCTGGTCCCATTCAATTGTCCGAAAGGTGTGTCAGAGCATATTGAGTCGGTTGTGGTACCTGTAACGACCGACCATATGGAATTAAAAAGGAAGCCGTTCAGTTTTGGTCCGAAGTTGAGTTTGATCTCACCGTTTCCCTCCGAAGGGAGGGCCGGTCCGGGTGTCCCATACGCAACCGAAGCTGATATTTCGGACGGGACCGAAGATGAGCTGAGCCATATCATTCCACCGCCTCCACCACCGCCTGATCCGAAGCCGCCTGTATTAATTCCTCCGTTGCCGCCCTTTGCTGATACCTGCAGCTGCGATGAGAATCCCTGGAAAGAGAGGACGACAGATCCTCCTGCACCACCACCTCCTGCTCCTGCATCGCCCAGAGCATTGGCAGCTGTGCCACCGTCCGATCTTATAAAATGATTATTCCCCTCTATTGTGTCTGCAATTATTATTACTATACCGCCGCCGTTAGCACCCGGTGAAGCTGTCGATCCTGTCGCACCGGTCGATGCCCCTCCTCCGCCCCCGGCAAAGATCCCATCCTGAATGGTTGTGCCCGTAATGCTTACTCCACCATATCCGCCGGGCTGCGGATTTATGCAACCGCCAAAGAATTTCTCATCGCCGCCATCACCACCAAGTCCCCTGTTTGAACCGCCACCTCCGCCTGAATACTTTCCGTTTCCTCCGCCACCACCGGAAAAATTCCTCCCCTGCCCTTTTGCATGGTTAGGATAGAGCAGTGCACTATATTCATCGTGAATTGCAATACCTTCCCCTTTTATTCCTGCATTATTATAGGATAGCGGATAGGAATCATGATTATAAAGTGAATAATTATCCATAACGCATACACCAATGCCAGGTGTCCCCACTCCTCCCCGGAAACCGGTACCATTTGCATTTATATCACTCTCGAGAGTCAGTTTCCTGCCTGCAATCAAAACGACAACGCCTCCGGTGTTGTGCGTATTGCTCCAGGGGCGGGCCAGCAGATTACCTGTCACAACAGGAGTGCTGTAAAAAGGGACTTTTATCAGCTGTATATTTCCGATAACATCATAGGTATTCAGAATAGGACTTGTAAAAACCACCCTCCTTGTAGCTATTATGACTGTATCAACGAGGAAAAAGTCATACCCTCCGGGTTGCCCGAACCGTGATTGAATATTCAGCCCGTAAAATGATTGCGTTGTCTGAATGCCAACTCCCTGCATCTGAATAAGGAGCACCGTGTCTCCCGCTGAAAACTGCGAAATCTGGGTAAGGTCGTTAACAGTAACATAATCAGACCCGAGAGCATTAACCCTTGCATAACTATTGATCGTATCATTTATCTCCTGAGGTAAGGAGAAAGCAGATCCGCAAAAGCCTAAAACGAACAAGTGACTTATTATCAGTTTTCTAATATGGCCAGACAATGTGCCTTTCATTGAAACAGGTATGGACTGCTAATATAAATATTTAAATCAACAATTCAACAGAATTAATTTGTTAACCGGATATCACCTCATTTTTTCCACAGTGTACAACAAGGGATACTCAATAAAAAAGGTGGATCCTTTGTCCGAAGCTGATTCGAACCAGATTCTGCCGTTTGCACTCTCAACATATCTTTTTACTATTGATAAGCCTAATCCCGTACCTGATGACTTGGTAGTAAAATTGGGGGTGAACATTTTTTTCTTAAGTCCTTCGGGAATTCCCGTTCCGTTATCTGAAACAGAAACTATCACTTTATCGTTTCTGATCTCCAGGTTGATCTTAACGATCCCCTCCCTGCCCTGAGGTATTGATTGGATTGCGTTCTTGACAAGATTGGAAAAGACTCCGTTAAGATGCTCTTTATCGGCATGGATGAACACCCTGCTCTCATGAGGCCAGCCAATCCTGAAAGTTATATTGTCGCTGTTTTTGAAAAGTTCCAGACTGGTTTTAACCTGGTCGAGAAGGTCCACCTCCACCGGCCTTATTCCCGGCATCTTGGCAAATGATGAAAAGGCAGTGGCTATGGACGAGAGATTATCAATGTACTCAATCTGATTCCTAGTAAACCTTTCCAGCTTCTTTTCAAAGCCAGGGACCCCGTCTTTCCACGATTTAAGTAGTTGCTGCACATTCAGTTTCATGGGTGTAAGGGGATTCTTTATCTCATGAGCTATCTGTTTAGCCATCTCCCGCCATGCATAGTCCCTTTCGGAATCAGTAAGTTTTTTTGCGCTCTCATCCAGCTCATCAACCATCCTGTTATACTGCTTTACCAGTTCCCCGACCTCATCATTCCCGTTGTAAGTGAGATGTTCACTCTTCTTTCCCAATTCAACTGATGCCAGACCTCTGCTTAACATCATCAGCGGCGAGGTAAGACGCCCGCTGATGATGACTGCGATACTCATGGTAACTACAATGAGAAGCATCATGAAATTAATAACCGCGACAATCATGTTCGAAATCTCCCTTGCAAGCACGCTCTGCATCCTGAAATATGGAAGATTCAGATATGCAAGCAGCTCATTCCCTGAATTATAAAACGGAACATATGCCGAGATATATTCAAGATTGCCGATCTTTTCGCTGTGGATAAATTCGCTGCGCGTAAGATAAATAAGGTTATTTGAAGCCAGAATATTCATACGCTGGCTGATCAGATTCCTGTAAAACACTTCAGGTCTTGAAGTTGCCATAAGGTATCCGTCGCGTCCGTAAAGGTTAATATCAGTATTGAAAATATTCGAAAGTTCAACAAGCATTATATCAAGTGAACTGTATTCACTGCTGCTCCAGTCTGAAGAAAGGGCCTTTTCTGAAGATATCCTGTTCTCCAGTTCAATATACACTGAATTCAGCTTCTCCTTGATGTTCTCGGTATGTTTTGTCTGAAATTGTCTTATGGCCTGGGAGGCGATTACTATTCCTATTAAGGCAAATGAAAAAAGCAGTATCCCGATGAAGGCTAACTGAAGTTTCTGCCTGAAGCTGAAATACCGGGGGTTTTTTAATGCCGGCGGTTTTACTATTATCAATATCAGCGCCGAAGTAATAAAAATAAAAATGAAGAGATACGCAAAAGAAATAACATAATCGCCTGCAGTGAGTCTCTTTCTGCTGATAACCGTTGTTATGTTGCCATTCCTGTACAACACATGATTGAATCCTTCCGATTTAAACAGCCTGTAATCGGTGCTCCTGTCAATATATTCGGCATCTGTCTTATCATATGCGAATTCGCCTGTCATGAGAATTATTTCTCCATTGACATATTTTGCAAATGAATAATCTTTGAGCCTCGTATATCCATGATATTTTTTATCAATCAGTAGTTCGGGATATCCCGGCTGGAATACGTCTATGTCGCTGTAAAGATCTATATATAAGCCATTTGTAATATATTCTCCGGTGGTATAGTACAGGTACCCCAGATAGTTCGACCGTCCCTGCTGGTTGTCAATGAAATAGAAATCAGTACCGGTAAGCTGATGCCCATATCTGGTGATCCTCTCATTGAAAAATCCGAAACAGTCCTCATAAATCCCGTCACGTGATTCTACCCTCAGTGAATCGTCAGCCCTGCATAAAACGATATTCAGGCTAAAGTTACCCCAATAACCGGTAAAATATTCCCTGTGGAGGTAATCCGATATTGCATCAAAATCTTCTTTCTCAAAGTTTCTCACCTTCATCATTCTGCCAAGTACCGAATCGATTGAAATATCATCCCATAAATCGAGAAGGAGATGCTCGGCTTCCGGATCATTTTCGGTGGAATATATAACCGCCTGTATCTTTATTTTTTCTGTTGTCTTCTTCTCCGATAAATATGTAATCATATAAAGAGAATACAGGGCAAAAACAACTGAAAGAAAAACATTCAGATTAAAGAATCCAGGCTCCCTGTTGCATGAAAACCAGATAACAATTGATGTAAAAATGTATAATAAAACAAGAGGAATTACCGATAATGGTTCTTTGTACATAAAAATCACGAATACAGCAAGCGATGTCAGTACTGAAAGCATAATGGTTTGTGTCCTGACCTTCCGGAGATTCCTGAAGATCTTGAATAGATAAAAGAACGGAACGAGAAAAAGCAATATCAGTGTGGTAAATCCAGCTATACTGAAGACGTTAAGGTTCAATACCTTAAAGGTCTCGAAATTAATATTTGAATTATAGATAAGATGGTTGAAAACCTGGTGGAACAGAAGAAAGAGCAACGCCCCGGGAATCAGCATGATGGTAAGAAATAGATACTCCCTGCCAGCAATTTTTGCTGCCGTATCTTTCATTGGAAAATATCTGAGGAAAATATATGAGAAGAGTGCCATAAGAACACTTACCATCATCAGGTGACCAAGAGTAGGGACACCCTTGTTCATATTGTAGATATAAGGAGAAAACAGATCTGTCTGAATCAGGACTGCAGGTTTCTTAAAGAAAAGGATTACGGCATATATTGCGGAGAAAATTAAAAGAGCCGGAATGAAAGCCATTATTTTCCAATTCCTGCTTATCAGATAATGTACAAGTTCAACTGTAAGGATTAGTAAAAGGATTATGAATAATGTCCACAGAATAAGGGGAAGTATTATAAAGTTGGTAGTGGTCTTATTTTCGGGATACAACAGCGAAAAAAGAAATGTGTCTTCGCTGTTTGTTACATGGAATGCCGAAGCATTCACGTCTCTGCTGAATCCTATGTTACCGGGGACCCCGAAATCCTTTTCAAAACCGTTTTTTATTATGTCGTTTTCAAAGCCATGGTCGGTACTGATCCTCAGCAGCCCGATAATATTTTCATTCCCGGCCCTCAGGGTCTTTGGCATAAACCACCCGTTCTGCATAAAGACCAGAGGTTTTGCAAAAACAGTATCATTAAGCACTCTGGGAACGTCAAAATTATTGTCGGAATAATAGATCAGTTTATTGTCGATATATTCCAATATTGTTATGCTGTTCTCTTCGGCAAGGGTATAAACGTTGCTTTCCGATTCAGGAGCCAGTGTCTCTCCCCTGGCAAGGAGAGGTTCCATGCCAAGGAGACACTCCTCCATTATTTTTTCCTTTTCCCTGAGTACCCTGTTAAATCTTTTTGTCAGAAAGCGGTATTCGAAATCACTGAAATAGACCGATTCGGCTATAAGTGCTGTGATGAACACCACAGCAGTCAGTGCGAAAAGTAACAACCTGATCCTTTTTTCTTTCATCAGATTATAATTTTTATTTTAATGGCCTGATGGAACCCACATGTCTGAATATTATATACATACTTGTTTGTGTTTGCATTACATGTGGGTTTCATCTTTTGCTATTTCGGCCTACTCGTGATGATAGGGATCTCCTTTGATTATTGTAAACACCCGGTAAAGCTGCTCCAGGAACAATAACCGTACCACCTGATGCGAAAAAGTCATCTTCGAAAGTGAAATACCCGTATCGGCCCTGCCGTACACCTCTTCTGAAAATCCCCAGGGGCCTCCGATGACAAACACTATCCGTTTGTGCGACGACATAAACATCTTTTCAAGCCATCCGGCGAATCCGGTGGTAGTGAATTCCCTGCCCTTCTCGTCAAGCAATACTACAAAATCATCTGACTTCAATGATAGTAATATCCTTTGCCCTTCCCTGATCTTTTGTTCACCGGGAGGCATGCTCTTTGTGTTTTTTATTTCAGGCAGCACAATAACTTCAAACGATGAATACTTTTTTATCCTTCCGGAATAGTCTTCTATCCCTACAGCTATATTCTTTTCTGTTGTCCTTCCGTTAAGATATAATGCAATCTTCATAAATCTGGCGCGACTTTTGCGATGTTAACTGTGTACCGCACTATTTACAAAAATAATAATTAATAGTGTGCAGCCGTAATTATAATTACGTAGAATGCGGGGAGCCGAATTATTAAAAAATTACGTTACATTTGTTATGTTAACGAAGAGAAACCGGTCAAAAAAATATTTGTAAATGAAATTTTCAAGATTATTTCCGGTTGTTGTGCTTTTATTAAGTGCTTTTACAGCCATGGCACAGGAACAGGCCAGAATACCTGCCGGAATTTCTATTGCCATTAAAGCAGGAAATGCGGTTGAATTATCAAAGTACATGAATCCGACAGTTGAGCTTCTTCTTCTTGACAAGGAGGATTTCTACAAAAAGAATGTAGCGGAGACAATTCTCAGTGATTTTTTTAACAGCCATCATGCTGAAGATTTTATTATCCGTCATCAGGGCGCAAAAAACGACGCTCAATATGCCATAGGGAACCTGAAAACAGACCAGGGAGAATTCAGGGTCTATTTTCTTCTTAAAAAAGTAGGTCAGGAATTACTTATTCATCAGATTCGTATTGAGCCCGATGATGGAAAATAGAATTCTCAGGGAGTTCATTCTGAAAAGCCTTGAAGAGGATCTTGGAGACGGGGATCATTCATCACTTGCATGTATTCCTGAAGAAAATACCGGGAAAGCCAGGCTGCTGATAAAGGAGAATTGCGTCCTTGCCGGTTGCCGTGTGGCAGAAGAACTCTTCAGGGTAATTGACCCTGACCTGGGCTTTGAATTATTTATAAGCGATGGCACCCCTGTTTCGCCGGGTGAGATAGCCTTCATTGTTTCGGGCAGTCAGCAATCAATCCTTAAATCGGAAAGGCTCGTCCTGAATATTATGCAAAGGATGAGCGGAATAGCTACAAGCACCAGGCAGTATACCGACCTCGTAAAGGATCTCAAAACTAAAATTATCGATACCCGTAAGACAACTCCGGGAATGAGATTTCTTGAAAAGGAGGCTGTAAGGTTAGGCGGAGGGTATAACCACCGGATGGGATTATATGATATGATAATGCTGAAAGATAATCATATAGATTATGCCGGAGGCATTGAAACGGCAATAAAAAAAACAAGGGATTATCTCCGCCTTAAAGGGAAGGACCTGAGGATAGAAATTGAGGCCAGAAGCATTGATGATGTAAAAAGGATAGTTGCATTTGGCGGAATTGACAGGATCATGCTTGATAACTTCGATGTTGCAGCCACCCGCGAGGCAGTAAGTCTTATAGATGGCCGGTTTGAAACCGAGTCATCAGGCGGGATAACACTCGCAACTGTCAGGTCTTTTGCAGAATGTGGAGTCGATTTCATTTCGGTAGGAGCTCTGACACATCATATCAGAAGTATTGATATGAGTTTAAAAGCGATGTAAAGATGCATATTATCGAAGGAGTAAGACGGTTCAGCGGAAGGGAAAAAATAAAAAAACTGGTTTTACCAGGTTTTGACGGGATCCCTATAGCTGATGTCTTCAGGTTTGTAATGAAGGGATTCAGGAAAGGAGTTCTTGTTACCAGAGCTTCATCCATTGCCTTTAACCTGCTTATGGCAGTGCTCCCTGCCACAATCTTCATTTTTACACTGATCCCGTTTGTACCGATCCACAATTTCCAGGATGAGTTCATAAAGCTTTTCGAAAATATCCTCCCTGAAAATGCTTTCAGTTTGCTCGAAAACACTATAGTCGATATTGTTACCAACAAAAGCGGAGGTCTGCTGCTTGTTATGTTCTTTGCAACCATCATATTTTCAACGAATGGTATTCATGCTGTAATTCATGCCTTTGTTGTCACCTCACATTCTTTTAAACCACGGTCGTGGGTAAATCAGCGGAAAATTTCTGTTCTGCTCCTGCTGATCGTGATGCTCATGATCTCCACCGCCGGGTTTCTTGTAATCTTCGGAAAAACAGCTGTCAACAGACTGGTTGAGCTCGACATTCTCGAAAGGAATCTCGTTATCTTTATACTTATTATCCTGAAATGGATAGTGGTTGTCTTACTGTTATTTGTGGCAATTTCATTCCTGTATTATCTTGCACCCGCAAAAAGGAGAGACTTCAAATTTATCTCTCCAGGCTCAACACTGGCCACTCTGTTATTCATTATTACATCAATGGGTTTTTCGGCCTATGTGAACACATATGGACAATATAACAAATTATACGGATGGATCGGATCCCTTATGGTGATACTTATCTGGTTGTATCTTAATTCAATTGCCCTCCTTATTGGTTTCGAACTCAATGTAAGTATCAAGGAAGCAAGGGCTAACGACCCATGCAATACGGCACAGGTTATCCTCAACAACGAAGTAACTGCATGATAATGGCCCGCATAAGATTCCTCTTCATATTTCGATCGCTTTTAAAATTTTACCCTTTTGACGATTTTTTTAATTATTTTTGCCGCCACAAGTGAGCCATGATGAAAAACCTTATCATTATTTCTCTTCTTCTACTGCTTGCTGGTTGCAATAATGAGCCGGTTGATACATCTCTGCCGGTAGAAACGGCAACGGGTTATTTTGAGAAGATTAAGCTGATATGTGACCGCGACAGCGGGAAATTATGGGGTCACGACCTTTATGGTCCCCTGATGTTCGTCGACCGTAAAACCCGCAGGATAACAGCCAACCAGCCTGATAAAAACGGCCTCCTCAAGGAAAAGGATGGAGTTTTTACGGGCTTATATCCAAAGGAACTGATCATTAACAATTCAGCCGTCGAGTTTGGTGGTACCATTTTCGCAATGACACCGCTTCCTGCCGATGAAGATGAATACTGGATAATTACCAGGTGCCTCCACAGCCTGTTTCACAGATTACAGTTTATGAACGGCATTCCTCCTGCTATTTATAATGCAGCGAACATGGATGACAAAAAGGCCAGGCTATGGATAAAACTTGAATGGGAAGCCCTGCGTAAAGCAATTATGACAGAGGGTGAGGAGAGACAGCTGGCCATCCGGGATGCGCTTATCTTCAGGGGATCAAACAGGGAAACATATCCCAAGTATACTGAGGAACAAAACCGGTTCGAGACCTACGAGGGCCTGGCAACATTTACCGATTTACTACTGTTTTCAGAATCGAAGGAGGAGTTCAACACTCGACTTTTTGAATACCTCGATATTATATACGGATTTCAGTCTTATTCGAGGTCATATGGCTTTATCCATGGTGCCCTTTATGCAACGCTCCTGAATGACAAAGGGTTTGACTTCGCTGCTGTCAGTACTGAAAATATCGACCTTGGTGGACTCGTCGGAGAGCTTTACAATATTGAACTGCCCGAGGTGTGCAGGGATGTTGCAGGCAGCCTGGCATTTAACTACGATGTCGATAAGATCCAGAGGGAAGAGGAACAGAGATTAAATGACATGAAAGTAAGGTTATACAGACAGGTCAGCATTTATACTGAAAAACCTGTTGTATTCCTTGAACTTGAAAGTCCTTATTTTGACTTTGAACCCGAAGATGTTCATTCTCTCGATACGATAGGTACCCTTTACAGCTCAATACGTGTTTCTGATAACTGGGGAAAACTGACGGTTGACAAGGGTGGATGCCTTGTATCGTACGATTACAAATATATGCGTGTCACCGCAAAGGGGTTAAAAGAAGAGAAGAATCATATTACAGGTGAAGGCTGGCAGCTGATCCTGAATAACGACTGGGAACTGGTCGTGGTAAATCAGAACTACTTCGTCAGGAAGTTTATGCCATAATATCTGCTCCGGATAAAGAAGATCCTTAATCGCAGATATTGAATGCAATCCCGCAGGTTTTCTTTTATAAACCCTTTAAAGCCTCCTCAAGAGATCTTATCTTTAGTTCGGTATCGCTCTTCTTCTTCCGTTCCATGTCAAGGACATTTGCCGGAGCATTTTTAACAAATCTCTCATTATCAAGCTTTTTCATTACAGAAACAAGAAAGCCCCTGTAATATTCAAGATCTGTCATTATCTTTTTCTTTTCACTTTCAACATCAAGGCGGCCGGCCAGCGGAACATAAAATTCTTTAGTACCTATCATAAAAGAGGCTGCCCCATCCTGAATGCTGCCGACATAATTGATACCCGAGAGATTGCAGAGTTTTTTAATAACCGGCGAAAAACCTGTCTCACTGTTCTCTCTGTCATTTCTTACCAGCAACTCTATTTCATCTTTTACCGGTATCTGCTTATCCTTTCTTATGCTTCTGACAGCGCTTACAGTCTCCTTAACAAGTTCAAAATCAGCTATAAGGTCTTTGTCAAATTTTTTTACTGCGGGCATCCTGCTGATCATAATGCTCTCTCCGGGCGCCCGTACCTCAATAATCTGCCATATCTCCTCTGTTATAAATGGCATGAAGGGATGGATTATCTTCAGGAGCTTATCAAAGACTGAGATCGTCGCATCATATGTAACCCTGTCAACAGGGTGCCTGTAAGCAGGCTTGATTATCTCCAGATACCATCCCGAGAACTCATCCCAGAATAATTTGTAAGTTATCATCAGGGCTTCGGAAATCCTGAATTTCCTGAAGTTGGCATCTATCTCTGCCGTCCGCTTTTTCAGTATCTCATTCATCCACCTGACAGCCATTTGGGACGATTCAGGTTGCCCTATCTCCTCATCAACCTTCCAGCTATTTACAAGTCTGAAAGCATTCCATATCTTGTTGGCGAAGTTCCTTCCCTGTTCGGGCAGGCTGTCGTCGTATAAAAGATCATTGCCTGCAGGTGAACATAATAACATTCCCACCCTTACCCCGTCAGCTCCGTACTTATCAATAAGAACAAGCGGTTCAGGGGAGTTCCCCAGCGATTTTGACATCTTCCTTCTTTGCTGGTCGCGAACCAATCCTGTCAGATATACATTGCTGAAAGGTTTTTTACCCTGGTACTCATATCCTGCAATTATCATCCGTGCCACCCAGAAAAAGAGAATCTCCGGAGCGGTTATAAGATCATTGGTCGGATAGTAGTATTTAAGATCGAGGTTTTCAGGATCATTTATTCCGTCGAATGATGTTATAGGCCAGAGCCACGACGAAAACCAGGTGTCAAGGACATCCTCGTCCTGCCTCAGATCACTTTCATTCAAGGTGTCGTTCCCGCTCTTTTCCCTTGCAAGGGTCAATGCTTCCGATATATTCCATGCCACAACAAATTCGTTATTATCGTAATACCAGGCTGGGATCCTGTGTCCCCACCAGAGCTGACGGCTTATGCACCAGTCGCGTACATTCTCCATCCAGTGCCTGTACAGGTTCCTGAATTTTGAAGGGTGGAGATGAACATCCCCGTTAAGGACTGCTTCGAGGGCAGGATGGGATAATTCCTTCATTTTCAGGAACCATTGCATCGACAGCTTAGGTTCGATCACTGCATTTGTCCGCTCAGAACGGCCTATCTTATTATTATATGGAACAACTTTAATAAGGTTACCTGTCCTCCTCAGTTCCTTTTCTGCAAGCTCCCTTGCCACAAACCGGTCGGTACCTTCGAACAGACCCGCCTGCCGGCTCATGGTCCCGTTATCATTAAAAACATCAATGGACGGCAGGTTGTGCCTTAATCCAATTTCGTAGTCATTGATATCGTGCGCCGGAGTTATCTTCAGACAACCGGTACCAAACTCCATATCAACATAGCTGTCAAAAATAAAAGGGACCTCCCTGTCAGCCATCGGGACGATAACTTTTTTACCCTGCAGGTGACTGAATCTTTCATCGGCAGGATTGGCGCATACCGCAGTATCACCTAATATTGTCTCGGGACGTGTTGTGGCAACCATCACATAATCCTCTTCCCCTGCTATCTTATAACTGACATAATAGAGTTTCGATCTCTCCTCAGTATAGTTTACCTCTTCATCCGAGACAGCAGTCATGGCTTCCGGATCCCAGTTAACCATTCGTACACCGCGGTAAATGAGGCCTTTGTTATAAAGGTCAACAAATACTTTAATGACCGAGTCATATCTTTTCTCATCCATTGTGAACAGGGTCCTCTCCCAGTCACATGAGGCTCCAAGCTTTTTAAGCTGTTCAAGTATTATTCCGCCATGTTTCTCTGTCCATTCCCAGGCATGACGAAGGAACTCATCCCGTGTCAGATCTCTTTTATCGATACCTTCTGCCTTCAGTTTTGCCACGACTTTTGCTTCAGTGGCTATAGAGGCATGATCTGTTCCCGGTACCCAGCAGGCATTCTTACCCATCATCCTGGCCCGGCGAACGAGAACATCCTGAATAGTATTGTTGAGCATATGACCCATATGCAGTACCCCTGTCACATTCGGAGGGGGGATTACAATGGTGTATGGCTCTCTCTCATCAGGGATGCTGCGGAAAAATCCGTTTTCCATCCAGTATTTATACCATTTGTTCTCTGTAGCAACAGGTTCGTATCTCGAAGGGATCTCCATTTCAGTAAATGAGTCTTAATTAAAAATCAGAAATGCAAAAATATGAAAATTACTGATATGCGGCATCAAAGAATCCGGAGAACCCTGCTGTGTTACCGGAAACCTTTTAAAGATGCAATAAATCATTTCAACAGCAGTTTAATTTATTTATTTTTGTCACAGTCATTTATTATGAGATTAAAGTAAAATTATTATGCCATCAATATCCGAAAAAGGAAGATCAATGCCAGCCTCTCCGATAAGAAAGCTGGTACCATTTGCTGAAGAGGCTAAAAGAAAAGGAAGAAAAGTATACCATCTCAATATTGGTCAGCCAGATATCCCCACCCCCGAAGTTGCCCTGAATGCTGTCAGAAACATTGACCTCAAAGTGATCGAGTACAGTCATTCAGCCGGTAACGAATCATATCGTCGCAAGCTGGCCGGTTTTTACCGGAACCTTGGAATCAATGTGGACCATAATGAAATTCTTATCACTACGGGAGGATCGGAAGCCATCCTGTTCACACTTATGACCTGTGTCAATCCGGGTGAAGAGGTTATCACACCTGAGCCTTTTTATGCCAATTATAACGGATTCGCCACTGCCGCCGGAATTAATATCGTACCGGTAACATCGTCAATCAAAAACGATTTTGCTCTTCCTCCCATAAATGAGATCGAGAAAAAAATAACTCCCCTGACCAGGGCAATAATAGTCTGTAATCCAAACAATCCTACCGGATACCTTTACTCAAAGGAAGAACTGCTTCAACTGAGGGATATAATAAAGAAATATGATCTTTTCCTTTTTTCGGATGAATCGTACCGCGAGTTCTGCTACGATGGGGCCATACATTTTTCGGCAATGAACCTCGGCGACATTGAGCAGAACGTTATCATGCTCGACTCAGTTTCGAAGCGATACAGTGAGTGCGGTGTCCGTATCGGGGCTCTTGTCACAAAGAACAATGAAGTCATCTCCACGGCGCTGAAATTTGCCCAGGCCCGTCTCTCCCCTCCCGGACTTGGACAAATAGCAGGTGAAGCATCCATAGATACTCCCCCGGATTATTTTTCTATCGTGAACAGGGAATATACTGCCCGCCGTAATTTCATGGTGGAAGCCCTCAACAAGATGCCCGGTGTCTATTGCCCAAAACCAAGAGGTGCCTTTTATGCCGTTGTAAAATTACCGGTCGATGACTCCGATAAATTCGCCCAGTGGCTCCTTGAAGAATTTGAATATAAGAATCAGACGGTAATGGTTGCCCCTGCATCAGGATTCTATCATACCCCGGGTCTGGGAAAGAATGAGGTAAGGATTGCTTATGTACTGAATACCGGTGATCTGAAGAATGCCATGGAGACTCTTTCCGAAGCTTTGAAAGTCTATCCGGGAAGGTGTTAAAAATAATCTTGTTTTTATTTATATTGCGGGCCGAAATTTGATCCGCAAATGAAGAACATGAAAATCGCTATCCTTGGAGGCGGCAACCTGGGCACCTCTCTGGCAAAAGGCCTCATCGCCTCCAAACAGTTCCAGTATTCTGAAATTACCGTTACCGATAAGCGCGAGACACGAATCACCCACCTCAGGAATCTTGGTTTCGAGGCATCAGACGACAGCAGGAAAGCTGTTCAGCTTGCCGGAATTATAATAATGTCAGTAAAACCTCAGCAATTCAACGACCTGGCTGAGGAGATAAAGGATGTAATAACCCACGATCACATTGTCATTTCAACAGTTACAGGTGTTACATTCAGGGATATAGAGTCAATTTTAGGAAAGGTACCGATGGTCCGGATAATGCCAAATACTGCGCTCGAGATCTGTGAATCGATGACATGCATCTCTTTCAGAAACACGCTGCCTGAACAGGAAGAAAAAATTGTGTCCGTTTTTGAAAAAATGGGAAAGACAATCATAATCCAGGAAGATCTGATGGGTGCAGCAACAGTTATTGGCGCCTGCGGGATAGCATTTGCGCTCAGGTTCATGCGTGCAATGTCGCAGGGAGGTGTCGAGATAGGTTTTAATTCCGAGATATCGCAGCTTATTACATCCCAAACTGTTAAAGGGGCTGCACTCCTGATCATTGAGACTGACAACCATCCTGAAATGGAGATTGACAAGGTGACAACGCCACAGGGAATAACAATCTCGGGTCTGAATGAGATGGAACATCAGGGTCTTAGTTCAGCTGTCATCCGCGGATTAATGACATCATTCAATAAACTCGAGAACCTGGGATCAAAAACCAAAAAGTAAGAAATGAATTTCACTTATTTATAGAGCAGGTACTTCTGCCTGATCGCGGAGAATTTCCTGAGACCCTCTTTCCAGGTACTTTTTATCTCCTCTGAACTCATTCCCTTCTGTATCTGCTCCCTTAAAACCGGACCTCCCGCAAGTACATCAAAATAGGGAATAAAGAATTTATCCTTTTCCGGATAATCATTCCAGGCATCGATAAGCCAGTCGAGATTAATTCCAGGCTTTGGAACAAAACCCATCTTTATTGACTCCCTCAGATCGGTACCGAAACATTTTACTCCCGCAAGCGGAGGATTTTTTGCTCCCGGCAGACTACGGGGCGTAAAACTGAATCCCCGGTCAGGCAGCAAAGGTGATCCATATACCTGGAAAGGGAATCCGGTGCCCCTGCCAGGTGAAACCTTTGTACCCTCAAAGAAACAGAGCGAAGGGTAAAGGTATACTGAAGTCTGGTTCGGCAGGTTCGGCGAGGGTTTCACAGGTAGTTCATAGAGGGTTTCGTGAGTGTAGTTTTTACACTTAATGACGGTCAGGTCGCACTGGATCCCATTCTTAAGCCAGCCTTCCCCATTGACCATCAGAGCATATTCACCAACAGTCATTCCATGAACAATTGGAACGGCATGCATCCCGGTAAATGAGCTGTATGCTGTGTCGAGGATATTTCCATCGATATAAAAGCCATTAGGATTCGGCCTGTCAAACACAATGCATTTCACATTATTCTCGGCACATGCCTCCATAACATAGCAAAGCGTCGAAACATAAGTATAGAACCTTACTCCCACATCCTGGATATCAAAAATGACAATGTCGATTCCTTTCAGGTCGTCAGGAGAAGGCTTACGGTGAGAGCCATAGAGGCTTATGACAGGCAGTCCTGTACCTGCGTCCTTTGTGTCATCAATAATTTCCCCGTCTGATGCAAGATCGCGGAATCCATGCTCGGCAGCAAAAATGGCTGTTAATCCATCAGGATTGATTTCTTTATTCATAAGGTAATCAACAAGATGGATCTGCCCTACCATTGAAGTCTGGTTAGCCACCACAGCAACCGACCTGCCTTTTATAAGATGGCCGTAGAGCTCTATCTGCTCAGCCCCGGTTACCGGAACATCCTTTGCACCACGGCAGGCAACCGGAATGACTATTATTGTAGTTATGAACAAGATGAAGGATCCGCTTTTTATCATAATATAGTTTTGATTTTAATGGTCTGATGTATTCCACATTTTGACAAAATAATATTTATAAGTGTTTGTGTTAGCATACCATGTGGATTTTCATCCGATAAATTATTATTAACGTAAAACTAACATTTTTTGGACAATCCCGGATTATCTGTCGCCAGGTCATCTGATGGTTCTTCTGTTTCATCCGTCTTAACCCATATTAAGGAGGGTGAATCCGCAATAATATAGATTACCCCGGAGAATTTATTAATTTTGACCCTGTTAAATCAAAATATGAATCTGCCATATTTCATAGCAAAGAGACTTATAAAAGGGAGGCGTGAGGGTACATCATTTTCACGGCCTATAAATGTAATTGCCATAGTCGGGATAGCCATCGGACTTGCAGTCATGATACTTGCTGTCTCAATACTCACCGGTTTTAAGCAGCAGATCAGGGAAAAAGTTGCTGGTTTCGGGTCACACATCCAGGTGCTGAACTTCGATTCAAACATTTCGTTTGAGACCACTCCAATCAGCGATACTCAGCCCTTTATCCCCCGGATAAAACAGATACCCGGGATAAAACATACCCAGGTCTTTGCCACAAAGGCCGGCATAATAAAGACCGAAGATGATATCCAGGGAGTTGTCCTGAAAGGTGTGGGAAGCGACTTCGACTGGGATTATTTCAAAAGCAATTTAGTCGACGGGGATCTCTTTTCTGTCACCGATACAGGCCGGACTGACGACGTGCTAATCTCAAAAAAGATATCAGACCTGCTCAGCCTAAAAACCGGGGACTCTTTTGCCATGCATTTTGTTCAGGATCCTCCCCGAAGCAGAAAATTTACGATCAGCGGCATCTACGAAACAAGCCTTGAGGAGTTCGACAAGATGTATGTATTCTGTGATATAGGACATATCAAACGCCTGAACGGATGGAGCGACGACCAGGTAAGCGGATTTGAGATATATATCGATGATTTCGACAAACTCGATGAGATGACTCTCTCAGTCAGGGATGCCATAGGTTACAGGATCACTGAAGATGAGTCACAGTTTAAAGTCACCAACATAAAGATAAAATATCCACAGATCTTTGACTGGTTAAACTTTCAGGATCTGAATGTTATTGTAATCATTGTCCTTATGCTGATAGTTGCAGGATTCAATATGATATCCGGACTTCTGATCCTTATACTCGAAAGGACTAATATGATCGGAATCCTTAAAGCTCTGGGATCTGAAGACCATCTGATCCGCAGGGTATTCCTCTATCAGGCCGCATACCTTATCGGCAAAGGGATACTCTGGGGGAATGTTGTCGGAATAGGACTGGCTCTTTTCCAGCTTAAAACGGGTATTATCAGCCTTGATCCGTCATCATATTACCTGAAAACAGTACCTGTGAATCTTGAACTTTTTCATATTCTTCTTCTAAATGCCGGTACTATGGCTGCAATTTTATTAATGCTGCTTATCCCGTCTCAGCTTATCAGCAGGATAACCCCGGTAAAAGCTATCAGATACGATTGACAATTATTGGTACGAGGGTACGAGGGTACGGGGGTACGATGGTACGAAGGTTCGAAGGTACGAAGGTACAAGGGTGCGAGGGGATGAAGGATTAAATATTAAGAAACACCATTACTGAATGATATTGCTGTAATGCTGATACCTGTCAAGTATTTCAGTTACAAATGCGACCGATTCCCTTCCTCTGAAATAGCCATTCCTCACAACGGAGTCGTTATAGTACTCGGGGTCTGATTTCTTAAGCATCCAGACAGCCACATTATTTTCCCATTTGAGTGGATCCTTACCATTTTTCTCCGCAAGCTTCATTGCATCAAGAACATGTCCGGGACCTGCATTATATGAGGCCAGTATAAATCTTAGCCTTTCATTTTTATCAGGGATTTTCGGATCAAATATGGAATGAAGAGAACTGATATATCTTATCCCGGCCTTTATATTGTTTCGTGGCGATTTAGTAATATCAATCCCCATTGATCTGCCAGTCTCGGGCATGATCTGCATCAGTCCGTATGCTCCGGCATGTGACATCACATCAGGCACAAACCGTGACTCCTGGCATATCAGGGAGGCAAGAAGGCGCCAGTCCCAGTCTATACTGTCACTATAAGTCTTGATTATTTCATCCCATTGTGATACCCTGCCTGTGCTTAAGGCATAATAATCACTTTTTACGATAGAATTTGAACGGGAATTTCTGAAATATTTAGCGTAAAGATGAGCATAAGCCATTGTATTTTTGTACGAACTGATCCACTTATTTAGCTCTTCGAGCAATTCTCCTGAATTGTTCTTCCTTAAGGCCCATGCCTGGTCCTGAACCGGACTCAGAACACTATTTACGTCTATATCAGGATAATAGCTTGCATTTACACGGGCAACATTCTCATTACAAATTGTATATTCAATTTCTCCGCTTTCAACAAGAGAGATCAGTTCCTCGGGTTCCAGAGGCACTTCATATACCGTGATCTTTTCCCCTGTCCGGTGAGAAAGTTCTTTAACCCATTCTGCATGAGATGAGCCTTTCTGAACATAGATGGTTTTACCGGCGAGGTCGTCAATGGTACTTACCTGATTGCTTTCAATGTCCGGATCTTTGGCTGGTTGCCTGTCGTGATGCTTTCTCCTGACCAGAACCTGGCGTGTAGCGTCAACGGGTTCTGAGAAAATTATCTTTTTTTCATCCTTATCGTTCACCAAAAATCCCATGGCCAGAAGGTCGGCCTTCCCCGAATGAAGCATTTTAATCGCTTCGTCGGGATCATTTTCAGCGACTATTTCAATATCGATGCCAAGGTGATCGGAAAATGACCTGAGAAGCTCAAAATGGAAACCCATCGGTTCTCCCTTATAAATGAAATAATTTGTGGAGTTAAAATCGGTAACAGCAACCAGTTTCCCTTTTTCCCTTATCTCTGTCAGTCCTGCCGGTTCGGGATTATCTTTTTCAGACCTCCCGTTAAAACCCACACATCCGGCCGTAAGTAAAACCACCAGGGGAAAAAATGCAAAATGTCTTCTTATCAAAATATTTTATTTTTGAAATT
Organism: uncultured Bacteroidales bacterium; assembly: GCA_963736675.1. Lineage (GTDB taxonomy): Bacteria > Bacteroidota > Bacteroidia > Bacteroidales > VadinHA17 > LD21. The sequence goes on from CAVTPT010000002.1 coordinate 418,346, forward strand.
ATACCTGTTTGTATCCGGGCAGCAAAGATACAACAATTTTCTAATCATAGAAAGTCCAGGCAATGCCATACCGGAACATCCTGAAATTCATAGGATAAGAAGGGATCATATAGTAATCATATCCCATGAGCCCGGCATTCACATGATCAAACATAAGAAAGATCCTGGTCCTTTTAAGTTTGATGTTCAGGAAAACATTGACAAAAGGGTAGTTGCCGGCTGTTACTTCATCTTGCCGGTAAAATCTTCCTGTTGACGGCATATAGGAATATGGGTGATAGCTGGTATGATATGTTACATCAGCCCCAAGCTGTGTATTCAGACGACCATTTGTACTTTCAAAGCGGAAAAGATGCTCGAAATAAAATGCCGAACGGATTGTGAACAGTGGAAGGTCGAGCACATCGCGGTTGCTGCTTTGTTGCAGAAGGATGTCGTTGTCTAGATGGAACTTCCATGCTATGAGACCTTTATGAATTGCTGCTGAGATCACCGACAGCCCTCCCGGATGTTGCGAGGGGAGAGCCTCCGGTCCAAAATCAGTATAGTTGTCGATTACGGCATAATTGAGGCTCAACTCTCCATTCCGGGCAGGGAATGAGAACTTTGTTCCGATATCCAGCCTTAATTCCTTTCTGATATTATTATACCATTCAAAATGATTACTTCCCCAATGTTCGTACCAGAATGAAGGTTGCCTGTTCAGTATTCCTCCGGTAACTTCCCAACTCGCAGGGCCTCTTTTAAAATCAAACGATTTTTTGATCACTCCGTCAAGCTCAAAGTCACCGGCTCTGTAACCACTCAGGTATAATTCACCGGTGGCCACCCACTGGAATTTATCCCCGATGTTATTATAGAGTTTTCCGATGAAAGCATTATTCCCTTTCCGCCAGACGGCAGTGTCGGCTACTGTTGTGTTGTGGGTAGGAACAATCTGGCTGTATCTTAAAATCTCGTTCCTTATTCCTACTCCACCGCCAAGACGGAACCTCCTTGATTCATCAGTTTTAAAATCAAATCTCAGTGTATTCCTGACCGATCGTGCACTCAGCGAATCAAAGGTGACCGAAGAACTGATAAAGGCAGTGTCGTAAAATCCCGACAGGGGTGAATTGTCAGAATAAGTACGTTTGTTCCCTTCAACTGTAAAAATATGCGAGAACGTACCGCTCAACCTGAAGTTCCCGCTTTTTACGGCAGATAAAGAATCGCCGACAGTCAGGTTTTTCTTACCGATGGTATAACGTTGGACAAGAAGCAGATTATTGTTCTTCAGAAAGCTCTTCGACTTGTTCAGAGCACCCATGTTAACTTCGACTTCGCGGGTTTCATATTCTGACAGCTGCGCAAAATCAGGGATACCTCCGTTCTCATTTGATGTAATATTATTCAGCCCCCACGAAAAATAAAGCTTGTATCTCTTCCCTGTATATGACGAAAACAGTGTGAAGTCTTTGTTTTCAGCCCTCTGGTAACTGTATTGCCCAAGGCTGTAGACAATATCGTAGATAAGCCCGAAATTAAGGAACCTGTTTACATTCTGCGAATGCCTTATCCTGAAAGTCTGTTCTGCGATATCCCTGGGTCCGCCGAAGGTCCATACCAGTTCAGTGAAAGGAACCTGTGTATTCATAAACAGAGACCTCCCGGGAACATACATCAGGGGATAATAGGAACTGTAAAGGAATCTTTCAGGATCGGAGATCCTGTCAAAAAAGTTGAGCTGGTAGAATGGCAAACCATAATTACCCATTCCTGCATTGAAAGGTGAGTATCTGTCGGCCAGACGGTAACGGTTAAAAAGTGAAAAGACTGTATCAAATGGAACAACTACCTCTTCAGTAAAATCGGAGGAAAGGGTCCATTGCTTAAGTATTCTCGGTTTAATGCTATCCTGCTGCTGAGCGCTTAAAACCGGGGATATCAGAAGTAATAATCCTATAAAAAAATTTCTGATCATCAGCAGCAAATATAGGAAATAAAGGAGGAATGAGTGTATTAAAATTCAGTTCCACTTAAAATCATGAAGCCCTGTGACCGGAAGAAACAGGTCTCCCGTCGTTTTCCTGACAGGAATCAAACAAATGCAGCAACAGTTATTTTCAGTAAAAGAGCCAAAATATCAGACCGCGGTCAGTCAACATTGTCGTTCAGATATGCATTATTCTCTCTCAGTACGGGTTCCTCGTCATCATCGGACGATAGTGTGAACTTTGAGATCCTGCTCTCCTTACCGTTTTCCTTCGAACCAATAGCCATGTTTCTTCTGATATATGCCGGCACATCCTCGAAAGTGTCGATATTATCCTTCATTGTATTGTTGCTCAGTCCCTCCTTCTTGAGAATATTCTGCATATGCTTAACTTTTCGCAGGGTAGTTGCAGTTTTCTCCTTTTCCTCATCTGCTGTTCCGGCCCTTGAACCTCTCATCTCATTTATCTCTCCCATATTTTCGAGGTTGAAATCGAGTTCACCCTGCACCTCCTCGTCAATAGTTGTTATCAGGTTTCTCGATGCCTTTTCATGCACGCTGAAGATCTCTTCACCTTTATCCGGGATCATATGTGGCGGCATTGGATTTCCGGCAGGTAACAGTTCCACCTTCTGAAGCTTCCTCGGCCGGTTTATCTGGAATATACTGTTTGCCTCGAAGCCTGTTGCTATTACGGTCACACTTACGTTCTCAGTGAGGTTCTCATCCTGCGATAATCCTCTTATTATCAACGCGTCGTCCGAGGCAGTTTCGTACATGTAATCTGTAATCTCGCCAAGCTCGTCCATAGTAATCTCATGTTCCCCTGTTCCGGATGAAATATTAATAAGTATGCTTTTTGCCCCTGTAATATCGTTTGAATTCAGCAGCGGTGAAGCGAGTGCATTTTCAATTGCCCTTATTGCCCTGTTCTCTCCCGAAGCCATACCCATGCCCATTACGGCTACTCCGGAATTTCTCATTACAGTTTCGACATCAGCAAAATCGACGTTAATATAACCGGCCACAGTTATTATCTCTGCAATTCCCTTGACAGCTATAGTAAGTATGTCATCAGCTTTTGAGAATGCCGAGGAGACTCCCTGGTTCCCATAGATCTCCCGGAGCTTTTCATTATTTATAACCAGCAGGGAATCAACTGTATCCTTAAGTTCGGTTATCCCGTCGATTGCATACCGGATACGTACCTTGCCTTCCGATTTAAAAGGAATTGTCACAACAGCGATAGTCAGCAGGCCTGCATCCTTGCAGGCTTTTGCGATAACGGGTATTGCGCCTGTACCAGTGCCTCCGCCCATTCCGGTAGTGATAAAGACCATCTTTGTATTTCCCGAAAGTGCATCCATCACCTCCTTGATGTTCTCAATGGCAGCCTGCCTGCCGACTTCCGGTTTACTTCCGGCACCACGTCCTTCGGTCAGCGATTCACCAATCTGAACCTTGACAGGTACAGGGCTTTTGGCAAGTGCCTGGTGATCGGTATTGCAGACAATGAAATTAACATCTCTGATACCTTTCTCAAACATGTGATTGACGGCATTATTACCACCACCCCCAATTCCGAGAACCTTGATGATCGAAGACCTTTCGACCGGCAGATCAAAGCTCATAATATCGTCTGTCATAATGGATTATTTTTTATTGTTTCTGAACAGCATTCTATTTAACAGCAAAACCATATTTAAAAACTAACTTATCTTCTGATCCTCAACCTCAAAGATTTTTGACAGCATGATCTTTATTTTATCAGAGATTGAAATCTTCTCCTCCTCTGTATCCTTTACATTTGTTTCAACAGTATCGGTTTCAACCTCCGATTCTTCGTCCCTGACCTCAATAACGGGCTTACGTCTTACAAATTCATCTTTCCTGTCGGCATCAAAAGTCTTTTTATAAGTGTCAAGGAACTCAAATCCTTTCATTATAAGACCAACGCTTGTTGCATACATGGGTTGATTGATCTCATTCCTTCCTGAGCCGGCAAGGTGTTCGTTCGGCAGTCCGATCCTGACATCCATGGCGGTTTTGAACTTCATAAGCTGGGGAAGATGTTTAAGCATGGCGCCACCTCCGGTTATAACAATACCGGCAGCAAGTTTATCGGCATACCCTGAGTTCTGGATCTCAAAATTCACTATGTCGATGATCTCTTCCATCCTTGACTGAATAATATATGCAAGGCTTTTGAATGAAATCTCCTTCGGATCTCTCCCGCTGATTCCGGGTATCGAAACCACCTTGTCTTCGGGAGCTATATCTCCAAGAGCTGAACCATACTGTAACTTGAGCTGTTCGGCATGTCTCTGAAGTATGGAACATCCTTCCTTAATATCTTTGGTGACTACATTACCTCCAAAGGGGATCACTGCCGTATGCCGTATTATATTATCATAATAAACGGCAACATCTGTGGTGCCTCCGCCAATATCAACCAGGACAACACCGGCTTCCTTTTCGTCATCTGTCAGAACAGCTTCCGATGAAGCAAGAGGCTCAAGGATCATGTCCTTGACTGTCATGCCGGTCTTCCTGATGCATTTTTCAATGTTCTTTGCTGCAGCAACCTGGCCGATAACAATATGAAAATTAGCTTCAAGCCTTCTGCCACACATACCTATCGGGCTTTTAACACCAGTTTCGTTATCCACGATAAAATTCTGAGGAATCACATGAATGATCTCTTCTCCGATATCGATATGGATCTTATGCATATCCTCAATAAGCTTAAAGACCTCTTCCTTTTTTATTTCGTCCTCATATGCCTCGCGGGTAATGTAGCCTCTGTTCTTCATGCTTTTAATATGCTGCCCCGCTATCCCGACAAATACTTCGGAGAACAAAATACCTGATCTTTTCTGAACATCGTCGACTGTAGTCTGAATAGCATTTACGGTCTCCTCGATATTAAGAACGACACCTCTTTTGACACCTTTGGAAACCGCCTTGCTGAGCCCCAGGATCTCAATCTTGCCGTTCCCGTTTTTTTTGCCGACAATTGCCACAATTTTTGTGGTACCAATGTCGATTGCTGCTACATACTGTTCCTTGTTGTTCATAGTCATAAATATGGTTTTTTTCTAATTTCTTCTTTTGCAAACTATCTGATCCCTGAATTCCAGGTTTATAAGTGAGTACTTATTCCATCCGACTTCAGGCAGTACCTTGTCGTAAAATGTCTCAAGATTCCGGAACTTCGTTTCCAGGTTTTCTGTGCTTCCAAGATGTATCATATGACTTCCCACCCTGGGAATCAGGTCAATTTCATCGTGACTGTCGACAAATATCTGATCGATCTGTGCCGACCAGAAACGGTCGCTGTTAATATAGTTTACCAGATAATAAATATCTTTCAGTATAGTATTTTTAATAGCAGTGTCGAGGACGCTCACCCCGTCGAGCATTGCCCTGGTGATATTTACATTTCCGCCGACTATGTGAAGCCGGGGGGTATAAAGAAGCCTTCTCCTGACCACGACTCCTTCTTCATCAACATAATAATCACCGCCGTCCCTGGCCATTACCCTCATTACCGGATTCCGCTGATCGGCATAAACATGAATGATTCCGTCAATCGACACGTAAACCTCAGCAACCCTGAGTTCCCTCAGAGTATGTATCCTGTCTTCGATTTCAGATACAGCTATCTCCTTCACAGGTGTCCCTATCAGCTTTTTATTTTTCCCGTTAACGAGATTCAGTATCTCTCTCTTTGTAACAGAATGGTATTCCGACGAATCGGTAACAGTTATTTTAATGCCGGTGCAGGGTTTTGAGAATGATGTTATTGCAAAATATACCGGTATTATAATCAGGTATAATACAGGAACAAGTGCAAATATTTTATATATCTTCTTCATTTTCTTCCGCTATTCCTGATCATCTCCTCTATGGGGATCACGAGTCTGTCAATATCACCGGCCCCGATAGTGACAAGGACATCCAGCTTTCCCATGTCAAGTTTACCGGGAATATCATCCATGCTTAACAGCCTTTTATTTTCTGACTTCATCTCACCGAATATCAGCTCCGAAGTGACCCCGGGGATTGGCTTTTCACGGGCCGGATAAACCGGCAGTAGTATTGTCTCATCAAGCTTGTCAAGGATTGAGGCAAATCCCTGGTAATGATCCCGGGTACGGGAATAAAGATGAGGCTGAAAGATCCCGGTTATCTTTCTGCCCGAAAAATACTCCCTTATAGAGGCTATAAACGCTCTTATCTCCTCAGGATGATGCGCATAGTCATCAACATATGCAAGCCCTGGAATATTAATCCTTATGTCAAATCTTCGCCGTACACCATTGAAAAGGGAAGCTGAATTCCTTATTTCCTGTTCAGTGACGCCACATATCTGTGCTATTGCTATTGCAGCAGTAAGATTTTCAATATTGATGATACCGGGAAAATTAAAACTGATATTTTCTATTACTCCTTCGGGTGTACTGACATTGAATGTGTAATGATCCTTCCTATGTTCAATACCGGATGATCTGAAATCTGATCCGGCTGCTGATCCGTATGTCTGGCATTTTACTCCTGCAGGCACTCTGATCCTGTTCCTGATATTGTTGTTTACAATCAGCCTGCCTCCTTTTCTTATCCTGGCGCAGAACTCATTATATCCCTCTATCATTGAAGCATGGTCGCCATAAATATCGAGATGATCCGCATCGAGTGAAGTAATTACGGCCATGGCAGGTTCCAGCCTGTGAAAAGAGCGGTCAAATTCATCAGCCTCAACAACAGTATATTTTCCTTTTCCGGTGATGAGGTTTGAATTGTAATTTTTCGAAATACCACCAAGGAAAGCCGAACAATCTACGTGCGATTGTTTTAGCAGATGGGCAATCATTGTTGTGACCGTTGTTTTTCCGTGAGTGCCCGCAACAGCGATAGTATCGGTATTTTTCGTTATTTCTCCCAGGATCTCCGATCTTTTATACAATCTGTAACTGTTGGTCCTGAAGTATGTGATTATATTATTCTCCGAAGGGATTGCAGGCGTATAAACAATAAATATCCTGCCGCGGTTTTCACTGTTGCTGAAGAATGAAGGAATCGATGACACACAGTCATCGTATGAGATATCGCAGCCGTTATCGCGAAGCGTATGGGTAATAAAACTTTCCGACCTGTCATAACCGGCAACACGAAATCCCTTTCCGGAGAAATAGAGAGCAAGAGCACTCATGCCGATTCCCCCGATCCCGACAAAATATATTCCTTCGGTATTTTTCAGGTCAATCATTTATTTACCAGTTTTAAAACCTCTTCGGCAATTCTTATATCAGCATCCCGGTCAGCAAGCTTCACAATGTTCTCCGAGAGTCTTGTCCTTCTGTCCCTGTCGGCAAGCAACTTTACTGCCTCTACAACAAGATCTTTCTCAGCCTGAGTATCAGGTATCAGTACGGCAGCATCTTTTTCGGCAAGGGCGACGGCATTTTTTGTCTGATGATCCTCTGCAACATTTGGTGACGGGATAAGAATTGCAGGTTTCCCGACAAGACACAATTCCGATATAGTTCCAGCTCCGGCCCTCGATAATATTATATCGGCAACGGAGTATGCATAATCCATTCTGTCGATAAATCCATGCACTGAAATATTCTCACAGAAGGAGACAGAAACCAATGCTTTAACATTTTCATAATAGTATTTTCCTGTCTGCCACAACCACTGACAATCGCAATCTCTCATTACCTTTATGTTTTCCGAAAGGCTTTTGTTTATACTTCCGGCGCCCAGAGAACCGCCCAGGACAAGTATTACAGGGAATTTCCTGTCGAGTTTAAAATACTCAAAAGCCTCATCACGGATGTTGCCGAGGTTGTCAAAATTCTGGCGGACAGGATTCCCTGTTCTGATAATTTTTTCTGCCGGAAAATATTTCTCCATGCCATCATAGGCAACACAGATCACCGATGCTTTCTTTGCCAGGAGTTTATTTGTTATTCCGGCATAACTGTTCTGTTCCTGAATCAGGGTGGGGATTCCCATTCTTCCGGCCTGTCTCAGAACGGGACCGCTGGCATACCCGCCCACTCCCACGGCAACATCAGGATCAAAATCCTTTATAATCTTCCTGGCAAGCTTCAGGCTCCTCAGAAGTCTGAAAAATACTCCTATATTCTTAAAAGCATGGCTCCGGCTGATTCCGGCAACAGGCAGTCCTATTATCCGGTAACCTTCGGCCGGTATCTTTTCCATCTCCATTCTTCCTTCAGCTCCGACGAAAAGGATCCCGACACCCGGATCGATCTTCCGGAGTGCGTTTGCGATTGAGACAGCCGGGAAAATATGACCGCCTGTTCCTCCACCGCTAATTATGATCTTTTTAGCTTTTGGCCGGTTCATATATTTTATCTCCCTCATCCGTTAGTTCCTCTGACGACAGTTCTTCCTGTCTGATCCTTGCATTTACCACCCTGCTGACGCTGAGAATGGCTCCAATTGAAAAACTCATCATCAGGACCGAAGTCCTTCCCCAGCTGACCATCGGAAGTGTCTGACCAGTGACCGGAAAGAGTCCGACAGCAACCATCATGTTAAGCATTGCCTGAACAACAATCATAGTGATCAATCCCAGCACCATAAATGCCGGGAAGGCTGTTTCACATTTTTTGGCGATGGTTATTCCCCTGAACAATAATATCATGTAAAGGAGTATCAATGGGATAGCCCCGAAAAGCAGGCCGTATTCTTCGATTATTATTGCAAAAATGAAATCGGAATTTGATTGCGGAAGCATGTTTCTCTGCGTGCTTTTTCCCGGGGCCTTTCCAAAAAGGCCGCCGGTCGAGATGGCTATTTTGGCCTGGTTCGACTGATAATCACTGTCGGCATCTGCTTCGCCCGAGAAAAAAGTCTCAATCCTGTTCTTCCATACCTCCACCCTGTTATCCTTCGAAACCATAGTCAGCACCATGGCAAACAACACAACACCCACTACAGCCATTCCCAGATAGGCAAGCAGAAATTTAAAAGGGACCCTACCAATGAATAAAATTATCATACTGATACCAAATACCATGAGGGCAGTTGAAAGGTTTTCGGGAAGAATGAGGCCGCATATCACTGCAACCGGGATCATCATGTACCTGGTTACCAGCATAAAGTTGTTAAGTTCGTTCTGATATTTGGCCAGGGTCCTTGCCAGATACAGAACCAGGGCCACTTTAGCCACATCCGATGTCTGTAGTCTGAACCCTGTTCCGGGAATCTCTATCCAGCGGGTGGCTTCGTTCACCCTCGAACCAACAAGGAAAGTAAGCACAAGAAGCCCGGCAGCTATTATGATAAAAACACCGGCAAGCGAGGAGTATATCCTGTAAGGCAGATAGTGTACGACAACAATAATTAAAAGGCTGAGGGCAAGCATAACAAACTGGCTTCTCAGAAAATAGGTGGTGTTCCCCCCATATTTCATAAAAGCCACACCTGCTGATGAACTATATACAGCCAGGAGCGAATATATCATAAAGACGGCTACAAGGGCCCAAATTACCCTGTCTCCCTTAAATGTCTTTATAAACCAGCCCTTCCCCATTGGATATATTATTACAGGTTCCTCACTGCGGCCTTGAACTGACGTCCCCGGTCTTCATAGTTTTCGAAAAGATCAAAACTTGCACAGGCAGGCGAAAGCAGAACAGTCTGTCCCTTTTTTGCCAGGTAATATGATGATCGTACGGCCTCTTCCATAGAGAGTGTCTCGACAATTGTCGGTACTTTATCTTTAAAAGCTTCCAAAATTTTCCGGTTATCTTTTCCAAGACAGACTATTGCCCTGACCTTCTGTTTCACGACCGGGAAAAGTTCGGAATAGTCGTTTCCCTTGTCTATCCCTCCGGCAATCCAGACAACATCTGTCTCCATACACTCCAGAGCATACCAGGTGGAATTGACATTCGTCCCCTTTGAATCGTTGATAAAGCTGATGCCGGCAACCGTTATAACCGGTTCAAGCCGATGCTCAACTCCCTGAAAATCAGCAAGACTCTCCCTGATTATGTCCTTGCGTATGTTCAGAACTTTGCCTGCTATTGCTGCTGCCATCGAGTTAAAAACATTATGGCGGCCTTTTAACGCGAGATCGTGAATGGTCATAAGGTTGGTTTTATTTGGGTAGTCGATTATTAATTTGTCATTTTCGATGTAGGAGGTCATCCCCTCTTTTGTCTCAGCTGAAAATGCCAACATGGTCATGCTGAAATCCTGTTTTGACAATTCTTCTTTTATAACAGGATCATCAGCCCAGTAAATGAGAAAGTCTGATTTTGTCTGATTCCTGGTTATGCGGAATTTGGAATTAATATAATTCTGAAATTCATATCCGTACCTGTCGAGGTGATCGGGAGTGATGTTCATCAGTATGGCAATATCAGCCTTAAATGAATGCATCCCGTCAAGCTGGAAACTGCTCAGTTCAATAACATAATAGTCATAATCCTTTTCAGCTACGGCCATGGCAAAACTTTTCCCCACATTTCCCGTCATCGCCACATTCTTGCCTGCCTTTGTGAGAATGTGGTAAATAAGGTTGGTGACCGTGGTCTTGCCGTTGCTGCCCGTAACACATATTTTCGTTCCCGAAGCATATCGTCCGGCAAATTCAATCTCCGAGATAACCGGGATACCTTTCTCCCTCAACTTGTTTATCAGGGGTGAATTATCTGAAATTCCCGGACTCTTGATCACCTCGGAGGCACTAAGTATCTCATCTTCGGAATGGGTTCCCTCCTCCCACCTGATGTTATTATTAACAAGTATCTCCCTGTACCTGTCTTTAATTTTCCCTTTATCGGAGACAAACACATCGAAGTCCTTCATTTTGGCCAGGACTGCCGAACCTGTTCCACTTTCACCCGCACCGAGAATTACAATCTTCTTCTTCATTTCACTACCTGATCTTAAGCGTCACAATACTTACCACTGCCAGAATTATTGCCACAATCCAGAACCTGGTCACTATCTTGGGTTCAGGATAACCTTTCTTCTGGTAATGATGATGAAGAGGTGCCATAAGAAATACCCTGCGGCCTTCTCCATATTTTCTTTTTGTTCTTTTAAACCATGCTACCTGTATCACCACTGAAAGATTTTCAACCAGGAAAATCCCGCATAATATGGGGATCAGCAGTTCTTTCCTTATAATTACTGCAAAAACAGCTATAATACCTCCAAGGGCAAGGCTGCCTGTATCGCCCATGAATACCTGTGCCGGAAATGAATTGTACCATAGAAATCCAATTGTGGCACCAATAAATGCACTGGCAAAAATCACAAGCTCTGCTGAATTTGGAATGAACATAATATTCAGATAATCAGCATATATGATATTACTGGAAACATATGCCAATATACCCAGGGCAGCTCCTATTATGGCCGAAACTCCGGTAGCAAGACCGTCAAGACCATCGGTGAGATTGGCCCCGTTCGATACAGCAGTTACGATAAAAATGACGACACAGACAAAAACAAGCCAGGTCCATACCTGCCTGTTATCTTCAGGAATGAAAGAAACAAGCCAGGAATAGTTGAACTCATTGTTCTTAATAAATGGTATCGTGGTCTTTGTGGATTTTCTTTCGGTCGATACCTCTCCCTGGTCATAATATGGTTCCTGAGGATCAAGAAGTTCAATTCTTTCCCTCTGGGTTAGCTCCGACATTTTTACTTTTTCGATTATCATGACCTCGTCGCTGAAGAACAGGGTAAGTCCGACAATCAGCCCGAGAATAATCTGCCCGGCTATCTTGAAGCGACCGGCCAACCCCTCTTTATTTTTTTTAAATATCTTGATGTAGTCGTCAACAAAGCCTATAAAACCTAACCAAATGGTTGTAAGCAACATAAGGCCGACATAAATATTATCGAGCCTGGCAAACAGAAGGGTTGGAATAACTATTGAAGCAAGGATAATGATTCCACCCATCGAGGGGGTACCCCTTTTCTGGTACTGTCCCTCCAGACCGAGATTTCTGACAACTTCACCTACCTGTCTGACCTGAAGGTACTTGATTATCCTTTTGCCGATGAGTAACGATATCAGAAGGGAAGTGATCACAGCCAGAGCCGATCTGAAGGAAATATACTGGAACATCCCTGCTCCGGGTATATTAAGCTTCTCAAGATATGTGAACAGATAATAGAGCATCTCCTGTTAATTATTTAATTTGCAATGCTGCTTTAAGTTCTTCCCTGTCGTCAAAATGATGTTTTACTCCCTTTACATCCTGATAAGTCTCATGGCCTTTGCCTGCGACAAGAATTATGTCGCCCGGATTTGCCATCATAACGGCTGCTTTAATTGCCTCCCTCCTGTCGCATATCCTTAATGTTTTCCTTCTGAGCTCCGGCGTTATACCCGATTCCATATCATCAAGTATCTTCTCGGGATCTTCAGTCCTGGGATTATCTGAAGTCAGAATAATTTTTGTGCTCCCCTCGGCTGAAATGGCGGCCATCTTTGGGCGCTTGGTCCTGTCTCTGTCGCCACCGGCCCCGACAACAGTTATCAGTTGCCTTGATCCTTCTCTTATTTTGTTAATAGTCTCAATTACATTTAACAGGGCATCGGGTGTATGCGCATAGTCAACCAGCCCGGTAATGCCTGTTGACGATTCCACTGCCTCCATCCTTCCCGGGACCGGACGCAGGTCACTGAGAACCTTCAGAATTTCTTCACTGCTTTCGCCTAATAGCTCCGATGCACCATATACCGCCAGCAGGTTTGATGCATTGAAATCGCCGACGAACCTCGTCCAGACCTCCCGCCCCTGTATTCTCAGAGACATGCCGTCAAACGTCTGTTCCAATATCCCTCCCCTGAAATCAGCCATGCCCCTGACTGAGAAAGTATAACTGCGGGCTTTGCAATTCTGCAGCATTACCCTGCCGTTCTTATCATCATTATTAACCAGGGCAAATGAGCCGGAAGGCAATGAGTCAAAAAATCTCTTCTTGGCTTCAAGATAATTGTTGAACGTCTTATGATAATCAAGGTGATCGTGGGTAAGATTGGTAAAAATCCCGCCTGTAAAATTCAGGCCTGCAATTCTCTGCTGATCAATTGAATGCGAGCTGACCTCCATTAATGCATAATCGCAGCCGGCCTCAACCATTTCTGACATCAGCCTGTTCAGTTGTACCGGATCGGGTGTTGTATGAGTTGCCGGGAGCTCCCTTCCGTCAATATAATTGCATACGGTTGAGAACAGGCCACACTTGTAGCCCAATCCGGTAAACATCCTGTATAATAACGTCGCTATTGTTGTTTTGCCATTGGTGCCTGTGACTCCCACAAGCTTCAGAGAGGAGGAAGGATTGTCATAAAACGCTGAAGAGAGCTGGCCAAGAGCTCTGGCAGAATCCTGAGTCTTTATCCAGCATATCTTTTTTGCAGGATTTTCGGGAATCACTTCACAGATCACTGCTGAAGCTCCTGCGGATATAGCTTTCTGAATAAAATCATGCCCATCGGAGGTTGTCCCCCTGACTGCAACGAAAAGAGAACCGGGACTAATCCTGCGTGAATCAAATTCGACATTCGATACTTCAGTCTTTCCATTCCCTGTTATGTTGATGATATCAACACCTTTCAATATATCTTCAACCAGTTTCATATTACATATTCATATCAAGCGAAACGACACTGCCTTCATAAACCCTTGCACCATGCTCCGGCGATTGCCTTAGGACTCTTCCTTTACCGGTGTATCTGACTCTCAATCCTGAATTCTCGAGCAGAAAGATTGCATCCCTGAGGCTCATTCCTCTGACGTCCGGAACCTGTCCCTGCTTTATGTCAACCCCTACAAGCTTAATTGTGTCTCCGCTTTCACGGGTGGCCACCCATTCACTTTTTGAGGTTCTTTTATACCTTACTCCGAGGTCTTCCAGTACCTCATTAATATCGGGTCTGAATCCATTTCCGGCCTCAGGGGCTGACGCAATTCTTTCCTCATTGTCTTCACTCCTGTAATCCTTATAGAAATTGGTTGCATAAACCTTGTCAGAGATCTCCTTAAAAACTGTTCCGGCCACAATGTTACCGTAATAGACCCCATTCGAAGGGGCATTCACAACCACGATACAGGAGTAAAGGGGATTTTCGGCAGGGAAATAGCCAACAAATGAGGCCTGGTACGAAATTCTGGCTCCCTGCCGGTAACCCCGTTTGTCTTTTGCTATCTGTGCCGTTCCTGTCTTCCCTGCAATTTTATAGTTGGAATTTTTCAGATTTGTTGCAGTACCACGCTCCACAACACCCTCCATCATAATCTTTGCCTTATTTATTGTCGAACGCGATGCGATGGAATTTACCATCACATGGGTACCATAACTCCTGATAACAGTACCGTTCCGTACGACCTGGGTCACAAAGCGGGGACGCATCATACGTCCGTCGTTGGCAACTGCATTATAAAATGTCAGTATCTGCAGGGGAGTCATCTGAACCTCATAGCCATGCGACATCATTGGAAGTGATAATCCCGACCACAGTTTGTCCCCCGGGAACCTTATCAGTGGAGAACCTTCTCCTTTGATCTGAATGTCAAGCTTCTGGTTAAGCCTCATTGCATAGAGTCTGTTTACAAAATCCTTTGGCCGGTCTTTGTAACTCTCATAAATAAGCTTAGAAGTACCCACATTGGACGATTTTTCAAATACCTGTTTTACAGTAAGTTTGCCATAACCCTCTTCCTTTGTATCCCTTATAATCTTGTCATAGTATCTGACTGTCCCATTTCCGGTATCAACTATATCACCTGTATCTATCACCCCGTCTTCAAGAGCTGCCATTATAGCCGGCAGTTTGAAGGTTGATCCCGGCTCGGTGCTCTCACCTATTGCATAATTATATGTCTCATGATAAGCTCCGTCGTTCCCTATCTCAAGGTTGGCAATTGCCCTGATGTCGCCTGTTTCAACTTCCATAAGCACAGCACAACCATGATGAGCATTATTTTTTTTCAGTTGATTCAAGAGAGCGGTAGTCGCAACATCCTGTAGATCAATATCTATAGTAGTTACAATATCATTCCCGTCTTTTGAGACCACATTACTGCCATCATCCACAGGTATCCAGTCGCCACCGGTAAGCCGCTGTTTAACGACAAGTCCGTTTTTCCCTGCCAGGGTTTTGTCGAACGAACCTTCAAGGCCGACGACGGTTCCTTCATCGCTCATATTGAGATAGCCTATTGTACGGGCAGCAAGCTGGCTGTGTGGGAGTATTCTCCTGTTCTCAGCCACTGTAACCATACCGCCTTTGTACTGGCCTTCACGGAAAATTGGAAGCTCTTTCAGCTTTACGAGAGTAGGGTAATCTACCTTTCTTTTTATCAGAAAATAACGGTCACCCCTTTTTCTTGCAGCAGTAATAACCGACTTCCATCCTGCAGCCGAACGTTCACCCAGAAGCCTGGAAAGACCAGCCGACAAACCATTTATACCATTTGACCAGGTCGCTGACTCCATACCTGTACTCCGCGTATCCATATAAATTGTATAATATGGCACTGAAGTTGCAAGCAGCCTGCCGTCGTAAGTCAGTATATCGCCTCTCACGGCTGGTTCTTCAACCGTCTGAAAGACATACCTTTCGCTCATGGCCGACCATTTACCTCTCTCCACGAACTGAAGGATCAGAATTCTGACCAGGATAGCGATCGCCAGAGTAGCTATAATAAAATACACTAATCCGCTGCGCCATACTATTTCATCCCTGACTGCCATTTGTTTTCCTATTTATCAACTATCAGCCTGAACGGCGGCGACTTCAGTTCTTCCAGTCCAAGACCTTTTTCCCTTACCAGCCTGAACACCTCCGATTGCCGGCTTACGTATATCAGATCGGCCGAGGTGGAAAGGGATTCTGCCCTGAGGTCCCTGACCTCCCTGCCAAGCCTTGTTGCTTCCCTGGTTATCTTCTCTGCATGAAACCGGTTTCCTATATAGATGGCACCAAGAAGGGTGAGAAGCAGTATATACCCGAAATTTCTGAACACGATCCTGTCGGTAACCATACTTCCGCTTAGCAGCTCTTTCATGAAACTGCCACTCTTTGGCTTTTTTTCCTTATTTCCCTTTTCCGCTGCCACTTTCAGATCTTTTCTGCTATTCTCAGTCTCGCACTTCGCGACCTGTTATTCCTTGCCACCTCTTCGTCACCCGGGGTTATTCCTTTTCTGTTAATAAGCCTGAACGGAGTTATCATGTTCCCGTAAAAATCTTTATTTCCAACACCTTCAAAATTTCCGGTTTTCATAAAGTTTTTTACAATCCTGTCCTCAAGCGAATGATATGTTATAACAACAAGCCTTCCGTCCTTTCTGAGCACATCGAGGGATTGCTCAAGCATCTCCTTCAGATAATCTATCTCGTGGTTTACCTCGATGCGCAATGCCTGGAACACCCTTGCATAAAATTTATGCTCCTGCCTGGCAGGCGCCAGCCTGCCTATTGCTGCAGTAATATCGCTGACAGTACGGAGCGGACGGGAGACCCTTGCAGCCACAATCTCTTTGGCGATCCTCCTGGAATTGGTAAGCTCACCATACTCATAGAAGATAGTGGCGAGAGAGGCTTCATCCATCTCATTCAGAATACCTGCTGCGGTAATTTTTCCCGATTTATTCATCCTCATATCAAGAGGAGCATCCTGGCGGAATGTAAATCCCCTTCCGGCTTCATCAAACTGATGAAAAGATACTCCAAGATCCGCTATCAGTCCGTCAATTGATTCAATCCCGTTAAACCGTAGATTGTTCCTCAGAAATCTGAAATTCTGGTTAAGAAAAAGAAACCTGCTGTCGTCCGGGGCATTTCCTGCAGCATCCTCATCCTGATCAAAGGCAATGAGCTTTCCTGTAACAAGATGCCTGAGAATTTCCATTGAATGTCCGCCACCACCAAAAGTGACGTCGACATAGATACCATCGGGCCTGATATTGAGACCTTCAATACTTTCATCCAGCAAAGCAGGTACGTGATAGACCATTACATTCAAGGCTCATTTACGTTTCCACCCATCAGTTTTTCAGCCAGGTCGGCAAAATCACCGGCAGGCATATCGATCTTTTCATAAATATCAGCTGCCCATATTTCAATCCTGCCATCCTGACCGGCAAGCACCACATCTCTCTCCGCACTTATCAGATCCAGCAGCCTCTTCGGGACCAGCATCCGGTTATTGCTGTCGAGTATCAGCTCAGCAGTTCCCTTGAAAAAGTTCCTGAGGAACATGTTG
The DNA here is from genome assembly GCA_963736675.1 of uncultured Bacteroidales bacterium. Taxonomy (GTDB): domain Bacteria; phylum Bacteroidota; class Bacteroidia; order Bacteroidales; family VadinHA17; genus LD21. The sequence goes on from CAVTPT010000002.1 coordinate 435,598, forward strand.
TGCTCACGGTTATAGGGGTTGATCCTTTTCCTGATCTTTTCCAGCTGCCTGTTCCAGTCTTCTATTGAATAGAGCACAAGACAGTTATCAAAAATATCTTTCCTTACCACGAAATGGTCCTGTGCAGAAGCAGGCATCTGCTTCTTGAATGCCATCGGAAGGATAATCCTTCCCTTGACATCAACCTTGCACGGATAATCACCAATAAACGTGGCCATACTCCTTTTTTCATTTAAAACGCTAAAATAAGTAAAAAATATCCACTTTGCTCCACTTTGCTCCACTTTTTTTTGACGGATTGTTAATAACTTTTATTAAAAAGCGGGTCGCACAGCCTGTCTGCTTCTGCTTTATCACATCCTGCTGACTTTCAGACCCACTCTTCCTGCATCTCCATTTATTGGTTACAATGGATAACAATAGCAAAAGACGTGGATATGAATTATTCCTGTTAACGGCAAAAGTGGTAACTTTGCCTCCGGTTTATTAAGTAAAAACAGATTACATGATGCCGGAGGAAAGAATCGGAATGCTGGAGATTGATGTAAAGGATATACTGTTATCAAAGAATCCCGCCAGGGCAAAAGCTGTGCCCCGGTTCGTGATAAATTATCTGAAAAGAATTGTCCATCAGGATGAAATAAATGCATTTCTTAAAGAATATGGTCATTTGAGGGATGTTGAATTTATCAGGGCCGGTCTCAGGCATCTCGGGATAAGATACAACGTTGCCGGCACTGAAAACATTCCTTTGGGAGGGAGATATATATTTGTATCAAACCACCCTCTTGGGGGACTTGATGGCCTGGTATTCATCAATGAACTGTCGAAGTATTTCAATGATATTAAGGTACCGGTTAATGATATCCTTATGAATCTTAAAAATCTGTCAGGGATCTTTCTTCCGGTGAACAAACACGGAGCTCAGGACAGAGGTGCAGCGAAGTTGATCGCGGAGGCCTATTCATCAGATTGCCAGGTGCTCTATTTCCCTGCAGGTTTATGTTCAAGAAAGAAGAAAGGAGTAATAAAAGATCTCAAGTGGCAAAAAAGCTTTGTCTCCAAAGCTGTACAATATAAAAGGGATGTGATCCCGGCACATTTCTCGGGAAGGAATTCGAACTTTTTTTATAACCTTTCCAACATCAGGAATTTTCTTGGATTAAAAACCAATTACGAGATGCTATATCTGGTTGATGAGATGTTCGGACAAAAGGAAAAGGAGATCAATCTTATCTTTGGCAGGCCGATTCCATGGCAAACATTTAACCGGACCAAAAGGCCTGATGAATGGGCTGAATGGGTGAAATCAGAAAGCTATTCACTCGGATCAGTTATTAATGAAAAGACACCATATTGAAAAAATTTTTAACTTGTGCCCTGCTTTTTATTAAAATAATTTCGAATATTGAGGTCACATAATTCCTTTAAATGAAACCAATTGCCAATCGGTTACCTGAGGATCAGATAATTGCGGAATTAACTAAAGAGAGACTCCTGAGACGTACAAATAACGCCAACAACGAAGTTTATGTTTTTGACAATAACAGTTCTCCGGTGCTCATGCACGAGGTGGGGAGAGTAAGGGAGATGACATTCCGTCACGCAGGAGGAGGTACAGGGGAGGGTATTGATATTGATCACTTCGATACAATGGCCGGCAGCCCGCAGAAGCAGTTAATAGTGTGGGATCCTGAAAACCATGAAATTATAGGAGGTTACAGGTTCTATTTCCCTCCCAAAGGGTGCACCGATTGTGATATTAACCGGCTTGCCTCATCATCATATTTTAATTTTTCAGAGAAGTTCCTGACAAAATATTACCCGCATCTTATGGAACTGGGACGCTCTTTTGTACATCCTGACTATCAGTCGCGTACGAGAGGAAGAAAGAGCCTTTTTGCACTTGACAACCTGTGGGACGGACTTGGCGCAATCATCCTTGATAATCATCATCTGAAATACCTGTTCGGGAAGGTCACCATGTATCCTCATTTCAACCAGAAAGCGCGAAATATGATACTCTATTTTCTCCGGAGGCATTTCAATGATCCCGACAGGCTTGTTACCCCAAAAGAACCTGCTGATATTGATATTCAGGAAAGTGAAATGAAAAAACTCTTCAGGGGATGGAGGTATAAGGACAACTATAAGATTCTTTCAAGAGAGGTCAGGAACCTTAACGAGAATATACCGCCACTTATTAATGCTTATATGGGTCTGTCACCGACAATGAGGACTTTCGGCACATTTATCAATCACCATTTCGGGAATGTCGAGGAGACCGGGATTATGATTACGTTACGGGATATTTATGTTGAAAAGATCAACAGGCACCTTTCGTCATACAAGAAAGACTTTGAAATAACATGGTTCTCTCACGAGAATCAGTAAGCCCTGATATTTTTCCCTTCTATAAAATTTATAAACGACTGGTTTACAACCTTATTACCTCCGGGAGTTGGATAATTGCCAGTAAAATACCAGTCACCGGTATGACCCGGGCAGGCCTGATGAAGACCTTCTATAGTCTGAAAGACAATTTCAACATCGGCATTTATTTCATCTGTTTTAAGCATCGATGATATTTTCCTTGAGATGTCGTCGGGGCATAAAGGTTTATATATCTCTTTGACCATATTTCTTATCTGGTCAACAGGCTTTTTCAGTTCTTCCCTTGCCTCTTCGTATGTCTGCAGTATAAGCGACTCCCTCCCATTATCTTTCAGGAGTTCAATAGCGGCTTTAAATGCAATAAAATCTCCAAGTTTGGCCATGTCAATTCCATAGCAGTCGGGGTACCTGAGCTGGGGAGAGGACGAAACGACCACAATCCTTACGGGTTCAAGTTTATCAAGGATCCTGATAATACTCTTTTTAAGCGTTGTACCCCTGACTATTGAGTCGTCGATCACAACGAGATTGTCAATATGCCTCCTGATTACCCCGTATGTAACATCGTACACATGTCCGACAAGATCATCCCTGCTGGTGTCTTCGGTAATAAATGTTCTCAGTTTGGCATCTTTCACAGCTATTTTTTCTACGCGCGGTCGCTGGTTGATGATTCTGCCCAGCTCCTCCCTTGTAAGTGCTTCCCCTTTCGCCATGATGGCATCTATCTTCGAGAGGTTAAGGTAATCTTCCAGTCCCTTTATAAGTCCGTAAAATGCGCTCTCGGCGGTATTCGGGATATAAGAAAAAACCGTATTTTCCAGATCATACTTTATGGTTTTAAGAACAGGAAGTGTAAGAAGTTCCCCCAGTTTCTTCCTTTCCCTGTAAATATCCTTGTCGGTTCCTCTTGAAAAATAGATCCTTTCGAAAGAGCATTTTCTTGGTTCGGTCATATCCCTTATTACCTCTACCGTAGTCTGGCCGTCTGCTTTTGTAATGATCGCTGATGCCGGTGGCAGTTCCGAGACATCGTCAGTCTTTACATTAAAGATAGTCTGAATGACAGGTCTTTCCGATGCTATTACGACTACCTCATCGTTCATGTAATAAAAAACAGGTCTTATGCCTGCCGGGTCTCTCATAACAAAAGCATCACCGTGTCCGACCATCCCTGCCATAGCATAACCGCCATCCCAGTTCCTGCTTGCTTTTCTCAGCACTGTAGCCAGATCTAGATTCTTTTCAATCAGCGGAGTAATCTCTTTTTTTGAATATCCCTGGTCTTTAAAAATCCTGAAAACCCTCTCGTTTTCCTCATCGAGCCTGTGACCCAGGTTCTCGAGTATGGTCACCGTATCTGAAAAGTCAACGGGATTCTGTCCGAGATCTATCAGGCTGCTGAAGACATCACTTACATTGGTCAGGTTAAAGTTCCCGGCAATGACAAGGTTTCTTGATCTCCAGTTATTTTCGCGGCTAACGGGATGAACATAATCTATATTATAATTTCCATATGTACCGTACCTGAGATGCCCCAGGTAAATATCACATGCAAACGGAACATTTTTTCTGATAAACTCCGGATCCCTGAATTTATCTCCGTGCATCTGCCTTAATGCATCAATATCCTCATAAATAAGCCCGAAGATCTCTTTTATCGGATTGGCCTTGTTGGATCGCTGTCTGAAGATATATCTGTGACCCGGCAGCACGTTCATCTTGATTCCGGCAATTCCGGCACCATCCTGACCCCTGTTGTGCTGTTTCTCCATCATAAGGTACATTTTCTGAAGACCCCAGTCCCATGTACCATATTTTTCAAAATAGTATTCCAACGGCTTTCGCAATCTTAACATTGCAATGCCGCACTCATGTTTTATACTGTCGCTCATATTTAATTCTTATTCGGGTCGGGGAAGTTAATCTTGTCAGGGACCAGATAAGCGCCCGGAAAGACTTTTCGTATCATCAGAAGATCTTTGGTGCCCTCTGACTTGCTTCTGAAATCACCGGCCCTTACCTTGTAATAACTGGGGGGATCAAAAAACGCGTATGTTTCTATCCCTGGAAATTTGCTTATAAATTCCTGCCTTGCCTTACCTGATTCTTCCCTTGCATTTCGGTTGGGACTGCTGAAGAACTGGATCCGGTACCCATCCATCCCGTTCATATTCTTAGCGGCTATAATGTATCTGCTCAGCAATGAGTCTATTCCGGGATCCTGATTGATCTGTAAACGGCCGGTGCCCTCTTCATAGTCTCTCCTGAAAAGCTCTTCTGTACTTATATAAGCCTGAGAATAACCTGAATTAGTCACAAATAAAACCAGGACAAGTGGTAAAAGAATTTTCCGGATCATGCAGCAAAATTAATATTTCTGCCTGAAAAAATAAGAGTATCCTTCATATTATTATCACCAGATAGAAAAGCACCGGAATTATTCCAGCGCATCTGCCAGTTCGTCGGTCATCTCAAGATTGTGATACACATTCTGAATATCGTCGTCATCCTCAAGAGTCTCAATAAACCGCAACACCTTCTTTGCCGACTCAATGTCAAGCTGCTTGGTTTTGTTTGGAATCCTTTTCAATCCTGCTTCTTCAGGTGAGATCCCGAGTTCATTCAGTTTCCTGTTTATGCTTCCGAATTCCTCTTTTGCACAGGTCACTATGATCCTGTCATCTTCGGTATCAATATCCTCAGCTCCGGCATCAATAAGTTCCAGTTCAAGCTCCTCCAATGACAATCCTTCGTTATTGATAGTAAAGATCCCTTTTCTGTCGAACAACGAGCTTAGCGATCCGTTTGTTCCCAGCTTACCTCCATACTTATTAAATACTGACCGGACCGAAGCAACTGTCCGGTTGTTATTATCAGTCAGGCACTCTGCAAAAATCGCGATTCCGCCGGCGGCATATCCTTCAAAAGATGTTTCAATGTAATTATCGGCATCCGACCCTACTGCCTTCTTAATGGCTCTTTCTATATTGTCCTTCGGCATATTGGCTCCCTTTGCATTCTGGACAGCTAACCTGAGCCTGGCATTTGAATCCGGATCACCTCCGCCCTCCCTGGCTGCAATTAGAATCTCCTTGATGATCTTGGTAAAGATCTTCCCTCTTTTGGCATCAATTGCGCCTTTCTTTCTCTTAATGGTGGACCATTTATTATGACCTGACATACACGTAAGGATTAATTTTATAGTGCAAAATTAAATATTTCTTTAATACCTCATTCATACTTTATACTTTTGTGGCGGACTTTTAAGAGGAAGGCGGATATAAAAGATCAGAAAAAGAGGTTGTGAGAAAAATATATTTCCGTTTCTGCACTTTCCTCCATTTATTAAAAAACACCAGTATTGAATAAGAAAGTATATATTGAGACTTACGGATGCCAGATGAATGTCGCTGACAGCGAGGTTGTTGCATCAGTACTTTCGGCAGATGGTTATGAAGTGACAGATATGATACAGGAGGCCGGGCTGATACTGATCAACACATGTTCCATCAGGGAAAATGCTGAGCAGCGCATCTGGGGACGGCTTAAGGCAATAAGCCATCTTAAGGCAAAAAATAATGCACTGCTGATCGGACTTATCGGATGTATGGCCGAACGACTGAAGGAAAAAGTAATTGAAAACGACCGGCTGGTTGATATTGTCGCAGGACCAGATTCCTATCGCGAATTGCCGTCTCTCATTGCTGAAGCTGAATCGGGACACAAGGCCATTAACGTATTGTTGTCGCGCGAAGAGACGTATGCCGACATCCCGCCTGTGCGAATGGACAAAAACGGGGTAACGTCGTTTGTGTCAATAATGAGGGGGTGTAACAATATGTGTGCTTACTGTGTTGTACCTTATGTAAGAGGAGCTGAAAGAAGCAGGGACCCTCTTTCAATTATTGCCGAAGTGAAGGATCTGTGGGACAGGGGTTACAGGGAAGTAACGCTTCTCGGCCAGAATGTCGATTCATACAGATGGGTAAAAGGAGAAATCACAATACGGTTCGCCGAATTGCTTGAGAAGGTCGCCCTGACTGATCCACGGTTAAGGGTACGATTCTCCACCTCGCATCCCAAAGATTTGTCGGATGACCTCCTTTATATGATGGCAGACCATCAGAATATCTGCAGGCATATCCATCTGCCTGCCCAGAGCGGCAGTTCCAGGATACTGAAACTGATGAACCGGGAATATACCCGCGAATGGTATCTCGAAAAACTTGAAGCTATACGGAATATTATACCTGCTTGTGCTGTCTCTACAGATATAATCACGGGATTTTGCACCGAGACAGAAAAAGATCATGAAGAAACACTTTCGTTGATGGAACAGGCCGGTTATGATTTCGCATATATGTTCAAATACAGTGAACGGCCTGGGACAAAAGCAGCCAGAAAGCTCCACGATGATGTTCCGGATGATATTAAAACACAGCGTCTTAATGAAATCATCTCTCTCCAGAACAAACTATCGGCACGATCCAAAAAACACGATGTGGGGAAGATATTTGAGGTGCTGACCGAAGGTTTTTCCAAAAGATCAGAGGATCATTTGTATGGCAGGACATCGCAGAATAAGGTTGTCGTATTTCCAAAACAGGATTTTAAAAAAGGTGAGTATGTGAACATTCTTATAGAAAGATCCACCGCAGCTACCCTCATAGGGAAAGCCGTCTGAGGTCATCTGATTTGCATTTGACCTGATTTAGTAGTAATTTTAAGGTTCAATTAATCAACATATATATATAATTAAATGAAAAGTAGATTTTTAGTACTGTTACTTGTCTCTTTTGTGATGTTTTTTGATGTTTCAGCTCAGAAAGCTGGCAAAAAAATTACAATAACCGGCAAAGTTGTCGACATTTCCAATAATCCTGTTGCAGGAGCTGTTTTAATGATTGATGGTCAGAATACTGACTGGAAGACCAATACCAAAGGGATCTATAAGATCAAAGTCAAACCTTCCGCATTACAGATTGGTGTTTTTACAACAATAACAGGTGTAAAGGAAGAGCCAATCACAGGGAGGAGTGTTATTAACTTCAATCTCGATAAGTTTATCACCCAGTCACAATCAGGGCAGGGTTATGATTCGCAGGAAGAGACTGTTGACGGAGGTTATTCAGCCACGAAAAAGAAAAATATGACTAAACCTGTTACCCAGACAGATGTAACCGGGAAGCAATACGCTTCTTTCTCTTCGATATATGATATGCTGAGAACAGTTCCCGGGGTTATGGTATCGGGCTCAAGTGTAACAATAAGAGGCATGGGAACAACCGGATCAACATCCCCAATGTTTGTGGTAAACGGCACACCAGTCAGATCAATAAGCGGTATCGATCCTTCGATGGTCAAATCGATAGAAATTCTAAAGGGCCCTGCAGCCTCTATTTATGGATTAGAGGGTGCCAACGGAGTCGTTCTGATCAAACTTAAGGGGATAGATTAGATCCTTCTCTCAGGTCAGATCTTATTCTTTATATCCGGCTTTATCTGCAGTTCTTCCAGCTGTCTGTCCGATATAGGTGCGGGAGTATCGAGCATCACATCCCTTCCTGAGTTGTTTTTCGGGAAGGCTATGAAGTCACGGATCGAGTCCTGTCCTCCGAACATTGCCACCCAGCGGTCAAAACCAAAGGCTATACCTCCATGAGGCGGTGCTCCGTATCTGAAGGCATTCAGTAAAAACCCGAACTGCTGGTTTGCCTCTTCCTCACTGAAGCCAAGGACGCTGAACATAAGCTTCTGTATCTTCGTATCGTGTATCCTGATTGAACCTCCACCTATCTCTACCCCGTTAATAACGAGATCATAGGCATTGGCCCTGACTTTTCCCGGATCCTTTTCCAGTAAATCCAGATCTTCAGGTTTCGGCGAGGTGAAGGGATGATGCATGGCGTAATACCTGCCGGTTTCTTCATCCCATTCCACCAGGGGAAAATCAACAACCCACAGCGGGACAAACCGGTCCTTGCTTCTGAGATTAAGCCTGGTGCCCATCTCGAGCCTGAGTTCCGACAGTGCAGTCAGTGTCTTCTTCCGGTCACCTGAAAGGATCATGATCAGATCTCCGGGTTTAGCATTTGCTGCCGATGCCAGAGCCAGCAGTTTTTCGTGTGAAAAATATTTGTCAACCGACGATTTTATGGTTCCGTCAGGGCTGTATTTCATATAAACAAGTCCCCTGGCTCCGGTCTGTGGTCTTTTGACAAAATCCGTCAGTTCATCCGTCTGTTTCCTTGAATACTCCGAACAACCTTCGGCACAAATAGCACCTGTATATTCCGAATTATCGAATACTGAAAATCCCGAATCTTTAACCTTTGCCGTAATATCAGTAATCTTCATGCCGAACCGGAGATCAGGTTTGTCACTTCCATAAAATTCCATTGCTTCACTGAACGGGAGTTTTATGAAAGGCCTGTCGAATTCAATGCCTTTTATCTGTTTAAAAAGATGCCTGGCAAGGCTTTCGAAGGTATTCAGGATATCGTCTCTATCAACAAATGACATCTCACAGTCGATCTGTGTAAACTCCGGCTGACGGTCGGCACGCAGATCTTCATCCCTGAAACATTTTACGATCTGAAAATAACGGTCAAACCCGGCTACCATAAGGAGCTGCTTGAGCGTCTGCGGCGATTGGGGCAAAGCATAGAAAGTCCCTGGCTGCATCCTCGATGGGACCACAAAGTCGCGGGCACCTTCCGGGGTTGATTTTATCAGTACAGGGGTCTCCACTTCGACGAATCCGATTGAATCCATATACTTGCGTACTTCCTGGGAAACACGGTGCCTGAGCATTATATTATTTTTGATACTGGTCCTTCTGAGGTCAAGGTAACGGTACTTCATCCGCAGTTCTTCTCCTCCGTCAGTATCCTCCTCTATTGTAAAAGGAGGTATTTCACTACTGTTGAGAATATTTAATTCCCTTACTTCAATCTCAATATCTCCTGTCGCGATCTTATGATTCTTGTTGCTCCTCTCCTTTACTACCCCTTTTGCCTGAATAACAAACTCCCGTCCCAGTTTACGCGCCTTTTCGCATAGTCCGCTGTCAGTTTCCATGTTGAAAACAAGTTGTGTGATCCCGTACCTGTCGCGCAGATCAATGAAAGTCATACCACCCAGATCTCTTGAGCGTTGTATCCATCCGCATAGTGTCACTTCATTGCCTGTATAACCCAGATCCAACTCTCCGCATGTATGTGTCCTGTACATTTTGTCGTGTATAAATTTCTTCAAAAATAAGAAAATTTAATTTACCATCCCCCCTCATTTGCACCGGACAGGCAGGATTGAAGCTTCCGTCACATCCCTGGCCGGGTCAGTCATGAACGGTTCAGAGCTGATCATTTGATTCAACAATTATTTTTACTTTTATCCCATAATCGGGATAGGATGACAGTCAATAAGGATGAAAAATACATGCTTGCCGCTCTTGACGAGGCGAAGAAAGCCCTGAAAAAGCAGGAAGTACCCGTAGGTGCAGTGGTTGTGTACAACGATATGATAATTGCCAGGGCACATAATCTGACTGAAACATTAAAGGATCCCACAGCTCATGCCGAAATGCAGGCCATTACTGCTGCGGCCGGCTTCCTGGGAGGTAAGTATCTGACTGATTGTACACTTTATGTGACCCTTGAGCCATGTGCCATGTGTGCCGGAGCTGTCGGATGGAGCCAGGCTTCAGCCCTGGTCTATGGAGCAGCCGACGAAAAGAAGGGATTTTCCAGAATACCCTCCCCCCTGCTCCATCCTAAAACAAGAGTCGTGGCAGGAATAATGGAAAAAGAGTGCAGGGAACTGGTCCTGGGATTTTTCAGAACCAGACGATGACAGCCGGAGTACAGCATCACGATCATATATCTTTTTCTATTATACAAGGTTTTTAGAAAAAAAGAGCTTAAGTTTACGTAAAATCACGGTGATGACTTTCGATAACAGCAAAACCATCATAAGTGTCAGGATCAGGTTATTTGCAGCAACTGTTCTTTTTCTGGTCTATATCGTCCTGGCTTTTGTGGCAGGATGGATCCCTTTTCCACTGCTGGGATTGAGCGATAGTGTCTGGACCGTCATCCTTGCTGCCTGCTACCTGATATACCTGCTCTTTCCAATGTATCTGAATTACCAGTACATCTATTTTTCAGATGACGGGAATGATCTTATATTCAGATATTTCAATGCAGGTATTGTTGGGGGCAGAAAAAATTCCGTTGAAATAAGCAAAAGAACCTTCTCGGGTTATAAGATCGAAAAGAAATTATTCGGACTCAACCAGTATATTATTCTTTTTCAACGCATTCAGGAAGGTGTGGCAAAATATCCCCCGATATATATCAGTTCACTGACCACAGAAGAGAAAAACAAAATTGTAAGGTCACTGAACAGGTACGCACCCGAAATGTAAGTGTTATCATCCAATAACATGAGTTAAATCATTTTTAATGAATAATCTACAGATCAACTTTGAGCTTTTAAGTACGTATTATTAACCAACAAATTCCACAATAATGAATGTAGATAAGATTTTGAACAACCTCGAAAAGAAACATCCCGGAGAGGTTGAATATTTACAGGCAGTAAGAGAAGTACTTGAATCAATTGAAGAGGTTTATAATGAGAATCCTCAGTTCGAATCATCAAACATCATTGAAAGGATCATCGAACCTGACCGGGTCCTTGCTTTCAAGGTACCATGGGTTGACGATGAGGGTAATGTAAAGGTAAACCTTGGTTACCGGATTCAGTTCAATAATGCTTTAGGTCCCTACAAGGGAGGTCTTCGTTTTCATCCAAGCGTAAACCTCTCCATTCTGAAGTTTCTTGGTTTTGAACAGATCTTCAAGAATGCTCTTACAACTCTTCCGATGGGAGGAGGCAAAGGTGGCTCTGATTTCGATCCGAAGGGAAAATCGAATTCCGAGGTAATGCGCTTCTGCCAGGCATTTATGCTGGAACTATGGAGATACATAGGCCCCGAAACTGATGTGCCGGCAGGCGATATCGGAGTAGGAGGCCGCGAGATCGGCTACCTCTACGGAATGTACAAACGTCTGTCGGGCGATCATACCGGAGTGCTCACAGGGAAAGGTAGTAACTGGGGTGGTTCGCTGATAAGACCTGAAGCAACAGGTTTCGGGGGTATCTATTTTGCACAGGAGATGCTGGCTAACATTAATGAGACCCTTAAGGGAAAAACCATTTCCATCTCCGGTTTCGGGAACGTGGCATGGGGAGCTGCCCTGAAAGCAACCGAACTTGGAGCAAAAGTAGTAACAATCTCCGGTCCTGATGGTTATGTATATGATCCTGATGGTATTTCGGGGAAGAAAATTGACTATATGCTTGATCTCAGGGCTTCCAATGAGGACATTGTCAAACCATATTCCTATGCATTTGAAGGTGTTGAGTTCCGCGAAGGGAAAAAACCATGGGATGTCAGGGTTGATATTGCATTACCCTGTGCCATACAAAATGAACTTAACGGCGACGATGCACGAAAACTTATCAGTAACGGGGTTATCCTGGTTGCTGAGACATCAAATATGGGTTGTACTCCTGATGCCGTGGAGGAATTTAACAAGAACAGGATCATGTTTGCCCCTGGCAAGGCAGTCAATGCAGGAGGGGTTGCGACTTCCGGACTTGAGATGACCCAGAATGCCATGAAACTGAGATGGAACAAGAAGGAGGTTGATGACCGGCTGCATGAAATAATGCGTAACATTCACGCACAGTGCGTAAAATACGGAAAACAACCCGATGGATATATTGATTATGTTAAAGGCGCAAATATTGCCGGATTCCTTAAGGTAGCCAACTCAATGCTTGATATGGGAGTAATTTAAAAAATAACTGCTCCCGCACCGGAGAAGCCGGTATGCTCTGCCACACGGAGTGTAACCTCCGATGTCTGATCCGGGCTTCCTCTTAAATCCGGGGAGATGCCGGATTCGCTGAACACAGGCTAAATAATATTCCCCTGCTCCCTTTATGGGATCAGGGGTTTTTTGTATATTTACCTGTCTCATTTCTTTGTGCTATGTCAGAAATATCCCTCAGGCATAAGATTGCTCTTAGTCTGATTCCCCGTATCGGAGATATCAATGCCCGTAAACTGGTCTCCTATTTCGGCTCTGTTGAGGCCATTTTCAGAGAGCCATACAGAAACCTTGTGAAAATTCCGGGCATTGGAGACGGACTTGCCCGGTATATAAGCGAAAAGTCATATCTTGAATTTGCTGATAAAGAGGTTGAATATGTAGAAAAAAACAATATCAGGACTTTCTTTTACCTTGACAATGATTACCCCTACAGGTTAAGACAGTGTGATGACTCTCCTGTTGTTTTCTACTTCAAAGGGAACTGCGATCTTAATTCACAGAAGATACTGAGCATTGTAGGGACGCGAAATGCCACCTCACGGGGAAAAGAGTTGTGCGAAACAATTATTGCGGGTCTTGCAGAGCATCATCCCGATTTGATAATTGTAAGCGGTCTTGCATATGGGATAGATATAGCATCGCATAAAGCTGCGCTGAAATACAGGCTGAAGACCATTGGAGTCCTCGGACATGGTTTCAGGAGAACTTATCCGGCTATTCACCACTCAACGGCAGAAGCAATGATAAACCAGGGAGGGCTTCTTACTGATTTTTGCTCCGATATGCTCCCTGAGAGAAACAATTTTCTCAAGAGGAACAGGATAATTGCCGGCATCTCCGATGCTACCGTCGTTGTTGAATCAGGAATAAAAGGGGGAGCACTTATCACAGCAGATATGGCAAACTCATATAACCGTGATGTCTTTGCGGTTCCGGGGCGACCCGACGACATGTGGTCAGTCGGATGCAATAACCTGATAAAGAATAATCAGGCTGCCCTGACAGTTAATTCGGACGACATCGAGTATTTCCTGAACTGGATTCACGAAAAGAAAGAGAAAGCTGTTCAGTGTGCCCTCTTTACTGATCTCGATGATCCTGAAAAAAAGGTATTCGAACTTTTAATGAAGGAAGGCGAACTGAGCATCGATGAAATATGCAGGTCGCTTGAGATGCCTGTCAGCAGACTTTCGGCCCTTTTGCTGCAAATGGAATTTAAAGGATTATTAAAATGTTTCCCTGGAAATTTATACCGAATTAGCTGAAAAAGTAAATATTCTTAATAAGTACAATGATATTTCTATCATTTTTATAATTTTGGCTCTTCACAAATATTTTATACTTTATAATTAAATTTATGGATCCAAGAGTACAACAATTCATGGCAATGATTAAGGCCAGAAATCCTGGTGAAAACGAATTTCATCAGGCAGTTCAGGAGGTTACAGAATCCCTGATACCGTTTATTGAGGAGAATCCCAAGTACAAGTATGCCAAAATACTTGAAAGAATTGCCGAACCGGAGCGGACGATAATTTTCAGGGTCCCCTGGCTCGACGATAAGGGGGATGTGCAGATCAACCGTGGTTACAGAATTGAGATGAACAGCGCAATAGGCCCCTATAAAGGCGGTTTAAGACTGCATCCGACCGTTAACATGAGTATTCTGAAGTTCCTTGCATTCGAACAGGTTTTTAAGAACAGCCTTACAACTCTTCCGATGGGTGGAGGAAAAGGTGGTTCAGATTTCGATCCCAAGGGCAAATCAGACAATGAGGTTATGAAGTTCTGTCAGAGTTTTATGACTGAGCTGTTCCGTCATATCGGCGCCGATACTGACGTTCCCGCCGGCGACATAGGTGTTGGAGGACGTGAGATAGGTTATCTGTTCGGACAATATAAAAGACTGAAGAATGAATTTACCGGAGTTCTTACCGGTAAAGGTATTGAATGGGGAGGCTCATTGATACGTCCTGAGGCAACAGGTTACGGCTGTACCTATTTTGCCCAGGAGATGCTCTCTACAAGGAAGGAGACACTCAAAGGCAAAACAGTTTGTATATCGGGATCAGGAAACGTGGCACAGTATGCTACTGAAAAAGTTACCGAGTTAGGCGGGAAAGTGGTTACAGCATCCGATTCAAACGGATTTATTTATGACCCCAAAGGAATAGATGCCGACAAACTGAAGTTCATTATGGAGCTTAAGAATGTCAGGAGAGGAAGGATCAGGGAGTATGCCCAGAAATATGAAGTTGAATATTTTGAGGGACAAAAGCCCTGGATAATAAAGTGCGATATTGCTATGCCTAATGCCACGCAGAATGAGATCAATGAGGAAGAAGCCAGGCTTCTTGTCAAAAACGGTTGTATCTGTGTATCCGAAGGAGCAAATATGCCATCAACTCCCGAAGCTGTTGAAGTATTTCTTAATGCCCGCATTCTCTACGGACCCGGAAAAGCTGCCAATGCAGGAGGAGTTGCCACATCAGGACTGGAGATGACTCAAAACTCGATGAGGCTTCCATGGTCAAGAGAGGAAGTTGATGCCAGGCTGCATACTATCATGAAGAATATTCATGCTACCTGTGTGAAGTATGGTAAAAAAGAAGATGGTTATATAAACTATGTCGACGGCGCCAATATCGGAGGCTTTGTAAAAGTGGCAAATGCAATGATCGCACAGGGCATTGTTTAATGCAGCTTATAGATACACATACTCATATTTATCTTCCCGAGTTTGACAACGACAGGGAAGAAGTTATAAAAAAAGCTGTCAGTAACGGTGTCACGAAGTTGTTGATGCCAAATATTGATTTACAGTCAGTAAATCAGATGCTGTCGGTCGAAAGGATTTTTCCCGGTATTGCATTTCCCATGATCGGGCTTCACCCTACCTCGGTAAAGAACGATTATGCAGTGCAGCTTGATGAACTGGAAATTATTGCAAAAAAACATAAGTTCATCGCTGTTGGAGAAATAGGAATTGACTTATACTGGGATAAATCCTTTATAAAGGAACAGTTGATCGCTTTCCGGCGACAGATCTCATTTGCACTGGACAAAAACCTGCCGGTGGTCATTCATGCCAGGAACTCCTTCAATGAAGTATTCAGTGTGCTGGATGATTTCACCGCAACAGGCCTGCGTGGTGTATTACATGCCTTCTCAGGCAGCAGCAGTGATGCTGCCAGGGCGATCAGCCTGGGATTCAAACTGGGCATCGGAGGCATCGTTACTTTTAAAAACTCAGGTCTTGATTCCGTTGTAAGGGAATCAGGACCTGAGAATATTATCCTTGAAACAGATTCTCCCTACCTTGCCCCTGCACCTTACAGAGGAAAAAGAAATGAAAGTTCATATATTTGCATAATAAACAGGAAACTTGCCGGGATCTTTAACAGAAGTGAGGAAGAGATTGCCTCCATCACTTATTCCAATTCAATCCGGCTTTTTAATCTCCTGTAGCAAAATATGAAAAGCAAAAAAGAGATTTCCATACTCATTATCTACACAGGCGGAACAATCGGGATGGTCCATAATCCGGCTTCAGGATCTCTTGTCCCTATTGATTTTGAACATATTACCGACCATGTTCCGGTGCTTGGAAAATTCGGACTTAACATCAGGTCAATCTCGTTTGACCCTGTCAGGGATTCATCCAACATAGATCCCTCCCTATGGGTTAAAATGGCGGAGACCATTTCTGACAACTATCACCTGTACGACGGTTTTGTTGTACTGCACGGAACCGACACCATGGCTTATTCTGCCTCGGCTCTCAGTTTTATGCTCGGGAACCTCGCTAAACCGGTCATTTTTACCGGATCGCAGTTACCAATCGGACTGCTGAGGACAGACGGAAGGGAAAACCTTATCACAGCAATTGAAATAGCTTCAGCTTTTATTGACGATAGGCCTGCGGTACCTGAAGTCTGCATATACTTCGACAATGAATTAACCCGTGGAAACCGGACCACAAAGTTCAGCGCCGAACATTTTGATGCGTTCAATTCCCCAAATTTTCCTCCCCTGGCTAAAGTCGGGCTACATATAAAATATGATTTCAGCAACATAAGGTACCCCTCAAAGGAAGCTGAGCTGACGCTTCATAAAAAATTTGACACCAATGTTGCCATCCTGAAAATCTTTCCGGGAATAGGGAGAAACCTTGTTCAGGCGATCCTTAACACAAAAGATCTGAAAGGACTTATAATAGAGACTTTTGGATCGGGTAACGCTCCTACATACAGTTGGTTTATTGACGATCTCAGATCTTTTATCAGTAAAGGCGGAATTATTTTTAATGTAACACAATGTCATGGGGGAAGCGTGGAGATGGGATTGTATGAAACAAGCCGCGAGATGCTCGCTGCCGGGGTTGTAAGCGGAAAGGATATTACATCGGAAGCCTCTGTTACAAAGTTCATGCATCTTCTGGGGAAATGCACCCGCAGGGAAGATATTATAAGATGTCTGGGGGAGTCGCTTGCAGGAGAAATAACATAAAAGAACCAGGTATTAAAAAATTTTGTATTTTGCGCAGCCAAAAATGGAGCCGTTAAACGACCAATAAAAGGAGAGATGCAGGAGTGGTTTAACTGGCACGTCTGGAAAGCGTGTGTACCTCAAAAGGGTACCGGGGGTTCGAATCCCCCTCTCTCCGCAAATCCTTACTATTCCCTCAGCTTGCTGAGGGATTTTTATTTTTCACACGACGAGCTTTGCTCACAAAAGCGAGAAGTGCTGAAAAATAAAAATACCTTTCGGGCGAAGCGAGAAAGGGAATAGTAAGGATTTGCTCTGGACCTCCCTAAAGGGATCACCGAAGGTAATCCCCAACATAATATCATAAAAGGGATTTTTATTTTTCACACGACGAGCTTTGCCCGCAAAAGCGAGAAGTGCTGAAAAATAAAAATACCTTTCGGGCGAAGCGGGAAAGGGAATAGTAAGGATTTGCGCTGGACCTCCCTAAAGGGATCACCGAAGGTAATCCCCAACATAATATCATAAAAGGGATTATTACTTAACCAGGTTTTGCACCAGTATCCTGTTTTCATACAGGCATTCGCTTACCTTATATGAGACCGAAGCATCATTTTCAATCCGGTGTTCCCAGTTTCCGAATGAGCCGTTGGAATGGAAAATGCTCTTTAAATATAAACGGTCCCCCGGCGAGAACCCACAATCTCTGGTATATGCCGATAATTGCCCGTATTCATTGTAAACTGTGGTCTTGATCCAGATAATATTTACATCCCCGTATACATCCGTCTCCGTTCCGCAATGATCTATATAATCGCCAATATATTTTTTTGTTTGTATAAGCGTATCCTCCTTGAGAAACAAGGCCGATTTTTTATTCATTGAACACGAAACGCCTGTACCGGCTATTAACAGAAGAATAAATATCTTAATCAAATGTCTGTTCATATGGTCCCCATTGGTTAATTATTCAATGGCAAAAATACTTATCAGGCTTGCACCTGCCAATACGCTAAAGCCCGTTCACAGGGTTAACGGGAGTTCATTTCAAACACCTTATTATTTAAATACAGCAGGTCATTTACGTTATAATACCTTTAATGAACAGAACAGAGCCGTTCGTCAATAATCATATAATTTTTATATTGAAAATCCCACTTTTTAAAATCATCGTAAAATCAGTCATCCTAAAGGTTTGGTTCCCTTGATGATAAGGGATAGCGCCAGCTCCCCCTACCAGGAATCACCAATTTGACCAATACTACTTTCAGAGGGATATGTGCCTCGTGTCTCTGTCACGCCTCACTCCTCATGCCTTTTCGGCCTTCTGCTCTCCGCCTACTGCCTACTTTATACTTCCTTCTTTACTGCCTACTGCCTACTGCTTACTGCCTACTCCCTACTTATAATGCCTACTCATGCCTCACGCCTCACGCCTTTTACCCTCACGCCTCACGCCTGTTTCATTCGCGTTTTTAAGATTTTATCTGTATCTTACAGATGTTTTTCATTAAAACTGAATTATTATGGCATTTACCTTACAACCAGGAGATAAAGCTCCTGATTTCAGGCTTCCGGCGACCGACGGGCAGGAATATTCTCTCTCCGGTTTTGCTGCTGACAGGTATCTTGTTGTTTTCTTTACCTGCAATCATTGTCCATATGTGATAGGATCCGATGAGGTTACACGTGCAACAGCATTGAAATATATTCCGAAGGGCGTCAGATTCGCCGGTATTAATTCGAACAGTGAGAAGACACACCCTGACGACAGCTTTCCCGATATGGTGACCAGGATGGAAAAGCACAGGTTCCCCTGGCTTTATCTGTACGACCGCGACCAGAGTGTTGCCCTTGCCTACGGGGCACTGAGGACACCACATTTCTATGTTTTTGATAATGACCGCCGGCTTGTCTATACAGGAAGAGGTGTCGACAATCCGAGAGATGTTTCAAAGATGACCGTGAACAACCTGGATATGGCGCTGGAAGAGCTGACCTCAGGGAAGCCTGTTTCGGTCGCTGTTACAAATCCGATAGGATGCAATGTTAAATGGGAAGGGAAAGATGCCCATTGGATGCCACCCGAATCGTGCGACCTTGTCTGACATAATTCACTGATCTTACAGAATATATTCCAGATGTATGCCGAAGATAAAATACCGGAACCTTTTAAATTCAATCCTTTGAAGCATCATCTTGAATTTATGAAACTGTTTGTGTCGGGTCCGGTAACCGGAGATACTAAGGATAATCCCGGATCCGTTATCAGGCAGCTGAAGCATATCGGGAGTTCAATAATGGATGTCTATTCAGGTTCGCTGACGGTGGTTGATATATGCAGAGAAGTATCTGATTTTCTGAAAACCGGAAAAATTGAAAACTGTAAAGATTTCACTGCCTGGGCAGGTATTTCAGTTAATGATTACAGGGTGGCGACATTATCGGACGGATCGGGCTGGACCCTGAAATACCACGACGACGTGAGAAGGTATGTTCATATATTTCCGGCCCGGACAAGTCCGCATACTTTCAGGGTCAAGGCAAACACGCTTAAATCAGCCATCCTGTATTATATTCTCATCGGTAAAGATTATATTACCGGTAATGATCTGAATCATGCCAGGGCATTGCTGGGATTATCTCCCGTCAGGGATCCTGCCGATGCTGAAGCTATCACTGAAATGATCGAGATGCTCAGACAGCAGTAACCATTATTAAAACAGACTGATGACAGATCCCTTTAGCCGGTTATTACACGAATTTGAGCTGCCGCTTCAAAATCCGGTACTGGTATTCTCCCTGATCCTGTTCATAATACTTCTGTCGCCTGTTCTTTTGAGAAGGTTGAAGATCCCGGGTATTATCGGACTTATAATTTCGGGTGTTATCATTGGCCCTTACGGATTGAATATCCTGGAAAAAAATTCAGCCGTCGATCTGTTTTCCACAATCGGGTTGATTTATATTATGTTCATTGCCGGACTTGAACTCGATATGAACGAATTCAGGGCAACCCGCAATAAAAGTCTTTTATTCGGATTTTTTACTTTCATTTTTCCCCTTGGAATTGGTTTCCCGGTTTGCCATTATCTTCTGGGCTATGATTTTAATGCGAGTCTGCTGACTGCCAGCATGTTCGCTACACATACGCTGGTTTCATACCCTATCGTCAGCAGGTTAGGTGTCTCAAAGAACCAGGCTGTAGCCGTCGCAGTCGGGGGGACTATCCTTACTGACACTGCAGTTCTTATAATACTGGCAGTAATAATGGGGAATCACCAGGGAGATCTTGGCACTCAGTTCTGGATCAGGCTGGTTATCTCACTAAGTGTTTTTTCAGCAATAATGTTCCTTGCCGTTCCACGCATAGCCAAATGGTTCTTTCGAAAGCTTGAGAGTGAAAAGCATTCTCATTACATTTTTGTTCTTTCGGTGGTCTTTTTTGCAGCCTTTCTGGCCGAAGCAGCAGGTGTTGAGGCAATAATCGGAGCATTTGTTGCCGGACTGGCTCTGAATAAACTGATCCCTCATTCCTCTGCCCTTATGAACAGAATAGAATTTATAGGGAATTCCCTGTTTATTCCATTCTTTCTTATAAGTGTGGGGATGCTGGTTGATATCAGTGTCATACTAAAGGGACCGACTGCGCTTATTGTTGCTGGCACATTATCGGTTGTAGCCCTGTTCGGGAAATGGTTTGCAGCCTTTTTTACACAACTGGTTTTCAGGTATTCCAAATTACAGCGCGATCTTATCTTTGGTCTGAGCAGTGCCCATGCGGCAGCAACACTGGCAGTTATCCTGGTAGGTTACAGAGCCGGTATCCTGGATGAAAATATCCTTAACGGCACCATTATTCTCATTTTGATAACATGCATTATTGCATCCTTTATAACTGAAAAAGCAGCCAGAAAAATTGTGATCGAAACAGAAGATGATAGTACCGGCATTTTAAAAGCGAGCTCGCATAATAATGAACATATTCTTCTGCCCATCTCAAACATTGATAACATCGAAAAACTGCTTGAGTTCACGATCCTGATAAAGGATAAAAAATCTGCCAATCCGTTATCTGTTCTGACAGTGGTGTCGAATAATAACGAAGCTGAGATAAATATCCTTAAAACAAGAACAAAACTCGAAAGATTTGTCAGGCAGGCTTCAGCATCGGAGACAAAGGTCAATGTCATAACTACGATCGATCACAATCCTGCGAGCGGGATATCAAGAATATCGAGGGAGATCATGGCCACTATTACAGTCGTGGGCTGGCCTCACCGGGCAGGATTACTTGATAAGCTGATCGGCGAAAAAACCGACAGTATACTGGGGACCACAAATAAGACCGCCTTTATGTGCTGTTTTCAGAAACCTCTGGCATTGCATAAACGGATCGTTGTTGCCGCTCCCCCGCTGTCGGAACATGAGAAGGGATTTGAACAATGGTTTTCTAAAATTGCAATGCTTTCTCAGGAACTGACTGTCCCGTTACTCTTCTTTTGTAATGCCACAACCGGTGAAGCCATTCTGAAATATGTAAAAAAAACACGGATCCCGGCCAATCTGACCTTCAGGTATATTGATAACTGGGACGATATACTGATGATGTCGGGCAACATTGATGATAATGACCTTCTGGTACTGGTCTCAGCCCGTAAGGGATCAGCTTCCTTTACTGCGATACTTGGCTCCCTGCCGGCAAGGATGGAGAATCAGTTCAAAAACAACAGCAGGCTGGTCATTTATCCGCAGCAATTCGATCAGAATCATATCGGCGAACAGTATGATGACTTTGTGGCAGAACCTCTGAGTATGGGAATCGAGACAATTCAGAAACTGGGCAGAGGTATCGGTAATGTTTTCAGAAAAGACCCGGGGGAATGAGATCGTGATCCCGCGATCGCTTTCGAATGCTATTCCACACATGGTACGGGTCACTCTTTTAGTCAGGCGTAATCTGAAATAAAGTTCACAATAAAAGGGCTGCCCTGAGGCAGCCCTTTCCAGTGATCCCGGAGAGACTCGAACTCTCAACCAACAGAACCGGAATCTGTCATTCTATCCATTGAACTACGGGACCGGCTTATGCAAATTTATTCAGTGCAAAAATAAGACCAATAGCCCGGTTTTACAACTAATTTGACAATTATTAGATTCTCCCCCTTCCTGTTGAAAGCCAACTTAAGGATTATTGACAAAGATTTTATAATTTCGCCCTCCAAATAACAGATCTAAAATTTAACAAGTCAGAATAAAATGGATTACAATTTCCATGAGATTGAAAAGAAATGGCAGAAATACTGGGAAGAAAATAAGACTTTCAAAACTCCGGACGATTTAACAAATCCAAAAAAATGCTACGTCCTCGACATGTTCCCCTACCCTTCGGGTGCAGGACTGCATGTTGGTCACCCCGAGGGTTACACAGCAACAGATATATACAGCCGTTACAAGAGGATGAAGGGATTTAACGTCCTCCACCCGATGGGATGGGATGCTTTCGGGTTGCCCGCCGAACAGTATGCGATACAGACCGGGACCCATCCGTCAATTACCACTAAAAACAATTGCGACACTTTCAGACGACAGATAAAGGAACTGGGCCTCAGCTACGACTGGGATAAGGAGATTAATACGACCGACCCGGGATATTTCAGGTGGACCCAGTGGATATTCCTCCGGCTTTTTAACACATGGTTTGATGATGAACAACAGAAGGGACGCCCTATATCGGAACTGAAGATCCCCGATGAAATTATTGCAGGAGGACACGACAGGGTCGCAGGATATATAAATTCAAAAAGACTTGCCTATTACGACAACGCCCAGGTATGGTGGTGCCCCAGCTGCCGGATAGTCTGTGCAAACGAAGAGGTGCTTAATGACGGGTCGCATGAGAAATGCGGGAACATTGTGGAAAGAAAGAACCTTAAGCAATGGATGCTGAGGATCCCTCTTTACGCAGAACGCCTTCTGAAAGGTATCGAAGATCTCAACTGGCCCGAAGGTATCAAAGATATGCAACGGAACTGGATCGGCCGTTCAACCGGTGCTGAAGTCGATTTCCGGATTGAGGGTCTTGACGAGAACCTGTCGGTTTTTACTACCCGTCCCGACACTCTCTTCGGAGCAACATATATGGTGGTGGCTCCCGAACATCAGCTCGTGGGGAAAATTACCACCCCGGATTACGAAAACCGGGTTACCGGTTATGTTAAGGCAGCCGGACTGAAATCCGAACTCGACAGGACCGACCTGGCCAAGGATAAAACAGGTGTCTTCACCGGAAGATATGCCATCAATCCTGTTAACCGGAAGAAAATCCCGATATGGGTGGCCGATTATGTCCTCACCGGCTATGGCACAGGTGCAATAATGGCTGTTCCGGCTCACGATATACGCGACTTTGAATTTGCCGTGAAATTCAGTCTCCCGATAATCTGTATCCAAGATCCGGATGTGAAAGATACTGATCAGAAAAACAGGATTCTTGAGGGGAGGGAGTGCTGGACCGAGGATGGAAAATATATTAACTCGTCGGACGACAATACCGGTATTGATATAAACGGTCTTAACAAAGAGGCAGGGATCGCAAAAATGATCTCATGGCTTGAGGCGAAGAGACTCGGAAAAGAAAAAGTTAACTATAAGCTTCGCGACTGGCTTTTCAGCCGCCAGAGATACTGGGGAGAACCATTCCCCGTGATTCATTGGGAAGACGGCGAAATAAGCGTACTTGACGAGGATGAACTTCCGCTTCAGCTGCCGGAACTGGAGAAATACCTTCCCGGGGAGTCAGGAGAATCACCACTTTCCAACTCTGAAACCTGGCTTGGCGTCACTGATAAAAACGGGCGCAAAGGCAGGAGGGAGACAAACACAATGCCCCAATGGGCAGGTTCGTGCTGGTATTACCTGAGGTTTATTGATACCCGGAACGATAAGTTGATCTTTGATCCTGAAAAAGAAAAATACTGGATGCCGGTCGACCTCTATATTGGCGGAGCCGAACATGCAGTTCTTCATCTGCTATACAGCCGGTTCTGGCATAAAGTATTGTTCGATCTCGGAATAGTCTCAACCGACGAACCTTATAAAAGGCTGTTTAATCAGGGAATGATCCTCGCATTTGCTTACGAAAACGAAGCCGGTGCAAAAGTATCAACTGACCTTGTTGAGGAAAAGGATGGAAAATTCATTAACAGGGAGACGGGTACAGAACTGCGACAGATAGTGGCGAAAATGTCCAAATCCCTGAAAAATGTGGTTAATCCCGATGACGTTGTTGAAAAATACGGGGCTGATTCTCTCAGACTATACGAGATGTTCATGGGTCCGCTGGATGTTACAAAACCCTGGGATGAAAAGGGGGTAAAAGGGGTATGGGGCTTCCTCGGCAGGGCATTCAGGTTCTTCTCTGAACCCGGCAACCTTATTGATGGGGAAGAAGATCCTGAGATCCTGAAAGCCCTTCATAAAACAATCAAAAAAGTTGAGGGAGATATTGAAAGTCTTGATTTCAATACAGCCATCTCAGCAATGATGATATTGCTGAACCTTGTTATCCGAAAAGGGAAAGCAACTTATGAAACGGCATGTGCCTTCACAAAAATTGTCTCACCATTTGCACCTCACCTTGCCGAAGAACTGTGGCAGATACTCCGGCACAACAGGTCGCTGGCTTATGAACCCTGGCCGGAGTTTAATGAGGAGTACCTGAAAGAAGATGTCTTCGAATATCCTGTTTCATTCAATGGGAAAATGAGGTTCAGGATCACTCTCCCTGTCGATCTTCCGAAAGATGAAATAGTTAAAACCGTCCTTGCCGATGAAAGATCTTTAAAATGGACAGGTGGTAAAACCCCTGCCAATATCATTGTTGTTCCGAACAGGATAGTAAATATTGTAATAAAATAAAACAAAATCGTTGATGCTTTACCGGTCCGCAGCTTTATTTATCGCCCTTGCCTTATTAATATCCCTTCCGTTCTCGTGTAAGAGTCCTGTAAGCAACCAGACTGAAAATATCTCATTACCACAGGATACGACCACAATAATAAAAGCTGACAGCACTCATTATTTATATGGTATACCAACTGACTCATTCAATCTCATATCGGGGCATATAAAAAGAAACGGTTTCCTTTCATCAATTCTTCTCGGGTATGGGGTCACAATGCAGGAGATTGATATGGTCGTCAGAAATTCATCTTCGGTTTTTGATGTAAGGGATCTGAGGTCGGGGAACAATTATACTATCTTCTGCGACAGGGATACTATCGGCAAAGCCCGGTATCTGGTATATGAACATGACCCTTCGACATGCTACGTGTTCAGCTTTGGTGATTCGCTTAATATCACTCAGTGGAAAAAGGAGATCAGGTCGGTCATCAGGTTTGCTTCAGGTACTGTTGAGACCTCCCTGTGGGATGCGATGGTAAATAACAACATGCATCCTTCTCTGGCAATTGAATTGTCAGAAATATATGCCTGGACCGTTGATTTTTTTGGGTTACAGAAAGGTGATAGTTTTAAAGTGATCTACGAGGAACTCTTTATTGAAGATCAATCACTTGGTGCCGGAAGGATATACGGTGCACAGTTTACCTGGTCGGGTGCCACGATAAATGCAATCCCGTTTATTCAGGGTGAAACTGAAAGCTATTATGACAATGACGGGAACAGCCTCAGAAAAGCCTTTCTGAAAGCGCCTCTTCAGTTTTCAAGGATTAGCTCCCGCTATTCGGGAAGCAGGCTTCATCCTGTTCTCAGGATCCGCCGCCCGCATCTTGGCGTTGATTATGCCGCTCCGGCCGGGACCCCGGTACACTCTGTGGGTGACGGAAGGGTGACTTTTGCGGGCACAAGCGGGGAATCAGGGAGAATGGTCAGAATTGTCCATAACAGCGTTTATTCGACTGCCTATCTTCACCTGAGCCGGTTTGGAGCGGGGATAAAGGCCGGGGCCTCTGTTAAACAAAATGACATTATCGGGTATGTCGGAAGCAGTGGTCTTGTTTCCGGACCCCATCTTGACTTCAGATTTTATAAAAACGGTTCCCCTGTCGATCCCCTGAAGGTTGAAGCCCCCCCGGTAGAACCTGTATCGGAAGAGAATAAGGAAAGATTTGAAAAGGTAAAGAGTGTTGTCAACGGCCTTCTTGAAACATTCTAACCGGGTAACTCCCTTATCAGATCTTCAATAATTACAGGAAAATACTGGTATTCGAGCGCATGTACTTTGGAGGCGAGAGTCTCGTGAGTATCATTTGGTTCCACCTTGCATCGTGCCTGGAAAATAATGTCTCCCGAATCATAAAACCTGTTCACATGGTGAATTGTTATTCCCGATTCAGGGTCCCTGTTTTCAATCACTGCCATGTGAACCTTATCTCCATACATCCCTTTCCCTCCGTATTTCGGTAACAGGGCCGGATGTATATTTACTATCCTTCCTTCATATGCCATCAGGATATCATCAGGCACAAGCCACAGGAATCCTGCAAGCACAACAAAATCAATTTTGTTATCGTGGAGTTGCCCGAGTACCTTACCGGGATTATAAAAATCATTACGGTCGAAAAAAAATGTTTTCAGGTTAAATGCCGCAGCTCTCTTTAAGACAAATGCTTCCTTCCTGTTTGACAAAACCAGAGTCACCCTTGCGGTGTTTCTGGTCGAAAAGTATTTAATAATATTTTCGGCATTTGTGCCTGAACCGGAAGCAAAAATTGCTATATTTCTCATTATTTGATAATTAGCATTTCAGGAATATTTTACTTATTTTAGCCTTCAAATAAGATTATTTTTCTAATTACCAACATGTTAATAATCAGGATAAATAAAAAAACATCAAATCATTTGAAAAATAAAGTACAAATATATTTCTTTGCAAGGTTTTAAAATTATTATTAATTAAAATTTATTATTATGTCTGACATTGCCACAAGAGTAAAAGAGATCATCGTAGATAAACTTGGAGTTGATGAATCAGAGGTAACTCCTGAAGCCAGTTTCACAAATGATCTGGGAGCAGACTCTCTTGATACTGTTGAATTAATCATGGAGTTTGAAAAAGAATTCAATATCGGAATTCCCGATGATCAGGCTGAAAGCATCAGTACTGTTGGTGATGCTATTAAGTACATTGAAGAAAATGCAAAATAATCTTGCATTTATAATACGCTATTTATGAGAAGAGTTGTAGTTACGGGCCTGGGAGCTTTGACTCCGCTGGGCAATAATTTGCATGACTTTTGGGATGGACTTAAAAATGGGGTTAGCGGTGCAAAAATGATTACCCGTTTTGATACGGAATTGTTCAAAACCAAATTTGCATGTGAAATAAAGGGCTATGACTCAACAAATTATTTTGACAGGAAAGAAGCCAACAAGCTTGATCTGTTCGCCCAGTATGCGCTTATCGCTTCCGATGAAGCAGTAAAGGACGCAGGAATCGATCCTGAAAAGGTTGACAGGGACAGGGTAGGTGTTATATGGTCATCAGGTATCGGAGGTATTGAAACATTCTACCAGACGATAAAAAGTTTTGTTGAAGGAGGAAGGATCCCCCGCTTCAGTCCTTTTTTCATTCCGAAGATGATCGGCGACATTGCCGCCGGTCAGATTTCTATTAAATATGGATTCAGGGGACCTAATTTTGCAACGGTCTCTGCATGCGCATCTTCGACAAATGCCATTATTGATGCCATGAATTACATACGGCTCAACAAAGCTGATATTTTCGTAACCGGAGGGTCGGAGGCCGCAATTAATGAGCCCGGGATTGGTGGTTTTAATGCTTTGCAGGCTCTTTCTACAAACAATGCTGAATTTGAGACCGCATCAAGACCTTTTGATAATACGCGCGACGGATTTGTAATGGGGGAAGGTGCCGGAGCGCTTATTATTGAGGAATATGAACATGCGAAAGCAAGGGGAGCCAAAATTTATGCCGAACTGGTCGGAGGGGGAATGACAGCAGATGCTTACCATGTGACTGCTCCCCACCCCGAAGGCATTGGTGCGCGTAACGTAATGAAGCTGGCAATTAGTGAAGCCGGTATCAAACCTGAGGATATTGACTATATCAATGTTCACGGTACTGCCACTCCACTTGGTGATGTCTCCGAAATAAAGGCTATTTTAAGTGTATTCGGAGAGCATGCCTACAAGCTGAATATAAGCTCGACAAAATCAATGACCGGCCATCTGCTTGGAGCAGCCGGGGCTGCCGAAGCTATCGCTACCATTATGGCAATCAATTCTGGTCTGGCCCCTCCAACAATCAATTACAAGGTTCAGGATCCCGCAATCGACCAGAACCTGAACCTGACCTTCAATAAGGCTCAGAAAAGAGATATTACCTATGGCCTGAGCAATACTTTCGGTTTTGGTGGTCATAATGCTTCGATAGTTATCAAAAAAGCTGAGGCTTAGTGTTTTTATTCCGTAGAAGTAAAAACGGGACATATATTCTTGACAAACGGGATTTTGAATCCTGTCTTAAAGGTTTACTGGGATTCGGTCCCGGCAATCTGCGTCTTTATGAAATAGCTTTTATTCACCGGTCAGCATCTTTTACATTGCCCAACGGGAAAAAAGTTAATAACGAAAGACTCGAATACCTCGGAGATTCTGTCCTGGATGCTATTCTCTCTGACTATCTGTTCGAGAAATTTCCCGATGCCAGCGAAGGATTCCTTACCAAGGTTCGTTCGCGGATCGTTAACAGGGAGGTACTCAACCAACTCGCGGTATCGATGGGAATCGACAAGATCCTTGTCCGTAATGTGAGCTCATCCCATCCAACCAGGAACCTTTACGGAGATGCACTGGAGGCTCTTATCGGGGCTGTTTTCCTTGACAAGGGATTCAAAAAGACAAAGAAGCTTTTTATAAATAAGGTATTTAATAAATTCCTGAACCTCGAAGTCATCGCCAATACTGATACCGACTATAAAAGTCTTGTTTTTGAATGGGTTCAGAAGCATAAGTCCAATCTCACATTCAATTATAGCGAGGAGTATGATTTCGACCTTAAGAAATCGGTCTTCTCAACCACACTGATGATCAACAGGGAAGAGCTTGGCAAAGGTCATGGGGCATCAAAAAAAGAGGCCGAACAGGAAGCATCGGCCAGAGCCTGGGTCAGACTTAAAGATGCCAGTGCGGATATTGTCTGATATCCTTTTTATTCATAACTTTAAATTTTGCCGGAGTCAGACATGAAAAGAACTCAGAGAATAACCAGAATACCCCTGATTGTAAGTGATGAGGGAAAAAGAATATTGTTTGGTATCGTATCTGCCGACCCCGACTATAAACTCTCTCTGGCAATAAACAGGAAACTTTCAATATCGCTCAGGAATGTCTCTCCGGTAAGCATAACTCATGAAAATACAGATGAAACACCCTTCAGCAGGTTTTCCGATGCTGCAGCTTCCCCTGACCTTATTTATTCTCTTGTATCTAACCGGTCAGAGAAAAGCTACCTGATCAGGAAACTGAAAAATATTGATTTTCTCTTTCTTGTACAATCCCAGGGGGATATCCCCGAAAATGAAAGAATTGCGGCCAGCCTGAGGGAGATCGAAACTATTACGGCAGTATTCAACCTTGAACTGAATACAGTACCCGGTAAATATCTGGAACAAATAATTCATTGAAGTGCAATAGCGACAGTACGGTAGTGTCGGGAAATGAGATTTTTCATTGTGAGATAGAATTTAAGCCAGGGGGTACAATGAGAAGAGCCGCCTGGGAGGCGGCTCTCTTTTTTAATAACCCTAAAACTAACCTAACCTATGAAAAAAACCTCTATTTATTTTGAATCAAATATCATGCCAAATCCTGAACAAAGATAATATATGGTTCTGAAATAAAAAAATGTTTTTACTTAAAGAATTGAGAATTAACATTTTTTTAATGTTTTGTTAAATTTTTTTATCACATCCCCGTCGTAAGATAACCTGAATATGGGGAGATGCGTCGTTGTTGTTAAAGAACGTTAAAGAATAGCTTAATAATATATATACAAGTATTTTTGTATCAGCATGAAAAGGAAGACAATAGTGCTGTTGGCGGTGTTTTTTTTTCTATCAATTTCAGGGCTGATACTTATTCAGCTATACTGGATTAAGGATGCTATTGCCATAACCGATCAGCAGTTCCGGTACTCAGCCAATAAAGCGCTCGAATCGGTTGTCCTTGAACTTGAAGAGCAGGAACTGATAAGTCATATAGTGGCAGAGGTGAATCCACTGCCTACCGATTCGGTAATAATACCGGCTGATTCGCCACTTGCCAGAAAATTAAGGGGATATCAGGCTAATTTAAGACTGCTTGAGATGTACGGCTTGAATGATAACGATCAGCCTATTGCAGTTACCAGTTCGGGTCAGAAGATATATATCTCGGCCCAGGATCCTGATCTCTTCGAGGAGGAAGACGTTCCTGAGTCTTCGGCACAGTCAATAAGTGCCGATATCTCGGGCAGGGTAAACAGTAAGATTGTTTTTATTGAAAATATCATTGAGAAGATCCTCATGTCGACTCCTGATATCAGGGAGAGAATAAATTCTGATTCGCTTACCGCACAGATCAGGGGAGCGCTGGTGGCCGTAGGGATCAATCTCGATTTTGAATTCTTAATAACCGGCGTTTCGGGCCCTATATGGAAAACCCCGGGATTTACGGACAGGCCGGGGACAAATAAATTCATAATCCAGCTTTTCCCGAATGACCCCGTACCCAGCCAGAATCAGATAATACTCTATTGCCTCCAGGAAACCCAGTACAAATTTGAGAAGATCGGAAGCCTCGGATTTCTGTCTCTCCTGTTTACCATACTGCTGCTGATTGTTTCAACCGGGACATTCATAGTAATTTTCAGGCAGAAAAAGATGTCGGAGATAAGGAGTGATTTTATAAATAATATGACCCATGAACTAAAGACTCCGATATCAACAATTTCGCTTGCATCCCAAATGCTGGCTGACAAATCAATACCTGATAAAAGTAAAAATGTCGACTCTCTTGCCAAAGTGATCTGGGACGAAAGCATGAGACTTAAATTCCAGGTGGAGAAAGTACTTCAGATGGCCATATTTGAAAGAATGAAAACCAGTTTGAATCTCTCTGAGATGGATATCCATAATATCCTGGAGAAATCATTTGACAACTTTGCCCTGCAGATACAAAACCGTAAAGGCATAATGAAAAAAGATTTCCAGGCTGAAAATCCGGTCGCAATGGTAGATGAGATCCATTTTATTAATGCTGTTTCAAATCTGATTGACAATGCAATAAAATACTCAAGGGAAAATCCTGAGATAACTGTATCTACCTATAATAATAAAAAAGGTATTTTTGTGTCAGTAGAGGATAAGGGAATAGGAATCAACAAAGAAGATCTGAAAAGAATTTTTGACAAATTTTACCGGGTCCATTCCGGTAATGTGCACAATGTTAAAGGATTCGGCCTGGGATTAAGTTATGTGAAAAAAATAGTTGATGAACATAACGGTACAATCCGGGTTGAAAGCCAGTTAAATAGAGGAACCAAATTCATTATGTTTATCCCACAAAACGGACTAAAATGAGCAGAAAAATTCTTCTCGCTGAAGATGACAGCAATCTTGGCGGACTTTTGAGGACATATCTGTCAGCAAAAAATTATGAGACAACTTTATTTGTCAACGGCCGTTCAGCCTTTGAGGGATTCTCTGCCGATTCTTACGACCTCTGTATTCTGGACATCATGATGCCTGAAATGGACGGACTCACACTTGCCAGGGAGATCAGAAAGACCAATCCTTCAATCCCTGTAATATTCCTTACTGCCAAAAGCCAGAAAGACGATATCATTGAAGGTTTTATAAGCGGTGCTGATGATTATATAACGAAGCCGTTTTCGATGGAAGAACTATTGTACCGTATCGAAGCAATAATGAGAAGAACAAATACTGGCCCTGCAGCCAAACCTGAAAATCCCTTCACCATCGGAGGCTATACCTTCGATTCAGTCAAACAAATACTCTCCTACAGGGATCAGTCTATAAAGCTGACAACAAAAGAATCGGAACTCCTGGAGCTTCTTTGCAGGCACAATAACGAAATACTTGAACGTAATTATGCCCTGAAAAGCATCTGGATAGACGATAACTATTTTAATGCCAGAAGCATGGACGTATATATAACCCGGCTCAGGAAATACTTTAAAAAAGATCCGTCTGTAAAGATCCTTAATGTTCACGGAAGAGGCTATAAACTTATCTGCTAAAAAAAACCCTGACATTTTCTTGCGAAAGCCAGGGTATTATAAGCCTAGGTTAGCTTACGAGGGTCAATATTATAATGACTCCTTATTTTTTCGAAAAGCTAAAGTAATATTTTTTTGGAATTAAGCAAAACCCGGGAAGAAAAATTTGCAGGGCCGGATAAAAACCATAAGGGATTGACTCAATCGAGTTTCAGAACTGCCAGGAAAGCCTGCTGGGGGACCTCAACATTTCCAACCTGCCTCATCCGCTTCTTGCCCTTTTTCTGCTTTTCAAGAAGTTTTCTCTTACGGGTAATATCTCCCCCGTAGCATTTGGCTGTTACATCTTTTCTGACAGCTTTCACAGTCTCCCTCGAAATTATCTTGGCCCCGATTGCTGCCTGTATCGCAATATCAAACTGCTGACGCGGTATCAGCTCCTTTAGCTTTGAACACATCTTGCGGCCAAACTCAATTGCATGTCCTTTGTAAATCAGAGTCGATAAAGCATCGACCATCTCACTGTTAAGAAGGATATCAAGTCGGACAAGGTCGGCAGTCTGGTATGATGTATAATAGTAATCGAACGAGGCATATCCCTTTGATATACTCTTCAGCTTATCATAAAAGTCAAAAACAATCTCCGAAAGAGGCATTTCAAATGTCAGCTCCACCCTGTCTCTTGTCAGGTATATCTGATTTTTAAGTACCCCCCTTTTATCGATACACAGTTTCATTATTGAACCTACATAATCCGACAGTGTAATTACCTGGGCAACAATATAAGGTTCTTCAATCCTTTCAATATGATTTAAAGGGGGCAGGCCGGAAGGGTTATGAACATCAATCTCCTCACCCTTTGTGGTGTACACTTTGTACGATACGTTTGGCACTGTTGTAATGACATCCATATCAAATTCCCTGTCAAGGCGTTCCTGGATGATTTCCATATGCAGCAAACCCAGGAATCCGCATCTGAAGCCAAATCCCAGGGCTGCAGAAGATTCGGGGATAAACGACAGCGAAGCATCGTTCAGCTGAAGCTTCTCTATCGACGCTCTTAAATCTTCATATTCATCAGCATCAACAGGATAGATCCCTGCAAAGACCATTGGCTTAACATCCTCAAACCCTGCGATAGCCTTATCACAGGGATTCTTCACCTGGGTTATCGTATCTCCAACCTTAACCTCGGATGAGTCTTTTATTCCCGAAATTATATACCCCACATCACCGGCACCCAAAAAATCGCGGGGATCCTGCTTCAGCTTCAGCACTCCAATCTCTTCGGCGTTATATTCATGACCTGTACTCACAAATTTTACCCGTTCACCCTTCCGGATAGTACCGTTCACTATTTTGAAGTAGGCTATTATCCCTCTGAAGGAATTAAATATTGAATCGAAAATCAGAGCCTGCAGCGGTGCATCGGGGTCACCGGAAGGAGCTGGTATTCTCCTTACAATGGTTTCAAGTATTTGCTCCACTCCCATTCCTGTCTTGGCGCTTGCCTCAATAATCTCCTCCCTTTTGCAGCCGACAAGATCAACAATCTGATCCTTTACCTCTTCAGGCATTGCATTTGTCATATCCATCTTGTTCAGTACAGGGATTATCTCGAGATCATGGTCAAGGGCCATATAGAGGTTAGAGATAGTCTGAGCCTGTATACCCTGGGTGGCATCAATAACCAGGAGTGCGCCTTCGCAGGCAACAATAGACCTCGATACTTCATAAGAGAAGTCAACATGTCCCGGAGTGTCGATAAGGTTCAGAAAATACTTGTTGCCCCCGTGGAGATACTCCATCTGGATAGCATGACTTTTTATTGTGATCCCTCTTTCTCTTTCAAGATCCATATCGTCGAGCACCTGCGCCTGGAAATCGCGTTGGGAGATAGTATTGGTCTTCTCAAGCAGCCTGTCAGCCAGGGTGCTTTTGCCATGGTCAATATGTGCAATGATACAGAAATTCCGGATATAGTTCATTAATCAGCCTAAAGTCAAATCAGGTGCAAATATATAAAAATATAATCTAGTAGGAGGAAAATGAAATATGTATCTTCCTGCTTCATTTTCCGACCTTTCGCACCTCTATAACAGGCAAAAGAACTATGAAATATGCCTGGTAAATTCCGGTCAAAGTTTTTTCCCGGGAATATTACAATACATGCAGGCGTTATGGTATTGCATTATGAGAAGCTGCCTTCCAGCCCCCCCCGAGACTATGATACAGGTTCACAACTGCCTTCATCTGTTGCAGTCGGTCATTTACAGCATTGAGCCGTGCAGAAAGCAGATTATTCTCTGAGGTGAGTACGTCCGTATAATTCGTTGAGGAAGTATATTTAAGAAGTTCCATGGTATAATCAACAGCTTTCTCAAGAAATTGGATCTGTTGTTCACGTATCAGCACTTTTTCTTCTGCGCTCTGATAATCGTGCATGGCATTTGCCACCTCACCACATGCGCTCAGCAGGGTTTGCCTGTAAGTCGCCAGAGCTTCCTCCCTGTCTGCTTTTGCAGTTTCAAATCTTTGCCTGTTGGCGCCTTTGTTAAAAAGAGGCTGAGCAACATTCCCGACAGCGTTCCAGAAAATGGATGCCGGATTAAAGAACGATGAGAGATCAGCCCCGGTGATACCGCCTGAAGCCGTAATATTCAGCGAAGGATAGAAATATGTCCGTGCAACATTTACCATTTCATACGAATATCTCACATGGTACTCTGATTGCTCCACATCAGGTCTGTTCGAGAGAAGTTGTGCCGGAATACCTGCCTTTATATTGGCCGATATCTGTTGTTCTGCAAGTACTCCGCGTTCAACAGGACCCGGGACCCGGCCCACAAGTACACAAAGGGCATTTTCAGCTTCGTAAATGCTTTGCCTTATGTCAGGGATTGTAACTTCGGCCGAATATTTGCTGGCCTGGCTCTGAACCAGGTCGGCTCCGGTAATCACGTCCGATTCTTTCATGATCTTCATGGTTTCCACAACAGCCTCTCTGTTCCTTACAGTTTGCTCTGTTATCTGCAACTGTGAATCAAGTGCCATCAGAGTGTAATAATAAGTGGCCACATCAGCCACAAGTTTCGTTTGCACTGCCCTTTTATATGCCTCGCTTTGCATGAAAGCATTCAGATTTGCACGTGAGGTGCTCCTTAGTTTCCCCCAGATATCAATCTCCCAGCCCGAGGATCCGTACAGTTCATAATTTTCAATTATCCCTGAACCGTCACTGTTCTGGTTGAGGATGGACCCGTTTGCATTCAATCCCAGTGAAGGGAAATACGCCAGTCTGCCCTGGCGTAAGGTTGCCTGAGCCTGGTTCATCCGTGCCACTGCAACTGCCATATCAGGACTATTTGTCAAAGCTTCCTGAATGAGACTCCGCAGATTTATATCAGTGAACAGGCTGTCCCATGGAGTATCAGCCAGCGTTGTGCTGTCACCGGAATCAATATCCCTGAATTCGTCACCCGGAGGAACAACCATTTCCCCGGTAAGAAGTTCTGTTGTCCTGCATGAGACAATAATCAGGATCATGAAAAACAGGCAAAGTGATGTCTTTATAATTTTTTGTGCTTTAGCTAATCGCATGATAATTATATCTAAACTGTTTGTACTTCTTCTGTCGGGTCCGCAGCAGGTTCCCTTTTTTTCCCGATCTTCTCCTGGATATTCTCAAAAATTATATAGAGAACCGGGATTACGAGAATGCCAAATATGACTCCGAACAACATTCCACCTACGGCAGAAACTCCGATTGATTTATTCCCGTTTGCACCGGCCCCTGTTGAGAACATTAACGGCATAATGCCGAAAATAAAGGCCAATGATGTCATTAAGACAGGTCTTAACCGTGCCTTTGATCCTTCGATTGCCGCATTAACAATAGACATGCCTTTTTCTCTTCGGGCAGCAGCAAATTCAACAATCAGGATGGCATTCTTGGCAAGGAGTCCAATCAGCATTATCATTGATATCTGCGTGTAAATATTGTTGTCAATGCCAAAGATCCGTACAAAAACGTATGTCCCGGCCAGGCCTACAGGTAATGAAAGTAACACTGCCAGAGGCAACAGATAACTTTCATACAGTGCACTCAGCAAGAAATAAACAAACAGCAGGCTCAACATGAAAATTATAATTGTTTGTGAGCCACTTTTCTCTTCCTCGCGGCTTAGTCCTGAGAACTCATAACCATATCCTTGTGGAAGATACTGCTTTGCCACTTCTTTTATCGCCAGCATGGCCCCACCGGCGCCATAGCCCTCTGCCGGTGAACCATTTATCGAAATAGCAGTGAACATATTAAATCTTGAAATGCTTTCAGGACCATAAATCTTGGTTAGCGTTATAAATTCAGTTATGGGAGCCATATCGTTGTTTCCGGTACGCACATATATCTTATTCAGATCCTCCGGGTTGGCACGGTACTGAGGGTCGGCCTGCATCATTATACGATATTGCTTGCCATACTGGTTAAAGTTGGAGACATAAATCCCCCCAAGGTTGCCTTGCATTGCACTCATAATACTACTTAAAGTCAGCCCGGCCTGTTTGATCTTCGGAACATTCGCCTCAAGAAGGTACTGCGGAAAAGTCGGGTTAAACGTTGTATAGGCAAGCTGGATTTCAGGACGTGTGTTCAGTTCTGCCA
The DNA here is from genome assembly GCA_963736675.1 of uncultured Bacteroidales bacterium. Classification (GTDB taxonomy): domain Bacteria; phylum Bacteroidota; class Bacteroidia; order Bacteroidales; family VadinHA17; genus LD21. Next base: position 472,316 of record CAVTPT010000002.1, read on the forward strand.
GGAAATCCTGTGATACTTTATAAAAGTCATCAGTTGAATGACCTCCTTTATCCTGCAATTCAAATGAGAAGCCTCCGCTGCCGCCAAATCCCATTATAGTCGGCATTGAAAACGGCATTATGGTAGCTTCCTTAATCATTGATGTCTTCTCTATCAGGGTCTGAATAATATCCAGATTGGTGACCCCCTTTCTGTCTTCCCAGTTCTTAAGCTCAAGGATAACCATGGCATATGAACTGCCACTTCCGGCCATCATGCTCATGCCAACCATACGTAACACGCTTTTCACTTCAGGGATTGATTTTGAAATATCCGCCACCTGATCTGCCACAACGGTTGTTCTTTCAAGCGATGAGCCAGGCTGAAGGCTGATACTTACAAATATGGTTCCCATATCCTCTTCGGGAACAAAAGATGACGGAGTGGTTTTCATGAGAAATGCAAACAACGAGCTGAATATAACCACCACCACAACAACAATCCATTTCTTTCCGGAAAGAAATGAAACTGACTTCATGTATTTCGTTTTAACAGCTTCATACCCTATATTGAACAGGGTATAAAACATATGAATACCTTTACGCTTGGGAGTCTCAGGATTCTTGGGCTTCAGGAACAATGCGGCCAGGGCCGGACTGAGTGTAAGGGCATTTATCGCTGAGAGAATAATGGCAATTGCAAGGGTCACCCCGAACTGTTTGAAGAACACTCCTGAAGATCCTGAGATAAAGGTTACCGGGATAAACACCGAAGCCATTACCAAAGTGATGGAAACAATGGCCATTGATATCTCATTCATGGCATCAACAGATGCCTTCATCGGCGAGGTATACCCCTGGTCAAGCTTGGCATGAACAGCCTCCACCACAACAATTGCATCATCAACAACAATTCCGATTGCCAGCAGCAAAGCAAAGAGTGTCAGAAGATTAATGCTGAATCCGAAAAGATAAAGGAAGAAAAATGTTCCAATAATAGCTACCGGAACCGAAATGGCAGGAATAAGAGTGGAACGGAAATCCTGAAGGAAGAGATATACAACAATGAATACAAGAAGAAACGCCTCGAGCAGTGTCCTTATAATTTTCTCAATAGAAGTATCAAGGAATTTGTTTGCGTTGACCGTATTGACATAATGGATCCCTTCAGGGAATGTTAAGGCAACTTCATCCATCACTTTAAGTGACTCAATAATGACATCACGCGCATTCGATCCGGAAGTCTGGCTGACAGCAATATTTGTTCCCGGCTTGCCATCAATGGTGAGCTTCCCTGTATAAGACTGGGATCCAAGCTCAACACGTGCAACGTCTTTCAGTTTAAGGAAATGTCCGTTATCTTCAGTTCTTAAAATAATGTTCTCAAACTCCTCAACTGTCTTCAGTTTTCCTGAATATCTTACAACATACTGGAAACTCTGATCGCCCTGTTCGCCAAATTTTCCCGGAGCAGCCTCAATGCTCTGATCGGTCAGGGCATTGCTTATGTCGCCGGGCATAATCCCGTAAACAGCCATCAGATCCGGTTTAAGCCATATCCTCATAGAATATGTCTCAGAGCTGAATGCGGATACATTACCCACTCCATTTACCCTTTTAAGTTTCGGGATAATATTTATGTCAGCATAATTTGCGAGGAAAGTTCCGTCGTATACCGGATTGTCACTGTAAAGGGCTGCCATCAGTAACATACCTCCCTGCTGTTTCCTGACGGTTACGCCGGCACGGGTAACTTCTGCAGGTAAAAGGCTCGAGGCAGCAGAGACCCTGTTCTGGACCATCACAGCTGCCATGTCAGGATCTGTGCCTACTTCAAAATTGATGCTGATGGAACCACTTCCGTCATTAGTGGCCTCTGATGTCATATATGTCATTCCTTCAACACCATTGATCTGCTCCTCAAGGGGTATAATAACACTGTTAAAGACTACTTCGGCATTTGCTCCGGCATAATTTGCCGAAACACTGACTGTTGGAGGTGCAATGTCGGGATACTGTTCAATGGGCAGCTTTACCAGCCCCAGTATTCCCAGCATGACAATAATTATGGAAATAACTGTACTAAGTACGGGGCGCTGAATAAACTTTGTAAACATCGTTAGAATTTTACTTTATGTGGAACTAAAAAATGTTTCCGTAAAAGCTTCCCGCACTGGTATCTTTTGGAATTACCGGGTATCCTTCCTTCAGGGAGGCAATCCCTTCAGCTATGATCCTGTAACCGGCTTTTAGTCCTTCAGAAACAATAAAAAACTTCCCGTCATCAGTCGGGATCGAACTGAAGTTTACAGCATTGACTTTATTTTCAGGATTGACCACATAAATAAAGTTTTTGTTCTGTAGTTCATAAGTAGCGCTCTGAGGTACTACCAGAACACTGTCATGCTTTTCGGGAATCCTTATTATTGCGCTTGAACCGCTACGTATGAGTCCGGAGTAATTGGGAAAAACAGCCTTGAATGTAGCCGACCCTGTTTCAGTTGAAATAAATCCGCTGGCCATATCAATTTTGCCCTTTTCAGGATATACAGCGCCATTCGCAAGGATTAGTGTTGCCGGTGGAAAGCTCATGACTTTTTCTTCAATGGTATTCCCGGCTGTTCCTGCGAGAAAATCCAGCAACTGCTTCTCATTCCAGGAGAAATAAGCAAATACTTCAGAAATATCTGAAAGTCTTGTTAATGCTTCACTGCTGGCGCTGCTGACGAGGGCGCCCACTTTGTATGGTATTGTTCCTATTATACCATTATCAGGGCTTTTTATGATCGTATAGGCCAGATTTGATTCAGCATTGGCAAGTGAAGCTTTAGCCTGCTCCAGCATTGCTTCCTTCGTTTTAAGAGTCATCTCGGCCGATTGCAGGCGATAACTGCTGACAATATCTTTTTCAACCAGAGGCTTTAACTTCTCCAATTCAATGGTCGCAGAATTCACCTCTGCCTGTGCGCTGTTGATGCCTGCCCGCGCCGTTACCATGGCCTGTTCATATTGCGGATTGCTTATTTTGAATAACAATTGTCCTTTTCTGACCTTGGCCCCTTCATTAACGCATATTTCTTTAATGTAGCCGCTTATCATCGGCCTGATCTCAATGATCTGCTGACCTTCAATGGTGGCGGGAAAATCCTTATGGACTATAACAGACCGGGGCGACAGCGTAAGAACCGAATATTCCCTGGCCATTGTGCCCGGATTACCGCCGGGTGCATTACCTTTTTCATGTTTGCACGATAACAACAGGAATGCTGTCAAAATAATTGGAAATAAAACCTTTCTCATTTAAATACTATTGATTGTGACTAAATTTTAATATGATCTTTGTTAACATCAGGAAATAAAATATCGATGATCACCTGTTTGCGTTCTTTCAGCAGCTTCTGATATTCAGCATCAGAAACATTGAATAGCATCATATGTAACGGCTTCATTATAACAGGATGAATGACAAGAGAAAAAAGATTTGTCATAAAGTGTTCAGGGCTGGTTTTTGGTATGCGACCTGTATCCATCTCAGCTTTTATCTCTCTCATATAGAGACGCATGGCTCCAGCCTTTCCTCCTTTGGGCTGAATACCGGAAATATTTCCTTTCATCCTTTTCTGAAGGATATCGAAAGTAATAAAGACTTCCATGTAGGGATACCTTAACATCTTTTCGATATGATAGTCAATGAAAGCTTCTGTCTTCTCCCTGAAAGGGAGCCTTGACAGCAAAATAACATCACAGCGGTTATGATGCTCCTTGTGTGCCTTGTTTAATACCAGGTTGAAAAGTGTTTTTTTCGACCTGAAATAATAGTTTATCAGGGTTCTGGTCACTCCTGCTGCATCAGCTATCTCCTGGGTTGTGGCGTTAATCCTCCCCTCTGAAAAGAAGAGCTTCATTGCGGTATCAATGATGTGCTGTTCGGTCTGACAATCTATTACCGGCATACTGACATTTATGTTTGACTAAATTGTCAATAAAAGTATATATTATTTTAATATCTTATCACTGTTATACGATTAAAAATTCAGATTCCTGATTATCACCTCTAAGCATCTGATTATCTGCAAATATATTTTTCATTTAAGCACTTATTATCCCGGAATATTTAAGGATAATTGTAAGCAGGGAGGGATGGATTTACTCATATTGGTTAAAGCTTCCTACTGTCGAGGTGTGTTCAGGTCTTTCATCCTGAAGTTATCTATCGCCCATGGCGGGCTAAAACAAACAGAGCCGGGTTCAATACCCGGCTCTGTTTTCAATATACCTGTTTGTGACAGTTATTTTACATCATTCCCGGCATTCCGCCTCCCATACCCTGGGGTGGCATTGCGGGGTGGTCTTCTTTTTCTTCCACGATAACAGCTTCGGTGGTCAGGAACATTCCGGCAACAGAGGCTGCATTTTCAAGAGCAACACGTGCAACTTTGGCAGGATCGATAACACCTGATGCAAACAGTTTTTCATACTTGTCAGTCTGTGCATTATATCCGTAGTCGCCCTTACCTGCTTTTACATTCTGGGCTACAACAGCGCCCTCTTTACCTGCATTAACTGCAATCTGACGCAGCGGCTCTTCAATTGCACGCTTAACGATCTCAATTCCGGTAGTCTGATCATCATTATCACCTTTGAGTCCTTCAAGGGAAGCTATTGCACGTATGTAAGCAACACCGCCGCCGGGGACAATACCTTCCTCGATAGCTGCACGGGTAGCGTGAAGTGAATCATCAACACGGTCTTTCTTCTCCTTCATCTCAACTTCTGATGCTGCACCTATATAAAGAACTGCTACTCCACCGGCAAGTTTGGCCAGACGTTCCTGCAGTTTTTCTTTGTCGTAGTCTGATGTTGTTGTTGTCATCTGCTGCTTGATCTGGGCAACGCGGGCTTTGATCATCTCCTTGTCGCCACCGCCATTAACTATTGTTGTATTCTCTTTATTAATGGTAACTTTCTCAGCAGTGCCGAGCATATCAAGTGTTGTATGCTCCAGTTTCAGACCTTTTTCTTCGGAGATAACTGTTCCACCTGTCAGAATTGCGATATCCTCAAGCATCTCTTTTCTTCTGTCACCAAAGCCCGGGGCTTTGACGGCACATACTCTCAGTGATCCGCGCAGACGGTTCACAACAAGAGTAGCAAGGGCCTCACCTTCTACATCTTCAGATATAATGAGCAGTGGACGGCCTGTCTGTGCTGTTGCTTCAAGTACAGGAAGCATATCCTTCATTGTAGATATCTTTTTGTCGTAAACAAGGATATATGGATTTTCAAGGTCAGCTTCCATCTTTTCTGTATTTGTGACAAAATAGGCTGAAATATAACCACGGTCGAACTGCATTCCCTCAACAACTTCAACATGTGTTGATGTTCCTTTCGACTCCTCAACAGTTATGACACCTTCCTTGTGAACCTTACCCATAGCTTCTGCAATAAGTTTTCCGATCTCTTCATCGTCATTTGCAGAAATCCTGGCAACCTGTTCAATCTTTTTAAGATCGTCGCCGATCACTTTTGCCTGTGATGCAAGGTGCTTAATAACTTTGTCGACTGCTTTGTCAATACCCCTTTTAATATCCATCGGATTGGCTCCGGCGGTAATATTCTTTAAACCAACATTTATAATAGATTGTGCAAGAACAGTTGCTGTTGTTGTTCCGTCACCGGCAATATCACCTGTTTTTGATGCTACTTCCTTAACCATCTGTGCACCCATATTGCGGTAGGGATCGGCCAGTTCAATGTCCTTGGCAACAGTAACACCATCCTTGGTAATCTGTGGGGCACCATATTTTTTCTCAAGTACAACATGACGTCCTTTCGGACCAAGTGTTACCTTCACTGCATCTGCAAGCTGATCAACTCCTTCTTTAAGAAGAGCACGTGCATCAATATTGAATTTAATCTCTTTTGCCATTTTATTAATTATTTATTGATTATTTAATTAAGCGATAAAAAGGATATCTGACTGGGAGATAAGGAGATAATCATCTCCATCTATTGTAAGTTCCTGCCCGGAATATTTTCCGTAAAGTACAACATCACCTTTTTTTACTTCCATTTCTTCATCTTTCTTTGCCGCACCCACCATAACAACAGTACCCTGACGGGGCTTTTCCTTTGCCGATTCGGGGATGATAATGCCGCTAGCAGTTTTTGCTTCAGCTTCCTGAGGTTTTACCAGGACTTTACCTGCCAATAATTTTCCTTTTAATTGTGCCATTTTTTATCTAGTTTTAAAGTTAAACATCAATTCTGACCCTTGACCTTAACATAATTTATGCCAAACAGAGAAATGTGTCATAAAGACAAAAAAAGTGTCAGTATGTGACAAACTGACACTTCAAAAAAATATTTCATTGCGAATTACTCTTCCGGTTGAGCCTGTTCCTGTGAGGGTATTTCCGTACCCTGCGGGATAGCTGTGGGCAGTGTGGGAATTGCATTTGGATCTACTGCATTTTGAATTGAATTCTCAATTCTGGAACGGCTTCCCGTTTCACCCCTTGGTATTGCGGCAGTGGCTACAAGGCAGAGTACCAGAATTGCTCCGGCAAGTGTCCAGGTCGACTTTTCAAGAAAATCAGCAGTCTTCCTTACACCCATCGACTGGCCGGCCGATGTAAAGTTGGCAGCAAGGCCCCCTCCTTTGGAATTCTGAACAAGAACAATAAGTATCTGCAAAACGCAGGCTATTAAAACCAACACCGATACAAAAATGTATATTCCCATCTGAAAATTATTTAATGAATCCTCTTATTTTTTCAATTTGAGTTGCAAAGTAACTACTTTTTTCCGGAAATTTCAAACTCAATTTCTCATAAATATCAATAGCTTTCGAATAATAGCCCTGATTTACATAGATCGTTGCAAGTGTTTCGGTGACAAAACTGCCGGGATCTTCAGAAAAAACCTTCGATATATCTTCAACAGGCTGGTCAGTTTTTACCTTCTGAGGTTCAATTCGTGGATTTAACCTTATAAATTTATCAATAAGGTCAGCCTGGACCTGTTTATTAGCCGGCATGCCTTCTTTTTCAGCGGGCACCACGACTTCGGGCAGAGCTTCAGGCTCTTCCGCACTATTATCAGCCATCACCCCGGGATCGAGTTCAAGAAGATCGGATCGTTCGGGTACCGAAAATCCGGGATCCATATAGAACACATTTTCCTCAACCGGTTCGGGCTCATTGTCAAGCAGGAACATTGTCTCTTCAAGATCCTGAAACTCCTCATCCTCTTCATAGTTGTCCGATACCAGGATCGGACGGCTGCCCAAACCTGATTCAGCATCATCACTGCTTTCTGCTTTCTCCTCTTCCGACTCTCTTTCAATCCCGCTAATAAAATCGTCGCTGTTTTTTGCGGTTTCAATAACGGTTTGCTGGTAATCAGGAGCCGGCAGGATAATCTCCACAGGTTCCTCCTGTCCCGGTCCGGGCTCAGATTGCTGCTCTTCGGCCACTAAATTAAGGTAATTATAAAGTACCTCCCGGTCAGCGATATGCAGGGCTGAAATCCGAAGCTGTGTCTCAAACCTGATATCTGAAGTATCATGAAGTCCTTTGAGAAGCATAAGGTGCCCACTCTGAAAATATGGGAAAATGGAAACCATCTCGTTGACTTCATTAAGTAGCTGCCTGTCAAAGGATCTGTTGTTTTCAAGAATGCTTATAAAGTCGTTCCGGTTCATTTGTATTACCAGTTGACGAAAGCTTTGTTAAAGATATCTTCGACGAGCAGTTCGACAATATTGTCTGAAAGCTCACTCTCTACCTGGCTGAGGTCGACATTGCCGTCATAATCCTCGTATCTCGAGAATGTCGTATCAAAGCTCAAATCAGGATCAACAACATTGGTGAATTTTACCCTGACTGATATTGTAAACCTGTTCATTGCCGCTGTGGCATTAGCTGAAACAGTGAGGGGTTTTGTGTTATAATCTGTTATCTCTCCCTCAAAATTAACATCCCCCTGCCTGCTGGTAATGCTCAGGTCTGTCTGAGACCTGCACTTGTCAATTAGGGCATCGGTGATAACCTGGCTCAGTCCTGGCTGCACAAGACTTGCCCTGTTCTGAAAGTACTGGATGTTTAATGTTTTAACACCAACAGTGCTTGCGCCCGTAAAAGAATAACTGACCTTACAGCCATAAACTGAGAATATGAGAAGGGAGGTGAGGAAAACAGCGGCAGTCCCGACTGCCACAAACCTCTTCTTTCTACATTTCAATATCATACTCCTTAATTTTTCTATAGAGTGTCCTTTCCGAAATGCCCAGTTCCCGGGCTGCAAGCTTTCTCTTGCCGTTATATTTGTCGAGGGCCTTTTTAATCATCTCAACTTCTTTGCCGGCCAGCGAAAGCGACTCTTCAACTATCTCCTCTGTGTCCTGAATGTCATTTCGCCCGTGCCGCGATGAACTGAATTCTGCTGCCGGAGGCTCAGGCATACCTGTTACCCTTTTGTCAGCAGGTGTTTCACTGAACAAATTTTTTAAAGGCTCCGAGTTGTTTCCCTGGAAACTGACATCAACTTCCCCATGACTGATCATGTCAAATACAAGTTTTTTAAGATCGTTCATGTCGCTCTTCATGTCAAAAAGGATCTTATAAAGGATCTCTCTTTCAGAAGAGAAGGATTTGTCCTCCTGTCTGCTGATCAGTGCAGGAAGTTTTATACCCGTATAATCGGGAAGATAGGTTCGCAGTGTTTCGGCACTTATCTCCCTTTCCCGTTCAATAATTGAAATCTGTTCTGTAATATTCTTAAGTTGCCTGACATTCCCCGGCCATGAATAATTAAGAAGTACATTCTTTGCCTCATTACTGAGTCTGATGGAAGGCATCCTGTACTTCTCCGCAAAATCGACCGCAAATTTTCTGAAAAGAAGGAAGATATCCTCTCCTCTCTCCTTAAGTGCAGGGATCCTTATCGGCACGGTATTAAGCCTGTAAAAGAGATCCTCCCTGAACTTGTCGGCTTTTATTGCCCTGGGGATATCAATATTGCTTGCTGCTATCACCCTGACATTTGTTTTCTGCACCTTTGATGATCCGACCCTCAGGAACTCACCCGCTTCCAACACTCTCAGAAGGCGCACCTGTGTCGATAACGGCAGTTCAGCTACCTCATCAAGAAAGATGGTTCCTCCGTCGGCGACTTCAAAATAACCTTTTCTGCTCTCAGTTGCACCTGTAAATGAACCTTTTTCGTGTCCGAAAAGTTCTGAATCTATCGTTCCTTCCGGAATCGCCCCGCAGTTTACAGGAATATACTGACCATGCTTCCTTGTACTATAATTATGTATAATCTGTGGAAATGCTTCCTTCCCGGTACCGCTTTCTCCCGTAATAAGTACTGAAAGATCGGTATGGGCGACCTGAACAGCAATATCGATAGCCCTGTCAAGATCGGCGTAATTCCCTATGATTCCGAACCTTTGCTTTATATTCTGGAGATCTTTCATTTAATATTTTAAGATGATGCGAATTTAAGATATTTTTAAAACAATGGGAAATCCAATTTTAGTAAATTCGCACTATGAACAAAGTATCTGATTATCATGTCGCAGGCATTATCCCTGCAAGATATGCCTCCATGAGGTTCCCGGGGAAACTCCTGGCCATGATCGGGGACAGGAGTGTTGTCCGGCGGGTATACGAACAGGCACGCATGTCTCTTGACCTGGTTTATGTGGCGACCGACGACATCCGTATCTTCAATGCAGTCAAGGATTTCGGAGGTGAAGTCGTTATGACCTCATCGGACCATCAGAGCGGAACCGACAGGTGCGCTGAGGCTGTGAAACTTATCGCCCGGCAAAGAAACGTCAAAATTGATATAGTTGTCAATATACAGGGAGATGAACCGTTTATTAAACCTGAACAGATTGATCTTCTTACTGATTGCTTTAAGGATGAGGGAGTTCAGATTGCCACTCTTGTCAGAAAAAGTACTCCGGGAGAAGATATTTTTAATCCCAATCAACCAAAAGTTATTGTCGGCACTAATGGGAATGCCATATATTTCAGCAGGGCGGCAATCCCCTTCATTAGGGATTATGAATTGAAAGAGTGGTCGTACCGGCACACATTTTATAAACATTTAGGGCTTTATGCATACAGGACAGATGCCCTGGCTGAAATTACATCACTTCCCCGTAGCCCTCTCGAAATGGCTGAATCTCTCGAACAAAACAGGTGGATTGAAAACGGTTTCCGCATCAAAACATCAGTTACTGAATGGGAAAGTATAGGTATTGATACTCCTGAAGATCTTGAAAAAGCAAAAATATTTTTGAAAATGTTTAAATAATTTTTAACTTTAGCACAGTTTTTGTTAGATGCACACCAAACGGATCCTATGAAAAGAAGTCTACTCTTTATCTTAGGTATTATTTTAACACTTAGTCTTCAGGCACAGAAGGATTCCATTACTGCTGTTAATAGTACAGCAAGAAAGGATTATGTGAGTGAGGTTTCGGCTGTTAAAATTAATATTTATCCGGTTCCTGTAAGAGACAACAGTTTCACCGTTAAAAGCGACAGGGAGATCTCTTTTGTCAAGATTACCAATATGATCGGGCAGGATATATACAGGGAAAAATTTAATGACCCCCAGTACATAATTAAAGTAATTTTCGATACCCCCCCTATCAGAGGGATCTATCTTGTCACAATCCTTTTCGACGACGGGTCGAGGGTAGTTAAAAAAGTAATGGTTGAAGGTTCGGACTAAAGGAACCTACCTTACATCTGAAAAATGACCTGGTTTTAACCGTGCAATCTGTTCAACGGCCACTCAGATAATTTCTTATCAGTTTTTGCAACAATCTTTCCTTTTGATTGTTAATTGAATTAAAGAGGTGTAAGATTTATGTTATTTGATTAACTGGTAATTATGGAAGAGGGTTCAAATATATTTTCAATAAAAGACCTTGAGAATTTTTCAGGGATAAAAGCCCATACCATCAGAATATGGGAAAAAAGATACAGGATTCTTGAACCTGACAGGACTGATTCCAATATAAGAACATATAATGAATCGGAACTTAAAAAGATATTGAACGTATCGTATCTGAACAGAAACGGTTTTAAGATCTCGAAAATAGCCAGGATGGACGATAGCGAGCTTACAAACCAGGTTATGATTGCCAGTAACGGACAGGACTACTCCGGCCAGGACTTCCAGCCGGGTAAAATACTCATGACGGCCATAAAATTCAACGAAGAGGAGTTCAGGGAAGCTCTCCGTGAGTATATCAGGCCTTCAGGACTGGAAGAAGCGTACTGCAGATATCTTTACCCCCTGCTGGAAAAATCAAGGATGCTCTGGCAAACAGGCAGCCTCTCAAGGGCCCAGGAGCAATTCGTCAGAAATACCATAAAGCAGATTATGATATCTGAAGATAATCAGCTTGAACCTGTACGGGAAAAACAGGCTGTTTCGGTTGCGATGATAAATACATCCGACAACCTGGCGGACAACAATTTTCTTTTTTATAAATATGCGTTAAAGAAAAGAGGCTTCGATGTGATTTTTACCGGAGGTATTCTTCCCGCATCGGAGGTAATTGAAATATACAATATCAAACCTTTCAAATATCTCATTCTGAATGCAGGAACTTACGATTTTGCCAGTAAAAAGATCGGCTATTTCAGTAACATCGCCAAATCGCTTTTTATCACTAAGATCATTCTGACAGATTTTCCGGGGCAGCGTGATAAAAAGATACCGGATAATATTATTATTACACGAAATCCCGGGGATTTCATCACAACCATACCCGGGCTTAAATAATATTACATCCGTTTATTTGCGTCTGGGACCTGTTGCTCAGGAGACAATCATAAGTTTTACCCGAATTATTTAAAGCTTTCTGATTTTTATCCGCTTTTAAAATTCAACAGTCACTCCTATTGTAGGAAGAACAGTCCCTGATTCACCGTCCAGAAATTTAAGTTTATATCTTAAAGGATCCTCCGGATCGGTGACCGGAACTCCGTCGGCATCGGATTCCCTTATAAGTAATGAAGGCTGATCAGCCTTATGGTTATATATATTCTGAACATCGGCATAAAACATCAGCGACCATCCCTTAAAGAAGTACTGCTTATCAATCCTTATATCGAGCTGATGGAATGCTTCAAGCCTTTCCGAATTGAATCTCGAATAATCAGGGAATCCTCTTCCCTGCGAATCAAAAGCTGCTTTAAGAGACGACTTGTCAAGATCGTAAGGAGTGTAGGGAGCACCTCCTACAAATCTCCACTTGATGCCTACATCCCAGTTACGGTTCAATCTTTTTGTTGCCGTAAGATTAAAAAGGTGGCGGTTATCCCACGATGATGGGATCCATTCTGAATCAACACCCCTGAATTCGCTTCTGACGAATGTATAGGAAAAGATCAGGTTTGTCCTTTTGAACTCCTTGAATCTGCCAAGCAACTCAAAACCATAAGCCCTACCGTCGGATATTGATACAAGCTCTTCGTCTCCGAAAATTCCGTAGTCGGCACTTTTGCTTGATAAGGGAACCTTGTCCCTGACGGAGAACGGATAGTGTGAATAGTTCTTGTAAAATCCCTCAAGAGTAATCTGAACATTTTCTGATGGTATCAGCTCAAGACCCGTAACAAAGTGATCTGCTGAAATATATCTGAGGTTATTCTGCCTGTTGACATACTCTCCTGAACCATCGGAATAACCCAGCGCTGTGAACGGAGGAAGCTGATAGAACCTTCCTGTATTGAAATTAAGACTCAGCATCTCACTTAACACAAGCGACGCTGAAAACCGTGGAGAAAGCTGATTCAGCGGATTCTTCATCGATGCTGAATAGGAGGCCGCATCAGTTCTGAGTCCGAAGGAAAGGCTGAGCCTTTCATTCAGGAACGACTTGCTTACCTGTCCGAATATACCGTATTTTCCCATCTTCAGGTTGGTAATATATTTGATCTCGCTTTCGACACCTTCATTAAATAAAAGCCTGTATGTCGAATTTCTGTAATGGGCATACTCATAACCTGCTCCATAGTTGATCCTGAAACCTTTCTCACCTATTATGGTCCTTTCATACCTTGCCTTGATCTCCCCTTCGCCTGAGAGGTAATCCAGAATTTTATTCTCTGAGGTCTCAATATTATCCCTGTACTTGTATTGCGAATTGTTAAGATAGTTACGGCTCAGAACCCATGTATCGTATCCGTTGCTTCTGAAATGCTTGTATACAATACCTGTCATATAACTGTACTGCTCCTGAACGGGAATATAATCGAGTATATACCTCTGGTACTCAGTTTCATTGGCCTTAAGGTTAAGGCGGAAATCATCCTTTGCACCCAGCCCCAGTACTGTAATCTCATTTTTTTTGTCAATTCTTATCCTGTATTTTAGCTGAAAGTCAGTATAATTCGGAAGGAAAGGCAGCTCAAGAGCACTGAATAGAAACTGCAGATAGGATCGTCTGACCGACATCAGCAGGGAGCTTCTCTCTCCGGTAGGGCCATCGATGGTAAGACCAAGATCAGATGCCCCAATCGTTGCCCTGTACTTCATCTTATCCTTGTTCCCATCTATAAAGGTAAAGTTCAGAATAGAGCTTACAGCATTTCCCCTTGATGCAGGGAATGCTCCGGAGATGAAATCGACTGACTGTACAAAATCAACATTAATAATCCCAACAGGACCGCCTGAAGATCCCTGTGTCGAAAAATGATTAAGATAAGGTATTTCAACATTGTCAATATAGAACCTGTTTTCATTTGGTCCCCCTCCCCGGACTATCACATCATTCCGGAATGCCGGTGTAGAACCGACTCCCGGGAAAGACTGTATCACCCTTGATATATCCCTGTTGCCTCCGGGATTTCTTTCAATCTCGTCAATCCCTATTATCCTTACCGAAAGAGGTATCTCAATTTTCTTCATAAAGGGAGATGCTTTGATAACGACCTCTCCAAGACTTATTTCAGCCTCTTCAAGAGGAAGGTCAAGGAATACCTGGTTACTGTTGGTAACCATCACTGCACCCGAAATACTGGGTTTGTATCCGATTGAAGATGCCCTCAATTCAATGAATCCCGGCTTTATCCCGGAGAAAGAGTAATTACCGTCTTCATCAGTTATTGCACCGATAGTTGTTCCCCATATCTGGACGGTAGCAAAAGGGATCCCCTCATTGGTTTTGGAATTGTATATCCTTCCTTTGATAATCCCTGAATTTTGCTGGGCCTGAATGACCATACTTATCGTTAATATCAGCATTGATACCAGAAAAGCTCTCTTCATATGTAAAAGTTTATGCTGATAACAAAAATATGCCGTGGATTGTTCCGGAATTTATAAACAAAATCACAAAAACCCAGGGCTAAAGCAGAGACCTGAAATAATCCTCATCGCCGGAAAAGTCGATAAATGGTTCCCTGGCCCTTATGCCTGCGATTCTTTCAAGCATATTTTCTGCAAAATGCTTACGCTTTTCACCCGGACCGGTATTTAACCGGTGATTCCTGGCTTTGGTAATCTTAACGGCTTCCCTCCAGATCGCCATTGTTCTCTTCTCCAGGTAACATCCGGCAAATGCCTCCCAGATATATTCTATGGCAGCTCCTGCCGGATGAAGCATATCATCCTCATAAAACCTGTAGTCACGAAGATCATCCATAATGAGCTCATATGCAGGAAAATATCCCGGCTTAGATGGATGCTTCAGAAGTTCCTCGACAGCAAGGAACAATACTGCCTTACTTATCTGGTTACCATGGGCGCCATCTTTCCAGTGCCTGACCGGGCTTATCGTGAATACAATCCGGAGACCAGGATATAAAGTATGAAGATTATCAAGAGTTGTGAACCATAGTTTTACTATATCGTCAACCTTCATGAGAGCCGGTTCAAAAAATGAAGGTGGTATTTTGTGGCAGTTTGAGACTATCATCCCGTCAGCTTTCCAACGGTATATCCTGGCAGTCCCGAAAGTGACAAATAAAAATTTTGCCGAAGAAATGAATTCACCGGCTTCTTTTGTTTTACGGTTAATATTCTGAAGTACTTTCCCGGGGTCGTCAGACGAGAAGTCAGTATAATGTAAAAAACTCAGGTATGTGCCTTCATGACAGTAAAGGTCTTCCTCCTTAAATTCCTTTTTACCTGCAACAATATTAATTGTAGCAGCAACCGATGCCGGATTATAGACAGTACCGGCAGGATTTATCATTACAGGCATACGCCCTTCAGCCATCTTTGATCCGATTGAGGAAGCGAAACAGGAACCTATGAAAAGCACCCTGTCGCCATAACCTGCTTTTTCAGCAGAGGGTTCAATATTAAATGTAGTCCGCAACTCCATACAGGTCGTGGTAATTACTATTTCGCAAGCCTTATATTGATCCAGTTCATTAAGTACTCAAAAACCTCATTTTTGAATGGTTCATTATGCAATTCATGATATCCCCCCTCCCATATCTTCAACTCTGCCAATGCGGTTTTCGAGGCAAACTCCCTGCTTCCCTCCGGCGAACAGATCATATCGTCGGTACCGTGCATGAGCAAAAGTGGCACACTCAGTCCGGATGCGTTCGATAATGCATAGCTTGCAGCAACCATAGTATCATAATAGAGTTTTACCGAAATCTTTTCATGTACAAGAGGGTCATCCCTGTACTCTGCAGCAATTACCGGATCGTGCGAAAGGTGGCTTATCTCAAGACCCGACGGTTGAATAAGTCCCGGCATAATATTCTTAACAATGGCTGCTACTATTTTTTTTATCCTGGGGGGTTCAAAAGAGAGCTTCAACCAGGGTGATGTAACTATGGAACCCTTTATCCGGACACTTTTTTTCAGCAGATAACCTGTGACTATTGTTCCCCCCATGCTGTGACCATACAGGAAAACAGGTATTCCCGGAAATGTCTTTCTGCATTCACGTATAAGAATGTCGAGCATTTCGTAGAGCAGTTCGTAGCTCTTTATCCTTCCTCTTGTTCCATCTGACCTTCCATGGCCCGGCAGGTCGACGCCTGTAAATCCGATACCCTCACGGACAAATAATTCTGCCCAATGATTGTACCGTTGTATATGCTCTCCCAATCCATGAACAAGAATGACCACTGCACGGATGTGATCGCCCGGACTCTTTATCAAACCCCTAAGAATTTGCCCGTTGCTCAGCTTTATATTGAACTCCATAATTTTTTCTTAAAAATACAAAAGATGGCTTAATAATCATAATGAGTGCCGGGAATCATGTACAAAATTATATGTGTATCGGGAATCATACATAGACCCATACTTGACTGTTACTTCGTCGAGGTCCGCTTTGCTTTGATTCAGGGGCCTGCGATTCACTTTCAGCCGGAGGGGTAAACCGGGAGAATGGAGCCTTTTTTTACATGTACAGCCATTATTGGTGGGATCCCTCACTTCGTTCGGTATGACAGGAATCTTTCATGGTGGGTGGATGAATGAAATTTAGATTAAACTTAGAATACTTTATATATATACCTGATTATCTTATTATTAAATGTCGGCATTATTTAGAATGTCCATAATTTTACAGGAGTTTAAGATATTAAGATTTGTTTATCCTTTATTTATCGTATAAATTTGCTTCAACAATTTAAAATAACAGGAACTATGACAACATATGAATTCAACAACAGTCTGATTGAAATGAAAGGCAACCTTCATCGGTTCGCCATGAGTCTTACCTCCGATCGAGACACTGCACTTGACCTGGTCCAGGACACATATCTAAAGGCAATAACCTATAAAGATAAATTTGTGGATTATTCAAATCTGAAGGCCTGGGTGTTTACAATTATGAAAAACACTTTCATAAACAATTACAGAAGGAATGTCAAGGAAAATACAATAATAGACGGTACACAGGATCTTTATTATCTGAACATGCCACACGACAAAGGTTTCATATCTCCTGAATCAAGCTATGCCGAGGGAGAGATCGAAAATGCGATAAACTCGCTGAGCGATGAGTTCAGAATCCCTTTCAGAATGCATGTTGACGGGTTTAAATATCATGAAATTGCTGACGAACTCGGGTTGAAGATAGGAACAGTAAAAAGCAGAATCTTCTTCACAAGGCAGAAGCTGATGAATATTCTTAAGGATTACAGCAGGTGAAGTCGGTTTACGGTTAATTGGTTAATGGTGTTACATACTCTTCGGGGGGCTGAAAATTTTAGTCCCCTTTTATTTTGGGAAAGCAGCAACCAGGTTCCTTTTAAGCCGGCTGTATCCGCCACGTCTGATCGCAGATCTCCTGAAGAGTTCTGAGAACCGGTCGGGTGTTATGGTGAGCCATTCTTCCCGGGTCATCGAAGCGATCTCCAGTGAGATAACGAATTCAGGTGTCGTGTGATCTTTGGCCTTATGGTTCCACGGACATACTTCCTGGCATTTGTCACAGCCAAATATCCTGCCTTCCAATTTAGTCCTGATCTCATCAGGAACTATATCATCACTCTCAATAGTATGATATGAAATACATTTTCTCGCATCAATAGTCCTGTTCTCATTTATTGCACCGGAAGGGCAACCTTCGATGCATTTTCTGCAATCCCCGCAATAATCCTCCGTCACAGGGTTGTCGTACTCAAGAACAATATCTGTTAATATTACTCCAATAAAAAAGAAAGATCCTATATTTTTATTGATAACGACAGAATTACGTCCGGGCCAGCCCAATCCTGCCTCCCGCGCCCACGCTTTCTCGAGTATGGGGGCCGAATCCACGAATGACCTCCCCTTTGCCGATGGCTCACTGGCAATAATATGATCCAGGATAATATTAAGCTTTTTCCTTATTACATCATGGTAATTCTCCCCGTAGGCATAGCGTGAAATAACGGGTACACCGCCTCCTCCCTGTTTCTGCCCCGAATAATAGTTAAGTCCGGTCACTATCACCGATCTTGAACCGGGGAAGGTCAATGCAGGATCTGTCCTTTTGGGGATACTGCTGCACAGGTAGTTCATCGAACCATTCATGCCTGCTGAGCACCAGTCTTCTAAATGTTTCTCATGTTCAGTAAGGGTATGCACTTCAGCTATACCGCAAAGGTCAAAACCCAGGTCACGGGCCATTTTCTTAATTTCTGCCGAAAGAGTTTCGGGTCGCACACCTGTCATGGCAACGATCTAAAGGAAACCGAGTTCCAGTTTTGCCTCTTCACTTAACATACTCTTATCCCAGGGGGGATTGAAAGTAAGCTTCAGATCGCATTGCTTTACACCCCTTGTGCCTCCCACCTTATATCTGACCTCCTCGAGAAGGTCATCTGCCATGGGGCAGTTTGGTGCTGTAAGGGTCATGGTGATATGTGCAACATGATCATCATCAAGGCTTATTTCATAAATAAGTCCGAGATCATAAATGTTCACGGGGATTTCAGGATCAAAAATACTTTTCAGCACCTGTCCTATTCTCGTTTCAATTTCAAGCTGTTCTGAAGGGTCCATATCTTTCAGTTTTTACTTTTAGCCTTAAATGCCATGGCATACAGTTTCATCTGCCTGATCATGGCAAGTAAACCGTTCGACCTTGTCGGAGAAAGATTTTGTCTCAGTCCAATCCTCTCTATGAAATAAAGATCTGATCCGATTATCTCATCAGGGGTATGGTCCGAAAATACCTTTATTAACAGTGCAACAATGCCTTTTGTTATAATGGCATCACTATCGGCTGTAAAAGTAATTTTACCACCGTCATATTCCGGGTACAGCCAAACTTTTGACTGGCACCCTTCAATCAGATAATCATTTGTTTTATGCCTGGTATCGATAGCCGGAAGTTCTTTCCCGAGATCAATAAGCAGACTATACTTGTCCATCCAGTCGTCGAAAGCTGAGAACTCCTCAATAATGCTATCCTGAATATCATTAATTGTCATATCAATATTATGAAAACATGCTTATAACCTTCTCAATTCCGGTACCAAGGGCATCTATCTCTTCAATGGTATTGTAGAAGCACATTGAAGCCCTAACTGTGCCGGCAATACCGAAACGATCCATAACCGGCTGTGCACAATGCGTCCCGGTCCTGACAGCAATACCTGTTTTATCCAGGATTGTGCCGGTATCGTACTGGTGTATGCCGTCAATAAGAAATGAAATAGTTGAAATCTTGTTTTCGGAGGTTCCGTATATCTTAAGCTGGCTGATAGAAGATAACCGTTCAGTAGCATATCTGAGAAGCATTTTTTCCCTTTCAGCTATATCCTCTCTTCCGGTTTCAGTCACGTAATCGAGAGCCCTGGCAAGTCCGATCGCCCCGGCGTAATTCATGGTGCCTGCTTCAAATTTGAAAGGCAGATTGTTATATGTGGTCTTCTCGAAAGTCACTTTTCCTACCATATCTCCTCCCCCCTGGTAAGGAGGCAGTTCTTCAAGCCACTTCTCCTTCCCGTACAGGATTCCTATCCCTGTCGGTCCGTAAATTTTATGCCCTGAAAAGGCATAGAAATCACAATCCATGGCAGATACGTCCACAACCCCATGCTGGATCCCTTGTGCTCCGTCGACCAGGACAGGAATACCGGAGGAATGTGCCGCTTTAATAATATCAGCTACCGGGAGAATTGTTCCGAGAGCATTTGACGTCTGAGAGACCGCTACTATCCTTGTCTGGGGAGTGATCAGTTTCAGGAATTCCTCAAATATAATTTCTCCTTTCCCGTTAACAGGTATGACTTTAATTCTGGCACCTTTCCTCTCACACATCATCTGCCATGGAACAATATTTGCATGATGTTCAAGAGTACTTACAATAATCTCATCGCCCTCACCAACGTACCTTTCCCCGAAAGAAAAAGCGACTGCGTTTATTGAACCCGTGGTTCCGGAAGTAAAGATAATCTCTTCATGTTTCGGGGCGTTAATGAATGAACGCACCTTCTCCCTTGCATTTTCAAATGCTTCTGAAGTCATGTCGCTCATGGCATGAACTCCCCTGTGGACATTCCCGTTATATGTGGTATATACTTTTCTTACGGCATCCAGCACACATTGTGGCTTCTGGGTAGTGGCACCATTGTCGAAATAGACGAGGGGCCTGTCATAAACCTTCCGGGCAAGCAAAGGAAAATCGGCTCTTATCTCAGTAATATTTTTCATTTTTCAAGGGTTTTATCCGCACTTTACCATGCAGCTTGCACAACGCGACAATTCACCCCTAAGGCGCTGCATAACAAGATTATCCAATCTGTTCTGAAGCGCTTCAACCTTGATATTCTGGATCACCTCATGGGCAAATCCGAACATCAGCATCAGTTTGGCTTCACGTTTATCTATGCCTCTCGACTGAAGGTAGAACAGTGCGTCATTGTCTATCTGGCCAATTGTCGCTCCATGGCTGCATTTGACATCATCAGCAAAAATCTCCAGCTGTGGTTTGGTATCCATTTTAGCATCATCGGTAAGAAGGATGCTGTTATTTTTCTGATATGCCATAGTACCCTGCGCACCGGGGGCTACATAAATCCGTCCGTTAAAAGCACCCGTCGACATATCATCAAGAACCCCCTTGAATAACTGGTTACTTGTACAGTTCGGCGAAGCGTGATCGACATTTACAAAATTATCCACATGCTGCCATTTATCTGCCAGGTAGAGCCCGTATGAATTTGCCTCAGCACCCTCCCCTCCAAGGTAATGGTAAGTGCTGTTTCGTACCAGTCCGCCATGCAGTGTTATGTTGTTTGAAGAAACCCGGCTGTTTCTCTCCTGGTTTATAAAAGTATGAGTGATTTTGCATGCGCTGTTATGCTCATTCTGAACCCTTATTATGTCAAAATTCGCATTCTCACCTACATGTACCTCAGTAACTGCATTTGTAAGGAACTTCCTGGGCGAAAGTGTATGATCACAAATTATCAGCTTGATATCAGCATTCTCACCGATGATAATAAGATTCCTGTGCTGATTAAAAACATCCTCATCCGACTCTACAAGGTTGACAATCTGAATCGGTTTATTCATTGTGACTCCCTGAGGCACGTAAATAAATACCCCGTCCGAAGCCATGGCTGTGTTCAGGTGAACAAGCCCGTCAGTATCACTCTTTGCATATTTGTTATAGTGTTTTTCAACAAGGGCACTAAATCTTTTTGATGCTTCATTCAGACTTCCGATCCATACTCCTTCCGGCAGTTGCTGAAGTTTCCCGTTTATAGTCGGATAAAAACCATTAAGCAATACAATACCATGCGTATCGAGTGAGGCAACATCACAGCGGAACTCTTCAGCCTTTAGAAAGTCTGCCTGTTCAGGCATAAAGACACTACTGAACTCATGTTTAAAGAAAATATCCAGATTTGTATATTTATAGGACTCGTTTTTCCGGGTAGGGATGCCCAGAAGATTGAACTTATCAATGGCAGCTCCCCTGAATGAATTGATAAACGGGGTCGATCTCTCTTCAATCCTGCTGATATTGTCAAAATACAGGTTCGAATATTTTTCTGTTATTTCAGATCTGCCATTCATTTCAGTTATGATTTTCAACCTCTTTTTTAATCCAGTCATATCCTTTTTCCTCGAGCTCAAGGGCCAGCTCCTTACCCGCGCTCTTTACTATCCGTCCGTCATATAGAACATGTACTACATCAGGCACAATATAATCAAGCAGCCGCTGGTAATGTGTTATCACTATTGCAGAATTATCGGGGCGTTTCAGCTTGTTGACCCCGTTTGCCACAATGCGAAGGGCATCAATATCGAGGCCTGAGTCCGTCTCATCCAGGATAGCAAGCCTGGGTTCCAGCATTGCCATCTGGAAGATCTCATTCTTTTTCTTCTCGCCTCCCGAAAAACCCTCATTCACCGACCTGTTTGCCAGCTTCGAATCGATCTCGACAAGCTCTTTCTTTTCTCTCATCATTTTGAGAAAATCTGAGGCTGATAATGGGGGCAGGCTGTGATACTTACGATGTTCGTTCACAGCTGTCTTCATAAAATTAACCATGCTTACCCCGGGGATCTCAATAGGATACTGGAATCCAAGGAATATTCCCTCTTTGGATCTCTCTTCGGGCGACATTTCAAACAGGTCTTTACCGAAATAGGTTATGGTACCTTCTGTTACCCTGGCCAGATCCCTGCCTGCCAGCACGGCAGCAAGGGTACTTTTCCCCGATCCGTTTGGCCCCATTATAGCATGAATCTCACCAGACCTGACTTCGAGATTTATTCCCTTGAGTATGCTCTTCCCTTCGATGGATGCTTTTAGATTATTAATAACCAGCATGATATTTATTTTGTTGTATTAATGATTCACTTCTATCCCACACTACCTTCAAGGCTGATCTGCAGAAGCTTCTGAGCTTCAACCGCAAATTCCATAGGCAGTTTGTTTATTACTTCACGGGCGTAACCATTTACAATAAGTCCGATTGCGTCTTCAGTCGAAATGCCTCTCTGATTGCAGTAAAAAATCTGATCCTCTCCGATCTTTGAGGTAGTGGCTTCATGTTCAACGATCGCTGTCTGATTATCTACCTCCAGATATGGAAATGTATGTGCTCCGCATTTATCGCCCAGCAACAGTGAGTCGCACTGTGAAAAATTGCGGGCATTAGATGCGTTCTTAAGTACTTTCACCAGACCACGGTAACTATTCTGTCCAAACCCTGCCGAAATGCCTTTCGACACAATGGTGCTTCTGGTATTCTTCCCGATATGTATCATTTTAGTACCCGTATCGGCCTGCTGATGATTATTGGTTACAGCAACTGAATAAAACTCTCCGGTGGAGTTGTCTCCGCGAAGGATACATGAAGGATATTTCCATGTTATAGCTGAGCCCGTCTCAACCTGGGTCCAGGAAATTTTTGAGTTTTCTCCCCTGCACAATCCCCGCTTCGTAACAAAATTGAATATACCTCCCTTGCCATCCTTATCGCCGGGGTACCAGTTCTGAACCGTTGAATATTTGACTTCGGCGTTGTTTTCTGCTATTATCTCGACAATAGCTGCATGAAGCTGATTCTCATCCCTCATGGGAGCAGTACAACCCTCGAGATAACTTACATAGCTCTCTTCATCAGCAACCAGCAACGTACGTTCAAACTGGCCGGTATTTGCGGAGTTTATTCTGAAATAGGTCGACAGCTCCATCGGACATCTGACACCTTTCGGTATATAACAGAAGGAACCGTCGCTGAATACTGCAGAATTAAGGGATGCAAAGAAATTGTCGGTATAGGGAACTACGGTTCCCATATATCTTCTTACAAGATCGGGATATTCCCTTACTGCTTCACTGAATGAGCAGAAGATGATTCCCAGTTCGGCAAGAGTTTCGCGAAAAGTAGTCTTCACCGAAACACTGTCCATTACTGCATCCACAGCGATACCTGAAAGATGTTTCTGCTCTTCAAGAGGAATCCCTAGCCTGTCAAAGGTCCTTTTCAGCTCAGGATCGATATCATCAAGAGAGCCCGGGGATGTTTTTTGCCTGGGAGCGGCATAAAAAATTATTTCCTGATAGTTAATTTCAGGGATCTTAAGGTTTGCCCAGCCTGGCATTTTCATGCCCAGCCAGTGTCGAAAAGCTTTCAGCCTGAACTCAAGCAGCCACTCCGGCTCACTTTTTTTGGCAGAAATGATCCTTACCACATCCTCATTAAGCCCTTTGGAAATTCTGTCAGTTTCAATATCAGTATAAAAACCATACTTATAATCACCCGAAGTAACGTTATCAAGTATCTTATCCTGATCTTTTTCCATTAGAGTTTCACAATTTTTATATTAATGTCACAAGTATAACAACCAAACAGATCCTTTGTTGGGTAAATTTAATCTAAATAAAGATTACAAAAATATAAAAAATCCGGTAAATCATATCTGTTTTATCAGTCCAATTGTACCACTTTGACTTATCACGGTCTGAAAAAGATAATAGCCCTGGTGCTGATGGAAGTGAGCCCAGGGCTTTATTGAAAAGTAACGGTAAATCGGACGACCTGCGTCCTGTAATTAAATTGAGTTGCTGATAAGGAATGTGGCAGCAAAAGCAATAATTGCGTACAACTCGGGGAATACTGCAAGAATCATGGTATTTCCGAAAACGTTGTTCCCTGCTCCGATAGATGCAATACCGTTTGCACAAACACGTCCCTGTTGTATTGCAGAAACAAGACCAACTGTTCCCAGGATCAGACCGGCTGCCACAATAGCTATAGCCTGTAGCATAGTCATTTCAGAACTTATAACACCGCTGCTGTTCATAATAAAGAAACCACCGAATCCATAAAGGCCCTGAGTTCCCGGAAGAGCGCTAAGAAGCATATAGTTACCAAAAGCATCAGGATTTTTTTTCAGTGCTCCGATAGTGGCAT
The DNA here is from genome assembly GCA_963736675.1 of uncultured Bacteroidales bacterium. Taxonomy (GTDB): domain Bacteria; phylum Bacteroidota; class Bacteroidia; order Bacteroidales; family VadinHA17; genus LD21. Next base: position 496,671 of record CAVTPT010000002.1, read on the forward strand.
TTCCACCCATCACAACCCCGATCGAACTGCCAATCCCGCTGAGGACGACCATCAGAGCCAATCCGATGTATGCAAAAATTACAGGTAAGTTTCCTGAACTCGCAATAAGATTTGTTGTTTCCATAATTATTTTCTTAAATTGTTGATTACTATTTAATTTTAAATGGTTTATATTCAATTCCCCCACCGTTGAACCCGGCATTCTTGTAAAATTCCACAAAAGTAAGCCTCATAGGGTGAACGAAACTTCCCAACGTGGACAAAGCAATATTTATTGAGTGCCCGACAATGAGCATGATAATACAGAGCAGCCATCCCACGTAAGGTATGGAGGCCATCTGAAACGAAATATCATTAAAAACAAATCCCAGGATTGATGAAGATATTCCCAGTGCAAAAAGCCTGATGTACGAAAGCAGATCACCAAAAAGTCCGGTAACTACTCCATACGAATCCCAGATTCCCAGGCCCATCTGGGCAAAAATATTTTTCCCGGGGGAGTTAAAAAAGAAGATTAATACCCCACCCATGGCCATAAAAACCAGAAAGATGATTTTAGTCTTTTCGCTGTCGATGATCCCCATGGAGCTTCCACCTTTAAAAACAACAAGAGTCAGAACAACAACGACCCAACCGATAGTGGAGAGACTGTATTTAAATCCTTTCCATTTTGTTATGTTGAATATCCTCACTATCATCCCGAAAATGATCTGAAGTCCGCCGATTATAAGGGCAAGATAGAACATGTTTATCGGTTCAAGCATCAGATGCCGGAACGAACCGATTAAGGGGAAGCTGGATTCGGTATTCCTGAGAATTGCATTTTTATACTTTTTAAAATCCGTATCTCCGATGGCACTCACAACTTCATCCGAAAAGATTTTCTTTGTACCGAAACTCTCCCCTTTTACATTTTCGAGCATGGAGATGACATTGGCAGGAACACCATCCTGCTTCATGTTAATTACTGATTGCCCGGTTATTGTATAACCCGAATCGATCAGGTTAATCCCGAAGAAAGTACCCGAGACAATGCCAAAAAGAACAGCGGCAATACCAAAATACTGACCGAGAGTTAAAAATGGTCTGAACTCCTTTTTGACTTTTTTCCTGAAGATAAAGCCTGCGGCTATAAACAGCAGTCCGTAACCTGCATCTCCCAGGCACATCCCGAAAAACAGCATAAAGAATGGTGCGAAGAATGGTGTCAGGTCCATCTCCCTGTAATCTGGCAACGCGAAGAGCTTTGTTATCGGCTCGAACAGTCTGGAAAATCTGGAGTTAACAAGGATTACAGGGATCTTCTCGTTCTCTTCAGGATTTGATATGAATGAGTAGCAATCAATGGTCTGCAAAATCTCTTTTATCCTGTCATCATCCGAAGCAGGTACCCAGCCCTCAAGGACGTAAAGGTTATCTTCGGCATATTTATCCGCCTGCTCCGATGCCTCAAAATACTCCACTGTGTTTATAATGGCATCATTACCCTTATTTAATGAAAAGAGCCATTCCGGAGCATTGGTGACGAACGAGGAATTTATTTCTTCAATCTTTTTCTGGTACCCGGCTATTTCGTTTAAAACTGTTTCAGAAGTTCTTTCTGGTATCTTTTCCTGATCGGCCTGGATAGCAGGTTCCTCACCGGCTTTGTGAACGACTGCGAAAGAGAGCCTGCCTCTGGAAGTGCTTATTATTTCAACAGTATAATTGTCTTCCCAGGTCTTGTCAAATCTTTTTTCGGGGCAGCTGTAAAGCGAGACTTCCCATCCTGAATCCTTCAGCCTCTCTATTGAAGCCCTGTCAAAACTTCCCCATGGCTTCGATCTGTCAGCTTCGGGTTTAAGTACCTCGATCTGATGCTTCGCCTCTTCAATAACCCTGAGTGATGATTCAACCTCTGCCAGTGCCTTTTCAGGGTCAATTTGTGACCCGGCAGGTATTGCTTCAGGCGCATAATGTGAGATCAGCCGGATAGCGTTCTTATATCTTTTCAGAAATTTAAGCTCATTTTCAATTGATGAGCCCTCGGTGATCTTCCTTTTTTCAACAATATGTACTACTCCTGCTGACCGGAGCGAATCCAGCAGTTTTTCATAGTCGCTGTGATGAACAAGAAAGGTATATTTTCGGATATCTGCTATCATACTTCAACGATTGATACGGGTTCTTCCTGTCTCGACTTAATAATTTTCTGGGCCGATTTGAGAAGATTTTCCTCATCTTCCAGAAAACTCTTAATCCTTCTTATTGCATCTTCATAACCGGGTATCTGTACCTTTTCATAAAGATTTACCTTCTGAGTGGTCTTCTTACGGGCGTAGTTCAGCATATTCATCTTTTTCAGGGCAAGGTCCTTTTTTGCAAGTATGGTGAACAGATCCTTCAGGATTTTTATTCCTTCCGGGAACCAGTGCGGATTATCAAAAAGGCTGAAGTCCTTTATCCCGAATGAAATAGATTCAAATTCAGGGATCTTGATTCCCGCTATTTTTATGTATCTGACCTTTATCTCTTTTATGGTGAGAAGAGAAGAATCAAACTCGGACCACAGTCTTGCCCCTTCGTTATAACGCTCCAGGATCACATGCAGATCCATGAGATACTGCTCAGCAATGATCCTGGCATTTTTAACCTCCAACCTCAAAGCAGACTCTTTGTTTTTAAGAATAGGCAGAGCCCTGGTTCTTATCTTCAGCTGCTTGTTAAGATTCTGAAGCGATATCTTGTTATATTGAAATCGTATTGCCATGGAATTCCTTCCTAATTTTTGCTTTTTACAGGCCAGTATTTTTTGACCAGGTCTTCCCTTATACCTATTTCTTCGGGGGTGAAATACTCTGAAAAGAGCTTCCATCCGGTATCAAGCATTGATGTAATATCAACATTGATGTCAATTGCCAGAAGTTTTCTGGAATAATCTTTTGCAAAGCTCAATGTCCTTTCATCATAATCTGAGAGGTCGAAACCGTTTTCATGTTTTGTCCGGGCATTGGCAGCATCAGCGTATAGTCTTACTGCACTGTTCATTACATGAGAGTGATCCTCTCTTGTCTGTTTTCCGATAACGAGCTGTTTAAGTCTCGAAAGTGATCTGAACGGGTCAACAATTACTTTGCCGATTTCGGCATCGCGCCTGAGGAAAAGTTGTCCTTCGGTGATGTAGCCTGTATTGTCGGGGATAGCGTGCGTTATGTCACCTCCCGAAAGTGTTGTAACAGCAATGATTGTTATTGATCCGCCATCGGGGAACTGAACAGCTTTTTCATAGATCTTTGCCAGGTCGCTGTACAGCGATCCCGGCATATTGTCTTTCGAAGGGATCTGATCCATACGGTTCGACACAATCGACAGTGCATCTGCAAACATTGTCATATCAGTCAGTAGCACCAGTATCTTCTCTTTCTTCTCCACTGCAAAATATTCGGCTGCAGCGAGGGCCATGTCAGGGACCAGCAACCTCTCAACAGGAGGATTCTCTGTTGTGTTAATAAACGCAATAATCCTTTCGAGGGCTCCCGCATTTTCGAATACATTCTTATAGTACAGATAGTCATCATTTGACAATCCCATACCGCCAAGGATAATCTTATCAGCCTGAGCCCTCAGGGCAACAGTTGCCATCACCTGGTTGAAAGGCTGATCAGGGTCGGCAAAGAAGGGGATCTTCTGCCCTGTCACAAGAGTATTGTTAAGATCAATACCTGCAATACCTGTGGCTATCAGCTGTGATGGCTGTTTCCTTCTTACAGGATTTACCGAGGGGCCGCCAATCTCCAGTTCTTTCCCGTTAAGTGCCGGGCCTCCATCGATAGGTTCACCATAAGCATTCAGGAATCTGCCCGCCAGATCATCATCCACTTTAAGGACAGGTGGTCTTCCCAGGAATACCAGCTCGGCATTGGTGGGAATACCTTCAGTCCCGGAGAAAATCTGAAGCGTGACCTCATCGCCTATTATTTTGACAACCTGAGCGAGCCGTCCGTTTACCACCGCCAGCTCCTCATATCCGATACCGGTAGCTATTACAGAACAGGTAGCCTTCGTTATCCTGGTAAGTTTTGTATATATTTTCTGAAAAGCTTTCTTCTCCGTCATGACTTTATATTTTCAATTAACATTTTTTTCACTTCTTCCTGATACTTAAGGAACACCTCTGACTTAAACTTCGAATAATTCATCTGTTTAAGCGAGTTTATCAGTTTTTTGAACCATACTGAGACTTCTTCAAATGAAGTGAATTTTATATCGGTATCTATTATTTCAAGGATCTGGCCCAGCATATATTTCTGTCTTTCAAGAGGTGTAATCCGGTCAACAGGATCATAACCATCCTGCTGAAGTATAATAAAATCAATAACCTCCGACTTCCAGAACCTTATATGATAATCGACCGGCACTCCGTCGTCACCAAGGATATTAATCTGTTCCTGGGCTTCTCTTCCCCGCAACAGAACATCCTTGATCTTTGTAACATTCTCAATCCAGTCAGGTGAGATATTCTCTGATACATAATTTATCACCTCATCATATTCGAGGTACTTCGAATAACTCTCTATCGGATCGATTGCCGGGTAGCGCTTCGAATCGGCTCTTGCCTGTGAAAGAGCGTAGAAGCAGCGGGCACTCTTTTTTGTGGATTCCGTCACAGGTTCCTTCAGGTTACCACCTGCAGGCGACACAGTACCTATGAAGGTTATCGATCCTGTCTTTCCGTTTACCAGTTCAACGAACCCTGCCCTGGAATAGTAGTTAGAGATGATTGCAGGAAGATCCATGGGGAATGCATCCGGTCCTGGGAGTTCCTCCATACGGTTCGACATTTCACGTAAAGCCTGGGCCCAGCGTGATGTTGAATCAGCCAGCAACAGAATCTTTAGTCCCATCGACCGGTAATATTCGGCAATCGTCATTGCAGTATATACCGATGCCTCTCTTGCCGCTACCGGCATATTCGATGTGTTGGCTATAATTGTTGTTCTTTCAAGAAGTTTCCTACCGGTTCTTGCATCAATAAGTTCGGGAAACTCGGTGAATATCTCCACCACCTCATTTGCCCTTTCACCACAGGCAGCAATAACAACCATGTCAGCGTCAGCCTGTCTTGAAAGAGCATGCTGCAATACGGTCTTTCCGCATCCGAATGGACCCGGGATAAAACCTGTTCCGCCTTCGGCTATGGGATTAAGTGTATCGATTACTCTTATCCCGGTTTCCATTATCCTGAAAGGCCTTGTTTTGTTTTTGAAAGCTTTTATCGGAATCTTTACGGGCCACTTCTGAACCATTGTAACCTCATGCTCCCTGCCGCTTTCATCTGTCAGTTTTGCGATTACATCATCTATTTTGTAAACGCCGGGTCCGGCAACCCATTTAACGGTATAGCTGCCCGGAAACTTGAAAGGGACCATGATCTTATGAGGTATCCAGTTTTCGGTTACCTCTCCAAGCCATGAACCGGCCTGTACGGAATCGCCTGTTCCGGCAATAGCCTTAAATTCCCAGTTTGCTTCCCTGTCGAGAGGAAAGTTATACTCTCCCTTTTTAAGGAAGACACCTTCAAACTTGTCGAGATCATTCTGAAGGCCGTCATAATTGTGTGAAAGGATTCCGGGTCCAAGAGTAACCTCAAGCATGTTTCCGGTAAATTCCACTCCGGCTCCCACTTTCAATCCCCTTGTTGTTTCAAAGACCTGCACAAAAGCCTGATTCCTGTTAACCTTTATCACTTCAGCCATAAGCCTTGTATCGCCTATTGTGATCATGCATATCTCATTCTGGGCAACGGGCCCGGAAACTTCGACAATAACAAGATTAGATATTATACCGTGTACTATTCCCTTTGTCAGCATATGTTATTTATTTTCATACAGTAACTAATTATTCTTCAAAATGGCATCCATAAAAAGCACGACGCATTTTCACTATTTATCTTTAAGGCTGCCTGAAATTACATTTGACTCCATATCTTCAACAAGCTTTTTAAGCATCTCCTTCCCGGTCTCCGGATCCAGATTCTCCCATCTTTTGACCATAAAAAACTTAATAAGGTACCCCAGTATCTGGTCAATGGTGAAGTACTCAAAGAAAGTTATTGAGTCTATATAGTTCCAGCGTGCCAGGTCGGTTTTCCTCTCAGCTTCAAGAAATTCATTCTCGGTGGCTATCTTGAAAATTGCCGGGGCATATTCGGGTTCAACAGGTATAAGAAAATCCTTTCCCGACCGGTACAATTCAGAAAGATCCGTTACAAACTGATCGCTGCCTATCAGATACCTGACGGCGTCAAGATTAAGCGTTTTTGCGTTCAGAAAAGTGTAAATATTATTAATATCAGTGTCGAATCTGATCCAATTTCCGAGGAACCTGTTGCCCGAATCAAGGGCTATATTTATATATCCCTCAGTAAGTTTTTTTCTCATTTCGGCCTCACTGATCCTCTCCTCCGATTCAAACCAGTCTCTCATTATCCCCACCATATATTCGGGCAGGACGTCTTTCTCTTTAAGGATCGATCCTATAACTCTTTTCTGTTCTTCAAAATCCTCAGTTGAAAATCCACCGAGCCCGTCCCACTCCGCCTCATTCCCACCGAGGAACGACATGAGGTTTTTATTATCATGTGGCAGAAACAGAATAGAGACCAGCGAGTAATCGCCGGGATGAAGATTAAGTTTCAGCTCCTCCCTGAATTCCTCCATGCTCAGGCTGGTTTTGCTGCTGTCGAAAATAAGATCAGCAAGACCGGCTACAAAGTAATAGTAGTGTCTTTTGAACATCACTTTCCCTTTTCAAACAGCAGGTCAACAAGCCTTGGTCTCAGAAACTCCTTTAAATAGGTCGCAAAATCATCTTCAGTAACACTTATTTTGTAGTCTTTCCCGGCCGGGCTGATCTCGAAACCTTTCTTCATCGATTTAACAGGATGAAATGCCAATCCTGTACCAATGGATTCTGACATCTTCTTTCTGATGTACTGGTCAATTTTATCCGCCATTTCTTCAGGAATATATACTTCCATTCCTGTTTCTCCCGATCCGGCAGCCCATTTTTCAACAGTGCTTTCAATAAGACCTGCCATAAAGGGGGTATCGGAAAACGCGTCTGAAACAGGTTCATCAACCACTTTTCTGGTTACAAGGTGTTCTATGTCCTGTTTTAAAGCACTTGAAGCATGCCGGAAAGTTATTCTGAGCTCCGAAAGTGTGTTTTTCTTCAGCTCTTCAGCATCCTTTTCTGCTTTCGACAATATGGCTGCTGCAGCTGCTTCAGCCTCTCTTATAAGCTTTTCTGATTCAGCCCGGGCTCCTGAAATAATCGTTTCAGCTTCCTGCTTTCCCCTGGTAATACCTTCCTGGTAAATTTTTTCCGTAAGTTCCTGGAGCTTATTTTGCATCTTCTGACAATTTTATTATTTATCTAATTTACTTTTTTTCAATGATTTATCAACCTCAGCCAAGGTTACGGATCCACCGGCACCTTAAACCGGGAAAATCACTTAATAAAAAAGCACGGAATTTTGCTTTTAGGTTGAAAAACCCCGCAAATATGGTATAATATTTTTAAAATTAAAAGGATTTTATACCGTTTGGATGCTCACTTTTGAAATTTTGACCATTAAAAAAAGTTAAATTTTAACGGTCTGATATTTGTATAGGGGTGATAGAAGAAAAAAACTATCTTTAAATTCGATAATCATTAATAAGCCATGAAAAAAGTATTATTATCAATGATCCTGGCAGGTACCATTATCTTTCCGTTATCAGCATCGGCCGATAAGGAGATAAAAGCTGCCATAAACGGTATAACGGTCTATCCCGACCGGGCTCAGGTAAATCATGAAGCCAGGGTTGACATTCCTGCCGGCACAACAACTCTTATCCTGGGAGGACTATCTCCCTACATTGATGCCCGGAGCATCCAGGTAAAGGGTTTTGGTGATTTCATGATACTATCGGTTACTCATCAGAACAATTACCTTCAGAACCTGGAGGATACTCCCGAAGTAAAAGATATCCGTGAGCAGATTGAGTCACTTCAGGCAAAAGTTGAGGATGAAAAAGCTGCCATTGCTGTTCTGAAGGAGAAAGAGGCTTTTCTCATTGCCAACAGATCCATACTTGTCAAAGAGACAACTTTCAGCCTTGAACAGCTCAGGAATGTTATGGACCTGTATACAAACAACATGGAACAGATTGCCACAACTACCCTGAAAAAGAACAGGATTGTCAAAGAGTATGAAGAACAGATCGAAGCTCTGCAAAAACAGGTAGCCGACAGGCTGGGCAGGCAGCAACTGCCTTCAGGTCAGATCTCAGCCACAGTTATATCTGAAAAACCTCTGATCGGAAGGATTACTCTCAGTTATGTCGTCAACAATGCCGGATGGTTCCCTTCCTACGACTTACGTGTTGATGATATTACAAAACCTGTAACCATCTTTTATAAGGCTAATGTATTTCAGAATACGGGAGTGGAATGGAAAGATGTAAAGCTGAGCTTTTCCAACGCTACTCCCTGGGTCTCGGGTGATGTTCCCGCACTGAATCCCTGGTTTATTGATTTTTATAATCTGATGCCTCTTTTAAGGGCAAGAGGAGTAGCTGACAGGATCAATGCACCTGCCATTATGGAAATGGCGGTAGCTTTTGATAAAAAGGAGGAACTTGCCGAAGAAGAAGCTGCTCCTGTAACTGTTGAAAAAAGAACAGGAGAGACGACGGTAACATTCGATGTGGCTCTGCCTTATTCAGTCGCGTCAGATGGTAAGATCCAGACAATTGAGATCCAGAGGACCACAACGGTAGCTGATTATAAATATGTTACTGTCCCGAAATTGTCTCCCCATGCCTATCTGACAGGCAATATTACCGACTGGGCCCGGCAGAGCCTTATCGGTGGCGAAGCAAACCTCTATTTCGAAAATACCTTTGTTGGGAAATCATATCTTAATGTCAATCAGCTTAAAGATACTCTTACAATTTCCCTTGGCACAGATAACAGCATCCTTGTAAAGAGGGAGAAAAGAGAAGATTTTACAAGTAAAAGGGTGCTTGGCCAGAACAAAACTGAAACTTATTCCTTTCTTATCACTGTCAGAAATAATAAAGCCAACCAGGTAAGGATAACTGTTAATGACCAGGTCCCCGTCTCCTCAAACAGTGAAATTGAAGTTACTGTTGCAGAACTTACCGGAGGGAAGCATAATAGTACTACCGGAGAGGTCAGGTGGGATCTTGAGATCAAGCCCCAGGAGACCAGGCAGCTGATAATGACTTACTCTGTCAGATACCCTAAAGACAAAACTATCATTCTTGAATAATAAAACCGCTAAAAATTGAAAATCCTCGGAAATCTTATCTGGCTGATCTTCGGTGGTATAATAATTGCCATCGAATATTTTATTGGTAGCATCATCCTGATGTTGACGATTGTCGGAATCCCCTTCGGGATCCAGACACTTAAAATGGCTTCCCTGTCATTATGGCCGTTCGGGCGTTCCAGCGTAGTAACAGAAAGGGCTTCGGGTTGCCTGTACATTCTCATGAATGTCCTCTGGCTGCTTTGCGGAGGGATCTGGATAGCAATCTCCCATGCGTTCTTCGGTATTCTGTTATGCATCACCATAATCGGTATTCCATTCGGAAGGCAGCACTTCAAACTTACTGAAGTGGCGCTGAATCCCTTTGGCCGCGACATAGTGTCCGGCAGATGATTTATCACAGCCTGAGACAGTAACTGGTGACAGTTGCAGGAGAAGTATGTAACAAAAGGAAAAAATAATGGAAAATTCAGAGAATAGGACCTCTGTAGGGAAATTCGGGAAATTCGGGTTGATAGAACATCTGACTGAGAACAATAAGCAACGGAACAAAAGTACCCTTGTAGGTGTGGGCGATGATGCATCAGTTATTGACTCCGGAGAACTGCTGACATTGGTCTCGACCGATCTTATGCTTGAGGGCATTCATTTTAACCTTATATATACTCCGTTGAAACATCTTGGTTACAAATCTGTCATAAGAGCTGTTTCAGATATTTATGCCATGAACGGGATCCCCGGACAGATCCTGACTGCTATCGGGATAAGTTCGAGGTTTGCTGTTGAACAGCTCGATGAACTCTATGAAGGAATCTATCTGGCATGTAAAAAGTATAACGTCGATCTTGCTGGCGGCGATACAACAAGTTCACTTACCGGGCTGACCATTGGAGTAACAGCAGTCGGCAGTGTGGAAAGAAACAGTCTGGTAAAAAGAAGCGGTGCGAAAATAAACGATCTTATCTGTGTAACCGGCGATTTAGGAGCATCATATATGGGGTTGCAGTTGCTGGAGAGGGAGAGAAAACTATTTGATAAAAGTAAGACCTTCGTACCGGATCTTACAGGATATGAATATATTGTCGGAAGGCAGCTTAAACCTGAATTTCCCGAAGAGACTATAAATGCGCTCAGGAAAGAAAGCATTCTTCCCACTTCAATGATTGATGTTTCGGACGGACTGGCATCTGACCTTCTCCATGTATGCAGATTATCCGGGACAGGATGCAGGGTATATTATAACAGGATACCGATAGATACTGAGACCAGCAGGCTGGCTGAAGAATTCAAGCTTGATCCGGTGATTGCGGCTCTGAACGGGGGGGAAGATTATGAGCTTCTCTTCACAGTTCCTCTTGAAAATATTGATAAAATAAAACTTGTTCCCCGTGTAAAGGTGATCGGCCATATGACACCTCCCGATCAGGGTCACTTTCTGGTAAGTGAGGAGGGGTCTGAAGTTGCTCTCACTTCCCAGGGTTGGGAAAAAAGCTGAGCAACTGATTATTTTGGTCCTCTGATTATGCCCCGCTGCGAGCTTCTGATAAAATTCAGGATATAATCCCTGTCGTCGGATTGTTTAAATTCTTTTTCAACATAGTCGAGGGCAGCAGAAGTATTCATGCCATTCTGATAGATTACCCTGAAGATATTATGGATCTCATCTATTCTTTCTTTGGTAAAGCCCCTTCTTGTCAGACCGATCGAGTTTATGCCCATATATGCAAGCGGGTCGCGGTCAGCTTTAATAAAGGGAGGCACATCCATTCTTACCCTGGTTCCGCCACCTATCATTACATGACCACCGATCTGTACAAACTGATGAACCAGCGCACCTCCGCTCACTATCGCCCAGTCGTCGATCTTTACTTCCCCGGCAAGTCCGATAGAGTTTCCGAGAATACAATTGTCACCCACCCTGCAATCGTGACCCACATGCGCATAGGCCATCACCAGGCAGTTGTTTCCGACTACTGTTCTTCCGACAGCAGCGGTCCCTCTGTTAATTGTGGCTCCTTCGCGTACTGTGGTGTTATTACCGATTTCAGCGGTGGACTCCTCGCCCCTGAATTTAAGGTCCTGTGGTATTGCCGATAATACTGCCGAAGGGAATATCCTGCAGTTACTTCCGATTCTGGCACCCGGAAGGATAGTTGAATTTGGTCCTATCCAGGTTCCCTCACCTATCACAACATCACCTGCTATGTAGGCAAAAGGTTCAACGGTTATGTTATCTGCCAGAACGGCATCAGGATGAATAAAAGCGAGATTTGAAATCATTTTATTGGTTTATTTGTTTTTAACCACCTGAGCTGTCATCTCTCCTTCAGCAACAAGGAAATTTCCCACGAAAGCCTGTCCGTACATAGTAACTATGCCTCTGCGGGGAGGTTCAATAAGCTCCATTCTTAATAATAAGGTATCGCCCGGGACCACCTTATGTTTGAATTTAAGCTTATCAATTTTCAGAAAATACGTTGAATAACGGTCCGGCTCTTCAACTGTGCTTAATACGAGTAAGCCTCCTGTCTGAGCCAGGGCTTCAACAATCAGAACACCCGGCATCACCGGTTCGTCAGGAAAATGCCCCTGGAAAAAAGGTTCATTGAAAGTTACATTTTTAATGCTCACTACAGATAATTCGTCAATAGAGATCACTTTATCGACCATCAGAAAAGGATACCTGTGGGGCAACCTTTTTTTTATTTCTTCAAGATTATAAACAGGCGGAACAGAAGGGTCGTAAACAGGTATGTTCTTTTTGAAATGAGATTTCTTTATCTCCTGCCTTATAAGCCGGGCAAGCCTTGTATTTGCAAGATGGCCCGGACGCGTTGCGACAACCTTCCCTTTGATTGGCTGGCCGACAAGGGCAAGATCGCCCATTATATCAAGAAGCTTGTGCCTGGCAGGTTCATTTGGATACCTGAGTTCGGTGTTGTTCAGAATCCCTGCAGTATGTTTGCTTATGCCCGGTCTGTTGAACAGTCTGGCAATGCGATCTATTTCAGCCTGATCCACTTCCTTTTCAAGTATCACCACAGCATTATCCAGATCACCTCCTTTAATAAGTCCAAGCTTATAAAGAGGTTCAAGCTCATGAAAGAACACGAATGTCCGGCTTTTTGAAATTTCCTCCTCGAAATCGTCGATTGAATCAAGGATGGCATACTGGTTTCCCAGTATCCTGGAATTATAGTCAATTAATACATTTATACTAAGATGATCGTCGGGATAAATTATCAGGTCAACACCATGTTCTTCATCAGAATAGGCTATCTTCTCTTTAACGACAAAGTAGTTTCTGTCTTCCCTGAGTTCAACAATTCCGGCCTGTTTAATTGCCTCTGTAAATTTCCATGCTGCACCTCCCATTATTGGTGCTTCGGGACCGTCGAGTTCGATAAGAGCGTTGTCTATCCTTAAACCGTGCAATGATGCAAGGGCATGTTCAATTGTTGATACGGATGCGTTGTTCTGAACCAGTGTGGTTCCTCTGGAAGTGTCGGTAACATGTTCGGCTACTGCGTCAATTACCGGTTTTCCCGGAAGATCAACCCTGCAAAACTTATATCCATGGTTGGCCGGTGCCGGTTTAAAGGTAATGGTAACATTTACGCCTGTATGTAATCCTTTCCCGGTCAGGCTGACATCCTGTGCAAGGGTTCTCTGCTTTTCACTCATTGATCTCTGACTTTTCATTTAATTTCGGGTACAAAAAAAATAAAAAAAACCGGATAGGACAATAATAAATTCCATTACCCTGCAGACAAAGCTTAAAAAACTTAAAAATACGATTATTTATTCTTAAGTGCTTCTATTTCTTTTGCCATCTCATCAACCCTTGATTTAAGGTCGGGCAGTTTTCTGAAAACGACAGATGACCTGAGAAAATCTTTATGGTCCATTGCAGGAGTACCAAGCAGTATTGAGTTCTCCTTTTTAACATCACCGGGTATTCCGGCCTGAGCCCCAATCTTAGTGCCGTCAGCTATCTTAAGGTGCCCGGCTATTCCGACCTGCCCGGCGAACATGCAGTTCTTACCCACTTTTGTTGATCCGGCAATACCGGTTTGTCCGGCCATAACCGTATTTTCACCGATCTCCACATTATGCCCGATCTGGATAAGATTATCAATCTTCACTCCTTTCCTGATAATTGTTGACCCCATGGTTGCCCGGTCTATGGCGACATTTGCTCCAATCTCCACGTTATCTTCAATAATAACATTACCGAGCTGGGGTATCTTCATGAATTCACTTTCCGATTGCGGTGCAAAACCAAAACCGTCACTGCCGATAACTGTCCCGGCATGAAGTGTACAGTTATTCCCTATAATGCATTCGTGATAAATTTTTACTCCCGGATAAAGGATGCAATTTTCCCCTACTGAAGTAGAGTCGCCGATGCAGACATGCGGATAGACTGAACTGTTATCCCCGAGTCTGCAATTCTCTCCAATGTATGAATAAGCTCCGATATAGACTTCTTTACCGATTATCGCCGAAGGTTCAATTACCGCAGTCGGATGAATGCCTTTTTTCCTTGGTCTGGCCTGATCAACAAGACGTAACAGGGAAGCGAAAGCATCATAAGCATTTTCAACCTTTATCATGGTCGCCTCAACCTTTCCGGTGGGGATAAAGCTCCTGTTCACCAATACAATTGTTGACATGGTGGTGTAAAGGTATGGTTCATATTTAGGATTTGCCAGAAAGGATAGAGCACCCTGGCATCCTTCTTCTATTTTGGCTATCGTATTTACTTTAGCTTCAGGATCACCCTCAATTTCACCTTTGAGGAATCCCGCTATTGTCAAAGCATTAAATTCCATGATATATTTATTTTAGTTACCGGCATTCTTTTGGATAACAAAGGAAATATTTTGTAATTCTTTCAGAAAGGAACCTGTGGTCAAACATATCTGATACTTTTGAAATAACCGAGGTAGTACCATTTTTAAGCAGGATTCTTACTTCAGTAGCTTCGGGTGTATATGCAAGATTGGAGATTGAATCTGAAAATACGTAATAGTCAGTTTCGTCAGGGCTTATATGAAACAAATTTCCTGCCATATATTTAAGGTCCCTGATCCTCTCTTTACTGAATGGATCATTCTGCAGTTCAATAGCCAGGAGATCACGCCTTACCAGCCTGCCGGCAAGGTCAGCCAGCACCCAGTCGGAATCATCGGTCCAGTATTTTGCTGAAGTCAGAATATCGTTATCATCGAGTCGCGTGAAATTGCTTACTATCAGGCCGGCAGGGAAAATACCCATTCCTTTCAGATCGGCGAGGCTCAACTTATTACTGAGGAAAAATCTCAGTGCCGGTGTGGCATAAATATTTTTCCCGGCTACAGCCAGCTCCCTGGCACGCTTAAGCACTTTCACCAGAACGCTCTCCGAGGCCAGTACGGTCTTATGCATATAAACCTGCCAGTACATCAGACGTCGGGCTATCAGCAATTTTTCAAGCGAATATATACCCTTTTCGTCAATAACCAGGGTATCGTCAACCACGTTAAGCATACGTATGATCCTGTCGGAACCTACCGATCCCTCAATAACACCGGTAAAGAAGGAGTCGCGCCGGAGATAATCGAGCCGGTCCATGTCCATCTGACCCGATACCAGTTCGTGAAGAAATTTTCTCTTATATGTACCGGTGAAAATCTCAATTGCCAGATCGAGGCGGTTATTCATATTCTTATTCAGATCCTTCATCAGAAGAAGCGACAGGTCTTCATGAGTGATCCCTTCAATAATTGAGGTTTCAAGTGCATGAGAAAAGGGACCGTGGCCCAGGTCGTGCAAAAGAATTGCAGCAATTGCTGCTTCTTCCTCGTCAGGAGAGACTCTTATCCCTTTTTCCCTGAGAGTTTTTATTGCCATCTCCATCAGGTGGAATGCACCCAGACAATGCTGGAACCGGCTGTGATTGGCACCCGGATAAACAAAGCTGGTAAGGCCAAGCTGTTTTATGTTCCGAAGCCTCTGAAACCAGGGGTGTTCTACCAGTTCATAGATTAAATCTCCGGGGATCGCTATAAACCCGTAAACCGGGTCGTTTATTATTTTCCGTTTATTTATATTATAAGCCACTTTGGATAATATAATTTACAAAAATAGGAATTAGTTTTACATTGAAACAATACGGGGCATTCTCCACTGTTATTTGTTATGAAAGAAACCCGAATAATGCTGGCATTCAAAAAACAGCCTCTCATGAACAGAATTCCTTCCGGCAGGATTTTTGCTGCCTGATATTACCCGCATTCTGAAGAAAATGGATATGAAATACCGGAATATGCTGTACAACATATTATATTTATGCCACATTTGAAATTTTCTACGTCTTTAATACGTCCAAAAGGAATACAAAACAACCGAATCTAAACAAATATTACTACCTGGAATGAAAATTGAGATTCAGGGTCTGAACAAAATATATCCCAACGGGAATCATGCATTGAAAGATATTAATCTTGAATTCGGGACCGGAATGTTTGGTCTGCTGGGCCCTAACGGGGCAGGCAAATCGAGCCTTATGAGGATAATTGTCACCCTAATGAAGCCAAGCTCCGGAACTGTACTTATCGACGGAATGGATATTCAGAAAAATCGTAAAGAACTGAGAAAGATGCTGGGTTACCTGCCTCAGGACTTCAGATTTTTTACCGCGCTTAAGACCTGGGAATTTCTTGATTATTCAGGGTCACTTGCCGGCATGAAGAACAAAAAAGAGAGGCTCAATGAAGTTGACCGGCTGCTTGATCAGGTTGGTCTGCTGGAAGTACGCGACAGACAGGCGAACAGGCTCTCG
Source organism: uncultured Bacteroidales bacterium (assembly GCA_963736675.1). Lineage (GTDB taxonomy): Bacteria > Bacteroidota > Bacteroidia > Bacteroidales > VadinHA17 > LD21. The sequence continues at coordinate 512,816 of CAVTPT010000002.1, forward strand.
GGTGGAATGAAGCGACGGCTTGGCATTGCTCAGGCCCTGATCGGAGATCCAAAGATCATTGTTGTTGACGAACCCACCACCGGCCTTGATCCTGACGAGAGAATACGATTCAGGAATATTCTCTCACAACTAAGCCAGCACGATGTTACTATAATATTGTCGACCCATATAGTTGGCGACATATCATCCACCTGCCAGGGGATGGCACTTCTGAATAAAGGGGAACTGGTCTTTTCAGGTTCTCCCGAAAATCTGGTAAAAAATGCACACGGGCATGTCTTTAAGCTCTTTCTTGATCAGGAAGAATATGAAACAGTCAAGGATCGCTATAATGTGATCTCGACCATTCCTGTCGAAAGAGGGTGGGAAGTTCAGATTGTGGCTGACGAAGCGCCGGTATTCAATTCAAGTGAAGTAATCCCTAATATTGAACACGCATATGTCTATTTCATGGAACACAAGCTTCATGCCGACATTAATGAATAACGATTACCGGTATGACAATCCTGCATAATATCCGAACTGTTGCAAAATATGAGGCAAAGACCCTCCGGCGAAGCTGGTTTTTCAGGCTCTTCACACTGGGTGCTCTTTTTGTGTTCTCCATAATGAATCTTGCCCTTTTTTCTCCTATTGGTGATGAACCATGGGAGTTTATCTCCATACCTGCATCAGTACCCATGGTTAATCTTTACATTCTTAACCTGGGACAGGCAATAGTGGTTATCTTCCTGGCAGCTGATTTTCTTAAAAAAGATAAGAAGCTTGATACCAACGAAGTATTGTATACAAGGTCAATGTCAAATTTTGAATATGTCACCGGGAAAACCTGGGGTATCCTCCGATTGTTTCTCGGGATTGATATTCTGATTCTGTGCATAGGACTGTCGATGAACATCATATCAAAAAGCATGTCTGTTGATCTGTATTCATACCTGGCCTATCTTCTTATTATATGTGTACCGACAATAGTATTCAGTCTCGGACTTGCCTTCATGCTGATGTCGCTGATACGGAACCAGGCTGTAACATTTATGATCCTGCTTGGGATTGCTGCCCTCAACATATTCTGGCTCTGGTTCAGAATGGGATTGATTTTCGATTACATGGCTTTCGGGGTTCCCATTTTAAAATCATCAATTATCGGATTTGACAATCCCGGATTCATAATCTGCCAGCGATTGCTTTTCTTTTTTCTGGGATTGGCATTTGTAATGATCACAATATTATTGTTCAACAGATTACCGCAGTCGCGGCTTCACAATAGTCTTGCCATAATATTACTGATCCTGTTTATTTCAGGTGCAGCTATCTCCGGATACAAAACCTACTCAGTTTATTCGGGGGCTATAAGCGACAGGAATCTGGCAATTGAAGCCAACAGGCAATATGAAAATGAAGACTTTACCAGCATCACTGATGCCTCAATAGACTTTATTCATAATGGAGAATCAATAGAGGCTTCGGTTAACCTGAGCATTTTAAACGACAACAGGGAGCCGGTTAGGAAATATCTCTTTTCACTAAATCCGTCCCTGAAGATCAGGGAGATAAAGTCAGGAGGACGTGATTTGAAATTCATCAGAGTAAACAACATTATTGATATTGACCCGGGAAAACCTCTTAATCCGGGCGAAAACGACTCTCTGATAATCTCTTATAGCGGAACTGTCAATGAATCGTTTTGCTATCCGGATTACACTGATAATCTAAAGGATGATCCATACAGGATCGATATGCTGAGTGTGAACAAACGCCAGACATTCCTGACGGACGAATACGTTCTTCTGACACCTGAAACCCATTGGTATCCCGTTGCCGGTCTTAATTATTACCCTTCAAACCCTGCAAGGGCAAAAATTGATTTTACTAGGTTTGCCCTCAGGGTTAAGACAAAAGATAACCTTTCAGCAGTCTCCCAGGGAAAAATGCAAAAGAGAGACGGCTATTTTTATTTCAATCCTGAAAATCCGCTTACAGGCCTTACCCTTGCAATTGGTAACTATATTTCCGAAAGCCTTGAAGTCGATTCTGTTGAATATATAACATACTTCTACCCTGGTCACGACTATTACAAACAAGAGCTAAATGAGCTGGGCGATACACTGAGCTTTCTTGTTTCAGGTATAATGCGTGAACTCGAAACAAATTTCTCAACCAAATATCCTTTTAAGACATTGAGTTTTGTTGAGGTGCCGGTTCAGTATTTCTCATTTCCAAAAAAGAACACCCAGACGCGGGCCGAAGTACAGCCTTCACTGGTTCTGCTGCCCGAAAAAATGGCAACTCTCGACCAGGCAGGATTTAAGAAACGGCTTGTAAGGCAGAAACGTAACAATGAACGTAACAATCAGGTTGTGACCGATAAGGAATTACAGGTCAGGCTGTTCAATTCCTTCATCAGGAATATTTTCATATCTGTTCAGAATTTCAGGTATAATAATGGTGTTCTTTCCTCTGATAATGGGAGATATTTATTAGGCCCCAGCTTCTATTATTTCAAGAATAATTTTTACTCTGCAGATTATCCCGCCATAAATGCCGTATTTGAGTCTCATCTGCAGAAAATGAACATACCCGGTGCCGGAGTAGCGAGACCCCAGGATTTCGGGAATCTTTCAGATAACGATAATGCAAATCTTATCCTCCGTAATTTGAGCTTCAGCGAGCTGCTTCTTAAAAATCCGGGAAATGACACATTGAGGACCGTGCTGACCCTGAAGGGTGATTATCTGTTTAACCTCATCAGGTCCAGAGCAGGAATAAGCGATTTCAATAACTGGTTTCAGAATTATGTGGAAGAGAATAAGTTCGAAAGAATTGATATTGAAGTATTTAACAGAATCATAAAGGATAAATACGGATTTGAGTTCTATCCATATCTTGATAACTGGTATAACGTGCGGGAACAACCCGGTTTTCTCATATCAAATCTGCAGGCATCTGAAATTGTGATTAACGACCGTATAAGATTCAGGGTTTCATTTATTGCCTCCAACACTGAACCGGTAGCAGGATTATTCAATGTGGCCTTCAGGACCGGAGCCGATGAAAGGACAGGACAGACGGGACCTTTACCACCGGGGATGGCTGGCGGGAGTAATGTTTCCGTATCAATGCAGGGCCGTGGAATGGAGACCGGGGATATTTCGAAAATTATATTCCTTGGTCCGGGCGAAGCGAAGCGAATAGGTGTAGTACTTGATGCACAGCCCCGGGAAGTGATGATTAACACTCTCTTCTCCAAAAACCTGCCCGGAGAGATTGTTCTCCCCGTTGGTGAGATACAAAAATCAAAAAGTTTTTCCCCGACTTTGCCCGAAGAAGAAATAGTTGCATCGGTCCCCTCATTTGAAGATCCTTCAGAGATAATCGTCGACAACGAGGATCCCGGATTCGACTCAGACCGGCAGATCGAATCAAGTCCCCTTAAGAAACTTCTGAATATTGAAAACAAATCAGGAGACAGGTACATGCAGGTTAGCATGATGAATTTCCCTATGCACTGGCAGCCGGTAGTCGAGTCGTCATACTATGGAAAATTCATCAGGTCGGCAGTATATACAAGGGCAGGTACTGGTGACAGGTCAGTAAAATGGGCAGCTTTGACCGGCGGTTCCGGTTTTTATAATATCTACTGTTTTATTGGAAAGAGTGACAACATGGGTGCCGTCAGGGTTGGCGGGTCGGAATATCAGTACGGGTCTCAGCAGGAATCCAGTCCATATGGCGATCTTCATTATAAGATCTATCATGATGAGGGTGTCGAGGAGATATCCGTCGACTATGGCAATGCTGATAACGGATGGAATATCCTTGGCCGTTATTACCTCTCGTCCGATACCCTGAAAGTTGAACTCACAAATCAGTCGGAAGGGAGATTAGTGATCGGTGATGCAGTTAAATGGGTAAAGACGGATTAGTACAAAAAAGGCAGATAACCAACATCAGGATCCCGGATTAAAAATGAATAATGACAAAGAATAATTTAAAAGATATGAGACACATAAGCATAAAGATTGTTGGATTACTGGCAGCTCTTTTTATTAACAGTATCACGGGTTTATCGCAGCAGGGACTCACTCTGGAGCAGGCTCTGACAATTGCTGAATCGAACAGCCCTTCAATGAAAAGGACAAGGCTTAACCTTATAAGGAGCCAGGAAAACCTTAATGCCCAGAATGCTGCCCTGAAATCGAGTTTTTCATTATCGATAAATCCGATCAGCTATAACCAGAACAGGGGTTTTAACGATCTGATCTCTAAATGGAATTCGACAAATACAACTGAAAGTTACGGATTATTAACTATTTCCCAGCCTGTTGTACTTACCGATGCCAGGGTCTCGCTTGTGAACCGGTTCGGTTACAAAGATTCATATAGCGAGTTTACAGACCTCACGACGAAAGGTTACAGCAATAACCTTTCACTGAATATCGACCAGCCGTTGTTTACATACAACAGAACAAAGCTTCAGCTCCGGGAGCTTGAACTGGCACTTGAGAACTCCGAACTGAACTATGCCATTCAGCTTCTGGCTCTTGAGAACCAGGTAACCCAGTCATTCTATTATGTTTATCAGCAGCAACAAAGCCTCGAAATTGCCAACCAGGCTTTTCAGAACATGCAAAAGAACTACGAGGTCTCAAAAAACAAGGTGGAAGCAGGGATCTCAGCACGTGAAGAGATGTTCCAGGCCGAACTCAATATGGCAACAACAAAATCGGATTTTGAAAACAAGCAGGTGTCGCTTGAAAACGCCAAAGATGATTTTAAACTTCTTATTGGCATGAGCCTGTATGACGACCTTATAGTTTTACCAAATATCTCAGTCGACACCGTGGGAGTTGATATAGCTTTCGCAATTGACCATGGACTGGCAAACCGGATGGAATTAAGACAACGATCAATAAATATCGAATCCTCCCAGTTCGACCTTATCCAGACAAAAGCTCTGAATGAGTTCAAGGGAAGCCTTGGATTATCGGTCGGGATCTTCGGAGACAACGATAATTTTGGCAATGTTTATGCGAATCCTACTGACAATGAGAGCCTTTCTTTATCTCTCGCTATCCCTCTCTGGGATTGGGGTGAGAAGAAGTCGAGGATAAAAGCTACTGAGGCGACAATCGAAACAGCAAATATAGATCTTGAAGAGGAGAAGAATAATATCATCCTTGGCATAAGGAAGATATGCAGAAATCTCCTCAATCTTCAGAATCAGATAGATATCGCAAAACAATCGGTAACAAATGCGCAGCTTACTTACGATCTGAATCTCGAAAAATACAAAAATAACGACCTTACCGGAATGGATCTGAATATGTACCAGAACCAGCTGTCGGAGAAACAATTGTCTTACACCAATTCACTTATATCCTACAAACTTGAGCTCCTAAATCTTAAAATACAGACACTTTTCGATTTTGAGAAAAAAGAGCCTGTATCTCCCGTAATGAACATTGAAGAATAAAAAAATAAAATAATCCCATCTAAAATGAAAAAGAACCTTCTGATAATTTTTGGTGCTTTACTGGCAATAGTAAGTTGCCGTAACCAGGAGCAGAATCTTACCGCCGATGTTGAAATACCTGTCTCAGTCGAGGAAATAAAACTTAAATCCATCGAAGAGTATGTCAATACAACAGGAACAGCCTTCCCAAAAGGAGAAATAGAACTTAAATCAAAAATAACGGCCGAATATTATCTTGAGAATAATCCACGTACAGGCAGAGCCTGGCAGCTTGGCGACAGGATAATGGCCGGCGAAACCGTGGCAAGGCTCGAAGACCGCGAGTATGTCAATTCGGTTAAACTTGAGACCAACGAACTTAACCTCGAGCTGACTGAAAGTGAACTTAAAAAACAGGAATCCCTCTACGAAAAGGGAGGTGTTACCCTGAAAGATCTTAAAACTGCCAGTATAAATTATGCCAATGCCAAGACAAATGTTGAAACGGCCAGGCTTCAGATGGATAAAATGAAAATTTCAGCTCCGATAAGCGGGGTGATCGTCGACCTGCCATATTATACCCGTAGCACACAGGTGGAGACCGGATCGCTGATCTGCAGGATTATGGATTACCAGGTTATGTTTATGGATGTGCAGTTACCAGAAAAGTATATTTCAGTAATAAAACCGGGGCAAACAGTAAAACTTACCAATTACACAATTCCGGAAGATACCTTAACCGGCAGGATCACGCAGCTGTCACCTGCAATAAATGCAGATACAAGAACATTCAAGGGGAATATCTCAATTGAAAATTCCGGGTATCTCCTTCGTCCGGGTATGTTTGTAAAAGCCGACATCATCACTAACCGGAAAGATTCGGTGATAGTTATTCCCAAGGATATTGTCCTTTCACGCCAGAAGGGGAAGACCGTATTTGTAATCGACAGGGGTGTTGCAGCTGAAAGGATAATTGAGACCGGACTGGAAAACATTACCGATGTAGAGGTGGTAAGCGGACTGACAAAAAATGAACGTATTGTGACAAGCGGCTTCGAGACCCTCAGTAACCGGTCGAAAGTAAAAATTATTAAATAATATGTACAGGATTGCCCAATTTGCTGTCAGGTACCCGGTTACAGTTCTGATGCTGGTACTGGGGATAGTTCTGCTTGGATTCATCTCTTTTGGAAAACTCGGGACCGATCTTTTCCCCGATCTTAATAATCCCAAGATTTACATAGAGTTAAAAGCAGGTGAAAAACCACCTGAGGAAATCGAAAAGAGTTTTGTTGATCCGATTGAGTCGCTTTCGATGCGACAGAGCGATGTTATCCAGGTCTCCTCTGTCTCAAGGGCTGGCGCAGCACAGATAATTGTTGAATATGACTGGAACAAGGACATGGACGAAGCGTTCCTTGACCTTCAGAAAGAACTAAGTTCGTTCAGTCAGAACTCAGATCTGGAGGATTTTTCAATCTCACAGTATGATCCCAATGCCTCTCCTGTGATGATAGTAGGTTTGAAAAACGAGCGTATCACCAACATGGATGAACTCCGGAAAGTTGCTGACAATTATATCCGTAATGAGCTTGTCAGGATTGAAGGTATTGCCGATGTAAGGCTTACCGGGAAGGAAGAGAGCGAAGTAGTTATTGAAACCAGCAGGTATATACTTGAATCTTTTGGCCTTACTTCCGATGGTATTGCAGCACAGATCAGCAATTACAACAGGAATGTTTCAGGTGGGTCCATAGTGGATATGGGGCTTAAATATGTTGTCAAGGGGGTAAGTGTTCTCGAAGATATAAAAGATCTTGAGAATATAATAGTGGGATTCAGGCAGACTTCATCTGAAGCCTCAGTAACAGCAGTCCGGGATCCCTCTGCTGCCCCGGCGTCAGAGAAGATTCCGGTATACCTTAGAGATGTGGCCACCATCCGGTTTGAAAATAAAGACCCCGAAAACATAGTGACGATCAACGGTGAACGCTGTGTGGGCCTCTCAATTTATAAAGAGCCGAAATTTAATACCATTGATGCTGTTAAAAGTCTTAACGTGGCATTGGCCGGCCTTGCCAAAGCGCTTCCCGGGTATGAGTTCATCAAGGTCCAGGATCAGGGAGACTATATTCACAATGCAATTACTGAAGTACAGAATACGCTCGTGATAGGGATTCTGCTTGCTGTGCTGATCCTTTATGTCTTTCTCCGAAGACTCGGTCTTACACTGGTTATCAGCCTGGCAATACCCGTTTCAATAATTGCCACATTCAACCTGATGTATTTCAATCATCTGACTCTTAATATTATGACCCTTGGCGGACTTGCTCTTGGAGCAGGAATGCTGGTCGATAATGCCATAGTGGTACTTGAGAATATAACAAGAAATCATGAAGCCGGATTATCGCTGAAAGAGTCTGTAATAAAAGGAACAGGAGAAGTCGGAGGGGCAATTACAGCCTCAACGGTCACCACTATTGTGGTATTCCTTCCCATAGTCTATCTTCACGGGGCCTCAGGTGAAATGTTCAAAGACCAGGCATGGACTGTGGCCTTTGCACTTATCTCCTCGCTGGTTGTTGCCATGCTGGTGATCCCCATGCTTATCTCAACACTCTTTAAGGAAAATCGTAATGAGGAAAAGCTCCGGGCATCTGTTCAAATTAAATGGTACGGGGATCTGCTTGGAAAAATAATAGACAAAAGAGGAATAGTAATAATACTCTCCGTAATCCTGATTGGATTGTCAGCGCTTCTTATCCCCCGGATTGGAAGTGAATTTATGCCTAAATCAGAATCAGCCGAATTTACTATCGATCTGAAATTACCAGAAGGGACAAGCCTTGAAAGGACCAGGAGCACAGCTGAAAAAACGGAAAGTATCATCAGGGAATTACTTCCCGGCAAAGTAAATCTTATCTACTCGCAGACCGGAGAAGATAATACTTCAGCCCTTGACCAGAATAAATCGGGGACAGGTGACAATACGGCTTCCCTGAAAGTGATACTTGCCGATGATTTTAGTGGCAGGACAGAAGAGGCAATAGCCCTTGTCGAGAACTATCTGAATGATGTTCCGGAGCTTGAGGTGACTTTTAAAAGTGATGAGACAGCCCTGCAATCTTCACTTGGAACTTCCGAAGCACCTTTTGCTCTTCAGATATCCGGCGATGATTTTAATGAGCTGGAAAGGATTGCCGGCGAGGCCGGGACCATTCTTTCAGCCAATCCGCTTCTTTATAATATTACCACTTCCATTGACGGGGGTACACCTGAAGTTGAAGTGGTGATCGACAGGTTTAAAACAAGTTATTACAATATAGCTGTCGACAATGTAATTAATCAGATAAAAAATTACCTGTCGGGATCTCCGGCCGGCACTTTTGAGCAGGGAGGTGAAATAAAGGACATAACAATAAAACTTGGAGATATTTCTCTCCATCAGCTGAAAGATCTGATGATCACAGCCGGTGATGTAAAAATTCCGCTCAGCGAACTTGCCCAGGTAAAAACTGTCATCAGCCCCAGGGAAATAACTAGAAGAAACCAGTTAAGGACCTGTTATATTTATGCGATGGTGAACGGAGATGCAGCCTTCAATAAAGTTATAAATGACACGGAGTCTGCCCTGAAGGTAATACCCCTTCCGGCAAATTATAAAATGGAATTCACCGGCGAGGAGCTTAAAAGGAAAGAATCGATGTCGAACCTTTCATTTGCCCTGCTGCTTTCTGTGATCCTGGTATTCATGGTCCTTGCTGCCCAGTTTGAATCAGTAATTCAGCCTTTTGTAATAATGCTTACCATACCTCTTGCAGGAGTGGGTACAGTACTCACTTTCTTTCTTCTCGGTAAAACAATGAATATGATGGCTTATATCGGAATAATTATGCTTGGAGGAATTGCAGTCAATAACGCTATCATACTTATCGACCGGATAAATCAGCTGAGGGAAAACGGGATAAAGAAAAGGGAGGCCATCATTATGGCTGGCACCCAGAGGATAAGGCCGATCCTTATGACCAGCCTCACAACAATCCTGGCTCTTCTGCCCCTTACAATCGGTATCGGTGAGAGTGCTTCACTCAGATCACCAATGGCACTTGCAGTTATTGGTGGGCTTGTCTCATCAACACTTCTTACTCTTATTGTTATCCCGTGTGTTTACTGGGTGTTCGACAATCTCAGTAACCAGTTAAGTGGAAAAAAGGAAACCGCGTCGGAGAGCTGACACTAATCTTTAGAAAAGGAAATGAACTTTATAATAAAACGAAGGGTCCTTATTTCAATGCTGTTCCTCGGGCTGACAATGCTCGGCTACGTCTCGTACAATAAGCTGTCGGTCGAGCTGTTCCCTAATGCCCAGCTGCCAACGCTTATTGTACAGGTGGGTACTATGCAGGAAGTGGATCCGTCACATATCGAAAATCAGGCTATTATTCCTCTTGAAGGAGCAATAGGCACCCTTGAAGGCATAGAGAAGATAGAGTCAAATATCTCCTCAAGGTATGGTACTATAATGATATATTACAACCAGAATGCTGACCTGAAATATGCCAATCTCAAGCTCCAGGAAAAAATAGATCTTGTCAAAAGTTCAATTCCGGCTGAATTCATCATCAACGTTATTAAGATCGATCTTGAGCAGCTTACGAACCAGTTCATGGAGCTGCAGATAAGAGGTGAGGGAGGCATTGACAGGGTGCGGAATATTGCCGACCGTGAGATAAAACCCGAGATTGAGAATATCGATGGCATTGCAGGCGTTCAGGTTTATGGCGGACAGGAAAATTCAATTGAGGTACGACTTAATGAAAAGGCCTGTAAAGCATATGGTATTTCAATAAATCAGGTCCGGAATCTGCTGAATAACAACGGTAAGGTAAAGACCTTCGCAGGAAAGGTTATCGACGGGCAGGATGAGCTGTTTGTAAATATCTCGTCCGAGTACAGCGATGTAAACCAGATTGGCAATATCATTGTGAAGAGAGAGGGCCCCGTACTTCTAAAAGACGTTGCTGAGATTTTCTTCGGAGTAAAGGAACAGAGCTCCTTCAGCAGAGTTAACGGGATGGAGGCAGTAACAATGACCCTTGTCAATGATAACCAGGCAAACCTCATTGATCTTTCTCACGAAGCCCTTGATCAGATTGCCCTGCTCAATAAAAAGCTCGAATCTTCGGGGGTAAGCATTGTTGTACAGAACAACAATGCCGAGATCATGGAAAAAAACATCGACCAGATTATAAACCTGGCTATTACCGGTGGTTTGCTTGCTGTTGTTATCCTCTGGTTCTTCCTTAAAAATATAAGGCTTGTGTTTATTATTGCGGTTTCAATACCCGTTTCAGTTTATTCGGCGTTCAACTTTTTCTATGCTTACGGTATCACGATCAACAGCCTTACTCTTGTAGGGATGGCACTCGCCATCGGAATGCTTGTCGACAACTCCGTAGTTGTACTTGAAAATATCTACAGGCTGGCCGGGAACGGGAAAGATCCTGAAACAGCTGTCACACAGGGCACAAAAGAGGTATGGCGGTCAATTTTCGCCTCAACACTTACAACAATAATTGTATTTCTGCCATTTATCTTTTCGTCCAACTTCATGGTCAGGATCATTGGGAAAAACATAGGTGTCTCAATTGTATCCACTCTGATAATTTCGCTGATCGTAGCCGTATTGTTCATCCCTATGGCAACATTTTCCCTTCTGTCAGGATCGGGAACCACCAGATCTGAAATATTCAAGAAGTTATCTATTCACGACCGCGTGATCCAGACATACTATCTGGTTCTGAAGGCAAGCATGAGAAAGCCTGCTGCTACAATTATAGGCACTCTTATTGTTTTCTTTGCATCTCTGCTTATCAGCCTTACCTTAAGTATAGGATCTGAACAGGAGATTGATACACCCAGCTTCCGGCTGAGTGTTTCAATGCCGGGAGGTTCAACACTCGAAAAAACAGATGCTGTTGTTACTGAGATTGAATCAAAGCTTGCCGGACTGCCTGAGAAGGAAGATATAATAAGCCGTATTGAAGAGGACCAGGCAACCATAACCATCAATCTATCAAAAGACTGGGACAAAACAAGCAAACGTTCACTTCCTGAAATAAAAAATGACATTTCCGAAAAGACAAAAAATATTTCATCCGGTGAGGTGAGTATGGATGAGCTTTCCACAAGCGGTGGTTTTACAGGTGAAGGCGGTGGAGAAACTTTTAATCCCGGTTCCGACTTTATGAACCTCCTGGGTATCGGGTCAAAAAGGGAGAGTGTGATAATAAAGGGGCAGGATTTTGAACAGATGAAAAACCTGGCTGATGACATAAAGTCATACGTAGCCGATCTTTCGTCTATTGATAATACAGGAATAAATGTCCAGGACGACAGGCCGGAAGTAAACCTGTTCTTTGATATGGATTTTCTTGGCAGGAACAACATAACGCTGGCTGATCTGTCGGGCGCACTCGCAACCTTTGGACAGGAATACTCCTCAGGAGCCACATTCAAACAGGCAAACGAATCGTACGATATCATTATCAAATATGCTGATGAAGCCGGAGATACCGGCGAGAATACCGATAAGACTATCGATGATCTGAGGAATCTTGAAGTAACCGGCAGCACCGGTTCCAGGATGGAAATGCAGGAGTTGTCCAATATACTCCTGTCCTATGGAACGGGTAATATCCACCGCGAAAACCAGGAGAAAAGGATAACGGTAACATATAATTTCAACGAGGAGATCAGGAGTTCGAAGGAATTGCTGGAGGGAGCCCGACGGGAACTTGAATCGGTTGTGACAAATATGAATATCCCGGTCGGGATAGCCGTTGAAGTTGTTCATGAAGAGAACCAGCTCAAGGATTTCTATTCCCTTATCGGTATTTCATTCCTGCTTATATATATGATACTTGCTGCTGTATTTGAGTCGCTTGCCACTCCGGTTGTGCTGATGTTCAGCATACCCCTTGCAGCTCTTGGCTCACTGATTGCCCTTATTCTCACCGGGAACTCATTGCTGAACGCCAACACTCTTACGGGATTCCTCATCCTTCTTGGTATTGTCGTTAACAATGGCATAATTCTTATTGATTATACTAATATCCTGCGAAAAAGAGGTTATCGCAGGCAAAGAGCACTTATGACAGCAGGTGTGGCAAGACTGAGACCTATACTTATTACTGCATCAACAACAGCTATTGCAATGCTTCCCCTTGCCATGGGGCAGGCTGAATATGTTTCGGCAATAGGTGCATCGTTTGCCATAACTGTGATCGGAGGCCTTGTACTGAGCACTCTCCTTACCTTGGTCTTTATTCCAACTTTTTACTCGGGTCTGGAGAACTCACTTAGCTGGTTCTATTCACTGGGATGGAAAAGCAAAGCGATCCAGATTTCAACATTTGCTATACTTATATTTCTGATATACTATAATATAGATAAATTTGTCTGGAAGGTGATCACCTCAATTGTTGCCTTGATAATTGTACCTTCAGGCACATGGTTTATAATGAACAGCCTGAGGAAAGCAAAGGAGACAGTAATTTCTCCCGACGAACCTTTAAACATATATATCCAGAGCCTTGTAAAGATCTACGACCGCGACAGCAGATGGAAAAGGGAATGGAAAGCCGGTGCGAGGATCAGAAAAAGACTGGGTCTCGAGCCTTCCTATAATTCATGGAAAGATATTGGCAGAACAGCCTGGAGGATCCCCATTCTTTTTTCTATAATTTATTTTACCTATTTCTTCCTTGACAAGGGTTTCTGGATATTTTTCTTCAGCATATTGACCTGGTTCATGTTATCATTAGTCTGGATATCCTTTAAAGAACTGTTCACCAGTATGGCAGCCCGGCGAAAAAATAAAAAGCTGCTCAGGTCACTCATTAGTTTTGCAGATTTTGCAGTTTTCTGGATAATCCCACTGCTGAACCTGATATGGTTTCAGACCAAATGGGATAACATAGCAGTTGTACTTATTCTTGGATTTATCTGGTTCACAGCATTATTCATATATAAGACCGGTCAGAAACTCAGTAATGAGAATATAGATATTTACAGACTTGAAGGCCGGTTCAGGGGAGTGAGGAAAACCATCTACAGAATTGTTGCAGCTGTCCCTCTTATCGGTAAAACCAGGAAACCATTTAAAGCCCTCAGCTGTGTTACACTTAATATAGGAAGTGGCATGTTCGGGTTGCTTGGGCCCAATGGAGCAGGAAAAACGACCCTTATGAGGATCATATGCGGGATCCTTGAGCAGAGTTATGGTAAAGTATGGATAAACGGTCTTGATACTCAGAAAAAAAGAGAGGAACTGCAGGGTCTTATCGGCTACCTGCCGCAGGAATTCGGAAGTTACGAAAATATGACAGCTCACGAATACCTTCATTACCAGGGAATGCTCAAGAATATTACTGATGCCGTGAAGCGCGAGGAAAGAGTTACCTATGTGCTTAATGCAGTTCATATGGAGGAACACCGGCATGAAAAGATAGGTTCGTACTCAGGAGGCATGAAGCAAAGAATGGGAATCGCACAGATATTACTCCATCTTCCCAGGATACTTGTAGTGGATGAACCTACTGCGGGACTGGATCCCAGGGAGCGTATCAGGTTCAGGAACCTGCTTGTTGAGCTGAGCCGCGAAAGGGTGGTAATATTCTCAACACATATTATAGAGGATATTTCGAGCTCGTGCAGCCAGGTTGCCGTGCTGAATAAAGGTAAACTGAGGTATTTCGGAAAACCGATAGATATGACAAAAGAAGCCGGGGGACATGTATGGCAGTTCACCATACCGGCCAGGGATTTCGGGGAATTTGTTAAAGACCATCTTGTGGTTCATCATATGTCCGAGGGTGATAATGTACGGGTACGAGTCATCTCTGAACATTCACCCTGGGAAGGCGCTATCAATCCGAGTCCGAATCTTGAAGATGCATATTTGTGGCTGCTCCGTGGTAAAAATCACAACGGGTCATCATTAGTTAACAGTAAAAGTCATGATGAAAAAAAATGATTTATTAAACTTCACAGACCTGGTGTTCAGGATGATCAATTATAATCTCAGGATCATCTTTGCCAATAAATTTATCTGGTTCCTTGCAGGATCATTCCTTTTCTATATCGCGATCTCGGTGATCTATGTTTTTGAAAATAATGTTTCAAGATCCCAGGATCTATATGGTGTGTTTATCTTTTCAGGAGCCCTTCTTGTATTCTATCCATCGGTTTTCGGAATACAGAACGACCAGGATGCCAGAACAATAGAGATCCTTTTCGGGATACCCGATTACAGGTATAAAGTATGGCTGGTAAGAATAATGCTGATCTTTGCAATTGCTTTTGTAATTATGCTTTTCTTCACGTTTTTATCATCTGTTCTGATAGTAAAATTCCCTGTATTTAAAATGACCGCTCAGGTAATGGTCCCTGTACTTTTTCTCGGGATGATGGCATTCATGCTGTCGACTGTAATCAGAAACGGTAACGGGACTGCTGTTGTCATGATAATTTTCGGGCTCTTCTTCATGATTCTGAGCGATCCGCTGCGAAAAAGCCAGTGGAATGTTTTCCTGAATCCTTTTCAGACACCTTACGATGTAAACGAGACCACATGGGCAATCATTTCGTTCAGAAACCGGGTTATATTGATAACAGGTACAATACTTTGCCTTCTGGCTGCCCTCTTTTATTTACAGAAACGCGAAAAATTCATCTGACATGATACTCCTTTTCTCTGTAAAACAGGCCGGTGAACCAAAACCGGTATCCTGAAGCACGTTTACAGGAATTCTTACTCAAACGGATGTTCCCTGCTGAAGTCAGGAAGGTAATTCCGGTAGCTGTCCATATCCTGGATCCATCCGTTCCTGAATCCCAATGCCTCCATGGTTCCGGCAGCTGAATCATATTCTTCCCGGTACAGTGTACGGCCCAGTTCCGGATGGGTCTTCGCAGACAAGGAAGGGTGATATTGCGACATAAGTGAGATATTTACACCGGTCGACAACTCTTCGGCTATGCTCTTCAGTACCTTGCTGCTCTCCCCTGTATGACCCGGCAGCACCAGGTGCCTTATCAGCATACCGTTCCAGGCTCTCCCCTCTTCATCAGTTGCCAGTACCGATCCTTTCTGATAATACATCTCCTTAAGAGCCTCCAATGCAACCCGGGGATAATCGGGGGCATCTGAGAAGTGTCCGGCCAGCAGGGGAGTATAATATTTATAATCAGGAAGATAGACATTTATGTAGCCTTCGAGGCTTTTGATAGTTTCTCTTTTATCGTAACTATTTGTATTATAAACTGTTATTGGGTCATATCCGGATTCCTTAAGCCCTTTGATTAGTGCCTTCACCTGGGGTACTACATGCGACGGGGAGACAAATCCCACTGCTTTAATACCTGTTGATAATATCCCGGTAATAACCCCGAGTGCACTTGAGAAATCCATGCTGTCATTTCTGTATCCCTCCCGCGGCCTGCTTATCTCATAATTCTGACAGTAGACACACCGGAGGTTACAACCCGAAAAGAATACATTACATATCCCGTCGGGTCCGCTTATTGAAGGCTCCTCACCCCTGTGGATGCATATCGATGCAATATTCATACCCGCATCGGCTCCGCAGTATCCGGTACCTCCTTCAAATCTGTTCACCATGCATTCCCGCGGACAAAGAGTACAGTGCGACAGCATTCTCATGTCGGTATCGTCATAAAATTCACTTAAGCTTTTCATCTCTGACAATTGTTGTTCAAAGGTTCATTCATCATTCCTCCCTCCATAAAATATGGATACTATTCTGCAAAGTTATTCAAGAAATAATATGGTGCTGCAAAGTAAATATAAAGTGATATTTATCTGATCAGGAATCATATTAGTCGTCATCTTGTTTGTAAATTTCAAAACAATGTTTACCTTTGCATCCGAAATGAGGGGTATTTGAGACCTAGGGGACCAGAGTCCCCTATTTTGTTATCGGTTTTTAGACATGATAGAAAAAGTCAGAATTGAGGAATCGGTAAGAGAGTTCATAAAAGGTAGCGGGCTCTTTCTTGTTGCTGTGAAGGTAAGCAGTGCAAACAGGATAACAGTTCTTGCCGACCGGAATGAGGGGATCACTATCGATGAGTGTGTGGCTATTCACAGGCACATTGAAAAGTGCTTTGACCGGGAAGCAGAGGATTATGAACTGCAGGTTTCTTCTCCCGGACTTGATATGCCCTTCGGAGTAATAGAACAGTACAGGAAAAATGCAGGCAGGAAGGTACAGGTAACGGATACTGACGGAGAGACCATTTCGGGAATACTGAAAAATGTAACTGAAGGGGGCTTCGAACTTGAAGTTGAAACTAAAATCAAGGGAAAGCCAAAAGAGCTTACCGAGGTCTCATTCAACTTTGACCAGGTTAAGTCTGCAAAAGTAGTATTATCATTAAAATAATATAAACAAGGTTTACACCAGATGGAAAATGTTAATTTGATCGACACCTTTTCAGAGTTCAAAGAGCTGAAAAATATAGACCGCCCGACGATGATGAGCGTTCTGGAGGATGTATTCAGAAGCATGCTGGCAAAAAAGTATGGTTCGGCTGACAATTTTGACATTATTGTTAATATCGACAAGGGCGATTTTGAAATTTGGAGAAACAGGGTGGTTGTTGAGGACAGTGAGCTTACTGACCCGATAACACAGATCCCTCTTTCCGAAGCAAAGAAGATTGATGAGGATTATGAAGTCGGAGAGGAAGTTTCGGATGAGGTAAAATTTCTTGATTTCGGAAGAAGAGCAATCCTGTCACTCAGGCAGAATCTGACTGCACGGATACTTGATCTTGAAAAGAATAATATTTATATTAAATATAAGGACAGGATCGGTGAGGTTGTTACCGGTGAAGTATACCAGGTATGGAAGAGGGAGATCCTGGTACTGGATGATGACGGGAATGAACTTATTATTCCGAAAAGTGAGCAGATACCTTCCGATCATTTCCGGAAGGGTGATTCAATCAGGGCAGTGGTAATAAAGGTTGAAATGAGGAACAATACTCCCTTTATCATACTCAGCCGTACATCCCCGGTCTTCCTCGAAAGGCTCTTCGAACTTGAAGTTCCCGAGATCTTTGACGGACTGATAACAATCAAGAAGATTGTAAGGGTTCCGGGTGAGAGAGCGAAGGTTGCCGTTGAATCGTACGATGAAAGAATTGATCCTGTAGGTGCGTGTGTGGGGATGAAAGGTTCGAGAATACATGGTATTGTAAGGGAACTCCGCAATGAGAACATCGATGTCATTAACTTCACATCAAACAATCAGCTATTCATACAGCGGGCATTGAGTCCTGCAAAAATAACTTCCATAAAGCTTGATGAGGAAGGAAAAAGGGCAGAGATATATCTTAAACCAAACGAAGTATCTCTTGCTATCGGTAAAGGTGGCCTGAACATAAAGCTGGCGAGCCAGCTTACCGGCTATGAGATAGATGTTTACAGGGAACCGGGCGGCGAAGATGAGGAGGATGTGAATCTTGAGGAATTCAGTGATGAAATTGAAGACTGGATAATTGAAGAGCTGAAGGCAATAGGATGCGACACCGCAAGAAGCGTGCTTAACCTTTCAATCAGTGATCTTGTTAAAAGAACTGACCTTGAGGAGGAGACCGTTAAAGAGGTTGTTAATATATTAAGAGCTGAATTTGAATAAGATATAACCTTCCAATATAGAAACAGGTTAATTTTTTGAAGATTTTTAAAAAGCCAAGGCAGATCTATGACAGATGATATTAAGGCAACGAGATTAAGTAAGGCAGCCCGTGAATTTAACGTGGGGATATCTACTATTGTGGAATTCCTGCACAAAAAGGGTTTTGATCTCGATTCCAATCCAAACACAAAACTTCCGAATGAAGCATATATTTTGCTTCTAAAAGAATATAGTTCAGATCTGAATGTCAAAAAGGAATCTGAAAAACTTATTCTTAAGGACCTCCACAGGAAGAAAGAGAGCGTTTCCATCGACGACTTCTCCGCAAAAACGGAGAGTGAAGAAGCGGAAAGAGAGGAAGAGATCCTGATCAAGGATACATCAGGGCAGAAGGTAGTTGTTGATATTAAGACTGAGATCAAAAAACCTGATATCAAACTGGTAGGCAAGATAGATCTTGAAAAGACCCTCCGGCCGAAGGTTGAAAAAACGGAACCTGTTAAAGAGGTGCATGAGACAAAGGTTCCGGAGGAGATTACCGTCGAAAAAGCTGAAACTAAAAAGCAGGTGGAACCTGTTGAAAAACCGGCTGCTGAAGTTACTGCCGACGATCAAAAAACGAAAGGGAACTTCGATATTCATATTGTTGGCAAGATAGACCTCGAAGCAATACCAGGTGAAGCTGAACCATCCAAAAAAGAGGTACCCGTTATAGCTGAAGAAAAAGAAGAAATAAAGGAAAAACCTGCTCCTGTAATCGAAGAAGAGAAGGTACCGGATACCAGGGTAAAAGAAGAAGTTACCTCCGGAATTATTGCAGAGGCCCCTGCTGAAGAGATCACGGCTGAAGAGAAGACCGTATCAGTTGTTGCCTCCGAACCCGAACAGGACGTAATCAAAGTATATAAACCGGAAGTCAGAAAACTTTCAGGACTGACAGTTGTCGGCAAGATAGATCTGCCCGTAGAGGAAAAGAAAAAGACTACTCCTTACCAGCCTGTAAAAGTTGACGGTGAGTCAGATTTCAGACGGAAGAAGAGGAGAAAGAGAATCTCAAAGGAAAAGGAACAGGTACCTCTTGCCAAACCTGTGATCGCCGACAAGAAAGATAAACCTGCAGGAAAAAAGGTTATAAGAAAACGACCTGTAAGGGCCGAAGTCGATGAGGAAGAAGTTCAGAAACAGATCAAGGAGACTCTCGCAAGGCTTACAACAAAAGGAAAATCAAAGGGTTCAAAATACCGGAGGGAGAAGAGAGACGCCATCAGCCAGAAACACCGCGAGGTGGAGGATAAAATTGAACAGGATAAGAACATACTCAAGGTAACCGAATTTGTATCGGTAAATGAGCTGGCCTCCATGATGAACACACCTGTCACCGATATCATCTCAACATGTATGAACCTGGGTCTTTTCGTTTCAATAAACCAGCGCCTTGATGCTGAAACAATGGCCCTTCTTGCTGACGAATTCGGTTACAAGGTGGAATTTGTCAGTGCCGAACTGCAGGAAGCTGTAAGGGAAGAAGATGATGTGGAGGAGGATCTAAAGCCAAGACCTCCGATAGTTACGGTTATGGGACATGTCGATCATGGAAAAACAAAGCTCCTCGATTATATCCGCCGCACCAATGTTATTGCGGGAGAAGCAGGAGGTATTACACAGCATATCGGAGCATATGGTGTTATTCTTGACGACGGGAGGCAGATCACCTTTCTCGACACCCCGGGCCATGAAGCTTTTACTGCCATGAGGGCAAGGGGGGCACAGATAACGGATATAGCCATTATTGTAGTTGCTGCTGACGATGGCGTGATGCCACAGACTATCGAGGCAATAAATCATGCTTCAGCTGCAGGCGTCCCGATAATATTTGCAATTAACAAGATAGATAAACAGAGTGCTAATCCTGACAAGATAAAGGAAGCCCTGGCAAACATGAATTACCTGGTTGAGGACTGGGGAGGTAAATTCCAGTCTCAGGAGATCTCTGCAAAAAATGGTCTGAATATAGAACTCCTGCTTGAGAAAGTGCTTCTTGAAGCCGAGATGCTTGATCTTAAAGCCAATCCCGACAAGCCCGCAATAGGTACAGTTATTGAATCGTCGCTCGACAAAGGCCGCGGGTTTACAGCTACAGTTCTGGTAAAAGCAGGAACCCTCAGAGTGGGTGATGTACTGCTTGCAGGAAGCTGTTTCGGACACATAAAGGCAATGTATAACGAACGTGGAAATAAAGTTACAGAGGTCGGACCTGCTACACCTGCACTTATCCTGGGACTGAACGGAGCTCCTCAGGCCGGAGATAAATTCAATGTCATGGATAGCGACCGCGAAGCAAAAGATATTGCGACAAAACGTGCGCAGCTTCAGAGAGAACAGGGCCTTCGCACCCAGAAACATATTACGCTTGATGAAATCGGCCGCAGGATCGCGATCGGCAACTTCCAGGAACTTAATATCATTGTCAAGGGTGATGTCGATGGATCTGTTGAAGCTCTCAGCGACTCGCTTATTAAACTCTCAACACCTGAGATCCAGCTTAATGTCATTCACAAAGCCGTGGGACAGATTTCGGAATCTGATATCCTGCTGGCTGCAGCATCCAACGCAGTCATAGTGGGATTCCAGGTCCGGCCTTCACTGAGTGCCCGTAAGCTGGCCGAAAAGGAGGAGATCGATATACGACTTTATTCAATCATTTATAATGCCATCGAAGAGATCAGATCAGCAATGGAAGGTATGCTCGTTCCTGAACTTAAGGAAGAGATAGTGTCGACACTTGAAATTCGCGAGATATTTAAAGTGACCAAAGTCGGTACAGTTGCCGGATGTTACGTCAAGGAGGGCAAGATCACCCGAAATACCAGAGTACGCGTCATACGTGATGGTATTGTGATCTATACCGGCGAACTTGGCTCCCTGAAACGATTCAAAGATGATGTAAGGGAGGTTGTAGGAGGATACGAATGCGGATTGAATATTACTAACTTCAATGATATCAAAGCAGGCGATATCGTAGAAGGATACCAGGAAGTTGAGGTCAAAAAGACCTTATAACAACTCTTTATACTTATCGGAGGAAAGAAGCCCGCCGGTTTCGGAAGGATCAGATATTTTTATCTTTATCATCCATCCTTCCCCATAGGGGTCTTTGTTTACAATTTCAGGTGAATTTTCCAGTGCCGGATTTACTTCAAGGATCTCCCCTCCTACAGGCATGAACATATCCGATACTGTCTTAACTGCTTCTATAGTACCGAAAACCTCCTCTTTTTTAAGAGCCTCACCAAGGGTTTCAATTTCAATGAATACAATATCACCAAGTTCGCTCTGGGCAAAATCTGTTACACCAACATAACCTGTTTCACCTTCAATGCGAATCCATTCATGATCTTTTGTGTAAAGTAAATTTTCCGGAACATTCATGTCTGTGATGTTTTTAGTTATTATTCTGATTCAACTCACCTGAGTATGACATCCAAATGTAAAGATTTTTTTTTATTTATCCTTCTGAAAGGTATTTTTCAGGCTACCCTCCGGGCTCCGGGTTTATTGCACAAGTATGAACTTAAGGCTGAATCCGAAATTGGTATTTGATGTCGGGAATGTATTAGCCACAAACGGATCGTTCATGGTATGGTCGGCAAAGACCTGAAGATTGAACCTGTCGCTGAGCACATAATCGGCAGTCACCCCGGCCGAGAAAACCTTCTGGCCTACAACAGGCTGATTGACATTTTCAACCAGCTTTCTGGCAATGGTCTTATTATCACGTACCGAAAGATCAAATCTCAGGTTCAGGTCACTTTCAAGAGCCCGTTGCCTTCCACCAGTCTTGAGAATTATCTGAACATTGTCGAACCGGTAACCTGCACCAACTATCAGCTCATTACTCCTTACATCGGCTATCTGGTTGCTTGTCAGATTAAGAGATACAGTCCTTGATTTTCTCCATTCAAAACGTGTTGTAAGAGAGTTTTTCCAGTTCAGATCAATATTTATCAAAGGGCTGAACTGCTCATTCAGGGTAACAAGGTTTATTTCGTACTGCTGAATATAGTTATTCTGAAGGTCTCTCAATCTGCTTATGCCATCCCCGTCAGGTTCCCAGTTAAGATTAGTGGTATAGGATCCAATCTGATATGTACTCCTGTACTGGTGTGAAATGTTTACTGATCTGAATACCTTCTGGACTAAAGCGAACTTCGACAATCCGTCAAAATTGATACGCCAGTTGGGCATCATCCTCATTGCCGAGGGGAAAGTTTCAAGTCCCACCCTGTGAGGATCCGTTTTTGTATATGCTGCCAGGAATGCCGGGATAAGCACCTCCCTGGAAGTACTTCCATAACCGCTTTTATAAGGCCCGTCAATTAGTTCTCCTGATAACGGATCTATGTCGGGATCATAGCCGGGATCAGCTGCACTTCTTTGTTCAGCCCTTCTTTCGGAGATAATAACGGTATTTCTCTTGAAAGCTTCAAAGGTGGGTGATTCATAATCATTCTCCTTTGATATTTTTTCAAAAGCAGTTCCCCACGATATCACAGAAATGGAGAAGCTACCCGAAATGATCCTGTTCCTCGTGCTGTCGGGGAAATTACCATTATAATCAGCAATATAATAAGCGCTTACACTTTCAAGAAATCGCCTTTCACTATTAACATCAATTCTCATTCCGCTGAATGGCTCGACTATTGCACGCATCGAAAGGTCAGTTCTGTTATCGTATGATGCCGGGGTATTGAGGAGTGTATCTTTTGAAAGCCAGTTCCTGGCGACAGCCCTGTCAAAGAAATTGTTATCGCTGTAACCTAGAATAAATGGCCATCCCGGTGCCAGGACACCATTTGACGATGACATCCCCAGGAAGGTAGTCTCGGGCAGATAGCCGGGCAGGAACTGGCCCCTGGCCGATGTCTGGTTCAGGCTCACCGACCTGACACCCATCAGTGCACGAGCGAAATATTCTCCTGTAACGAGAAGCGGATTTCTCTTTTTCAACACCTTTCCTTCTACTGTCACTATTGTTCCCTCAGCCTGTTCGGAGGAGGTAAAATTAATCCTGTTGTCACTTACAATGTCGACTTTCCCCTTTAATTCAGTACCGTCTTTCTTTGTCACCTTAACCGTAACATCACTTGTCTTCAGGTTATGAATCACACCTCTGACAGCATTGGGCCTGAAAGTAACATTCTCCCTGGTATAGGTGACTGTCTTCATCTCTCCTTTCATCCTCTGCGCCATATCAGGACGAGTATTATTCTCGATGTTTTTGAGGATCTTTGACTGGTTGTACAGCGCAGCCAGGTTACCCGTGGCCGAAAATGTCATTTCGCTGTGATTCTTTATAGTATTTCCCAGGTTAATGTCCATGCTGTCGGGATAGAGTGAACCCGCAAGCCATGTAAAATCCGCACCATAACGGACATTGGCATTAACCCACGATAACAATGGCAGCTTATTCACCGGCAGGTTATAAGTCACGTTCAGGAAATGATTGTATGATGTTGTCCTTCCGAAACTTTTCAGGTTAACAAGAACCGAATCCCTCCAGTTTTCATATTCGCTCTGGTATCTTCTCCTGTCGACTCCTCCGGCCGGCTCATCTATCCGTGCCAGATTGGTTGATGAGAAATCGACCTTCAACTGACGGGTAATATCGTACTTGATGTCAAAGATCCGGGCCCATTCAAAGTCCTTTCTGAATGAAGGAGTTATCTTAAGATAGGGATTATTGATATTCCTGGTTTTTATCTCATTGTAATTGCGGGTCAGGTCAGTCCTGAAAGAGAGACTTCTTGGAAGCAGGTAGAAATTGAAGTCCTTGATGATCCTGAAAACAGGTGCGTTCAGGAATTTGACATTTTTGAAAGGCAGGATATTTGCAGGCTGGTTGTCAAAATTATAATTCAGTCCTCCCTTATAGTTTTTTTCCAGGTCTATCTCTTTTGTGGTATTACTGCTGAAAACCTCATTGTAAGTATAGTTCACGCTGAAATTAGAGAGATCCCATAGCCGGGGTTTTTCTCCACGCCGTGCTACTCCCGCATTGTTAATCGATATAGTCTTTCTCCTTGAATAATCCTCAGCCAATGATTTTATAGAGTCCCGGGTTTCCTTATCGACGGCCTCCGAAAGTGCATCATTGAGCAGAATATCAGGGTCAAGCGGATTGTACTGCGGGCGGATATGAGTCTCCGAGTATCCGACATATACCGGGAGACGTACACCTATTTCCTCGGGGAAGAACTTTCCCAGGTCGAGGCTTGATGAAACATCATATTTTACTATCTGTTCCTTGCTCCTTTCATTAACTTTCTTGTCGATGCTTCCCCAGCCAGGGGTACTTGCCTGACCAACCATATCAACTGTCCCGAAGTCGGCAAGCCTTGCCTGCAGATGTGCATTTGCTGCCCACCCCCCGTTCTCAATAAAGTCGCTCAGGCGTAACTCATTTATCCATACTTCTCCCGATTTCGGAGTACCGTCATCATTCCCAATGTTCCTTGTCTTGATGGGATTTCTGACACCTGCCATAATTACTCTCACATTGCTCAGGTTGGGATTACCTGAAACTGATATCCTTGCTTTTCCGGAATGATAAACGAAAACATCAGAGACGCTGAGTGAGGAACCTGGCTCCTGCATCTGCCGGTTTCTTTCTTTTTTTGCCTCCTGAAGCAACGAAAGGTCGATGTTAAAACTGTTTGCCTCAGGCCACACAAGTTCTCTTGACTCATCGGAGGCGTTATCGTAATGTCCTGGCAGAGTCAGTTTCAGAGGTATCTCATACTCATAGAAATTACCTTTGTAATCTGATCCTATCCTTATAAATGCCGTCAGTTCATCGTCAGAAAGAGGCTGGCCAATAACAGCTTCGGCATGCACCTCCATACGAAGCCTCCTGTACTGCCTTATGTCGAGAGTCACATTCCGGAATGCAGCCCGTGCATCTCCGTCCTCAAGATTCTGAACCCTGAGTACCATCGACTGTTCGTTCAACTGCCTCAGCTGGGGATTCTGGGGGTCGATTATCCTGTCAAATCCGGGGGGCAACACATAGTTAACAGGCAACTTGCCCGCATTCTCTTCGATACTCACAGAGCTGATCTCAAATGTACCATCCGAAGCTTCAGGGATGGTAATTCTCTCCCCTCCTTCCATAAATGAAATATTGTACTTCCTCCATTCAGCCCTCACCAGGTCAAGTTTGGCAAAACGCATAATAACAGGTTCCTTAAAATTCTTCATATAGATTCTCATAAACCTGATGGACTTAAAATCCTTGATCGGTCCGACAACCTTTTGATATTCGGTAACAGGAATTTTAAACTGGTACCATTTTACTTTCGACTTGTCGCCGTTTGCCATTTTTGCCTCATACTCTATCTCATCAACCACATAGTTCGAACCGACCTTTATATCTCCGGGACGTATACTGACCCGGTACTGATAGTAACTCTCAGTTTCGCTAAGGGTGTTGTCGCGGTTGATATCTTCCATATCGGGCAATGTAGACCCGGAAGTCGGATATGACTCATCTGACATCTCCGAGGTAGGAGAGTTACCTTCCTGTCCGTTATATTTCTTGTACCTGTCAAGTATTCCAAGCCGTTCGGAGTCGTAATCTGATCCCCTGAAATAGTGGAAATTGTCGTTCGACGGATCTTTGGCGATATTTTCATACACTTCAGGTTTTACTATAAGCATAGATTTCTGAAGATAATCCGAGAAGAACAACCTTTCTTCCACATCCCTGAGTCCGTCAAACCCCACATCCTGATATACTCTCGATTCAATATCATTATCGAATGCATGAACGACTGCCTGGACAGTGGGGACCCTTCCCCATGCCGTTGTGTCTACATTTTTCACATCTACAGATCCCGGTAATCCGTTTTCAAAACTCTTCCTCGAATCACGAAGGATATCTTCCGATATATTTCCGAGATTTATAAAAATATCCCCTCCTTCATGCTCAGTATCCTCAACAAACGGGTCCATCAGCCAGAATTTAATGTACTGGACGTTGGCGGTTTCAAAGTCGCTGGTAAGCACCTCCCTCATCAATCCGCCCCATCTTGATTCAGGTTCATTCAGATTACCATCCTCGTTCATCCCTTTTGAATAGGGTCCCTGATCGGTATCATAGTTGTAGGCTCCTTTCTGATCAGGATAATATGCCAGGTTCAGTACCGAAATATTTGCAGGGATACCGCTGGCACTCTCCATGTAAGGAAAGATCTCATCTTCATATATCTCCCTCACGAAATGACTCGACTGTTCATTGGCATCCTGTTTTATATGACCTGGTGTTGATGATCCGTTCCTGAGAAAAAGGGGATCAATAACATACCATGCCAGCTTCGCCCGGTTATAACCGCTTACGGGGTCGTTATTGAACCTGGCCTCAGGGAATAGCTGATCCTGACCCTGCGGAATACTGGCCATTGTCCAGGCATTGAAAGATTTAAGATCAAGCGGTATTTCGCTTGCCTCAAAATCGTCGATATACGAATTCCCTGCCTGGGAGATGGCCCGGGAATGCCCGGGGATCAAATTGGCAAATTCTCCGAAGAATGATAATGCGGAAGGAACATTGGTCTCAAGCAGAGGGATTTTATCAATTACTTTTGTAAGAAGCTGCGACTGGGTTTTATATGAAGTATTCAGACCCCATATTGTATTGGAAATAGGCTCATCTCCAAAATTAACCTTCTGGGTATAAGGACGTTCGGTCAGATGTAATATTGTACCTCCAATATTGAAATTATCGGAGAACCGATAATCAAGATGTGTCCCGACCAATGTCTTGGTCTGGAACCCGAAGAACTGGTTGCTTTCGAGCGATACCTGGATAGGGGTCTGCGATTCTATCAGAGCCTGATTGATGATCCTGACCGTTCCCAGATTGTAATCTACAGTATAATCGACGTTTTCGGTCAGCGGGACTCCTCCGGCAGTCACCTTAACGGCCCCCTGTGGAATACTTGCTGCGTTAAGTCTGATCTCCGATCCCGATTCGGAGGTGTATTGCCCGGTCAGCTTGAATTTATTCTTTTCTGCAATCTGCCTGGCCACAGTCTGCGTTGAATCATAAAGTTCCTGGAATATGTACTTCTCCGCTATCAGCGGATTGGCGATTTTACTTTTCAGATGACTACCAAAAGGTTCAATAACCGGGAAGATAATCTTTCCTCTGTCGGTATTAACAGTCACATTCTCAATAAAATCAAAATACCCATCCGACTCCCTGTCAAGCTGTGAGTTCAGGTAGTCGAGCCCCATGACCTGAAGCAGTATCTCATTGGCAAGGTTTCCATCGGGAATATAGTTGATAGCATTTCCTGTTTTGTCGTCCTGGTAAAGAATGTTCAGTTCAAAGTCCTTTCTTTCGAGCCGGCCTGAGCCAAGGGAATAAACGTTCTTCATCATCAGATCCCAGGTAGGGAGCTTGGGACTCAGGGTAGTTCCTTTCAACAGCTTAAGGATAAGGGTCTGCGGGGCATTAATCCCATCGGTTGAAAACTCACCCACCTTAAATACCTGTCCTCCATATGTGAATTCAAATGCAACTGCCAGAACTTCATCAGTATTAAGTGAGGTATTAAGCGAAATATAACCCAGCTGTTTGTTAAGTGTGAACTCCCTGTCGTTCAGCTTTCTGGCGTTTTCTATCTTTTCGAAGTCGCGGCCAATCTGAAATCCCGGATACATCGATTCAAAGGCATTTGTGACCTGGTCAACATCGCGAACCTGACCATAGGTGGTTATGAGCTGATCATACATCTCATTAGCCTCATTATCAGGATAAATCAATGTTCCCGGAGATGCCTGAAAACCCGTAACTTTATTATAAATATGATTCTGGCTTTCAGCCAGGTCCATAAATGCCACAATATTTCTGTTGCTGGCTTCCTCAAAGCGGTTTGCTTTATTTGTTATCCAGACCTCGATACGTTCGATATTAATTCCGGAGCTTACAACAGGAAGGTTTTTCAGGGCTGCATCGTAGATATCCCTGAAATACTGTGAAAGGAAGAAATGCCTGTTAGCTTCATATTCATCGGCATTTAGCTCAAAGTCGCTTAACTGTGCTCCTCCTTCGACCTGGATAACAGATGATTCACCCTTCTGCTGCGATAACACTGTGGTGACATTCAGTTTTCCGAACTGCAATTCGGTTTTAAGACCGAAGAGGCTGAAACTACCCGTTATCAGGGATCCGGTAAGAGGCAGTGTGACATCACCCGCCTCAACTTTTCTTATGATCTCATCTTCTTTTCCCGAATATTCCAGCTTAGTACGGTTCTCAAAATCGAACATGGCATCGGTGTTATAATTGACACCCAGCTGCATTTTATCACCTATTGTTCCGGTGACATTCATCTGGATCTTCTCCTTGAAATCAAATGTTGGTATAGTTCTGAGTTTTTCCGACAATGCAGGATTTTCGGTATGGGAAATATTGACTCCGAAAATCAGTTCTGCAGAACCCTGGGGGATTATGTTGATAACGTTACTTCCAAAAATCTTGTCAAACGCAGCTCCGCCCACTTCTATCTGTGGGATCAGGGTTGATCTGAATCCCGGATCCTGGCCTGAAATCCTTGATTGCCAGTAATCACGCATCTCCTTGTCGAATTTATACTTACGAAATTCTTCAGGGCTCATATGAACCGGGGTACGGTAATCGAATGCACCTACTTTCTGATAGATTATGTACTCATTCTTCTCAGGATTATAAATAACATTCGTCGTAATGTTAGACGGGTTGTTCAGAAAGAGAGGGGATTTTTGTTCTGGCTCCCAGGGTATTCCGGAAATATCCCTGAGCTTCAGTACCGATTTGACTGTCGTATCGGCCGATAACCGGGGGGTAACAGTCTGGCTACTGGCCTCCGCCGGCCAAAGGACAGAAGAAGCAATCAGTAAAAGATATAAAATTATCAGTAGATTTTTATATGATATCCCTGATCCCAATCCGGCTTTTATTCTTATTTACAAGTTTTTAAGCGCTCTTTTTATAAGATCCTCGACTGACAATAATTTTTCATCCCTTAAAATCCTGTCAAGAACCTTAATAACAGCGCTTTTGGCAAACCCAAGCATCACTAATGCTGATAACGCCTCTTCCCGCTTTGTATTGTCCGTCAAAGCAAATATTTCACCAGCGCCTGATTGCCTGCCAAGCTTGTCTTTAAGATCTACAATTATTCGTTGTGCCGTTTTGAGTCCGATACCTTTTACACTCTTCAGCAGATTAACATCACTACCCAGGACAGCCTTTTCAATTTCTCCGGGGCTTAAGGAAGAGAGCATCATTCTGGCAGTTCCTGCCCCAACTCCTGTGACCGAAATCAGATGCCTGAATACGTCACGCTCTTCTTTGTCGGCAAATCCGTAAAGCTGGTGGCTATCCTCCCTTATCACTTCATGCACCAGTACTCTGAATTCGCTTTTCCCGTCGAGTTTTGTATAAGTTGAAAGCGAAATATTGAGGAAATACCCTGTTCCTGATGTTTCGATAGTCAGAAAGGCCGGAGTTAATTCTGTGATAGTTCCCCTTATATAATCAATCATAATTGTTGTTCGGTGTTATAAATTTCCGGAGGAAGTTCATCCACCCTGTCAGAATGTATTTCGATGTCCTGATGTTTCAGGGGATTACGTGAAATCTCATTGTACAACTGCCTGTTCCTGTAAATGTCGCAGGCCAGGTATACTGCATGACGGAAAGAACTTTCGGAGGCTTCTCCCCTGCCTGCAATCTGGAAAGCTGTCCCATGCACGGGAGATGTTCTGATAAAAGGCAGGCCCGCGGTGAAATTTACTCCCGAGTCGAACGACAATGCCTTAAAGGGTGCCAGGCCCTGGTCGTGGTACATCGCCAAGATGCCGTCAAATTTGGAAAATGATCCTGCACCAAAGAATCCGTCGGCAGGAAATGGTCCGAAGGTCATAATATTCTCCTTCTGTGCCTGCTGAACAGCAGGAATGATAATGTCGTTTTCTTCCGTGCCCAACAGTGATCCGTCGCCGGCATGAGGGTTAAGCCCGAGAACTGCTATCAGCGGTTTACGGATACCGAAATCATGAATCAGCGACTGATTCATCAGCCTTATTTTCTGAACAAGCAGACCGGTAGTGATCATCCCCGGAACTTTTGAGAGGGGAATGTGGTCGGTGGCAACACCTATCCGCATACTCTCTGAGATCATAAACATCAGGACCTCATCGATACCTGCCTTAGCCTTGAGGTAATCGGTATGCCCTTTAAAGTGGAAGTTCTCCGACTGGATATTCTGTTTATCTATGGGAGCAGTGATAAGTACATCTATTTTGCCGCTCATAAGATCGTCAACAGCTTTTTCAAGAGATGCAAACGCTGCCTCTCCTCCCTGGCTTGTCGATTTACCAAGCTCCACCCTGATGTTATCGTCGAGGCAGTTTATGAGATTTACTTTTTTATTGTTTGCCTCATCCGGCGTACGGATATTATTGAAACTGAAATTATTAATATTCAAAGCTTTGCGGTGATATGCAGCTACTTTTGGTGAGCCATAGACCACCGGGACACAGATATCATTTATTTCGGGATCCATGAGCGCTTTGATAATTACCTCATAACCGATACCGTTTATATCGCCATGTGATATTCCTGCAATTATTGGTTTTTTTTCCATAAGTGTTTTTACTTTTCTTTGTATTCTGCTGCCATTCTTTTTAAAAAGGCTGAAAGCAGTCTGAGACCTGATGCGGGGCCATCTTTTAACCTGTAAAAATCATCCTTCTTGAGCATACCTGTTCCGGCAATATCCATATGGATTAATGGGAACCTGGTAAAACTCTCAAGAAATTTTCCAGCTGTTATTGCTCCTGCTTCCCTGCCTCCGACATTCTTGATATCAGCTACATCCGATTTTATCAGTTCCCCATACTCCTCCCAGAACGGGAGCCTGCCAATTCTTTCATAAACTTCATTCCCGCACTCCTCCAGCATATTAAAATATTCCCTGCCGGCATTACCCATTACTGCTATAGCCTGGTTTCCGAATGTCATGGCAGCCGATCCGGTAAGTGTAGCGATGTCAATTATTACCTCAGGTGAATATCTTGATGCATAACTTATTGCATCGGCAAGGATCAGCCGCCCTTCAGCATCAGTGTTCCCTACCTCCACTGTCATCTTGTTGTGCATGGTGATAATATCACCCTGTGTATAGGCATTGCCCCCCGGGCGGTTATCAGTTGCAGGAATAAGTCCGATGATGTGGAGGGGAATATTTGCTTTAGCCACCGTATATAACACCCCTGAAACAGTTGCAGCGCCGGCCATATCTCCTTTCATGTTATCCATGTAATCCCCTGTCTTGATGTTCAGCCCGCCTGTATCATAAACAATTCCCTTGCCAACCAGTACAACCGGTTTCCTGTTGAGGCATTTCTCAGGCTTCCACTCCAGTATACAGAAAACCGGAGGATCGACACTTCCCTTATTCACGGCCAGAAGACCGCCCATTTTAAGTGCTTCGATCTTACCCTTGTTCAGAACTTCAACTTTAACACCGGCCGATTCTCCGGTTTTTCTGATCTCTTCAGCCATGGCTATTGTATTCAGATGATTGACCGGCTCATTTATCAGATCGCGGGTAAAATATACAGCATCTGTCAGGTCATCAAGCCACTTTACCTCTGATGCATCAGTATCAGTCAGCAACAGCAATTTCGACAGCAGATTTTTACTTTCTCCGTTCTCAACTATTGTCTTGTACCTGTCGAAAGCATACATGCTCAACAGCAGCCCTTCAGCAAAATCTTCAACCGCTCCGCTGTAAGCTTTATACGACATAATTACAAGCTCTGAATGACCGTTGGATTTTATCAGCTTCTTTAATCCCGAAGCTGCCTTTCTAATCTCTTCACGGGTTTTGAAATGAGTTTTCTCCTCCCGTACTTTTACCAGGTATGTGGATTTGAAGTATGAATTAATATGAACATATGCTTCCTTTGCAGCCAGCCGTTTTAGTGTAAACTCCTTTTCGGTTTTACTGAGGCCCAGATTCTCAGGTATCTCATCATTCCCAAGTATGCACACCACTGATTGATCAGGAGTTATCTGCGATATTATCGATATTGATGGTTTCATAAATCTGATCTTCAATTTTTGAAGGAGTAAAGTTAATTAAATAATTGGTAACTGCCAGACCCGTCTTGCAGGGTGTTCATTATGATCCTCCCCGGTAACAACAAATATTATTCATAAAATTGAAACTATTTTACCTGTCATCTGCAAAGTCTAAAAAGTTACCTTTGTCAGTGAATTTATACTGTTTTAAATCGCTGTACTTTTTATGGATTTAACAGGTTTATATACCAGGGCCCTGGATCTTCAGCCACTCTCAGCCGAAGAAGGTATTGCCCTGTACGAAAATGCTCCTCTCGGGGAGCTGATGTTTACAGGTAACCTTCTGAGACAGAAGCATAATCCCGGGAGGAGTGTCGGGTGGATGATCGACAGAAATGTAAATATCACCAATATCTGTTTTTCGCAATGTTCATTCTGTAATTTTTGCAGGAAGAAAGGTTCTTCAGAAGCCTATGTCACAACACTGGATGATTATAAAAAGAAAATCGATGAACTCTGGCTGCAGGGTGGTGATCAGTTGTTGCTTCAGGGAGGAATGAATCCTGATCTGGGTCTTGATTTTTACTGTGACCTCTTCAGAAAACTTAAGGATCTTTATCCTTCTCTTAAGCTTCATGCCCTTGGTCCGCCTGAGATTGTGTACCTGGCAATGAAGGAAAGGCTCAGTGTAGCTGACATCCTTGAAATTCTTATGTCAGCAGGCCTGGACAGCCTGCCGGGTGCCGGAGCCGAGATATTGGCCGACAGGGTAAGAGAAATAGTCTCACCTGCAAAAGCCACATCCGGCGAATGGCTTGAAGTGATGAGAGAGGCTCATAAGCTTAACCTGCCTACCTCTGCCACAATGATGTATGGGCATATTGAATCGATATCCGAGCGGATCGGACATCTGATTAAGCTGAGAGAGCTTCAGGATGAGAAGCCTGAAGGGCACTACGGTTTTATCACATTCATTCCATGGCCATACCAGGATGAAGGGACCCTGCTGGCACGAAAACACGGTATAAGAAGCAGCTATACAGGAGTTGATTATCTCAGGTTAATAGCTATCAGCCGGATCATGCTGAATAATATCAGGCACATACAGGCTTCGATCCTTACCACAGGCAGGGAAACCGGGATGCTATCCCTTCATGCAGGTGCTGATGATCTGGGTTCAGTAATGATAGAGGAAAATGTTGTTAGTGCAGCAGGAGCCCATAACAGGTTTGATGCCTGCGGGCTGGAATCGGCTATCAGGGAAGCAGGATTTGAACCTCTCCGGCGTAATCAGAAATATGAACCTTTTTTCCAGCCGTCCGACTGATCATTAACAGCAAACGGGGAGGAATGAGGATGTATAAAAAAAAGGGGGCTGCGACAGCCCCTCTAGTTATATCTATGGTTATCGGATTTCAGTTATTTGACGATGTTCTGTCCTTCATCTTCCGGTCCAAGTTTGGAAGCCTTTTTAAACTCCTTCATACCCTGACCAATACCTTTCATTAATTCAGGAATTTTACGGCCACCAAAGAGAAGAACCACTACCAGTAATATAAGAATGATCTCAGTTAAACCAATTTTTCCCATTTCTTTCTAATTTTAAGTAATCGCACAAAGTTATAAATACTTTATTCAAATACAAGACCCATAAAATAATTCTATTTACGTAGCAGCCTTACTATATCATTACCATTGGCGAATATCAACAGGGCAAGGAGGATTATCATTCCGGTTATCTGGGCATACTCCAGAAATTTGTCGCTGGGTTTTCTCCCTGTAATTACTTCAAAAAGCAGAAACATTACATGTCCCCCGTCAAGGGCCGGGATCGGCAGGATATTCATAACTGCCAGTATGATGGAGAGAAACGCTGTAAGGTTCCAGAATGACTGCCAGTCCCAGACGCCCGGGAAAATATTGCCAATGGTAATAAATCCGCCAAGTGACTCATAGGCTTTTGTATGCCGTGAGAATATAAGCTTAAACTGTTTGAGATAGTCGCCGATTGTTCTGAATCCCTTGCTAATACCCGCAGGTATTGATTCCAGGAATCCGTATCTGACGGTCCTGAGCTCAAAGATCTTATCGTACGATCTGGAGCTTGCTACTCCAATTGTTCCGGACAAGGTCGGTTTGACGGTAATATCAATATTTCCGCCGTTACGGAGAATGTTTATAACGATAGCAGAGTCTTTGTTGTCACCGAGGTAGTCCTGAAACTCATCATACCAGGTGAACCTAATGTTGTCGAGACCAAAAAGTTCGTCGTTGACCTGCACCCCGGCATCCCTTGCCGGCGACTCCTTGCCGAAACCTGAAATTACAAATGGGCCGAAGGGGGTTCGGGGTTCAATCTGGCCCTTACCCTTAAGCATCTGTGGAATAAATTCTGCGGGAATATTAACATTTATCACCTGTCCGTCGCGTTCCACCTGAATTGTCTTACGGTCATTCAGTACTATATCAGCAGTTATCTGCATGA
Organism: uncultured Bacteroidales bacterium; assembly: GCA_963736675.1. Taxonomy (GTDB): domain Bacteria; phylum Bacteroidota; class Bacteroidia; order Bacteroidales; family VadinHA17; genus LD21. The sequence continues at coordinate 547,615 of CAVTPT010000002.1, forward strand.
AATTATCAATGGTCTGGTTGTCGACCGTAAGTATCTTATCTCCATTCCGGAGTCCCATTGCCAGACCGACGGAATCAGTAACTATCCCGTATTTAACATTTGAGGTTGGCAGATAGGTCTCTCCCCAGGCGTACAGCACCATCACATAGATAATCATAGCCGACACAAAGTTGAAAAGGACTCCTCCTGTCATAATCAGAAGCCTCTGCCACGATGGTTTTGATCTGAATTCCCAGGGCTGGGCAGGTTGTTTCATCTGCTCGCGGTCCATTGACTCGTCGATCATTCCTGATATCTTTACATAGCCGCCAAGCGGAACCCATCCAACACCATATTCGGTCTCTCCCCGTTTGACTTTAAATAATGCGAACCACGGATCGAAAAAGAGATAGAATTTTTCCACCCTTGCCTTGAAGAATTTTGCCAGAATGAAATGGCCGAATTCGTGAATTATAACAAGTATTGAAAGGCTCAGCAGGAACTGTAGTATTTTTATAACTATTGTCATAACACTTTCTGTAATTTATTAACATAACTAAAAGCGATCTCACGTGCTTTCTGATTTGTTGTCTCAAGATAGCCCAGACCAGGAGAAGAGATATATTCAGTATTTTCCATTGTATATTCAACAACATCTGACATCTGCACAAAACCTGTTTTGCCGCTCAGAAAAGAATTTACGGCAACTTCGTTTGCAGCATTCAGGATACAGGGCATATTCCCTCCCATCTGCATGGCTTTAAAAGCCAGCGAAAGGTTCCTGAACCTGGCCAGGTCAGGTTCAATAAACGTAAGGGTGTTTGCCACGGTTAAGTCGAGTTTCGGCAGATCTGATTTTAACCTGCCGGGATAACTCAGGGCATAGAGAATAGGGACTCTCATGTCGGGAACTCCCATCTGTGCCTTTATTGAACCATCAGCAAAATGGACCATCGAATGAATGATTGACTGGGGGTGTATTATTACTTTTATCTGGGAGGGATCAAGATTAAAGAGCCACTTTGCCTCAATTACTTCAAGACCTTTGTTCATCAGCGAAGCCGAGTCGATAGTCACCTTGTTGCCCATTTCCCAGTTGGGATTCCTGAGGGCTTCATGAGGTTTAACATGGAGAAGCATCTCCTTCGAATAATTAAGGAACGGACCTCCGGATGCTGTCAGAGTTATATTGTCGACAGGATTGCCCTTTTCGCCTTCAAGGCACTGAAAAATTGCCGAATGCTCCGAATCGACAGGAACTATCCTGCTTCCCGACTGTTTTACAAGCTTACTGATGATCTCGCCTGCCACTACAAGGGTTTCTTTATTGGCAAGAGCAATCTTTTTCCCGGCCTTAATAGCAGCAATAGTCGGACGCAAACCCGAATAGCCAACCATTGCTGTAACGACAATGTCAACATCAGGACCGGCAACTACGCTCTCAATGGCTTCATCACCGGCAGATACCTTTATGGAAAGATCTCTCAGATTTTCTTTAAGTTGCTGATAGTGTGATTTATTTCCAATGACAACAGTTTTTGGGTGAAACAAACGTGCCTGTTGTGTCAGCAATTTAATATTGTTTCCGGCTGTAAGCACCTCAACCACAAATCTGCCCGGGAACCTGGCAATGACATCCAGAGTCTGGGTTCCAATGGAACCAGTTGATCCGAGCAGTGCAATTCTTTGTGGCATACTGTGACCGGCGGTTAGAAAATTATGTGTTTCTCAGGATCCATGGCACTTCCCTTATACCAGATCTCCAGATGGAGATGAGGCCCTGAAGTGTAGAGTTCGCCTGAATCACCCACAATGGATATGTTTTCGCCGGCACGGACAACATCGCCTGTTTCTTTCAGCAGGGTCGCGTTATGCTTATAGACTGAAATCAGATCATTGGTATGTTGAATTTCAATGACAAAACCGGTTTCCATTGTCCATCCGGTAAAAATAACTGTACCGTCGAGTGCAGCTGAGACGGGTGATTTTGGTTTTGTTACTATATCTGTCCCAAAATGTCTCGTCCTGAGGTCAAATTTACCTGACACTATCCCTCTTACAGGTGGATAGAAATGTAATCCGGCCAGACTTGTTTCATTTTCACGGACTAATATACCGGGAGTAAGACTGAATCTTTCCTCGTTTTCAATCCTCGCCCTTAAGGTTGAATCTTCAGGTGAGCGTCTGAAAGTAACCGGAATAAAAGATCCGGAAGTATCAATGTCGGTATAGTTGCGGGGCAGCTGATCGCCTGAAATGATTGCATTAAGGTTGGCAAAATACTTATCGCGCAGGATCATCTCACGTTCAAGAGAATCGAGCCTTATTGCGCTCATAAGGATATTACGCCGCATGGCAACATCGGGGTATCCCGGAATAAATTCCCTCAGGTTTGTGAAGGCTATAAGTGCGGAGGTGGACCCAACGAAAAACATTACCAGGAAGGTGATCAGGAGGAAAGCATTATACTTTGTAACTTTTATTCTCCAGACCTCCTCAAAGGTTGTATCGTTTATTACAGAAAACCGGTACTTATCCCTCCAGCTTCTTTTTTTCTTTTCGTTTTTGGCCATTTCTAAAATATGATGGGGCTGCAAAGATAATCAATCCTGCCGCAATGTCATTCTATCGCTTCAGGAAAAGAGTATTTAACGAACTAAATAACCTTTACGGATTTATCTTCGCTTTGCCATAATCCGTGCTTTGTACAGACTGACATTGCAGAGAGGTTCATTGACACATCGGGAGCAACAATATAAAAGTCAACCTCGAAGTGAGCGGGCTGACTTCCGTAGACTCCGGCGGTATAGCGTGCTTCGGCCAGCAGGGTTTCCCTGTTCCAGAGTTGAATTACGCTTATATAATGGTCATGTTCATCGGGGTGAGGATACTCTTCGCCCAGTTTTACCTTAATGGCAAACTTCTCTCCTCTTTTTACTGTATCGGGGCAAAAGACATGAGGCATATGCCTGTCGAGATAATCTCGTTTTACCTCTTTTTCCTCCCTTTCAATATCAATTGCTTTAAAAACTCTTGGCATGGCAATTAGCTTTAAATTAATAAGATATTATCAAATAATAATCAATTGGACCGGAAAAAATCATAAACAAACATAATGATTTAATTTTATAAATAATTCATAATTCTTTTGGTAATTGGATCTTTAATGTTAAATTTGCACCCTTATAAACTGCGGGGTGGAGCAGTGGTAGCTCGTTGGGCTCATAACCCAAAGGTCGGAGGTTCGAATCCTCCCTCCGCTACAAAGAAAAAGCCTTGGTGCGAAGCACCAGGGCTTTATTATTTTCAGACCGTCAACAGCTTGCTGTTGTAAGGGCTGGAAATAATAAAGCCCGTAGCAGCGCGCAGCGATGCAAGGCTTTTTCTTTGTTAAGCTCCCCCCTGAGGATCATGAGCGAAGCGAATAATCCTCCTACTACTGCAAGGCTATTGGCTTGTTAAGCAACCCCTAACAGGATCATGAGCAAAGCGAATAATCCTCCTTCTATTGCCAGACTTTTGACATGTTAAGCAACCCCTAACAGGATCATGAGCAAAGCGAATAATCCTCCCTCCGTTACAAATAAAAAATCCCAACAGCCGACAGAGGAGGCTGACAGGGCTTTTTCTTTGGGCTGTTATCCCCCCTGAGGATCATGAGCGAAGCGAATAATCCTCCTTCTATTGCCAGACTTTTGACATGTTAAGCTACCCCTCAGAGGATCATGAGCAAAGCGAATAATCCTCCCTCCCTTAAGGCAACTGAGAGGTTTTAAATGGCACTTACGATGATAAGGAGCAGCCGGATAAGAGCCGCAGGCTCTGGATTGGCTATTCTGTCAATAAGTTAATGTTCCTTGAAAATTACAGTGTTCAGGTATTCCTTTTTATTTGTCTTATTTTAACTTTGTTATGATCAAAACCAGCAATCATGACAAATAATGATCAATCCCTGAATTACAGTAGCATCTCACGCCGCCGCTTTCTAAAGCAGACTTCAATCCTTGGGGCAGCAGCAGCTTCCGGGATCTTGTTCCCGCATAATAGTTATGCAGCATTATCCGATGGTTTTCCTGTTGTTGAAACGACATACGGTAAAGTAAGAGGCATGAACACTGCAGGAATAAAAACTTTCCGTGGAATAAGGTATGGAGCCAGCACAGGAGGTGCAAACCGTTTTATGCCGCCTGTAAAACCTGCCAGATGGAAGGATGTTTATGATGCTTTTGCCTATGGACCGGCCGCACCTCAAATGCCCGGTGATCCTACTGATCCCTATGCACACTCAGTTAACTGGGACGCGCATGTAAAATCAGGGATAAGTGAGGATTGTCTTTTTCTCAACGTCTGGACCCCTGGTATAAATGATAATGGTAAACGGCCTGTCTTCTTCTATATCCATGGCGGAGGTTTCAACAATGGATCGGGAGGGATCACATTCGATGGCGATCCGATGGCCCGATTGGGTGATGCAGTGGTAGTGACAGTCAACCACAGGCTCGGTCCGATGGGTTATCTCGATCTTGGACAAGTTACTGATTCTCCAAAATTTGTCTTCTCTGCCGTGGCAGGAATGCTGGATCTTGTTGCAGCACTTGAATGGGTGAGGGATAATATCTCCGCCTTCGGAGGTGACCCGGGAAATGTACTGATTTTCGGACAATCCGGAGGAGGCTCAAAAGTGTCGACTCTTATGGTAATGCCTTCAGCAAAAGGATTGTTCCATAAAGCACTTGTACAGAGCGGCTCCACCCTGACACTTGGTCCACGGGACCGTAATGCGGGCCAGACAGAGAAACTCTTATCCGAACTCGGGATCAGCAAAACAAAACCGGAAGATCTTCAGAAAATCCCATGGGACACTATAATCGAAGCTAAATCAAACACCTCATTCAGCCCGGTTGTTGACGGAGTTGTAATTCCAAAAAACCCGTTCGATCCTGAGGCTCCTGAGATCTCAGCTGATGTACCAATGATAGTGGGCTATACCCGTGAAGACTCAGGCATCAGGAATTTTTACGGACCGGAACTCAATGAGGAAGGTTTGATAAAATGGATAAACGAAACCTATAAGGAAAATGCAAACCTGGTTCTGACTACATACAGGAAAGTATATCCTAATGCGACACCTGTCCAGGTCCAGGCCCGTATCAGGACGGATTCCAATGCCCGCGAACGTGCTACTATCATGGTAGAGAGAAAATCAAGACAGAGAAGAGGCAAAGCTTTTCTCTACCTTGTTGAATGGCCATCACCGGCTTATGAGGGACGCTTTGGCGCAGTTCATGGTGTTGATCTGGGCCTTGTACTTGGTAATCCGCGGAACCTTATTGCAGGAAATACTCTCGAGGCCCGGAAAATGGCTGATATTGTAGGATCAACCGTTCTGGCATTCGGGAAAACAGGAGATCCTAACTGCGATAAAATACCATACTGGCCTGCTTATGATACAGAGTCCCGTGCTACAATGATATTCGACCTTGAATGCAGGGTTGAAAATGATCCTACCAGGGAACTAAGACTACTGTGGGAAAAGTTGTCCTGACATGTGGGTTTATTCTCATGTCGTTAAGTTTTTACCAGTTAAAAAGCAGGATTTTGCCTTGGTGCGAATGCACCAGGGCTTTTTTGTTGACAGCCCGACAACAGCTTGCTGTTGCAAGGGATGGAAACAAAGGAAACTCAGGCATAATCTATTTTTTCAAATCGACACAAACCAGAATTGAGTTATCATTCCCTTCAATAGACTGAATCAGCTGCTGAAATAACCGGAATGGATTTCAAGTCCTTATCTTCAGTAACTTGTTCAACAACTGAATTCTGACCACATGAGCAAAACAGGGTTGACAGAGCGATCAACAGAACCTTTCTCATATAACATTAATATTAGTATTCAGGACGGATTGGCTGCCTGAGATATTATTCCTTTGGAGTTATCATCACCAGAACCGGATTGTCAGTTTCCTTCAGAGAATCAGCAAGCCTTCTTAGTTTTTCTTTCTTTTCCGGATCCTTTACCCTGGAATTCTTAAACTCTTCCCCGGCAACATGGTTTTTCAGGGTCTTAGCATCAACAAACGAAAACAGATTGTCGTTACTGCAAAAAAGACTATTCCTGAAATCCATATTAAAAACAGGCCCGCCTGTAATATCATCCGTTAGTATATTCGTTTTAATTTCCTGAGGAATATTCATTATTGTTTTAGAAATAATACCAACATCCATTTTGTATTTTGTCTTTGTATTTTTATCGAATAAAATTGTATTGTAATTGATCCCCTGTGCCTCCTCATACCAGTAGAAGACATATCTTTTTGTCTCGAAAACATTATTGATAGAAGTGGTATTCTTCCTGAACTCCTCCAGGCCGCTTCTCATCTCAGGAGTAAAAAGTGTATCATGGGTATTAAGAACCATCCTTGGTTTAAAGAGGTTGTCTTTTGAATCAACATAAAAGACAGTATCGCTGAATAATTCCTTAAAGCAAACCATATTTCCGGTGGAATATACCTTCACTTCATTTGATGAGCTGACATTATTTGATACTGCTCGGTCGATTTTATAACAATTTGGTTTAAGATAAAGTGTATCGCCGTGGGTATTTATAAGAATACTTAAGGTTGGTTCAGTTCCTCCGGCCCATGGTGGTATTGCCAGAAATAACCTGTCTGTCCCGGGAACCATACCCATCCTCCAGGGAACCGGGTCTTTAAGCGAAACAGATCTCTGAAAAGCAAAACCTGTTTCAGAGATCCCGTATACTTTTATTCTGGAGTCTGAAGCTGATAGTATTGTGAGCATTGTATTATCATCACTGATGTCAAAATCAGTAATTGACTCTATGATTGAAAGTGCCAGGATGATAGTAAAATATCTAAAGACCATGGTATTGGGTATTTAAAGTAGAAAGTGTGTTGCCGAAGCGCAGCGAAGGCAATCCCGCGAATGCAGGAAGGCGTAAGGCGTGAGGCATGAGCTCCCTACTCCTTGCTCCCTGCCCCCAGCACTTTTAAATTCTCCCTTTACTTCTCTTGAGTATTTGAGTCCTGTTAATCATGATCTGTTTAACAATTGTAAAAAAAAGTTAATTTTTTTTTGAAAAAAGCTATATTTACAAATATTACCAGCCAGATCGAATGTATATAAGGACTTTTATATCGATTTTTTTCATGTTTTTCTTTGTAGGTTCCATTGTGGTCTTACCGCAGAATACGAGGATGGATGGCTATAAAGGTCTCTGGTTCAATACGCGGGAGATTTCCGATTATGGTTATAACTTATCAGGTGGTGTCGCTACATATAATTCGCGGTACAGACCTGTTGCAATCTACTCTTCAGAAGCAAAGAAAACCTTTTTTGTGTACGGAGGAACAACAGGTCCTGACCAGAGACATTTGCTGATTATGGTATCTTATTTTGACCACAGGAATCATCTTGTGCCTAAACCTGTCGTAGTGTATGATAAGTTGGGAGTCCGGGAACCATATGACAATGCATCAATTTCCATTGGTCCTGATGGTTTTATATGGATATTTGTAAGTGGCTGGGCCCGGACACGTCCGGGATTGATATTCAGAAGTTCAAAACCGTATTCTATTGACACTTTCAATGAGATAAAGAGGTGTGAGATGATTTCACCACAGCCATGGTGGGTGGAGAATAATGGATTTGTTTTGATGTTTTCCAGACTTGCGAAAGGGCTGGAGCTCTATTTTTCTTCAGGCAGTGATGGAGAAAACTGGTCTGATCCCAGAAAACTTGCAGGCATGGGAGGACATTCCCAGATGTCGGAGCTTTATGGGAATAAGCTTGTTACAGTTTTTAATTATCACCCCGGAGGGGATTTGTACAAACAGACAAATCTATATCTGCTCCAGACAGAAGATCTGGGAAGTACCTGGAAGACGATTGACAACAAAACAATTGAAATTCCGGTTACTGATGTTAAGAATGACGCTCTTATAAAGGATTATGAAGCAGAAGGGAAACTTGTTTATTTAAGTGACCTGAATTTTGATAAAAATGGAAACCCTGTGATACTCATAATTCTGTCCCGGGATTTCAGGCCCGGACCGGATGGAGGACCAAGGGAATGGATGGTTGTCCACCGGAAAGATAATAAATGGATTTTCAGTAAGGTTTGTGAATCGGACCACAACATGGATATGGGTTCTCTTTATATTGACGATAATGAATGGAAAATTATCGGTACTACTGAGCCCGGACCTCAGAAATACGGAACCGGTGGCGAAGTTGCTTTATGGATAAGCAGGGACGAAGGAGTTAAATGGGAGAAAGTAAGCAACCTGACCAATAACAGCATAAATAATAACTCCTTTGTACGTCGTCCGGTAAATGAGAATAATGATTTTTCTGCCTTCTGGACCAATGGGAATGCGGATAGAATTTCACCATCCATGCTCTACTTCACCAATTATAAGGGCAACCGGGTATGGGTTTTACCCTTTGAGATGACAGAAAGTATGGAAAAACCCGTCAGGATTAAATAGATTTAAGGCAGATTATATAATCTGGAGGCATTATCAAAAAGAATCATCTTAGCAACATCTTTTGCATCCTGCTCAGAGAAATATCCATCTCTTACCTTGTTGCATAAGACGTTTGATATAATTCTTTTTGCCACTTTCAGTTCGCTATAGATATTTTCAACAGCCATACAGTCGCCTCCAAAGGCCATTATCTTGCTTGCCGGGACGGTTTCCAGCCATTCGTTAAGATATCTTTCAGTATAAGTAGGAGAAATGGAATATGTCCAGTTCATATCTATATAAACATTCCTATAATTTTTTGCCAGAGCTGATAGTTCTCCGCCGAAAGGATAACTCCCATGGTAAAGCACAAATTTTATTTCCGGGTATTCACTGAACAGATTAGTCAGTAAAGTGGGATTTGTGTTTCCCAATAGTTTACCCATGCCGGCCTGCATTCCTGTATGAAAAGCGACCGGTAGCTTATATTCATTTGCCAGGTCCAGCAAACGGTAAAGCATATAGTCCTGCAGTGGTTTTGCATCTTTGAATGAGATAGCATGATCTTCTTCTCCGTTAATCAATAAACGAAAAACTTTTTTCGCTTCATTATAATCGACTTTAGCAAAGTTCAGGGGACGATAATATGCAACAAAAACTTTAGCTTTAACCATTCCATTTTTGACTTCCTTTTCAAATGCTGTCCTGAGAGATCTTTCAAAGTCTTCCAGGCTAAAAATCGGATCCACCTGCTGAATGGCAAGGGAATCTATCCTGTACTTCGACCTCACCGTCAGCCAGCTGTCAAATCTGGTTTCATGACGAAAATAGTCGCCCATACCGGCTATTGGTTTCCCGTTGATTATTACGTATTTAATCCGGCATGAATCCTGAAGTATCCGGTCATACCAGTTTGAAGAATGAGCTTTTACTATTTTTTCAGATAGTTTTTCTACTGTTGATTCATTTAAGTCACCTATACCATACAGATCTTTTATGCCGGATAAAATTATCCTGCTAAAGGAGGTATTGAAAGTGTTTTTAAAGTAAGGGCTCATTAATTCCCATTTTTGCACCGGGCTATGTTCTTCATTAAACAGAAAATTGAAGAGGGAATCCGGCAGCCCCGCCGAACGCAAATCATCATAACCGTTTTGCAGAAATAGCAAAGAGAAATCCAGGCAATAACTACTTTTTATAACCTCAGGATCTAACAGATGTTCGTGCGTATCAATAATCCACAGTGAATCAATGAAACTTCTAATCCTGATATCATATCCGGCCTGCTGTAATGTCTTTGTCTGACCCTCTCCTCTCAGGGAACTGGCAACTGTAAGAATGATAATTATTAGTAATCGAAATTTCATACTGAAGGGTGGTTGCCGGCAATTTTGTTATGTCAGAGAATCTGACTTTTTTAGGAGTAATTATGATTTCCTGTGATTTAACAAGTTCTGTTTTTCATTAATTTTTAGTGCATAAATAAGCGTTATCAGGGAGTTAGACCAGAACAATTTCATAAATATTCCACCAGTTAAGTATTATTAACATAATATATACTTTACAGGCCTGTCTGGTCCTTCTTCTGAAACAGTACGAATGTTTTTATTAACCTGACTTTCTAAAATTCGTATTACAGCTTTCTGATACTACTCATGATAATTTGAATAAGGATCTATCCGGTCTGAAGAAAATTGGGGATACCTCGCCCCCACCAGGAACCTCAGGTTATGATGAATTTTTCGTTAGTGCTTCCGGGTTGCAGATAACTCCTCTTTCTAAATAGAGTTTTTATCCGAATCTTTTATTAACTAAAGGTTAGATATTTAACCTCCCTCTGCCCATGCCTTTGAAGCATTTATGGCCCGGTACCATCCTTTAATCAGTGAATAGGTATCCGCTGATTTTATCTGAGGAGAAAAAGTTTTATCAATCTGCCATTGTTTTTTAATCTCTAAAGTATCTTTCCAGTAATTTATAGCCAGTCCTGCCAGGTATGCTGCTCCAAGGGCTGTTGTCTCAGTGATCTTAGGCCGGACGACATTAACCTGCAATAAATCGGACTGGAATTGCATCAGCCGGTTGTTAACCGTTGCTCCGCCATCAACCCGCAACTCCCTTATTTCGATTCCTGAATCGTTCTGCATGGCAAGCAGGACTTCGAGAGTCTGATAGGCAATGCTATCCAACGCTGCACGGGCAATATGAGCTGATGTTGAACCTCTTGTAAGGCCTACCATCGTTCCGCGGGCATGAGGGTTCCAGTGTGGAGCTCCCAGTCCGGCAAAAGCAGGAACGAAGTATACACCATCGCTATCTTTAACTTTAGCTGCCAGCGTTTCTATATCTTCCGATTTTTTAATAATCCCAAGACCATCGCGAAACCATTGAACGACTGCACCCCCGATAAAAATACTTCCTTCAAGGGCATATTGAGTTTCATGGCCTATTTTCCAGGCGACAGTTGTGAGAAGTTTACTTTTTGATTCAATCGGCTTATTCCCAATGTTCATCACCATGAAACAACCGGTGCCATATGTGTTTTTCACCATCCCCGGTTCAATACACATTTGTCCGAAAAGTGCTGCCTGCTGGTCACCGGCAATACCTGAAACGGGAATTGAAGAAGCAAACCATCCTGAAGTATTTCCATATATTTCACTTGATGATCTGACCTCAGGAAGCATACCAGGGGGAATACCAAATATCTCAAGTAATTCGTCGTCCCATTTAAGTGTATTTATATTAAACAACATAGTCCTGGAGGCATTTGAGACATCCGTGATGTGCAAGCTTCCATGGGTCAGATTCCACACCAGCCATGAATCCACGGTTCCGAAAGCGAGTTGGCCTTTGTTTGCCAGTTCTCCCGCATCTTTCACATTATCAAGTATCCATCTGATCTTAGTGGCAGAAAAATAGGCATCTATTATAAGTCCCGTTTTTTCAAGGATTTTACGGCTTAGCCCTTCATTTTTCATCTTGTCACAATAATCGGCTGTGCGACGATCCTGCCACACTATTGCGTTACAAACAGGTTTACCAGTTTTCCTGTTCCACACTATTGTGGTCTCCCGCTGATTGGTTATTCCGATGGCGGCAATATTCACACTCTCCAGTCCGGCTTTAGTGATTGCCTCGAGTGCAACACCAGCCTGGGTTGACCAGATTTCTTCGGGATCATGTTCAACCCATCCCGGTTTCGGATAATACTGTGTAAATTCTTTCTGAGCAGTTGCAACCGGAATACCATTGTGATCAAACACAATTGCACGCGAACTCGTAGTTCCCTGATCGAGAGCTAAAATAAAATCTTTCATCAGTATATAATTTTTATATTAATGGTCCGATGTTACCAACAAGTCGGATTATTATATACATACGTGTTTGTGTTTGAAATACATGTGGGTTTTATCTAGGGAAAGTGCCACCCCTGTATACAGGTTTGTCAGTCATTGTGAACGTAGCTTTTTCTCCATCAACATCTAAAACCATAAATAGAGGACTCTCTGCAGTGCATGGACTCCAGCGATCATTACCGGTACTACCGTCCGGGTTTCCGTATTTGGCGAAATTAGTCCAGAAATCCACAATCCCGAGGCTCAGTTCCTCATCACCTGCATTAAAAGGTCGCCAGCTGTGTCTGAAGGCATGGAACACATACCAGAGATCGGATGAATGAAAAGCACCGCTTTCGTCTCCGGGCAACGCTCTTGAAAACAGATACGCATAGGCAGGCTTGCTGCTCTTTTCGGATCTGAGAACACAAAAATCCCGGACAGCCTGGGTCATGTCATTCATATCATTAGCTGTAAATCCGATGATATACGGGACATCGGCAATCTCATTTGCGCGGGCGACGTCGCTGAAAGTACCGGGGAGCATATAATTATCTATCACCGGGCTCCACATTACCGGGAGTTTGGTTTCGGCAGTATATCGGGCCGACATATTTCGCAGACTATCAAATGACAGTGAACGCATCTCTTCCAGGGTTGTCTTTCCGAAATGGTCCATCATCCTTTTATTGGCAGCCTGGGCCGTGTCGAGAAGAATCCCGGGTCTTGAAGCTCCCAGACCACCTCCACTCATAATTATAGCTTTGCTGATGAGTCCCTTTGACAAGGGGGAGGCACATAATGACTGTACGCTTCCTGCTCCGGCACTCTGACCGAATATTGTGATGTTAGCGGGATCGCCGCCAAACTGTTCTATATTACCGGAGATCCATTTAAGCGCTGCAGCCTGGTCGAGCAGGCCATAATTACCTGAAACACCGTTAGGACTTTCAGCTGATAACAAAGGATGAGAGAAAAATCCCAGTGATCCCAGACGGTAAGTAACCTGAACAAGAATTACGCCACGTGAGGCCCAGTCCTCTCCGCCGTCCATCTCAGGTTCAAATGCAAAACCTTCACGATAACCGCCTCCATGTATCCACATGGCCACAGGCAGTTTTTTCTCCGTTTTCCCTGCTGCCGGAGTCCAGATATTAAGATAAAGACAATCTTCAGTGAAGGGGACACTACCGCTGGCCCTCCATTCACGGCCGTAAAAACTATTTGGATCCCATGTAGTCTGTGAGGCTGCATCACCATAAGTATCTGCCACCTTCACTCCTTCCCATGGTACCACGGGCTGAGGTTCCTTCCACCTCAGTTCCCCAACCGGAGGAGCTGCAAACGGGATACCCTTATATGCAATGATACCTTTGGTGGGAGTCTCTGTTCCCACAATACTTCCGCCTTCTATATTCAGGACGGGATTAGTGTCGCTGCATGAAACAAAAAACAGCGCCGATACTACAAAAAGTAAAAAAGTCAGTTTTCTCATAATGGTATAGGGTTTAGTTAGTATGCCAGGAGTATAATTATCATTTCAGATTCTTCTTCTCAACCTTCCAGTTTGGATCTTTTGACAGGCCACAGGATTTCCCGCTGAAGAGCTTGCCTGCCTTTTTGTCCCCTTTAAGCTGCCATTGCAGCCAGGATGTTGCAACTTTTGCAAATTCACCTCCGTGAGGTTTACTGTAAGTGCCTCCGTGTCCCACATCCATGTTTGCAGCAAATACCGGTACATGGTTTATACGTTTAAAATCGTCCATGCCATTTGCATAGGCAATATCCTTTTCTCCGCCAAGTATATACAGAACAGGCGTATGAAGCTTTAACAGGTGATCCTTGGTTAGCCCCGGCATTCCCGCCATTCCGCTTCCCGCCTCAGGCAGGATGCCGCTGTTACAGATAATGACTGTCGACACCCTCGGATCGGGGGCGGTCTCAAGAGCCTGCAACCCTCCGCACGACATGCCGCTTACCGCTATTTTTGTCACATCGATCTTGTTATAATACGGACCGGACTTATCATTGTTCTGAGCAATCGCCCAGTCAATTGCATCAACCAGTTGCGAGGATTCAGACCTGCCGCTGCCTTTTTCTCCCTCCAGGGGCATCGGCCCGATAGCTATCACCAGAAATCCATAGGACGAAACTTCTGATAAAAAATTAATATGCTCCCAGGGTGAATTGGTACAGGCTCCGTTACCCCATGCAATAACAGGGAGTTTGTTTTTAACCCCAAAAGGAGTCAGGTCTTCCGGCCTGAAAACAGTATGGGTCTGTAATGTGGTTTCTGTGAGCATTATGGCAGAATACGGACCTGTTCCGCCATCCTCAACTACTCTCGACACAGGCTTTACCTGTGAAACCTGTCCCTGAGCCTGAGAAGGATTGGTTAAACTCAATCCGGTAAATAACAAAACAGAGAGAAGCAGCATTTTTTTCATTTTTTAAGAATATTAGTAAAATTAATAAACAATGTTAACATTCCATTCTTTATCTGAATCATTTCAACAGCCGTTTTTCTCAATTAACAGATGGATGAAAGAGTCCCTGTCATTCCGTTGCTGAGATCGCTGGTTGTTTCAGATATAATCTTTTTATGACTATCGGTAATGATACATACAGTATTCAGAACGTTTGAAAATCAATGATAACCTATTCATGATACCCGATATTCATATTTTATTTACTTTCTTATTTGCTAAATTAATCAGAAATCTGTTTAAAAATTCAGGTTAGTCCAAAATTAGAAAAATTGAATAAAAAAAGAGTGTCGTTAATCATTAACAAAATCAATTCCGTATAGGTTAAAGTATAATTGTACGATGAGGATGAAAAACTCATTACGTTTTTTTATGGTGAGTTTTACCCGAAAGCAGTGATTCAGGATACAGAAAAAGAAGCGGGAGATTCCTCACCCCGATTGCTCGGGGTTCGGAATGACAGGGCATTAATGTGGGCACTGGGGTAGAGGAGGAGGCTCGCTCGCGCGAGCCTCCTCCTCTACCCCCCCCTTAACTAAAATGAATTGTCATTCCGAGCATTAGCGAGGAATCCCATAATCAATGTTTTAGGTTTATTATTGATAGCCGATACTCATATAAAAAAAGAGCAGTTGGAAAACTTAGCGTTTACTGTTAAGTTTACTACTCCTCAAGACCTGCCGCTCATGATTAGTCAAACTTTTACTATGAAACAGACACTTATCATTTTCCGTCAACAATAGTTTTTACCAACAAGTATGGCAGCATTACGATACTCCGGCTGCCTGCATGGCCATAGATAATAAATGTGCGGCGAAGAACCTTTCGTACGACGCACTAAAAATGGGACTCAAAAGGAGAGGCATGTTTTAACTTACAAACAATGGGGAAAACCCAAAAAACCATTCCTCAAATAAAATGCTCCTGTTCCTATTCATACCTCAGAGCCTCGACAGGATTTTTACCAACAGCTTTGTAAGTTTGATAACTTATTGTCAGCAAAGCTATAAGCAAAGCCATTATACCTGCCAGGACAAATACCCACCAGGATATTCTGGTCCTGTAGGCAAAGTTTTGAAGCCATTTATGCATGGCATACCAGGCAATGGGACATGCAATAATAATTGAGATCATTACCCATATAACAAATTCTCGCAACAGCAGGGAGAGTATTTCAATGGACTTTGCACCATTTATTTTCCTTATTCCTGTCTCTCTTGTTCTGCGCTCAGTCATAAATGAGGATAATCCTATAAGCCCGAGACACGAAATGATGACAGACAGTAAAGAAAAATAGCCAAATATTTTTCCCAGTCTTTTCTCTGTCCGGTAAAGATTGTCAAAATCATCATCAAGAAAATGAAAATAGAGAGGATTAGGATTATTAAATGATTTGTATATCTTATTAACAGATTCAACTATTGAAAGTGATTTGTCTGATTTCATCCTGATAAAGAAATTATTACAAGGCTCTAATCTCATTATGAGCGGTTCGATGCTGGTATGTAACGACCTGAAATGAAAATCTTTTACTACTCCAATAATAGTAAATTCCGATCCATCTCCGGCTGATATTACTTCAGCAACGGGATCTTTCAGGCCCATAATTTTAGCAGCTTGCTCATTGATTACCACTGCATTAATATCTGTTGAAAATTCAGAGGAAAAAAAACGTCCATCTTTAAGCTGAAGTTGAAAGGTTTTGGCATAATCAGCGTCTGCTCCAAGCCCATAAAATAAAACATCATCTCTTTCCTTTTTCCCTGGCCACTTAAGACCCGACCACGTACCCTCAACGTTGACAGGATTATAGTGTGCTCTTGTTACACTCACGATGTCAGGGTTTTTAATGAGCTCATTTTTAAAAGTCTCCAATTGAGGATCCCTGGGGTTTGTATCGAACATAAAATAACCAATGTTTTCCCTGTTATATCCCAGATCCTTATTTTGCATATAGCCAAGTTGGGTTCGTACAATCAGAGTGCAAATAATAAGCAGAATGGAAAGTGAAAATTGAAAAATAACCAGGACTCTCCGGAATCCTGCGTTGCCCGGATTCTTAATATTAATTCCCCTCAAAGTATCCAGTGGCTTAAAAGAGGACAAGAAGAATGCAGGATAAGCCCCGGACACTAAACCGATAAACAATACAATGGTAATTAAGCCAATATATAAACCGGCCCCCTGGTGATTAATATCCAACTGCTTACCTGTCAAATTATTATAACCAGGCAATAATAATTCGACAAAAATCATTGCAATTAAATGGCCTATCAAAACTATCAACAGAGATTCTCCAAGGAACTGGACTACTATTTTTAGTTTACCTGCTCCTGCTGCTTTACGTATACCAATTTCCCTTGCCCTCCTGGCTGATTGGGCAGTAGAAAGGTTCATAAAATTGATACATGCAATAAGTAGAATAAAACCAGCTATAAGGCTCAAAATCCTGACATTAGCTATGTCACCATGACCGGTGATATCATAAGCATATTTCCGGAATGAGAATAAGTGAATCTTTTTGATGTTTTGCAGGAAAATCTCCGAGTTCGATCCTTTGTTATGGTTCCTGATGAAATCCCGGATTTTCTCATCAACTATTTTACTGTCGGTTCCTTTTTGCAGTTGAATATAATTATAACATCGGTAATCCCAATCATTTAGAGGGGCGCCTGTTTGTATCAGAAACTCAGATGGGAATAAAATATCAAACTCTAAATGACTATTGTGAGGTAGGCTCTTTACAATTCCAGTGATTGTGAATACCCAACTTGAGGAGGTCAATGTTTTACCAACAGGATTTTCGTTAATGAAATATTTATTTGCCAGATTTTCCGTAATGAGGATATTGTAAGGTCCGTTTAACGCGCTTCTGATATCTCCTTTAACAAATCTGATATTAAACATATTTAAAAACTCCTTATCTGCCACAGCAATTTTTGCTTCTAAAAATTCATTCCCTTTTTGTACCGGGAACTGGGGGTTTGAGTATCTCGCAGATCTTATTATTTCGGGGTATTCATCTTTAAGAAAAGCTGGTAAAACCCCCGGAGATACAGCAAACAGAGAAACTTCTTCTCCGGAAAAATATTGCTTTTCAATTACCCGAAACAAATCATCGGCATAATCGAAATGCCTGTCGTAGCTCCATTCGTCCAGTACCCATAAAAGAATTAAAGTTGCACAGGCCATGCCTATTGCCATACCACTTATATTAAGAATTGAATATGTTGCATACCTTTTAATATTCCTGACAGCTATTTTGAAGTAGTTCCTGATCATATCTGACTCATAATAATTTCAATCCAGGTTTTCAATTATTATACCACTAATTTTTACCTTCTGAAAATTAGTTAATTAAGCAAAATTCTCAAAATAATATTTTCTATATTTGTCTAATATAAGGACATTAAAAATCCAATATATGGACACAACATGAAATTTAAATATACTTTATGAAAGGCAGACTTTTGATTGTTGACGATCATAAACAGGTTTTAAGAGCACTTACTCAGCTGCTTGAGCCGGAGTTTGACACTATTATTGCCATATCAAACCCTGATCAGATAATCAGTTACATAAACAGGGAGGAGTATGAGATTATCCTGCTGGACATGAACTTTTCAGCAGGTGTCAATACAGGCAATGAAGGTATTTACTGGCTCAATCGCATAATGAAGAAAGATCCGTCAGCGGCTGTGGTGATGATAACAGCATATTCCGATGTTAATCTGGCTGTGAGGGCAATAAAAGAAGGTGCCACCGATTTTGTAGTTAAGCCATGGGACAATAACAAACTTATTACTACCCTGCAGACAGCATTTAAACTCAGGCAATCAAAGATTGAAAATAAAAAGCTCCGCGACAGGCAAAAGCGAATAAACAAAGGGAATATTAAACAAAATGGTCCTCTGATAGGGATATCACAGGCAATGCAAAATGTGTTGCAGGTGATGAACAAGGTAGCCAGAACTGATGCAAATGTCTTAGTTATAGGCGAGAATGGGACCGGGAAGGAACTAATCGTAAAAGAGATCCATAATAATTCGCGCAGAGCCGATGAAGTCTTTATCGGCATTGACATAGGCTCAATTTCTGAAACACTGTTCGAGAGCGAAATGTTTGGGTATATTAAAGGTGCATTTACCGATGCCCGTGAAGATAAAACCGGGTGGTTTGAGACAGCTTCGGGTGGCACCCTGTTTTTGGATGAAATAGGAAATCTTTCTCTTACAATGCAATCTAAACTTCTTGCAGCCATTCAAAACCGGGTAATATTTAAGGTTGGCTCAAAAACACCAATCCCTTTTGATATCCGGCTTATCTGTGCAACAAATAATAATCTCGAAGAAATGGTGTCAAAGAATCTTTTTCGCGAGGATCTTTATTACCGGATTAACACAATTGTGATTGAAATTCCACCTTTGCGTCACCGGTGTGAAGACATTGCATTACTGGCAGAACATTTTCTCAGGGAGTATGCGGGCAAATACGGGAAATTCCATTTGAAATTCACCAGCAAAACCCTCGACAAATTAATTAAATATAACTGGCCGGGAAATGTAAGGGAGTTACGTCATACGATAGAAAAAGCAGTCATATTATGTGATTCAGATGTATTAACGCCTGACGACTTTATCATTGCACATCCCACTAAGCAAACAAACCAGGAAAAGCCATCAACATTTGCTGAAATTGAAAGAAAGGCGCTGCAGATTGCTCTTGACAATAATAACGGAAGTGTTTTAAAAGCATCAAAAGAATTGGGACTTGCGCGACAAACCATGTACAACAAAATGCAAAAGTATAACCTTTAGAAAACCATAATCATGGTATTAAATAAATTCTTCATCAATGTCATAATCCGGGTATCTCTGATTCTTTTATCCTGTATGATTTTTGGGATAATGCTTCCACATCATGAAGGAGGATACTATTATACTCTGACAGGTATTATTTTTCTGATTATGCTGCAAACCTGGTTACTTGTAAATCAGGTCAACAAAACAAATTCAGATCTGGAATATTTCTTTTCAACGGTCGGGGATCATGACTCATCCGTTCGATTTTCTGACAATAAAATGGACAGATCATTCAGAAAATTGCACGACAGCATGAATAACTTAAATACTGTAATTCAGAATGAGAAAATTGAAAATGAGAGAACAAGTCATTTCCTGCAAAGTGTGGTTGACCACGTTGATGCCGGATTAATATCATTTGACAGGAATGGCATTATTAAAATATTTAACAGGGCTGCAAAAAAGTATCTGAATGTTCAGCAACCTCAGCAACTCTCTACTTTTAAAACCATGAATTATGAAATATTTACAATTATTAATACCATAAAACCAGGACAGGAAATCTTGCATAAAATGAAAATAGACAATCTTTTACAGAGTGTATTAATAAAAGCCACCGAATTGAAATATGAAAACAATGTAATAAAGATGGTCTCTTTTCAGGATATTACCAATGAGCTCGATAAAAAAGAACTGGACTCATGGCAAAAAATTATCAAAGTATTAACCCACGAAATAATGAATTCCATAAGTCCGGTTATTTCTCTCACCAGTGTTATCTCGGGATATTTTATAAATAAGGAAAATGGGAATATCCTTCAGCCCGAAAATATTAATAATCAATTAATATCTAAAACACTTTCCGGATTAGGAACCATTGAAGAAACAGGAAAAGGATTATTGGATTTTGTCGCTAAGTACAGAAGTCTCGCATCTTTACCTAAACCTGATTTAAAGTCATTCACTATTGATTATCTGTTCCGGAGATGCAGTATACTCATGGAATCGAATATTCCGGATAATATAAAAATTATTTCAAGTGTATCTCCTGAAGATATTGCTATTGAAGCAGACTATGCCCAGGTTGAGCAGGTTCTGATCAATTTGATTAAAAACGCGGGCGAAGCTTTAACCGATATGAAGAACGGGGTAATTCGCCTGAGGGCATCCGTTGCAGATGGTAGTACAATAATTCAGGTGGAAGATAATGGAACCGGAATACCGGGTGATATACTTGAAGATATTTTTGTGCCTTTTTATACTACCAAAAAAAATGGGTCAGGAATCGGATTAAGCATATCAAAGCAAATAATGCAAAATCATGATGGCATAATTTCAGTGATTTCTGCTCCTGATAAGGGATCTAAGTTTACCTTAAAATTTCACTAATAATCCCCCGGTACAATTAGTGAAGAACTGATACCTGATAAAAAGCAGGATGATTCTGATTCTGCCAATTAAAATATTAATAAAACATCCTCATAAATTTCAGGTTAGATATTTTAAATAACCTGTCTGCAAATAAAAAGACCAGGCAGATTCTCCCATGGGGAGACAGATCAATTTCTTTAAGGTATAATCACATTTTTTATCCCCAGACAAAAAAACCCCCAAAAAGGGGATTATATTCTTAAGAATAGATTGTAGGTTTACTTTACTTTTATTATATTCAACCATTGAAACCTAAACTTACAATAAAATGAAATCCCTGTCTAAAATTTTGTTCGTACTGGCTTTTTTAAGCTTTACATTTAACGCAGAAGGTCAGATTAAAGTCGACCTTAAGAAGAAACTTGAACAGCAGGTAAACAGGCGGCTCAATCAGAAGGCTGACCAGGCTATTGACAAGACTCTTGATACTGTAGAGGAAGGTGTTAAAGATGGAGTTAAAGATGACAACAATGCAGATCAGCCTGCCGAGTCACAGAATAATCAGGAGGCCAAGGGGACTGAGGCAAAGGCAGGCAGCAATAGCAGCGTGCAGCAGACCGCCCTTGAGAGTTATTCCAAATATGACTTTGTACCAGGTGAAAAGATAATTTTCTTCGATGATTTCAGCCAGGATGCCGTCGGAGACTTCCCGGCTTTGTGGAACACCAACGGGACTGCGGAGGTTGTTACAACCAATTTATTTCCCGGTAACTGGATGAAATTTGTGATGCGGGAATGTGTATGGACTGATGTTTTACTGAACTTACCTGAGAATTACACAATTGAATTCGATGTTATTCCCATTAAAGGCGAAGGGAATAGCATGGGAGGCTATCTTGTACGGCTAATGCAGGCTAAAAATGCAAGGGCATGGGATTCCGGCTCGGCTCCGGGCGAGGGAGGCTTCTGTTTAAATGTAGAATATTCCGGCAGACCGACTTATCACACCTGGCTGAATAAGACAGACTGTCAAAACTTAAAGTTAAACGGCTATAAAGATGATGCAATGTATTCTCAGAAGCAAAATCAGAAATATCATATTGCCATGTGGGTTCAGAAATCAAGAATACGTTTGTACCAGGATCAGAACAAGATGATAGACCTGCCCAAGGCTTTTCCGACTGATTGTCTGAAACCCGACAGACTCAGATTCGAGTATGGTGCAGCCATGATAAGCAATGTCCGCATCGCAGTCGGTGCTCCTGACATGCGCAACAAGCTGATGACCGAAGGCAAACTGGTTACTTACGGTATCTATTTCGATGTGAACAAAGATGTGGTTAAGCCCGAATCGTATGGTACACTCAAGGAAATTGCAGCTATCCTGAACGAAGTACCTGATGTCAAAGTAAAAATAGTCGGTCATACTGACAGCGACGGAGCAGATGCTTCTAACCTTGACCTTTCAAAACGCCGTGCTGCATCAGTCAAAAATGAACTTGTAAAATCGTTTGGCGTAAACGGCGACCGTCTTGTAACTGACGGCATGGGGGAAAGTCAGGCTGTAGCACCCAACGATACTCCGGTCAACAAAGCCCTTAACCGCAGAGTGGAATTTATTAAACTTTAAACCATTGGAATATCAGCCATTATCCTTAACCGTAATCATTGATCTCAATCCTGCACGCAACTGATATCTGACGACATGAATAATATGAACTCAATCGTGTTGACACTGCTACTGGCATTACCCTGTTTACTGGGGGCTCAGGAATTACCATTGCTGACTGAAAAACAAGGTACATTCGAAATCCTCAGCCGGACCGATTATACTTCTTCTGACTGTGGTTTTTCAAAAACTGAGCTGACTGCTAACCTCCGGAGGATTACTGACCTGGTCATCACAGTCAGGAAAAATCCTGTTCTGGCTGACATTAAAGGTTTCGATGGCAGAGCAAGAATATATAATGTCAGCTGCAGGGATGTCGGAGGTTATGCCATACCATCAAGGATCAGTTTTGAGTTTGCATCATGGTACAGGTCAAAGGATGGGACCCCTGCCAGGGGACTGATTGAACCTCCTGAGTGGTCGCTTTATATAAATAAAGCGATGCCTGTATGGCAGTCGTCTTACAGCCACGACGCTAAACATGGCTATTTTACTGCACCTTTAAGAAAAGAGACTGTTGAGCCAGGGATTGATGTTTACGACGGAGAATACTTTGTGATCTATGACCCTTCGCGTCCCCCCTATTGGATACCTGTGACAGTCAGCGAAGCTTTCACGGCAGTAAGGGAAAGAACCGATAGCGATAAGGACGATATTTCTGCCAGATATTTAAAAGAATATATTGAAAAGGAATTTTCTGAAATACCTGAGGAAGAGCGCGATAAACCTGCATATTTTGGCGGAGGCGTTGCAAGGGTGAGTGCTACCCCCGGAGCAGAAGGAATGGACAACATTTTCCCTTACATAATGAAGATCAATCCGGAATACTGGAATCGCGATCTGCCTGAATCAGCAATCCAGATAATTAATTTCAGGTCTGTTCAGAGAAAAGAGTATCTGAGGAAACTGAAAGAAGAATATCTTCAGAACAACAGCATCAGCTATAATGAAATGCGCTTTGAAGAATCATTTGACCTGGAGAATATCCGCAACCTCCTCCCGCTGATCGGGAAATGATCATAACTGCACTAAAAACTCCTGAAAAATGAAGAAGTCATTGATTTTCTTCCCATGCTGATTCTGAGTTTGACTTCATATTTGCTGCCCAAACCCGGGGAACCTTCATTCATTGTCACTAATGAAGGAAATTGCAGAAATGTAAATGAAGCATGGAACTATTCAGCCACTGTTAAGTTCTCACTTTCAAACTGAAATGGATGTCCTGAAAACAGACCTGATTGTCGCCGTTGATTCGATAAATAACAAATTACTGAGAATTTAAAATATGAAAAAATATCCCTCCGCAGTCATGATCCTTATAGCAGGATTGATGCTTAGTTCTCTTGCTGGCGGCCAGACGCCGAACGGACCTGTTTTTACCATCACACTTGAACAAAAGGGTTCTGTAGAGGATAAGTCCTTTAAAAAGAGTTTAGAGGCTATGTACTGGCCCTGCGCCGCATGGAACTCGGGGTACTCAGGTGTAATGACCTCCAGCGAAATGTCGAAGACGGGTGCCCGGATGAATGCTTCACCTGAGGGGCTTCTGGCCGGGAGGGGAAGTATTGCTGCGATGAAACCGGGAGAGACCCTGCTTTTCTATATCCGTGAGAAATCCGGTTCGGGTAATGACGGAGTCAGTTCTGTAAGCCTTTCCACTGTAGGCGACGGTGTGTTCAGTTATACTGTGGTAACCGAAAACGATACCTGGACTTCTGCTGCCGGTGGCCCTGTAACAGACCCGGGGAGAAGGGCATTTGGTCCCGCCGGGAACACTGAAGCTGTCATAAAGCGTACCGCCGACGGAGCAGTCCTGACCTTTATCGAACCGGATCTTGAGGGTGAGGGCGACAGCGATTTCTTCAGCCTGTTCTCCCAGGATAATGAACCTGCAGAAATGCCAGATGTTCTCACCTTTAAGCTCTCTAATGACGATCTTAAAAACTGGCCGGCATTAGTGAAAGTTAATGACCGTACTTTGAACGGGGCAATTGATGGAACATTACATACTAAGGCTACCCTTCGGGGCGGAGCCATTTCCTACATCGAGTCTGAAGTAACACTTGGTGGCTGTATTGAACTGGGTATCGGACAACAGGGACAGGTGGCAGCTGCCGGTAAACCTGAAGGAGGAAAATACAGGTACTGGACTGAACCATCGGATATGATGACAATTGAATCCGACGGTGCTACGGCTACCATTACCGGAGCATCGCCAGGCAGGGGAACACTCTTCGTCGAATATATCAGTCCTGAGGGAAAAACCTCACAGGCATCGCAGCCGGCTACATGTGTCAGGATAGAATCATACAACGGCGGAGATGCCATTCCCCAGATTCCGCTTTTCGATATTGACGGGAAAAAACTCGCGGGAGTCCTTAAGGTACCGGTTGCCGGTCAACCCTCAAAGATTGAGGAGCTTGTTGATTTCATCCCGGCCGATAACACAATCATAACAGCTAATGGACTGGAAAACTCCCTGGAACTTATCGGTAACCGTCAGGGGAAAACTACTTTACAGGCAAAAACCAGCTGCGGAAGTATTACAGGACCAGTCATAGATGTTGAAGTGGTTAACTGCGACGATGAAACCATCGCTACCCTCAACAGGATGCTGGAAGTAGCTAAGGAAAACCAAAGGCAGGCCTATGGGGCTATCCAACGTATACTGGGTTCCGCGGATTTCGAGAAAGCCGCCAGTGAAATAGCAAAATCAACCTACAATCTTGCGGAAAAAACAGCTCTCCTGATAATAGGTACGCTGACGGGTGAAGGTATGAATGCCTCAGCAGCTGCCATTAATACCGCAAAGATACTCGAAGCAGGTGCCAGTTTTAAAGATATTGTAACCAGTGAAAACAACTGGGAGGTTACAAGCAACGTGTTGCAGGTTTTCGTATCACAATTCGGGTCGGACCTTGCCCAGGCTTTTACCGGAGGAGTGGAAGCAGGAAAAAGCGCAACTGAGTTTGGTACTTACCTGGGACAGCTCATTGGGACTAACATTGAGTTAAAGAGTGCGATGGAACAGGCAGAGCAGGCAAATAAAAATATTCTGGAGATCGACCGTCTTCAGCGCTTATGCCGCCGAAGCACTGAACAGCCTAAGGAACAGGAAGGGGCAAAGCCAAAACCTGCACCCAAACCTGGTGAACCTAAACCGGTTACTGAACCGACACCGGCAACTGTAACCCCTCCGGCTGAGGAGACTCCAACTGAAGAGCCGGGAGAAAATGAAACACCTGTCACACCACCGGCTCCTGCCGAAAAACCCTGGCAGGTAGGACTTCCATACAAGCCAGACGAATGCGGGTGCAATAGTTCACAAGGTCTCGGCACCAGCCAGGAGGGATTCCTGGCTTTACAGACAGGAATGCAGAACCTTAACGAATGTGTTGATAATTTTCATAAAGTCTCACTGACCGGTTACCTCAAAACACTACAGGACTGGACAGCCCTTTCAGAATCACTCGTAACCTCGACCAGGTCGGGACAAACCGTTTTCCAACTGAAAGCGAAAGAAGCAGTGTCACAAATTGATTCATTACTTCAGCGTACGCAATCATTTGATGAAGCAGGCAAAGACTTTCTCAGGAAGTTCGAAAAATGCCCTGGGTCATTGTCATCCGGGGTGGAGGTTCTTCGATCCGCGAAAAAACTTACTGACACTATTACAACCAACTATTGAAATATAATAATCCATAAGATGAGATTTGTTACAGGCATTGTCATAATAACAGGTCTGGCCAAAAGATAGTTTGTCCGGAAGCTTCTATTTCATTTTAATAACGTCAGGACAAAAACTAATCCGTTTTGTGATTATGTCATTACCAAACAACGCAATTTGAACAGAAGGGCGTTTGTTAATTCTGACTTTCTCTGCCGGAGTATTTAGATATTGGTCCAGGTAAACTGATCAGCTCTTAAGGAAATATTTAATTCCAACGCTGAATCTGGCTTTTTGATCGATATAAGGATTTCCAATCATCCATCCCGCTGTTTTGTAACCGGCAGTTATATTTACCGAAAAACCTTTGCCAATATTGTAATCTGACCTCCATCTCAAGGGCTCCGCCGAACTTTCCGGACTGATCAAAAAATCCCTGATTAACGGGTTGGATCCAAAGACTTAGCGTTCCCCCTATTTCCATTTTTTTGTTAAGAAATGGCGAAATATTATATATGCCGTACTGAATGCCTGGAAACCTTTTATCCCTGTTATTATAATTATGAATTGCAATAAGTTGATTCACCGATTTTATCTGAAATGGAATATATAGTGCAATATCATTACCAAAATGAACAGGACTATATTGCATAAAAGCCAGAAAATTAAAATCCTGATTGACTTTAATCCTGTTAAGGAGAAAAATAGCCGGATTAACAAAATTCAATAATGAAAGTTGCTTTTGTTTTTTCAGGTAATCCTGACCTTCCGTGGTCAGATCACTAAAACCGATCCTTCTGTTAACACCCTCCCCGTCGGGAAACATATCACGGTCGGTATATGGGCTTTCCGGACTGAACATATCATAGATCCAGGCCGTAAGGTCGGCTCCGGCAAAATCGCGGTTAATTGGGTTTACATCCTCATCCGGAGGCGCAAGAACTTTTACGGAATCGCTGAGTGAACTTGCTGAAAACTTGAAATAGTCCCAGACATAGTAAGCATTGTACAGATACATCGGATTCTTATAAAAAGTCCGAGGGTGGAAAAAATCCTCAATGACATTAACCTGTGTTAAATAATTCTCTGATTGAATCCCACTGACATAGGAGTACAATAAGTCATTAATACTGTTTAGTCTTGAGGCTGTTCAGATCCTCATCAGACAATCCGTACACCGTTCCATCCCAGCGATTGAAAATCCAGTTTCCGTTCCTTGATGAAAGATTATTAATCCCAAGCACAGAACGGTGAAATTCTTCATGAGTAAATACTCCAAGAGGAACAGGAAGTTCACTCCCGTAATAACTGAAAGCAAATCCTGCCAGGTATTTGAACCCGCTATTTGCAATTTTACCACCAAATGTATTATTCCGGTTTTTTATTATTGCATTCCCCGCAGCATCAATTCCCCAAAAGCTTAAATCATACAGATTGGATGATAATTCAACGGATTGCATCATTGATGGATAATTTCCGGTTGAGTTTAAATTCTGTGGAACATCGAGAAGTGAATAGGACAACCTGAGTTTATAAACTGCAGGGTCCTGGGCAAATGAGGCACTTGCTGTAAACAGAAGCAGCCCCAGATAAATTGACTTTTTCATTAATGTAAGTTTTAAATGGCACCTGAATTTCTTAAATATTAAAAAGGGATTATTTGCAGCATTAACAATTAAAATCGACATTTTGTTGAATGCAGAATGTTTTGTTATGTATAATAAGAGCTGTCGCACCGGACTATAGTGGTCACAAAGAAGAACTTACCGGAGTATAAACTGCACCGGCCTGTATGCAGGCCCAAAACCCCCGGGATTGTGCCGGGACCACAAACACAGCCATGGACGGGAAGAGTAATTATACGGCTTTTGTAACAGCGATGGCAACTATATCAGCAATCTTCGGTCTGTTCCAAAGAATTTCCGGTATTAAGTTCATTAACCGGGTGATGAAAAAGTTGATTTTGTTTTCTAAATTTTATTGTAACTTTATTCCCAAAATTCAATAAAAGTAAGGTCATCTTTTTCATTCATTTAAAAAAAATAAGTATTTTGTGATAATTAACACCGGAATTAACCAAATTTTTTATAAACAAATCAAAGCCGATAATGAACAAATTGACACTTAAAACAGTAATTCTTCTGGTAACGATTATTTTAATTACCAGTTATTCATGTTCCAGGGTATCAGAAAAATCTGATAGTCCTGAGACTTTTTCTGTCCGGATATCGGACAAACCCATGACATTCTGTAATCCTCTCAATCTGAATGTTGGATCTGAGCGGGCTCGCAGGGCCGGAGAACCTATAGTAGTCCTTTACAAAGATGATTATTATCTTTTCATTACAGGTGGTGGAGGATACTGGTATTCAGCTAACTTACGGGACTGGACCTATGTACCGGTTGCCAATTTCCCCAGAGGTGTTCCCTCGGCTGTAACTGATGGTGAAACCATGTATGCATGTGGTATGAATGCAAAAGCTGTTTTCGCCAGTACTGATCCCAAAAGCGGAGTATGGACAGAAGTCGGTACTCTTGACAGTGACAGATATGGTGATGCCAATATATTTATTGACGAAGATGGTCGTTTTTATATGTACTGGGGCTGGTCGCAGATCCTTCCTTTCCAGGTTGTAGAACTTGATCCGAAAACATTTAAGGAAATAGGAGAGCCAAAAGTACTTATTTTTGGTGATTACAAAGAACATGGATTTGAAACAAGAAGAGCCGAAGATGTTATTTTTCCCTATTTCACCCACAGGCCTTACTTCCCTGAAGAATCACCATGGATTGAAGGTCCCTGGATGACAAAACACAACGG
The DNA here is from genome assembly GCA_963736675.1 of uncultured Bacteroidales bacterium. GTDB lineage: Bacteria > Bacteroidota > Bacteroidia > Bacteroidales > VadinHA17 > LD21. The sequence goes on from CAVTPT010000002.1 coordinate 576,237, forward strand.
GAAATATTATTTGCAGTATGCCGCAATAGGCCTTGAGTTTTTATCCTATTCCCATGGCGTTTATGTATCGGACAGCCCGATGGGTCCATTTGAATATTCACAGCATAACCCTTTGACTTTTAAAACAACAGGATATCTTCCCGGAGCAGGACATGGCAGCACATTCAAGGATAAAAACGGTCAATTCTGGACCATCTGTATGATTCCGGCATGGTATGGAGGCAGAGGAGGTGGTGAAATAGTATTATTCCCGACGGCTGTTGATGCTGATGGAGTAATGCATTCCAACACTGCATTTGGCGATTATCCTCAATATTATCCCGGTATTAAGGAAAATGCTGTTGACAACAACTTTACAGGGTGGATGCTTTTATCGAATAAGAAATATGTCGAGGTCTCCTCAACACTCGAAGGATTCGGAGCCGGGAATGCTGTTGATGAAAACTTCATGACCAAATGGTGTGCGAAAACAGGAGATCCCGGAGAATATATGACAGTTGATCTTGGCAAGGAATGTGATATTTATGCTTTACAGGTCAATTTTGACCGGCAGGATGTTACAGTGGAAGTTGGCAGAGGATTTGGTGGTGCCCCTCCCCTTACTCGTTACCAGTCATATACTGTACAGATCTCAAACGACAATACCAGTTGGACAACGCTCATTGATAAAAGCAATAATGAGGTGGATAACAGGCATGACTATACAGAGCTTCCGGAGCCGGTTAAAGCCAGGTATGTAAAAGTGACAAATGTATTTACGCATGATAACGGGAAATTCTCAATTCAGGATTTACGAATTTTCGGGAATCCCGGTAAAGCTAAGTTTACTGAAGTCACTAATGTATTGGCTGCCCGTAATCCGGTGGACAGGCGCGATGCAACAATCACATGGCAGCCTGTTGAAGGAGCCGATGGTTATGTGGTCCGGTATGGTATTGAACCTGATAAACTTTACAACAACTACATGGTATATGATAACTATACCATCACAATCCATAGTCTCAACACCACACCCGAATATTTCTTTAAGGTTGAAGCCTTTGAAAGCGGGACAGACTATTACAGGGAAATCACTGAACAGACTATGGGAAGAGGAGCTGAAATAGAACTTACCAAAGGAAGAGAAATGATCGAGCGAAAAATGGTCAGGGAAGGAATTAATGAGTATGTCTTTGACAGTATCACTCCTGGAGAATATACTTTCAGACACACCTTCGGCCCTGTTTTGTGGAGAGGTGAACTGACCACGGAACAGCTTACCGGTTCGGGAGAACAACCCACTGTGACAGATACCCTTTCAAAGCTTGGTACTGGTACCAGGGTGACCGGACAGATGGAAATGAAAGTTGTACCGGGTAAAGAAGGCGGAAAATTTATTGTAATATTAAATTATGATAAATAGTATATGTTTAAAATATGAGTGAATAAGCTACTCTTTTCACAGGCTTTGACCTCATATCTGTTAAAGAAAAGCCCCGGTGCGATTTCACCGGGGCTTTTTTATTGAAATAAAATAAGACAGTTCAGGTTATGAACCGGAGCTTCTGAAAACTGATCTTAATATAAGCCGTTCCTCCTGATCAAAATCCTTTCGTCTGAGATATAGTCGTCATACTGCATTTCCATGTCGATCATTCCTTTCGGACCTATTTCAATGATCCTGTTGCATATCGTCTGTATGAACTCATGATCGTGTGATGACATCAGAATGTTTCCTTTAAACTTCATCAGGGTATTGTTGAACGCCTGAATGGATTCAAGGTCGAGGTGGTTCGTAGGGCTGTCAAGAATCATAACATTGGCATTACGGACCATCATTCTGGCTATCATGCACCTGACTCTCTCCCCTCCTGAAAGCACATTGACCTTCTTATATACATCTTCACCCGAAAAAAGCATTTTCCCAAGGAATCCCCGGAGGAACATCTCACTTGTATCTTCCGAATACCGGGCCAGCCAGTCAATAAGTGTCATATCTTTTTCGAAGAATTTCTCATTTTCAACAGGCAGGTAAGCCTTTACAATTGTCTGACCCCATTCAAACGAACCTTTTGGAGGTTCGTCATGACCTTTCAGGAGCTCAAACAGGACCGTCATTGCCCTGGTGTCCCTCGAAAGAAACGCAATCTTATCATTCTTATTGACAGTAAATGTAAGATCTCTGAACAGCGTTTTACCTTCGAAAATTCCTGTAAGGCCTTTTACTGAAAGGATATTGTTTCCCGGTTCCCGGCCGGGAGTGAAGATAATCCCGGGATATCTTCGCGTCGAAGGCTTTATTTCCTCAATATTTAATTTCTCAATCATTTTCTTACGACTGGTTGTCTGCTTTGATTTCTTGACATTTGCCCTGAAGCGTGCAATAAATTCCTGCAATTCCTTCTTTTTCTCCTCAGCCTTTTTATTCTGCGACATCTGCTGCCTTAATGCAAGCTGGCTCGATTCATACCAGAAGCTGTAATTCCCTGAGAACTGTTGTACCCTGCCGAAATCAATATCAATGATGTGGGTGCATATCGAATCAAGAAAATGCCTGTCGTGAGAGACAACGAGTACCGTATTTTCAAATTCTGAAAGATAGTTCTCCAGCCAGTTTACAGTTTCAAGATCAAGGTCATTGGTCGGCTCATCAAGTAACAGATTTTCAGGCTTCCCGAATAAAGCCTGTGCAAGAAGCACTTTAACTTTTTCTTTTCCTGACAACTCTTTCAGGAGCTTGTAATGGTTCTCCTCCTTAATGCCCAGTCCGCTAAGAAGGCTTGCAGCATTGCTTTCCGCATTCCATCCATCCAGCTCATTAAATTTTTCTTCAAGCTCTGATGCCCTCATTCCATCCTTCTCGGAGAAATCAGGTTTCATATATAGATTTTCTTTCTCCTTTGCAATATTCCATAAAGTTGAATGACCCATCTTCACTGTATCAAGTACCGTGCATTCGTCGAACTCGAAATGATCCTGTTTTAAAACAGATACTCTCTCCCCCGGGCCAAAGGTAACAGAACCAGTACGTGCGTCAACCCCACCGACAAGCATTCTGATGAATGTCGATTTCCCGGCGCCGTTTGCCCCGATTACCCCATAGCAGTTACCGGCACTAAAGATCTGATTAACATCCTGAAATAAAATGCGTTTCCCAAACTGAATACTTAAATTTGAAACTGTTATCATAGAAATAAATTATTGCAAAATAAAACATCCCTGTAAAAGGGTTGCAAAACTAATTAATTAATTGGTAATAACAGCTTTTTGGATGCAATATCAATTTTTAAAATCTGCCAGATTACTTCTTTGTTCCTCTGCTTCGGCAATTCCAGCGAATTAATCTACCCATGTTCACAGTCCTTCCCCCCGGGTGGGAAAGGAAACAATTTTGCCTCAACTACTAAAAGGGTTCTTCCATAAAAAATGGGAAATAATCTTCCTCTGCCACAAGGCACAAATGGTTGAACCTGTAATACAGAAACTCACAGGTCAAATTATTCTAAATCGCATACTTTTAACTGCTTCAGCAATAAAATGGTAAGCCCCTGGAGCTAATTAACCTGGGCCTGCAATAAATAAAACAGCAACTAATCTTTTAAACACCTGACAGACAATCCATTAACTTTTAAGACATTCCCTAAGAGCGCATAATCATAAGAATTATTCATTTCCAGGTGACGGCCAGACTCTTCCGGACTATACGGAAGCCCCCCGGAAGAAGACTCCGAAGAAGACCACCATAAGCCTAAAGATCCTGCTGAGGAGAAATTATCCATTAAACGAAATCCACCAGGAAGGCCGGTAAAACCATTTTCATCAGTTCCAACACTTTTATCCAATAACCAATGAATCGTACCTGCTTCTTTTAATTTTTCACCTGCTACACTCATACCTCCCACAAAATTGGCAAGAGTTGTCCATTCAGCATCATCGGGGACATGCCAGCCTGAAGGGCAGATAGATTCAATGTTTACAGCATTCCAATTATATAAAGCACCATAAGAAACTTTATAATCTGATTCATTGTTATTGTACCAGCAAAAAGCAGGGGTTGATAAACCTGCCCATTGAGTCTTATCAACAATGAGAGGTATTGATGTACCATCATTAAATTTAGTTGTTCTCAAATTCTCAGCCATCCACACCTGACTACCTATTGTCACGGTATGATAATAATTCCCGTCAACATCAGTAACCACCCCCTCCATTCCCACTTTCACCGTGCCTTCAATACATAACTCTATAAAACCCCCTTCAACACCTGCAATATATACATCTAACAGCGATTTAGCCGTTAACCCGGGAATTGCTTTCGAGACAATATTTTCCTCCTTGTTAAAGTCAGCAGTTGTTAAAATAAGAATCCCATCCAATCTGATTTCTATTTTTGAAACTGTTGTTTTACTACTAATTCCATTTTGAACATGAATTTTAAAATTTTCAAAATATACAAAATCCTGATTATATAAATCTCGTTCCTCCAGGAGAGTCTGAGTTAAATCTACTACAAAAGCTCCTGGCCTGTAATAATATGTTGCCGAACCATTTAGTGATAAATTCGAAAATGATTTTATTTCCATGCCGGATATCTGAAAATTATCAAATTCTTCCTTCTGACAGGAAGGAGACATAAGTACCAGAAGACATGAAAGCATACCTAACGATACTTCTGTCCGGCTATGGATAACCTTTTTCAAAGAATTGAATACTGTTTTTGAAGAATATACTTTTATTGGTCTCATTGCAAATAATGTTTTAATGAATTAAAGGCCCGAAATAAAGATTAAGTAATTATTTAACTACTCTTTAAGACCTGTCTAAGGTGATTTCAAATTATAGAACAAAATTGCAACCCTTTAATTTGAAAAGTGTTACATAATTTCATGAATAGATTACATAATTCACTCATTTTCAAAGAAATTAAGTCTTTAGTGTTCTAACTCTTTATCTTTCTATTTTAAAACCGGCATATCATAAGGTTTATGGTCATTATTTTATAGTCATCAAATGGGTTACACAAACCTGGCAACTAAAAACACTGACTGGAAATGGACAGGTTGTCCATATTGTAACATAATGTTTGAGAATAAAATAATCCGGGTGACATTTGGAATTAAAAAAAGCAGGTCGCTCTTTTAATTTTGCATCGTCAGGATAATTTAATAAAAATTTTCCTTAGTTTTATCTGAACCATGTATTGCAAACACAAACACGTATGTATATAATTTTCAGACATTTGGGTTCCATAATACCATTATAATCAAAATTACATTATGATGAAAGTAAAATCTATGCATTTCAGGGCGCTCTCCACCTTGCTTCTTGGGTGTGTGCTTGTTTCAGGATGTTCCCATTCTGTTCAGTATCCCGATTCTTACAAGGACGGTTTGGTGAGAAGCACTCCTGAGGAACAGGGTGTTCCTTCAGAAACTATTGCCAGTTTCTTTAAAATGATTGAAGAGAAAGGTTATGATGTCCACGGACTGATGATGATCCGTCACGGAAAGGTAATAGCCGAACACTGGTGGGCGCCATACGCCCCTCAGTATCAACATGCCATGTATTCGGCCACCAAGACTTTTACAGGTGCTGCTGTCGGGTTTGCTGTTAAAGAGGGCCTGCTGAATATAGAGGATAAGGTCTCTTCCTTTTTCCCCGATCTGCTTCCCGATACCATTTCACCTCAGTTGGCTGCTCTCACTGTAAAACATCTTCTTACAATGTCGGTCGGCCATGCCTCTACCTCATATGCCGGTTCGGGCGACAGCCAGGTACGTTCTTTTCTGGCAGCACCTTTTGCCCATGAACCGGGGACCTCTTTCGCTTATAATATTACGGCTTCTCATATGTTGTCGCATATCATTACCAGGGTTAGTGGCGTATCCATTTATGAGTACCTGAAGCCCCGTCTCTTTGATCCGATGGGTATTGAGGATGTGGTATGGGAAATGGATAATGACGGCTATAACATGGGTAATGGAGGTTCACATATGAAGACTTCGGATATGGCTAAAATGGGGCTCTTCCTTATTAATAAAGGAAAATGGAACGGAGAGCAACTATTGGATCCGTCGTGGATCGAAGCAGCTACAACACCGCATATCTATCAGCACCCTGAACGGACTCCCGATGAGAACGAGAAAGCTGAGGATGATGGCTCACAGGGCTATGGTTATCAGATATGGATGGGCCGTAACCACTCATACCGGGCAATTGGCGGACAGAACCAGCTGATTATGGTGATCCCGGATTATGATTTTATACTGGTTTGCCACAGCAGCATCGGTGATGAGGCCGGTTTCAATAAACTTATTTACGATATGCTTCCCTCAATGAGCGATAAGAAACTCAAGGCTGATAAATCGTTTGACCTGAACGCAGCGATTGCTGACTACGCTATCAGGAGGCCGTTCGAGGGTACCAGTACCTCCAAAGTAACAATGAGTACCCGGCGATATCAGATGGAGGATAATGCACCCGGAATCCGGTCAACTCTTTTCCGCTTCGATTCCGCAGGGAATTGCTATCTTACTTTTGTTACAGCCAGTGCCATCCACAACATCCCGTTCGGGCTTGACAGCTGGTTACATGGAATAACTGACCGTACTCTCTCAATTGCCCGTACTGTTTATCCAAATACTATGGGAGTCACTCCTGTCCATACGGCTGGTATCTGCACATGGACAAACGCTGATCAGCTTTCGGCTTTCTATCTCTCAATGTTCAATCCCGGATCTACAGAGACTTTCCGGTTTACATTTGAAGGTGATCATCTGAAGATGGAAATCGTTGCGCCTTCCGGTCGCCGCCTGGGCCCTCCGGGCATGCAACAACCGGAACCTGTTAACCTTATCCTGACGGGAACAAAAATGAAAGACTGAGGTGAACCGGGATGGATAATGTGACGTGTAATCACCCCTCACAATAAACACAGAGCCATGATGCATTACACCATGGCTCTATGTTTTTAATGCGGGCCCTTATTACTCAGCCGGATTTTTCCCCGGTGTAACTGAAGTATCAGGGAGAATACCCGTACAGACCTAATTCATGTATATTGATTTTACACTATAATATGCCTTCTTAGGTTTAAGCTCCCTGTCGAATAGCATTGGATAATCAGTTCTTCCCCTGACAGGGAAACCGTTTAACCATGTTCTTCCATCGTCGAGGCCCCAGAAAGTGACCGAAGTAACCTTACCTGCATTCTTATGGAGTACCTCAAAGAAACGTTTATAACTGTCAGCAAGCCTATCCTCGACCTCTTTTGAATAAGGTTGTGTTTCCTGCACCTGTTTTTTGGCACCATCACCATGGAAGGATGTGTAGGTAGTAACGTCGAGCTCGGTAATCTGAATTTCCAAACCAAGCGCTGTAAACCGGTCAATAGCATTCTGAAGCATCTCAGCTGTAATATCGTTACTCCAATGAGCCTGTAGTCCTATCCCGTCGATAGGTGTGCCAGCATCGAGAAGTTCTTTGATCATAGTATAGGTACGCTCCAGTTTAGCCGGATTGACAACATTATAATCATTGTAAATAAGTTTTACATCGGGATTCACGCTACGTGCAATACGGAATGCAGTAGCTAAATAATCTTTCCCGCATATCCTGTACCATGGGCTGGTTGTCCGGTAAATCTCACCGTCGTTATCCGACACCGCCTCATTAACAACGTCCCAGCTGAAAGTGACGTCTTTATAACGATTCATAACGGCAGTCATATAGACTCTAAGTCTGTCGTATAGCTGATCTTTTGTAAGCTGGTTGCCTTTGTCATCAGTGAAAAATGCGGCAGGTGTCTGACTGTGCCATACCAGGGTATGACCGCGCATTTTCAGATTATTAGCCTTTGCAAACTCAACGATAAGGTCAGCTGATGCCCAGTTAAATACAAGTCCGTTAATTGTGTCAAGTTTTAATGGAACCTGTGCGAACCCACCCATGCCCTGTTGGGGCGGGCCTCCCTGAACCTGAGGAGGTTGCCCTGGCTGAGCCTGAGGAAGTTGCGCTGGCTGACCACCCTGAGCTTGAGGAGCCTGTCCCGGCTGACCGCCCTGGGCCTGTGGCGGGCCCATGCGACGCTGATTAGGAAAATAGAGAAGACTCTGAGGTTTCATTTCGTTTTCACAAGTCATGGTATTGAAATTATCAATTACCATCTTTCCTGCATCACCTGTAATAGTTCGTCCGTTAACTGCCACACCTACAAGAAAATCATTCTTAAAAAGTTCTTTAAGAGGCACAAAATCTGACTGTGCCTGTCCGGAAAGCATCATACATGGTAGCATACCTGCAATAAGTCCAAATAATTTATTCATTTAAGATCGGATTAAGTTTAATTATTCTATCAATAAGACAACGTCTGGTAAAAATACCGGAATTTGTCTTTTAAATTCTACAATTTATAAAATTGCTCCCACCCTTTACGGGGAGACATTCCTATCAGCATCTCATCAGCAATTTTACTATTTGTGATTTGCTTTTTGCCGCGGTCAAAAACCAGTTTTGTATTCAGCTGCTGTGCTAAAACTCCCAGATTGAATACCTGACTCAGCGGGCCGGCAATTTCAAACGGGGAGCGGGTATTTTCTTCGCCCTTAACTCCTTTCAGAAAGTTAGCGTAGTGATTTGATGGACTTTGCGGTACATCTGGTAACTTCGGTTCCATTTCTTTGGCTTTCTCTTCCGGAATGATCGATAAAACAGCACCATGTGTTCCGCCTTTAAAAATCAAATCCCTGCTGTAAATTTCCTTGCCAGGATTCAATTTCACAGGCTGTACTTTCCCAACACTGGTCGGCGGAATATCCGGATCAAGTTCTGTGGTTCCAAAACCTTCAGGAACCTGTGGTAAATTGTCAAGACCATCGTACCAGGTAATGTCACAAGCCGGCATTTTGCCTCTGGCCGGAAACCTGAACAATATAGTCGACGACATCGGGAAGAAAAACTTATTGTACCCGTCAAGCTTTAACGGGTTGATCTCGTATGGTAAACCAAGGTCCAGAAATTGATGAGCTGTGTCAATAATATGAGCCCCCCAGTCACCAAGAGCACCCATTCCAAAATCATACCAGCATCTCCATTGACCATTAATATAATCGTGGTTGTAATCGTGCATTTTTACAACCGAATGCCAGGTGTCCCAGTCCAATGTCGACGGGATTGGTTCTGCATCAGGGAATTTAGTCATCCCCGTATCCCAGCCGTGCCAGCGCCTGGCCGAGTTCATATGGGCCGTAATTGCTGTTACATCTTTAATGATGCCCGCTTCGGTCCAGGTTTTAAACTGAAAGTAATTGGCTTCGGAATGTCCCTGGTTACCCATCTGGGTAACCACCTTGTATTTCTTTGCAGCCTTCATCATCAGTTCAACCTCGTTGAAGGTACGGGCCATTGGTTTCTCTACAAAAACTGCTTTCCCCAGCGACATTGCCAGCATGGAAATCGCAAAATGCGAATGATCGGGAACCCCTACCAAAACAGCATCGATCTGGTTTGCCATTTTGTCAAACATTTTTCTGAAGTCCTGAAAACGCGGAATATCAGGAAATTTCTGAAGTACTTTTTGAGTTTGCTGGGCACCCATATCAGTATCGCAAAGGGCAACAATATTACACAAACCGGTATCATAAAACGACATTACATCTGATCCCCCCTGGTTCCCGATACCACAGCATGCCAGGTTTACCCGTTCGTTTGCAGCAACCTGGCCCGGGAGGGGAGTTTTAAACCCTGATAATGCTCCTCCGATAGTAATACCGGCAGCCCCAAGTGAGATATTGCGAATAAACTGACGACGATTTGTACTCATAATTTTCTGGTTTTACTGGTATTACAGCTTTCTGATTTTTATACTTCTGAATTTCGTAACGAATCTGTTGAATTATTACCGTTCCTGTGAATAAGCACCTTTATTTACCTGCACCGGAACATTCTAATGAAGATCCCTTAAGACAACCGATCCTGATCCACCTTTAAGAAAATCAAAATCGCATCCCCTGTCGGCCTGTTCAACATGCTGCAGGAACATACGTACATAGCCCCGTTTGTCAGCCGGTTGCGGACGTGTCCAGGCGCTTCTCCTTTTCTCCAGTTCTTCAGCCTCGACAATAAGATTAAGAGATCTTTCCTCCACATTTAGCTCAATAATATCGCCTGTCTGCACAAGGGCCAGTGTTCCGCCTACGGACGATTCCGGGGAGATATGAAGGACTACCGTACCATATGCTGTTCCGCTCATCCGGGCATCTGAAATACGAACCATGTCAGTAATACCTTTTCTTATTAGTTTTTCAGGCAGTTCCATATTCCCTACCTCAGGCATTCCGGGGTAGCCAACAGGACCCGCGCCTTTCAAAACCATCACGCAGTTTTCATCAATGTCGAGATCCGGATTGTCTATCCTGGCATGGTAATCCTCAATATTCTCAAATACAACGGCTCTCCCCCTGTGTTTAAGTAATTCTCCTGATGTTGCTGAAGGTTTAATGACAGCCCCGTTTTCACACAGGTTACCTTTCAGTACCGCAATACCGGCTTTTTTCTTTAAGGGATTTTCAAGAGTAGAGATTACATCCCGATTATAACAAATCGCTCCTTTACAGTTTTCCCCTATTGATTTTCCGTTGACCGTCAGGGCATCGGAATGGATTATATCTTTAAGCTGATCGATTATCACTGGCAATCCGCCGGCATAATAATAGTCCTCCATAAGATATTTCCCTGAAGGCATAAGGTTCAGCAATAAGGGCATATCACTTCCAAGACGATCAAAATCATCAAGGGTAAGGTCAACTCCGATCCTTCCTGCGATAGCGATCAGATGAATGAGAAGGTTGGTTGACCCACCGACAGCCGAGCTGATTTTAATTGAGTTTTCAAAGGCTTTTCTTGTCAGAATATCTGACATTCTCATGTTCTCCCTTACCATCTCAACGATCCTGTTCCCAGTTAGGTGAGCCATTTCCTTTTTTCTCGAGTCAACAGCAGGTATGGCAGAGGCCCCGGGCAAAGTAAGTCCAAGGGCTTCAACCATCGTTGCCATTGTGGAGGCGGTACCCATCGTATTACAATGACCGGCACTACGCGACATACAACTTTCAGCTTCAATCAAGTCCTCTCTTGTGACAGTTCCTGCTTTCATCCCTTCAGAAAGCTGCCATGTTGCAGTACCGGAACCAATGTCTTTGCCTCTGAATTTACCGTTTAACATAGGACCTCCAGGGACCACAATGGTGGGCAGGTTAACACTTGCTGCCCCCATAACGGTCGACGGAGTTGTTTTATCACAACCGGTAAGCAGTACAATCCCATCAAGCGGATTGGCCCGGATAGTCTCCTCCACATCCATACTGACCAGGTTTCTCCAGAGCATTGTTGTGGGTTTCATAATTGTCTCGCCAAGCGACATAACAGGAAACTCAAACGGGAAGCCTCCGGCTTCATAGACTCCGCGTTTAACGATCTCGGCGAATTCACGCAAATGGCCGTTACATGGGGTAAGATCAGACCAGGTATTACATATGCCGATAACAGGTTTTCCCCTGAACAAATGGTCAGGATAGCCCTGATTTTTAAGCCAGCTGCGATGAACAAAACCCATTTTGTCATCCTTCCCGAACCATTCAGCACTTCTTAAATAGAATTTCTTATCCATTTTATTTTTAATTATTTAGTCAGTATCCGGAAAGTAAAATTGTTACCGGGAAACCCGGATTCTTAATAATTATAGTTCATTTTTATGCCTTCCGAAGTGGAATAAAGATATGCGTTTTACTTAAATAATCCATCAAACAGATCAACCTTTAAAAACCATTTTGTCCAGGTTAAAAGAAATTCGGATCAGGGATCTTAATCTCTGCTTTTAACCTCCGCAATAGCATCCTTAAGTCCGGGTGATTTTGCTTTTATAATAATTGTCCCCGTATTCCCCTGTTCAGAACGGACTATAACCAGCGCCAGGCCGTTAAAAGCTTTGCGCCGGTGTGAAGGGAATGGCATCATATCTGTCGGGTCGCCATTATCCGTCGCAACAATTTCTCCCGGGCCCTCAATGCTAAACTCGATCATATTATCAGAACGCGGCACCATACGTTTGTTATTGTCAGCCACCTGCACCGTAATGAAGGCCAGATCCTTCCCATCAGATCTTATTGTTCCCCTGTCAGCTTCTGCCACCAGTACTGCCGGGTCGCCGGTTGTCTCCACCAGATCTTCAGCCCATTTCCTGCCATTTTTATAAGCGACCACCTTCAGTTCACCAGGTTCATATTTCACTTCATCCCAGCGTAAGCGGTATTCATATTGACTTTTTTTCTTTCTTCCAAGCGACTTGCCGTTCAGGAACAGCTCTGCTTCATCGCCTGATGTGAAGACATGTACGGGGGTTACCTCGCCTGAACGTTCAGGCCAGTTCCAATGTGGCAGAATGTGAGCTAAAGGCAGTTCCGGCCGCCAGTTTGCCTGATAAATATAATACCGGTCCTTTTTAAATCCAGCAAGATCGATTATTCCGCAATACGAGCTGCGCGATTCATAGTAGGGTGTTGGTTCACCCAGGTGGTCCCAACCGGTCCAGACAAACTCACCGGCCACAAAAGGATTCTGTCCGAGCGACCCGAACACCTTGTCGGCCGACGCTCCAAAGTCAACTGCATGGAGTTCGTAGGAACTCACCTGCCTGATCTTCGAATCGCCTCCCCTTCCATCTCTGACAGGTTCGCTGATCTCTTTGGATACAGGGAACAGGTAGATCCCGCGGCTGCTGAATGCCGATGCAGTCTCACTGCTAAGAATTACTTTTGCCGGGAATTTCGCGTGGAAGGCCGGGAATTGTGGCTCGGTACGAATTCTGTCTGTCCCCTCAAACTCAGGAGTGTTCCGGATTCCCTGGCCCTGATAGTTCAGACTGATAACATCCATTACAGCAGGGAAGGGCATATCTGGTCCGGCATAGTTCATTGCACTGGTTGTCGGACGGGTAGTGTCTTCATCAACAATGATCTCACGCAGTTCCCTGGCGATGGATGCTCCTTCTTCATCTGTATATTGCTCGCCAACCTCATTCCCATAACTCCAGATAATAACTGAGGGACTATTCCTGTCGCGTCGTACAAGAGCCCTTAAGTCCTGTTCGTGCCATTCCCTGAATATCAGGTGAAAGTCGTGGGGTGTTTTTCCTTGTATCCATACATCGAAAGCCTCATCCATCACAAGAAATCCCATACGGTCGGTTAATTCCAATAATTCCGGAGCAGGTGGATTATGCGACATACGGATAGCATTACAACCCATATCACGGAGGATCTCAAGCTGACGTCCGGCTGCACGGGTATTAAATGCGGCACCCAGTGCGCCCAGGTCGTGATGCTGGTTGACACCTTTGATCCTGATCAGCTCCCCGTTGACGAAAATGCCTGAATCGGGAGAGAACCGGAGTTCACGTACACCAAAAGGTGTCTCGTACCGGTCGACCAGGATGTCATTTTGCCAGAGTGAGGTAACAGCCACATAGCGGTTTGGAACCTGTGTCGGAGGCGGTCCCCATAACTTCGGATTTTTGATGGTGACAGAACCTTTTGTATCAATATTCTCCCCCGCTTTTACCAGCACCTGTACAGGTCCGATAGTTGCGACACCAACTCCCGATCTGTTATTATTTAAACCGAGGATGAAGATTTCCGTAGAAGCTTTTATGATGGCATCTTTCCCGGAATCATTGTCAACAGTTACTGACAGGTTGATTGTGGCGGATTTCGCCGAAACATCACTGGCTGTCACAAAAGTGCCCCACTGACCTACATGAACAGGATCGGTCGTGGTTAACCAGACATTCCGGTAAATCCCTCCGCCCGGATACCATCTCGACGAATTGGCCGGATTATCGAGACGGATAGCGAGCTGGTTTTCACCTCCCGGTACTACATAAGGTGTCAGATCCAGTCGCCATGATGCGTAGCCAAATGGCCATCCGCCAACAAGATTTCCGTTTAACCAGACCATTGCATACGACATTGCCCCGTCTACATCAAGAAAGAAGCGTTTGCCTGCATCCGTTCCGGGAATTTCAAGCTTCTTACGATACCAGGCTACACCCGGACCCGGGAGACGTCCCATGCCACCCCCCACTTCGGCATCCTGTCCGGTTATAAACGGGCCATCGATAGCCCAGTCGTGCGGAAGGTTAACGATCCTCCACGAGCTATCGTCAAAATCACCCTGAACAAACGGGAAATCGCCTCCCGGATTTCCTTCAGGCCGGGCATACCGCTTATCAGGATCTTTGATGAAATCATTTCCCGAAGGCAATATCCATGGTTTCAGTACCATCCGTGTTACCTCGGCGTCAATCGCCCCGGAAGGTCTGGAATCAGCTGGGCGCTGGTCATTATAACCTCTTACTTCCGGCCGTACGTCATAGATGAGACCATCAGCCATAGTATCATACTTAAAGAAGCGCCACCCTTCATTGATCGAAATACGTTCGCGTGCGATACTATTCCGTCCTGAAGCATTATGAGGGCCTGGAACCGATATACACGCTGACAGAATGAGACTTCCTGTTGTGGCTAATGCCAGAATCGCACAAAAACAGAAGGAATAGCATCTATCAGATGTTCTCATTTATTTTTGCTGTAAATAAATTCCCGAAGTTAAAGCATCAGGCAATTAAAATCATTAATAATAAGAGGCTGTCTATCCCCACCATTGCTCTCCTTCCACCAGGTATTTCATTGCTACCTCTTTATTAAGATCCAGCCCGAGACCAGGTTTGTCAGATAGTTGTATGTACCCGTCCTGAATTATCTCCCTGTCATATTCTATCAGGGTATCCATACCGGCACGGGAACCGCTCTTGAAATCATTAGTCTCGTGCCCTATAAAATCGAGCATGGTAGCTGCACAGTTTGCCGAGGCTATAGTAGCTATTGGTCCCATAACATTATGGGTTGCAACAGGCAAATAATAAGCATTTGCCAGGTCGGCTATCTTTTTTGCTTCCAGTAAACCGCCTGTCATTGAAATATCTATCTCCACCATATGGACTGCCTGATTGATTATAAACGGCAGGAAGTCGTGAAGGGTATAAAGGTTCTCACCGCACAGTATAGGTACCGGAGATGCAGCTGTCAGTTTGGCCCATGTATCCACATAGTTAACTGGCATGGGATCTTCAAGCCACCATGGTCTGATTGGCTCGAGTGCTTTGGCAAAACTCAGGGCATCAAAGAATCCAAATTCCCAGTGGCAATGGACAATAATCTCAAAATCATCCCCGGCTGCTTCCCTTAAATTGCTGAAAGCACGGATATTAGTATCCAGTTCGCTATGGGTAAGACGACGGTTTAATTCACTACCTCCCGGACGTCGGGATATCCTGAATGGTTTCGCTGCTGTCCATTTCTGCACCGAACTATTTATCGAATCGACCCACTCCCGGCAAGATGCAGGATCAAGCATATTCCTTGGCTGACTGGTCCAGTATGCCCTTACACGGTCGGTGTAACATCCCCCACCCAGAATCTTCCTCAGAGGCAATCCAAGAAGCTTCCCGACAAGATCCCAAAGGGCAGTCTCACAACCTGTAACAGCGTGAAGCGCAATCCCGCCATTGCCTCCCAGGTACGATACTCTCCATTTCATCAGTTCCGTCAGACGTGCAATGTCGAAAGGATCCTGCTTAACCAATATCCGCTTAAACGCATTAAGGACCACATCCTTGGCTCCTAATCCGGTAACATCATGGTGACATTCTCCAATTCCATATACACCTGAATCTGTTTCAATTTTGACAAGTGGCATTACATGACCTCCGCCAATCTGGATGCGCATGACTTTCACATCGGTGATCCTGACCTTACCCAGCTCACTCTGAGCGAGGCTGTTAAAGGTTGGCAATACTGTTGCAACAGGGACAGTAGCTGCCATCGTTTTTAAGAATTCTTCTCTTTTCATAAAGGTACTGTGCTTTTAAGGTTATACTGTTAATAAAAAATAATCTTCAACAATTTACCCAATAATGTAATGTCAATCTCCAGGGCGACTGAAAATTTTTCAATAACCCTGTCAGAATTATATAGACCTGATCAGTCTCCGTCATTACCGGGTGAAATGAAATGTCCTAATTCCCGGCCCTTACCGAAAACCTGTAAATGGTCCTGGATTTGAATTTTTCCCCCGGATTTAAAATTGTTGAAGGAAAGCCTGGTTGATTGGGACTATCAGGGAAATGCTGCGTCTCGAGCGCAAGTCCTGATCTTGTATTGACCGGCATGCTGCCTGTGCCGGCAGATTTTTTCCACATCATTCCGTTACCGGAGTAAACCTGCATCCCGGGCTGATCGGTCATTACTTCCATAACACGGCCGCTTACCGGATCATATACAGTTGCATCAACCTTCCCCTTGTTATCAAGAACAAAATTATGATCATACCCATTGAAAACAGCATCCTCATAAGTTTCCCCGATCCTTTCCCCGATCGGAAGTGGAAGGTTAAAATCAAAAGGTGTTCCCTTTACCGGGCGGATCTCCCCCGTGGGAATCCTGGTTGCATTGGATGGTGTAAAAGCAGAAGCATTTAAGGTAAGGATATGGTCAAATATATATCCGTTGCCCATACCATGAAGGTTAAAATATGCATGATTGGTTATATTTATTACACTCTTCCTGTCAGTTGATGCATTGTAATCGATAATGATCTCATTTTTATCTGTCCAGGTGTATGTTACTTCAATGGTAACAGTTCCCGGGAAACCTTCTTCCATATCACGGCTTACATATGTGAATCTCACAGCGGGCTTTTTGCTATTATTAAAGATCTCTTCATCCCAGACTTTGGAAAACCATCCGTTCGGGCCTCCGTGAAGTGTGTTGGGGCTGTTGTTGACCGGCAAAGTATATTCAATACCGTCAAGTGTAAATTTTGCATTAGCGATCCTGTTTGCATACCGGCCTATTGTTGCTCCTCCAAAAAGATCACCTTTTAAAATGGTCTCCAGCTTTTCAGTTCCCATGGTTATATTTTCCCTGACGCCATTTTTATCGGGCACCTCAATTTTCAGAATTCTGGCCCCATAATTTGTCAGTTTCAGAATATTTCCTGCCCTGTTGGTAAGCGTAAACAGACACACCTGGCTGCCATTGTGATCACCCAGTACTTCTTTGACGACAGGTTCGCTTTGCTTACCTTTTGGATTACCTGAAACTATGAGTGCAGGGAAAATGGTTAACAATAAAAAAATAAAACCTTTCATAACGCTTATTTAGAGATTATTACAAGAAATGCCTCCTTCAGTCCTTTAGCAGTAGCTTTGACATTTATCTTCCCGGAGATGGTTTCAGGTCTGATAATGGCAAGGCAGATTCTCTGAAATACGATCATAATGATTGCGTTAAAAAGAAATTTTTGTCTTTCCATTTTATAAAACAGGTCAGATTTACCGTGTTGCTCCGGTTATTAATTTGAAACCTTTAAGATAATGATTTCTGAAGCAGAATTTATACCGGCAGTTAAATTGTTTATCAGGCAGAATTATTTCTGATATTCCCGGCTTCATTTCATTCGGGAGATTTTACCTGGCATGAAACAGCTATAAATCTGTCTGTTGCAGATCAATAAAGTAAACATGTGGCAGATGTGTCTTTTTATCAGTCCTTTTTATACTTTTGCACCTGTTTTAAAAAACTTCTTTACTCATGCGATCTGTTTTCGGGTCTTCCGTTGCGACAAAAGAGATGGCCTTCGACAGGAGGCGGAGCAGGATAGCTGTAGCGCTGTCATATTTCTGCATGGGAATCTCTTTTGCGTCGTGGGCCAGCAGGATCCCTGATATAAAAACTTCATTACATCTGAGCGACGGACAACTGGGATCAATTCTGTTTGCAATACCCGTCGGGCAACTGTTGATGATGCCTTTATCCGGAAAACTTGTAACCCGTTTTGGCAGTCACAGAACCGTACCGTTTGCTATGCCCGTCTATACTATAGTTCTTAATTTTATGGGACTGGTCCGTGAGGGCTGGCAGCTGGCAATTGTTCTTTTTGTTTTCGGACTGGCCGGGAACCTAAGCAATATTTCAATCAATACTCAGGGAATTTCAGCAGAGAAACTTTATGCCCGCCCTATAATGGCATCTTTTCATGGAGTCTGGAGCCTTGCAGGATTTACGGGAGCCCTCATAGGATTGTTTATGATCAATATGAACATCCCTCCAAACTGGCATTTTTTTACTATTCTGATCATAGTCTGGGCCATATTTTTCCTGAACTACAGGTTTCTGATCAGGGTGAATCCTGGTATTAACCCCGATGAGCCCCGGCGTAAGTTCTTTTCAAAACCTGACCCTGTTCTTCTTCAACTGGGGATAATCTGTTTCTGCAGCATGGCCTGCGAAGGGGCAATGTTCGACTGGAGCGGGATCTATTTCAAAGATGTTGTAAAGGTCAAGCCGTCGATTGTTATACTGGGCTATACTTCATTTATGATCATGATGGCCTCAGGCAGGTTCATGGCCGATGCTGTAATTTCGCGGATCGGACGGCAGAAACTTCTTCAGATCGCAGGCATTCTAATTTCAACAGGCTTGTACACAGCTGTCCTGTTCCCCTTCCTGATTCCAGCCACATTAGCATTTATGCTTGTAGGGGTGGGAGTCTCAAGTGTTGTACCAACCGTATACAGTACAGCCGGGAAATACGGGAAAGTTCCTCCGGGGATCGCACTCGCTACAGTTTCGGGTGTCGGATTTCTCGGATTCCTTATGGGACCTCCTCTTATAGGTCAGATAGCAGAACTTGCCGGATTGAAATATTCATTCAGCATCATTGCTATTTTTGGTGTTGCGATAACACTCCTCGTTTCAAGGATCAAAGCCTTCAGGTTAACCTGAAAGAGGGGAAATGCAAAGTTCTCAGTTTATTACCTTATACTCTGCAATAGCGGTCACCGGGATACCCGTTGAGGTGATCCCTTCGGTAATGATCCTTATCGTTGAAGGGTTATCAGCATTCCAGTAGTTCAGAATCAGCTCTTCGTTACCTGCCGTCAGGCTGATCTCCGGCTTCCAGAAAAGTGTTGTCCTCAGGTCCGGCACGAAGGTCTCTTTTTTCGCAGGATCATGTACCGGTGAGTAAAAGATACGTGGGATATCATAACCTGAGATTCTGCTATTAATAGAATTCTTTGCAGTTTCCGTTAGTGAAGATGCCTGTGCACCCGACCGGGTTATAACCGAAATTACTCCATAATTACCTTCCAAACCATATACTGCGGTATTCCCGATTGATTTCAAAATATCGATCCTGTCAATCATTGAAACCGGTAGAAGATCGAGATAAGAAATTGGGTATTTAAGTCCGTTAATGAGCAGAAGAGGATCCTTTTTGTACGTTGCACCAGAACGAATCCTGATTGTATAACCACCCATCCCTGACTTCGTTACAAAAACTCCTGCCACGGTGCCCATCAGCAACTCAGGAGCAGTCATATTAGACTGTGCCATCAGGGGAGTGACTATCAATTCATTGTCAGGTTCGCCATAAAAACTGCGAACCGACTCTATTTTAGCCACCTGAATATCCCGTGATTTTTCCGATGCTATCACAACTTCTCCAAGACCGATGGTATCCGTCAGTCTGTACTTTTTCATGATAGCCTCCCTTTCATCATACCCCCGGACTGGCTCCGATACCTTCACTTCATATTCTTCCTCCGTTACGTATTCCGGTTCTTCCTGCTTTCTGACAGCTGCTGGAGAGGGAAAATAGCTGGTTACAACAGATGGAATATATAAAACTGAATCGAGTTCTATCAATCCGTCCGGACGATCATTTCTGTCAGTCGCGGTTGCAATGAGACCTGCATCCCCGGTTAAATCAATATTATCCAGACGAAATCCTCCTGATGAATCAGTCATTGCTATTCCGCTTATTGTCTTATCTCCCTGCAATATCATCAAATTGATTTTTGACCCGGTCAGAGGCCTGCCATTTCTTGTTCTCCTCAGACGGCCCGATACAAAAAAACCTGACTCCGGGGCAAAATAATCCGTGGAATCATATTTCCATGAGAAATCCCTCCACCCCTGGGTCCGCAGCAGCAGGTCAAGATCCCTGATCCTCCCCTGATTGGAAGGGTCAAAATACCACGAAGGTCTTTCAACCGGCCCGTGAACGTCTGATTCAAGAAGGAACCATGAAACAATTGTCGTTGGGAATTCCGTCATGTTATCTGCAAAATCCCCTTCTGCTGCTGATAATGAAAGATATGCAGTCTCGTGGCTTATCGTATCGCCTGAAACCCTGACTTTGACAGCAACCTGATCGCGCACTTTATAAACCGGTTTGTCAGTCTCTATATTTACCCTGACATCCTGTTTACTCTGTGAAAATATCAGTCTTTCCGAAAGTGGATGATTTCCGGGCGTTGTCAGCGTTAACATTATGATTCCGTCCGGAAGATCGTCTGCAGGAATAACAAGAGTGCTGGCCAATGAATTTATCCTCAGGACAACATTTTTTATCAGCTCTTTACGGACAGAAATGCTCAGTAAAAGATCTTCATCCAGAACAAGAGGCAGCGTCTTTTCATTTGTCCTGATCGTAACTGACAGCACGTTGTCATTATTTACTGAAGCACTCAATGTTACTCCGGTCTCAAAGCTCCCCGGTATCTCTGCCCTGGTCTCTGTATTATCAGGACCTCGTACTAGCGCATGATAACTTAACCCGGGTAAAGGTTTCAACGAAAAGGTACCCATCCCCAGATGAGCCGATCTGAATACCGTTATCAGATCTCCTGCCGACGAATAGATCTCACCTGACACATCACAGCCTCTGCCCGTGGGATCTGTTGCTTTAAATGCTACAATTGACGTTACATTATCTACCAGCGAGCCTCCCTCGGGGAAAAAACTCAGTTCAACAAACCTGTCAGCTTTTTCGCTCCCCTTCTGGCTGATTGTTGTTTCAGCAGCCGTCCTGGTAATCTGTATCTCTTTATTGAAGTAAGTCTGTTCGCCGAAATTACGCATATAGTTCGTGTATGCTCTCAGTCTGTAGCGTCCAGGGACAAGAGTGTGAGACAATGTAAAATCACCCTGGCCCAGGCCTCCGTCAAGCCTCACAATACGATTCATGATGATCTCGTCCGAGGGTGAAATCAGTTCAACGTGAAGATTCCTGCTTACACCCGAAAGGGACCTGTCGTAGGCATCTATAAGATAGGCTTTGAACCAGATATCATCCCCGGGATAATAATCTGAACGATCGGTGTGCAGGTATACTTTTTCAACCAGCTGAACCGTGTCAACAGATGCTGATGACTCACCACTGAGAGTACTGCCGTACACTCCTGTACAGATAAATGCCGCCAGGATCATAAAAAAGTTCCGGATTATCATTTCGAGGGATATTTGACATTGAAAATATAAACAATTATTGAATAACTGACCTGCAATTTAAATAACATCATCTCTTTAATGCCGGAATTTTCGCCTTTACCGGCAGCCCTGTCCGGAAACGGGATACCGGGAATAAACAGGATGATCGTCTTTGAAAATTATGGACTTTTGGTCAAAAACCATGCCGGCTTAAGGAGAAACATGCTGAAATTCAGAGTCTGATCAATTATATTTTTTTGTGAAAATGTTCACTGAAAAACTTGATACGGAGCATGAAAATTACTAACTTTAATAATCATGATTTAGTAAATAGTTCCCCTTAAAAAAAATCAACATGATCGAAAGCATTCAGCTACCACAGGGTTTACTTGAAGCCATAGGATCCGAAAACAAAGATTTTGCAGTGAAGGCCGGAAGGGCTCAACCTGCAAAAGTCGCCGTCTTCCTTCTCGTTTTCGGAACATTCTGGCTTATTTTTTCCTCTATATTTTTCATTGCTTTTCTTGGACCGCTTTTCCAGGGCAGGGAAGTCGAATTTACCACAAACGGGGTTCCGGCTGTGGCTTCTCCGGATAACCTGGGGCCTGTTCTTGTTCCCGCACTGGTAATAGGGCTATTCTTAATTGTAGGCATTGCGATTATGGCAGCAGGTTTATATAATCTATTCAAAAGAGGAGGATATGTGGTGAGCACTCCCACGAGACTTATTAACTATAATAAAGGTAACTACAGGTCGATTGACTGGGAACAGTTCTCAGGCGATATTGAAGTGAACGGCAATGAAAAAAAGGGAACCATTACTCTCGGTATGAGAACCGGGAGAATGGTAAGCAGCAAAAACAGTTCAGAGAGATATGTCCCTGATACCTTCTATATTGCTGGCATTCCCTATGTTTACGAAATAGAACAGATTTGCAGGAAAAGGATTAAAGAGAACGATCCTACCCCGCCTGTTAAATAACAAAAAATTACATCTTCAGTGCTATGCCCACATTAAAGTATGTTACGCCATAGCCAAGTTCTGCCATAACGGCAAATGACTCTTTGAAATAATAACGGCCACCGATAAACCATGACCAGACAACGCCACCGGCAGTCGCACTTGCATCTTCTGTTCCTGCCCCTGTCCATTTTGCCGTGGCAATATTATAACCCAGCAGGAGGCCGGTATATGTATCGAGTTTATCAAGAAGGGGATAGTGGAAATTACCTCTGGCTCCGAGTATCAGGTTTGAGTACTTCCATCCCCAGTCGAGGTATTCATATTTATACGAAGAGTAACCAAGGTAAGGGCCCACTCCTATTACACCTTTCTCAAGAATTTCGTCAGCCACGCCAAATTCAAGCGAAGCAGATATAGGCGGTACAAGGCTTTTATTGTGAAGGCCTGAATACAACGTTGTTCCGAATCCTATTCCAAGGTTAAGTACCTTATCTTCTTTAACGAACGCCGGATCCTGTCCGGACAGCTGTGGTAATGTAAACAAGACAACTACCAGCAATAGTAAAAATTTTTTCATAGTCTGCGCTTTTAATGGTTATTTGATGGTAAACAATACTGTTATAAAAATGTTCAGCTATTGAATGAAGTCTATATTTTGTAGTTAATCTTACTAATTTAGGATAAATTCCTGTGCAGGGACAAAAAACAGATTCATTTTTTTTAGTATTATTAAAGAAAGAAATCCCCGCCTTAAAACCGGAAACCGATGGGAGGACAGTTCCGGGTAAATTCTTTCCCTGCTGCCGCTTCCGGTAACCCGTTATGGACGAAGACAATTGCACGCGAACCTGTTGTCCCCTTGTCCAAAGTCAGAATAAAATCATTCATGTTTCAAAATTATAGAACCAGCCAATAAGTCTATAAGTAATCATATGCAAGTTTATTGAATCTCTCTACCTGACCTGCCTGCCATTTCAGGTCAAATCCCAGTTCTTCAGCCATAAGTGAAGCCACAACCGGAGCTACTGCCATTGCCGCCCTGGCATCAAGAAAAAGGGCCCTTGTCCTGCGGGCCAGCATATCATCTAAATTACGGGCCATTTCATTATGCAAAATCCAGATTATCTCAGCTTTGGTATAAGGCAGGCGCGGATCCAGAACTTCTCCGAGGGATTGCTTCCCATTTATTAGTTTCTCAATCTCCACTGCCTTTTCTCCATATATTCTGAGTCTCTCTGACTCCAGTTTTATCTTATCCGGAAAGAAGTTAAAATCTCTTGTTGAACATTTCCGTTTCTCAAGGTATCCGGCTCTTATCCCCCTGTTGAGAGTCTCCTCGGCCATCCGGCGGTAGGATGTCCATTTCCCTCCGATTACAGACAGGAGCCCTGATGATGAAAGAGTTATCTTATGACGCCTCGACACTTCCCTTGTTTCCGATCGATTATCCGGATTTGCAGCAAGAGGTCTCAGCCCCGCAAAAACGGACAGAACATCATCCCTTCCCGGGGACCGCTTAAGATACTTTCCTGCTGTCCTGAGGATAAAGCTGATCTCCTCATCAAGTGCCTTTGGCTCCATACTGATAACTTCAAGCGGAGTGTCTGTCGTTCCTGCCACCACCTTCCCGTACCAGGGAATGACAAAGAGAACCCTGCCATCATCTGTTTTCGGTATCATAATTGCCGAATCGCTTTGAAGAAAAGATTTGTCGAGGACAATATGAACTCCCTGGCTGGGTCGTATTGCAGGTATGGCAGCAGGATCATCCATCCTGTAAATGCTGTCGGCAAACACCCCGGTGGCATTTATGACAAGTCCACCGGAAATTTCAAACTGGTTACCGGTCTCACCATCTGTGGCCCGGACTCCCTTTATCCGTCCTGTTTCATCCTTAATAAGGCTGCTTACCCTGAAATAATTAAGGATAAGGGCTCCTTTTTTTACACATGCTCCGGCAATTGATATTGCCAGCCTGGAATCATCAAACCGGCCATCGTGGTATACAATACCGCCCTTTAACCCGTCCTGTTTCAAAAGAGGGAGCCGGTTCAGGGTTTTTTCACGGCCGAGAAAATAAGATCTCCCAAGACTTAGTCTTCCGGCAAGAAGATCATAAAATTTCAGCCCTGCTGTATAAAGGAAGGCATCCCAGAAGGTATAAACAGGAATAATAAACTCCTGGTTTGCCGTAAGGTGACCCGCATTTTTTAAAATCAATCCGCGTTCATGAAGGGCTTCGGTTACAAGAAATATATCCCCCCGGGCAAGGTATCTGACTCCGCCATGCACAAGCTTGGTACTCCGCGATGATGTCCCTGACGAAAGATCTGATTGCTCAAGCAGAACAGTACTGTATCCCCGGAGGACCGAATCGAGTGCAATGCCCAGACCCGTGGCCCCTCCGCCAATCACAATAACATCCCATGGGCTTGTACTATGTTGTCTTAATCTGCCGACCAGCGACTCCCTGTCCATTTTGTAATGATTTAGGGTATTAATAGTACAAAAAAAATCCGGTATTCAATAATTATTTTTTATGATCCCCACGGGTTTCTCAAACCCAAACAGGAATGAAAACATTTACCCTTAAAATAACGGGATCCCCTTCCCCCCGCGTCAGGCCGTGTGACAATCAGGAATAAAAAAATACACAAATAAATCTGTAATCATTTTATACAGGCAAAATGGTTAAAGGTAACAGGCCGGGGTTCCTCCATTTTTTGTTATATTTATCTGAATAATGAGAAAATGAAAAAGACAATATTAATCCTTATCGCAATGATCTCCTTTATTCGCATCAGCGGGCAGAAAGATCTGCAGGTGGTCCCCTCGGTTGATATTAAGAGGTATGCCGGCACCTGGTATGAAATTGCCAGGCTCCCCTTCTATTTTGAATCGAAGCTTAAGTGTATTACAGCTACCTATACTCTGAGAGATGATGGAAAGATAGATGTTCTGAACAGAGGACACTATATTACAGAACCGGCAAAGGTGAACAGTGCCAGGGGCATGGCTTTCGTGCCCGACAAAAATGTTCCTGCGAAACTTAAGGTGCAGTTTTTCTGGCCTTTCAGGGGCAACTACTGGATCATTGAGCTGGATAAGGATTACAGGTATGTGATGATCGGGGAACCTTCGTATAAATATCTCTGGATCTTATCAAGGGATAAGAAACTTGATCCGGAAATTCTGGATATACTTCTGAAAAAGGCCACGGATTCGGGTTACGATCTGTCAGAGCTTATAATGACAGTGCATGACTGCAACTAACAAGCCGTATTAATTGAATTTCAGGCACGAAGGGGCTCTGTTTTTAAAATTCACAGCCGGTTCTGCAGGCAGACCGGTTTTAGGGTCTATCCTGAATACTGATATCTCGTCCGATCGCTGGTTGGCAACAAGCAAAAATCTGCCTGACGGATCTATCACGAAATTTCTTGGCCAGTTACCTCCTGATTGGGTGTGGCCTGCAAGAGTCAGCAATCCGTCGTCTCCTATTGCATAAGTGACGATAGTGTTCTCGCCCCTGTTTGATCCGTAGAGGAATTTTCCGTTTTTCCCGGTATGAATGTCAGCACAGGCATTGGTCCCGCTAAAGCCTTCCCTCACCGTTGACAGTGTTTGTAAAAGAGAAGGACTCTTCTCTCCCCTGGTATCAAACACCATCACTGTTGAAGCCAGTTCATTAATGAGGTACATTTTTGAGCCGGCATCATTAAATACAAAATGTCTGGGACCACTACCTGCGGGGAGCAGAGTATGACCATCCGCGACCGGAGTAAGCCTCCCTGCCACCGGATCAAATTCATATTTCACGATTATGTCAAGACCAAGGTCGGTAACATATACATATTTCCCCTGCGGGTCGGATTTTATCATATGGGCGTGGGAACCATCAGTATGGTTTCTATCATATACTATGAACTGCGTTGTCTTTTCCGGAATACCTGTGGCCCCGAGTTTTATAACAGCAACAGAGCCTTCGGGGTAATTTGCCACAAACAGGTGGTTCCTGTCGTGAGACAGGGAAACAAAACACGGGCCTCCCCCGGGGACAACAAATTCACCGAGTTTTTCAACAGATCCTTTCGCCGGATCATATTTTAAAGTAGTGATGCCCCCGCCCGGGATACCGTTTACTTCCATGACCTCATTAACCACATATAGCACTCCTCTCTCCGCTGAAAGGCAGAAAAAGGAAGGATTTATACCAGCATCCGCACTGGAAATCAGTTTCAGACTTCCATCCCGCTGGTTGAATTCATAGACGGATAATCCTTCTTCTCCCGGTCCGGCATACCCCCCTGTAAAAAGCCTCTGTTGCACTTTGCAGCCTGTTAAAAAAATACTAAGAACCAATATTGCCTGACATGAAAACTTTAAAAACTTAATCACGTGATATTCTGATAATGTTCCTGCCCCGACCCATATGTTAAGCGAAACTGTCGCATTCGCGGTACGCTGCAATCAACCTCGCCTCGCCCTCTTTTCCTCTCTGGCTGATCCCGTGTTCCATGCACAGGACACCATCATAATTCCGGCCATATATATATTTAAATATATTCCTGTAGTTGATCTCACCTGTTGTCGGTTCATTACGTCCCGGATTATCTCCCAGATGAAACGCAGCTATTTCATCCCATGCGGCCTCAATGTTGGGGATAAGATTCCCTTCGGTTATCTGCTGGTGGTACAGGTCATCCACTATCTTGCACGAGGGCCTGTTCACAGCCCTGCATATTGAGTATGTCTGCGGGATGCCTGTAAGGAAAAGCCCGGGATGATTTCTGAGAGTATTCAGGGGTTCAAGCACAATTGTAAGTCCAGCCGGCTCCACAATATCGCAGCAATAGCGCAGGTTTTCTATCACATTTGAAGTCTGGTAATCGCGGTGAAGGCTTTCGTCATATCTGCCCGGGACGACAAGGGCCCATTTCACTCCGGTCCTTTTAGCCACTTCAACGCCCTGTTTCATTTTCCCGATAAGCATAGAGCGCATTTCCGGCTCATTAAGTACGAACGAAACGACACCAAAGTCGGCATACAGCACAAAGGGGCCGAGGGTCATTCCCAGACGTTTCATCTCATCAGCTATTCTTACCTGGTCTTCCGGCGGCCGGTCCATAAGCCCGTTGTCGAACATAGCCCTGAAACCCATGTCGTAACAGAATTTTATATTATCGACAGGGTCACTGCCGGCATGTTCTCTGAATGTTCCCATGCCGGGTGCATATTTTAACTTAAAGGGTGCGGTGGCATCAGTAGCTTTTTCCTGGTTTGCGGCAATTGTGTTGCCAAATACCGCAGGAGCGGCAATTATTGCGGCTCCTGCGGCAGTTGCTTTCTTTATAAAGTTTCTTCTCGAATTAATCATAAACTTCTTTTTACCGGAGAAAATCAGAATATCAGGTTTGCGGAACGTAAGCCAGGCCGGCTACCGGAACCTCTTTTGGTACATCAACCGGACCAAAATCGAATACTGCCGGACCAAGCTTCAGGTCGGAGTTCATCATCTCATCATAGGTAACCTCTTTCCCCGTGTATGCCGATACACGTCCCATTATAGCAACCATTGTTGAGATGGCAGTATTCTCCGCTTCGTTTATCGGTTTTCCTGAACGGATTGCAGTTACAAAATCAATATGTTCCTGCACATACGGAAGGATTCCGGATGTATCAGGTTTACCTTCGGCATCCAAAGGATACGGGTATTTCCACAGTTCAGTTCCTGCGAGATCGACAATAGTGCTCTGGCAGTCAGTCGATCCTTTTGTTCCCTGTAATCTTTCTGAAACACTGTTGGCACACCCGTTAACCTGGCGGCACATGCTGTGAAAATGTGTTCCGTTCTCAAATACAAAATCGACACTGAAGTTATCAAACTGATCACCGGTGACCCGTCTCTGCCTTGATCCGAAACCAACGGCTTTGACCGGGTGTGATCCTGTGAACCAGTTCATTACGTCAAGGTTATGAACATGCTGCTCAACAATATGGTCTCCCGATAACCAGGTCCAGTTGACCCAGTTGCGTATCATATATTCCATTTCGCTCCAGTCGGGATTGGGATCTCTGTGCCACAGTTTTCCTCCGTTCCAGTAAACATTACCACCTGTAATATCTCCAATAAGGCCCTGCTGAACCTGTTGCCAGTTGGCAACATAGTCTCTCTGGTGGCGCCTCTGGGTTCCTGTCACCACGCAAAGTTCCATACCTCTTGCTTTCTCTGCTGTTGCCATAATGGACCGGGCTCCGACAGGATCGACACATACCGGTTTTTCCATGAAGACATGTTTGCGGGCAGCCACGGATGCTGCAAAATGTTCGGGACGGAAAAATGGAGGTGTAGCCATTATAATAATGTCAACACCGGCATCAATGACTTTCTGATAAGCATCAAACCCGGCAAAACACTTATCTTCCGGTACTACCTGTCCTTTTTCTTTTTCAATCTTCTCCCTGCACGAATCGACACGGTCTTTCAGGACATCACCAAGTGCAACAATCTGAAGGTTCGGGCCTGCATTGAGGAAGTCTATAGCTGCTCCTGTTCCTCGACCACCGCATCCGATAACTCCTGCTTTTAAAACCTGCCCGTCGGGTGCAACATCAGGCATCACAGGGATCTCAACAATCTTTTTTTCTTCACGGTTACAGCTGGTTATGATTGAAGGGACCATGACACCGGCAACCCCGACCGTGGCAGCTTTTTCCAGAAAATTTCGTCTTGAAATACCATTTTTTTTCATATTCAGTCAGATTAGGTTAAAAGACCAACTTGGCATTATCCATATTTAAATGGCTTAATAAACGTAAATATAAGTTTTTTCACAAGTAAAAAAAATGTGTCATATTGAAAAAATCTGTCGTATATCCCGGAGCGCTCAGGGGACCCGGTAAAAATATAATGATCTGATCCATTTTATTTTTAAAGGGTCAAATCACAGTAAAAGTAATTCCGGACCGGACTCCTCCGGTGAATTAAGGCCAAAAAAAAATTGAGGTGTAAAATTTGCACTTTAAAAATCTTATCCTATATTTGTTGTTGCCATCTTTGAAAAAAGAAGGATTTTGTATTTTAATAACAACGCCTAAAACATTGATATAATTAAAACTAACCCTAACCTAAACTTCGTGCCTATGATGAATTGACGATCAGACCCTATTCCAGAAAGTGAATTTTTAATAATCCACATGTTTTTAAAACAATCATTAACATCTACTAACCTTTTTGTGTAAGTTGTTATGTAATAATTAAATTAATCTAAATTATGAAAAAAATCAACTTCTTGTTACGGACAGATTCCAGATCTTGTCCGGAAGTATTTAGAGTTTCGAAAATTTTCACTATTCTTTGTTTGATAGCAGTTTTCGGTGCATTCCAAAGCCAGGTTTATGCACAGGATACATTTGATGCTTCAGGCACTGTTATTGTAGCAAACGATAGTGAAAATGGATCAGCAGTCCTTCAGCAGAGGATTACAGGGACTGTTAACAATGAGCTTGGCGATCCCCTTCCGGGTGCTACAGTTCAGATAGAAGGGACGACCCTTGGAGCAATATCTGATATGGAAGGGAAATTCTCTGTTGAGGTCCCCAATCAGAATGCAATGGTCGTTGTTTCGTTTATAGGATATGTAACACAAAGGATTCCTGCTGCAGGAAAAACTACTATCACCGTTTCACTTCAGCCCACACTGGAAAGTCTCCAGGAAGTTGTGGTTGTTGGTTATGGTGTTCAGAAGAAAACCACAGTTACTGGAGCCGTGAGTGTTGTCAAAGGTGACGAGGTAGCAAAAGTCCCCGTTTCCAACATTTCCAACGCAATGGCTGGTAAGCTGGCCGGAGTACTCACAAGGCAGGACGGCGGACAGCCTGGGCAGGATAATGCCGATATTTTCATCAGGGGTATGGCAACCACAGGTGAAACAGATCCTCTGATCGTTGTTGACGGTGTTATCAGGGACAACATTAACCAGGTGGACCCATCAATTATTGAATCAGTTTCGATTCTTAAAGATGCCGCCGCTGTTGCCCCATACGGTATGGGAGGTGCAAACGGGGTTATCCTTATCACCACAAAAAAAGGTGCTGAAGGTTTACCAACACTTTCATTCAATACATATTATGGTATCCAGACACCTACTTACTATCCCGACCTGCTTGATGCAGTCGACTACATGAAACTTCGTAACGAAGCTACTCTCAATGAGAACCCGGATGCTGTTTTACCATTTGATCCGGATGTTATCGAGAACTATGCAGAGCTTCATGCAGATAATCCTGACCTTTATCCTGACAGCAGGACAAAAGACCTGGTAAACTTCAACATACCAATTCAGAAACATGACCTTCAGATCAGCGGAGGTTCAGATAAACTGAAATATTTTGCCGGTCTCGGTTACTTCGGGCAGGACGGTCTTTTTGAAAGAGTAGGCTACAGCAGGTTCAACTATAACCTGAACCTTGAAACAAAAGTTACCACCAGTACAACTGTTGCTTTATCTTTCCTCGGGTCGCTTGAAAAAACAAACGATCTTGATGTTGCTTCTTCAGCAGGACAGATATTCAGGAGCGGCTATAAATTCATCCCTACCCAGTCGATCTATTATTCAAACGGCCTGTGGGGTCAGTTTGCCGGTAACTCTCCTGTTGCCGTTCTTAAAGGCCAGGGTTATGAAGTTGACGAAAGGAACACCGTTCTTACAACATTCTCCGTTGAACAGCAGATTCCCTTTGTTAAAGGTTTAAGTTTAAAAGGAGCATTCAGCTACGATACAAGAATGTCGTACATTAAAGGATGGCACACACCTTTTTACTATTATGCCCAGGACCTGAATGCAACTCCTTATACTTATACACAGCAGATATCGACACAGGAAGGTGGAGCACCCGCTTATACATACCTGAACCAGGAGAACCAGAGGTCAAGAAACTATACTTATCAGGGTTACATTAATTACGCCAGATCTTTCGGCGAACATGATTTTTCAGGCCTTATTGTAGCAGAAGCACGGAATAATGACTATAACGTTCTCTCAGCCCGACGGAATAATTTTGCTGTTGGCATTGATGAACTCAGCCTTGGAAGTTCCAACAAGAACGACTACGACAACGGAGGCTCATCATCAGTCGGCGCCCAGATCGGTTATGTTTACAGGGTTGGATGGACATTCAAGGACAAGTATATGCTTGAAGCATCCGGCCGTTATGACGGTCACTACTACTTTGCCCCTGGTAAAAGATGGGGTTACTTCCCGGCCTTCTCGGCAGGATGGAGAATTTCAGAAGAGAACTTCATGGCAAATGCCGATTGGATCAACAACCTGAAACTGAGAGCATCATGGGGTAAATCAGGTAACCTTGCAGGTTCTGCATACCAGTATCTTTCAGGTTATACCCTTGCAGGAAACGGTTATGCATTCGCAGGAACCATGGTTCAGGAAGCTTATGTTAACACCGAGAATAACCCTTATATAACATGGGAGATTGCAACAAAATCTGACATAGGTTTTGAACTCGGCTTATGGAAAGACCTGTTGACAGTTGTTGTTGACGTTTTCTATGAAAAAAGAGACGGTATGTTGTTAAGCCCTTCCATCACTGTTCCTTATGAATACGGATTAGGCCTTGCTCAGGAAAATGCCGGTAAGATGGACAACTACGGGTTTGAACTTACTCTCGGCACAAATCACGAATACGCCAGCGGACTGAGACTCAATGCAACCGCCAATGTTAGTATGGCAAACAACAAGCTGGTTGAGACATTCGAAACAGCTGCAACTTACGACAATCCCAACAGAAGACGTACCGGGAGACCTAATGGAACCCAGTTCGGATATGAAACTGACGGACTCTTCACAACAGCCGACGACAAGAACAGCGATGGTATCATTGATGCTGCCGACGGATGGGATCTCGTACAATGGGGTGTTCTTCACCCTGGAGACATCAGGTACGTTGACCAGAACGGCGACAATAAGATGAATGACGATGACCAGGTTGTTATAGGCTGTCCTTCATCCTATCCTCTTATGACCTTTGGTTTCAACCCCAATGCATCATATAAAGGATTTGACCTTGGTCTTTTCTTCCAGGGATCAGCGATGACATCATATTCCATTTATAACTTCATGACCAGTCCGTTCCTCAACAACAACAGTAACGCTGACTATGAATATTACAATAACCGCTGGACACCCGACAACCAGGATGCCAAATATCCGAGAGCATACACAAACCCTCCGCCCAACAGCACACAGACAAGCGATTTCTGGACGAAGAGTACGGCATACCTGAGGCTTAAGAACGCAACATTAGGTTACACACTGCCGAGAAGTGTCCTGAACTCAATCAAGATCGACATGATAAGGGTTTATGTAGCAAGCCAGAACCTGTTAACATTCAGTAACCTCAAGTTCATGGACCCGGAAATGGTTTACGATACCGGTTATCCTAACATGAAGACATTTACAGTTGGTGCAAATGTAACCTTCTAGTTAACTAATCTTAAAATTAAATTACTATGATAAAGTTTAAAATAATCAGGAACATTTCATTTATAGGATTAATTCTCTTTAGTTCTATTTCCTGTAACCAGGAAGATTTCCTGGAGACCACGGATAAAGCGAGGCTTACTGATGCTACCATGTGGGCAACCGAAGGTAATGCAGATATCTATCTGAATGACTGTTACAGTCAACTGGTCGCCAAAGGTAACCAGCCGGATAACCTCGATAATTATACCAGCGACAACGATGCCGGTTTCTACTATACCTCCTATAACTGGAAGAAAGGAATCGTCAACAAGAACTCCACATCCACATCTGTATGGGGCCAGCAGACTGGGCCAACAAATGATGCCTCCTGGCCGGATACCTACACCAAGGTAAGAAGGCTTAATACATTTATGGCTAAAATTGATGAGAACAAGGCTAACTATTCAGAGGTCTGGTACAACAAACGTATGGATGAAGCCAAATTCCTCAGAGCCTATTTCTACAGTGAGCTTTTCTACCGTCTTGGCGGTCTGGCTATCATAACCGAACCTCAGGACAGGAACACCATGACTGAAGATGAGATGTATGTTGCAAGAAGTACCTATGAAGAAACTTTCAACTACATTGTTGGAGAACTTGCTGCCATTGTGGATAATGAATACCTGCCTGTAAAATACAATAAAAGTGATGCAGGTGCAGGAAGAGCAACTCTTGGAGCAGCTCTTGCATTAAAAGGATGGGTTGAACTTTTCGCAGCCAGCCCGGCTTACAACTCCGACAGTCCTGCGGTTCCCCGTAATGCTGATAACCTTTGGAGTTTTGCAACAGCAGATCCTGACAGATGGGCTACTGCAGCAGCTACCAACAAACAATTCATTGAAACATGGGGACATCTTGGTGACGGAACCTACAATCTTTTTGCACCAATGAGCCAGTTCTGGCACGAAGCCAATGAGTACAACTCAGAGGTTATCTGGGACAGACAGCATGTAGGAACAACCATGGCACAGAACTACGATACATACGGCGGCCCTGTATGGATACATGGTACATATTATACATGGGGTAACTACTGCCCGACACAGGAACTGGTTGACGTATACCAGATGGCAAACGGTTTGGACATTTCCGATCCAGCTTCAGGTTACGATCCTCAGAATCCTTATGTAGGCCGTGAAAAAAGGTTCTACGATTTCATCGTTTACGATGGAGCTGAATACAAGCAGGACTGGATGTCGGAACCCGATATCATCTATACCCGCATCGACAAAGTCAATCCTTCGGATAACGAAATCGACTATGGTGGTGATGACGTTGGTAACACAGGTTACTATTTCAAGAAGAGACTTGATAATGCTCATGCGAGAGGTGGTAACCTCGACGGCAGGAACTACATTTACTATCGCTATTCAGAAGTCTTACTTAACTATGCTGAAGCTCAGAATGAAGCTGTAGGTCCCGATGCTTCTGTTTACGCTGCTGTCAATGCTATCAGACAGAGACCAGGTACAGATCTTCCTGCGCTTGAAGAAGGCTTGTCACAGGATGATATGCGTGATGCAATCCGTCGTGAAAGAAGACTTGAGCTGGTTTACGAAGGTCACAGATTATATGACCTGTGGCGCTGGAAAACTGCAGAGATCGAAATGAACCTCGATCTGCATGGTATGGAGATTAAAAATACTTCACCTGACGACAACAGCGGTGTATGGACATATACTCCTATTTCACTTGTCCACGCTCACGTTTTCACACAGAAGATGTATTTCAACCCGATACCTCAGGCAGTTATCGACCGTAACACGAAAATCAAACAAAACTGGGGCTACGAATAGTAGATACCATTATACATGAAGAGGGGGCTGCAAAACAGCCCCTTCTTTTTTTTCAGCCTCCTGTTTAACCATAAGTATTCACCATTGCCAATGTTCCCGACCGATTTAAAAATAATATTAATGCCAGTTGTTGCCCCGTAACTAAAATCTCACATTACCATTTTATGGGAGAAAGTGCAGGTAATTTTATACATTTGTGTAAACTTTTTTCAAATGTTCCGCCCTATAAATTACCGGTATATAAAACCAATTATCACAGGAAGCATCCTTGTTGTTTACTTCCTCTATTTTGGTCTTTTTAATAAATATCATATCCAATACCTTGAGCAGGAACAGCTTTTCCGCTTCAGGTTTGACTATCTGAAAGAGTTTTTGTCTCTTCCCGGTTCACTTCCGCTCTATGCAGGTAGTTTTTTCACCCAGTTCTTTATAAGTCCACTGGCAGGAGCCCTTATAGTTACCCTTAATGCCCTGGCTCTCTTCCTCCTTTTCGATTATATTGTCAGAAAGCATAATGTAAACAACATCTTTCTCTCCATGGTTCCGGTCTGGCTGCTCTCAATTCTTCAAAGCAGCGAAATTTTTTCTTTCGGACAGGCAATCGGTATCATGCTTGTCTTTCTTTTCTTTGCTTTTTATATCTCGAAAGAAAAATATACGGTCCGCTACCTGATTTTTTTCCCTGGCTGGCCTCTTTTTTATCTGGTTGCCGGAGGTTTCGCCATACCTGCTCTGATCCTCTGTGTTGTTCATGAAGTATTTTTCAGAAAAGACAGAAATCATCTGGCCATGGCAGGATTCATGATCCTTACTGGCATCGCGGTCCCATTCATCTTTTCAAAATTTCTCTACTATTTACCAACCAGAGGAATTTTTACATACCCTTTGGCGACCGAATTGCGCTCATACTCGCTTTACGCACTTATATTGTTGCTCTTATGGCTTCCACTGGTCTTATTATCCGCTTATTTCCTGAAAAAAGTTAAATACTTCAGGACCATGGTTATCCCGGTCAATCCGGCAACTATGGTGGCAGGGATAGCTGCATTCTTACTAATGGGATTATTTATTTACAAATTTGCCTATAACAGGAGGGCTGAGCTTATGCTTGGGATCGACCATCATGTTCAGAAAACCGAATGGGAAAAAGCACTTGAAATTTCTTCAGGTTACCCCGATCTAAACACCCTGGTCATATATTACACCAACCTGGCCCTTGCAAATACCGGTCAGCTGTCGCAGAAAATGTTTTTTTATCCTCAGGCAGGTCAGGGAGGATTGAGACTGAAATGGGAACGAAATGCCAACCTCTTTTTTGGTGGTGATGTATTTTACTATCTGTCATATATAAACGAAGCGAACCGATGGGCTTTTGAATCGATGGTTGCCAGGGGGCTTAATCCGAGATCATTAAAAAGACTTGTAATGACTAACCTGATAAACGGGGACTATCCGGTTGCCTCAAAATACCTTAATAAGCTTGGGCAGACACTATTCTACCGCAAATGGGCCAGCCATTACATGAAGTATATAACCAATCCTGCCCTGGCAGAAAAAGATCCTGAAATTTCAAAACATCGCAGACTATTGATCAGCGATGATTTCATATCACGTACCAACAGCCTGAACCTTGATGATCTGCTGAATAACCATCCTGATAACAAAATGGCTTTTGAATTTTTGATAGCTACCGTTCTTCTCGATAAAAACCTTGATAAGTTTGCTGAGTTCATTCCCCGGTTAACATACTACGATTATACAAGTATCCCTTTGCATTTTGAGGAGGCCTTGATTTTTTACAACAGCTACGAGAATAAAAATATTCTGCCTGAAGGATTTTCTTACAGGCCTGAGACTATGAGAAGTTTCAGGGATTATGCCACCACCTACAGCACTTACAGGAGTAATATGATTGCAGCGTCATCGCAGCTGAAGAAAAAATATGCAAACAGTTTCTGGTACTATCTTCAGTTTAACAATAGTATACAATGATTAACAAGAATATGAGTAGCAGAATCCGGATTCACATGGCAGGCGTCTTAGTTGTTTTTTTGCTCTTCCAGGCCACAGCCTGCAGAAATGGACTGCCATCATTCACTGAAACTGACAGCGACATTTCAATTGAACCTGATTACAGCGCGGTAACAATACCATCAAACCTTGCCCCTCTTAATTTCAGGATAAACCATACTTCAGGTAAATATATTGCCAGGTTCTACGACAATGAAGGGACTGACTTTCTGATCAGTTCAGCGGACGGAAATATTATGATCCCTCAAAAAAAATGGAAACGGTTAATATCGACCTCCGGGTCCAAAGATATATTTATAGATATTTTGGGTAAAACTGAATCGGGCTGGGAGAAATTTAACACTATCACCAATCATGTTGTTTCTGATCCGGTCGACAGATATCTTGTTTACAGACTTATTGAGCCGGGATACGAGACCTGGAATAAAATGGGCATCTACCAGCGCGACATTGAGACTTTCGGTGAAACACCCGTAATGCTAAACAGCGTCAGCGGTGGTAACTGCATGAACTGTCACTCATTCAGCAATAATAACAGCAACACAATGATGTTGCATCTAAGAGGTGAAAATGCAGGAACTATCATTTACCGTGACCAAAAACTAGTAAAAATAAATACAAAAACTGACAGCACCATTGCTGCAGGTGTCTATCCCAACTGGCATCCTTCCGGTGGTTATATCGCCTATTCGGTGAATAATATAGTCCAGAGTTTTCATGCCGTACCTTCAAAAAAGATAGAAGTATACGACACCCTCTCGAACATCATTGTATATGATGTTAATAAGAATACGGTAATTACCAGCAGCTTGCTTTCCGATGCCGGGAAGCTGGAGACATTCCCTGCCTGGTCCCCCGACGGAAGATCTCTGTATTTCTGCAGTGCTGAAAGAAGACCGATGGATCAATATAACCAGATAAGATACGATCTTATGCGAATTGCTTTTGATCCTGAAAAGAGTACATTTGGAAAGCTGGATACAATATTGGCAGTTTCCGGTCAGGGGAAAAGTATATCATTCCCAAGGATCTCTCCGGATGGGAGATATCTTATGTTTTGTATGGCCGATTACGGGAATTTTACCATCTGGCATCCCGAAACAGATCTCTTCCTTCTTGAACTTTCGACAGGTACTGTTTCAAAACCCGGGATAAACAGCGACATGACGGAGAGCTTTCATAACTGGTCGTCGAGCGGCCGGTGGATTGTTTTCAGCAGCCGCAGGGGTGACGGACTCTATACAAGGCCTTACTTTTCATATTTTGATGCCTCGGGCACGGCGCATAAACCATTTATATTGCCTCAGAAGGATCCTGACTTCTACTTTAATTTCATGAAGTCATATAATCTGCCTGAGCTTGTTACTTCAGCTGTGGAACTGAATCCCCGGAAGCTTGAAAAGATCGTTGTTTCACAACCTGTCAATGCATCTTACAAAAGAATGGAGTAGCAATTCACTATAAGGACATTTTTTGTTTTATCCCCCCATAAAATGGAGTGTTTAAAGGATATCGGGCATCCTAATCCTCTTTAAGGAATTTTAACCCTTTTTAATACCCATTACCGTTTAAAAAAGGATGAAAATAATTGTTTTTTATCGAAATGTTTTTTATTCTTGTTTATGAATTGAATTGTTTCAGTCTTGAGCTTTTATGAGCATAAGGCTGAAAGTAAATTATTATCATAAATCCTAAAATCAGATATTATGAAAAGATCCGTTACATTAGTTTCCCTTCAGTGGGGCGATTTACCCTTTGAAACTGTATGCCAGAAGGCTAAGTCCTTTGGGTATGATGGTATTGAAATTGGTTGTATGGGGGACCATCTTGAAATTGACAAGGCAGATGATGCATACTGTGCTGCCAAATTAAAAATGCTTGACAAATACGGGCTTAAGGTATGGGCAATCTCCACCCACCTTGTAAGTCAGTGTGTGGCTGATCGTATTGACCAGCGCCACAAAAGTATTCTTCCTGCTTATATCTGGGGAGATGGAGATCCTGAAGGAGTACGTCAGCGTGCTACTGAGGAGATAATAAAGACCGGAGAAGTTGCTGCAAAACTGGGTGTTAAAGTTGTTAATGGATTTACAGGAAGCCCGATCTGGCATCTTCTTTATTCATTCCCGCCGGTGACCCCGCAGATGATCGAGGACGGATTCCAGGAAGTAGCAAGACGTTGGAAACCTATTCTTGATGCCTACCAGAAAATGGGAGTAAGATATGCCCTGGAAGTTCATCCTACCGAGATTGCTTTCGATATAGCTTCGGCACGCAGGATCCTGAAGACCCTGAATAATCATCCGGCATTCGGATTTAATTACGACCCGTCGCACTTTGGCTACCAGGGTGTGGATTATGTTAAATTCATCTATACGTTCGCTGAAAAGATCTTCCATGTTCATATGAAAGACGTCACATGGTCAGATACTCCTGCTGAGGCCGGCGTTTTCGGCGGACATACCGAATTTGGTACTTATGGCCGCTTCTGGGATTTCAGAAGTCTGGGCAGAGGTAAAATAAATTTTGAAGAGATAATGAGGGCACTTAACGCAATAGGTTATAAGGGTCCGTTATCGGTTGAATGGGAAGATAATGGTATGGATCGCGAACATGGCGCAAAAGAAGCCTGCGATTTCGTACGGAAAATCGATTTCCCGCCATCCGACATTGCATTCGACGCCACTTTCGATAAGTAATTTTTGCAATAGCATCATACAAAGCTGAGGTCTGAATTCAAAGTGCCAATCTTTGCAGGTGCTATTCTATTTTTTTAAACATTTATAATAAAAACTTCTGAGTTTTTATATAATAACCTGATTGTAATTTTAAATTATTAACCATTAACCAAAAATAAGAAGTAATGAAAAAAACGACAGCAATTGTAGCTCTTATGGCTGTTTTCACACTGGCCATTTGTTTTATTATCCTCGGTTCCATTTCAAGTGAACTTATGGCTGCCCTCAGCATCGATGCCGGGCAGTTAGGCACCCTTGTAATGGCTTCCTTCCTGACAATGTGTATCGTGCAACTATTTATCGGCCCGCTGGTTGATAAATATGGCTATAAACCTATGGCCATTTTTGGTTTCGCAGTCACTGCAATAAGTATGTTAATGCTTGCTTTTGCATCTTCATTCACCGGAGCAATGTTTGCATGCATCCTTCTGGGCTTTGGCGCCATGGCATGCAATACTGTTGGAAACACTCTGATCCCGGTTGTCCTTTTCGAAGGTAAGGATCCGGCACGTGCCAGTAATTTCGGTAATGGATTTTTCGGTCTTGGCTATGTACTTACTCCCCTGCTTATTGTTTTCCTGATCAAGACACTGGGATTAAGCTACTCCATAGCTCTTATAATTATTGCCATACTTTGCGTTATTTTCCTGATCTTCTCCTTTATGGCTAAATTTCCACAGGTCACAGTGGGATTCAGCTTTGCAAAAGCATTCAGTGTGATATTTAAGCCTGCTGTTCTGATTGCAGCTCTGGCTCTTTTCTGTTATATGGCACTTGAGATATCGATGGGTACCTGGATCAAGAGTCTGATGCAAGAACTTTTCGGGGCGGCCGGAAATGCAGACTCGGCTGTCAGCGCCGGACTTGTATTGAGCTTATTTGGGGTTGCCATGATGATAGGCCGTTTCATTACTTCAACAGTCAAGAACCTGACAGCCATAGGGTCTAAAGTCATTATTGTTGCATCTATTGTTGCACTTGTGGCTATTCTGCTTATGGTTGTTGCAAAAGGTCCGGCTCTCGGTATCTTCGCAGTAATACTGGCAGGTCTTGCTTTTGCTCCTATCTTCCCGACACTTGTTGGTGTTACTTTTGCAAAATATGATTCAAGTCTTTATGGCAGTATTCTTGGTATCATGTTCTCAATCGGTCTCCTTGGAGGTACCCTTGTTCCTAAATTTATCGGCAACCTGAGTGTTGGTTCAACTGTTCAGCAGAGCCTTCTGATTGCTGCCGTTATGGCTGGTATCCTTCTTGTTTTCTCACTGTTCATCGGAAGTGTCGGTAAACCAAAATCAAAATAAGTTCAGTAACTTAATTAATGTTTAATTCTTAAAAATATTGTTTAACCCTTAATTATAGAAAACAGACATTATATGAAGAAAATTAAAATGGGAATGATCGGAGGCGGAATTGGTGCATTCATAGGGGATGCTCACCGCCGTGCCTCCAGAATCTGTAATGATTATGAACTGGTTGGAGGTGTATTTGATGTTGATTACGAAAGAAGCAAACAGTTTGCTGTAAAGGAAGGGATAGACCTCAGTCGTTGTTATGAAACTGTAGATGACCTTATTAAAGGTGAACTGGCTCGCCCTGCCGACCAGAGGATGCAGGAAGTCTCAATCGTGACTCCCAATGCACTGCATTTCCCCTTTGCGAAGAAGATCCTGAGCGCAGGGTTCCATGTTGTCTGCGAAAAGCCTATGACAATGACCGTGGAGGAAGCTCTTGAGCTTGAAGCACTTGTTGCTAAGACCAAACTTACTTTCGCGTTGACCCATACTTATACCGGGTATCCGATGGTTCGCCAGATGCGCGAGCTGATATCGCAGGGAGTACTTGGTACAATACAGAGAATCGACGCTCAGTATTACCAGGGATGGGTTAACTCACTGATTCATGGTTCCGACAGCAGGATCACAGGAGTATGGAGGCTTGATCCCAAACATGCGGGTGCAAGCAGCTGCATGGGCGATATCGGAGTTCATGCATTCAACCTGATTGAGTATACAACAGGCCTTGAGATTAAAGAGGTTCTTTCGGACCTTAATCCTGTCAAACCCGATGTTAAGCTCGACCTCGACGGAACTGTTCTGTTGCGATTCGACAAAGGGCTCAAGGGAGTGCTCAGGTCATGCCAGGTAGCTGCTGGTGAAGAGAATGCTCTTACCATAGCAGTTTACGGGTCAAAAGCCAGCTTCAAATGGGCACAGGAAAATCCAAACTTCCTCTACCTCATAAGCGATGCTGAACCGACAAAAGTTTACAAACCTGCTCACGGTTACAACACTCCTATAGCTGAAGCCAGCCATACAATGCCATCAGGACATCCGGAAGGCATATATGAGGCTCTGGCCAATATCTATAAAGGAGCTGCCAAATCGATCAGGGGTGAAGCTTTCAGTGCAGGTGAGTTCCCGACTGTTCATGATGGTGTAAGGGGAATGAAATTTATCCATTCGGTGGTTAAATCAAACAGTAAAGGAAACCTCTGGGTTAAACTCGACTGACATTCTACTGCTTATTCTTATTTTACTCTGTGTAACCCTCTCATAAACCGGGAGGGTTAACACAGAGTAATTTTTTTCCCGGTGTCTCATCACAGGCACAAAAAAAAATCCGGAATAAATCCGGATTTTTTTATTATTTATAGAGAAACTATTGAAGTCTTGCAAGTGCAAAGGCAACAGCGTCTTTCAGTTCGGAGTTAGAGCCCAGTTCCTGAAGAACAGGAATGCAATTGTCACTACCCATCCAGCTTAGCTCGTTGATCAGAAGCTTTTTCCCATCAACAGAAGCTGCAGGATTTTTAAGAACTTCCAGCATTTTGTTTTCGATCTCGAGTAATGCAGCCTCATCATTAGATACTTTGCGGATATTTTTCTGTATATCGGTGAAGTATTTTGTACTCTTCTCGACACTATAATTTACAATGTTTGCAAAATCATCTTCAAGCGACGGGGCTTTAAAATCTGTTCTCAGTACAGCGCCTGCAGTACTTGGAAAATCGTTCGGAACTTCCTGTGTAACATTACCGGTAACTGCCCATTCAGCACCACGCTGGAATGTAACAATAAATCCGACACTCTGCATTGCAGGACCACCTCCCTCATCAGCATGTCCGAGGATAGTGTGGAATATTCTTCCTTTACCATAGGTAAGTGTCATCAGGACTGGTTCGTCCCTGCTCTGCGTTCTTTGACGCATAAACTGTTGCATCTGTTCAGCTGAAATTGCCGGGGCACCACCAGGAGCGGCACCACCGGGAGCAGCACCCATTGGAGCAGCACCCATTGGAGCAGCACCCTGTGGACGCTGACCAGCCGGAGCGGCACCCTGTGGAGGAGCACCAGCAGGAGCAGCACCCTGTGGACGCTGACCACCCTGAGCAGCAGCACCCTGTGGACGCTGACCACCCTGAGCAGCAGCACCCTGTGGACGCTGACCAGCAGCACCGGCAGCACCAGGAGCACCGGGAGCACCAGCGGCGCCAGCAGCACCAGCAGCATTTCTTGGACGAGCCATACCCTGTCCTGAATTTGCGGTAGCAAGGATCTCCATGTTCTCAGCAGGTCCGCGCAGACGGCTGTATAATTCATCATTACCCTGCATCCAGTTTACCGGTAACCCTTTGGTTATTGGATGTTCGGTATTACGCATCCTGACAGTAAATTCACTTCTCGGACCATGAGTTCCGCCAATACCTTTTGATGTATCATCCCTGACAACTTCATTACCCCTGTAATATACATAAGGTCCTGATTTCTCATCACGGTTACCCCATCCGCCAAGGCCGATAATAAGATTGTACTCTTTCCATTCCGGGAAAGCATTATCGGCAGCATGATAAACAACAACACCTCCTCCATTCTCAACGAACTTGAGGAAAGCTGCATTTGTCTTCTCATTCCATGAATCTCCGTTATAGTCAAGAACAACGAGATCATATTTCGAGAACTGGGGATTGAAAGTTGACATATCTCCTCCCTGTTCAGGCGAGATAGCAATATCGGTAGTGAATAATCCGGTCTGATCAAGCAGCTGTTTCAGAATCGGGTGGCTTGCCTGCCAGTTGTGATTATTCTGACCTGTAACAATCAGTGCTTTATAGCTGGCCTGTTTGGTACAGGCTGAAACGAAGGTTAATAAACCTGCAACTAATAATAATAAAAAATATTTTCTTTTCATTTTGATATCAGATTAAGCTGTTGGTAATGTCCAAGGTGCACGATAAGGACGACTCAGTAAGCGGCTTGCTTTCGGGTTGTCAATAATCTCTTCTTTTACAGGATCCCACTTGATGGTCTGTCCGGTTGTCATTGCAATTTCACCTAAGAGTCCGACAGTGACGGCACGATGAGCAGCATCGATTGGTGCAATAGTCGGTTCCCCTGAGCGAACACAATCAACAAAGTTCTGATAATGGTTGTCACTCTTGTAAAGGTGGATCTCATTATCTGCGATCTCGCCTTCAAGAAGCTTGGGATCTGATGCCGTAAGGACACCGTTCCTGTCGCAATGGATCCAGCCAAGATCTCCGTGGAATGTTGTTCCCATTCCAAGTTTCGTCCTTGAAGAGTTTGCAACACGCATTTCAATGCCATTCTCATATTTGCATGTAAAGTCATATTCA
Organism: uncultured Bacteroidales bacterium; assembly: GCA_963736675.1. Taxonomy (GTDB): domain Bacteria; phylum Bacteroidota; class Bacteroidia; order Bacteroidales; family VadinHA17; genus LD21. The sequence goes on from CAVTPT010000002.1 coordinate 620,311, forward strand.
AACGGTACATCATAAATACCCTCAACAGGATAAACACCATGACCGACAACTTCAACGGGGCCTGTGGCTTCAAGTCCTGCTCCCCAGTTTGCAATATCTATATGGTGACCTACCCAGTCGGTCATCTGTCCGCCAGAGTAAGCAAGAATCCAACGCCAATCCCAATGCAGTACTCCCCTGAATGGAACCTGGGGAGCAGGGCCGAGCCACATTTCCCAGTTAAGTCCTGCAGGAACTTCCTGTACCGGAGGAGTTCCTATTCCACGGCTTCCGTCAGGTAAACCAACTTCAATAAATGTTACTTTTCCTGCCCTGTTATTAATGGCCAGTTCGCATGCCTTGTGGAAATTCGATTGCGATCTCTGCCAGCTGCCTGTCTGGAAAACTATTCCATTGTCATGCACGGCTTTTACAATAGCCTGACTGTCCCTGATAGTACGTGCAAGCGGTTTCTCACCGTACATATTGATCTTTTTATTGGCGACAGCCGAATAAATAATTCCGTGCCAATGGTCAGGAATTGCTATAAGCATAGCATCCAGGGTCTCTTTTTCAAGCATCTCGCGGTAGTCACCGTAAGTACGGCAATCTTTGTTATTATGTGTCTTGTCGATAGTTGCTTTGGTTGAAGCAAGTCTGTTCTCATCGACATCACATATTGTTACAAACTGAACCTCATTGTTCAGACGATAAAAGTCCCTCATATCGCTGTTCCCCTGCGAACCGGAACCTATTAATCCAAAAACAATGCGATCACTGGGGGGTAATTTGCCTCCCATCCCAAGCGCTGAAGAAGGAATTATTTGTGGCAACACAAAAGCTCCCGCAACAGCTGCTGCTGATCTTCTTACAAAATCTCTTCTTGATGATTTGTGTGACATACTGATTAGTTTAAGTAAAGTGATAATAAAGGTTTAATTATAAGGCTATTGGCGTACCCGGAATGGGCGTTTCAAATACCATATCAACCGGTCCGAATTCAAAAATGGCCGGACCAAGATCCATATCGGATTTTAAAATTTCATCCCATGTTATTTGCCTGCCTGTATAGGCAGCCGTACGTCCCATGATAGCAGTAAGAGTCGACAAGGCAGTAGTTTCGGCCTCGTTAACATATTCTCCGGTCCTGATGGCATGCACAAGGTGCATATGCTCCTGAACGTAGGGAGGAATAGCTACTGTATTCATCGGATTCCCGTTCTCATCTTTCGGATATTCAAATTGCCATTTAACGTTTCCCTCAAGGTCCCAGATGGTGTTCTGGCAGTTTGTGTAACCTTCGGTTCCCATTATCAGTTCACCTGTAGCGTTTGCACAGCTGTCAATCTGGCGGCACATACTGTGTGAGCTGATTCCTTTGCCATAATCGAAGTCGATACTGAAGAAGTCATACTGGTCGCCGGTAACCCTGCGATGGCGTCCGCCATAACCAACTGCTTTTTCAGGTACCTTTCCCATGAACCAGTTGATAACATCGATATTGTGAACATGAGTATCAAGAATATGATCACCGCACAGCCAGCAGAAGTTATTCCAGTTACGGACCATATATGTCATGTCGTCCCAACCCTCTTCTCTCAGTCTGAACCAGACATGATCCTGGTTCCAGAATGCTTTTGCTGAAGTAGGCTTGCCTATAGCACCGGCAACAACCTGTTTGTATGTTTCAATATAATCCTCCTGATGGCGCCTCTGTGTGCCTGTAACCACACAAAGCCCAAGGGATTGAGCTTTTCTGGCAGTGGTAATTACCGACCTGATCCCAACGGGATCAACGGCAACCGGTTTTTCAAGGAAGACATGTTTATTATTGGATACAGCTTCCAGAAAATGTTCCGGACGGAACTGGGGAGGAGTAACCAGAAGAACCACGTCTATATCAGGTAAGGCGATCAGCTTCTTATATGCATCGAACCCTGTGAAGCAGTTCTCTTCAGCTATCGGCAGGTCAAAGGAGGCAAATCTCGCGCGACAGGCATCAATCTGATCCTGAAAAATATCTGCAAGCGCAACTAACTCAAGATCCGGGCCCGCACTAATAAAATTAATTGCAGCCCCTGTTCCTCTTGCACCGCAACCCACAAGACCTGCCCTTAGTTTTTTACCTGCAGGAGCGCCTTTGAGTATCGGTGGAAGTCCAAGTTCTTTGTGATCGGGTGAGTTTCTCTTACATGCTGAAAGAATAGCTCCTGCTCCCGCCAGGCCGATTCCCGCAAGAGCAGTTTTACCTATGAAATTTCTTCTGTTTATATTTTGCATCTCTTTTATAATTTTTGAATGATCTTATAATCCAAGCATACTGCTATCCGGTTCGCATACCACTCTGAAGCCGACATCAATAACATCTGAATACCACCATATACTCTTCGGTATCTGAGGATCTGTAACCAGCCATGCCTTGGTTTTTGTAAAATCGCGTGCTGCACTTCTTAAATCTTTTGCATCGCTCTTGAATGATCCGCCACGGAGCACATGTTCTGATCCTCTCCTGGGGCCCAGCGGATTAATTACTTCAACAGAGTCGACCTGATAGGTATTGGATGCATAGTAATCGAGGCACATCTCTGCCACATTACCAAGCATATTCTTCAGTCCGAAAGGATTCTCCTTAACAGCCTGAGGTTCCTCGGTTTTGGATGTACTGTTATTCATGTAAACAACATATGAATTAATTACTGCAGTATCAGCCTTGAGTATCTTTTTCAGGAATCCTTCATTTGACAATTTCTTCGGATCGGCTTCAAAAAAGTAAGGGGTCTCAGTTCCTGCCCTGCAGGCATATTCCCATTCAGCCTCAGTAGGCAGACGGTACTTTTTACCTGTAACCTTCGACAGCCACTGGCAATAAACTGTAGCAGCATGCCACGACATTGTGATAGCGGGTCTTGTGCCTTTGCCCCATCCCTGGTCAGGAGCACCCCATGGAGGTGTTGCACCTGATATTGCATCAACATCCTTCGATGAAACAACCTTGCCTTCGGTTCTCCCCTGTGAGCCGGTAGCCCTGAAAAATGCAAGATATTCATCCCATGTAACCTCTGTCTTTGCCATCCAGAAATTTGTAAGCTTCACCTTGCGCAGAGGGCCTTCGTCTGGTTCCCTGAAAGCCTCGCTGTCAGGACTTCCCATATTGAAGGTTCCTCCAGGTATAGCTACCATGTCGAAAGAGACACCAGATCCGGGGACCTTTTCGGTGTAACTTTCAAAGCTCTCCACCCTGGTGGGTTCCTGATAAATAATCTGTTCTGCCGTAACCGTCACACCAAAACCTGTATCGTGAGCATGAAGGGCGTTCTTATCGTAATGCCCTACATTCAGGTGACAGTTAATACAGTTCTGCGGATCTGTACTTGTAGTATAGAAAAGATGCGCGTTGCTGCCATCAACAGACAGAGTAACCGGAAAAAGGTTCTCATGACATTTCAGACACGATTCCTCATAAACAATTTTCTTGGCATAGTCAACCTGTTTCTTTGCTTCCCAGTCTATTTCCGCACTATCCTTGAAGAAATATCCGTAAGCATCTTTCAAACCGGTCTTTGCCTTTGCATAAACATATCCATGTCCCTTCGGAGGGAGATGGCACTCCACACAGCCAACTATGTTACCTGACGAATTATTGTGGTGTGTCGAAAGCCTCCAACTCTGATCAGCATGGGGATGTATATGACACACCATACAGAACTCATCAGTCGAAGTATAATTCATCACTCCATTAAACGAAATCAATAATACCACGCCGGCGATAATACCCAGGATAAAAATCCACTTCTTAGCATTCCCTTTCGCGAAATCCTTTTTGCACCAGTTTCGTAAATTCATGATTATTTTAAAAACTATTTATATACAACTTCCCAAAGATAATTTTTTTTTTGAAAAAACTTAATAATTTTAAAACATACCGGCAGAATATAAAAAAGAACCTTTAACACTTCCTACTCCCCTGTTATTCAATGTCTCCGGTTACAGTATCTCCTTTGTATTCGCATACGACCCTGAATCCTGTATGGTAGCAGTCAGAGTACCACCATATACTCTTTGGCATCTGGGGATCAGTTTTAAGCCATGTCGTGGTTCTGGTATAATCGCGTGCTGCACTGCGTAATGCACCTGCACCGTTAAGGAACGAACCGCCCCTGACAACATGCTCCTCGCCGGTTTCAGGGCCTTTCGGATCGCTGATGCCGCCTTCGGGATATTGCAGATATATATCAGGCTGGTACCAGTCAGAACAGAATTCAGCAACGTTCCCCGCCATATTCTTAAGTCCGAATGGATTTGGTCTTACCAAGTCAGGAGTCTGTGTCCTGGCCGAACTGTTTTCCCTATATATTATATATGTATTGATAACTGCGGTATCATTCCCTGAGATCCTGGCTCTGAATCCTCTCTTTTCAAATTTTTCAGGATCGCCCGGGAAAAAATAGGGCTCCGTGGTTCCGGCCCTGCATGCATATTCCCATTCGGCCTCCGTAGGTAACCGGTAAGTTTTTCCAGTGACTTTTGATAACCATTTGCAATAGACCTCTGCTGCGTGATATGAAAACGATATTGCCGGTCTTTTTCCGAGTCCCCACCCCTGATCAGGCTGCCCGTACGGAGGGGTGGCTCCTGATATCACATCAACATCCTCCGGTATTCCGGGGTTTCTCAAACCTTCGGTATCTGTTGAACGACCCTCCGCCGAAGTCTGATTATAGAATTCAAGATACTCATCCCATGTAACCTCAACTTCAGCCATAAAAAAACGACTTATGGCAATTTCCCTGACAGGTCCTTCATCTGCCTTCCTGAAAGGTTCATCGTCAGGACTCCCCATTTTGAATTTACCTCCCGGTACTGCAATCATATTGAACGATACTGCCGATCCCGGTATCCTTTCGGTAAATGATCTGAACTCACTTACTTCTGCCGGTTCTGTAAATATAGCTGCAGGTTTTGAAGAAAGGGTCCCGAAGGTCGGATTGCTGCCATGCGTATAACCTTCCATATAGTGTCCGGCATTGAGATGGCAGTTAATACAATGCAGATCAGGGGTCTTCTCCTGGTGGTTGTAATAAAGATGAGCATCCTCACCCTCCTTTGAAAGTGTACCCGGGAAAAGATTTTCATGACATTTTATGCAGGCCGATTCATATACGTGTTGCCTGGCAGCTTCAAGCCGGGAACGGTTCTCCCAGTCGAAAGAGGCCGAATCTCTGGTCCAGAAACTCCATAAATCCCGGATCCCGGTTTTACCCTTGGCCACGAGATAACCATCTCCTTTTGGCGGAAGATGACACTCAACACATCCGACCCGGTATCCCGATTGCGTGTCGTAATGGACAGATCTTTTCCACGACATATCGGCCGCAGGATGTATGTGACACGACATACAATATTCATTCCCCGATGTCTTCCCGATAATGTGGCCTGCTCCAAGTATGATAAGGATCCCGGCAATCAGTCCGGGAATAAACCATAAAATGAATCTCTTCATACCATTTTATAATCCGGCTCAAGTTAAATAAATATCTGAAATAGAAAACAGCTTACCAAAATTCATAAAATAGAAAAACTTAATTTTTATTACTTTTATAGAACAATCATCAAAAAAAAATGAGATCTGTAATTATTTTCCTGGCGGGATTATTAACAGCTTTACCGCTCACTGCCCATCCCTGGAAACCGTCACACTATGTGATCGTAGATACTGACGGGGGCACAGACGATATGAAAGCCATCAGCATGCTTCTGGCATCGCCCGACATCCGGGTTCTTGCTGTGACTGTCTCGCCGGGAGCTCTTTCGGAGAGAAATACCTATATTAAAGTAAAAAGCCTTCTGAACTCCTATTTTCACCAGGGGATCCCCGTAGGTATTAACCGGGAATCAGGATATACCCCGGAGGAATTTCCGGTAGCATTGCAGAGTATCTGGGGTCCGGAACAGGGAATTGATCCGGACAGGGCACCGGATTATTCAGAGCTTATTGAAAAAATACTTGAAGCCGAAAAAACCAAAATAACATTTATCAGCCTTGGCAGCATGTCGACTGCTTATCTATCGTTAAAGAATGTTCCACTTTTCCGGACGCAGGTAAGGGATTTTATCTGGAGCTTTGACGGCACATCCGAAACCGATGGCTTTAATTATAATATCGACAGGAAAGCATCCGCAGGCATCCTTAAACAGGAGATACCCGTAAAGATTGTAAGGAAACCTCCTGTTGAAGATAATGAATTCTATGGAGCCGGATTTATCAGAACAATCGGGATGGTAAAAACAAGGTACGCAGATAAGATCTTTGTTTTTCTGAATTCTGAACCGGCCAGAAATCACAGCTTCTCTTTTGCTGCAACTGATGAAATGGTTCCTCTGTTCCTTCATTATCCTGACCTCTTTTTAAATAAGACAATGGGCAACGTGACCAATTGTTTTCCATCTGAAGCCGAAGGCTTAAAGGATGCCATGATAAAAATTTTAAAAGGAGAAACAGTATCCAGAAATCAGGTCATTAAAGAGATGCCCGCCGACCCTGCCTTCTATTTTGATGATATTGAACCAGATGTTACAACTATCATCAATCGTTATGGCCCGGATGAATGGGCATCCGGAGTGCTGGCAAATGAGCTTCACCGTCATCTTGGGGTATTTGCCATTGTCGGAGTGAAAATGGGGATAAGGGCAAGGGAATATTTTAACACCGGTGTTGACGAATTTGAAGCAGTCTCATATGCCGGAGATGTTCCTCCCTTAAGCTGCATGAATGATGGTCTGCAGGTAAGCACGGGGGCAACTCCCGGACATGGGTTGCTCAGTGTCAGAACGGATACGGTCGTGAGACCGTCAGTTGATTTCACATACCTTGATAATAAGATTCGCCTGACACTTAAGGAAGATATTGCCGCGAAGATCAGCTCCGAACTGAAAGAGATAAATTTTATTTATGGCCTCGACAGTAACATATACTGGGAACTCGTTAGAAAGAACTCCATAAAATACTGGCTCTCGCTCGACCGGCACGAGATATTTGATATTGAGGTCCTCAGATAAAGTTTATCAGTATTTATGATCCGGAATAAAATATTCCCGGTTTATTTTTATACTCCCTGCCTGTTATATTCGTCGAAGAAATCATTTCCCTTGTCGTCGGTAATAATGAACGCAGGCATATTTTCAACCCTTATCTTTCTGACTGCCTCCATTCCCAGATCTTCAAAATCGACAATCTCCACCGATTTAATATTTTCTGCTGCAAGAATTGCAGCCGGCCCTCCTACCGACCCAAGGTAGAAACCTCCATACTTCCTGCACGATTCGATGACCTTTCTGTTGCGGTTCCCTTTTGCCACCATAATCAGCGATCCTCCCAGGCTCTGGAACAATTCAACATAACCATCCATCCTTCCCGCTGTTGTAGGACCGAAGCTTCCCGAAGCCATCCCTTCAGGGGTTTTGGCAGGTCCCGCATAATAGACCGGATGATTTTTAAAGTACTCAGGCAGGGGTTTGCCTTCATCTGTCATTTTTTTTATCCTGGCATGGGCAATATCGCGTGCGACGACCAGGGTCCCGCTCAGACTTAACCTTGTCTTAACCGGATATTTTGTGAGTTCTCCCAGTACTTCACGTATCGGGCGGTCGAGATCTATCTCAACAGCTTTTGCAAGTTCCGGAGCCTTGTCAGGAAGAAAGCGGGCAGGATCCCTTTCCAACTCCTCCACGAATATCCCTTCAGCAGTTATCCGGGCTTTAAGATTTCTGTCGGCACTGCAACTCACTCCCAGCCCAACCGGGCATGATGCAGCATGACGGGGCATCCTTATTACCCTGACATCATGAACAAAATATTTACCTCCAAACTGTGCCCCCACACCATATTCCTGACAGATCTTTTCGATCTTCATCTCCCATTCCCTGTCGCGGAATGCCCTTCCGGCTGCATTACCGGTCTCAGGAAGATGATCGAGATATCCGGCCGATGCTTCCTTAACAGCCTTTAATGTAGCCTCGGCCGACGTGCCTCCAATGACCAGGGCCAGATGGTATGGAGGACAGGCAGAGGTTCCCAGTTCCCGGATCTTCTCCCTGACAAATACTGTAAGGGACTCCTCGTTGAGCAGCGATTTTGTCTGCTGGTACAGAAAGCTTTTGTTTGCGGAACCTCCTCCCTTGGTGATAAACAAAAACTCATACGTGTTCCCTCCGGTGGCATAAATATCGATCTGGGCAGGCAGGTTGGTCCCCGAATTCTTTTCATCAAACATACTGAAAGGTACTATCTGCGAATACCTCAGGTTCTTCGCCTGAAAAGTCTCATAAATGCCTTTCGAGAGATATTCGGCATCGTTGGCACCTGTAAAGACATCTTCACCTTTTTTACCGATAACAATGGCGGTTCCGGTATCCTGACACCATGGCAGTTCCCCGCGTGAAGAAATCACACTGTTCCGGATCATCAGGTATGCAACAAAACGATCATTATCAGTAGCTTCAGGATCATTCAGTATCTTACGGAGTTTTTGCAGATGTGAACTTCGCAGGTAAAATGAGAGATCCGATACAGCCACTTTTGCCAGAAGTCTCAAACCTTCAGGGTCGATCTTCAGGATTTTTCTGCCTCCGGTGTCGGATAATTCGACAAACTCTCCTGTCAGAAGACGGTATGTTGTTGAATCTTTCTCAACCTGGAAAGGTCTTTCATAGATAAAGTCGGCCATATGATATGTTATCTGATTAACGACAAGGCAACCGGCAGGCGAAAATAACCTCCGGGATGCGTATATCAAATATATGAACAATTTAGAAAATGAGATCCGGCCTGAACGGAATGGATAATCAGATCACATCCTTAAAGCTCATTTTATCCTTCGCCCTGATACCTTTGGGTGTCATCCCGACCGTACAACATTCGACAAACTGATCGTGCTGGAATACCAGGTAATAGCCTTTCCCAAGCGCTTCCTCAAGAACACTCTTCTTCTCGTCAATCGTTTTAAGCGATTCAATATCGTAACTCATATTCCATACTAGCGGAATATGAGCAATTGTGGGAATAAGATCGCCTGTATAAACAAGGGTTTTTTCGTTGTACCTGATTATCGGGATCATAAGTCCGGGTGTATGACCATAGCATATCTTAACAAAGAAACCGGGGAACAATTCCCCATCCTCATCTGTCAGATTAAGCCTTCCGCTTTCTCCTATCGGTAATATGTTCTCTTCAAGGAATGAATCCTCTTCACGAAGATTGTTTTTATTAGCCCACTCCCACTGTGCCCTGCTTACATGATAAGTCGCCCCGGGAAAAGCAAGCTTATAACCATGGCCATTGTCGTTCTTCACTACCCCGCCTCCACAGTGGTCAGCATGAAGATGCGTCATCACAACATCGGTGATATCTTCAGGTTTATAACCACGGTTCTTTAACCCCCCCAGGAGTCCCTCTCCCTCATGCAGATGCACATGTCTGAAAAATTTCTCATCCTGTTTGTCTCCCCATCCGGTATCGACAAGTATCACATGCCCTTCAGTTTCAACGATGAGAGATCGCAGGGTAAGTACTATCAGGTTGTTTTCATCCGCGCTGTATACCCGCGACCAGAGTGCTTTTGGGACAACACCGAACATTGCTCCGCCATCGACCCTGAAATTTGCTATGTTGAAGAGTTGAAGCTTCATTACTATTTATTTTTGCAATAATAAGAATTTCCGTGATCGTTTTTCAGCAGTAACAATTGTAAATATCATGTTGTTTAAACAGGAGGACAATCATTGAAAAACAGAAAACCCCTGCTCACGGCGCTGCCTGTTGTTTCCGGATTCATTTCAATAAGTTTCCGTCAATTTTAACGGTGCAGTAATAGTTATAAAACAGGGGATCTTTTATTTTTTGAGGTCATAAAAAACAACAGTCGCATCAGAAATCTTATCAGCTGGTACGATGCCCAGTCTGATATCCGGGAGATCCAGGTGCGGCGCTTCAGATAATCTTCGAATGTTATCTCCCTGCAGTCATTCTCTATTATTTCAAGCAGGATATTTTCAAGATAACCTGTAAAGCCCTCGTCAAGGATATCAGCATTGATCTCAACGCTGCCGTAGTCGCTTATATGATTAAGGTTATAACTGCCAATGGTGCTCCATCTTCCGTCGACCGTCGCAACCTTGGCATGAAGGTTAGCCGGCAGATACTCATAGATTTTAATCTTATTCCTGAGGATAAATCCATAAAGAAAGTTGGTTGCCCTCTTGAATACCGGAGCGTCCGATTCGGCAGGCAGAACGATCCTGATTTCCACACCCCTTGACCTTGCATTTCTCAGAAGCTTCCGTTCATTCCTGCCGGGAAGGAAATAACTGGCAAAAATAATCATCCTTACGCGCGAATGCTTGAAAGAGGCCCTGTAGCTCCTTAATATCTCAATTTTATTCCGGTACCAGTTATTTTCAAGGACCCTTACTCTTACATTCTGGTCATATGTTGCAGAGTCATGAACTACTTCGGTAGCTTTTTCATTTTTTGAGATGAACGTTTTATTCCATATTCTTTTCAGGATCCCGTTGACATGGGCACATTCAGGTCCTCTGATAATAACGGCGAAGTCGAGCCATTCCTTCTTAATGGAGGTTCCCCTGTACCGGTTGGCAAAGTTGATACCTCCGATAATGGCTGTTTCCCCGTCGACAAGCAATACTTTATGATGAAGCCTCAGGCTCAGCTGAAAACCTTTGGTAATGAAAGCAGGGGAAAAGAAACGGAAAAGAATGCCGGAATCCTCTATTTTCTTTATGAACCCGCCCGAAAGATACTTTGTTCCGAATGCATCAAGAAGGAGGTAGATCCTCACTCCTCTTCCTGCCGCCCTTATCAGTGCATCGACAATCCTTGTGCCTGCATCATCTTCGTCGATAATATAGGTTTGAAAATGGATGTAATGCCTGGCACTGTCAATGATCTTTTCGTAAGCATCGAAAAAAGGCTTACCGCTCCTGAGAAGTTCGACAGAATGACCTCTCCTGTAATTATGTTCTCCCCGATTTATCATAACTCACAACGGTAACCGGTTAACTTATGCAAAGATAAAACATTAACTGTAAGATCAGCAGCAAACGGATTTTTGCTTTACTTTATGGAATAAACCCGGCTCTCTTTCAGTAAGGCAGAGGAGCTTATTTTAAGGTTGTTATGTTTTCTGCAGGAGATCTGCGACAACAGGATCCTGTAAACCTGAAAAAACACGATTTAATGAAAGTACATTTCACAGCAATAGGCGGAGCAGTAATGCATAATCTGGCAATTGCCCTTCATAAAAAGGGTTATATTGTCTCAGGATCGGACGATGAGATCTTTGAGCCCTCACGCTCACGGCTGGCAGAATATGGTCTTCTTCCCGAAAAGGAGGGCTGGTTCCCTGAAAGGCTAAGCCCTGATACAGATGCAGTTATACTGGGGATGCATGCCAAAGCCGATAATCCGGAACTGCTCAGAGCCCGGGAACTGGGAATTAAGATTATGTCATTCCCGGAATATATTTTTGAGCAGACACGCAACAAAACAAGGATAGTGGTGGCCGGCAGTCATGGAAAAACGACGACTACAGCAATGATAATGCATGTTTTCAGATCGCTGGGAATAAAGATCGATTATATGGTGGGATCACAGGTTGATGGCTTCGATACTATGGTTGAATTGTCGGACGAGGCAAAATTTGCGGTTCTCGAGGGAGACGAATATCTCACCTCGGCACTCGATACAAGGCCAAAATTTCATTTATATATGCCTGATATTGCAATTATTAATGGCATTGCCTGGGATCACATGAATGTATTTCCCACTTTCGAAGGGTATGTTGACCAGTTCAGGATATTTATTGAGAAGATAACGGATGGAGGGATCCTGATCTATTTTGCCGGTGATGGTGAACTAAAGAGACTGGTGGAAAGTGCGGCGGATAACATAAAAAAAATCCCATACCTGGTGCATGGGCACTTTCAGAACAAAACAGGCTTTTATGCTGCAACACATAACCGGACATTAGAAGTACAGGTCTTCGGAGAACATAATATGCAGAATATGTCAGCTGCAAAAGAGGCCTGCCTTGCTGCCGGAATAAGTGAAGACGACTTCTATTCAGCCATTCAGACTTTTAAGGGAACCTCAAAAAGACTACAGAAGATTGCTGAAAATGAAAACGGGGCAGCCTATATTGATTTTGCGCACTCTCCTTCCAAAGTCAGAGCTACAGTTGAAGCTATCGCCTCCAGATATCCGGGCAGAGAAATAATTGCATGCCTCGAGCTTCATACATATTCGAGTCTGAGCTCAGATTTTCTCCCTCTTTACCACCTGACGCTGGAAAAAGCATCGGAAGCATTCATCTATTTTAACCCTCATTCAATTGAAATTAAAAAGCTTCCACCTTTATCGGAAGATGAAATAGCCAGAAACTTCTCGGGAAATAATATCACTGTCTGGAATAATTCATCTCTGATGTTTTCAGCAATAAAAAAGCGTACCCGCATCAACCCTGTTTATCTCTTTATGAGCTCAGGAGATTTTGACGGTTACAACATAAAAAAAGTATCCGGCGAATTACTGTCAAACAAATAGATAATTTCTGCGTTAATTAAGAGACGACATGATACGGGAGCAGATTGTAAAACCTTATACCATGTTTCCGGTTAATAAAGAAAAGCCTCCCCATATTGAGGAAAATTATTAATATTGCACACTTTTTTAAAATAAAATCAAGGTTATGAAATCCACATGTATTACAGACACAAACACGTATGTATATAATTTTCAGACATGTGGGTTACATCATACCATTAAAATCAAAATTATATTATGATGAAAAAGACGTTATTCACATTATTATTGCTGGCAATGTTAACATTTGCTGCCAGGGCTCAGGATTACAGGACGGGCATAGGATTCAGGGCAGGTGTTCCCTATGGACTTACAGTAAAGCACTTTCTTGGCGAGAGTAACGCCCTTGAGGGAATATTGGCAAGCAGATGGGGCGGGTTGGTTATTACCGGTCTGTACGAAAACGAACACTGGACAGGTGAATATCCGGGTCTTAACTGGTATTGGGGTTTCGGGGCCCACCTGGGTTTCTGGGATACCGGATATAATCCGAGAATAGATGACTCCTACAGAGGCTCTGTCGTCGGAGTTGACGGGATATTGGGTCTTGAATATACATTTGATGATTTCCCGGTGAATCTTTCACTCGACATACTGCCATCTGTTAACCTTATCGGATCAACAGGATGGGGAGGAATTAACGGGGCTCTTTCAATCAGATATGTTTTTTAATCAAAAATATTTTGAAGATCCAAAAAAAGGTCCTTTCTTTGCATCCGCATTTTAAGGTTCTTTGTATGGTCCATTCGTCTAGTGGTTAGGACGTCAGGTTTTCATCCTGGTAACAGGGGTTCGATTCCCCTATGGACTACATTTTAAAAATAAGATAGATATAAAATAAAAAAATGGCAAATCACAAGTCATCGGAAAAAAGGATCAGGCAGACTGCTGTCAGGAAAGAGAGTAACAAGTACTACGCAAAGACAATGCGTAACTCCCTGAAAACATTGCGTTCTACTACCAGCAAGGAAGAAGCTGCAGGATTGCTTCCTAAAATGAATGCGATGCTTGACAAGCTTGCAAAAAAAAATGTCATTCACAAGAACAAGGCTTCCAACCTTAAATCATCACTTGTGAAACATGTAAACGGGTTACAATAAAGTACAGGATATTTTACTGATAAGGCTGTCTTCAGGGGCGGCCTTTTTTTTTGCCCTCTTACAGGAAACCGCAAGAACCTCTATCGTGATATATTTTCTTCCGGAGGTTGCACTGATAATAAATATTTCCTAATTTTATAGAAATATGTTATCCTTTTCGCTGCATGTCTCTGAAAATTACCGAATGGGCTGTCGAGGACAGACCCAGGGAAAAGTTGATCCTTAAAGGAACAGCTACCCTCAGTGATGCCGAATTACTGGCGATTTTAATCAGTTCCGGAACAAAGAACAAATCGGCAGTGGATCTCGGTCGCGAACTATTATCGCGAGTGAACAATAACCTGAATACCCTTGGCAAACTTACGATCCCCGATCTCAGGAAGATCCACGGTATTGGACCGGCCAGGGCAGTAATGATAGCGTCAGCCCTGGAACTTGGTCGCCGGAGGAAACTGACTGAAGCTGAGGAAGCTGTCCGGATTAAAAGTTCTAAAGATGTAGCCGACATTTTCCAGCCGATACTTGCCGATCTGAACCATGAAGAGTTCTGGATACTTTTCCTGAACAGATCCAATAAGGTCCTGAGCAGGATGAAACTGAGCCAGGGAGGTATCAGTGGTACGGTAACCGATGTAAGGTTGATAATGAAAGAAGCAATTGAGTGCCTTGCCTCAGGACTCATTGTCTGTCATAATCATCCTTCAGGCAATTTTAACCCGAGCGAGTCAGATACAAAAATCACACAAAAAATTAAAGATGCCGGGAATCTGCTCGACATCCAGCTGCTCGATCATCTGATAGTCTGCGAAAAAGATTACTTCAGCTTTGCAGATAACGGTTTGCTGTAGAATCCAACATTACTGCTGTCGCTGCACTCTTTGAGAAGGGTGGAGATTCTCTTTCTCAAAACGGGATGAACAACACCCGGTGCGATCTCACACAACGGAACAAGCACAAACCTTCTCTCCGCCATTTTTGGATGAGGTACCATAAGTGCTTTCTCATTTATGATCAGGTTACCGAAGAGAAGTATATCTATGTCTATTATCCTTGATGTATAATTCTTTCCGCCTCTTACCCTTCCGATGTTGGATTCAATCATCATTATCCTGCCAAGAAGCCCCGACGGATTCAGTTCACTTCTGAGCTGCACAACCATGTTCAGGAACTTATCGCTGCTTTCGAAACCCCATGGTTCGGTCTCATACACCGACGATACGGCTTCAATGCTGCCAAGCAATTTTCCGGCCTGTGTAATTGCCTCATCGAGGTACTTTTGCCTCTCGCCGATGTTCGATCCTAATCCGAGAAATATTCTATGCAACATGATCCTGAGCTTTATCCAAAATTACAAAATTGAGGAGTTCCCTGCTCTATTCCCTTTGTTTTTTATATATTTAGCACTCATTTCTTTAAACCAAACTGAAGATGAAAGAGTTTCTTAAATACACGCTGGCTACCATTACGGGAATAATAATCGCTTCAATACTTTTTTTTATTATAATGCTCGGAAGTCTCAGTGCGATTGTTGCTTCGGGCAATAAACCAGTTTCAATCAGCGAAAATTCTGTCCTGGTTCTAAAGGCCGGAGTAGCCATTCCTGACAGGAGTGATCAGAATCCGTTTTCAGGGCTCGACATTGTTAATATGACTATCTCACCCGCCCCGGGACTCAACGATATCCTTGCGAATATTGAAAAGGCAGCATCAGATAAGAATATAAAGGGTATCCTAATTGAGAACGGGTTGCTCTCACCCGGGTGGGCCACCACCGAAGAGATAAGGGATGCACTGATAAAGTTCCGGGAAACCGGTAAGTTTGTGGTTGCTTATTCCGACTATGTTCTGCTCCAGGAGGGTTATTATCTTTCAACAGCTTCCGACAGGATATTCCTTAATCCGGGAGCAATGATGGATTTCAAGGGATTGAGCGGAGAGGTAATGTTTTATAAAAAAGCCCTTGAGAAAATAGGGGTAGAAGTGCAGGTCACACGACATGGGAAGTTTAAAGGGGCCGTGGAACCCTTCCTGCTTGATGAGCTCAGTAAGGAGAATGAGGAACAGATAAAAGACTATATCGGCTCTATATGGTCGCATGTAACCGGTAACATCGCCAAAGCACGGGGAATAAATGAAGAACAGCTTAATATTATGGCTGATAATCTCGTAGCCTATGGCGCTGAAGGAGCTTTTGAAAACCACCTGGTCGACGGACTTATTTACCGTGATGAACTGACCGATACCCTTAAACTGATGTCAGGCCTGAATAAGGACGACAAGATCAATATGGTATCTATGGTAAAATACACCAAGGTCCCTGACCCTGCCAGGATGATCTCAGCCAAAAACAAGATTGCAGTCATTTATGCCTCAGGGAATATCGTCACCGGCAAGGGAAGCGAATATAACATTGGTGGCAACCACTTCGCTGAAGTTATCCGCAAAGAAATGCTTGATACAGCAGTAAGAGCGATCGTTTTAAGGGTCAATTCCCCGGGAGGAAGTGCAGTAGCTTCAGACATCATGTGGAGGGAACTTGTACTGGCCGCAGGAAAAAAGCCCCTGGTTATCTCAATGGGTAACTATGCTGCTTCAGGAGGCTATTATATTTCCGCACCAGGTACCAGGATCTATTCAAATCCGACCACTATAACAGGATCAATCGGCGTCTTCGGTCTGATCCCCAATGCAGGCGCACTGCTGAATGATAAGCTGGGGATAAGTACACAGACCGTTAATACAAATACGAATTCCGACTTCCCTTCTCTGCTCCGGCCAATGAGCTCCATGGAAAAAGAAGTAATGCAGATGAACGTAGAGCAGGTTTATTCCGGCTTTGTTGCCAAAGTTGCCTCGGGAAGAAAGATGGAGCCCGGAGCAGTCGACACTATCGGAGAGGGTCGGGTCTATAGCGGCAAAAAAGCACTTGAGCTTGGTCTTGTTGACGAAATAGGAGGCCTGAAGACAGCAATTAAAGGAGCTGCTGCTCTGGCCGGCCTGGATAATTATTCAATAAAAGAATTACCTGTCGTCGAAGATCCTTATACAAAACTCCTTTCCCAGCTTGGCGGCGAGGTAAGAATGAAACTCCTGAAAAGCGAACTGGGAGAATCAGCCAGGTTTTATCAGGAATTCCTCGAAATAAAGAGTCTGACAGGGATACAGGCCCGGCTGCCTTATTTTATTGAGATCCGATAATTTATCATGACCAGAGAAAATAATATTCTCTTATATCCATTTTCCCTGATTTACGGACTAATAACAGGAATACGTAATCTCCTGTATGATACAGGGATCCTCTCTTCACACGAATTCCGGATCCCGGTCATTTGTGTTGGCAACATTACCGTGGGAGGAACGGGCAAAACACCTCATACAGAATATCTTATTGAGCTTTTGAGCGATAAGTTCAAAGTTGCGGTCCTAAGCAGAGGCTATAAAAGAAAGTCAAAGGGATTTCAGCTGGCTACACCTTTATCGGCGGTAGATGACATTGGTGATGAACCTCTTCAGATCAGTACAAAATATCCGGGTATTATTGTGGCAGCCGATAACGACAGGGTAAGAGGCATAAGAAGAATCCTTTCAGTGTACCCGGATACAGACGTGGTCATTCTCGACGACGGATTTCAGCACCGGAGAATAACGCCCGGATTCACAATCCTTCTGTCAGACTATTCAAGACCGATGGTGAAAGATTATCTGCTTCCATATGGGAACCTGAGAGAAAACCTGAAAAATCTGGAGCGGGCTGATGTTATCCTGATTACCAAATCGCCTGAAAACCTGACACCAATGGACATGAGGCTTACCAGGACCGAAGTCGGTAAAGCACCTTACCAGGAGCTTTTTTTTACATACCTCCGTTATAAAGAACCCGCCCCGCTGTTTAGTGATAATCTGATACCATTTTCATTTGGGGAGATAAAAAATCATGAAAACATTTCAGCTCTATTAGTGACCGGAATAGCAAATCCCAATCCTCTTAAAGAGTACCTCAAAATTCACTTCGGCAGGATCATCCATCTGAAATACCCCGACCATCATAATTTTACAGAAAAAGATATACATAAGATAAATGAAGCTTTTTCCGATCTTGAAGGTCCGTCGAAAGTGATACTGACAACTGAGAAGGATTCACTGAGATTAAGGGAATTTACTAATATTGCAGAACCTTTGAGATCATCAATCTATTATATTCCAATGGAAGTTCAGTTCGGCGGGGAAGATGAAGGCAGGTTTGATAAAATGATAATTAATTATGTTAGAGAAAATAAACGAAACAACAGGATTTCTGAGATCTGAAGGCATCACAGAACCTGAGGCCGGAATTGTACTGGGAACCGGGCTGGGTGGCCTTGCCGCCAAAATTGAGAACATTATCGAAATTGATTACAGTGAAATCCCCAACTTTCCGGTTTCTACAGTTAAAGGTCATGACGGGAAACTGATCTATGGCGATTTTGGCGGGAAGAAAGTTGTTGCAATGAAGGGCCGTTTTCATTATTACGAAGGATACGATGCACGGCAGATATCATTGCCAATAAGAGTGCTGAAATATCTGGGTATTAAGTGCCTTTTCCTTTCAAATGCAGCTGGCGGCGTTAATCCATCATTCAGTATAGGTGATATAATGATAATTACCGACCACATAAACCTGATGCCCAATCCCCTGATCGGCTTAAATGATGACAGGATAGGACCCAGGTTCCCCGACATGGGAGAAGCGTATGACAGGTACCTGATAAAAAAAGCTATGCTGATAGCCGAAGGTAACGGGATCAAGGTTCAGAAGGGGATTTACCTGGCCACTACCGGCCCTACATTCGAGACTCCTTCAGAATACAGGTATTTCAGGACCATAGGTGCTGACGCAGTAGGGATGTCAACCGCTTTGGAGGTAATTGTTGCCCGACATATGAACCTTCCATGCTTTGCAGTAAGCATTATTACCGATCTGGGAGTGGAAGGAAAAATTGAATACACCACTCATCAGTCTGTTATGGATGAGGCCGAAAAAGCTGAAGTCCGGATGACTACCATTATTTCTGAAATGATATCAACCCTTTGAAGGGTTACTAAAATACTAAGGAGAGAAGCGAGGTAACTTACCTGCTCTAATGTCAAACTCCGTGTCGTACGGGGTGAAAATCTTTTTAGTTTACATTACTGCCGGTCATATTACACTACCTGATAACTGTACAGACTTTTTTCCACCTTACCGTTTTACCTCCGTCGTCAAAAACCGTAATAAAAATAATATAGATCCCCGTACTGACCAGGGTACCATCCTCAGCCGTTCCGTCCCAGTAAAGAGAAACTGCCGGCCCGGAATAAAGGTTCACGGCAATATTCCTGATAAATGCCCCGGTTTCGTCAAATACAATAACCGAGACAACATTCCCCTCGCCTGTCAGCTTCAGATTGACTTCAACCATATCCTCAATACCATTATTATCGGGTGTGATCCTGCCGGATGACAATTCCACAACATCATTTTTAACCATCTCACCTGAATAGACCGAATTCGGGGCTCCCGGAGTCCCCCATCCCGAATCTTCGGAAGCTGAATACCATACATGCCCCCCGGAGGCACTTACCCCTGGCTGAACTTTTTCGAGCGCAATACCCTCGTTACCGGCTAAAAGCGGGAAATGCATTTTATCGTTGTAGATGACTTCATCTATCAGTCTGAGTTCACGGTTAAGCAGAATAATGTGTCCTTTGTCGTCGGGCATCGATGGCATTGATGATACATGGTGAATCATTTCCGGATCGGAGGATGTATATCTGGCAACCACCTTCTCCTTTTCCGTAGTGGCTGCATAATACTTACCCGGAAGAACAGGGAAATGCTCGTTATATAATCCGGCCGATGATGATGTATCTCCGGTTGCATCATTTATTGAGGCAATAAGAAGACGTGATGCATCCACTATCTTTTCTGAACAGTTAAAGAGTTCAATATAATCCGGATCGCCGGGTAACGGATTAAAAAGGATCTCATTGAAAAGGATATCACCTTTTTCAGCCCGTTCGGGGACCCCGGTGTCAAATAGCGGCCTCTGCATGATGTTGCCGGCAAAGTCGCAAATAGCGGCTGATGCTGAAATCCTGTAAATACTTCTCTGTTCAAGAGGTACTGAAAGTTTCAGCTCAAACAGATCCAGAAGAGGGCTGACGGGTAATGCATTTACGATTGTGTTATTATCAACAGTTATATTTTCTCCGATAACATCAGGATTCATTACCGTTTCTGAGAACCTTATAATCAGGGATAAACTGTCGGCCGGATAAACATTGACAATCCCCTCAAAGAAGTCATCGGCTACAGGACATAAAACTGAATTTGGTGCTCCGGGTGTTCCCCCGGGATCGGCCACCGATGGTTTCCAGTTTCCGGACAGGTTGAAAGGATAATCTGTATCGGCTATTTCCAACGACCATCCACCTTCTTCTTTAAGCTCATTCATGTACCATCCCGAGCTGTATTCAACACCATGAATCATTTTACCCGTGCCATCACAGATATACAGCAACCTTCCGGCATCGGTAAGAGCGGGAAATGATTTTACCCCTGCCACTCTTCCGAATCCCGTAAAATACGAGGTATCCTGGATTGAGCAGACTATAAGATATTCACCTTTAAGGATAGTCATATCGGGGAATGAACAACTCTGATTATCAGTTCTGAGCGTCCATCCTGTAAGGGGAATATCAAACAGGGTCCTGTTCATGATCTCTATGTATTCCTCCTCAGGCAAAGAGACTGCGGGAACAGGATCGGCCATTATTTCGGTTATTATAACATCGCCCCTGTTAACCATAATTTGGGCGGCCTCAAATTCAAATCCTGTAATTCCGGGGCGGGGTGCAGGATTTTCGCAGGTAGAATGCATAGCGAAGGAGCCATTTACAGCTAAATATCCAGCCGTATCTGGTTGTCCTCCATGACTTTGAGACATATTGACAGGATAGTGAGTCCCATAGTCATTACCAGTCTGGCCTAATGCCATAGCAGGCATTAAGAGTGCCATTAAAATAACTTTATTCATGCAGCGCGACGAATTGAAAAAAACGTTACTTTTGACCGTTTTTAACTTAACGGTAAATATAAGTAATTACTTTTATCTTAACAATTTAAATTATGAAGACAGCTGTTGTTGGCGCTACCGGGATGGTAGGCCGCACTATGATTAAAGTACTTGAAGAGAGGAATTTTCCGGTAACCCAACTGATTCCGGTTGCATCAGAGAGATCGGTAGGTAAGGAAATAGAATTTAAGGGAAAGGCTTTCAAGGTTGTAAGTATGATGGAAGCAATCGAAGCCAAACCTGTGTTCGCTATCTTCTCAGCCGGAGCAACAACGTCAAAAGAATGGGCACCGGTATTTGCCGAAAACGGGACAGTTGTTATAGATAATTCATCAGCATGGAGAATGTATGAACATATTCCGCTTGTAGTTCCTGAAATAAATGCTCATGTAATCAAAAAAGGAGACAGGCTTATTGCAAATCCAAACTGTTCGACAATACAGATGGTTATGGCACTGGCTCCACTGCACAGAAAATATAAGATAAAACGTATTGTTGCGGCTACATACCAGTCGGTTACCGGTACGGGTGTTAAAGCTGTCAGACAGATGGAAAATGAGCGCAAAGGGATAAAAGGAGAAATGGCATACCCATACCAGATTGACATGAACTGTTTCCCTCACGGGGGATCATTCCAGAGCGACGGCTACACTACTGAGGAGCAGAAACTGCTTGATGAGACACGTAAGATACTCGAAGATCAGACGATACAGGTGACTGCAACAGTTGTCAGGATCCCGGTTGTGGGAGGACATTCGGAAGCTGTCAATATTGAATTTGAAAATGATTTCGACATTGATGATGTAAGGTCACTGATAAGTAATTTCCCCGGAGTTGTTGTCTACGACAATCCTGCCGAGAACAAATATCCGATGCCTGTTATGTCGCATAACAGGGATGAGGTTTTTGTGGGCAGGATCCGAAGAGACCACTCGCGTGAAAAGTGCCTCAACCTATGGATCGTGTCGGACAATATCCGCAAGGGTGCCGCCACAAATGCTATCCAGATCGCGGAGTATATGGCAGCAAACAAACTTTTCTGATCGTAAGGACCTACGGGCCGCTCTCCGGGAAAAGCATCCACGCAGGTATTGTTTTAATATCAGGGAGTTACGCCTGCAGGCGAGAGGATTACTCCTCTGTTTCAAAAAGGAAATCGTTAAAGGGATACCTTTTGATGTGTATCTTTTTTACCTCTTCGTAAAGCAGTTTTTTGAACTCTTCAATATTTTCTCTGGTCTTTGCCGAAATAAAGACAACCGGGTTGTTTTTATCGGTAGCCATCCATGTCTTACGGAGATCATCAAGTGAATAATTCTCTTTTGCGACCGGGGTAAGGTCATCCTGATCCTTTTCAGTATAGGCGAAACTATCTATTTTGTTAAACACGATGATCATCGGCTTATCTGCCGAGCCCAGTTCCCTGAGGGTTTCATCTACCACCTTTATCTGTTCTTCAAAACCGGGATGAGAGATATCGACTATGTGAAGCAGAAGATCTGATTCCCTTACTTCGTCGAGTGTCGACTTGAACGATTCGACAAGGTCGTGTGGCAATTTGCGGATAAACCCGACAGTATCTGAAAGCAGGAAGGGAAGATTTCCAATAACCACTTTTCTCACAGTTGTATCAAGAGTGGCAAAAAGCTTGTTTTCGGCAAAAACATCCGACTTACTAAGCAGATTCATTACTGTGGACTTCCCGACGTTGGTATAACCGACCAGTGATGTTCTGACCATCTTGCCGCGGTTCTTCCGCTGCGTAGCCATCTGGATATCAATTTTTTTCAGCTGTGCCTTAAGGAGCGTGATTTTATCCCTGATTATTCTGCGGTCGGTCTCGATCTCAGTTTCTCCCGGACCTCTCAGTCCTATACCTCCCCTCTGACGTTCAAGGTGGGTCCACATCCCGGCCAGCCTTGGCAGAAGGTACTGGTACTGGGCCAGTTCAACCTGAGTTCTTGCATGAGATGTACGGGCCCGGCCCGCAAAAATATCGAGTATCAGATTTGTCCTGTCGAGAATACGGCAACCCAGCACCTTCTCAATATTCCTGATCTGAGCCGGAGAGAGCTCGTCATCAAATATAGCCAGATCTATATTGTTTTCAGAAACATAACCGGCAATCTCCCCGATCTTGCCTGAACCTACAAATGTTTTGGGATCAGGGTAATTAAGTTTCTGCATAAAGGACTGAACGGGCTCAGCACCTGCAGTTTCAGTAAGAAAAGCCAGCTCTGCCAGGTACTCCTCTGTCTCCCCTTCGGCCTGGCCGGGATAACTGACACCAATAAGTATTGCTCTCGCCTCTTGTCTTCCCGTCTCGATCATCTAGAAAATAAAATTCCTGTTACTCTGCACTGCTGTCCGGATCGCCAGTTTCAGCGATTCCGAGCATCTTATCACCATCTCTATATCCGAAGGGAAAGGTATCTGCTGCGATTTTGTCTTTTCAAGCTGTGAGGCACTGAGCGCCTGTATATCACCAAGTGCACGGGCAGATATGTTTTCGAAAACCGACTGTGCACCGAGCGGCTCTTTTTTCAGCATTTTGTCCGGATTGACCTGGACAATTTCAATGTCTCCGTCTATATTGCATGCCTTCGACTGAACTGTCTCAATAAGTGCGCACTGAAGAGTTTTGTATTTTTTTGTCTTAATATCATTCCCCAGTGAATCTTTCATCACATTACCTTTTTTATCAAGCTGGTAGCTAAATCCATCCTCAACCTCTTTCTTTATAACCGAATCGCGCTGCATTGTCTGGTCAGGGCTTACTGCTATATTTCTGACATTGATATTTATATAATAGTCAAATTTAATATCCGGATCCAGGTCGCGGATATGATACTCAACCCATTCGCTGTTTAGTCGGGGAAGATCAAGTGCAAGCAGATCGTCCTCAAATTCCTGCGGGAACTGAATACCTGACCTGTTTTGCAGCGAAACAAATACCCTGCTCATCCCGAGATATTTGGATTCCCCGATCATGTTATCAATATTTTCATAATCACCAACATATTCCTTTGCCCTGACAAACTCATTGAATGCCTGCCTGTACGAATCTTTCAGTCCGCTCTTCATAAGTTCGTTACCATGGGCATAGTAGTAATCGGCCGATTTACGCTTGGCTGCCACCATCTCGGGCATATAATCAATATAGGGAAATTCGATTGTTCTGCCATTAAGAGATAAGGGAGTGACAGTTCTTACCATTGCCTGCCTGTCGCTTAATCTTTTGTTGACAATATAGATCTCGTCCCAGTTTTCCGGTCTTCCCTCCATTTTCAGGAATCTGATCCTTTCATTATCCTGTTCCAGGGCAATTTTGTATGAACGTTCAAGTGTAGCGATCTGTTTGGCATCACGTGGATTTTTACGTAACTGCCTTACTGCCAAATCAATGGCGGCATTATAATTTCCTCTTTCGAGTTGTTTCTTTGAAGAACCGCACCCCGAAAGAAGCATTGTCAGGATGAAGATAGCAGGGAGAATTTTTTTCATATAACGGTCAGTTTTTAGAATGCGGTTAAAGTTAAGAAAATCATTGAAATAACAAACATATGCAATTATCTCTTTAGCTGAATGTTAGTGTCAGAATACAAAATTGAGCTTCATTGAGTACCTTACCCTTACCGGCTGTCCCCGCTGAAGTCCAGGGCTCCATTTGGGTGATGCCTGGATGGCCTTAACGGCTTCATCGTCAATCAGGGGATCTATTCCTTTTACCACAGTAACATTTGAAAGGGTTCCATCAGTCTCAATAATAAAGGTCAGGTAAACAATTCCCTGTATCTTTTTATCAATTGCTTCCTGGGGATAGTTTGTCCGTTTCTTGACCCAATCACGGAATTTATTTATATCACCTCCCCGGAATGATGGCATTACCTCAACGAAGAAAAGGGGTTCCCCTGACATGTCGCCTCCCTCCCCGTTAAAAATGTCATCACCGTACCCGCCCTCACCACCGGTCATCTCAACTGTATTTAAGTCGGCCGAGCTGATAGCAATGTCAGTTATAACCGGTTCGGGATCCATGGGGAGGACACTGTCGACAATGACCGGGGCGACGTAAGGGACAACTTCCTGAGGTTTTAATCCCGATTCGGGTGGCGGGGGAGCCGCCGGGACATAAATTCTGTCGGGTGGGGGGGCAATATATTCCATACTGATAGTTGAATAACCGGTCCCTCCCCGGAGGATCCTGTCGCCCGAAGGTCTGTTCAGGAACGGGTATATAACAGCTGATGTGACCAGGACTATGGAAATAATGATCCCGATGATAACAAAGGAGTTATATTTTTTGCGAAGCTGATATGCTCCATACTCCTTGTTTCTGTTCTCAAAAATCAGATCGTCAAAGTCGGGTATCTTTTCCTTATTCAGTTTCATTCGTCCGGGTTATTAAAACTACGGATCGCTGGATTCGTAATAAACCATATTCCGGTTTTATTTAGTATCCCTGTTATATTTTCCAATAGCAGCATTGCTTTTAAAAATACTGAATTATTTCTTTTCACCGGCTCCCGGAATAAAATCAACGGCAAAATTACAAATAAGGATATTCCCTGCAATAGTAATAACTGAAGCTTTTAAGTAATGTTTTAATATTTTCAATTTTTTCTTACATTTGGGGCGAAATAACCGGGGGTTTAGCTCAGTTGGCTAGAGCGTGTGACTGGCAGTCACAAGGTCAGGGGTTCGATTCCCCTAATCTCCACAAAGGCCCTCCCGATCTGTTTGCGGGAGGGTTTTTTAGATTTAACATTTCTCCGTCCTGCAAACAGACCGCTCTGACGGAGCTCATATTTTAACCACTATCCCTATTCTACAAACAGGCCGCTCCTCCGGAGTTCAAATCCAATTGTTAAAGTCGTTTTACAAACAGACCGCTCTGACGGCGCTCATATTTTAACCACAATCCCTATTCTACAAACAGGTCGCGCTGACGGCGCTCAAATCCGTTGGGGATAGGCGTTTCTACAAACAGGCCGCTCCTACGGAGCTCAAAAGCAATTGTGACCGGATTGCTACAGACAGGCCGCATCAACAGAGGTGAAATCTTCATATGAAATGGATTTTCCCGCTCTCACTCTCACTCTCACTCTGGTTCTTATTCCGCCCCTTCAGGGGAGGATGGGAGGGGTAAATATTTACACACGGTTTGCAAAATGAGGTAGTTAATATAAGTTTTGAAGGTTTAAAGGTTCCAAAGTTCCAGGGTTCCAGGGTTCCAGGGTTCCAGAGTTCCAGGGTTATTCTTCTAAAAGGTAGTTCTTCAACTTTGGAACTTTGGAACTTTGGAACTTTGGAACTTTAAAACCTTGGAACTCTGAAACCTTCTCCTTTCTTCCTTCCGCCCTCCGCCTTCTGCCAGTCCTTCCCGCGTTCGCGGGATTGAGTCGCTTCCCTCCTCAACATGCCTTCTTCTTTCTTCTTCCTTCCGCCTTCTGCCTTCCGCCATCCGCCTATCCTCACGCCTTCGCCTCACGCCTCACGCCTTTCTTCCTCACGCCTTTTTCCTTGCTCATGCCTTCCCGAGTACTCGGGATTGAGTCACTTCGTGCCTCAACACCCTCACGCCTCATGCCTACTTCCTACTGCCTACTTCATTCTCATTACTGATTATTTTTTTTAATCAGGAAGGCTATTAATCAATAAATTATTGTAATTTTCAATTAATTTAACCTGTTAATTTATCTCAAAATGAAACATGTTAAACCCTGTAAAATTAAATTCCTGCTGGATATATTTTTTTGTATAGTAGTTTTTACTACGTCATGCGAAAAAAGCCCCAACTCTAATGTCCCCCCAGATTTTAAGAATCCTTCAGTAAATACAATAAAAAATAATTTGGAATTTCCATCTGGTTTATCTTGTCTTCCTTATACAAACGGAGTCGGACATAAAAGTAAAAATGATCTCCAAAACATTGGAACAGGAGTTTTTATTGAAGGTCCAAGATATCAAAATCTAAGAACCTCCGGGGGAATTCAGATAGACAAAAACCCAAAATTATCAAGATATGAAATAGACCTGGATCAAATAACAACAGATTTTTTACCTGTCTATTATTTAACTGTAAATACATTATCAGAATTTGACTTTTCCAAATATCCATTTGATTTTGATTCTTTCGCGTATTTTGGTTCGTGGATCACATATGGAGAACCAGATTCGGTCTGGAGAGCAAGCAGGCTTCTCCTCGACAATTGTATAATAAATAATGATTCAATTCTCACTTCATCTAATAGTTCTGATAAAATATTCATTTCTAATTCAGCTGGAGAAATAAGTATTTTTTTGGAAGACTCAGACCTGATGGGGATTACCAGCCTGATATATGGTAAAAACAATAAAATATATGCAGTTCAGGCTCCTGTTCTCGATCAAAATAATCCCAATAATGTCATTAGACCGAAAAGATTGATATCTATTAAAAACAGTACAATTAACACTGAATTTGAATTACCTACCACAATTAATCCTGAGTTTCTTAATTATACGGAAAATCTGGATCTATGGCTGGGGTTGCCTTGCCTGGAACAGTTAAAGATTATTGAAAACTCTGAGGAAGGTAAGCGAAGATTTGGAATAGAATTTTACATTGCTGATTTATTGGGTAATGTAATTTACAAAGTCGATAATAATTATCAAATAGATGTTCTTGCCAGTAATTTAAAATACCCGACATCAATTGCTGTTGATTCCCAGGGTAATTTATTTTATACTACCTCCCCGGTTTTCACTTTATTTAATCGGGTAGAAATTAAAAACCGTGAATCTCTTTGTGTACTTAATCCTGAAAATGGAGATACCAGACTAATTTGTGATTTTGGTACCAGCGTTTTTGAAGAATATTTCTGGCATGCAGGCTTTGGACTTAGTGTTTTCTTCGATGGTCAACGATGCGAACTCCCCCTTGATTTAAATATTACTAATGTTCTTTATGAAACTGAGAACAAAATCTATTTCCTGATTACAAATACACGTTTAGGAAATATTTATTTAATTAAACTCGATAAATAAGCAATAAAAAGCCTTGATTATAATTCTCTGACGGTTATGCTTCATGGTTTATTTCCCGCGTTCGCGCGATTGAGTCGCTTCCCTCCTCAACATGCCTTCTCCTTTCTTCTTCCTTCTTCCTTCCGCCATCCGCCTATCCTCACGCCTCATGCCTTTTTACAGCCTCACGCCTTTTTCCCCGGTTCGCACCTTTTCCGGTTTTGCCGCCCGCTCTGCAAAATGAGTTAGATAACATCAACAAATATGGTATCTAATACAATACAACATACATCGATTTTTGTCTTTACTGGCTACTGCCTACTGCCTACTTCTTACTTCTTACTTCTTACTTCTTACTTCTTACTCACGCCTCACGCCTCACGCCTTCCCGCAAGTCAATGCCTAAATAACGTTGACCTTTTTAATACTTATTTTATCTCTTTTATAATGATGATGATTTACTGTTGATAACAGGAGATAACTTGAAGAGTTATCCTTGTTATCAATAGTATCTTTAAATGCTTTTGGCGTTAATTTCCCCAACGCTTTGTGTGGTTTTTCATTATTGTACATGTGTACTGCTTTGTTTAACAGCTTCCTGAGCGTTTTCATGTTTGTCGGGCCATATGGATAAAGATAGTTGTTTTTGATTATCCCGTTTAGCCTCTCAGCATGTGAGTTCTCGTACACCTTTTCCTCTGTCATAGAGTTAATCATTTTAAGGCTCTTTGTGAGTGCTTTAAATTCATTGCAATAATACTGACCGCCACCATCAGAATGTATTATAGATCCTTTTAAATTCACCGTGCCACGCAGTGCAATCAACATTCTCAGGGCAGGTAACGTTGTAGTCTCAGTTCGCAGATTATCACTGGCAGACCAACCGACTATCTCGCGATTATAAAGATCCATTATGAAAGTCAAATAATATACATCTGAGCCTATATCGAAGTAGGTAATGTCACTCACAAAAACCTGGTTCACACGTGTAACCCTGATATCCTTTATCATGTTTGGAAAACGAGTCACTCCAAGGCTGTTGGTTGTAACCCTGTAGTTCTTTAATCTCTTGATCCTGTAACCATAGTCCATGCAAAAACGTTCGAACTGATCTCTGCCCATGCAATGTGGCTTAAGCTTAAGATAGATGTCTCTGGCTGACATACGTGGATGATCTCTACGTATCTCATTTATCAAAGGTATCAACTGCTCAAGCTCTTCGTACTTGTATTTCCTTCGTTTAAGCATTTGATGGAAAGACTGCTTGCTTATATTCAAAACATTAAAAAGATCGTTCATTTTTTTCCTGTGGACTTCTCTGTTAAAGTAGTACCAGGTAAGAGCCTGGAACCTACTTTTTTTTTAATGTCAACATTATAAGTAGATTCTGCTATCTCTATCATTTTATCCTTGAACTCAATCAATAATTGTTTCTGTCCAACTATTCTCTCAAGTTCCTTAATCCGTTCTTCAAGAGCTTTAATTTTCAGAGTATCACTCTTTGCTTCAACTACTTGTTTTACTTGCTTTTTTGCCATTGCCGAATATTTGTAAATCCAATCATAAACTGTTCTTCTGCTTACTGAATAAGTTTTACTAATATCGGTAACTGATGTCAGATTACGTTCCAGTTCCCTGATTTTCTTTTTCTTAAAATCCTCACTGAAATACCTGTGATACTGAGGTTTGTTCTCATGATCAAAATAATTCACTTTTGCCATACTGTTAACCTTTTTTTTTGGTCAACGTATTTCAGGCATCGACAGCATTCGCGGGATTGAGTCGCTTCGCTCCCAACATGCCATCTTTACCCTCAAGCCTCAAGCCTTAGGCCTCACGCCTTTTTCCCCAACGCTTCCGGATTCAGGATGTGCGGAACCTGCTTATTTCTATAATACCCAATGATATTTTCAGCCGCCATCTCAGCCATCTTCCCTCTTGCCTCAATTGTTGCCGAACCGATATGTGGCAATACCGCAACGTTTTCCATCTTTAACAACGGGTTATCAGCCTGCATGGGTTCAGGATTTGTAACATCCAGCCCTGCTCCCCAGATTACTCCTTTATTCAACGCCTCAATCAAATCTGTCTCGTTGTGGATCAATCCGCGTGCGGTATTTATAAATATCGAAGTTGGCTTCATCTGACTGAATGTTGTTTTATTGAAAATTAATCTCGTCTCATCATTCAGGGAGCAATGAACTGAAACCACATCGCTCTGTGATAACAAAGCAGAAAAATCAACATACTCAGCATGCAGCTCTTTTTCGGCCAGATGATAAGGTTTACGGTTATGGTAAATAATCTTCATGTTATAGGCCCCCTTGCATCGCCTTGCCATTTCCATCCCGATCCGTCCAAGTCCGTATATCCCCAGGGTTTTATTTTTCAACTCCATGCCAAGATTATCCTTTGGTTTGAAGTAACTCCATCCGCCACCTGAGATTTTTTTATGAAGAAAGAACATTTTCCGCGAGACAGCTATCATTAATCCGAAAGCAATATCCGCAGTGGCTTCACTCATGGCACCAGGGGTAAATCCAACCGGGATCCCCAATCTTGTAGCTTCCACGATATCTATATTGTCAAATCCTGCAGCAAATTGAGATATAATATCGAGGTGAGAACACTCGTTCAGAAATCTTTTGTCTATTTTATCGGTAAGTGTGCAAAACAATGCATCGTGAACCTTTGAATTTTCAATTAACTCATCCTGGGTCATTGGCCTGTCTTCTTTCCAGACTGTCACAAGAAACCCGGCTTTTCTTAATAGTTCTTCTCCTGTTTCAGGAAATAATCTTGATATAAATACTCTCTTTTTCTCCATTTACATATTTTTTCATGACGTCTTTTGACCTTCCCCCCGGCTCCTCCATAATCGTAATAAAAGTATACATAATCTGCCAAAACTAGTGGATGCAACAATTTTTTGTCTTAATATATATCCCACACCAGCGGGTGATTTATTACCTCTGACAGACCGGGGCCATGCTCTGAAATACTATTTATTCATCAGTATGAAATTCATCCAAAGTCATGTGAAAAGAGAAATCCGGAGAGCCACTGGTAACAGAATATTAAAAGCAAATGACTGATTTTTTGCATTTGCTGTATTGAGTAACCTTAATTTTGTAATTGTTGATTTGATTCCGTTTTGTATTTATATCAGTTTATACCATTTAAAGAATTCAAAAGCGGGTACCCTGAAATGACTTTTAAGTATGAGATTATCTTATTGTACTTAATTATGAACACGGATATCCGTAAAGAAAATTGTCATTAAGGAAAAATAGACTGATCTGATCAGGGACTATAATCAGCTAAATGCTTAAATTTGAATTAACTTATATTTCTCAGAACATAAATCAGTTTAAGAACAAAACCTATGAAATCCATATCCCGTCGTGGCGGGTCGAAAAGGAATGAGGATAGTCTTTCCGGACATGAGTGTTCTCCCGTTGTGCGGGACAAGTTATCTGACCATTAAAACCAAAATTATTTTACATATGAAAAAGTTTAAATTTTTATTCAGTTTTATTATATTATCCGGATTGATTTCCGTGAGTCTTCTCTCGCAGGAACCAGCTGTCATTAAAATTGATCCTGACCGTAAAATCGGGGCTATTGACCCGAACATTTATGGTAGTTTTCTTGAATCGATGATCAAACCGCGGTATTTACGATCCTGCTTCCAAGTTTGCTGATGAGAACGGATTCAGGAAAGATCTTATCGATCTTATGAAAGAGCTGAATGTTCCGGTTGTCAGATGGCCCGGTGGAAATTTTGTGTCGGGTTATAACTGGAAGGATGGTATAGGCCCTAAAGATCAGCGTCCGGCAAGACTGGATCTTGCCTGGACATCGATTGAAACCAACCAGATGGGAACCGATGAATATGTAAAATTCTGCAAACTGATAGGGGCTGAAAATTTTGTCTGCATCAATGCCGGAACCGGTACTCTTGACGATGCAAGACACTGGGTGGAATACTGCAACTATCCCAAAGGAACATACTATTCTGACCTCAGACGGAAGTATGGTAATGAAGAACCTTATAAAGTAAAATACTGGGCTCTTGGAAATGAGACTGACGGACCATGGCAGATGGGACAGAAAAATAAGGAGGATTATGTTAAGTTTGCCACTCGAGGCAGCCAAGCTGATGCAATTGGTCGATAAGGATATCAAGCTTGTCGCTTCAGGCGCTTCAAATTATCCTCTGGTTACCCGATTATGATCCGAAGGATGGTGGATCGACTGGAATGATTATTTACTCGATCGTATGGTCAGGCACAATTGATTATATTTCTGTCCACAGATATGCTAACACAGGCACTAAGGGAACGGACGATCAGGGCTTTTCAAGCAGATGTCTTTAGGTCTTGAGATTGATCAGAAGATTGAAATGATACAGGGACTGATAGAGAAGGCAATGATAAAATCAGGATCAAACAGACCAATATATATCTCATTTGATGAATACAGCGCAGGTGGAAACACTCTTTCAGGGTCGTTGACTGCTTGCACATCATCTGAACTCTTTTATCCGTCATGCCGATATAGTTAAAATGGCAAATCTTACCATGATAACAAGCCTGGTAGGCAGCTCCCCTGATGGTGATTACAGGAATTCACTCTTCTATCCTTTCTATCTTTATTCACACAACAGCCACGGCACATCCCTCGATGTATACACAGACTGTGAAAAATACACCAATGAGATTTTTAAGGATATACCTTATCTCGACGTGACGGCTTCGCTGAATGATTCGGCAAAAATGATTGTAGTGAATGTTGTCAACAGGCATGAGTCAAAAGTGATCCCTGCAAATATTCTTCTGCAGGCAGGAGAATTCACCGGGAATGTTATTGTTAACGAAGTTAACGGGAAGTCAGTAACTTCTACCAATACCAGGACCGAGGAAGGTGTGGGAATTGCCACCAAAGAAATAAAATTTAAGGGGAATACATTAAACTACAGTTTCCCTGCACATTCGTTGACACAACTTCAGATAACCCTCAAATAATATGCAGACGATATAACAGTCAAAAACGACCTCACCGAACCGTTCCGGATATGTACGAATTAAGTGAGGTCTTTTATTCCTGCCCGGTAATGTTTTTATTCATTTTTATTTTGCGGAAAGACCTGACTTAAGCTGTTATACCGATAGGATTTTTAAATGAAACCTGAATCTGAGATACAAAAATTAAACTTTGAAATGATTGGTATTAAACCCTGCTGACCAGGCTATGTGATCAAAAAATTATATTATATCAGTATGAAAAAACTTACCAAAATTCTTATTCTGTTATTGATGATAACGATCTGTCCGGGGTTTGAAACATCGGGCCAGCAGGGCAGACCGGCATTCACCTCGCCGGAGATACAAAATGGTAATAGTGTTACATTCCGGTTCCTGGCACCAAATGCCAGGGAGGTTAAGTTAAGTACCCAGTTTGTCGCCGGATTGCAGACAATGACAAAGGATGAAAACGGGTTATGGAGTATAACCCTGGGTCCGGTGGAGCCGGATATTTATCCATATTGCTTTGTAGTGGACGGGATCCAGGTAGCCGATCCCAAAAATTCGTGGGTTTTTCCAAACGAAGGATTTCAGAACAGTCTTGTCGAAATACCATCACCAACACCTCAGGCATATACTGTTCAGAATGTACCTCACGGAACGGTTTCGTACAGGCACTATTATTCAAAAGAGCTCGGAACCCGGCAGTTACTTGTTTATACCCCTCCCGGATATGAAAAAGCAAAAAATAAGAAGTACCCGGTCTTTTTCTTACTGCATGGCACAACAGATACGGAGGAAACATGGACCAGGGTAGGCAGGACAAATATTATCCTTGACAACCTTATCGCACAGGGAAAGGCTAAACCAATGATAGTGGTTATGCCATATGGCAGGGCATTCCCGGTTATCAGTAAAGAATCAGGATCATTAAGGAACTGGGAGAATCTTCAGGAATTTCAGAAAGATTTCAGGAATAATATTGTTCCGTTTGTTGAGAATAATTATCGCGTGAAGACCGGACCTGAAAACAGAGCCATAGCCGGATTCTCAGGTGGTGGTGGCACTTCACTTTATATCGGTCTTGGTAATCCTGATATGTTTGCATACGTATGTGGTTTCGCCCCCGGTATGCTGAAGGATGAATTTGACAGAAATAATGCCGTAGCTTTTGCCAATCCTGAACTGACCAACTCAAGGTTGAAATTATTCTGGCTTGGCTGCGGTAAAGAAGACGGACTCTATGGCGTGCTTCAGGAGTACCTGAAGGTCCTGGATGAGAAGAACATTAAATATCAGACATTTTTTACTTCGGGGGGACATACATGGATGAACTGCAAAAAATTCCTGACTGAAACTGCTCCCCTTTTATTTAAATGATGATCTGGCTGGGAATAATTGATATTTACGGACCGGTTAAATGCTTACTGATAAATTATTAGATTATATTACCCCTGCGGGGCACCTGGTTATGATGCCTTCAATGGTTCCTCCCTAAGCCGTACCCGGGAGGTGGCAGAATAGAAAAATTTTATTCAGGTATACTTAAAATGGTTAAAAATTGAAAATAATCCTAAATTCACTAATTATGAGAAAACTTTTATTTTTTATTGTACTGATAGCCTTATCAGTCAGCGGGAACTGTTTAGCTCAGACGAAGCAGGTTCCAAAGGATCCGAATACTGCAGTTGAAGGTTATCCTTCACCTTACAATGTCTATGGGGCTCAGTATCCGCGTATTGAAGCTGATTCGCGGGTTACCTTCCGCTTTAATGCACCCGATGCACAGAAGGTACAGGTTTCCATCACCAATGTTCCGTTTGATATGGTCAAAGAAACCGACGGTGTCTGGACCTACACCAGTGAACCACAGGATATAGGTTATCACAACTACTGGATGATTGTTGATGGCGCTGTTGTGCTTGATCCGGCTACCGATGCATTCATAGGCTATAGCCATATGTGCAATGGTTTTGAAATCCCTGATCCGGATGGCGGTTTTTATGATTTAAAAGATGTACCTCATGGTAACGTGCTGATCGAGAATTATTTTTCAAAAACCACTGAATTCCTGGCGTAAAATCTACGTTTACACACCTCCGGATTATGAGAAAAACACCTCAGCCCGTTACCCGGTGCTTTATCTTCAGCATGGTGGCGGTGAAGATCAGAGAGTATGGATTGAAATGGGACGGACCAATGTAATACTTGACAACCTTATTGCTGAAGGGAAAGCCAAACCATTTATTGTTGTTATGGAAACCAGTGCTGCCTATAAACCAGGTGAAGCTCCTCCTCAGCCACGTCAGCCGGCAGCAGCTCCGGCACCAGGAGCACCAGGAGCTCCGGCAGCACACGCAGCACCTGCAGCACCAGGAGCCCAGGCTGGACAACCTGCACCCGCTGCACGTCCACGTATGGGATTTTCATTTGACACATACGCAGAGCTTATGCTAAACGATATGATCCCCTATATTGACAGTAACTTCCGTACACTTACCGATCAGGCGAACCGTGCTATGTCAGGTCTTTCGATGGGTGCCATGTGCACCAAGTCAGTAACTCTGGCTCATCTGGATACATTCGCATATATCGGCCTCTTCAGCGGTGGTACAATTGCCCCTGCAGAAATAACCGACAAATCAAAGGTCAAACTGGTATTTATGAGTTATGGAAGCCGCGAACGTGGTTCTGAAGGTGTTAAAGCCGCAGCAGATGCTCTGAACCAGGCAGGCATCAAGAGTGCCTCCTATGTTTCACCTTTGACTGCTCATGAATTTCAGTCCTGGAGAAGAAGTCTGCGTGAATTTGCACAACTTTTATTCAAATAACTAAATAATAAAAAATTATGAAAAAGTATTTAATTGGTTTTGTTTTATCTACTGACTTTATCTGGTCTCTGTGTTTAGCACAGACAACCCAGCCGGCGATTATTGAAGATTTCAAACCTTCAACACTGAATCAGCCCGGGACAGGAGTACCCTCAGGTCAACTCACAGGGTTATGCACGATTCCGTATAGTGGCACCCAGGCCCAGAGTGTTGTTGTGAGCCTGGGACTTGGCGGTACCAGAGGAGGAACTCCCCTCGCAAAAGCTGAGGATGGCTCCTGGATGGGCACTACGGCAGGACCAATGGAAGAAGGCTTCCATTACTACCATCTTACAATTGACGGGGGCGTATTTAACGATCCCGGCACTTTAAACTTCTATGGTTCTACCCGTTGGGAAAGCGGCATCGAAATACCCGCTCACGACCAGGATTTTTATGCTCTGAAAAATGTTCCTCACGGTAAAGTGGAGCAGATTCTTTTCCCCTCCAAAAGCACAAACACCTCACGCAGGGCATTTGTTTACACCCCTCCCAGTTACGACAAAGGATGAAAAGACACGTTATCCGGTTCTATATCTGCAGCATGGCTGGGGAGAGGATGAAACTGCATGGAGTAACCAGGGTCGTGCCAATCTTATCATGGACAACCTGATCGCCGCAGGCAAAATCAAGCCTTTCATCATTGTGATGACCTATGGAATGACCAACGATGTCAAGATGGGTGGAATGAAAAATTTCAAGATCGAGCCTTTTCAGACAGTTCTCGTCGACGAACTGATTCCTTACGTCGATGCCAACTTCCGTACACTCGCTGATCAGCCTCATCGCGCTATGGCAGGTCTCTCAATGGGTGGCATGGAAACAAAAACAATCACACTTGCCCGTCCTGATGTGTTCTCTCACTATGGTCTCCTCAGCGGCGGTACCTATGCACCGGCCGATATCAAAGACAAATCGAAGGTTAAACTCATCTTCCTGAGCTGCGGCAGCTTCGAAAATCCCGATGGTGTAAGAAGTGCCGCCGTCGCACTAAAAGAGGCCGGTATCAATGCCGTCTCATATGTTTCCGAGAATACACGTCATGAGTTCCAGACCTGGCGTCGCAGCCTGCTCGAAATGGCACCTCTTTTATTTAAAGACTAATTATCAGCGTGGATAACTAAACATGTTCTACATTAATATAATTCAAAATCAGATCAATTAAGGAGGTTATTAAATGAAACACAGGTATTTAGCTATTTTTTTGGCGACTGCATTAACAGGTGGCATGAGTCTGGCACAGACCAGTCCGACTGCAGTGGTAGTGGAGGATTTCAAAGTCTCATCAACTACCCAGACAGGTAAACAATATCCACAGGTAAATTCGGAGGGCCGGATCCGTACAAGCATTTCAGCACCACAGGCTTTAAAAGTACTGATCGATATCGGTGCTGTAAAATACGACATGGTTAAGGACGACAAAGGAGTCTGGACAGGCGAGTCTGCCCCTCAGGATGAAGGATTCCACTATTACCAGCTCAATATCGACGGTGCTTCGGTTCCCGATCC
The DNA here is from genome assembly GCA_963736675.1 of uncultured Bacteroidales bacterium. Classification (GTDB taxonomy): domain Bacteria; phylum Bacteroidota; class Bacteroidia; order Bacteroidales; family VadinHA17; genus LD21. The sequence goes on from CAVTPT010000002.1 coordinate 657,553, forward strand.
GGGAAGCCTTTACTACTATGGCGCCAGCCGTGCAGGAAGTGGTATTGATATTCCTGCCAAAGACCAGGAGTTCTACGCTAACAAGAATGTTCCTCATGGACAGCTACGTGAGAATTATTATTTCTCCAAAACCTCTAACAGTGTCCGAAGGGTTTATATCTACACTCCGCCTGACTATGACAAAAATACTTCTAATCGTTACCCTGTACTGTACCTGCAGCATGGGATGGGTGAAGACGAGACAGGCTGGGGAAACCAGGGCCGCACGGGCTTTATCATGGACAATCTCATTGCTGAGGGTAAGACCACTCCCTTTATTATCGTAATGGAAAATAGTGGCGGAGCCCCCCGTGGCCCCAGAACAGGCGCCGGTGCCCCCGCACAGGGAGGTGCTCCGGGTCAGGGTGCCCGCCCACAGGGAGCCCCGCAAGGTGCTCCGGCACAGGCCCCTCCTCAACAGGGAGCCCCTGCAGGTAATGCGAATGCCCCGCGTACAGGAGCCCCTGGTGGCGGGATGAACGTTGCCGGTCAATTCGAAAGAATACTTATCGACGACCTTATCCCCTATGTTGAATCCAACTATCGTGTCGTTGGTGATCAGCAACACCGGGCAATGGCAGGACTATCTATGGGTGGTATGCAAACCAGATCCATAACCATTGCTAATCCTGACAAATTCTCCTATATAGGTATGTTCAGCGGCGGAACCATTGCTCCGACTGAAATAAAAGATATCGACTCCTTTAAGAAAAATGTCAAAGTTGTCTTTATGAGTTTCGGAGGAAAAGAGGGTGGCTCATCACGTATTCAGGCTGCTGCTGATGAATGGACTAAAATCGGTATCAAAGGGGTCTCCTACGTTTCTCCGGCAACCGCTCATGAATGGCAATCATGGAGACGAAGTCTGCATGAATTTGCTCCATTGCTTTTTAAATAAGATTATTTAAATAATTGTTAAAAATGAGAAAATCATTAACCTGGTTGTTCCTGCTTGTTTTTACCGGTACTCTTTGTACGGCACAGACTGCATCTACAACACAACCGGTACTTCCCCCGGCAGATTCCAAACCCGCATCTACAAACATTGTTGGAGCTGAATATCCCCGTGTTGATGCACAGCGCAGGGTAATTTTCCGTTTGCGTGCCCCTGAAGCCCAAAGCGTTTCGGTAAGTCTTGGTAACTTTCCCCTTACAAAGGGTGAAGACGGCTTCTGGACAGGGACAACTGCACCGCAGGATCCGGGATTTCATTATTACACGTTGAAAATCAACGGTATTGATGTTTGTGATCCTGCCAGTGAGACGTTTTTTGGAGCGGGAAAAGTAATGAGCGGAATGGAAATTCCGGAAGAAGGGATTGATTTTTATAACATTAAGAACGTACCTCACGGCGAGGTACGCTCTTTCTGGTATTATGCCGCCTCAACAAGTGAAATGCGTCATGCCTATGTATACACACCCCCGATGTATGACAAAAATCCTCAGGAACGCTACCCGGTGCTTTATCTGCAGCACGGTATGGGTGAAGACCGTCGTGCATGGTCGAACCAGGGCCGCGCCAATTTTATCCTCGATAACCTTATCGCCGAAGGAAAAGCCAGACCGATGATAATTGTAATGGAGGACGGTGGTATTGCTGCCGGAATGGGTGGCGGCTCACGTCGTGCACCCGCCCAGGGTGCTCCTGCTCAGGGGGCTCCCGGTCAGGCACAAAGGCAGACTCCTGCTCAGGGTGCTCCTGCACAGGGTGCTCCGGGTCAGGCACAACGACAGGCTCCCGGTCAGGCTGCCAACAGACCAGGTCAGGGTCCCGGCGGTATGCCATCATTCTGGGACGGGTTTGGCAGTGTAATTATCAAAGACCTTATTCCAACGATCGATGCATCGTTCCGTACCCTTACCGGCCGGGAAAACCGTGCAATGGCCGGACTATCATTAGGAGGTACCCAGACTTACCAGATTACCCAGGCCAACCTCGATAAATTTGCCAACATTGGGATCTTCAGCGCTCCGTTTGGATTCCCGGGTGTCGAAACCGGCTATAACGGTCTGCTGGCTAAACCTGATGAATTTAATAAACAGGTAAAAGTTTTCTACATCAGCATGGGTTCAAAAGAAGGACCAAACTCAGGCCGTTCCATCCATGAGGCTCTCGATGAAGCCGGGATTAAAAATGTATATTACGAAGCTCCCGGGACAGCACACGAATTTCAGACATGGCGAAAGAGTCTCAGTGGCTTTGCTCAACTCCTCTTTCAAAATAAATAAGTTTGAAATAAAATAGTTACTTAAAATTTGTATGATCAGGGCAGGAATTTGATAAACCGGCACTAACGCTGATAAATAAACATGTAGTCAGATTTCAACGTATAGATTTTCAATAAAGAGCATCTTCAGTATCAAATCCCCTGATACCCGGGAAGTGAAACATGATACTGAAAATGCTTGTTGATATAGTTATTTGAGAGGATGATATCTGTAAAAAATTATTCCCATGCTTTCAAATAACTATACCTGCCCTTTACTATTAAAAAACTGAATATGAACAAATTGAAATTTATCCCGTTTTTTCTTATTCTGACGCTACTCATTTCTTCATGCCAGTACACCGCAGATTAATGAGGAATTAGTACGGAGTACTCCTGAATCACAGGGAGTTTCATCAAAAGGCATCATTGACTTCCTGAATGCAATCGATACAGGTAAAGTTGAATTTCATAGTTTCATGTTCCTCCGTCATGGCAAAGTGATCGCCGAAGGATGGTGGGAACCCTATTCTCCGGGATCCAAACATATTATGTATTCAGCCAGCAAAACATTTGCGGCAACCGGTATTGGTCTGACAATTTCTGAGAACCGGCTTAAGCTTACAGACAAAGTAGTGTCATTTTTCCCGGCATCTGTTCCTGATACATTAAGTGAGTTTATGCAGGAGATGAGTGTCAGGGACCTGTTGATGATGTCGACAGGGCAGGACTGCAGAACCACGCCGTGGCCAGAATGATGACTGGATCAGGTCGTTTTTGTCAAAAGCACCAACTGATAAGCCAGGTACAATTTTCAGATACAATAACACTGCAACATTTATGCTTTCTGCAATTGTGCAACAGGTTACCGGTGAAACACTATATGAATATCTGCAACCCAGGATCTTCAAACCACTTGGTCTGAAAGGAATTGACTGGGACCTGAACCCTCAGGGTATAAATCTGGGTATGATTGGATTACGTCTTCACACCGAAGATATGGCAAAATTCGGTCAACTGCTTCTCCAGAATGGAAAATGGAATGGCAAACAACTGATCCCTGCTGAATGGGTTGCAGAAGCTACTTCAAAAAAAATTGACAGCCGGGGCGGAAATGAAAAAATCGCTGCCGATATCAACGACTGGTTCCAGGGTTATTGTTATCAGATGTGGAGAGGAAGAAATAACAGTGTAAGGCTTGATGGTATGGCCGGACAGTTCGTAATACTCCTTCCCGATCAGGATGCCGTTGTTGTACTTACTGCAAATGCACAGAATACACAGAGGGAGATGGACCTTGTATGGGAATATCTCTTACCTGCTATAAAGGGTGAAAGTCAACTTACCGACGATACCGAAGCATATAATGAACTCCTGAAAAAGATATCATCGCTTTATATCACACCCTCGCCAACAAAATCAGTTACTTCTTCCCTTGTATCAAAAATTTCAGGAAAATCAATTGTTCTCGGGCGAAAATAACTACGGTATCAGGGAGATTGGCGTTTTCATTTAACACCGACAACTGTCTTGTGACATACAAAAAGGATTCAGGTGAGCAGTCCATAAAAGCAGGCCAGGATTCCTGGAGATACTCCGAGACGTACCTCACATCTCTGCTGTCAGCACAAAGACCACCATCACCGAAATCAAGAGATGCAAATTACAGCATCCTGCAACCTGTTATTAAATCGGCCGCAAGTTACTGCTGGACCGACAACAGCACCCTTGAACTGACAGCCCGTTTCGTTGAGGAATCAACAGGAGGTGAAGGAGTGATTTTCAGATTTGTTGAAAAGGATGGCACTATGAATGTTACCATTGAACGGAAGTCTGCCATAGGCGGCAGTATGCGTGGCCCTGGATTCCCGGGTGCAACAGAACCACTTACAGGAAAAGCTATTATTAATTAGTTACATATTATGATCCTCACATGTTATGCCAGCACAAACACTTATAAATATTGTTTTATCAACATGTGGGCTACATCATACCATTAAAATTAAAATCAAAATTAAATTATTATGACAACAAAAAATCAGATCTGCTCCATTATTGCAGTGGCAATAATTTTATTTCAATCTGCCTCAACCATTAGTGCACAGAACCCCACTATCGGGGAGACGGCACGCTACTGTAATCCATTACCAATGGTCATTGGCCAGGGAGGCAACGCATCAGGCGATGTCACGGTTATTAAAGAGAAAGGCAAGTACTATATGTTTTGCACAGGAGGCGGGGCGTGGATCTCCGACGATATGCTCAACTGGTCTTTCCAGCGCGTTGAGAATGTCCCTGTCGCCCCGGATGTAGTGAAGTACAACGGCAGTTTCTATATGTGCGGTAATGACGGCCCGGTATTTAAGGCTGACAACCCGTTGGGTCCATATACAAGTATCGGAGAATGGAAAAACACCCCTGATGTTGCTGGAGGATGGAACGGTGCATTCGACGTGCATATTTATATCGACGGCGACAACAAACCATATCTCTATTACCCCGGACGGGGTGTAAGCGGGATCTACGTAGTGCCCCTTGATCCGGACGATCTTAGCAAATTCGCAGGACCGGTCAAACATCTCTTCGGATTCAACAGCGACCACATATGGGAACGTTATGGTGAGATGAACGAGTATACTGATGTTGCCTGGGTTGAAGGCCCATGGATGCAAAAACATAATGATACATACTACCTGCAATACTCAGCTTCCGGGACACAATGGAAAACCTATGCCGAGGGATATTATACGGCGAAATCGCCCCTGGGACCGTTCACATATGCACCCAATAATCCGCTGCTCCGAAAAACAGAGGGACTGGTCACAGGCCCGGCTCATGGATGTATCGTTGAGGGCCCTGACGGTCAGCTGTGGCAGTTCTATACAATCGTTCTCTCTAACCCTCCCGGAGGAAGGCGGATCGGAATGGATCGCGTCACCTTTGATAAAAAGGGTAATATGTCGGTTACTGTTACCGATACGCCACAATGGGGCCCTGATGCAACCATTGATCCGTTAAAAGGAAACAGCGGATCGATGCCGGTAACCATCAATAAGGTCAATGCAATGAACGCACTTTCAAAATTTTCATCCCAGCAGCCCGGACGTGATGCAGCATATGCTGTTGATAATTCCAGCGGTACATGGTGGGAACCCGCACCGACCGATTCGTTTCCGACGCTGACGATCGAACTTTCTCCGGCTACACGGTTTGACGTAGTTCAATTATTCACCATCGATGGAGTCCGGCTGATGTTTAACGGAGGAAGAAGGGCACCTGGCAGGCCGGCGACCGGAACAACTCAGGCTTCACCTGCTCAACCTTCAAATGATGCCTATCAATATAAGATTGAGGTATCGATGGATGGGAATACGTATACTCCGGCTCTTGATCAGACAAAAAACTCAATTCAGCGAAATACTATCTTTGAGGAGATCAAGCCTGTGAAAACCCGTTTCGTCCGGTTAACCATGACGAACTGGCCACGAACAACGCCTCTGGGAATTTTAGAGTTCACTATTTTTGGCAAACCGGCAGAATCTCTGCCCTCGCAAGTCCCGATTCCGGTAACTCAATAGTTTAAAGTGATAAAAAAACGTAACATAATAAACAAAATATCCTTTATTAATTGAGCAGGAAATATTCTTAAGAAATTTAATAACCTTAAAACATTTAAATATCAGGACTATGCAATTTAAAAGACGAATTCAACTTTTCCTTGGTCTGGTATGTTTATTTGGGACATACCAGGTTGACGGGCAGATTCCGGAAGGATCAAAACCGGCACCAACAAATATAAGGGCAGACCAGTGCCCTTGTATCCTTTCCGACCTAAGAGTCTACTTCACGGTAGCCGCACCCGATGCACATAAAGTCCAGATAGATCTGGGAAAGCTTTATGATATGCAGAAAAATGAAAAAGGAGTATGGAGCGTTACCACTGATCCCCAGGTTCCGGGGTTTCATTATTATTCCCTTGTTATAGACGGAGTAAAGGTATCCGATCCGGCAAGTGAAACATTTTACGGGACAGGCAGAATGTCAAGTGCTATTGATATACCCGAAGAGGGAGCTGACTTCTATAGTCTGAAAGAAGTCCCTCATGGTGCAATGAGCAACAAAGTCTATTTTTCGAAAACAACCGGAACATGGAGGCGACTTAATATTTATACCCCACCCGGTTATAATGAGTCAGGGAAAGAGCAGTATCCGGTTCTTTATATTCAGCACGGAGGCGGAGAAGATGAGAGAGGATGGGCTGTTCAGGGAAAAACTGATATTATTCTTGACAATCTGATTGCCGAAGGGAAAGCAAAACCCATGCTTGTTGTTATCCCAAACGGAAATGTTTCAAAACCCGGAGTCTCTGCCGGAGGATATAATGATGATGCAATGGCTGCTTTCAAAGAAGAACTTTTCGGTACCGTGATCCCTTTTATCGAAAGTAACTACAGGGTCAAACCAGGTCCCGGGAACAGGGCAATTTCCGGATTGTCGATGGGAGGTGGTCAGGCTTTCTATACAGGACTGAGGAATACTGACATGTTTGCAAATGTCGGAGTATTCAGCACCGGTCTTTTCGGAGGGATAGCCCAATCAGGACCGTCATTCGATCCTGAGAAAGTAATACCGGGGATATTGACCAATTCAGCATCGTTCAATAAATCCCTTAAAGTATTCTATATCTCAGTAGGTGAACAGGACCCCAGGATAGAACCCACAAAAAAGTTGGTACAGACTTTCAGGGACAAGGGAGTGAATGTGGAATTTTCATCATTCCCGGGAGGCCATGAGTGGCAGGTATGGCGGAAGTCACTTCATGATTTCGCTCAAAAGATTTTTAAGTAGATTTACATCTGAGTATTATTCAATCTGATGTTTTCAAAAATCCTGCAAGCTAATGATCTACCAGGGATTCCGGCCGGAGGTTAACAAATAGCTCTGATACAGGTATATGAAATTTCAGGTACTAATGTATGTAAGAAAACATGCAGACAATAGTGTCGAATTGTGAACAAACGGAATATTTACTATACTAAAATTGTCTTATATGTTATTAACCTTATAATTCTATTCCTATGAACGAAAGAAACATGCTTATTTCAAAAACTTCCGGCAGGAAGCTTAAAATGATCCCTGCAATAATTGCACTGATCCTGATCAGCTCCTTTGCTGGTTTTGCCCAGTCAAATTTTTCAGGGACATGGGCTTTAAATGAATCAAAAAGTAACCTTGGGGAGGGTCCCCGGATGGGTGGCGGGAACATGACCGTTACACAATCTGGTAATAATCTGTCAGTTGAACGGACAATGCAGGGTCCCGACGGAGAGACTAAAATGACTGATAAGTACACACTCGACGGGAAGGTCAGCGAAAATCCCATGTTCAATTCATCCAGGAAGTCAACAGTTACGTGGTCAGCTGATAAAAGCTCTATTTCCATTGCGTCGACAATGGTTTTTGACATGGGAGGTGAGACCATGGAAATGAAATCATCAGAAACCTGGAAACTTGCCGACGGAGGCAAAGGTCTTACAGTCGAATCATCAATTTCAACCCCCAACGGGGATATGAAAAGCATATCGTACTATGATAAAAAATGATCCTCAGGGCTGAATAAGTATAACTGCTAAACCGTGTGAAACCACACGGTTTTTTTTTGCAGAATGCTTAAAAGCTCATTTTTCTATTTTACCCTGATAGATTGAAAGCTCATCCCACAATCCTTCGTGAGCTAATCTTGCCTGCTCAGGCCATGTTGCAGGATTATGTATCCTGTATCTTTCTCCGCCCTCGCTCAGTAAATATTCCGTGATGAGTGAGGCGGAAGCTTCGGAGAGAGCTTTCCATGTTCTGATGCCCTTTTTCTTCAGAATGCCTGATATCTTCGGACCGATACCCAGTACTACCTTCAGGTCATCTTCTGATGCACCTCCCATAGCTCTTTCACTTTTCTTTGCGGCTTTTTTCACCTGAGTTTTAAGGGCTGCTGTTTCCAGCTCTTCAATCTTAAGCCTGTATTCCACACATTCATTATCGAGCTTCGTAATCCTCTCTTTAAGATTTAAATAATCCTCCTCATGCTTTTTTATTCTGAGTTTTAATAAAGAATTCTCCTCTTCCAGTCCGGCACATTTTTTACACTTCATTGATTTTCTCAGAAAATACCCGATCAGAAATCCCAGTAAAGCTGCAACCAGCAATACTATGACAATAAATAGCAGGTCGGCCGTAAAACGCTCTGTCATAATTTTTTACATTAATATAATAATTTCTGCTCTTCTGTTTTTTGCTCTACCGTCACGTGATTCATTCGGGGCTGCAGGTTCGCTGAAACCTTTTGAGGCTGTCATGATCTGTTCAGGCTTTATGCCGGAATTGACCAGGAATGCTTTCACAAACTCAGCCCGCAATGAACCCAGCTGGTTATTAAATGCTTCTGTACCTGAACTGTCGGTATGTCCGGTAATATTAACCTTTGCCTCTGTCTTATTCTCAAGGTACAATTTCAGTTTATCAAGATATCCTGAAGGAAAGATATCCATTCCGGCATTTGCCGATGAGAAATCAAAATAGGCTCGTTGGATACCTGAGGTCCTCAGGAAGTTCCCTGCCTCTGCAACCGTAGCCTCCAGGGCAGCCGCTTCGGCTGAAAGAGTTTCAATCTCCGGAACTGCTTCCTTTCCGGCAGTTGTCTCTTCATCTGCAGGAGGAGAGTTTTTGCAGTCGCCTCTGATCCTGCAAACATACCATACTGAAGATCCTGATATCCAGAGAACAAGAAACAGAAGAAAGACAATTACTAACTTTCTCATGCCTGTGCGGTTTATCTGCGTTCTTAAAATATCCTGATTTAGAACCGGGGTCTCCTTTTATTTTACCTGGGTTCTGCTTCCGGTCCTGACCACAATATTCTTCCTCCATTCATACTTTGCCCCGTTTCCAATGTTTAGCAACACATCGTACGAGCCTGGAGGACATGCTGTTGCAACCCCCTGCGTTTCACACCTGATCATTTCGTAATTCCTGTCCGGGACAGCTTTCCCGTTCTGACGGTCTGCTATTCCTGCCGGGTAGAGGTGAATATATTTTACTTCCCTGTTGGTACCTGCATATTCAATAATTCCGGCATTAAGGTTCGTGGTAATGTTATATTTCATATCAGGCTTCATTACAAAGTTCTCAAGCCAAACCTTTTGTGAACGCCCGGGAGGTCCGAGAGTAACCATAACATCGTATGTGCCTGGCTTTATGCTTCCATCCTTACTCCCGGCTGCTGGTCCAGAAGGAACAGGTGTGTTATGATCCTGACCAGAATAGAAGGCGGCAATACCGCAGGTGGGACTTGATTCTGGATTGCCTTTAAACCTTTCCACTTTTGAGGTAAAGGAAGATAATCCTTTTTGTGTACCGGGAGCTTCGTCAATAATCACCTGGTAGTTATACAGTATTACCGATACGGTGGTTTTTGACTGTGGCTTGATAATAATATTATCGATGTCAAAACTCAGATTGCCAGGTTCGCCTGAAAGGTTCGAAAGTACTTTCATACTATATGTCCCTGGCTTTGCCCCCTGCACCTTAATTTCTTTACCTGAACTGTAAAGCTTAAAAGACGAGCCTGATGTCAGATCACCCATTGTCCTCACGCTAAGGGCAAGAGGAACCGGGTCCGACGCCTGCACGGCGTCGAAACGTTGATCAACCCATACCTGATTCCAGCACTGTTCCATATTTACCTTTATGCCATTCTCAAGGTTATAGGTGTAGTTTGAAACTTTTTGCGCCTGTAATGAAAAGACCATTACAGCTTGAAACAACAAGATAACGACCTTCTTCATGGATTTTATTTTTCAAAATGACAATGAACTAACCAAAGTTACGAAACTCCTGTAATAAAACGAATCTCTCCGGAACCGAAATTCAGTTTATATTTAGCTTTGGGAATGGAAACTAATGCTTTATTTGCCTTTTCTCCTTTTTCTGAATGAACCTATTTAATTATTCAGGCATCTGCCAGGTAATTACGGATAAAAAAAAATTCCTTTAATACTGACTTTGGTAAGTATTAAAGGAACTGGCAATAATAGAGGATACGATTAAAGCCCCGTCAGTGGTTACTGTAAAACGTTGCTTACCTGATCTGCCCTGTTCTTATCATGAAACCCGGCTTCTTCCGAAAGAAGTTCACTTTCGATCTGGTTAATCCCGGCATTGGTGAGTTTTAAGTTATCCCGCTCCATGATCACCGGGATCAGTTCGTTCCCGGCCAGATTGAATTTCTCCTGTCTCCGTGGTGTGTTAAGATATACCGATGTACCTTCCTTTAGACCCTGCTCGACGATAACAAAATCTTCATTCGAGTCTCCAAGAACAACAACCTGCCTGGTCCCGCTCTGGGTATATACAAATGGAATATTGTCTGCTCCTGCCCGGACACTCCCTGACGGAACATATATAACATCGTCAAATGTCTTAATTATTACTTCGTTACCGGTAGTCATTGAAGGACGCAGGGCAGGATCTGCATCCTCTAGCCTGACAAGTACTTCGAAGACCTTTGAATCGGAGTTAGCAAACTGTTCGCCGATATTGGCAATGGAAGCAACTTTCCCGGTGAACGATTTATCCTGAAGCGCATCAACGGTTATCCGTACCTCCTGCCCTGGCCTGACCTTATTAATCTCTATCTCGCTGATATATATCTTTGAAAGCATTGAGGAGAGATCGGGAAGAGTTGCCACAACCGGATCGAACGGATTAAGAATAGACCCTGATCTGATCTTTGCTCCCAGCCTGTCTTTTTTATAAAGAACCATTCCATCTGCCGGAGCTGTAATCGTAAACCCTGCCAGGACATCCCTGAGATCATTCACCTTCCGGTGCTGTCTTTCAAGGTTCATTTTCAGAACTCTCAGATCTGACGACGATTGAGCATATCTAAGCATGTATATCCTTCTTTTCTGTTCCAGGAAACGCTGCATCCGGTCAACTTCAAGTTGCGCCTGTCTCTGAACAGCCGGCGGTTCATACGTCGACTGCTCAAGTACAATAGAGGCCTCTTCGGCTGCAAAAACCTGATTTCTTATATCATCCCTCAAAGTACTGAGCGAAACTGCCGTATCAAGTATCTTCATATCGAACTCCTCCTGGAGCCTCGCAAGGGCAGTTATCTCATCCTTGAGCGAATTGTCAAAAATTGTCCGGTCAAGAGAGGCTACATAATCGCCCCCTCTGACCATTGTCCCCTCAGGGACCATATCAGTTATTTTAATTCCCGAGACCCTGAAGTTCCTGTTCTGAACAATATTCGGACCCCTGATGTCAAGTGCATATTCTGCAATCAGTTCTCCCGCATCCGATACCGTTATTTCAAATTTTCCTTTCAATACTTCGGTGAGGTCGATCTTCTGCTGCTTCATCCCTGATGTTATCCGGAGAAACAGTATCAGACCTATTGAGCTTAATAAAACTATTAATCCTGTTATTATTATCGTTCTTTTCATCGATCGCTGACTGATTATTTTCTTATTAATTATATCATTACACTACTCACTTTAAACAGATCAGAACACAAAATGTTCACCCGGACCTTTCTCCATAACCTATGGAAAATGTTATCGCCGGTAATTCCCGGACGATGAACAGGAAATTTTGAATTTTGGGGTTTGGGCCGGATACATACCGGTTATGGTGAAAAAATATTATGTACTTTTCACCTGTTATCTGCGTTTAACGCTGAGACGATCACTATAAATGACGAAGCCTGTAAAAATAATCCTGAAAAGTACTGCTGCTGCGGCAGGAATGATTATCATCTTTATTATTGCCGTGTGGGCAGGAGTCTTTGGTCATTTGCAGACGAAAAAAGAGTTAAGGAGTTTCAGAAATGCTACGGCTTCGATAGTATTGTCGGAAGAGGGAAGGGAAATTGGCAAATTTTTCTCAGAAAACCGGACCAATGTCTCTCAAAGCAATATCCCTTCGCATCTGTTCGACGCACTTATAGCCACCGAAGATGCCCGCTTTTATGAACATAAAGGTATCGATACCAGAAGTTTCTTCAGGGTACTTTTAAAATCTGTTCTTCTCCGCGACAGGAGCTCCGGAGGGGGAAGCACCATAACCCAGCAACTTGCCAAGAATATGTTCGGCCGGAAACAATTTGGTCCGTTGTCAATTCTGGTAAACAAGGCCAGGGAAGCACTTCTTGCCCGCCGTATTGAAAGGACCTTCAGCAAGGAGGAGATACTGACACTGTATCTGAATAGTGTCGCCTTTGGAGAAAATGTATACGGCATTGAAGCCGCAGCAGGAAGATACTTCAGCAAAAAAACAGGATCGCTTGAAATACAGGAATCGGCGGTGCTGATAGGCATGCTTAAGGCAAACACACTTTATAATCCCAGACTAAATCCCGAAAACTCAAGGACCAGAAGAAATGTAGTTCTGAAGCAAATGGAAAAATATAACTACCTCGAACCTGGCGAAGCTGACTCCCTGTGCAGCCTGCCACTGGTTTCGGATTATAACAATATTGAAGCTTCAGGCCCCGCTGATTACTTCCTTGTACGGGTAAGAGCCGAGACTGAAAAAATCCTGAACGATCTGTACACCGACTCCGGGAGACGATGGAATATTGAGGAAGATGGGCTTGTTATAACCACAACACTGGATTATTCACTGCAGAATTATGCTGTTTTATCGTTCAGTGAACATCTTTCGGTAATGCAGAAAAGACTGAGGGAACAATATCAGAGCGCTTCAGGGAAACGACAACTGGCTGCCATTGCCGGACAGGAACTCAAAAGATTGAATCTGACAACCCGTTCGGATGAAATAATAACACAGCGGATCTTTGACTGGGACGGCCCATATACCGGCTTAATGACTGTTTCTGACAGTCTCAGTCAGGCCCTGACTTTGCTGCATGCAGGTCTGCTGGCAATTGATCCCGTGACAGGTGCTGTAAAGGCATGGGTTGGAGGAATCGATTTCAGAAGCCAGCCATATGATCAGATACTTGCACGACGACAAATGGCTTCAGTATTCAAACCTGTACTTTATGCAGCAGCTCTTGAAGAAGGGATGGAACCTTGCCAGTACCTTGAAAATGATTCTGTTGTACTGTCGGGGTTCGACAACTGGAGCCCGGAGAATTTTGATCATTCCTACGGTGGAAGATATTCACTGGCCGGAGCCCTGGCCCAGTCGATGAACATCCCTACTTTCAGCCTTTACTTAAAAGTTGGATTTGAGAAGTTAAACGCTCTCTGGAAGCAGCTGGGATTCTCCTTCCCTCTTGACAACACCCCTTCGCTTGCCCTTGGTACCGGTGAAGCAACTATTCAGGAGGTGGCAGAGGCATATTCGTGCTTTGCCAATGGCGGATTTAAAACAGAAATAAGGATTATAAGGTCTGTCAGTACTGCTGACGGAGAGATACTTTACCAGAGAGAACCAGCCGGAACAGGCGAGAGGGTACTGACAGAAAGGTCAGCCATCCTTATGAGCGCCATGCTTCAGAAAGCCATAAAAGAGGGAACCGGAACATCAGTAAGTTCGCTTTTCGGGATAGATATACCTCTGGCCGGAAAAACCGGGACCTCCCAAAACTATTCCGATGCCTGGTTTGCAGCCTTTACTCCGAAGCTTGTAATTGTGACCCGGGCAGGTGCTTCATCACAGGCAATTCATTTTAACAACGGTGCCTACGGATCGGGGAGCACACTCGCTCTGCCTCTTGCAGCACTAACTCTGAAAAAAGTCCTTAACGACAGGGCGCTGACTAACCAATATATATCTCCTTTTCCTGAACTTCCGCCCGAATTGAGAAACGCACTCAATTGCCCCGACTTCAGGGATTTAAGCGTTTTTGACAGGATCATCGATATATTTCAATCAGAAAAGGACGTGTACGATAAGGATGATAAAAAGCTGGAAAAAGGAATAAGATCAATTCTTGACAGAATATTCAGAAAGTAGCTCAACAGCAGCGGGTTAACGCTGCATTTATCCTGTAATAAAATATCTCCCCTCATTCAGGCAGCATCCTGACCCGGCCCGAAAGATGTCACTTTAACCCTATTTGAAAAATCATCAGGTATTTTTTCACTTTTTTGGGATACTTTTACGGGAAATTCAGTATCCGATGGATTGGTTAAACGAATTACTCCGCGGGGAGACGGTTGCGCACACAATTTTTCTGTACAGTCTTGTGATTTCGGCAGGGATATTCCTGGGAAAGCAAAGGATATTCGGGATCTCTCCCGGAATAACTTTTGTCCTGTTTGCAGGAATAATAATGGGTCATTTCGGATTTTCGGCAAATCATCAGGTCCTGGAATTTGTGAGAGATTTCGGCCTGATCCTTTTTGTATTTTCAATAGGTCTCCAGGTGGGACCCGGATTTTTTTCGTCGTTCAGAAAGGGAGGGCTATCCCTTAACCTGATGGCCCTGATCATAGTATTGCTGGGAGCGGTGACAACGCTGGCCATCCACTTCATTACCGGGACTTCCCTTCCCATGCTCGCTGGCATAATGTCGGGTGCTGTCACTAACACACCGGGACTTGGGGCTGCCCAGAATGCGCTTCACCAGGCAAATGCAGGCCTGCCCGGGGATATCCCCGAGATAAGCATCGGGTATGCAGTGGCATATCCCTTTGGTGTGCTCGGGATTATACTCACTATGATATTAATAAAAAAAGTCCTCAGGATAGACATAAAAACTGAACTTGAACTCTTTAATAAAGAGCAGCATCCCGAAGAGGTGATCCCCGAAAAGATAAGTCTGCTTGTCTCAAATCCGGAAATCTTTGAAAGAACAATTCAGGAAACTTCAAAAATCCTGCCTCACGGTATAGTAATCTCACGTGTACTGCACAAAGGTGAACTGATACCGGCAACATCGGGTACAATAATCTCACAGAATGACATAATACTTGTTGTCGCCAACAGGGTACTTATCCCTGAAATTATTAAAAAGGTAGGCAGCCGGAGTGACATGGATCTTACATCAAGGTCAGGTAACCTTATTTCGCGACGGGTGATGGTCACAAACCGTGAAGTCTTCGGTAAGGACCTCGGTTCGCTCAGGCTGAGAACAAGATATAATATTAATATCACCCGCATCTACCGTTCAGGTATCGAACTGATTGCCTCCCCGGCTATCAGATTGCAGATGGGCGACCGCCTTACGGTTGTCGGTGATGAAAAATCCCTTGAAAAGGTGGCAGAAGAACTTGGCAACTCCCTGAAAAGGCTTAACGAACCCAACCTGATTCCTATTTTCATCGGTATCCTTCTCGGAGTGATTCTTGGCAGCATACCAGTATACATTCCCGGCACCATCAATCCGTTAAAACTTGGTCTTGCCGGAGGACCGCTTATTGTTGCCATACTTCTGAGCAAATACGGTTACAGATTCTCGCTGGTATCATATACAACAGCCAGTGCAAATCTTATGCTTCGCGAAACTGGTATAGTGCTTTTTCTGGCCAGTGTAGGTATTATGGCAGGAGAAAAGTTCGTACCTGCATTCACGACAGGCGACGGATGGATCTGGATGGGATATGGAGCTTTGATTACCCTTATCCCTATTATTCTTGCAGGGCTCTATTCACGGATAATTCTCCATAAGAATTATTTTGAGATCTGCGGGTTGCTTGCCGGATCCATGACCGACCCTCCTGCCCTAGCCTATGCAAACAGCATTGCCCAGTCGGAAGCTCCTGCATTAGCTTATGCCACTGTCTATCCCCTGGTGATGTTTTTGAGGATATTTGTGGCACAACTGATCATACTGCTGTTCGCATAAATGGAGGACCCAATGCCGGTTGTCAGATTATTTAAAGGAGAGGCCGGTGCCGGGGGATTTTCTTTTTAATATATTTGAACCTTTAATTAACCTCTGCTTTGAAAAGAGATCTTCGGCTTTTAAACTTCTGTTATCTGCCTGTTGCTTTCGTGTTATGCCTTATGCATACCTCCGGAAATGCCCTGGGCGCTTCATTATTTGCTGCCGGAAATATTATTGAGCAGGTTAAAGGGTACAGGGATGTTACTTTTGTCGAAGATTATTTTATTGCCGTTGGAACCGGGGGGAGGATTGACCGGATAAATAAAACCGGTGAAATCTATCCGTTGAACAACGATCTGAAAGAGGATCTTAACAGCGTGACAACAAATGGTCAGGTAATAATAGCTGCAGGAGTAAACGGGACGATTGTTGTTTCGACCGATAAACTGACATTCAGGAAAATTGAAATCGGTACTGACATGGAGATCTTCAGCATAACATCCTTTAATGGTGTTATTATTGCTGCTGCCGAAGATGGGACAGTTTTGACAACATCAGACACGGAAAGATGGTGTAGTACAAAACTGCCGGTTAAAGGAGAAATCGTTTCACTCTCGGCAGGAGCCTCAGTTTGTGCAGGCATTACCACTAAAGGAGAAATAGTAAGCACAAGTGATGCCGTTAACTGGGGCGTGTTTGACTATAATCAAAAATATGCTGGCTACGGCAAACCATGTATTTTCACGGATGTAATTGTCACATCCGACAGGATTGCAGTAGCGGGATATCATGAAGACAGATCGCCTGCTGTACTTATTTCCTCGATGGGTACAGTATGGATGGAGCGGTTGCTGAATTACACCGACGACAGTGGCATGATGGAATATTTTTCGGGTATCCTTAACAGCATTGGCTACGACCGTACAGAGGATCAGTTCTTTGTTGTATCAGGCGATGGGGATTTACTGAGCCTCCCGTCGTGTACCAGATGCAACGGGCGGTTAAAGGTCTCTGAAAAGAACCTTACCTCAGTTATTTGTTCAGATAACACTTTAATGCTGGCAGGTGATGATTTCTGTGTACACACCATCCCCCTCAGGTAAATTTAGGATAGCTGATATTTTCAGGGGGCTGTATATGAGGAGTATCCTCATTGAAAGCAGAAACGAAAATTGGAAATAAATAATAAAAATGAGCCATGATTCACATTATAAGCTTGTCAGCCGTCTTAAGCCGGGCAGAATAGTCATTCCGATAGGAATAGGACTGGCAGTTGTGGCCTGGTTCATCCTTAAGGAAATTAACACTGAAGCATTAAACCAGCTGACGTTCACCTGGAAATCTGTATTCTGGCTGTTGGTTGCATGCTGTTGCATGATAGGACGCGATCTCGGATACATGATCAGGATACGAATTCTCTCTGAGAAAGATCTTAACTGGAGGCAGGCATTCAGGGTAATAATGTTATGGGAGTTCACCTCTGCTATAACTCCATCGACAGTAGGAGGTACTGCCCTTGCTGTGGTTTTCATACATAAGGAGGGGATCTCTGTAGGGAGAAGTACTGCAATAGTACTGGCGACATCATTTCTGGATGAACTCTATTTTGTAATAACGTTCCCGGTTATTCTTTTAATTGTCGGAAGCGACATACTTTTTACGACTTCATTACAGGGGACGGGTATGGCTTTACTTAATAACCTGATGATTGTTGCCATAATAGGATATTCAATCATCCTGGCATGGGTAATTCTGGTCGGTTACGGACTTTTTATCAACCCCGAAGGGATAAGAAAAACCATACTTTACATTTTCAGGCTCCCTTTCCTGAGGAGATGGCGTGATCAGTCCGAAAAAGCAGGTGATGACATTATTATAAGTTCAAATGAGCTGAGAAAGCAGTCGTGGATGTTCTGGATAAAAGCGATTACCGCGACGTTTCTTTCCTGGACCTCGAGGTACTGGGTCGTAAACGCCATACTTGTTGCTTTTTTTGCAGTAGCTGATCATTTCCTGATATTTGCCCGGCAGCTTGTTACATGGATAATGATGATAATAAGTCCCACCCCCGGCGGCAGCGGTTTTGCCGAACTAATCCTTGGCCGTTACATTTCAGATGCCATTCCCTTCAGTGCCGGAGAGGCAGCAAGCATAGCCCTGGCCATGGCAATAATATGGAGGATAATAAGCTACTACCCCTATCTGATTATTGGTGCCTCAATTGTTCCCGGATGGATTCAGAAAAAATTTGTAAAACCTTTGGCAGGGAAAAAATAGTTTTCATAACTTAGGCTATTCTGAAATCTGCAATTTCACGCCTGAATTATGAGCGAGGAGATTCTAAAGGCCCTGATGGAGTTGTTTGCAATTATTGTAAGACACAGCTGGGGAATACTGAAAAGTGAGAGGGATTATGTTGAAGATTTTCTGAGGACCCAGCTGAGCTCCGAAAGCTTCGCCGGCTATCTTTCTCTTTTTGACAAACACGCGGGACCTGTAAGGGAAAGTGCCGCTCAGACCAGGTTCACTCCCCCCTCTGCAAGAGACTCCGTTAAGATACTGGCTATCTGCAGGAATATTAACCTTACTCTAAATGATGAACAGAGGGTAGTTGTTGTGATGCGTTTGTACGAACTGCTTAGTGCCGACAGGCAGTTCACACCTCACAGGATGGATATCATCACTACCGTCGCTGAAGTCTTCAGGATAGCTCCGGGGGAGATCAGGTCAATGGAGTTGTTCATAAAAACAGTTGACACAACAGAGATCTCTGATCCGGCTATTCTGGTTTTTAATCCCGGAGGAGAAAAATGTGAGACATGCGGAACCCTGCCCGACGGAAGCCGGAATACAATAGTATTAATACTCAGGATTGCCAGTGTCGACCTCTATTTTTTCAGATACCGGTCAGATGAACAGTTGTACCTTAATGGCCTGAGGGTTTTTGCCGGCAAAATTTATACATTCCCCAAAGGGGGATCGGTGAAAACACAGCATGGTAATGCAATATATTATAGCGACATAACTTCCACTTTCCTGTCAGATAAAATTGTAAACAGGTTATCTTTTACTGCCGAAAACCTGTCATGCTTTTTCAGTGAGGGGGATGCAGCTATCGACAATATCAGCTTTTCTGTTGAAGAGGGTAAACTTGTCGGGATACTGGGAGCCAGCGGTTCGGGAAAAACGACACTGCTGAATCTGATAAGCGGCATCCATAAACCCGATTCAGGAAGTGTTACAATTAACGGGGTGAATATCCACGACAGATCTTCGTCTCTCGACGGAGTTTTCGGATATGTCCCGCAGGATGACCTGCTTATTGAAGATCTTACAGTATTTGAAAATCTGTACTATGCTGCATGCCAGTCGGTCGGCAACAAACACGAAAAGGAGTTGGTTGCACTGGTGGATCAGACTCTCTTAAACCTTGGGATACTCGAAAAAAGAGATCTTAAGGTAGGATCACCACTGAATAAGGTGATAAGCGGAGGTCAGAGGAAAAGACTGAACATCGCCCTTGAACTTATCCGCGAACCTTCGGTACTCTTCCTTGATGAACCCACCTCCGGACTTGCCTCACGCGATTCGGAGATACTGATGGACCTGCTTCGCAACCTCACCCTTAAAGGGAAACTGATATTTACAGTAATCCACCAGCCTTCATCGGAGATATTCAAGATGTTCGACAAGGTTCTGATCCTCGACCAAAAAGGTTACCTTGCCTATTCAGGCAATCCGGTTGATGCAGTGATCTATTTTAAAACCCTTGATAGCAGGGTAAATGCGACCCAGGGGGAATGCCCCTCGTGCGGAAATGTAAATCCTGAAACTATTTTCAACATTATTGAGACCCAGGTCGTTGACGAGTTTGGTAAATACACTGAAAAAAGAAAGATCAGACCTGAAGAATGGGCCGAAAGATTCAGAAAAAGACATCCCTTTGCAAAGGTCCCGGAGATTACGGATCCTCCTCCGAAAAATCTTCACCGGCCAGGTTTATTCAGGCAGTTCATGATATACCTTTCACGTGATTTCCGCAGCAAGATTTCCAACAGGCAATATGTACTGCTGACTCTTCTGGAGGCCCCGGTACTTGGTGTGCTTTTATCATTCGTCATCAGATATATTCCTGATCCCGGTTCCGATATTTATATCTTCGCCGAAAACGAAAATATCCCGATTTATATATTCATGAGTCTTATTGTAGCGCTGTTCCTTGGATTAACACTCAGCGCCGAAGAGATCTTCCGTGACAGGAAAATATTAAAGCGGGAGCATTTTTTGAACCTCAGCAGAAACAGCTACCTTCTTTCCAAGATCTCATTACTGATAGTAATATCTGCAATCCAGTCGCTCCTTTTTGTTATTGTCGCAAATCCTGTTCTCGGAATAAAAGGCATGCTGATGAATTACTGGCTTGCTCTTTTTACAACAGCATTCTGTGCAAATATGGTTGGCCTTAATATATCTGCTGCTTTTAATTCGGCAATCACCATTTATATCATAATACCTCTGCTGATAATTCCCATGATGATACTTAGCGGCGCTATGTTCCCTTTTGACAAGCTAAACAGAAAAATAGCAAGTGTCGGGAAAGTCCCGGTAATAGCCGAGATTATGCCGACACGATGGACCTATGAAGCCCTTATGGTATCGCAGTTCAAGGATAACCGCTACAGTAAGGTTGAATATAACGAATCGGGAGAGACATTCTATGAACTTAAAAAGAAGATCAGCGAAGCTGATTTCAACAAAGTTTACAGGATCCCCGAACTGATAAAAGCTCTCGAAATATCGTCTGCAGAAATTAATTTTGATCTGGGCCGCGGGAGTACCCGGGAAAGTGACCCGGATAATTCCCCGGCAGGCCGGTACTCTAAACTTGACCTGATAAGAAATGAGCTTTCGTTGATGTCAGAATTTTATAGTATTCAGAAATTCAGATATGCAGATGATCTGACACCCGAAAACTTCAATCACGACATAGCCGACTCTTTAAGATCGTATCTCAGCCGGCAGACAAGACTTTTCAATCAGAGATCAAATTCAGCAAGCGATATGCTCGATGGTTTTTTTAACGCGAACCAGGTAAAACTTAAAGAACTGGAAAAAGACTATTACAATTACAAGCTTGAGGAGATAATAACCAAATACTACGAACCCGACAAAGTACTGATCTATAAAAACAGTATTGTACAGAATACCGATCCGGTATATCTCGATCCCTCATCCACGGGTTATTTTAATTTCAGGACTCACTTCTTTGCACCGTCAAAATATATTTCCGGTAAGAAATACGACACTTTCCGGTTCAATATATGTGTCGTGCTTTTAAGTACCATCCTGCTTTATCTTACACTTTATTATGAGATTCCCGGTAAAATAATACGTATTGGTGATAAATTCAAACCCATAAAATAATTTATTAATTCATTGCTAATCTGATTTTTTATATTTTTGTAATAACCTTTATACAATCCTGAATGAAAGGAAGAGTATTTTTATTAATGTTTATTGCAGTTCTTGCAAATTATTCGTGCAGGAATTCAGGGAACAGAACAGGGGAATTTGTTTTTCCGGAAGCGGATTCAATTCCTGTGGCAGAGGCTGAAAAACTGAGCTCTGAAGCCATAGCTGAGATCTCGGGAAACATCTCATCTCCCGTTGAGATAGCTAATCTGCTTCAGACGCTTGATGTACCTTTTTCACCTGACTATCTGGCTTCATCTCTCGATCCCAACAAGCTTGCCACAAATTTCCGTAAAGCACTGGGGCTTGGTATTCTTGGCGCTGACCTGGGTTACCTGAACATGTATGAAAGAACAGGTTCCTCGATAGATATGCTTTCTGCAATAAGGAAGCTTGCAGAAGGGATCAGGGTCGGGCAGTTTTTTGATTTCGAAACCATAAAAAGACTCTCCCTGAACAAATCAAATCTTGATTCATTGCTGTTCCTTTCAATTGATTCATATACCCGTATTGACAGATACCTGCGCGACAATGACCGTGGTCAACTGTCGGCTCTGATGATAATCGGAGTATGGATCGAAGGACAATATCTGGCAACCCAGGTAATGGAAGAGTATCCCGCCCCGATTCTCAGAGACAGGATCGGGGAGCAAAAGATCATATTGAATGATCTTATCCTGCTGGCAAGCCCGTATTGCAACAGGGATAATGAGTTTAAATCCCTGTGCCGGGACCTCCAGCTTATTAAGGACAAATACCGTGATGTCAGGATCACCTATACTCTTGGAGAACCTGTAAGCGTTGAAAAAGACGGAGGACTGGTGGTTACCCAGACCGAAACAAGCATCGTGGAAATGTCAGACGAACAGCTCGCCGGAATTATAGAGATAACAAAAACTGTACGAGATAAACTAATTTCAGGTAGTTAAATGAAAAAATATTATATAGCCTTTTTCTTTTCCCTTGCATCAGTTCTTCTTTCTTTTTCACAGTCAGCCGATCCTCTGGTAAGCAAATGTGTGATGAATGCAGGAACGACAGCCAGGTATCTTAAAGATTTCAGGGTACAGCTTGGTAAAAGAACTTCCGGAGAGGATTTCAGATATAAGGCAACAATGTCGCTCTGGAAAAACACAAAATACAGGTTTACAATGTGCAATGCTGACGATTCGAAAGGGCAGCTGATCCTGAATATCAAAGATGAAGCCGATAACATAGTCATCTCATCATTTGACCAGAAGAGTGGTAAATCATATGCCTATATCGATTTTGTCTGCAATAAGAGCGGGTTATATAAGCTTGACTATGATTTCATAGGAGGTGAATCAGGATCGGCAATAGGTGTCGTATCCATGGTAAAATGATCAGGCCTTACCCGCTATCGAAAGTACCTGTATCAATCCGACAATAAAACACATCAGTGTGAACAGGATCTCCTGAATAGTCTTTCTCCTGTAAAGTGTGAAAAAATGGGACAGAAAGTAAGCGGAGGGTATTGCAATAATCCACGCTGTCTCTATTGATGCTGAGGGTAGTACAAAATATAATACACCCGAAATGATAAGCGACCAGATGATTATTGAAAATGCTTTACGCGACTTTATTTTCTTGATTCCAATCACCGAAAAAAGGTAGGCAGCACTTATAAGGATCAGAAAACCCACTATTGCCAGGCTTATAATTGAAAATCGTCCCGGGCTCGCTGCCGGTAAATTGCTGAACAGGTTTGCCCTGATATCATCAAGGAACATCGGGATATCATTGCCGGTAACATACAATACCCCAATAGATAAAAGAAAAGGAGTGGCCAGCCCTGTGAGTGAAAGGAGGATCTCCTTAAGGTTTACCGCCCTGATATTCAATATACCTATCAGCAGTAGCGCTCCGTACCAGATAAGATTGGCATAGAAGAGACTGCCCGTGGCTATCAGAAAGCCGGCATCGAAAAAAGAGAAAGCAGTTCCCTGTATCCTGTACGATTCAACAATCCTCATTATAGCCAGGATCAGGAAAAGTGAAGCCGGAAGGGCCGGATTCAATTGCTGGTTAACTGGTATAAGACCACTCAGGAGAATATAAACAAATGCAGGAAGATATGTTCTTTCCCCAATAAAGAAAACCGATGTATTGAAATAGACAAGTATATATGAGATAAGAAGTACTAATGACATGGAAAATAATATCCCGGCAGTATAATTCTGCTCCAGTGTACTCCTGAGTATTCCGAAGAGTAGCATTGGCCTTTCATTATAATAGATTTCCACGGGAGATACCGGATGCAGGAACGGACTGATCCAAACCAGGATAAGAGTAAGAATAATAAGGAACAATACTCCTGGCCCGGTACCTTTCAGAATTTTTAAAAGCATAACAGATTATAGATCAAATCCAATGTCCTGCCTGTAATACATATCGGCGAATGAGATCCGTTCCACAATGCTGTACGATCGCCCGAGAGCCTCCTTCATGGTATTTCCCCATGAGCTTACCGCAAGCACCCTCCCTCCGGAAGTTACCACAGCCTCTTCAGAGATCCTGGTCCCGGCATGAAAAACCACCCCATTCACTTCACTGGTGAGCCCTGAAATTTTCTTTCCTTTTCCGTACGAACCCGGATATCCTCCCGACACCATCATGACTGTAGTTACAAACTTATCATCTATCTCTATGTCCCTGGTACCCAGATCTCCCCTGGCTACTCCTTCGAGCAGATCGAAAAGATCTGACTTGATTCTGGGTATTATTACCTCTGATTCAGGATCGCCGAGACGTGCATTATATTCTATTACATACGGATCTCCCTTAACATTTATCAGACCAAAAAAGATAAATCCTTTATATTCTATTCCGTCCTCAGCAAGGCCTCTCATCGTGGGTTCGATGATCCTGTCTCTTACCTTTTCCATAAATTCAGGTCCGGCAAAACTCACAGGAGACACAGCCCCCATCCCGCCTGTATTAAGTCCCGTATCACCCTCTCCCACTCTCTTGTAATCCTTGGCCCCGGGAAGCAATTTGTACGATCGTCCGTCGGTTATTATAAATACCGACAGCTCGATCCCTTTCAGAAACTGCTCAATGACAACCCTCTCCCCTGCAGAACCAAACTTACCGCCAATCATTGCTTTCAGCTCAGCCTCAGCCTCATTAATATCGTCAATTATTAGAACACCTTTACCTGCAGCAAGACCATCAGCTTTCAGAACGTATGGAGGGTCCAGTCTCTTCAAAAAATCAGCAGCCTTATGCATCGACCGCCTGTCGAAACTCTCATAAGCAGCAGTGGGAATATTATGCCTTATCAGAAAAGCTTTGGCAAAATCCTTGCTTCCCTCAAGCCGGGCTGCAACTTTTGTAGGTCCGATCACCGGAATCTGCTTCAGTTTTTCATCATTCAGAAAATAATCATGAATCCCCTTCACCAGTGGTGCTTCAGGGCCTACAATCACCATACCGATCTGATAGCGTAAGACTGCAGTTCGTACCTCTTCAAAATTTTCAGGATCGACACTCAGGTTTGTACCTGACTGAGCGGTACCGGCATTACCGGGTGCAATAAATATTCTTTTGACCTTTTTACTTTGAGCAAGCTTCCACGAAAGAGCATGTTCCCTGCCACCCGATCCCAATATAAGCACATTCATCTGCAGAAAATAATTTAATGAGTTATCAAAAGTAACATTTCAATCCGGAAAAATGAAACCCTGCAGATATGGTCAATCAGCCTGCATCAAACATGCTGCTGAATTTTGAGAAAGTCTGCATCACATTTTCCACATAAGTCTTCGAGACCGGAATGTCCATAGCCAGCGGATCATCAAGTTCAAGCGTCAAACCATCCCTGTCTTTCCTTATCACCTTTACCTTATCAAAATTGACCATATACGACCTGTGACATCTTATTATGTTTGTGCCTGTTAAATTATCTTCCATTTTCTTCAGGGTATCGCGAATAAGAAACTTCGACACTTTTCCCTTGTTCAGGTAACAGATGCTCACGTAATTCTCAGCCGACTCAATGTATAAAAGGTTTTCCCTGCTTATAGAAAATTTCAAAACAGACTTATCATCATAAAACGGGATCATTTCCCTTGTTGTATTCCCCGAAAAAGACTGGATTTCGGCCATACGGTCGATCTGCTCCTTTTTTTCGCGCCACGAAAAATAGAGCCACAGTACCGAATAAGGAAGGAGAAGTACAAGTGCCGTATTCCTGGCCGACAGTTTTACAAGTTCTGAAAACTCCCTGGCATCCCTGAGAGCAAATTTTTCAAAAAGAGCGTAAAAGAGCGCCATCAGCATTATTTCTCCGAATATCCAGAGCAGATACTGCCATACATTTATTATATGCAGCCTGCAAACATGATACATTATTATCCTGCTGATAACTACTATCAGTACCCCGCTCAGTATGACCAGACTTGAGTAGGTCAGGAACTCAAGCCTGGTGAGTGTAAACCATCTGTCAACTCCGAAAGGAGAATAGATATTAATGAACACCAGGGCAAAAAGGGATGTAAAAAGGATAAGTTGGATAATATTCCTCTTTGTGAACAGATAATACGGAATTGGTTTCTCAAAGTCTATCATCCTGTTTTATATTGAATACAAAAATAATCTTTTATTCTGTTCCTGTAAACTACTATTTCTCCATCAAAACAGAATGAAAATTCTGTCCCCATGGCAGGCTTTTTATCCCTGAAAAGCAAATTTCGTCCCTTCAAAGAGACAGGTACAACATAAATTTGCAGCCATGGTTTTCCTGCTTTTCTTTTGCATAAAACTTAAAGCTGAAAAATCATAATGGGCTATACAGAAGAATATGAAAGACTTAAATCCGTTTATGATCCGGACCTTGAAGAGATGAATATTGAAGGGTCCCGGATATCAATTCATAATGTAGGATTCACCTCTGTTGCCGCCATGGAAGGTTTCATGAACAGGAGCGACTTTTCCATACCCGAAAACCTGACTTTTTCATACCCGCTTTTTGCACCTGCCGACAGGAAGAGTACAAAGGTAATTCTGTTGCTCCACGGGTTAAATGAAAGGAGCTGGATCAAATACCTGGTATGGGCATATTATCTGGCAAAAAATACAGGCAGCTATGTAATTCTTTTCCCATTGTCATTTCATATTAACCGTTCTCCTGTAAAGTGGAAAGATCCACGGGCCATGGTAAGTGCGGTGAAGGACAGGATTACCGTGTCGGAGGATATCCGGATGTCCACTTTTGCCAATGTCGCACTGAGCAAACGGCTTAATGAGGATCCCCTTAGATTTTTCAATTCAGGCCATCAGACTGCTTATGATATCATAAAACTTCTGAAGCAGATCCGTAACGGCGAACATCCGATGATCCCGGGGGGCAGTACGGTTGATATCTTTGCTTACTCAATAGGGGCATTCCTGGCGGAGATAATGATGATGGGAAATCCTGAAAATCTACTGGATGAATCGAAGCTTTTTATTTTTTGCGGAGGATCGGTATTCAGTAATATGTGCGGAACATCAAAGCTGATAATGGACAGTGCTGCTTTCGACCGTGTCTATTCTTACTATCTGAACGATTTTGAGAGCTCTATAAAAGGGAAAAGTCCTCTGACCGACTTCTTATCCTCAACCATGCTGGGAATGGCATTCCGGTCAATGATTGATCTTGCTCGCTTCAGGTTGTTCAGGGAGAATATCCTTAAAAAGCTTGCCGGCAGGATACATACAATAACGATGTCCGAAGATCTTGTTATCCCGGCCAAAGGTGTCGTTGCCACACTTGGGCATCTGTTCCCCGGTAAAAGCGCCTCCGTCGAAGTCCTGAATTTTCCTTATGCCTGCACCCACGAAAATCCTTTCCCCGTCTTTAATTCACCGTTAAGCCAAAAGGTCGATATCAGTTTTGAACAGGTATTTTCTACCGCACGGTCATTTTTTTGCTATACCTGAAAAGGGAAGAACAAACCTGTAGCCTTCCTTCAGGGCATATTCGAGGAAACTGCCAAGTACAAATATTGCATTTGATGTTGGCTTGTCGTGCATTACAATTACCGAGCCCGGACGAATCATTTGCTTCAGCACACTGAGGGTATTTGCTATTCCGAAGCTATTATCATAATCGTAGGACATAAGGTCCCACATTACGATCTTATATTTCCGTTTCAATGCACGATACTGGCAGGGAAGAAGATGCCCGTAGGGTGGACGAAAGAGCCTGTCGGATGTATAATCTTCGGCACGTTCGGCATTCTTAAAATATGACTTTTGCGAAGACTTCCATCCGTCAGCATGAATATATCCATGATTCCCCACAAGGTGTCCGCGCAGTAAAATGTTCTTCACTATCCCCTGGTTATCCTCAGCAGCCTGTCCGTTACAAAAGAAAACAGCTTTTACATTATACTTGTCGAGTATTTCAAGAAGCTGAATGGTATATGACAGATTGGGACCATCATCAAAAGTGAGGCACAATTGCTTCTTATCCGTGTTTATCCTGAAAAGTGCTTCAGGATAAAGATACCGGGCAGGAAAGAAAGGCCTGAAAAAACGCATAATATCTATTTTAAAGAATATAGTAACCCATAGTAGTCATTTATATCAGGCTCGATCTGTTTTGAAAGTGTATCCAGCTTCAGTTCCACCGATAATCTATAAACATCAAGCAGCGCCTGCATATTGATTCCAATGGGATAATCCATCCCGAAACGGTTATCAGCTCTAAGTGTAACAGCAAAGTCAAGGTACTCTTTCGAATACTTTACGATCTCATCTATTACAGCTTCTCCTTCAGCCTTCTCTCCTGACCTGATGAGCACCTCGGCCAGACCCAGGCTGAAATAGTCATTCGGTAGTTTCTCATCCGGAACTATCTCAAGACCCCTGCGGGCAACTTCTGTTGCCTTCAGGGTATCTCCCTGCTCAAGCAGGGTCAACCCAAGGGTACCGAACAGCCTCCTGAAATTGCTGAACATCCGTTTGTTGTTTTCATCAAGATAAACAGAAGGATCTTCTGCATTACCCCACACAAATTTATTCATAAAGTTATCGTACATCACCACAGGATCTATAATGCCATATTCACCCGGGATAGATTCTCCGGTACGTACAGGTACAACCCTGTAGGCCAGCCCCTCCTGAACAAAATATTTTTCAAGCCCTTTGTACTGGCTTGAGGGTACTGTTGTGGCAAAATAGACAGGTCGCTCCCATTTGTTTGTGGCAAGGAGGTCCATTATTGCCAGGTCTCCTTTAAACGCATCACTTTCAGAATATTCCCATATCATGGGCGAAGCCAGACTGTCGCTGAAATACTCTTTAACAGTACCATTATCCATTACCTTCTGCGAATCAACATCAATCAGAAGCTTGCTGGCAGGGATGTAATTAAGATAATCACCCCGGCCACTCACATCGATCTTATAATTATTTTCATCACGCGATACGAACTCAAGAACCTGTTCAATACCCACAGGCTTATCAACCCTGTTGTTCACTGGCAATTGCGTTCTTGTCCCGTCAATATATTTCTCAGCAGGCAGCGACAGTGGCATCGGATCGGATTCAAAAGCCTTCTGCCTCATCATTTCTATGTACCAGCCGGCCTGAAGGTAACTGAGGTTGGCAACTCTTACATCGGTTCTCACCTCTTCGACATCCTGTATGTACCAGAGAGGGAAAGAATCGTTATCACCGTATGTAAAAAGTATGCTGTTCGGGGCACACGAATTAAGATAGTTAGCCCCGATATCCCTTGCTGTGTACCTGCCTGACCTGTTGTGATCGTCCCAGTTCTGGAATGCCATAAGCCCCGGGCATACCAGCAGAAGCACAATAAATACAACTGCCGATGCAGTATATTCCTTTAAGAACCTGACTGTTTTTTCGTAGATATACATAAATCCGATACCAATCCAGACCGCGAATGCATAAAATGAGCCGGCATAGGCGTAGTCCCTCTCTCTGGGCTGGTTGGGATACTGATTAAGGTAAAAAATGATGGCAACACCCGTCATTATGAAAAAGGCCGTAACAAGCCAGAAACCATTCCTGTCTCTTCTGTACTGCCACAATAGCCCGGCAATACCAATCAGCAGCGGAATGAAGAAATAGCGGTTCCTGCCAGGGTTGTTTTTAAGATCGGCCGGGATATTGTCAAGGTCGCCGAGCCTTGCCTCATCAATGAATTTGATTCCGCTTATCCAGTTTCCATGCAGCGGATTTCCGTTACCCTGGATATCATTCTGCCTTCCGGCAAAATTCCACATGAAATACCTCAGGTACATGAAGCCGGTCTGGTATCTTAAAAAGTACCGGATGTTCTCACCAAATGTAGGGCAGACAAGAGTCTCCCTGCCCGACGCCCCCGTTACCGTGTATTTCTTCCCCTTCACCTTTCCCCAGTGAACATAAGCGCTTTCATGATCCGCGTCGGAACTGTACATACGCGGGAAAAAGGTCTCAAATTTCTTATCGTAGGTATATTCCGGTCTGTAGTAAGGTTTATATTTACCGTCTGTCTTGTTATATCCTGCCACCACATTTTTCGCATCAATAACTGGTGCACTGTAATAATTACCATAAAATTTTGGAGCGCTGCCATACTGCTCCATATTGATGTAATACGACAATGAAAAAATATCGGATGGATTATTCTGGTTCATCGGAGGCCTGGCAGACGAGCGTATCATTATAATGGCATATGATGAATAACCTATCATCACCACGGTGATTGCGGTGGCCACATAATTTAAAATCACTCTCCGGTGGCTGATCGAATATCTGATCCCGAATATCAGCAACGCGATAAGAAGCATGACAAAAAAGAGGAGTCCGCTATTATAGGGCAGCCCGAAAATATTGACAAACAAGAGTTCAAACCATCCTGCTACCTTTGGTACTCCGGGAGTCAGGACAAATACCATCAGCCATAATAAAACGACTGCTGACAACAGAGCTTTTATAACACCATTCCGGGTAACTTCATATTTTTTGAAATAGAAGACAAAAACAAGGACCGGTATCACCAGGAGGTTCAGACGGTGAATACCCAGACCCAGTCCCATTATATATGCAATAAGGATTATCCAGCGTCCCGAATATGGCTTGTCAGCCTCCTCTTCCCACTTAAGCATTCCCCAGAAAACCAGTCCGGTCACAAGAGAAGAGAGGGCATAAAGTTCGCCTTCCACAGCCGAAAACCAGAAAGTATCGGAAAACGTATAGGCAAGAGCACCTATTATCCCGCTGGCAAGAATTGCCGGAATATGCTTTGTCCCGGGTTCATTCTCTTTCAGGTATACTTTCCTCACAAGGTGAGTTATTGTCCAGAAAAGGAACATAATGGCAAATCCGCTGCTGACGGCTGACAACATGTTCATCATCAGGGCAACTTTTGATGTATCTCCAAATGCAAAGAGTGTCGCAATGCGTCCTATTATCAGAAAAACCGGAGCCCCCGGCGGGTGGCCGACCTGAAGTCTGAAAGCAGAAAGAATAAATTCCCCGCAATCCCAGAAACTAACTGTCGGTTCGAGTGTTGCAGCATAAACGGCTGTGGAAACGGCAAAAAGGAACCATCCGGTAATAGTATTCAGGCGACGGAAATTGCCCCAGGTTGAATTCATTTCGATATGATTTTATTTTTCAAGAAAACAAAGAACGCAAAAAAATATTAAATGGCGACTGCTGCTAACCTATTTAACATCAATTTAACCATAAACTTTTCATCCCCGACCTCATACCGGTGCTGAGAATAGTGAAAGTGCCCGTGCTGACCCTCAATCCCGGATATCAAAAAAAAAGTAATGATTTTAATCCTGGCATGTATCAGATGAAATATCTCCAGGGGCGTGTTTTCCAATATTCTCCGGCATAATCTATACCTATTCTGTGGCCGGTTTTGATATTTTCCGGTCTCCTCCCCTCTTCGATCCAGATCCTTTGAGAGAGAGTCAGGTCTTCGCCGTAAAAGGACCGGTCGAGCCCAAATATTTTTGCCACCCTCCCGGGACCATAGCACTCCTCAACAGCCCTGATCAGCACTGCCTGAGGATTATCTTCCTTACCGGTCACTACATTGAGCATCCAGTGCATTCCGTAAACCAGGTAAATATAGACCATTCCTCCATCATGGAACATTATTTCGGTACGTGGTGTCCTGCCTTTGGAGGCGTGACAGGCCCTGTCTCCGTCGCCCCTGTAAGCTTCCACCTCGGTGATGGCTGATCTGAGAATGCTGTTATCACTAAGTTTTACTGTCAGGATTTTGCCCAGCAGGTCGGGCGCAACATCAAGAACATCACGTGTATAAAAATCCCTGCCGGGTCTTTTATATGATGTCATGCCGGTCAATACGCTATTTTACCTTCAAAATCATCCCATATCCTGAATACTTCACTCCCGCCGGCATCACTCATTGTAGTAAAGGTGACCTGCCTTTTGGAAGGATCGAGTGCTATTTCGCTGTATATGAAATCATCGCTGAAACCTGCCCTGGCAGCATCTTTTCGTGAGGCAGCATAGACAACCCTCTTTATCCCGGCCCAGTATATT
Source organism: uncultured Bacteroidales bacterium (assembly GCA_963736675.1). Lineage (GTDB taxonomy): Bacteria > Bacteroidota > Bacteroidia > Bacteroidales > VadinHA17 > LD21. Next base: position 689,617 of record CAVTPT010000002.1, read on the forward strand.
GCGCCAAGACACATCGGACACGGTTCACATGAGGCATAAAGGACACAACCGTCGAGGCTGTGTGTGCCGAGCTTTTTCGCTGCTTTCCTGATTGCAAGTACTTCGGCATGCGCAGTAGGGTCACCTGCAAGGACTACCCTGTTGACAGCCCGTGAAATAATTTTCCCGTCAAGGGTTATTACCGCTCCAAAGGGTCCGTTCCCTTTTTCAATACCTTTACCGGCTATTGCCACTGCCTCTTCAAGAAATGTTTTGTCGGTTGCCATGCTGAAAAAATAAATTTTGTGCCACCAGGTCGGGCCGGAAGCAAAAATAAGCTTAGTTTTGATTATCAGGAATAAATTCTTTTCAATATTCTTTTTTTTTATGAAATATATCGTATTTTTGCAGTCCCAAAATAAGGGGTTGTTACGTAAAGAACAGGTGTTTCAATTTAAAAATTAAGGAAAGTGAACACGTTAAGTTATAAAACAGTGTCGGCAAACAGGACAACTGTAAACAAGGAATGGGTTATCATTGATGCTGAAGGAGCAATTCTTGGCCGTCTCGCCACAGTTGTTGCTTCGATGCTAAGGGGAAAGAACAAGACCAATTTCACTCCCCATGTTGACTGTGGCGACTATGTAGTTGTCATAAATGCCGACAAGGTTACTTTATCAGGAACCAAATGGTCCGATAAGGAATATGTAAGGCATACAGGTTATCCCGGAGGTCAGAAGTTTACAACTGCCGAAGAATTACTGAAGAAGAACCCGATCGGACTGGTTGAAAAGGCCGTCAGGGGCATGCTTCCGAAAAACCGCCTTGGAAGGGCTATCTTCGGGAATATGCATGTTTATGCCGGTGCTTCTCATCCTCACGATGCACAAAAACCAAGAAAAATTGAACTTTAAAAAAATTAAGTAACCGATATGGAGTCAATCAATGCTATTGGAAGAAGAAAAGCAGCTGTTGCCAGAGTCTATTTAAGCGACGGTAAGGGAAAAATAACCGTTAATGACAGGGATTACAAGGAGTATTTTGGTGCCGAGACACTTCAATATGTTGTTACGCAGCCACTTGTACTTCTGAATGTTGTTGATAAATATGACATAAAGGTTAATCTCGATGGCGGAGGAGTAAAAGGACAGGCTGAAGCTCTCAGGCTTGGAATAACAAGAGCTCTTGTTCAGATTGATGCAGAAAATAAATCAGTTCTCAAAGCCAACGGGTTCATCACACGCGACCCGCGTGAAGTTGAAAGGAAGAAACCCGGCCAGCCGAAAGCCCGTAAGAGATTCCAGTTCAGTAAACGTTAGGAATTAACAGATCAATCAATATAGATGCAGGTTTAGTATCTAAATTGCAGAGACTTCCTGAACAGGAACTACTCTGCAATTGATCTTAAAGAATGTAAACTTAAAAACCCCAGCAATGCCAAGAACAAATTTCCAGGAATTACTTGATGCAGGTGTTCATTTCGGACATCTGAAAAGAAAATGGAATCCCGCCATGGCTCCCTACATATTTATGGAGCGTAACGGTATTCACATCATCGACCTCGAGAAGACAATCATTAAGATTGATGAGGCCGCTTCAGCAATGAAACATATTGCACGCTCAGGCAAAAAGATCCTTTTTGTAGCTACGAAAAAGCAGGCAAAAGAGATCGTTGCAGAAAAAGTCAAACAGGTAAATATGCCTTATGTGACAGAACGCTGGCCGGGAGGTATGCTTACCAACTTTCCGACAATCCGTAAGGCTGTCAAGAAAATGGGTTCCATCGATAAGATGGCTGTAGACGGTACATTCACCAACCTGTCCAAAAGGGAAAAGCTTCAGGTAACAAGGCAGAGAGCCAAACTTGAAAAGAACCTTGGAAGTATTGTTGACCTTACCCGCCTGCCTTCAGCCCTGTTTATCGTTGATGTCTGCAAAGAACACATTGCCGTAAGAGAAGCAAAAAGACTTGGTATTCCGGTTTTTGCCATGGTTGACACCAATTCCGATCCTTCCGATATTGAATTCCCGATACCGGCAAACGACGACGCTTCAAAATCCATATCACTGATCATCGGACTTCTGTGCCAGGCCATCGAGGAAGGTTTAAATGACAGAAAACTTGAGAAAGACAAGGACTCCGGCGTAAAAGACAAAAAGATCATCAGGAAAGAACTTGAGACAAAAGATCTGCCTCCTTCACTTATTGAGGCAATAGTTGAAGAGGAAGAAGAAGAGGTTGAAGATGATCTCCATACCGAAGATTCAGACGAAGATGATGATTTGGCAGTTGATGCTGATGAAACTGAGGAAGATGAATAAAATACATATTGAAAAATAAAATAAAGGAATTACAATGGCTACAATAAACGCTGCAGATGTTGCAAAGCTGAGAAGAGTTACACTGGCCGGAATGATGGACTGTAAGAAAGCTCTGGAAGAATCAGAAGGCAACTTCGATAAAGCAATCGAAATAATAAGAAAAAAAGGACAGGCTGTTGCCAATAAAAGAGCTGATAAAGAAGCAACAGAAGGTGTTGTATTATCAAAAGTATCATCCGACCATAAGGTTGGAGCAATGATCGTTCTCAACAGCGAAACTGATTTTGTTGCAAAAAATGCTGAATTTATAACCCTTGCCAACAAGATCCTTGATATTGCCGTTTCAAAAAATCCGGCTAATCTCGAAGAGCTTAAATCACTCCCTCTTGAGAATTCAAAGGTCGGGGAAAAAGTTATTGAGTTTATCGGGATTATCGGTGAGAAACTTGAATTAGCCTCTTATGAGAAAATAGAAGCTGCCCATGTTCAGGCTTATATTCACCCGGGCAACAGGCTTGCCACTCTCGTTGGTTTTACAAAAGAGGGTCTGGATGTACAGGTTTATAAGGATGTTGCAATGCAGGTTGCTGCCATGAATCCTGTTGCTGTCGACAAAGACGATGTCTCCGCTGCAGTTATTGCCCAGGAGATTGAAATTGGAAAAGAACAGGCACGCCGTGACGGGAAGCCGGAAGAAATGCTCGAAAAAATCGCTCAGGGTAAACTTGGCAAATTCTTTAAGGAGAGCACATTACTTAACCAGGACTTTGTTAAGGACAACAAGATGACCATTAAGCAATATCTCCAGTCAATTGACAAAGGACTGACTGTGACTGCTTTCAAACGTTATACGCTTAATCTTTAAGACGTAAATTCATATTCAGAAATCAGGGCGCTTATGGCGCCTTTTTTTTTGTCATTCATTTTATTAATTTCGCTATCTGGTCAATAAATTGTACCTCTGAATATTATTAACCTAATCTGTAACAAGCCCCAAAATGAAATATTCAAGGATCTTATTAAAAATCAGCGGAGAGTCACTGTCAGGAAACGGAAATCACGGGATCAGCGAAGAGGTCCTGGATGAATATGCACGCGAAATTGTAGGTGTTGCAAACGCCGGATGTGAAATTGCCATTGTGGCCGGCGGAGGTAATATCTTCAGGGGGCTCAGCGGGACCAGGTCGGGGGTGGACCGTGTCAGGGGCGATCAGATGGGAATGCTTGCCACTGTCATAAACGGACTGGCACTTGAGAATGCTATAATAAGGGCCGGAGGAAAAGCCAAAGTCTTTACTTCTATCAGAATGGAACCTGTTGGAGAGCTCTATAACAGGGACAGGGTAACGGCGGCCCTGAAGGAGAAATATATATGCATCCTGTCGGGAGGAACGGGAAATCCCTTCTTTACAACCGACACTGCTGCCGCCTTAAGGGCCATAGAAAACGGGACCGACATACTGTTGAAAGGGACAAGGGTGGACGGTGTCTACACCGCCGATCCGGAAAAAGACCCCGGTGCCGGTAAGTTTGAAAAGATAACATTCGAAGAGGTACTTGCCAGGAAGCTTAAAGTGATGGATATGACAGCCTTTACAATGTGCCGGGAGAATAACATGGATATTATTGTATTCAATATGAATGTCCAGGGAAACCTGATGAGGGTTGCCATGGGCGAAAACACCGGTACTCTCATTACCTGTGAATAGGATCATTGATATTTACCCGATTTTACTATTTTTGTTATCCGGTATATATACGACCTTTAAAAACTGAAGTTATGAAGACCGGTAGAAACTATATCTAACCTTTATCGTATGAACGAAGAAACCGAACTGATTATCGAAGAGACAAAGGACAGAATGGCTAAAGCCCTTGAACATCTCGAGCATGAACTTGCACGACTTCGGGCAGGGAGAGCCAATCCGGCTCTTCTGGATGGTATTACGGTTGATTATTACGGAGTTAATTCCCCTCTTTCGCAGGTTTCGAACATTAACACTCCCGATCCCAAGACCATCCTTATCCAGCCATGGGAAAAGAACATGCTTGGCACTATCGAAAAGGCAATAATGGCTGCAAACATAGGCCTTACACCGATGAATAACGGTGAATTTATAAGAATAAGTATCCCTCCGCTTACCGAAGAGCGCAGGCATCAGCTTGTAAAACAGGTCCGTAACGAAGGTGAAACTGCAAAGATAAGTCTTCGTATTGCCCGTAAATGGGCTAATGATGAGCTGAAGCGCCTTCTTAAGGAGGGGCTCCCCGAAGATACCGAAAAAGATGCTGCCGAAAATATTCAGGAGATGATACACGACTTCTCAGCCAGGGTCGACAAGGTAATGGCTGTCAAAGAGAAAGAAGTGATGACAGTCTAACGGGCCGGGATAAGCAATAACTTATAATTCCCTGCTGCTTTCACCGCACCCTCTGAAAAAGCATCTTTGTAAAACCTGCCTTCAAAAAAGTCTTCCGACTGCGACAGGTAAAACTCGCTGGAAGGGATCCCCGAGGCGCCTGTGGGTATAATTGTAAATGACTCATCCCAGTCGGCTGTGTTGAAAATATGACGTTCCGAAGAACCATAGTCCACACTGAACCCGGCCGAAAATGAAAAAAATGAGCTTATCGTATGATCACTTCCTCCTACCCCGTAACATTCGGAGTTAAAATTATACAACCAGTCAAGTATCCTTGCCGAACCTAACGGATGCTTCATCGTGATCCTGTGTATATCCCCCCATTTCCACCCTTCCATATTTTTGCCGTATTGCTCCGAAATTGCTTTCACACTCTCTTTAAAACCAAGCAGGATAATATCTTCAAGAACCTCCTCCTGCGGAGTATTTATGTTATCAACCAGGTGGCCGGCACCATTCGTCAGTAATCCGTAGAGGTAGCATTCAGAGGCTATATAATACAGATTATTAAACAGCTCTCCAAGGTCGTCGGCAAGCAGTTCTTTAATTAAAGATTTCCTGAAGAATTCAAACAGGGAAGGTACGGCAAGGTCAGGATCCATATCATAATCCCAGCCGGCAAAGAGAGCCAGTGCTGCATTTTCAGTATCACTCAACAACTCCTTCCGGCCGTTCAGCTTCAGAATATGCGGAGTAAGCAGCAGGGCCAGGTCTGAATGCTGGTCGAGGATCATCCTTTTAAAATCATCGGGTCCAAAAATCTCCTTTTCCTTAAGCATGTTGCGTATCCTGGTTATTCTGTACGGAGGGGCAAAGTCAGATCCTATGTAGTATGGGTAGCTGTTGTCAACAGTTTTGTTATTTGCTGATGACACACAGCCCTCAGCCGGATTATAAACGTAAGGAAGCTGCTCAAAAGGGATAAAGCCTTTCCAGTCGTACTCATCGGTCTGCCCGTTGCGGATAAGATTTCCGTTTAGTTTTCTTAGCGGGATCCTTCCTCCGGCGCTGAGTCCAATATTACCTTCGGTATCAGCATATGCAAAGTTCTGGTTTATCGATCCGAATAAACTAAGTGCCGACCTGAAATCTTCCCAGCAGGTGCCCCGGTTAAGCAGGTATACCGAACTTATCTCATCACCCGGATCATCTCCCGACCACTTCATGCTGATCGCATCTTCGTCGATATCGGAGTATCCCTGAATCAGCGGGCCCCTGTGTGTGAACCTGATATCAAAGGTATCACTCTTCCCTCCCCTGATCTTTATGACCTCTCTCTTCTCTGCCATTTCATTCCACCCGCCATTATAATAGTACTGGCGGGGATTTTCCGGATTAATTTTTTCGGCATAGAGATCAATATCATCAACCATAAGGTTCGTCATTCCCCATGCAATTTTATCATTATGGCCGGCTACGATAAAAGGTTCTCCCGGTATCATGACCCCGGTTACATCAAGCTTGCCGGGTATTGTCTGATGCATCTGCATCCAGATGCCCGGGGCGCTCAGGGTCAGGTGCATGTCATTTGAAAGTACCGGTTTCCCTGTCTCCGATCTTTCTCCCGCCACAGCCCAGTTATTACTTCCCGTAAGAGGCATTAATCCCAGAGATTCTATTTTGCCGGTCGACGCGATGTATGCTTCTGCTATACTCAAAAGTGTGTCATCAAGTCTGAAATCGGGAAATACGCAATTGTCGTACCCGCTGAAGTCAGGGATCAGTACTTTTGCTTTTTCAGGACCCAGTTTCTGAATCACCCTGTAATTAAATATCTCTGAAGTCATATTCCTCGACGCCAGGTTCCATCCCATCGAACCAATAATGTTGGCAATATCCTCCAATGTCCATGGTTCAGGTCCATAGGAAAGCAGCCTGAATTCCAGAGGAAGCTTCCTGCAGCCTGACTCAATAAAGTTATTGACCCCCTTTGTGTAAGCTTTCAGACACTCCAGGATCTCCGGCGACAGGTTATCCAGCATCTTCTTTGATGTGGAAGTGAAGTCAAGGCTGCGCATAAAGAGATCGGTCGTGACAAATCCTTCACCAAATATCTCCGAGAGGCGGCCGGTGTTTGCACGGCGGATCAGATCCATCTGCCATAGTCTCTCCTGAGCAGTTATATATCCGGTGGTAAAGTAGAGATCCTGCTCATTTTTTGCCCTGATATGCGGCATGCCTCTTGCATCGCGGTAAACGACAACAGTATCCTTTAGTCCTGTAACAAAAATTTCCCCCTGGTAACGTGAATCCGGTTTCTCCTCCTCACCGGAAGTAAATATAAAGCCTCCCGTCACCAGGGTAAGAACCATAGCAGCCATCAGAGACAGGTATTCCAGAGGGTGTCGCATAACCAATGGAATAATTACCCACAATTTACGAAAATCCTGGGATCAGCGGATAATATTAAATTTCATCCCCGAAGTGCAGTTCTTACAAATTTCTATTTCACTCCTCCCCGACGATACCATCCTTCTGAAATTCCTGTACTCTTTTCCGTTCCAAATCTCTGAAAAGGAGTTTTTCCTGAGATCGCCCATTACGAACCGGGCATCTTTGTCAAAGCAGCATGGCACTACAAGACCTTCCCAGGTTACCACAGGATTGAACCATATCCTTGCACAACGGTCAGGCAATGTACTCCTTATGCCATACTTCCCATCTGTTGCCTCATATCTTGAAAATCGCCTTTCGCGCGGCTGCCAGTACGGTATATGGTCTTCGCTGCAGATCTGCATAGACTTCAGCCGGAGCTTTGCATTCGTCTCGGCGGCAAACTCTCTTACCCGGGGTATCTGATGCTCATTATTCCTGGTAACCAGGTACTGTATCGTCAGTTTCAATGAAGAGCGCTTCATCCTGATTGCTGCCGAGAGATTTCTGATTCCCTCTGCAACGACCTCAAAATCTCCCCCGCAACGATAATCCGAATAGGTCGCACGGTCCATCCCATCGAGCGATACAATTATTTCGGTCAGGCACGAGGAAGCCAGAATCGCGACTTTCTCTTCCGAAAGAAAATGGCCATTCGTTGAAACGATAAGCCGGTAATTACCTGATCGGGTAAGAAATGAAAAGAAGTCAGGGTGAAGCATAGGTTCTCCCTGGAAATAGAGATTTAACTGATAGATAAAGGGACCTGTTTCTGAAATAAGCTTTCTGTAAAGATCAATATTCATGTATCCCCTCTCCCTGGTCATTAATCCTGAACCCGAAGCACATTCCGGGCACCGTAGATTACAGAAGGCTGAGAGTTCAGCCGAGAGGGCAACAGGCATGCCTGAAGGAGACGCATTCGCTGTCACCATGCTCTTCAAATAAGACACACCTGCAGATAAAGCATTTGCAGGTTTAACAAATCGGCGGGTCATATGTTTACCTGAAATAAAGGAGGAAGATAAGAAAATATTTTACTGCCCCGGTAGGGTAAAAACAGACACATGAGGTCTTAGTAATGAAAAGATCGATCAGAAATTGGGTAAAAAAGGAAAAATTTGTTAACTTAATAATTTTAAGCCATGAAGAGTTTTAGAAAATTTTCGTTCGCCGCGGTGCTACTGATTGCAGCACTGACCGGGCAGAAGGTGATTGCCGGAGAAGCAGGTGAAAAAGCCAGGAACGATCAACAGGATTTTCTTACAATAAAAGGTAAGGTTGTTGATGCAGCCGATGGAACTCCTCTTGTTTTTGCCGGAGTCGCAGTTAAGGAGACCAATGTGGCTACTGTCACAAATATTGACGGGGAGTTTACTATCAAGATCCTGGAGACTGAAAAATCGCGAAATATCGAGATCAGCTTCCTGGGATATAAGAACAGGGTGATCCCCATTGTCGAAATGAAAAATGATGGTTTCAAGAATAACATTGCGATGGAGTCAGCTCCTATTCCTATCAAAGAGATAATTGTAAGACCGCTTGACCCGGAAGAAATTGTCAGAAATGCTATTGGCAGAATAGGGAAAAACTATGTTGATGTGCCAAACCTGATGACAGCTTTCTACAGGGAAACAATCCGCAAGAACCGTACTTACGTTTCAATTGGTGAAGCTGTGGTCGAAATATTCAAGGCCCCTTATGCCAACGACATTCGTTTTGACGGATCGAGGCTTTACAAGGGAAGGAAAAACTCCGATGTCGAGAAGATGGATACTGTGCTCTTCAAGCTTCAGGGTGGTCCAATCAGTGTATTACAGCTCGATATTGTCAAAAACACCGAGTCGGTACTAACAACTGATGCAATGAAGTACTACGACTATTCACTCTCGTCGGTAGTTGAAATTAACGAGAAACCGCATTATGTTATTAACTTCAAACAGAAGCCATCAGTTGACATCCCGCTGTTTATGGGAAGTCTCTACATCCAGACCGAAACTTATGCAATATCCGAAGCCGAGTTTGGTTTCAATCTTGAAGACGTGGATGCTGTTTCATCGATCTTTATAAGAAAGAAACCTCTTGGGATGGAAGTTATTCCCGAAATTGCATCATACAGGACAAAATATCGTGAACAGGACGGGAAGCTTTCATTTGCCTACTCCAGGGCAGAAGTCAAATTTAAAGTCGACTGGAAGAAGAAATTATTCAATACATATTATACCACCATGTCGGAAATAGCAATAACAGACCGGACCGACCAGGAAGTTATCAGATTTGGAGGAAGGGAAAGGATCAGAGAATATGATGTCTTCTCCGAAAAGGTCTCTGCTTTTACCGATCCGGATTTCTGGGGCGACTATAACGTGATTGAACCTGACCAGAGCATTGAATCGGCAATACGCCGTCTGAGCAGAAAACTGAAATTCAGCGACAGGGAACCTGAGACAGAAACCGCCGAATAGGAATTATAGCTATCTATGATCAGGGATGACGAAATAATAAGGAGGATCCGTAAAGGTGATGCGCGACAGTTTGAATCACTTTTCAGATCCTCCTATGTATCCCTGGTAAAATATGCAAACACATTTGTAAAAGATCACGACACAGCTGAGGAGATTGTACAGGACCTGTTTTTCAGGCTGTGGCAGGACAGGGAAAAACTAAAGATTGAAAGTTCATTGAATGGATATTTGTTCAGAGCGGTACACAACCGGTGCCTCCATACAATTGCCCATAACAGGGTTGTAAGCAGGTATGCCCGCGAGATGGAGGCAGAAGAACACGGGGTGTCTGAGAGTCCGACAGACATACTGAATTATAAGGAGCTCCAGGCAAAAATCGCCAGAATACTTGAACGGCTTCCCGAGAGATGCGGAAAGATATTCTGCATGAACAGGTTTGAAGGACTTAAATACCACGAAATAGCAGAGAGACTGTCATTATCGGTAAAGACTGTTGAAGCAAATATGGGGAAAGCACTGAAAGAGTTCAGAAAAGAATTGGAAAGACAATGAAAGCGAAGAAAAAAAACGGGAAATATAGTGATAAGGAGTGGCGGGAATTATCGTCGCTGCTGTCAGATGAGAAGATGGAAAAATCAGATATCCTCAGTCATTTTGAGGCTGTGGACAAATATAATACTATTAAATACTGGAAAGAGATCGGTGAGATGAGTAACGAGAAGGAAATTAATGTTGACAGGGCCTGGAATAAACTCTATTCAAGGATCAAAGAGAGCGGGGATGAACCGGCAACCCTTACTTTGAAAAAAAGCTTTTCAGCCGGAATGATTTTGAAAATAGCTGCTGTTGTCGTGCTTGCCGTGGGACTCGCATCAGCACTCTTCTATATTTATAACGACAGCTCTTTCCTGAGGGTAAATACAATTGCCACCAATAACGAACAGAAAAACCTCCTTGTCTCACTTCCCGACGGAAGCACCGTTTATCTTAACCGGAATACCCGTTTAAGCTATAATACGAATTATGGTAAAGGTGAAAGAAATGTAAAGCTGACAGGAGAAGCATTCTTTGAGATTACTCCCGATGCTTCACGACCTTTTGTAGTCAGTACAGGTAAAGCCAGGGTAAAGGTACTGGGGACCTCCTTTAACGTGATCTCAGACATTGACAACTATTCTGTTGAAGTTTATGTAAAGACAGGCAAAGTACTTCTTTCTGACAACACAGGAACACAGAACATTGTTCTCGATCCCGGTTTTATCGGGAAACTGGATTCAGATATTCCGGAGAAATCGCTTAATGACGATCCTAACTATCTATCCTGGAACACCGGGCTGCTTGTTTATGACGGTCAGACACTCGATGTGGTTTTCCGCGACCTTAAAAGAGTTTACAATATGGATATAGTGGCAGACGACCCCGGAATTCTTGAAAATCCCTGGACCTCTCCTATCAATAATCAGCCCCAGGAGACAATTATTCGCTTAATTTGCACTAGCTTTAACCTTAATTACGTTAAAGATGGAAGCATATACCATCTTTCTGAAAAATAACTAAAGATCCGAAAAATGCTGTCATACAATGGCTTCATATTGAAAAATATAATGGCCATTGCTTTTTTTTTATTCCTGATAATACCTCAGCAGGCCATCAGTCAGAACGGAATTCTCGATTCAGCATACACTTTCAGGGCCGGAACTACAAAGATCGGGAATGCTTTAGACCTTATCACCCGTGAGACAGGGTATAATTTTACATACGACAGCCGTCTGATAAACCCTGACCTTAAGATCGAGATGACCTTTTCAGGTATTCCCCTGAGATCGATCCTCGACTATATTCTGCCTGATGATTCTCTCTCCTACTCCATCATCGACAGGTATATTATAATTACCAGGGATGTCTCTTCACCCCCCAATGTTAAAGACTCTATTCCTCCTGTGGAAACAAGTACTGTCTCAGGACTCATCATTGATGCGGAAACACAGGAGCCTTTGCCTTTTGTCACAATAGGGATGAAGAAATCGGGACGGGGGACAGTGTCGAACATCAACGGCGAATATCTGCTGAATATCCCTTCCGGTATTATAAACGATACACTTGTTGTTTCACATCTCGGATTTATCCGGAGGGAATTACCCGTAAAACTATCTCTCGGGAATAATTTAACAATAATACTCACGAGGGAATATATTTCAATCCCCGAGATAATCATAAGAAACCAGATCCCCCAGGAAATAATCTATAAGACCCTTCAGTCAATCCCCAAAAACTACGGTAACACTCCGGCCCTTCTGACAGGGTTCTACAGGGAAGGTATACGGAAAAAAAATGAACTGCAGACATACTCCGAGGCAATCATAAGTATATTCAAAAGCTCATACACAACTTCATTCCTTAACGACCAGGTCAAAATATTCAAAAGCCGGAAGATAGAGAACGCCGATGTAACTGACACCCTGACTGTAAGACTAAAGGCTGGCTTGAGTACAACCCTCGACCTTGATCTTATACGACACCTGTTTGACTTTATCTCCAGAGAGACTCTTCCGGAATACAATTACAGGATAACCGATATAGTGACCTTTGATGAAGATGCTGCATATGTCATTGATTTCGAACAGAATGGAAACATCGATCTTCCCCTCTTCAAAGGATCGATTTTCATAAATACAGGCGATTTTGCCCTTCTCAAAGCAGAATTTGAGATCAATCCCGATTATATTGAAAAGATAAAGGATTCTTTTATCTCATCGCCTTCACGGGAATTTAATACATGGCCTACATCTGTAAAATATTCCGTCAGCTACCGTAAAGTTGACGGGAGATATTTTCTGAGTCATGTAAGAGGGGATCTTGAATTTGCATCAAAACAGAAAAAAAGATTATTCAATACCAATTTCATGGTATTCTTCGAACTTGCAGTCACAGATATCAATCTGGATAATGTCACACGATTTGAAAGAGAAGAACTGGCTCCCATTCATTCGGTCTTTTCAAAGACCATAACCAGTTATGACCCCGTATTCTGGGGAGACTTTGACTTTCTCAAGCCTGAAGAGGATCTTCTTGAGGCTCTCCGTAACATGAATGTGCGGTTACAGGAGTTCTCTGAAAAGGGGAACTAATACTTGTCTATAAGCTGATATAACTCTGTCAGGTCGGGAGTAAGCACTATCTCTGTCCTTCTGTTTTTCGTCCTTGCTTCCTGCGTATTTGAAGGATCTACAGGTATATACTCACTTCTCCCTCCTGCTGTGAGCCTCTTCGGGTCGATCTTTGAACCCTCCAGCAACACTCTTACAACAGTAGTTGCTCTTTTGACACTGAGATCCCAGTTATCTTTCAGTTGCCCGCTTCCCGGGTTATATGGTACATTGTCGGTATGCCCTTCAATCAGTATCTGGATACCCGGATTCTTTTCAAGCACTCCTGCCAGTTTCCTTAGTGCATTCCGGCCGTTGGCATCTATCTCCCAGCTGGCTGAACGGAACAGCAGTTTTTCATCGAGGGAGACATAGACCTTCCCGTTCTTCATGGTAACTGTCAGACCATTGTTTTCGAATCCCAGCAGAGCTTCCGATACTTTGTTCTTAAGCTCCTGTGCGATACGTTTCTGTGAATCAAGGATTTTTTCCAGCTCTGCCATCCTGGCGTTCCTCTTCTCCAGTTCAAAGGTAAGCTCGTCGAGAGCTGTTTTTTTGGTATCCAGATTCAGCTCCAGCTGCCGCAGGATTTCCTCTTTTTGCCTAAGACTCTCCTGCGCAGCCTGAAGTTCGGTAAGCAGTTTCCTGGTCTCGCTCACATTCCCTCTTATCAGCTCTTCCTGGGCATTCTGCAGGTCGTTATATTTACCAAGTATCAGATTATAGTCCTCCCTGATCTTATCGCGTTCACCCGTTGCCCTGGTAAGATCCTGCTTTATGGTACCTGTCTCTTTTTCAAGCTCAGCAATCCTTGCTTCCAGCTCCCTGTTCGCCATCGAAAGAGTTATATTTTCAGTTTTAAAATCATCGCGCTCGGTCATGAACTGCCTGCTCTTATCCTGCAGGGTTCTGTATTTTTTACCTGGTACACACGATACTGAGGCTACAGCCAGAACAGTAATAATCAGGATCACTAAAGTCGGTTTATTCATGGTCAGGAGAAATTAATTTTTGTAAACTCATTACAGGTACAGATTGTTACAGGGTGATATATTCAGGAACAAAAATAAGAAAATCCCTGCGAAGCTTCTGCAATCAGCAGGGAATAATAATTGTTATATTTGCACGGGAAAACTCTATTTTCTAAGATGAACGAGGAGGAGAGACTTTTATTTAAAATTTCATCACCCGAAGACCTGAGGAAGCTTACGCCTGAGGAACTGATAAGGGTCAGCGCAGAATTACGACAGTTCATAATCGATGTTGTCAGCAATAATCCGGGGCACTTCGGTGCCAGCCTGGGCGTTGTTGAGCTTACCGTGGCTCTTCATTATGTTTTCAATACCCCTTACGACAAGATCATCTGGGATGTTGGACACCAGGCTTACGGACACAAGATCCTTACCGGCAGAAGAGAGGTATTTCCTACGAACCGGAAATACAAGGGGATCAGTGGATTTCCAAAAATGAACGAGAGTGAATATGACGCATTTGGCACAGGTCACTCCTCAACTTCGATATCCGCTGCACTGGGAATTGCGGTAGCCGCCAGGCAAAAAGGGGAAAAGAGACATGTTGTCGCAGTGATAGGCGACGGCGCGATGACTGCAGGGGAAGCTTTCGAGGGCCTCAATAATGCTGGCGCCTCAAATTCGGATATCATTGTGGTTCTCAATGATAATAACATAGCTATTGATCCCAACGTGGGAGCCCTGAAGGAATACCTGCTCGATATATCAACCAGTAAGACATATAACAGGTTCAGGGATAAAGTCTGGAACTTTCTTGGACGATTTGGCCGTCTGGGTCCCGACGCCCGAACCCTGGCCAGACAGCTTGAAGCCGGTTTCAAGAGCACCATCCTCGACAGGAGCAACCTTTTTGAAGGAATGAACTTCAGATATTTCGGCCCTATCGACGGTCACGACGTTCTTCATCTTACACGTGTTCTCGGGGACCTTAAGAGGATCCCCGGACCGAAACTGCTTCACTGTCTGACTGTAAAAGGCAAAGGGTTCAGACAGGCCGAAGAAAACCAGACTGCTTTTCACTCACCCGGGATATTCAATAAGAATACCGGCGAGATTATTACCCGGAGTGCTGATAAGGATAAACCACCGGCCTACCAGGATGTATTTGGGAAAACGCTTCTTGAGCTGGCCCGGAACAATGAAAATATTGCGGGGATAACACCTGCCATGCCTACCGGAAGCTCTTTGTGTATTATGATGAAGGAGATGCCTGAGAGAGCCTTTGATGTGGGTATTGCCGAACAACATGCTGTAACCTTTGCCGCAGGTCTTGCCACCCAGGGCATGATACCATTCTGCAACATATATTCATCATTTATGCAGCGTGCATACGACCAGGTGATCCATGACGTAGCCCTGCAGAATCTGCATGTGGTCTTTTGCCTCGACCGGGGCGGGCTTGTCGGTTCAGATGGCGCCACACATCACGGATTCTTTGATATTGCATTTATGCGAAGCATCCCTAATATTATAATAACCGCCCCCATGGACGGAGTTGAACTGCGTAACCTGATGTATACGGCCCAGCTCGATAAAATAAACGGACCATTTTCAATTCGCTATCCAAAAGGCAGCAGCATGGTAACCAACTGGGAAAGACCATTCGAGGAGATTGAAACAGGGAAGGCAAGAGTGATAAGCACGGGTAAAGACATAGCTGTATTAAGTATCGGGCACCCCGGAAATTTTGTTGCCGATGCAGTTGGAAACCTTGAAAAAGAAAATATCTCGGTCATGCATTACGACATGAGATTTATTGCACCCCTCGATACCGAAGCATTGCATTTTGTCTTTACAAACTTCAGAAAGATCATCACTGTTGAAGATGGAGTGCTGAAGGGAGGTTTCGGCAGTTCTGTCGTGGAGTTCATGTGCGACAATGGTTACTCTGCTGAGATCCGCCGGCTTGGCATCCCCGATTATTTTGTTGAACAGGGAACGCAGGGAGAGCTGATAAAGGAGTGTGGATTTGATGCTGAAAGTATTGAAAAAACGATAAGGGAGATGGTGGGAAGGTAAGAGGGGGCAGGGAGCTGGGTGCTGGGTGCTGGGTGCGAGGGTGCGAAGGGGCGAAGGTGCGAAGGGGCGAAGGTAAGAAGGTGCAGGGTGCGAGGTGCGAAGGTAAGAAGGTGCAGGGTGCTAGGTGCGAAGGTATGAAGGTGCAGGGGTGAGCCCTTTGTATGATTAGAAATTCAGAGAAGGAAATTATTTAAACGAAATATTTACTTATAAAATCCCCGGGTATGAAGAAAGCTATGTTTTTACTGATTGTCTCATTTCTTGCTGCTTCCTGCGGGAATAAAGCATCACGTGGTGAAAAGGAGGAATGGATCCGGCTTTTCAACGGGAAAGATCTTACCGGCTGGGATATAAAGATAAAAGGCTATGAGCTTAACAACAATTATAAGAACCTCTTCAGGGTTGAGGACGGGGTTATTAAAGTGAGCTATGATGAGTTTGAGAAGTTCAACGGGGAGTACGGGCATCTTTTTTACAGGGAGCCGTTTTCGCATTACAGGCTGCGGGTCGAGTACCGTTTTACCGGAGAGCAGGCACCCGGAGGAGAATCGTGGGCTTACAGGAACAGTGGTGTGATGCTTCACGCACAGTCAGCAGCCTCAATGGAGATTGATCAGGATTTCCCGGTTTCAATAGAAGCCCAGTTCCTTGGTGGTGACGGGGTAAGTGAGCGTCCAACGAGTAATGTCTGCACACCCGGTACGCATGTTGTCATAAACGGGCAGCTTGTTGAACAACATTGCACAAACTCATTATCAAAAACATATCATGGCGACGTATGGGTAACTGCCGAATTTGAAGTCCGGGGCGACAGCATTATCAGGCATAAACTTGAAGGTAAAGATGTAATGGTCTATTCAAAACCTGTTGTCGGGGGGACAAATAAGCCGGCGGCATATCCGGTTCCGGACGGGACACCTGTCAGGGAAGGTTATATCTGTCTTCAGGCCGAGAGTCATCCGGTTGAATTCAGAAAGGTTGAGCTGATGAAGATTACGGACTAAGCTTAAGTTGCTTAAAAAGGAATTGAAAATCGCGAAACAGGTGCAGAGTTGAATTAAAGTCTGAAATAATTTATATTTTCGCACTCAGTTTTACACTATCTGAATAGCAGAAAGGTATAACAAATAATTATAAAGTTCTTTGAGTGGCAGGGTTTCAGAACAACACTTCACGTTTTGAGTGACTGATTTACCCGGATGGCAGGGCCGAGCGAAAAGAAATTGCCCGCGGGGGCAATTTCCGCGAGGAGCCAGACTGCAGGGGAGGACAATTCCGCCTTCCGGGATAAGGGAGATAAGTCAGGTACAGAAGAGTAACTTAATTAAAGAGATAAACATAAAATGATCTATATGCCCGGATGGCAGGGCCGGGCGAAAAGAAATTGCCCGCGGGGGCAATTTCCGCGAGGAGCCAGACTGCAGGGGAGGACAATTCCGCCTTCCGGGATAAGGGAGATAAGTCAGGTACAGAAGAGTAACTTAATTAAAGAGATAAACATAAAATGATCTATATGCCCGGATGGCAGGGCCGAGCGAAAAGAAATTGCCCGCGGGGGCAATTTCCGCGAGGAGCCAGACTGCAGGGGAGGACAATTCCGCCTTCCGGGATAAGGGAGATAAGTCAGGTACAGAAGAGTAACTTAATTAAAGAGATAAACATAAAATGATATACATGCCCG
The DNA here is from genome assembly GCA_963736675.1 of uncultured Bacteroidales bacterium. GTDB lineage: Bacteria > Bacteroidota > Bacteroidia > Bacteroidales > VadinHA17 > LD21. Next base: position 707,056 of record CAVTPT010000002.1, read on the forward strand.
GATGGCAGGGCCGAGCGAAAAGAAATTGCCCGCGGGGGCAATTTCCGCGAGGAGCCAGACTGCAGGGGAGGACAATTCCGCCTTCCGGGATAAGGGAGATAAGTCAGGTACAGAAGAGTAACTTAATTAAAGAGATAAACATAAAATGATCTATATGCCCGGATGGCGGAATTGGTAGACGCGCTGGTCTCAAACACCAGTGGCAGCGATGCTGTGCCGGTTCGATCCCGGCTCCGGGTACTGAAAAAGAGCGAGAGTGAGAGCGAGAGCGAGCACTCTCGTTTGTTGCTGTCCGTGTCATGGTTGGCAGTCTCCTATTTAAATGTTAAAATTTTCTTATTCGGTTTGCCAATTAAAAGAATTGGATTGTCTGTCTCAATGATTTGGCTTTTAATTTTATTTATTTGTTTATATACACCATCTGAAAATTTATTATTCGCGAAATAATCAGGTGTTTTCTTTAATAATTCATATGGATAATAAAAGACGTAGAGTCTGTCATTTTGCAAAGATGTCGGGAAAGTCATTGATTCACTTTCATATGTTTGAGTTTGGCTCATAAAATCATCATTATAGGATTTAATCTCCCCATATTTACCGTTTGATTTATCCAAAAGAAAATAGACACTTTTATAAACAGCTTTTGCCCCAATTCCTAATTCTTTTGTTCCCAGATAGGTCCGGTTTCGGAATATCAGGAATCTGGAATTCTCAAATTCATTATAAGAATTTTTCTTGTCACCGATTACTGGCAATATATGCGGAGGTTCAGTTTGATTTGATTTATAGTTTGATATCAAATAGGGTATAAACAGGTTATCTTTTAAATTGAATAAAGTATCATCAAGAAAATATTTGACATGAATAAACTTATCTCCCGGGTAAAATAGCATCTTTTGAAATGCTTCATGTTTATTCTGCAGATTAATATATCCCCTTTTACTTTGAATGCCCGAAATAAAATTCCCCTTAAAATCCTGAATGAAAATTGCATAAGGATTTGGAGCCGCGTTAAAAGGTGAAAGAGATCCTATAATTAAAGAGTCTTTGAAGATAACAAAATCTCCCCACCGGTCAGAGAAACATTTCCTGACAGGAGGCATAAATACTTCTGAAATAATGTCATAACATAAAAAGTGAGTTTTGTTTTTAGAATAATCATCGATCAATAACAGATTCTTACTTTCAGAAAAATACAGATTAAAGGTTTGGGATAATTCGTCCGGCCCTCTTCCAGTATTAATTACTTTCTTAATGAACTTCCCATCCGCTGAGAATTTGTAAATTCCAGAACCATCATCAATTAATAAATATTTGTTACTAATAAAAACATGATTTATATTGTTACTGAGCACCGATTCACTAGTGGTTTCCAATGCGACTAACCAACAGCTGTCTATGAGATCACTTAATTTAAGATCTATCGAGGTTTTACAGTTATCTATATTGATATGAAAAGCTTCGTTTTCAATCGGTTGACCTGATGATCCTGAAACCGATAAAAGTTCCAATATCATTGCAATCGCCAAATTCTTAATAATATGTTTCATAATTAATTGATAAGTCATTACTATTTTTTTAACCTCACCATCATCAGTATGGGATTATCGGTCTCTTTCAGACTATTTGCAAGCATTTTAAGTTCCTGTTTTTTATCAGGATATTTTGGAATAATGCTTTTGAATTCAGCACTTGCAACATAAGTTTTAAGATCAATTGGATTTATTAGTGTTGTAATAAATTCTTCTTCATTTTCAGAATAGTATTTTATATCTCCGGATAAGGGCATACCCCCATCGAGATCATTTATTAAGCAAGGCTTATATTTTGTATTACTCCCTGGTGTTTCCTCGTATCTGTTTGCCAGAAATGTTTCTTTTGTTTTCTTGTCAATCAGGCAGTAAGAATATCTTTCGAGATATGCATAAACAAAGACAATGAACCTATTTGTTTCAAACATTCCTGCATGACGGAATAGTCTGTATATAGACTCAGACTCTATATCTATCCTTTCTCTGGGCCATCGGTGATTTCCCTGTGCAAACAAATATGCTCCTGAATTTTTCAGGTTTGATGAAATTGAAAATATTGTGTCATTGAAATAGTTAGAATAGAATAATTTGTTTTCGAATTTATAAGTACTTCCCTGAGTCTCAATACCAGATTGAAAAGGAGGAACGGAGTTTTTCTTCGTAGCAACCAGGTGCCCTAATGTGTCGATAAATACCCAGGAATATTTTGAATCTCCTGATGACAGATAGTCAGGGAAAAACAATAATGAATTAAAAATCTCAAGGTCACCAAAACCATAACCACCAGCATATTCCTTTAGTAAGATATCCCTAAGAAAAATGCCACCTGGAGAGTAAACCTTAACTATCCCAGGATCTAAAACATAAACGTTTTCAGTTAAATCATCAACGGTAAAACTCATCCCGTACCGAAATTCTCCCGGGCCTTTACCCCTACTTCCGATTTTTCTGACAAATTTACCATTACGATCGAATTGTATGATTCCAACCTCTTTGATTGATAAATATATATGTTCTTCAGTAATTCTTAAAGTATATGTTATTCCAATTGGAAACCTATTATCAAGTGGGATATACTTAATGTCATTAGCTATTTCTGAAAGAGTTATTTTATTGTCTACAAAATTTCTTGGGTCGATTTCAAAAATATTACCATGTGATGAACTACAGGTGACGGCAATCTGAATCAAAGGCAAAAGATAAATTAGTCTCATTTTACTTATTTTATATTTTAAATGAGGCTAACTGTACAATCAAGTCAGCCTCATTTCATTGCTCTTTTAGAACTATTTTAAAATCTACATAATAAAAATGGATTACAATTATGACTGGCAGGTTCCACCATTTCCATACTCCTCTCCAAAGGCATAGCGGCAGTCTGCATAACAATTACCGGCTTCCGATAATAAATACCGAAAAATATATCCAGAATGCGTAAGCCATTTGCCCTGAGCATAATCCGCCGTGGAAATATGCATTTATATATTTATCTGGAGATCTTGATGTTAGCTCCGGGTTTAAATGCCCAATTTTTCCGGCGTGAGGTGATCATGGGCGCACGGCTTTTTCAACTGCCCTGGTACTGTTATTTTTCTGAAATTCCTATTGCTGTCAGCCAGATATCAACAATCAGATTTTTAGCTAAGTACTTTTTATTGAGACAATAATTATTGATTGATTTGATGACAAAAAAATTATTTTGTTGGTGTCCGTTTGAACTGCTTTAACAGATAGAATTGTATTCAAATCAGCTGATGTGAAAATTTTCCTTACCGTCTTGAAATTATTGTCAGTTCTGAATAATGAAGGCCCGGATCCGAAGTAAATAACTGACCCAACTATAACTGCACTATAATACGATGCACCCCCATATTTTAATAAGTTATTTAATAAATCCCAGGACTCTCCTCCATCAATAGTTTTATAAACATAATTATTAATTGTAAATGCATACCCGATTAACTCATTAGCAAAAACAAGACTTGAAATAGCATCATTATTGATGGAAGGCAATTTTCTCCAGGTATTTCCTCCATCCGCTGTCTTAACCAGAGTACTATAAACATAGTTATCACCTGAACTAAATCCATAAGCATATCCTACCTGTTCCGATGGGAAAATAATATCTCTAGGAGCACCAAACATACCAACATACTCATATACCTTACTCCATTCAATTCCACCGGTACCCGTTTTATAAATATCACCATTACCTATAATGAAACCACAATTTTTGTCAATAAAAACCACACCACTATATGTACTCCCATAATTAAAACTATATAACTTATTCCAAGTTATTCCACCATTAGTACCAATACAAATTCCATGGTCAGTAACTGCCTCAAAGACAGACCCAAAAGTTGCAAAGACAGTATCTTCATTTAATGCATAGATACTTCTGATAATTGTTGACTTTTCCTGGTCAAACATTACCGGGATGACATCCCATGTATCTCCACCATCAGTAGTCTTTCCGACAACGGCAACTTTTGGGGAAAAGTCGAATTCACAGGATCCGGCAATAAATCCAACATTTTTATCTACAAATGAAACATCAAGAGGGCTTGCTGTTAAGAATATCTTCTTCTCTATAATTTCTTCACTAATGCTTTCCTTAGTAGAAATACGCTCACAACTTATAGTCATGAATAAAATCAAAAAAGCAACTCCTTTATAATTGAATAAGCTGTTCATCCTGAATAATAATTAAATCAATAGTTTACGCCTTAGATTTTTATTTTTTGAATATGTAATTAGTTGTCCTTTTATCACCTGATTTATCCAGTAATCCGGAATCCACTGCCAATTTCAGGTCCCGGCTTGCAGTTGCAGTTGAGATGTCTTTAAAATGCCTCATATACTCCTGCCGGCTAAATTTCGAATTTCCAATTTTTCCTTGAAAATGTCAATTCGGTCCTGAGATGTCAGATTTACATTCTGATTTGTCAATAGATCTTCAAGAGATTCGTTAATTATCTGAAGCATACCCGACGCAGGCACCGGATTCCGTTTAAAGGATTTATCTTTGATCCAAACCTATTAACTTCTTCAACCTGTCATTAGCTGCTATCCTCATCAATTCTTCCTTATCACTGATCGCTAATTTTTTTAACAACTCCTGATCTGTCACTCTTTCTAAACATGCTATGCGTAAATCATCAAACCCTGACCGAAGGAGTATTTGTTGAATTTCTTTATAAGGTACACAACTTAACAGGGTATCACAGACTTCATAAAAATCAAATGTGACGTAATAAGTATTTCCTTGTCCCGATATAGTTGTCCAGATGACTGAGTCACGATAAACGGTCGCAAGTTGTCCTGTCACGATAAAATTGTCAAGATGGCGATGCAAAAACGATTTCAGAATTGTCTCAGTCGACAGTAATTGTAGCAGGATTTGTCACGATAACCAAATTTAAATTAATAAAATGAACTTGAGTTACTAGTATAATATTATTCATTATGGTTTGACAGTTCTTCCGGAGACCAACTTGAGATGGTTCACTCTCTTTATAAATACATCAACATATCGGCCAGTTGAAGAAAGTAATCATTAGACCAGATTTCGAGTTCCCTCTTATCTTTGATGAATGGAGAAACATCCCTTTTAACAAGATTAATATCAGCTGAAGAGAGCCGAAGTCTAAGTTTATCCATAAAATCACTCTTGCTCATATCAATGCCATTAAACTGACTGGTTCTCTCCTTCAGGTGATTAAAGTTAAGAGGTACCTGGTTTCTTACATACCATTCGAAATCGTACCAGTCCCGACCTTTTACCCGTGTCTTCCAATTTCTGAATAATAATGCGTGCATCTTCCCCGCGAACAAATCGGGTAATACGAAACAGCGGGTCATGAATGAGAATGGAAGAAGCAGAAGTTTTTGTTCAGTAAGAAACCCAGGAGGAGGATTTATATCAACTTCAATCTTTACCTTTATTGAACGCTCGGTTTGAAACGTAAGATCATATATTTCAGTATCGTCTTTTAAAAAAGCAGATTCAACATTGCTGGAAATACTTTTAGTTTTCTTAATAATTATCACATCCCTTCCCATTGCTTTAAATTCTGCTACTATTGCAGAGAAGTACTCTTCCAGATTAAATGAATCATCTTTTGCTACAAGGGAAAAATCCATATCCTCTGAGAACCTTGGCATTGAGTGAAATATTCGGAGGCAGGTTCCTCCATAAAAAGCAGCCTTTTCATAAAACCCACAGCGATAAAGGCCGGCCAGTGTTATTTCCTGCATCACTTCCTGAATTGCATTTCGTTTGTCATCCTGAGACTTAATCTCATAACGAGCCATCATCTGGTCAAAAACACTCATCGCTTCAATATCTTTATAAGATTATTCAGATCATTCTTTTTTTTCCCTACCTCAGCACATTCCTTAAATATATCAATATCCATCCTGAAAAAGGCCTCCATATCGAGTCTGAGATTGTCCTCAAGAAATATACGCAGAGCATTTATGAATCTGGGCCTCACTTCCGGGGTATATGCTATAAGATCACACAGAGCCTTCTCAGGAGATGCAATCATAAATGAATAGCCATTGCCTATTTTCTGATTTATTCCAATAGAATAATAATTCTCACTACAATTGATGTATTCAAATCTTGAAATAGAATTTTCAAAAACTCTTGATCTTTTTATTGTTATTGATCGAAGTACCCTGACGCTCTCCAGAATCAATCCATAATATTTCAAAGCACTCTCCATCGAAACGTAAGAAGGCCCATAAATGTGATTAGCAATAAGCTCCGTTGATAGTAGTTTTTGTGACTCTTCGGGTGAAACTACATACAACCCTCGCTTTAGTCTTATGAGTTTACCCTCGGTCTCAAGATTTGCAATCTTATTTCTTGGAGACTTGTAGTCACTGAAAACCGAACGCAGCAATGCATAATCGACAGGAATATTCCCAAGTTGCTTTATGTTTTCTATTCCAGCCATTTTACTAATTCAATACAAATATCGCAATTATTTGCACACTTATTCTTATTTTATTCAACTATCTGTGCATTTTTTAACTCCCTATTTCCTTCTTATTGGTCTCAGTTGTTTTAATTCTCGAATCAATCCTCCATATAGAAACATAATTGTCAGGGAAGTATGAGGTCAAATTGTACACGCCAGTTAATCTGACCACATTCCGCCGGAGAAATACGCTTTTATATATTTATCTGGAGTTCATGATGTTAGCCCGGGGTTTAAGTGGCCAATTTATTCCGGCGGAAGGTGATCAGTTTGCTTCGGCGTCAGGTGGTCATGTAAATAAATATGGAGGTCTTCTAAGTCCCATTCGATCACTATTGGAAATCACAATTTGTGATCTCCAATTTCGTCACAATTTAAATCAGGAAACAAATCAGTTATTCAGCTGAAATTAAAGAAAGCTATCTATATGGCAGATGGCCAATAATTTAAGCCTGCGTATTTATCCGGCTACAAAAGCTACTCATTACATACCTTATAAGGAGTTATTGTACACCATTTGTTGTTTTTACATTTCCCCGAATAGAATCCCCTGAGGCATAATTGCTTACCTCTCTTTACAGCTTCGCCCCGTCAGTCACAATATGGGAATCAACCTCACCCACGCCTAACTCATTATCCCTCTGCTTATTGCCCGACATTGAATATTTAATACAGATACTAAGTTAAACAATCTAAATTTAATTGAATAATAAACTGACTAAAAACTTATTCACCATTTTTATCCGCAAAAATTAGTTCCTTAGATTCTGGTCCGCAAAATCCCTGAATCAGGTGACCGGCATGAGGTTTTACATCAGCAATGTAAACTTTATGTAATCCTCCCCAGTATAAATGAAACATCTTTTGATTTACACTCCGGACAAAAGATTGGCTTTCCCCTGCTAAGGTCTCCGCCACAATCACACTTTAATATTACCTGGTCACCCTCCTCAGATACTATCGATCGAAATTTTCCACACAGCTGGCACTGATATCCTGCATTTCTCCTGGTAGTGAAAAACCCATGTAAAAAACTTATGATATCCTCCGAATGCCCGCACCGGTTGCAGAGTATCTTACCTTCTCCACTGGTACCATCGAAATAAAGTAATCGTTCCTTACTCATCATACTGATTATTAGTTTATGTTCTTTACCGGTCTAAGCCACCAGCAGAAACGGCGCCAGTCTGAACCTTTCGAAATTATCATGGCCGCTCCCATTAAAATACTTTCTGATAAATACATCGTCAACAAGCCATCTTTCAGGCTTATGCATGCTCCATCCATAGTGATAAAAATAATAAATTAATTTTGTCTGTACTTGATTGTTAATAACTTAAGCCACCCCCCAAAGTCCCCGTCTCATGGGGACCTGGTGAATGGGGTTAAGCAGTGCGGGTGATATGTGGTCCCGGAGATTTTAACGTTGAGCAGTACCGGCACCAGGAGAGTAATGAAAATAATTTATTTTATATCTTTACCGGCATACATCAGGCTGACAATTTATAAAATGAAAAATTATCTGATAAGGAAATCAATTGTTTTTGCCCTTTCATGCTTTATCTCTGTCGTGGTAATCATCCCTGAAATGTTTGCACAAAGTGCAGGATCGGATGATGCCATTGCAAAGTACAGGAAAGGAGAACTGACAGTAAAAGCAAAGAAGGGTTCGCAGGTTACTGTTGAACAGCTTCGGCATGAATTCTGGTTCGGATGTGCCATCCCGAACAGCCTGGGAGGTCGCGGTATGTCAGCGGAGAACATGGAAATGTTCAGGCAGAAATTTCTTGAGAATTTTAACTCTGCCGTCACGGAGAATTCTCTTAAATGGGCAGTTATGGAACCCCGGAAAGACGTGGAGAATTATGCTGTTACAGATTCCATACTGGCCTGGACTGAAAGGAATAACATACCATTGAGAGGCCATAACCTGTTCTGGGGTATTTTTAAATCACCGAATACAGGCCAGCAATATGTCCAGCAATGGGTTGCTGAGCTTGGTGATGATGAATTGAAACAGAGGATACATGACAGGGCAGTCAGGATCACAAAATATTATAAAGGCAGGTTTGCCGAGTATGATCTGAACAACGAAATGATCCATGGCAACTATTACGAGGATAGGCTTGGACCCGAAATAACCAGGCTAATGGCAACCTGGGCACACGAGGGCGATCCGGATGCAAAATTATGGGTTAACGATTATGACATCCTCATCAAAGACTCACCGTTGGGAATTGGCCTGCCTGAGTATATGGCTCATATAAGGCAATTGCTGAAAGACGGTGTGCCGATAGCAGGAATCGGTGTTCAGGGACATAGTTTCCTTGAAACCTTTGACAGGAAATTTGTAAAAGATGCCCTTGACTCACTCGCCAAATTCAACCTGCCCATACGTATTACAGAATTCAATATTCCGGGTATGAGGTCTGCTTTTAAAAATGCCCAGCTTACACAGGAACAGGAGATAGCCAGGGCAAAAGAGATAGCCGGTTTCTACAGGCTATGTTTTGCTCATCCTGCTGTCGAAGGCATAATAATGTGGGGCTTCTGGGAGGGAGCAAACTGGGTGCCGTCTTCCTCGATGTATAAGCGCGACTGGACCCCGACACCAACAGCAGAAGCCTACCATAACCTGGTATATGATGAATGGTGGACAAAAGAATCAGGTATTGCAGGTAAGAAAGGAGTATATTCTGTTCCTGCTTTCTATGGAAAGTACAGGATTACTGTGAACGGAGTATCAAAAGAGGTTGATCTGACAAAAGCAGAAGGGAAAATAACTGTAGATTTCAAAAGATAGGGAGCATTTAATTTATAATTCTAATTAAGCTAAAGATTAAGAATATATAAGCAGCTGCGATTCTTCCAAAAATTGATTCATCCCTTAATATTTGCTTTTTTCAGACAGCTATTTTTCTTCACATTGGTACGATGTGAATTTTTTCATGATTTGATTTAAAATGTTAATTGAAGTTTGTCCGTCCCATTTATATCAATTATCCATAACACTTCTTTAGTAAAATTGGAATTTGCATTACTGTAGACAATTTTTTCCCCATCAGGGGTCCATGAAGGATATTGACCATAATCAAGACGTTGTTGGTTACTCCCATCAATATTCATTTTAAATATTTGTACATGGCGACTCCATGCAATTAAATCATTAGCAGGAGACCATCTTGAATGCCTGTCATCATATTTATTATAGGTAAGTCTTGTTTCAGCCATTGATGAAAGCTCAAGAATAAAGATCTCAACAGATGATAATGATTGTCCACCTTTTTCGTACACAATTTTTTTATCATCACGAGAATATGAGGCGTACATTCCATTATTTTCCAGAGGTTTAAGTAAATGAGTTGTTTCACTAAAATCCGGTGTTATTGTATAAACCCCTCCTGCCTCAGTTATAGGAGCAGAAATAATTATCGATTTTCCATCTGAAGACCAATCGGGAGAATAAAAAGGTAAATCATTTAAACCTTGATAAGTACGGATACTATCACCCGAAAAATTAATTATCTGTATTACACCATCGGAACTAAAGACTATCCATTTACCATCAGGGGACCAGGCTGGCTGAAAGTGAGATCCTTTTATCAAAAGTCTCCGGTTATTACCATTAATACTCATAATATATAAACCCGTAGGATAGTCCGGGTTTTCCGGGGATTCAAGATTTTTATGATAATATGCTATCCATTCCCCATCCGGGGATACGGCTGGTGTCTGGTCCGAGCTTATACTTATGTATATTTCGTATTGTGCCGGATTAATTGTATTATCAGGTGTGCACGAGTTGATATAAACTACTGATAAACAGAATATAATAACGCGGACATACTTAACAAATGATCTGTTGGTGAATTCTATATTATTATGCGATAAAAACATTTATCAGGGTTTTAAAATACTACTTAGAATCCAGATAACAATTTCATATTCAACTCAATATCAATGGTCTGATTTGTTTCTAAAATTATTTATTTTATGCGCCTGAAATAATGTTATCCGATTCCATCAATTGGGGTACTTCTGAGAGTATCAATTATATAAATATTTAAATTTTCTCCCCTTATTGTAATCCTGTAGATATAATTGTTATCAGTGTATGTTATCAAAGTTACGAAACCCGACTATCAAAATCAAGGGAACCGATGAAAAGGGGTATGATATTGAGATACAGGGAATGTGGGTTTCTAAGTTCCAGGGGTCCAGAGTTCCAAAGTTTCAGAGTTCCAGAGTTTCAGAGTTCTAGAGTTCCAAAGTTCTAATGTTGTAGAACTACCTTTACATGGATAACCTTGAAACCCATGTTCCAGAGTTCCAGAGTTCCAAAGTTCCAAAGTTGAAGAACTACCTTTATATAGATAACCTTGGAACCTTGAAACCCTGGAACCTTGGAACCTTGGAACCTTGGAACCTTGGAACCTTGAAACCTTGGAACCTTGGAACATTGGAACATTGGAACCTTGGAACATTCAAACCTGATGTTAACTACCTCATTTTGCAATGTGCCCGGTAAAAATTTACCCCTCCCATCCTCCCCTGAAGGGGCGGCTTTGAATCCACCAGGGTATTAAGGAAGAAAGGCGTGAGGCAGGAAAAAGGCGTGAGGCGTTAGGCTGTAAAAAGGCGTGAGGACTGGCGAATGGCGGAGGGCAGAAGGCAGAAGAAAAAGACAAAAGACAAAAGTTAAAAGACAAAAGTCAGATATCCAGAATTTCTTAGATTCCATACTTGTCGATGTAAACACAATCCCTGTGTAAAGAGCGCGGTAAAACCGGAAAAGGTGCGAACCACACCCTTTTTTGTAGCGGGAAGCCTTGTGTAGCGGGCGTAAAAAAAGGGTGGGGTTGGTTTTTCCGGGCTCCTTTACTTTGTTACTTTCTTTTGGAGAAGCAAAAGAAAGTAAGAAAAAAAGAAAGATTACGATCATCTAACCTACACTTCAAGTAGCTTACTTAAGTTGTATTAAACTAATAATAATCAATTTGTTGATGTTATCTAACTCATTTTGCAATGTGCCCAGTAAAAATTTACCCCTCCAACCTCCCCTGAAGGGGCGGCTTTAAATCCACCAGGGTATTAAGGAAGAAAGGCGTGAGGCAGGAAAAAGGCGTGAGGCGTGAGGTTGTTGAGGAACGAAGTGACTCAATACTGGGAACTCGGGAAGGAAGAAAGGCATGAGGCGTGAGCAAGGAAAAAGGCGTGAGGACTGGCAGATGGCGGAGGGCAGAAGGCAGAAGAAAAAGACAAAAGACAAAAGTTAAAAGACAAAAGGCAGATATCCATGCTTTTTTGTATTATACCATATTTGTCGAAGTAAACTCTATCTCTGTGTAATGCGGGAGGTAAAACCGGAAAAGGTGCGAACCACACCCTTTTTTGTAGCGGGAAGCCTTGTGTAGCGGGCGTAAAAAAAGGGTGGGGTTGGTTTTTCCGGGCTCCTTTACTTTGTTACTTTCTTTTGGAGAAGCAAAAGAAAGTAAGAAAAAAAGAGAGATTACGATCATCTAACCTACACTTCAAGTAGCTTACTTAAGTTGTATTAAACTAATAATAATCAATTTGTTGATGTTATCTAACTCATTTTGCAATGTGCCCAGTAAACATTTACCCCTCCAACCTCCCCTGAAGGGGCGGCTTTAAATCCACCAGGGTATTAAGGAAGAAAGGCGTGAGGCGTGAGGAAGAAAGGCATGAGGCGTGAGGCTGTAAAAAGGCGTGAGGACTGGCAGATGGCGGAGGGCAGAAGGCGGAGGGCAGAAAGGCAGAGGGCAGGGGGCAGGGAGCGGAGGGCTGAAAGTTCCAAAGTTCCAGAGTTCCAAAGTTCCAAAGTTGAAGAACTACATTTATATGGATAACCCTTGAACCCTGGAACCTTGAAACCCTGAAACCCTGGAACCTTGGAACCCTGGAACCTTGAAACCCTGGAACCTTGGAACCTTGGAACATTGGAACATTGGAACCTTGAAACCTTGGAACATTGGAACCTTGGAACATTGGAACATTCAAACCTGATGTTAACTACCTCATTTCGCAATGCGTGTGATAAATACTTACCCCTTCAACCTCCCCTGAAAGGGCGGCTTTAATTACAGCTACGCCACCGTAAGGCAAAATATCGAAACCAACCTCCGATAATTGAAGGAAGAAATAAATTTAATTTCCGTTTGTTGCAGCGTTTTGCCTGGTCAGTCCGTATCAGGTATATAAACCAATTCAGGGATTAACTTAAAACCATCATTAATATGAGAAAAGAAATTTATGCAATACTTATAGTAATAGTAGCAACGATTGCCGGATGCCGGAAAACCAACGACGTTGAACCGCTTCTGACACCCGAAGAGATTATTCTTACCGCAGCGGCTCCACAGGCTATTGCCAGCTCGAATGAGTTTGGAATAGAGCTTTTTGTTAATGTGGCCGGAGATGAAAGCGGGAACCTGATGCTCTCGCCTCTTAGCGCCAGCACTGCTCTTTCCATGTTGCTGAACGGATGCGGCGGCGCTACCCTCGACCAGCTTAAACAGACACTCAGGTATCCTCCCTCGATGAGTATGACCGAAATCAATGAGGCCTATAAAAGCCTGGTGAGTCAGATCCTGACAATCGACCCGAAAGTTTCATTCTCACTGGCAAACGCAATCTTTTACCGCGAGGGGTTTGCCGTTAAGCCTCCTTTCCTGAACACTATGGCCGACGATTACAAGGCAGATATAGAAGGTCTTGACTTTAGTCTGCCTTCAGCCCTGACAACCATAAACGGATGGGCTTCCGATAACACCATGGGCAAAATTCCCAGGGTACTTGACGAGATATCGGCCGATGCAGTTATGTTTATAATGAACGCCCTTTACTTCAAGGGAGACTGGAGCTACCAGTTCGATAAGGATAAAACAACCGGGCTTCCCTTCTATCTGCCCGGCGGAAACCAGATCAGCGTCAGCACCATGAACGGCGAAGTGGGCGCCAGAGTGGCCTACGGCCAGGACTACAGTTCAATAGAGATGCCATATGGCCGTACAAACTTCACCATGACGGTAATCGTCCCCGATGGCCCGCTGGAAGATTTCACCAGCTCATTCACCGCAGAGAAGTGGGATGCAATAACAACCTCTTTCGACCAGTCTGAAGAGTTTGGCAAGCTCAAAGTATACATGCCCAAATTCAAATTCTCCTACGAAAAATATCTTAATCAACAACTTAAGAGCATGGGTATGATCGATGCCTTCAGCGAGACACTGGCCGATCTCTCGGGAATAGCTGACGCCTCCATCTTCGTAAGCTTCGTAAAGCAAAATACCTTTGCTGCTGTCGATGAGGTGGGAACAGAGGCCGCTGCTGTAACCACAATCGGGGTTGATCTTACCAGCTTTCCACCGCAGCCCCTGGAGTTTGTTATCGACAAGCCCTTTATTTTTGCCATCCGCGAACGCACTACCAATACCTTACTTTTTCTGGGGCAGGTCACAGACCCGTCAGCAGAATAGTAAGATTCAAATCTGACTGAGGTGACTAATAAAAATATTTAATAAACCGGAACCATGAACAATCTTTTAAAATCAGTGACCATCCTTCTTGTTCTGGCAGCATCACTGCCGGGTTGCAGGGAAAATACATACGAAACGATAACCTATGAGGCCAATGTGCCTGTTTATATGCCTATGGCCGAATTCAGAGGCAGCTTTTCCAAGAGTGAAGCTGTCGAGATCACACAACCTGGCAAGATATACTTCAAAGATGGCTATCTCTTTGTCAATGAGTACGGAAAGGGAATCCATGTAATCGACAACTCCAATCCCTCCGATCCGAAGAAGATCGCCTTCTATGAGATCATTGGCAACGTCGACATGGAGATAAAAGGAAGCACTCTTTATGCCGACAGCTTTATCGACCTGCTGGCCATTGATATCAGCGATATTGAGAATCCCGTTGAGATCGGCCGCATAGAAAACATCTTTCCCGAAATCTTTCCCGAGGGTGATAACTGGTATCCCTATTCCACAATCGACCGGTCGAAGGGAGTTATAGTCGACTGGAAGGTGGAGACCATTACCGAGGTTGTCGACAATGGCGTTCCCGGCAACTGGATCTACAGGAGTGACGTTGTCTTCATGTCGGCTGAAACAGCGGGTAACTGGAGTGGCGGAGCAGGTGTTGCAGGCTCAATGGCCCGTTTCATGCTCAACGACAACTCACTCTACCTTATTGCCCATCCCTGGATGCTAAAAACCGTCGATGTGGCTCAGCCAGCTGAGATGACCATAGTTGACAGCGTTACGGTTCCAAATAATATGGAGACACTTTATCGTCTTGAAAACAACCTCTTTATAGGAACCACAACCGGCATGCTGATATTTGACCTTACCGATCCGCAAAAACCCCGGCAGCTCTCGTCTTATGATCATATCAGCGCGTGCGACCCGGTGGTGGTGGACGGACAGTATGCCTATGTCACACTTCGCACGGGAACCCGTTGTGCCAACGGAAGCAACCTTCTTGAAGTGATAGATATATCGTCGCCTGCAAATCCTTTCCTGGTTAAATCGTACCCGATGTTCAATCCCCACGGACTAGGTGTCGACGGAGATCTTCTGTTTGTCTGTGACGGCAAAGCCGGATTAAAGGTTTACGACAAATCAGATCCGCTGGCAATAATTACCAGTCAGCTGGCTCACTATCCCGAACTTGAAGCCTTCGATGTAATTCCGTTTAACGATGTCTTAATGCTGATCGGACAGGGTGGAATATACCAGTTCAGCTATAGTGACCCCGGTAATATTGTCCAGATCAGCCATATTGTTGTGGCTGAGGGGAAGTAGGTTAAAAAAATACCTCCCTTTTTTCAGGACCAGTATCGGGAGAAGTGTACTTTGTGCAAATCACAAACAGCAATTATGAACAGCAGAATCATAAAACCGCTTAAATTGAGTTATTTTGGAAGAGATTTATTCAGAAAGCTGTAATGAGCAGACGATATCGGGAGGATCTGGAGTATTCCGACGCAGAACTTGTTCAGGGATGTTCAGAGGGAAAAACCCTCTTTCAGGAGCGTCTCTACAAGCGATATTTCTCCTTTGCGATGTCGATAAGTATCAGGTATACAAGTGATGAGGCCGGAGCCATGGAGATAGTCAATGACAGTTATATGAAAGTACTCGGCAACCTGGACGACTACGATACCTCCAGGTCATTTAAGTCGTGGTATGCTAGGATAATTGTGAATACTGCAATCGACTCATACAGAAAGAATATGAAATTTACCGGCTCCCTTCAGTCCGATGAAATCCCAGGCCACGAGGGGAGCGAACCTGAGATAGAATCGGAGTTAACGGTGACAGATATCCTTTCGCTGCTGAATCAGCTTCCCGGGAACTGCAAAATTGTTTTCAACCTGTACGAAATTGAGGGGTACACGCACGAGGAGATCGCAGAGATGACAGGAGTGGGTGCCTCTACATCACGATCAACACTGGCGAGAGCAAAAAAGCTGTTAAGGCATTTATACAAAAAAAATTTCAATCCCGTAAAGAGGAGTCATGAAGCAGTTTGACGAGATATTCAGGCAGCAGGCCAAAGATGCATTCAGCGGCTATGACGCCGGCCGGTTGGCCGATGCGGGATGGAAAGCCTTTCTTCAGAAAAGGAGGGGTAAAAGAGGCTCAGTAATTGTTTTTCCTCTCTGGGCCAGGGCAGCCTCCGTTATCCTTCTTATTACCGCCGGGTCGTTGATTACTTACCACATTCTGGATAACAGACATTCTTCTGTTCCGGGGGAGCCGGCGGACAGGATCCTGGCAAAGGAGACTCCATCCATTCCCCAGAGCCCGCTGCAACCGGCCAGACCGGCAGTTACAGGGCCAAAAGATATTACAGATGAGATTATCCCGGAATCAGCCCCTTCTGAAAACAGTACGGCAGTTATTGTGACTGCAAATAAAACAATCCCGGAGGTTACCGCCATGCCTGACAGGTTAAAGACAGCCGGGATAATACCGGCTGTAGCAGAACAGGCAGCAGTATCAGAGGAGAACCGGCCGCAAGAGCCTCAGGAACCGATAATAGCGGAGCAGACGGCCGATACTCTTAATGATGACCATGGGGAACTTCACCAAAAGGTACTCCTTATGGCCGGGGTTTCGGGTATGATGGCCCGGGCGGAAGATATCTCATCAGGGATCCCGGGCATCTCTTTTGGTGTTTACACCGAGCACAGAATATCGCGACGGTTGGCTGTCAGGCCAGGCATTCTGCTGGCAATCCAGACTATTGAAATGGGAACCCCTGCCGCTGAAAGCACCATGCACTATGCAACGCCGGCCCTTGACGGGGCATCGGGCAGTGTCGAGTCATTCAGGGGCAGCTTACAGCTTCTCGCAATGGAGGTACCCGTTAACCTTGTCTTTACAATTATGGAGCGCGGAAAGAGAGCCTTTTATGTCTCGGCCGGAGCCTCCTCGTTGTTCTATCTTAACCAGAATGTCTCAGGCAGCTTCCGTAATGCATATACCCGCGAGAGTTTTGACGCCAGCTCCGGCGAACCCGCCTTTGAAACAAGGTATTCATCAGTGAGTGTTGAGAGTAGTGAAGAACCTTTCAGTCACGCCGACTTTTTCGGATTGGCCAATTTCTCGGCAGGCTATTCCGTGCCGTTCGGGAAGAGCAATAAACTTCTTATTGAACCCTATATGCAGCTTCCGGTTAACACCCTGACCAGCTTTAACCTTCGCATAGGATATAGTGGTGTTGCTTTGAAGGTCAGGTTTGGTGAATAGGCGTGAGGCGTGAGGAAGGAAAAAGGCATAAGGCATGAGGAAAGGCAGAAGGCCAGGCGTGAGGCGTGAGTAAGAAGTAAAAAGTAAGAAGTAGGCAGTAAAGACAAACCATTGTCGATGTTATCTAACTCATTTTGCAGAGAGGGAGGCAAAACCGGAAAAGGTGCGAACCGCACCCTTTTTTGTAGCGGGAAGGCTGGTGTAGCGGGCGTAAAAAAAGGGTGGGGTTGGTTTTTCCGGGCTCCTTTACTTTGTTACTTTCTTTTGGAGAAGCAAAAGAAAGTAAGAAAATAGAATAGATAAAGAAAATCAAACCTATACTTCCAGGAACTAACTAAGGTTGTATTAGATTAATTCTCTTAATTTATTGATGTTAACATAATCATTTTGCACTACGCGATGCAATCCCGGAACGGGTGCGAAAAAAATTTACCCCTCCAACCTCCCCTGAAGGGGCGGCTTTAATTCCAGCAGGGTATTAGGTCTGCAACCTCCGGTTTTGTTGCGGCAGGAGAAATCTTCATTATGCTGGGCAACTCACTCCCTTTTATCTCTACCCCTATGCACCCGGAAAATGGCAAGAGATAAAATATGCAATTATTCGAAAAACTATCTTATTATACTCAAAATCAATACTAATGGGTAATACATCTTTGCCATCCTGTTGAGGTTCTTTTTGGGTATAAAGTCGATCGGGTCGTGTTTAAATCGCGAGGTATCCACTACACCTTCATCAAAATACCGGCACGACATAAAGTTAAAAGCATCGTACTGCAAGAATCTCATATCGCCGGTATGCGCCATGTGGGTTAATATTACCTGCTTCCCATTTGGTAAATAAGGAGCAAGTTCCTTTATGGTTATTTCAGGAGGATTTGCATTATCAAGATTACCTCCGACCATTAAGGTTTCTGTTTCGCAAAATCCTAAATCTCTGTACTGGCTACCGATCAGTTTGCCGGACCAATTTGTGCCGCAACCCCAATAGAGAGCAGACAAAGGAGCCCCTATCTCCAGGGTGCCGGGCCGGAATAGCCGGCGATAGTCAACATTTGGATCATAATCGGCACTATATGCTTTACTGAACATATCCCCGTAATTAAGCTCTGAAGTGAATAAACCAATGTAATCGCTAGCCAGCTGAATCATATATAAACCGCTATAATCGTCTTTCAGTGATGCTCTCATGTATGCATCAAAGGCCATTACTGCTGTGCTTTTACTGAACATCAAACAAAAAGTACCCATCTTTATTTTATCAGCGTCAAGTTTAAATAACGACCAACGCTCTGGCATTTTTTTAAAAGACTGCTTTATATTTTCTTCAATGGATATATTGCCTGAACCCGATTGAACTTTGTTAATGGAATCGTATCTCTGTATAATTCGTGTTGTCATTTCAGGATACCAGATGCAGTGTCCCGGAGGATTGACGCCGAACATAAGCGATCGTTTTATTGACTCCGGGTACCTGTAGCTATATAATAAAGCTACCCTTGTACCATAACTTCCACTATAAAGATTAATCTTCTGATGCCCCAGTTTCCTTCGAATGTCCTCAAAATCGTCAACCACATCCAATATGGTATAATGGTTTACATCAATCCCTTTTCCGGCTAACCCGGTAAAATATTGTTTTACTGTTAAACCAAGGTTATCTAACGATTCGTCGCTTAATAAATGATGATTCAACCCTCTTAAGGCTTTTTTTAACTTTCGTGACTCTGGCATGACTGGTCCGTCAACACCTCTGTAACCTGCAAGCACAAAATCGTGGTTTGCCAGTAATTCCAGCGAAGGTGTAAACTTCAGATTAGTTTCGCCCGGACCACCTGCCATCCAGTAAACAGGTTCTGAAGGGGACCTGGAGGACGACTTGATAATATGCACAGGAATCGAAATGTATGTGGAGGAAGAATCGGAACGATCCAGTTTTACCTGTACTGCTCCCTTGTAAATATCATAGGGAACTTTATTAATCTTAATTGTCCGTTTCTCAAATTTTTCCGGAGGATCATTCTGTCCGTAACCATTTAATGAAAAAAACAGACAGAATAATACTATTAAATTTTTCATTCGTATATAATTTTTATTTTAATGGTAAGATGTAATCCCCATGTCTGAATATTATATACATACGTGTTTTTGTTTTCAATACATGTGGGTTTCATCTTAATTGGTTCAGAACTAATACTAATATAAACCTCACATTACTGACCCTTATCTCAAACACGATTAAGAATAATTTTTACAATCGTATAAAACAGGCTCCCGGAAATGTTCTTCCGTTAAGTTCATTTCCTGTAACAATTCCAGTTTCGTGCATATGTTTTGTGTCTGATTTATAATACTCCGCGGCATCTCAGTCTGTTGAGAGCCGCGGAGTACTAAAAATATTTAAACTTAGCCTTTCTGTCGTTCTTTCTAAGGTCTCCTGATGTATTGATTTGGTTCACCTGGTGTGGGAACGTTACTTGCTATCGTTGCCCAGCTTTCATGAGCCCTGGATAATGGTGAGGCAAGGGTGATACCACTTCCGGAGAGCTGTGCCCCCTCCTCGTGAGCTTTTGCGAGTGGTGCAGTGACGGTAACAGAAGTGCTGCCGAACCCTGGCATGCCGCCGCCGCCCCTGGGTCCGCCCGAAATTGATGCAATAACAGCTGTCTCAATGTTTGTACCGCTGCCGATGGTTATTGTTTGTCCGGCAGTAAGACCTCCAGCCCCTGCAACCGGGATAACTGTTGCACCCACGGTGGTGGCAGTGCCAACAGTGGTTGATCCAGGTGTACCAACGTTAGCAATGACTACTGTCTCGCTGTTTGCTCCTGTATTGACTATTATCTTCTGGCCTGTTGTGAAACCCGCCACCCCGGAGACTTTTATATTGGTTGATCCTGCCGGCGAAGCAGCTGAAAGTGTTGTTGTTGTCTGCAACAGGTAATCGCTGCAGTTACTGTCGGTATCAGTGCCATCGGGGTAGCGGCCGTAGCTCCTGGAGGGTGTCGAAACACTCTGTGCCTGCTGCCTGTAGCCTGATGCCTGGCCCTGCACCACAACGATGCATCCCCCCTGGCTCTGAACCCCTTCAAGGGTTGCCAGTTCGGGACTGGTGACTGTTCCGTTGGCGCTTGAGTTGCTTTGCTGTGATCCGTAAACCATGGCATCGATAACAACTACACCGCTGGCGTCCATAAGGGCAATAGATCCGGCAGAAGCCGAGAGAGGAAGTCCAAACCACTGATTGGGTTTTACTGACCCCTGATAACCAACTGATGTGGCCTCCGGGTTGATAACAGCAGCTCCTGTTGAATGACTCTTTTCCAATCCATTATCGAGTGTAATGCCGCTGCCGAGGGCCTGAACAGCATCGCCACTTTTGTGTACAAAGCGTGTGGCCGGCGAAAAGCTAATACCTGTACCTCTGTCTGCCACGTCAACATCGAGCATGTGGTCGAATCTAAGCGGGGTGGCCAGTTCCACATTTCCTGCGGAGGCATCTGCTGCTACAGGTGCTTCAACACCTCCACGTACCGGACCCGTTACAACACTAATAATACGTTTTACCTTCACGACTTCCATAGCGCGAACCTGTCCCGATGATTAGTTCATCACCAACAGTCATATTGTTGTTGGCAGCAACTTTTATAACTGTATCTCCGGCTTTTGCCGGAATTGTAAGGTTTGTCTGGGTGGCAGGCTTTGCCAACGGCAGTGACCGTTGCCACTTCGTAGTTACCGCCCAGAT
Organism: uncultured Bacteroidales bacterium; assembly: GCA_963736675.1. Taxonomy (GTDB): domain Bacteria; phylum Bacteroidota; class Bacteroidia; order Bacteroidales; family VadinHA17; genus LD21. The sequence continues at coordinate 728,108 of CAVTPT010000002.1, forward strand.
CGATGCCAATCTTTTGTCCAACCTCAAAGCCGGCAGCGTTTGTTACGGGTAGATTGGTCGATCCTGCCGGTATTGTAAGCCATGGCCCTGTCGAAACAGGTACGAATATTGTGGTCAAAGGCGAAGCAGCTGTACCGATAGTTCCGATGGTGCGTTTTTCGCCGCCGATGTCGATTTGCTGACCGGTTACGAATCCGGTTATACTTTTCACGTTGATGATTTTATCACCACTGTTTGCGGGAGCAACGAGCCCTGACCCGGAGAGACCCAGCAGGTAGAAGCCACTCAGCTGATATTTTCGTGCCGGCAGGTATCGTTACCAGCTTAACAGGAGCCCATTCGCTCTGGGTGCTGACAATCGACCAGTTTGAAATATCAATCTCCTTATTGCCAGCATTGTAAAGTTCTATGAACTGATTGGCAGGAGCTGCACCGGCGTCGAGGCGAACCTCGTTAATCTTTACCGGACTTACGTTGCGTACCCTTTGTGAGGTTGTCTCCGATAGCACCATTCCGCTATTCAGGTTTTTCCATTCGGCTTTGCCATTCAGGAAGCCGGCACTGATTGTTGCCGGAGAGGTGACTGTAAAAGTAACATTCACACTGGCGCCGTTAGCTACCGGATCATTAAATACCTTCGATGTTCCTTTTGAATTTTTGACTGCCGCTTTCCACCCTTTGGGTAAGGAAATGCTCAGCCTGAGGCCTGTTACAGGTGCACCTGTTGTATTTGTAAATGTTGCGGTGACATCCTGTGCCGATTTTGGGGTGAATGAGGTGACCCTCGTCAGACCCATGCGCTGCACATCGTATCTGGCCGAAACAATGTTAGTCTGCACTGCGTTGATGGCGGCATCGGAAGGATATCCTTTTGTCATCACACCTTCGAAGAATGTACCTGATGAACCGTTGCCGTTATCGCCGCCATTGCCAAGCTGAATGGCTCCCTTCCTGTGCATTGGATAGTAGTAGGTATTTTCACGCGAACTAGGACGAACACCACTGTAAAATGTTTTCAGACCATTTTCCTGGGCGTTGCCTCCCCTGATGTCCCACTGGTTTCCTCCGCCGCCATTAACGACACCGGTAACAAAACGCCATTTGTCAATGGTAGGATTTTCTGGATTCTGTTTAACGTTGTAGCCTGAGAAGAGGCCCGCCTCCATGTCTGACATGATCCATGGGCCGGGACCGTCGCCGCTGCCCCATGCTGTTGAGGTACCGAAGTATACCGTATTCATTGTTCCCCTCCCTACGGCACGGCTGTTAGTAGATGTATTGCCATAGTTGAAGCAGCAACCGCTGTCGAAGTGTTTTCCATCAAAAACCATGTACATTCCTTCCGGTTCATCGTTTATTGCAAGACCTTTGGCGTTATTGTTTCGCAGACCCATACCGGGTATAATGTAAACACCGTAGGCCTTATGTCCCATTACTGTAACCGGTGCCATGTCGGCAATCGGCAGGGTGTTGAAGCCACCCTTACCGGGACCCTTGAATGTTCCCGGAGGTGCCTGAAACATGTGGTTGCCATTTCCTGAATGATCGTACAGTATAGTGATCAGACACAGTGTATTGGCACAGAAAGCATCGTGAGCGGCTGCATTGGCATATCCGCCCGCATCACCTTCAGATGGCTGTACAATTCCTATATCGAGGGTTTTGCCGTCCGACTTGCGCATTACCTGGTATAACGGACCATTATATGAAGACAGCAGTGCCCTGGTGCTGCTATGCGCAGCTACGCAAGGGGTACCTGCAGCTGCATATATATCGCACGGGCCCTCCGGCCGGGATGTAGCACTACTGTTCCCTGTGCCTGTCATTGACAGAATCATCATCAAGGTCACCGGTACTAAGAAAGCCAGTGCAAGGATGGTTAAAAAACGACTTCTCTTTTTCATATTTATAGTTCTGATTATTATTGTTACTTATGAATTATGATCTAAGTTAACGCACTCACGAAAATATTCAAATTTTCTTTAATGTGCCTTGGTTTGAATATAATTTACCAGTTGTCTTAACAAATGTATCTTTCAATTGAAAATATATGTGTTTCCTACGGTCCGGTCAGGGCAGTGGCACAGCCAGACTCTTCTGCAATATCATAACCAGGTCGTCGGCATTACCCGGTTCGGGGATAACCCATTGTGAACCAAAAACCATTTTTGGTATGCCTCCCTTGCCATCCCGGATGGTCTGACCATAAACCTGGACGCTTGTCTGCAGATATTCGTCTGTCCACGGGTCTCCCCATGCAGCATCAAATGCATCCTGCCCGGTCAGTTCAGCTGCTTTTGCCCTGGCTGCTTCGGGGCTTCGGGGATACCAGCCGTCGCCCGACTCATAAGTAAACATCCAGTTTTCAAATTCGGCAAACGCCTCCCGTTTCGCAAGCCATACTGCAAGGCCGGTTTTTGCCAGTTCGCAGGAGTTTTTAAACGCATCCACATCAGGTGGAATAAACTGGTTACACTCGCTGTTCAGGGGGGTCGGACATAAAGCAAATGCCAGCTTGCCATTGTATTGGCGAACTACTTCGCTGAGCATAAAATGTATTTTCTGACAATGTGAGCACTGATAATCAAAGAGAAGGGAAACGATATAGGGTGCATCGGGCGATCCGACCATAGGGGCCGCCTGGTAGTCAATTGCTGGCGGCGTGAATTGCGACTCACCATCGACATATACGGCTGAAGGTGTAAAAATTACCTGGCAGGTTGCCAGTGCACCGGCAGCCACCAGGCCCGAAAGACTCATATATACTGCCTGTAAAGGCAGAATTATCGGTCCGGAAGTGGCATGTGAGTTGTTTTTGACTTTTTGGGGATCAGCAGAAGCGCTCCTCAGGGAATGATATTCAGTATCGCTCACAGACCGCCAGATGATAAGACCAGCCAGGATTATTCCGGTTATATGTGCTGTCATGCAATAAGGGCAGAAGTCGCCGATCACCCATTTCTGTAATATCGTGAACCATATTGCGCTGCCTGCGATAGCGCCTGCCAGAACCAGCATTGTTTTCCATGCCAGGCGCTGTATTGAGGTCTCAGTATCAGGACCAATAAAAAGACCTGCAACCAGCAAAGCGAGGTAGACTCCCACCGCCAGACCGCTGACAGGAAATATTCCGGCTATGGCCGACCATTTGCTTGTGAGCACCTGTTCGCACGGACTCCCGCCGCCACATCCGATCATCGATCCGCCTCTGAGATAATGCCAGCTCATGATGACACTCAAAACCAGAGCCATTATGTTTAAACCTGTAATGGTCAGTCGCCACCAGGGCCAGAATTGTTTATTGTCAATCCTTCTTTTATTGGTACTCAATGTCAAATCCTCCCTAATTTTAAATTAAAACTCCGCGGCATCACAATCTGATGTGGGCCGCGGAGTATTGTAAAATATTAACAGAGCATTTCAGCTGTTCTCACTATGGTCTCCTGGCGTATTGATTTGGTTCACCCGGTGTTGGCAGGTTACTGGCAATCTGAGCTCCGTTTTCATGAGCCATGGCTAAGGGAGAGGCAAGAGTGAGTCCGCTGCCTGCCACCTGTACACCTGCTCCATGTGCTTTTGCAAGAGGTGCAGTAACAGTTACAGAGCTTGGTGTGCCGGCTGCGTTGCCGCCAAAATTCGGACGTCCTGCTGTAACAGAGGCAATAACAGCTGTCTCACGGTTTGTGCCATTATCAATTGTAATAGTCTGACCGGCGCTAAAGCCTGTAACACCGGCAACCGGAATAACTGTTGCACCTGCAGCAGTTGCTGTACCAATTGTGGATGCTCCTGTGGTGCCTATAACTGCAATAACTGCTGTCTCGCTGTTTGTACCAGCATCTATTATAACTTTCTGACCAATGGTCAGGCCTGTAACACTGGCTACTTTAATATTGTTTGAACCTGGTGTTGCTGCAGCTGACAGGGCTATTGAGTTCTGCATCACAAAATCGCGGCAGTTGAAGTCGGTGTCAGCTCCGTCGGGATAGCGACCCGGACTCCTGTTAGGCTGACTGGCTACCGGGGCATTCCTGGGGCCTCTGCCGGCACCTGGTGCAGGTACAAGGCATCCGCCTTCACCAGCTCCTGATGCAGCCTGATAACCTTCGGCAGCCCATGGATCAACGAGCAGACCATAGTTAAGACCATCAACTACGAGACCTGCGGCATCGCGCAGTACCATAGTACCTGCTGCAGAAGAGAGAGCAGGGCCGCCAAACCACTGGTTTGGTGCAACGTTCCCCTGGTAACCTGCCGTAGTAGTTTTCGGATCACGGACAACTGAGTTGATAGCGTGGTCCATTGCAAGAGGCTGGTCAAGAGTGATACCTGTTCCGAGTGCTATCACAGGTTCATTACTTGAATGATCGATAGCTGTTGCAGGTTCGAAACTGATTCCTGTTCCATTTACGCTGAAAGGCATGTTTGACGCATGGTCGAACTTAAGTGGTGAAGTCAGCTCGAGTCCGGTTCCGGGATCTTCATTCTCCTTTAACGGACCATTAAAAGTACTGCGAACCGATTGTGTGCCAACACGTTTAACGGTTACGGTTTCGATGCCATGACCTTCGCTGGCGATATCGAGTCTTATTTTATCACCAGCTGAGATGTTGGCAACAGATGAAACCTTAATGTTTTTCTGACCTTTCTTTGCATCGGCAGAGAGCCATGCCTGTGTACCTGGTTTACCAACCTTTGTAACAGTCACTACTTCATATTTCTCAATAACATTAGATACTGCCGGGTAGGTTGCACCATATCCGATTGCCATTTTCTGTCCTACCACGAAGCCATCGACACTTGTAACCGGAATATTTTTTGAGCCTTTTGGGATCGTAATTACCGGACCCTCAGGAAGAGGTTGCCATAGTGTTGTAGGGGTGCCGGGTTCTACGCCACGACCACCACCGCCCATCGGTGCGCCCGCTACCGGTGCTCCTGGGCCTGCTGCTGTTCCTATACCTGTTATTTTGCGCTTTTCAACAGTGGCTCCATCGCCTATTTCAATTTCATCACCAACCGACATACCGGTTACGCTCCTGACATAAATACTTGTTTCACCCTTTTTGGCAGGAACAACAAGTCCTGAATTGGATAGTCCCAGCAGATAGAATCCGTGGGCACCAAGTTTTGTTCCTGAAGGTATCTGTACCGATGAAAAGATTGGTAACTGGGTTGCATGTTGTGTTACGGTCCAGTTTGAGATATCTACTTCGCTTTCGCCTGCATTAAAGAGTTCAATAAACGAGTTGGAGGTATTATCAGTAGCACCTGCGCTGACGCGGAATTCATTTATCTTAACAGGGTTAACGTTTCTTACCTTTTCAACTGTAATCTCAGATTGTGCCTGGCCTGTTGCATTGCTGGTCCACGATGCTTTTCCTGCGAGGTCGCCGTTGAATGCCTCAGCACCTGATGTAACTGTGAATGTAGCACTCACAACAGCACCCGGAGCCACCGGGCCGGCAAATACTTTTGATGTTTCTGCCGAGTTAAGAACTACTGCTTTCCATCCCCTGGGTGCAGAAATACTCAATGAGAGATCCTTCACGGGAGCCCCGGTGGTATTTGTGAACGTAACGGTGGTATTCTGTGTTGAACGGGGGGAGAATGTCTGAAGTCCGGGAGGTGTGTCGGTAGCATTCGCCGGTGCAATACTCAGCAGCTGCACATCATATTTTGCAGCTATAATATTATCCTGAATCTTCTGGTTTGTCTCTTTTGTCGGGAAAGTGTTCGGAGCAGTCATTGCACCTTCATAGAAGGTACCCTGCGAACCCACACTGTTGTCGCCGCCGTTTCCCAGGAGGATCGCTCCCTGCTTACGCATCGGATCGTAGCTGCTCCTGTCGTTGCTGATACGTGGTCCGTCGTACATGGTTTCCAGGTCGCCATTCTGAGCGTCTCCGCCCATTGATCTCCAGTGGTGAGGTTCGCCGTCGGCTGTTGCAGTTACAAAGCGCCAGCTTATGCTTGGCAGGTCGGGGCAGTATTTGTCGTTTGGAGAGGGGTTTACGCAGCCTACCAGGTTATTCTCCTGGTCGGTCATGACCCATGGGCCGGGAGTCTGTCCGCGATACCATGCTGTGGCGTTGCCATAGTAGGTGGTCTCCATCGTTCCGTCGCCGTCGTCGCGGCTGTCGGTCTCGGCATTGCCGTAGTCGTAGCAGCAACCTGAGTTGAAATGATGACCGTTAATTACCCAGTACTGACCCTCAGCCTGGTCGTCAACTGCTGTCCCTTTAGCGTCGTTCCAGCGAAGACCCATGCCCGGCTCGATGAAAATACCGTAAGCCTTGTGGCCCATTATCGTGACCGGTGCCATGTCGGCTATCGGTACATTGTTAAATCCGCCCATGGCAGGACCGCTGAATCCGCCGCGGGGTGCCTGAACAAGGTGGTTTGCCTTTGGCGACTGGTCGTAGAGAACAGTGATCCAGCAATAGGTATTGGCACAGAACTCATCCTGAGCGGCTGCATTTGCATAGCCGCCCGGATCGCTCCCATTTGGCTGGACTATTCCTATGTCAAGTGTCTTACCGTCGGACTGACGCAGCACCTGGTACAGGGGACCATTATACCCTGCATAGAGCGCACGGGTGCTGCTGTGGGCAGCCACACACGGGTTGCCTGCAGCGGCATAGATATCACAAGGACCCTCTGGCCGGGGTGCAGATGCATTACGATCTGATCCCGACATTGCGATCACTATCATCATGGCGCCGGGTAGAAGGAGCGCCAGAGTAAAGATGATCAAAAAACGACTTTTCTTTTTCATGTTTATTATCCTGTTTTATTTTGAGATTTATTGAAGTGTTACTTTTACCGGAATCCAGGTTATATTTTATGTGGTGCAAAGCGAAATGAACATTTGCAGGCTTTTGCTCTTTTATCCTATTTCATATATCTCCCGAAAATATTCAATTTTTTTTCAAAAAGTGACTCGTTTGAATTAATTTTTCAAATAAACTTTCAGATTTTTCGTATAACCATATTGGCGTCGCAGGCGAATGTTCATTTTATACAGCCGGTGAGTGAAAAAACAAGTCACTCCTGCTCTGTAAAAAATATTTGCAGACCAAAAGCCTGTGTCTTATCAATTATTATTTTGTTGCCAGAATAACCTCCATACAGATTGTTTTTCAACAAATACTGCTTTGCCTTTTCCAGTGATTTCACCTTAAAAGTTATACCCTGTACTTCTCTGATCCCGGCTTTAATGAAACGGAAATCAATTATATCACTTTCCGGCCATACTTTATTATTTATCAATCTGTCGGGACTGATTATATCTTCCCATTTCTGCAAATTGGTTTTATCAATATAGCCGATCAGGATTTCCCTTACATATTGAATTCCGGGTTCATCCTCCGTATTATCAGTTATTTCGAGCAACAATGAATCCATAATTCTTATATCTTCTGATTTGCCCTGCCCTTTATCCATAAAACTTATGGTTATATTCCCGCCGCACAATGCAGTATCTTTAATATAGATATAACTGTCGCCTGACTGGTAAGGGATTTTCCTGTCAGAGAGTCCCTTTGCTGATAAGGTTAATGATTTAAAAGGCTCGAATGTTAAACCAAAGAAAATAGCTCTGAAGTCATCCGAAGCATATGAAAAATTTGAATAAGGGCCACAGGGTTCCAGTACCAGATTACCTGCATATACTCCTGCATACTTACGATCGCCATATCTGACCGGATAATAGTAAACCGGAAGTTTTAATTTATCTGTCAAAAAATGGAAAACAGAATCCTGGGTAAGTGTATCCCGTACATGAACAGAGAGCGTATGAAATCTTGAAAATAAAGGTACTGCTTTGGCAGCGACAAATTTTTGACCAGGGTCAGCCTGAGAAAAACTATTTGGAGTAATAAATATTACATGGAAGAATAGAAGAAAGTATTTCATGTTTTGTCCGATCGTTTTTATAGTTATTAAATTACTTTTTTTAAAAGACCTGATTCAATATACTTCCGTAATCAGTTACTGTTTCCCAACATAACATTACCGGTATTAATTGCTGCTAGAATTTTTAAATCTTCTAATGGAAGTAAGATACCATTTTAATCTCTTTGTTACGTGTATAGCCAGGAATACGAAAAAGAATATTGCGATTTTGTCATGTATCATTGAAAAAACTGCGTGCAATTTCTGGTCCGATAATTAGGTTGTTAACCCGTCATCTTTATCAGGACGCATTTTAAACTTTCGTAGCAAATCCGGTCTTATTTTCCCTCACCGGAACATCAGATCATCCTATTTAAGGGGCCTTTTTCTCAGTATATTGCAGGCACAGAGGTAACCTCCGTAAATGGCACCGGAGAAACCACCTCCGGTCCTGCCCCATGCAGAGGCGATATGCAAATTATTAACTGACTTCAGAGGTTCGATAATTTTTTTTGATGGTGTCTGGGCAAACCCGTATACAGCGCCGCCGGGATTAAGGGTATATCTCTCGACAGTAACCGGAGTTCCTACTTCATAGTATTCAATAGTGCTTTTTATTCCCGGAAATATTTTATCAAGTCTCTCAATTAGCACAGATGCAACATGTTCTTTTTTAGTAATATACTCCTTTCTTCCCAATCCCTGCCACCCTTCAGTGTAATCAATGCAACATACTGACCCTACGCTTCGTCCGCCGGTGGCCAGTCCTGAATCAATCTGACTGTAATCGACAAATATGAAACTCCTCCTTGAATAATCGTCTCTTCCGTTTTTAAAGATGTCAGCCTGTGTCTTCACAGAATCATCAAAGAGACATGTGGAATAGTATTTGTTACCAAGCTCACGTGGAGAGCTGCCGAATCCAAGATAAAGTGTAAGCAGTGAGGCTCCGGACCTGAGACCTGAGTACTCATTCTTCAGCTCAACGCCTGCCGTACCTGAAATCATATCAGGGAGATTCGGGATGGCATTATTAGCTATTATCTCATCTGCAAAAGCTTCGATAATTTCTGAATTTCCTTTTCGCCGGTAAGTCACGCTACCGGCCCTGCCATCATTGGTTTTTATACCGGTTACCAGATGGCTCAGCAATACCTCGCCACCATGGTTTTTAATGTATCCTGCAAGGTGATCAGAGAGCATCTGGGAGCCTCCTTTGATATAACTTGCTCCCCCTGAGTAATAACTCCCCTGTGCAATGGAATAATAGGCAAGGGAGAGTGTATAGGGATCATCATGGAAATACCCCAGATTACCAAGGAGAATGAGTTTCAGGTCATTGTTTTTGATTATTGAATCAAGAAACTCCCCCAGGTTTAAGTCCCCGGCATCATTTTCATTCGTTTTTTTCCGCGGGTTAAGTATCTGTTCGAAATAGGCTTTGATCCCCGCTGATTCATCCGGGAACAATTCAGATAGTCGTCCGGAAGCAAGTAAAGGATCGTGCGGCACTGTAAAAGCTATACGATCGTTAATGAACCTGTAGAATTCAGGTATTTTAATAAGTTCAACATTATTAAATACATCCAGATCATTGAATATTCTTGTTTTTATGTCCCGGGGAACAGGTCCGTCCATCTCGTGCAACCCTACTTCCAGGGTGAAGGCACCACGCTTAAATGTTGTGGCACAGCCTCCCGGCTGGCTATGCTGTTCCAAAAGAAGAACCTTTTTCCCCTCCCGGGAGAGTTTCGCTCCGGCAGTCAGGCCACCCAGCCCCGCTCCGATAATTATAACATCATAATTCATTTGCCGGCAGGTATGGGATAACGTTTGAACTCTTTTGTCGTGTCAAAAAGATACCTGTATGTGATATAGTTTTTTGCAGGTACGCTGCCAACTGAAATAAATATCTTCCTCATCTTCGGGTTAAAGTCCCCAACCCATGTGAATTCAATTTCAGTGTAATGTGGTTTCCGTTTAAAGACATCAATCAGCTTAAAGATGAATGCCGATTCAATCCCAAGGCCCTGGTACTTTGGTATCACACCCATCAGCATACCTCTGGCCCGGGTAATGGTTTTCTTTTTCTTCAGCCATAAAAATTTAAGCATGGTGAAGAGATTCAGTTTCCCGTTAAGGTGCTTAAGGATCTGATTCAGGTCGGGGAACATAAGATAAATACCAATAGGTTTGCCCTCAAAATAAGCTATCCAGATAAATTCTTCATCGAGAATTACCTTTGTCTTTTTCAGCACTCCTCTGATATAATCAGCTTCGAGTGGTTCAAAATTCTCTTTAAAAGAGGCCCATGCTTCATTAAAGGCTTCTGAAAAATCTTTGATAAATTTTTCTTCCTCTTCCCATGTAAAATGTCTGAACTCATAACCGGGTTTGTTTGCCACCCATTCCGCAATCCTGGTAAATCGTTCGGGTATTGGCTTTGTGAGGTTCAGATGAAACCCTTCCATTTTATAATATACCTGGAATCCAAAAGTCTCAAAAAGGTTCTGATAATAGGGCGGATTATAAGGTACATCAAAAGAGGGGTGGGTAAATCCTCCGGTCAGCAGACCCCAGTATTTGTCAGTCTCCCCGAAGTTGACCGGGCCGTCCATGGCTTCCATCCCTTTCTCCTGCAGCCACTCTTTGGCGGTGTTGAACAGAAGTGAGGCAGCCCGGCTGTCGTCGATGCATTCAAAGAAACCGACACCTCCCGTAGGCTGGTCATATGTTCCTGCAAGATTAAAATCAATAAATGCAGCTATCCTGCCGATCAACCGCTTTTTATCCAGTGTAAGGATCCATCGTTCGGCGGTTCCATGTTTATAGTAAGGATTCTTAAGAGGATCAAAGATTGCTTTTATATCATTGTCAAAAGGGCATACCCACACTTTATCATCTTTATAGATGACCCTTGCCGCATCAAGAAACATACTCTCTGTTTTGCGGTCGGTTACTTTTACTAATTCCATACAGGCTGCTTAGTTTACGGGAAGAATATCATTTCATATAGATCTGCTCCACAAATGATCTGTATTTTTCACTGACATACTGCCTGCGGAGTTTCAGTGTCGGTGACAATTCGCCTGTTTCAGGGCTCCAGGCATCTTTAACAAGCCTGAACCTGTTAATTCCTTCATAGGAACTGAGCCGTTTATTAAACTTACTTATCTCTGATGAAAACAACGAAAGGACCTCGGGAAGCTGAATTAGTTCTTCAATACTTGAAAAGGATATGTTGCTCGATTTCTTCCAGTCATCAAAATATTTAACATTAGGTGAAATCAGGGCGCTTGCAAACTTCTCATGCTCTCCTATTACCATTATCTGATCAATAATCGGAGATTCTTTAAAGATATTTTCTATTATCTGGGGCGCAATGAATTTGCCGTTAGAGAGTTTGAAAATCTCTTTTTTTCTGTCAGTGACCATCAGAAATCCGCCCTCTTCAATATGGCCGATATCACCTGTATGGAACCAGCCCCCGCTGTCGAAAGCTGATTTTGTAAGATCAGGGTTATTGTAATATCCCAGCATTACATTTGGCCCTTTGCACATTATTTCACCATCCTCAGCTATTTTTACCTTTACCCCCTCAATTGGCAGACCTACTGATCCAAGTTTCACCCTTCCTTTCTCAGTTCTGTTAATTGTAATTATTGGCGAGGTCTCGGTGAGACCGTACATATTTATTATTTTAATCCCTGCAGCCCAGAAGACTCTTTCGAGGCGTGGCTGAAGACTTGCACCTCCGCATCCCACAATACGTACATTACCACCCAGGGCCTGCCGCCATTTGCTGAATATAAGCCTGTCGGCAATCTTATGTTTTCTTTCATAAAACCATCCGTTCTCTCCGAACGGATTATATTTCAGTCCCAGGTTTACAGCCTGGAAAAACAGGATTTTCTTAATCCCTGTCAGATTTTTCCCTTTTGAAATTATCACTTCATAAAATTTCTCAAGTACCCTGGGGACAGCGTCAAAGCCGTCAGGCTTTATATCCTGCATGTTTGCAGCTATTGTACCCATATTTTCCGCATAATAAATGCTGCTCCCGCTATACTGTGTCTGGTAATTTCCCATACGTCCGCCCACATGGCATAAAGGTAATATGCTGAGGTATTTGTCAGAAGGCTTCAGGTTAAATACCGAAGCCGCTGAAATAAAGTTACTTACGAGGTTCCTGTGACAGAGCATAACTCCTTTAGGCTTGCCGGTTGTTCCGGAGGTATAAATAAGTGTGGCAAAATCATCGGGGGTTAACTCCTTTTTTTCTTTTTCAACCTCCTGCCTTGTTTTTTCAGTGCTGCGTTTTCCCTGGTCAACTATTTCAAGCCAGTTTTTCGCTCCCGGGATATCATCAAATGTAAAAACCCTGACCGACAGACTGATATCTGAAAGAACCGGAGCAATTGTTTTGTAAAGTCTTCTGTCTGAAATAATTATCATCCTGGCTCCTGAGTCTCTTATGATATACTCATATTCCGCTACCGAAAGGGAGGTGAAAACCGGAACATGTACGACGCCGATCATTGACATCCCCATATCGATAAAATTCCACTCAGGCCTGTTGGCCGAAACTGAAATGATTTTATCACCCTTTCTGAAACCTGCCTCATAAAGGCCATAGCAGAAATTGTATGAGTACTCAATATATTGCATAGTACTGAACTTCTTCCAGACACCGTCGTGTTTAAAACAGAGGGCGTCGTCCTTGACATACAATTCCTTGTATCTGTCTAACAGATCAAAAGTACGTGTAACATTCATAACTAAATTTCTTTTTTATCCCCGGCCGGAAATTGCCACTTCATGCAATTTAACAAAATATCTTAAATCAATTACATCTTATCCTCAAAGGTAGTACTTAGAATAACGTGACGTTACAGAACTCCCGCTTTTTATAATGGTTGCTGCAAGGCACTCTCCCTCCCGCCTGTCTGCAATCAGTTTAAAGAATGTCCGGATCTCTGCATCCGGGTCAGATCCGGCTTACTATATATTTTTACTTTGTACAATTAATTATTTAGGGGGGGGTAACGCTTATTTATGCCTCTTTTTGGTTTTATACCCCTCTTTCAAGGGGGGTCAAACTATTTTTTATATACTTTTTTTATGTTTTACCCCATTTTTTATAGGGTATTATTAATATTATTATATTTTTGCAACGTATTTATATTATTAATTTAAAAAACACAATCATGAAAAATCCAATGTTAATTATTGTCGGGGTCGTATTTTTGGGTTTAATCTCTTCATTTAACGCCGGAGCACAGGAACAGAATAAAAATTCTGAATTCAATGTAACAGCTGACCTGTATTCTAATTATATATGGAGAGGAACAAGGTTTGGTACAGGACCGCATATACAACCCGGGGTTAAGTTTGTTACAGGTGGATTGACATTGGGTGTCTGGGGCTCTTTTGATGTTAATGGTTATTCTGAAGCTGATCCTTATGTATCATATTCGTTCCCGTTCGGGCTGAGCCTGGGAATGACTGATTATTATTACCCGGGATTACCTTTTTTTGAGACATCAGTATCTGAAGGCAGCCATGCATTCGAGATTAACAGTTCATATTCCGTTGCAGGATTAAGTCTGAGTGCAAACTATATTCTTAATGAAGCCGGAGGTGCCGCGTCAGCAGGTGGCGATATGTATTTCCAGGCAGGATATACTTTCAGCTCATTTAATATTTTTGCCGGAGCTGGTGATGGCTGGCATACATCTGATGGTGAATTCCACCTCTGCAATGTGGGAATCGGGACTTCAAAAACGATTGAAGTAACTGATAAATTCTCTCTGCCTCTCAACGGACAGGTAATTCTGAATCCTGAAAGAGAACAACTTTACCTGGTTGTCGGAGTGTCCTTCTAAAAATTGTTAAACTGTAAAAAATCAAAACAATGAATATGAAAAAAGTTGAAGTTGTAATTCGCAAATCGAAATTCGATGAAGTCAGAGAAGCTCTGAATGAAGTAGGAATTGAATTCTTTACTTTCTGGGAAGTAAGAGGTGTCGGAAAAGCAACAGAGGAACGTGTATACCGTGGTATTGCTTACGATACAAGCACAATTGAAAGAATATTGATAACATTCTTTTGCCGTGAGAAATATCTTGATCCGGCCGTAAAAGCAATTCTTCAGTCTGCCAAAACAGGTGAAGTAGGAGATGGGAAGATCTTTATATCCGATATAGTTGATGCATACCGGATCAGAACCGGAGAAAAAGGAGACAAGGCAATGTACCTGGAAGGAGAAGAATAAAAACAAATAAATCGTAAAAAAATGACACAACAATAATTAGTGAATTACTGGGTTCTCTGGGACCTGAGCTTGAAGAATATGCTTTTTCGTTAAACACAGTCTGGGTATTACTTGCCGCTTCGCTGGTTTTCTTTATGCAGGCCGGATTTGCTCTTGTTGAGGCAGGATTTACTCGGTCCAAGAACACATCGAACATACTTTTTAAAAACCTGATGGATTATGTAATAGGTACAATCGCATTCTGGTTTATAGGATTCGGGATAATGTTCGGCAGCAAAAACGGCCTTTTCGGCGGAATAGATCTTTTCAGCCAGAATACTTACCGTACGGATATGCCTGATTTAGCTTTTCTTATCTTTCAGACTGTTTTTGCAGCCACAGCAGCAACGATAGTATCGGGTGCTATGGCAGAGAGGACAAAATTTAATGCATATCTTATATACAGTGCGGTAATCTCTCTTGTAATATATCCTGTTTCAGGTCACTGGGCCTGGGGAGGTGGTTGGCTGAGTACCCTTTCAACTCCGTTCCATGATTTTGCCGGATCGTCTGTGGTTCATATGGTAGGTGGATCTGCAGCACTCGTCGGAGCAGCTGTTCTGGGTCCCCGTATCGGTAAATATGATAAAAACGGCAAGGCAAAAGCGATACCCGGACATAGTATCACCCTTGCCACTCTCGGTGTTTTCGTGCTCTGGATAGGATGGTTCGGGTTTAATCCGGGATCACAGCTTGCAGCCGCAGGTATAAGCAACGCTAAGGCAATCTCACTGATATTTGTTACTACAAACATAGCTGCAGCCGGTGGTGCCTTATCAACTATGACTTATATCTGGCTGAAATATAAAAAACCAGCCCTTAGCATGACCCTTAACGGGGCTCTTGCCGGACTTGTCGCCGTAACAGCCGGATGCGATGCGGTCTCTCCGGGAGGTGCTTTAGTTATTGGGATCCTTGCAGGATTACTGGTTGTCCTTTCTGTTGAATTTTTTGACAAAGTGGTTAAGATCGACGACCCTGTAGGTGCAATTTCAGTACATGGGATTTGCGGCCTGTTCGGGACATTATTGGTAGGTCTCTTTTCGACAAGCCAGGGTCTTTTATATGGTTTCGGCGGAGCATTGCTGAAGAGCCAGTTCTTAGGTGTTATATCGATTGCAGGTTGGGCATTATCTGCCTCGGCAGTTCTCTTCATCATACTAAAAAAGTTCAATGGTCTGAGAGTCGAAAAACGGATTGAAGAAGAGGGCCTTGACGTTTACGAACATGGCGAATCGGCATATAATATTTAACTTTTTTATTTCCTTTAATTTCTGGTTTATATTAAGGTTAGGGTAGCTTAGGTTAGTTTAGGTTAGAAAGATCTCTGTTTAATTACAGAGGTCTTTTTTTTTACCCACAGCTCCGGGAAATGTTCTGTCAGCGAGAAAAAGTCTTATAATTTCCAGAATGATCTGCCAAATAAAATAAATACCGTAACGATCTCAAGCCTTCCGATAATCATCAACATACTTAGAACAACCTTACTGATCTCAGGTATTCCTGAATAGTTGCTCATCGGACCTACAGCACCAAGTCCGGGACCAATGCCAGCCATACAGGTGGCAACTGAGCTTGCCGATGTGACCGGATCTGATCCGAGTGCAGTAATAATCATTGTTCCGATAAAGAAGATAAAAAAATAAAGCATTATAAATGAGATGACTGAGATATTCGTGCGCTCATCTATTTGCTTCCCGTTCAATTTCAGGTTGGTAATGATTTTCGGGTGAATCAGCCTTATAAAAACACTTTTGAAATTTTTAAGAACAATCAGATGCCTTGCCATCTTAATCCCACCGCTTGTCGATCCTGTGCTTCCACCGGAAAACATCAGAAGAAAAAGCAGGGTTATACCTGCAGCCGGCCATAATATAAAATCAGCCGTGGCAAATCCTGTACAGGTTATTATTGAAATAATCTGAAAATAACCTTCTCTGAATGCCTCTTCAAATGGTTTATCAGTATTTACCAAAAGTATTGAAACAGCAATTGTTCCGACTAAAATTACAGTCACCAGGTAAAACCAGAATTCTTCATTATGCATCACCTTCCTGAAATTCAGTTTCAACAAATAATAGTACACAACCTGGCTGGTGCCTGCCAGAAACATAAAAATCATTATTATATATTGACTGTATGGCGAATAGAACATCAGACTCGTATTTCGTGTAGAAAATCCGCCGGTGGCTATTGTCCCGAAAGAATGACATACACTGTCGAACAGTCTCATTTCACCCAACGAAAGGAAGAAAATCTCAAGCAGGGTAAGACCTATGTAAATAAACACTATGCGGGAGGCAACACCTTTTGCTTTTGGGTGGATCTTTTCTTTTAATGATGATTCAAGACTAAAAAGCTGATAACCTGTTACTTTAAGCGATGGCAGTATAAGAATAACAAGTAATATTATACCTATACCACCTATCCAGTGAGTCAGGCTTCTCCAGAAAAGTATAGAGAAAGGAAGTATTTCAACATCCTTTATTATCGAAGCACCTGTTGTTGAGAAGCCAGATGAGGATTCAAAAAAGGCGTCAATAAATGATGGAATTGAACCGCTGAAAAGATATGGCAGAGATCCAAAGATGGAAAAGAATATCCAGG
Source organism: uncultured Bacteroidales bacterium (assembly GCA_963736675.1). Classification (GTDB taxonomy): domain Bacteria; phylum Bacteroidota; class Bacteroidia; order Bacteroidales; family VadinHA17; genus LD21. The sequence goes on from CAVTPT010000002.1 coordinate 744,924, forward strand.
CCAATGTCACTGTAAGGAATGTATCCCTGTTGCTGATTTCGGCGGTTTTTGCCTTTCTGGTCAATATTCGTAAGAGTAAATATATGAGGCCTGTGGAAACTGACGACCAGATAAAAGGGAAGGGAGATTCGTGATAAATAAAAACCACAGGTAAACATGCCACAAATGAGAAAGCCTCAATTAAAAGGATAGTACTTAATATCCTTAATATAATCCATGGATGAATCAGCTTCATTAAAAAATATCCGTATTTGGCCGGGTAAAATTGGAACGGAACTTATAAGCATAAAGTAAAGATTCGCCATATGCCCATAAAGATTTTATAAAGAGGGGACAACCTGGACAGGATCCTGAGATTTGACGCCGGATTTTCTGTCAAATCTAATTTCCAAACCGGTATCCTATTCCCGATTCAGTTATCAGAAGCACCGGAGTGGAAGGATTATCTTCTATCTTTTTTCTGAGCTGAGCCATAAAAACCCGCAGATACTGGGTCTGCTCCTGATAACCAAAACCCCATACCTCCTTCAGGATGAACTGGTGAGTCAGGACACGGCCGTGATTTTTAGCAAGAAGCGTCAATAACGAAAATTCGGTGGTTGTAAGCTTTATTATTTCCCCGCTTTTACGCACAACATGATTGATCATGTCAATCGTGAGTGATCCAAATTCAAGTTCCGGAATATCTTTCTTTTCTTCGCTTAACCTTATCGCTGCGCGTATCCGGGCAATAAGCTCTCCGCTTCTGAATGGTTTTGTCAGATAGTCATTTGCTCCGCTGTCAAGGGCTGTAATAATATCTTCTTCGGAATTCCTGACCGACAGCACAATTACCGGTTTAAAAAACCATTCCCTGAGTTTAACAAGTAGTTCCAGACCATCTATATCGGGTAGTCCCAGATCCAGAATTATCAAAGACGGATTATACGTTGCAGCTGCAATAATTCCCTCTTTACCATTTGCAGCAAAGAAAGTATTATAATCAAGTGCAGATAATGAGATCTCCAAAAGACGACGTATCTGAACTTCGTCATCAATAATCAGGATGTTCTCCTTTTCATTCATTATTCCAGATTTATTTTTTTCAGGTCAGGTATGTCAGAGGGGATTGTAATAGTAAATTCAGCACCTCCGCCCTGAACATTCTTTACCTGCACCGTTCCTTTATGAGATTCGACGAGCCCTCTTACTATTGACAGACCCAGGCCCAGGCCCCCGGCTTTGGAATCATCAACCCTAAAGAATTTATTAAACACCATCGGCAGAGCTTCTTCCGGGAATCCAGGGCCACTGTCGGTTACCTGTATTATCAGATTCCCATTATCGTATGAGGCATTCAGCCTGATAACTGACGAACCGTACGAATGCTGACATGAGTTCACAAGCAGGTTATTCAATACCTGTTCCATTAATCCAAAATCGAGTTTTACCAGGGGCATATCCTCCGGAATTACCACTTCGAGATGGGATTGCGCCAGTTCCTGTTTCAGGTTTTGTGTAACTTTATTTATGAGATCAAGAATATCGCACCAGTCAGGACGAACAGATATTTTATCGCTTTCCAGACGGGACATATTCAAAAGGTTTTCGATAAGGTGGTTCAGGCGTGCAGAGGCTTTAAAAATTTCATTGAATAAATCGTCTCTGTTCTTTTCAGACGTCTGAGCCATTAATAATGCATCGGAGGCACCCATAATTGTAGCAATCGGTATCCTGAACTCATGCGAAATCAAATTAAACAAAGTCTTGTATAATTTATCTGATTCATCAAGAATACGCGCTTTAAGGGCAAATTCACCAAGGAATTCACGCTCAAGTGCATTGGAGATCTGAGTAAAATAGGTATCCCAGAATTCGTCTTTTTTTTGAAAATCTGATTTCTCAATACCAAACACGATAACACCGGGATTTAACCTTGTTCCGGTCAATGGATAATATGTCAGTCCGGCTTCTTCATCCAGGTCTGTAAATCTACCTGCTTTTTTCGTATTGGTATAAACCCATTCTGCCAATCTAAAATCAATATCCGGCATATTATTCTCATCGTGCAAACGAACAGTAGATTCCAGCTTATTATTGCCATCCTGCAGGATGATAAAGGAATCACCTTTAAAGTGCTTTTTGAAATCGTTTTTCACTACCTCCATCACCTTGATAATCCCCCGGGCCTTGGATAATTCTCCGGCTAGCTGAAAAAGTGCATTTGTCTGGATCTCCCTTTCGCGGACAAGTCTCTCCTGTCTTCGTATCCGGTTAGTCAGCACTCCGTTAAGAAGGGCAATAATGAAGAAGGAACCAAACATAAGTTTATCTTCTGTTTTGGCTATCAAAACAGTATGATAGGGAGGTATAAAAAAGTAGTTCCAGGCAATGGCACTTATTGTTGAGGCCAGTAATACAGGTCCGATTCCCATAAAAACTGCCAGGATGGAAACCACGAATAAGAGGATAAATGATACAATATGATAACTCTGTGGAGTTGAAAGCGGAATAGAAAAGAGAATTGTCATTCCGATTACTGCAAGAGCAACAAAATACTGATATATTTTCGAGTCGAAGATTATGCGCGATATTACTTTTTTCTTCTTCACTAATATTTTATATTTCAACATCACAAAGTTAAATCTTATTCAGCGCATCACGGAATTGTTTGATAAACAATCTTCACTCCTGCCGTTGTCGGAAAAAACATGCGGATTTCAATGATTTTTTTTTTTGATGCCGGGTAAAGTTAAATTATTTTTCCCCTTTGGATAATATGAGAACGATAGACGCCGGGGCGGGCCTCCCCTATCATTTCTGTTGATTAATAAATGCTTCTCCCGGCTCAACCCGGGGATCCCGGGTGAACCTGCCTTTTTATTTCAAAATTTCCCTCTGGCTTATTAAGTGATTATCTGAGTATTAAAGAATATTCAGACTAAATATCATTTATTAAAATAATTCTTGCAATGATTATATTATGAAAATTAATCCAATAGAAATATATTTGAAGCGTTGTCTGAACATGTAATATCTTAATAATATTAAGGTCCATGTCTGAATAACAGCATATTATGTTATAATTTAAACCGCAACCTATGAAAACGACAAAAAAACTAGTAATTGTTATTTTTCTTTTTTGCACACTCATGTCAGCAAGTTCTCAGACCTCCGGTTATTCACTTGGAATAAAAGCAGGTCTTGGGATTCCCAATCTGACTGCCGGTTCGGTAACCACACCTCTCAGCGAAGGCTACGCATCAAGGTTAGGTATCTATGCCGGTTTTGTTGCTGAATATCAGACTGAAAATTGGTTCGGACTAAGGGCAGAATTAAATTATTCATCAAAAGGAGGCCAAAGGGAAGGGATGCAGGCGCTGCCACTTTTGACCGAGATGCAACCATTATGGCAGATGCTTCCGGGATTAGGTATTACTCCCGATGAGTATATGTATGCTGATATTAAAAGCGAAGCAATCATTAATTACATAGAGATCCCCGTTATGGCAAAATCGAGTTTCAAACTGGGCTCAAAAATTAACTTATATCTTGCAGCAGGTCCTTTTGTAGGGTTCCTCCTGAATGCAAAAAATATCACAAGCGGATCAAGCGGGATTTATGTTGACAAGGCAGGTCAGATATCGGTTGATGCTATTCTTGAGCTGGGCGGCCTGGATCCGCTCGGAAGCCTGCCATTTGACCATAACGAAGATATTACCAGTGATGTCAACAATTTCAATGTTGGCGGACAGGGGGCACTCGGTTTTGAATATGTAATGGACTCAGGCAAACTCTTTATTGAAGGGGGAGGTAACTACGGATTCATCCCGATCCAGAAGGATGAAGCAAACGGCTCCAATAATGCCGGAGCAGGCACAGTAACAGTCGGGTATCTTTTTAACCTCTGATTGCTGCCATGGTTCGGGTCGGCTAAAATTTGCCGGCCCAATCACATGAACTGAAAAGCAACTTTGGTCGTCGGAGACCTGGCACGTCCGGTTGGCCTGTGTATCTCCCAGGACAATTAACCTTTTTACATCATGCAAAATAATGAAAATCAGGTTTATGAAGCGGGGTATTTTTTTAATATTCTTGTTTATTGTCATATCCGGAGGAGCCTCCAACGGACAAAACAAGAGTAAGACGATCATGATCTCCGGTTTTGTTGTTGACGCTGATAAACAACCGGTGCAGGGTGCTGTAATAATGGCCGACAGCAACGGAACCGGTATTACTACAAAAAAAAACGGATCATATAAAATAAAGATCAGCGACAAGGTGAAAACCCTTGGGATTTTAGCTCCGGATAAAAAGATATATGAGGAAGTCATAGACGGGAGGACCAGAATAGACTTCGCCCTCAGTGATCTGTATCCGGATCAGAATTCCATTACCGCTAAAGATACCGCCGGGGGAGGTTACTCAACAAAGACAGGTAAGAGCCCGGGCAGGGCAGAAAACAGGGAGGAAGCCAGAAAAAGAAGGCTGGCATCATACAACACTATTTATGATATGATAAGAGGTGAGGTTCCCGGAGTACAGGTAATGGGAGAAAGCATTACAATAGAAGGGGTATCATCCCTTCATATGAGCTCCGAGCCACTGTTCGTCGTAAATGGGGTACCTGTTAATTCATTAGACTTTGTGTCGCCCCAGATGGTAAAATCAATAGAGGTCCTGAAAGGTTCCGAGACTTCATTCTATGGACTAAGAGGTGTCAACGGTGTAATCATCATTACTCTTCAGGATGCTGTTGAATAAAGTTCCGGCTTACCACCATGGTTTCTTTCTTGTCCCTTTTGCTTCTTTTGTGATCATTGCCCTAAAATAGCAGGAGGAGATGATATTGCATCATCTCCTCCTTATTTGTTTTATGCTTTCCCTGAAAGATGTCCGGTGCAATCTCCTGATCGGTCACAGAACAGGTCTTTGCGGACAACTTTGTTACCTGATTAAAAGCTCAGCTTTTGACTGGATTTTTCTTAGTCCAGAGCTTTTCTATTTCTTCAAGGGTTTTACCTTTTGTTTCAGGAACAAGTTTCCAGACAAATACTGCCGCAAGTATCCCCATTACCCCATAAATCCAGTATGAAAAGCCATGGTTGAATACCTGGGTAAGCCACTGGTTGTCGTTCAGTATCGGGAATGAAAAGGATACCAGCCAGTTAGCAATCCACTGGGCCGCAACTGCTATAGACATTGCTCCACGTATACTGTTCGGGAATATTTCTGACAGGAGAACCCATGTTACAGGGCCCCAGCTCATTGCAAAGAAAGCGGTATAAAGCAGCATGAAGATGAGAGCCAGCATTCCTTCGCTGTGTGTATAGAAAGAGAAACCGAGAGCGATCATGCTGAAAGCCATTCCAAGAGCTCCAATGATCATCAGTGGTTTCCTTCCGAATTTATCAACAGTCATAATGGCAACGACAGTAAATGTCAGGTTTACAGTACCCACAATTATTGTCTGTAACAACGAGCTGTTTGTAGATGCTCCCATGTTCCTGAAGATATTACCGGCATAGTACAGAACCACATTGATTCCGACAAATTGCTGGAACACCGATAAAAGTATACCGACAAATATTACAAAGAAACCAAAGGAGAGCCAGGGGGCACTCTTTTCGTGCATTGTTGATTTAATTTCTTCAAGTATCTGGGGAGCATCATTATCGCCCGAAATTTTGCGAAGTACCTTAAGGGCACTCTGATCCTTTCCTTTCATAACAAGGAACCGGGGTGTTTCTGGGACAAACAGCAGCAGGATCAGGAACAGGCCCGCAGGAATTGCTCCTGAGAAGAACATCCAGCGCCAGCCTTCCTCAATCAGCCACTGTTCATTACCCTGACGTGCTATAAAATAGTTGACAAAATAGATTACCTGCATCCCGAAGATTATAGCAAACTGGTTCCACGAAACCAGTTTACCCCTTGTTTCGGCAGGTGCTATCTCTGCTATATACATTGGGGAGATCATTGAAGCAATACCGACACCTATTCCACCGATAATTCTGTAAAAGAAAAACGAAAATACCGGGAGTGTACCCCAGATATTAAACAGTTCGGGTTTCCAGGCACCGACAGCAGAAAGGAAGAACGCGATAGCTGCAATAATAAGACCGTTCTTTCTTCCGACAGACTTGGAAATAAAACCTGCAAGGGCGCCACCAATAATACATCCTATAAGGGCGCTTGCAATAACGAAGCCTTTTATAATATCCGCAGTATCCTGTAACTCAGCACCTTCCATGCCGACTGATTTACGAAGGAATGTGACAGCCCAGACTGTAACAATTGCAATGATGGCTACGCTGATGCCTCCTCCTTTTTTAATGCCAAGCAATCTGATAATCTGACCGGATATAACCAGGAAAACCAGATAAATAACCACTGTCAGCAGTATCTTGTACTGCGAAATAAGCTTTACAGTATATTCATGATTTGCCGGATCAAGAATTTTTGTAATAAAGAGCTCCACCAGTGATCTTTCAGCACCGTTAACAACAGCAGTGTCATAGCCAAATAACAGGCCGCCCAATGTGGCAACGAGGGTCAGCGCCATTATGTACACAGGGTTTCCCTTTTTGATGGAACCTCCTGAGGATTTGCCGGATGAGTCAATAAATGTCATGATACGTTCAGTAGATTTGGAGTAAGGTCCTGCCGGCACAAAGGGAACCGGCAGGAGACCTAAGGTTTAGAAATTAAAAATTAAATATACATATTTAATAATGCTTCATACAGTTCCTGCTTGCCACTTATCATTTCAGGCTCACCATTTTTAACAGCAAGGTTACGGAGATCTTCAAGCTTAAGTTTTCCCTTTTCAAAATCAGCACCTTTGCCACTGTCAAATGAACCATAACGATCTTTCCGCATTTTCCTGTAGGCCGATTTTGTCAGTATATTATCGGTTACAAGAAGTGCACGGGCAAAAGAATCCATGCCCGATATGTGTGCTATGAAAATGTCCTCCAGATCAGTCGAATTACGGCGTGTCTTTGCATCAAAGTTGATACCTCCGGTTGTAAATCCACCAGCCTCAACAATAACAAGCAACGCTTCAACAAGTTCGTAAATATTGATCGGGAACTGGTCAGTATCCCATCCATTCTGATAATCACCGCGGTTTGCATCAATGCTACCCAGCATACCTGCATCAGCTGCTACCTGAAGGTCGTGCTGGAAAGTGTGTTGTGCAAGTGTTGCGTGATTGACCTCGATGTTAAGTTTGAAATCTTTTTCAAGACCATGGTCCTTAAGAAAGCCAATAACAGTGGCAGCATCAAAATCGTACTGATGCTTTGTAGGTTCCATCGGCTTGGGTTCAATAAGAAAGGTACCCTTAAATCCATTTTTACGGCCATAATCACGTGCCATTGAAAGGAAACGGCCCATATGTTCAAGCTCACGTTTCATATTGGTATTCAGAAGAGTATAGTAACCTTCGCGACCTCCCCAGAATACATAGTTTTCTCCGCCCAATGCTATTGTGGCATCAATTGCATTTTTGATTTGTGTTGCAGCCTGGCAAACAACATTAAAATCCGGATTAGTGGCCGCACCGTTTGAATATCTTTTGTTTGAGAAAACATTGGCTGTTCCCCAGAGCAGCTTTACCCCTGATTCCTTCTGTTGCTGTTTTGCATATTCAACTATAGTCTGCAGATTTTTTTCATATTCGGCAATACTGCTCCCTTCACTTACCAGGTCGATATCATGAAAGCAATAAAACGGCATGCTTATTTTTGTCATGAATTCAAAAGCAGCATCCATTCTGTTTTTTGCCACGGTAAGGGCATCCTTACCGGCAGCCCATGGAAATTCCTTGCTTCCTGCTGTTCCGAAAATATCGGCACCATTGCCATGCATTGTATGCCAATAAGCCATCGCAAACCTGAAGTATTCCTTCATTGTCTTCCCGCCAACAACACGATTTTCATCATAAAAACGAAATGCCAGTGGATTTTTTGATTCCGGACCTTCAAACTTAATTTTACCTATTCCCGGAAAATACTCTTTGTTACCTTTTGTTGCCATATTTACTAATTGATTTAGTGTTTGTTAATTGAAAAATTATTAAATATTCTGAATAAAATTTATTTAAAATCTTCTAACTGCCATGGATAATGCCTGGAGACCATTGACAACCGGTCCTGCTTTTGTACGATCGTGCTTAATCACTTGATAATAACCTGTTATGAGAATTTGTTGCTTAATGAACTCCATTTTCTCCGGCTTAAAGTACCGCTCATAACAATCTTTGTTTAAATCATCCTCCCCTAAATGGTAATGAGAAAGATCCGGATTGTGACCACTTATTTGTTTATTAACGTATGTAGGTGATAAATAGTATTTTAAATTCAACATTCCGGAAATAATTTGATACCAAATTAGACAGAAAGAATTTTATTTCCAAATATAGTGAAATCGGTAACGCTTATTTCAGTTTTTTTTATGCGTCACAGGATCCCGTTACGACTTTTATTTTAACCGGAACCTACAGTAAGAATTCCGGAACAAGATCTGTAAAACCCAATTATTAAATCTGATTAAAGCACAGCCGGACACTCCCGGGGTAACTGCCAAATACCTGTTTAGAGATTATTTAACAGAATTTAAGAAAATTTTTTGTCCTCTTTGTAAAGAAAGTTAAAAAATTTAGATTACTTTTATGTTCCAATGGCGCCTGGATAGCTGATTATTGAGGCGTTTAAGCATTACAATCAAAATTATTTATTTACTAATTATTATTTTAATCATGAAAAAAACATTTGTTCTCCTGTCGATTTGCTTATTATTTGGGATGAAGGCTCACGGTCAGTTTTCATTCGGCGTTGCGCCCGGATTATCGACTAATAGTTCTTATTTCGGTTATAAAGCCGGCAAATTTGTTCCTTACATAGGATTTCAGTATGCGAATATTTCATTTTCCACAAAAGAAACCGGTGAGGAGTTTGATTATGATTTGTATGAAGTGGTCTCCTACTCTGACGAACTGAATTTCGACGGAAGCCTGCTTGTTCCGAATATTGGTATCAAATACTTTGCTGTGGAACAGAACAACCTGAAAGCATTTATCAATCTTAGTGTAGCCAAACCCTTTGTGAGAGGGAAGCTTGATTTTAACGGAGAAGAGGCTGATGAGCTGAGCGATGCACTGAAGGATCTTAATCTGATGGCAGGCGAATTAGGCGTTGGTGTTGAATATTTCCTTGACGACAACTTCAGCGTGGGCGGAGAATTCGGTATCAGATATATCGGAGGCAAATACAATACCGAATACACTGATACCTTCTACAATGATGATACCTCTACCTATCAGGAAACTGTAATCGAGACTACATACAAGCTGAGTTCAAATCCGACTTATTCAAAGATTTCTCTGAACTTCTATTTCGGAGCAAAAGAATAAAACCAGAATTGTCATAATATTTTAAAGAGGGTGCTTCAAAAGGGCACCCTCTTTTCTTTTTTTATAAAGTAAGTTCATTTGGCTCCGTTGAGCCGGGTAGTCACTGGAATAATCCTCCGAGAAGTGAACCGGCCTCTTTACCCCTGTTGGCACCAAAAGGCGCCAGGGCCCTTATCAGTTTACGTATTGGCATTGATTGAAGCCATACTTTTCCTGTTCCACGCATTGTGGCAAGAAATAACCCTTCTCCACCGAATACCATCGATTTAAGGCTGCCCGCTGCCTCGATATCAAAATCGAGGCCCGGTTCAAAAGCCACTACACATCCGGTATCGATCCGCAGTGTCTCGTTATTCAGCTGCTTTTCAATAACAGTGCCTCCGGCATGAATAAACACCCTGCCATCTCCTTCAACCTTTTGCAGGATAAATCCCTCTCCTCCCAGCAATCCCGATCCTATTTTCTTGTTAAGAGTAACAGATAACCGTGTTCCGAAAGCAGCACACAGAAATCCGTCTTTCTGAACTATAAGGGTATTTCTTACATCCCTCAGATCAACAGGGATTATTGTACCCGGATAAGGAGCAGCAAAAGCCACCCTGCTTTTACTGTTACCCCCGTTGGTGAAATGAGTCAGGAACAGGGATTCACCGGTAAGGATCCGCGATCCTGCCTGAAATAGTTTCCCCATCATCCCCTGGTTTGGCTCTGAGCCGTCTCCCATCCTGACTTCATAGGTTATACCCTGTTCCATATATACCATTGTTCCTGCTTCGGCAATGACAGTCTCGTTGGGATCGAGTTCCACCTCAACAAACTGAATATCATCACCAAAAATCCTGTATTCTATCTCATGCGAAATCATTGTCTGAATGTTTAAGTTTAATAGTTAATTTCCTTTATCGAAATTATAACTATCGCACTAAATACCAAAATAATATTGTATATGAATCTTAGAGGGGCTCTCTTTTATAAAAATCTGCTTAGCGCCATAGCCACCAGCGGTAATGTAAGTATGCTGATAAGTGTCGAAATAAAAACATTGCCAACTGCCAGAGTGTCATCCGAACCGAACTCCCTGGCCATAATCACTACAGTGGCCATACAGGGCATCGATGCCTCAAGGATTATCACCGAAGATACAAGTTTTTCGGGAGCCAGCCCGGCCAGCGAACCTGCCAGGTAAAATACTGATATCAGTATCGCCGGAAGAATAACAAGCCTGTTAAGACTCAGTATATAGATGCTTTTCCTCTTCATAAGACCTCCCACACTCGAGAATTTCAAAAGGGCCCCGATATAAAGCATTGATAACCATGTGTTTGCTGATCCCAGCTGGGACATAGGATTTATAATTATATCGGGGAGCTTGACCGACAGGAGAAAACAGAGCAGGCCGGCAAGTGTGGCTATTGTATTTGGATTAAAGACCTTCAGGAGGCTTTTTTTCCAGGATGTACCGTTTCCGTGACTCAATATTATTACTCCGGCTGTCCACATGATAATGCTTGAGACAAGCTGGAACATACTTGCATAAAGCAGGCCTTCACTCCCATATAGCGCCGAGATAAGAGGAAATCCAAGGAAAATTGTGTTCCCGAACATCGAATGGACTTTGAAAACAGAAGCCTCAGCTCCCTGAAACCTGAAGATCCTTGAAGTCATCCAGCCAAAAATAAAAAGGAACATAATAACAAAGCCTGTCAGTCCAAGTACTGTGAGACTGTTGGCTATCAGCCGGGGTGTTGTTTCGAGCCTGAAAAAATTGGTAAACAACATCAGCGGAAGCGAAATATTGAAGATCACTTTCGACAGCACATCCTTGGAATCGTTGGTAAAGATCCTGAATCCGGCTGCAATGGCTCCTATTATGACAACAACGGCAAGAGTAACGATCTGGGTGATAACAATCTCTGTTTCCATATATTATTAAAGGCAGTAAAAGTAATACTTTTTAGCTTTTACACTGCCTGATATTCCATTTGATAAATCCGGATATTTACAGGTCTTCAGCGCATTAAACTGATGGCATCATATCCCTTTTCCCTCTCCTTCCCTGTTTCAGTCCATACAGGAATTACATTTTTAATAAAGAGAGCCTTTTCATCTCTGAATTTCTCCATATCGAGACCAATGAACTCCTGTGCTTTCTCCCTGGTGGTTATATCCGGATAGGGCTTCTCCTGGTTGTGACCAAGAGAAGCCAGTACTCTGGCAAGTTTTATTCGTGCCTCCTGTGCCAGGGTAATACCTCCCGAAATGATCCTGCTCAGCTCGAGGGGTGAATGAAATGAGTTACCATGTCCGGCTGCCGAAAAGTCCCATCTCCACTGTGCGCGTCTGATGTCGTTGAGGATCTCCTTCATTTGTTCATCACCTGCGCCCAAATCCCACGCCAGTTTAGCCTCAGTATGGCACCTCACCAGGAGTGTTTCGAGGCTATTCCTGTTTTCTGCTATTTTATCCTGCCGGGAGTATACGTCGCTGATAAGCTTTTCGGTCTCCTCCCGGTGACACACCTGACACGAGTTGGATACATTATTCAGGGGGCTCTGAAGGTGGTGATCAGTAAATTTCTGTCCTCCTTCGCTTATGAATGGCATATGGCAATCGGCACACGACACTCCTCTGGAGGCATGAACACCGGTAAGATAAACCTCGTAATCAGGATGCTGGGCTTTCAGCATGGGTGCCCGGCTCATTGTATGAGTCCAATCCGAAAACCCGGCCTCGTCATAGTATTTTTCAATATCCTCGATCGATGTTCCGTTTTTCCAGGGGAATACAAGGTACTGAACATTATCGTACATCTTCTTGTTAAAATAGTATTCGACATGGCACTGGGCACAAACAAGGCTTCTCATCTCCTGGTGTGTTGCATTCGAAATATCCTTCCCCATGCTTTCGTAAGCCTCAACAAGTGCAGGTCTTGATATTTTTAGGTTCATGGTCTTTGAGTCATGGCAGTCGGCACATCCGATTGAATTAATTATTTCCGTCCCTTTGGTGTCCCATGTCCCTTTATAAAACTCAGCAACTCCGGCCAGGTTCATCATTCTTGGTACATCAGGGCTCTTGCAGGCCCAGCATGTGTTCGGCTGGGGACTTGCAACATCAGCCGAAGGAGCTCCCGTGCGAAGTGTATTCCTGATGTCAGTCACAGCATAATAGTGACCCCTCCCCTGATTATAATCTCTCGAAAAGAGATAACCTGCCCAGAGGACCACCATCGCGGGTGACTCTTCCAGCATATCTACCATCGCGCTTCCGTTATATTTGCTTTTAAAACCTGTATCGGCAGTCTGCATATAGGAATCATACTCCCGGGGAAATAATTCACCCCACTTTTCATTGCGTGGTTCAAAGGGAGAATACTTTGCTTCAGGCGAATATGCAAAAATAGCTTCCGATCGTCTTTCTATTATCGACGATGCAAGCATTCCCAGTAAAAACACTATTCCAACGGTAACAATAAAGAGGATCCAGCCGGTCCAGGGTTTTTCTTTTATCAGTTCCTGAATTGATTTCATAAGCGTATGTATTATTCGGTTTCCTAATTGGTCAAACTCTTAAGCCACCGGGGAGTGACTGATCCGGGGAGAGGTACCCGTGCATATGGAACACTTGAGAGGCTGTTCACCCTCCCGTGTGGGGTCTCCCTGTGACACTCCCAGCATTTTCGTTCAATTCTGAACCGGTGAGTTTCCTGATTGTACGAAAGCAACCTGGGGTCGGTCAGAAGATCCGTATGACACCGTATACAATTTTTGTGAACTACCTCTCTCCCTGCTTCTTTTATGAAGATTACCTGCGGCTCTTTTCTCAGAGTAAAAATTGTAGCATGGCGAAGACCATCCTTTGCTTTAAAGAAGTACTTGTTAAAAATATTATTATGAGGCACATGGCATTCGTTGCAGGTTGTCTTTTCGCGGTGCGAACTATGGGACCACGTTGCATACTGAGGCGCCATTATATGGCAATTAACACAGGTTTCTGCCTTGTCTCCTAGATAGGCCGGGGCGTTTGATATATAAAAGGAAAAAAGAAAGAGGCCGGCAAATACAGCAGATATTAATATTACCGGAAGTTTCCACCTGTCGGGAGGCATCAGTTTCTTCTGGAAATCCATATCTTTTTTCTGCAATATAGAAATTAATTTCTGTTTCCGGACCCGTCACCGGGGTCTTCAGCCCTGGCTGCCGGCTAAAGTCATCCGGTAAAATTACACTGAAGAGTATTCACATAACCTGTGATAGTGAAACTTTACAGGATCAGGCCGTAAATTTTAGGGAGAGAAGATTACTGATAATTACACCTTTTTGTTACTTTTGAATTATTATTAATCTGCTGGCAAACCGGGTAAATGAGCTTTTTGTCAAAACCACCATTGAAAAGATCCTTAGTATCAGTCTTTATCTGGCTTCTTACTGCAGGACATCTTTTTTCTACTGATTATATTGTGACCGGGACTGTATCTGATGCATCAGGTGGCTTTGTCTCCGATGCCAGAGTATCCATGATCTCCGGTACCACCGAATATGCAGCCATAACACGTCCCGACGGAAGTTATTCTTTAAGGATAAGCGGAATTTTTGACGATCAGGCCGGAGATTTTGAGACAGGAATTCCTTTCCCAAATCCCTTTTCACATTCAGTGAATGTGCCATTTATCATCAATAATAAGGGCGATATTTATTTTGCAGTTTACAATCTCTCGGGTCAGAAAATTAAAGAGGTCTTTTTCCCTGCTGTAACAGCCGGGAGCTACAGGATTGTGTGGGACGGTTGTAACCAGAATGGTTCTCCGCAGAAGCCCGGCTTTTATATTTATGCCATCACCTTCGGGGGTAAAACAAAATCAGGCAGGTTGATCAGGGCCGAAGGCTTTTCTTCCTTTTCAGCCGGAACATCCCTTGAACCGGTCATGGTTGAGCCGGTGATAATCGGACAGTCGGGAAGAAGACGCTTCAGGGTAGTTACTGAGGTTACATGCGACAATTATTATCCCGTAAGGCTGACCGACATATCATTATCGAGGGATACAGTGATAAACTTTGAACTTACCCGTATCCGGGAGATTCCGTTCAAAACCTCCGGGGATTATATAGCCATGCACGATGGCTCAGATTACAGGTCTCTCATGCTGAAAGGAATTAACCTTGGCTCTTCTCCTCCCGGGACATTCCCCGGGGAAATCGCATATGCCATTAATGGCGATACATACGGTGAGTGGATAAATATGATGGGAGATGCCGGTTTCAATTCAATCAGGATTTATACCCTTCATCCTCCGGTCTTTTATGAGAAACTTGCGGAATACAACTACCGGCACCCACAGAGCCCTATACTGCTGTTCCAGGGCATCTGGCTTGAAGAGGTCGGGGATAGGTTAAATCCTTTGTCATATGATCTTATCAACCGTACAGATGCATTTACATTTGAGATCCGGGAGATCATCGACTGCCTGCATGGAAGAGGGGATATTGCCTTCAGGTATGGCAAAGCCTATGGCAGATATCTCACTGATATTTCTCAATGGACTGCCGGTTATATTCTTGGCAGGGAAATAAGCCCCCAGGAAGTTGATTCGACAAATGCCCGTCACTCCTCAATAACCTCATATTCAGGTACTCTTTTCAGTATCAGCGGGGCTTCTCCCACAGAGGTTTTTGTCACGGAGATGCTTGATGAAACTGTAAGATATGAGGACCAGAAATATGGTGTTAAGAGACCTGTGAGTATTTCCAGCTGGCCCACTCTCGATCCGCTGCATCATGCCACTGAAATTTATACTGACGAGGATATTGCCACTTATGATATCACAAAAATTACTGGGAGAGATCAGGAGCCCGGTATTTTTGCCAGTTATCATGCATACCCGTATTACCCGAATTTTATAAGTCAGGAACCCGGATACCGCACTTTCAGCGACGACGAGGGGCCAAACAGTTATCTTGGATATCTCAATGCCATGAAGGCCCATTATAGCGATATCCCACTGGTAATTGCGGAATTTGGCGTTCCTTCAAGCTGGGGAAGTGCACATCAGTCATTCAGTGAAATGCACCATGGAGGTTACTCAGAGCACCAGCAGGGTGAAAAAAATATCAGAATGATGCATAATATTGCCGACGCCGGATGTGCAGGCGGTTTTATGTTTGCCTGGATGGACGAGTGGTTCAAGCCGACATGGATAGTCTCATACCTCGAAGCCCTTGGTATTACATCCGGAAGTGAGACAATACCCACCAGACAGCTCTGGCATAATTTAGCTTCACCTGAGCAGAATTTCGGCCTGGTTAGTTTTGAACAGACATCAGTCCTGCCATTTATGGCTTACAGGACCGATAAACCAGCGGGACCACTGGAAAAAATAGAGGCAACCAACGATAACAGTTATTTCATGCTTGAAATAGAAAGCCACTCCGCGTTCATTTCAGGAGATACTGTTATGGTTGCATTCGACACCTACCATGCCGCGACCGGAGAATCAATGCTTCCCAACGAAAGGCAGCTTGCCAACAGATCGGAGTTTCTGCTTACAATGGTCCTCGGCCGGGATACTGCCCTTTATCAAGTCACGGAAGCCTACGATATGAATGGATTAACACCGAGATTTGATCTCACCGACCACTCTGTCCAGAAGTTCATGACAACCAATACCAGTGGTGCTCCATGGAAAGTAATGCAATGGATAAATGATGGCTTTGAGTTTACCAGTCATGATGTAGGACGTCTGCCTGTCGAAAACTCCGCTTCATTTACTTACGGTGAAAGAACTGTTGCTGCCTGGAGCGGGAACAAGCTTAAGATACATATCCCATGGACCCTTCTCTATTTTTACGATCCCACTCAGATGAAGGTTATCAATGGTGCGGAAACCTACGATGGAGGATACAACTGGGAGATCATTACAGCCAAATCCGATGGGATAGCCGTGTCGGTATATCACAAAGGTGAGGTTACCTCAACATTAGACAGATATAACTGGCCTCTGTGGCTGATTGTTCCTCCCACTGTTACAAGGGAAAAGAAATCGTTGGAGATTATTGAAACCGGGCTTATGGCAATTCCCGGATATATTAATTGATTTTAATCCGGACGGGCGAGGTCGGCTTTGGATCTCTTCTTTTTGTCAAACCCGCTTCTTTCAGCTTTACCCCAGCCTTTCTTACCTCTCAGGGCTTCGATATTGCCCCTGACTGCGAAGTAAGTATGCATTGGATAAACAAACGGTTCCAGAAGTGCTGATGCAAGAAGTTTCAGAACATCTCTTTTCTTACGGTACTTGTGGAAGGTTATCTCCTCAAACAATACGGCCCATGTTGAAAGGCTCACTGCAAACGTATAGACAAAGATAAAGAGCAGCAGGTAAAATGGCCAGAAAAGCGAGTGGGTAATTATCAGGAATATCGTATACACAAAGCCACCGAAAGCGACAAGGGGCGATAGCCACTCAAAGAAAAACCAGTAAGGGAATCCAAGAAGCCCGAGGCGTCCATATTTAGGATTTAAGAACATTTTACGGTGAGTACTCAGTGATTCCACAAGTCCGCGGGTCCATCGGGTACGTTGCTTCCTCAGCGATTTGAAATCTGAAGGCACCTCGGTCCAGCAAAGGGGATCAGGAATATATGTCACCTCATACTTTTCTTTATTCTCAGCCATATATCTCCGCATGCGGAGTACCAGTTCCATATCCTCTCCCACTGTCTTTATGCTGTAGCCTCCACACCTGATAACTATTTCACGGTCGAAGATCCCCATTGCCCCCGATATCAGCATTAATCCGTCGAGATGGCTCCATGCCATCCTCCCAAGCAGGAAGGCACGGGTATATTCAAGTACCTGTAGCCGTGGCAATATCTTTTTAGGTATATGGACCTCCCGGATATGCCCCCTCTCAACATCGCACGAATTGACAATCCTGATAACACCCCCCGTACCGATAACCTTACTCTCCTTCTCTTCCAGGAAAGGTTTTACAAGTTTAAGGATTGCATCAGGCTCGATAATTGAATCAGCATCTATCGACACGAAAAGATTGCTCTGGCATATGTTTATACCTGCATTAAGCGAATCGGCTTTGCCTCCGTTATTCTTATCTATAACAGACAGCCTGTTGTATGACGGATTTTTCGATTTATAAACCCCTCTTATTCTCTCGCAGGGAATACGATAGTCGAAATAATAGTTTACCCTTATAAGTTCGTAAGCTTCCTTTACCTTGTCAAAGGTATCATCTGTCGATCCGTCATTTACCAGTATCACCTCGTAGTTGTTGTAATAAAGCGATAGAAGAGTGCGGACATTGTCAATTATTGTCTTGCTTTCGTTGAAGGCAGGAGCAATTATGGTAATCCTGGGGCTGAGGGGCGACAGTACAAGGGAGTTATAATTTATATAACTGTTCTTCCTGAGATACTTTCGCAGCGCCAATGCCGAAAAAATACCAAGCATCAGATAAGATCCGAAGATTATCAGAGTCAGGATAAAGATGATATTAGCGAAGATAAATGTCATCGTTTCAGTTAAAATATTCTTCTGTCAAGTACGTGTCTGACAATAATGTTATAATTCTTATATTCCGACTTCATAAGTTTAACAAGAGCCTTTACCCCTTCCTCCCCGTTGTTCTCAATGGCTTTTGTTGCTTCGATCTGAAGTTGAACGTCATCTTCTTTGTCCAGCACAAGCTTAAGGAATCCCATCATGGAAGGATCGGGCATCTTACCCATCGATCTGATAATCTCAAGGCAAACCTTATATTCCTGATTCTTGTACATCCGTTTCATTGGTTCAAGTGTTGACCTCATGTCAAGGTCACCTGCCACCTGGACTGCCAGTTGTTTAACAACCGGGGACTGATGGTCAAGTACAGCCCTTACTCCCTCTTCAGCGTCCTTCTGTTTAAATTCCCTTATCATTCTAAGAGAGAACATTACCACAGTGGGATTGGACGAAGTCAGCCACTGGCTGAAGGCCGGTACCGGGATGCTATGCTGAATTATAAGTTCGTGCAGGGTAATCTGTTCCCAAAGCGAGAATGGCCTTGAGAGGCTTGATAAAAATCTGAAATGATTATCATCACTCAGGCGAACAAGCGCTATCTGTGCTTCCATCCTTAATATCTCATTCCTCGAGTTCAGTGCTTTGTAAATAGCACTATTGGCATCTTTAATGTTCATGAATGCAAGCTCGCGGAATCCCTTGATCTTTTTGTGCCAGCGCCTGTCATGAGCGCGGTTTACAGAATCCCTGTCAAGACCAAGATATTTATAAAGATAGATCAATTTCTCCTCATCATCTCCCTTAAGATTTTCGCTTACGTCAATCATCTGATCGATAAGCACCTGTCTGCGGTAGGTGTCTGAAGCGATCGGCTTAAACTCATCCGGATTGGCATTGCCGAAAAGATAGTCGATAATAAGCCCCTGATATTTTTCTCTCAGGTATTGCAGAAGCTTTTCCTCCTTTTCAAGGCGTCTTCTGTTCAGGAGGATTGCCATAAGAAGCACGATCATTGTAGCAAGGCACAATGTTATTGTAAAAATCAATGCATTGACAAGGGCCATTGATTTCCCCAGGTATGTTATTTTCCTGAGCCATGGACTATTCCCGTTTATAAAAAGTATATTTCTGACTGCTTCCTGTGCTTTGACCGAAACTTCGGCAATTGCAGCGGCTACCGGAACAGAATCATTTGCAGCAACTGCTGCCACTGTATCGATGGCTGCCGCAGGCTCTTCATCCGGATCCGGCTGCGGAGGCTCCTGTTCCTGCTTTTCCTGAGCATATTCAGGATTGTCGGGTAGCTTTGTCACACGCACTTTATAATACCCGTCTTCATCTATCAGTATTGCGTCCTTATCAATATATTTCTTTGCCAGCCTGAACAATGCTTCTGCATTGGTTTTCAGTCTGAAGGCTCCCAGCTGATAGGGGTAATTATCTTTTGAGAACCGGTCAAAACCATTTGAGACTATCTCCGACAGGTCTGCTGTCAGTCCGGGACCTGCCTCTTCATTTCCTGTTGAGTTGATTCCGGCAGAATCGACAATCTGTAACCACGCAGATGTTGCAGGGACGACCGGTACTGTAAGAAGGGACAATATAATCAGCAATCGTAGTCTCATCACTTCATTTTGACTGCATAAGTAAAAGTGACTCCCCCTTCAAACCTGTTTCTCCATACCTCTTCGTCGTACTCTTCACGGGAGTAACCTCCTCCGACACGCATTACCAATCGTGGAGAAAGGGAAACATTATAAGCCAGTCTGATGCTATGAGCACTCAGCCGCATAAGATCGGCCTGAATGTCGAAGGGTTCATCAGGTGCTGTCCCTGTGCCCAGAGTAATCTGGAAATAATCGGTATCATCGAAATATCTTCTTCCGTTCAGGTAGAATGAAGTAGTTGGTCCGCCGTCCTTAAAATAGACAAAACCTTTTGCTGAAAGCCAGTATTTTCCCAGGTATTTCTCCACCGAGGCAAGAGCAATAAACACATTACGGTCAAAATAATAATAGTTTGCTCCTGCCGAGACAGCCCATCCTTCCGGTAGTATCTGCCAGAGTTCAGCTGCAGCCCTGTGCCTGGGGAAATAAGTCCCCGGACTGTAAGCATATGCCAGATAAGCATAATTCCTGCTTGTAATATGAGGCCAGGCCTCAGCTTCGAACTGTAATTCAGTGACATTACCGGGTGCCGGATCACCAATGTTTATATTTCCAACATTAATACCGGTAGCAGCCTGACCCCAGTTAAACTTGTGTCCGGCTCCTGCCTTGAATACCTGCCAGAACCGGTCGTATGGCTGATTGAAAGTATCGAAAAAGTAACCGGTTCTTATATCGGTAGTCACCGGGGTGTTCTCCTTCGACCACAGAGTAATATCTTTTCTTGCCGACAGGGCATCTGCATTATCGGGATCCGTTGCCAGCAGTGTATCAATAACAGCGGCTGCTTCTTTAAAATTCTTCTGCCAGGCAAGTATCCGGCCAAGGAGTATACGGGCATCCCCGTAAGAGGGATATGAGTTCACAAGCCGGCGCGCATCTGCAGCTGCAACGGAGTAATCACCGCTAAATGCGATTTCCCTTATCCGGAGAAATTCCGATTCGGGGTCCTGAATTTCCTGTGAGAATGACTGAACAGTCGCTGGGAAAATGGCAAGAACTGATAAAACGACGATGTATGAAAAATACCGGTGCATCCCTTACCTGTTTAATATTGTTCTGATCTTTTCAACCAGGTCAGCCGGATTGAATGGTTTGATTATGTATCCGTCTATTCCAAGTTCTTTTGCCTGTCTTTGCATCTGCGGATCACTGAAGGCAGTCAGAATAAGCGCCGGAGTATCTTTCTCCTGCTCCGATCTGACAAACTTAACCAGTTCAAGGCCGCTACGGTAAGGAAGGTGAATATCAACAACAAGGAGGTCATAATCATTCTTCATAAGGAGATCGATTGCTTCATTCCCGTCTGCAGCGGTATCGGTCTGGTATCCCTCACGCTCCAATACAACTGAGAGCGTCTTCATTGCCAGGGGATTATCCTCACATATAAGTATCTTCATCTTTCAGATAACTTGTACAGACTTTTTTCATTACTAATCTGATTTTACTATAATCCCGGATTAGATCTGCCTGACAAAAGTGTGTAATTTTGTCAGTGTAACCAAATAAAATGGGTACTATTTTGATAGTCTGAGGGATTTAGGGGATTAACAGTACTCAAAAATGTGACCAATCAATCCTTCTGCTTTTCTGCGATTTTAAAGCATTGAAAGGACTAAATATCAGCTTATAACGACAAAATTCATATTTCTCTAGGGTTTTTCTGTCCTCCCAGCCTTCGACAATCTGATATTTACCGGGTCAATTGTTACGAGACAACCCTTTGGCATCCCGACCAGATCAGATTCAATAAGCCTGTAAAATTTATCAACCGATTCTGTTTTATCGATAATCTCTATCATGACGGGAAGTTTCTCCGTAAGCTCCCAGAATTTTGAAGAGCTTATCCGGCTGCTTTGTCCGTATCCCATTATTCCCCTGTACACGGTAACCCCGGCAATTCCGTTAACCCTGGCAAGATTAACCACATATTCATAAAGCAACCTCATCCCGATCTTGTCGGTTGAGCTTGCATAAATCTTTAAAATGCTGTTGGCGGGATTTTCCATTTTACATAAGATTAGTTAATAAATAACCCGAATATACTGCCACCAGTCCAAGAAATAAGCTCAGGCCGGCGTATAAAAGAACCGACAGGATCTGTCCGTTATGCAGCAATACCATGCTTTCATTGGTAAAAGAAGAGAATGTGGTAAAACCTCCGCAAAGACCTACCATCATAAATAAACGCCATTCTGCGTTCAGCAGATTACTCCTGTCGGAGATACCTGCAAGAAATCCTATTATCAGGCTGCCTGCAACATTTACCAGAAGGGTGCCGACAGGTATGGATAAAAAATCGATGGTCAGGTTGAGCCTCGATACAAAATATCGTGCAATGCTGCCCAGGAAACCGCCGGCTCCGACAAGTAATATGTTCCTTATCATTCTGAATTCCTTTTACTAAATATCTTTTAAAATCATCACATTGCTTCACTGTATCAGTACGCCAGGCGCTAAATCAGACTTCCGTACTTCTTACAATTATACCATTGGTAACAGTATCAAAGCGTGAACCAGTAATTCAGTTTTATCAAAAAAATATTGTTTGGGAACACATCGCGAAGCTGGTGATATGAATCCTTGATTGAGGCGCCGGAATCTCCCGTCCTTCCGGATCGGTCGGCAGACCAAACAAGGTAAACAAATGAACCCAGCCTGTATTCCCATTTTGCTACAAGGTTCGACCTGAATTCATGAAAATTAAAATCGGGATTGCCAATGGTATAATCAATTATCATGTCCCCGTTTTCGTCGAGGGCATAAGAATTATCCGGTTGAAGAAGGGGATCGTTGAATACGCGGAACCGATCTTCATATTCTGAAGCCTCCGGATCTGTGACCCGCTTAAAATCATTGTAGGTTCCTCGTGAAATAAACGGGCTGCCATAATACTGTATCGAAAATTCCGGTGTAATGTTAAGGTCCACCCTTAATGTAAGTCCAAGAGTTCTTTGATTAATGTTCCCCAGGATATATCTGTTCCAGTCCAGAAAATTCCTTGTGGCAACGTACTGCAGCTGGTTCCTGTTCTCTTCATAACTACCGCTTAAAACGATCCTTAATACACTGAATGGTCTGACAGTAAGTGATGGCGAGACCGAGAAATTCGATCCTGAATTATTCCCTGCTCTTTCGTATGAGTATCCTATCCGGCCTACCACCTTTTTTGACTGATCAGTTCTGAGCGATCCGGAAGCTGAAATAGTGGAAGGGACCAGCATGTCGAATCCGCCCCGGAGAATCTTTGTATCTGTCGACCGGGATTCGTAACGGAGGTTTGCGGAGAAACTCCACTGGTTTGTAAAACCTGATGAAAATGACAGGTGCGCACCCGATCCGAGGTAGGTGCCGTTGAAGTTCCACGTGTTGAATTGCTCCAGTGAAATATTATACGATCTGAATATTGATACAGGCTGGTTGACAAAGTAAGAAAGTTCGTTCTCCTGGTTTATTTCGTCGGCCGATCTCATATAGCCGATATCATTAAGTTCAAGTCCGGGGGAGAGCCAGGTCACTCCGGTCGAATATCTCCAGAATCCCTTTGATCCCTTTCCTATCCTGAACTTGCCTCCATGACCGCCAAGGTTTGTGCTTGCTGTATCATAATTCAGGTAATCGGCACCGGGCCGCTGGTAATACCGGGCCGAGGACCGTTGAAGTGCGGTAATAGCCTCTTTGCTGCCACCTATATAACTACCCACCAGGTTCGCATCAATAAAAAACTCCTTATCCTTCCAGCGGTGAATAAGATCAATCCCCCCGGTTATTGCATCTGTCGGCAGAAACTCCAGATGTTCATCCTCTATAACACGGTTGGTCGATGTCAGCATTCCTCCCAGTACCGTCGTCCCTGAATTGAATCCTTTCTGGATGCGTGCAACGGTGTAATTTGTAAGAGGTTCGACTTTAATGCTGCTCCTGTTGCCTTCCTGATCGCTTACCCTGGCAAACTCGTTTGCCGTAACACTTTCAATAAGTCCAACTGACAGTCCCCCTGATGTTGTCCCGCTGAATTTTACAGAACTTAGTATTGTGGTTTTATCAGGGGATTTAACGAAAAGATCCTCACCGGCCCTTGCCATATATGATGGCGAATGACCTATCCTGCGGGAGTAAAACAGGCTCTGGTTGTCAAATTCAAAATCAAATATTGTAAGTCCTTCAAGGAAGAAAGGGCGTTTCTCTTCGTAAAACGTCTCAAATGCTGTCAGGTTCATCACCGATGGATCCGATTCGACCTGACCAAAATCGGGGTTCACCGTAAGATCGATAGTGAAATTGCTCGAGACACCAATCTTTGCATCAAGTCCAATATTCCCTCCCCAGACCTTCCCGTTTTCAGCAAACGGATTACCGGGTTCTTTTTCCATTGTCCTGAGGCTGCCCAGGCCAAAAGGCATAATTTCAAGCCGGCGTGATTTTTTCAGCCCGTTTATCCCTCTCAGCTCCCCGAAATTATACAGGATGCCCGGACCTGTTTTGGTCTGTTTTTCCCAGTTGCTTTCCTCCTGCAATCTGTCTATCCATCGCCAGGTGTGCATTCCCCATACCTGCTCATCCTGATTGCTGTAACGAAGCTGGCTTAACGGGATCTCCATTTCTGCCACCCAGGCTGAATCTTCAATACCGGTTTTCCCCTTCCATACTGCATTCCAGTTGTAATCCCAGTTTTCAGGATTGAAAAGTACAAGATCGATCTTCTGCCCCCAGGCAGTAAGATTAAATTCGAATCCGGTCCGGTAATCGCGGTAACTGTCGAAATTTATTCCGACAATATCCCCCTGGAACTCGTCGCGTGCTCCTGATCGCCTGAGGATCTTATCCGGTTCTCCCTCAAAAGCCCGGAATGCCACATAGATATACTTGTCGTCGTACTGAATATTCATTTCGGTAGGATAAGACGGACTGGCCCCCTCTTTGGGTACATATTGAGTATAATCGCCGGCCCATGTACCTTGCCTCCAGCATTCATCATCAAGTTTTCCGTCAATCACAGGTCGTGGAGTAGTAAGCCTTGTTGTCGTGTATACTGGTTGTTTTAAGGATGGATTTCTGACTGATGTCGTATCCTTCTGACCGGCAGCCCCGGAAGTGAGGGAGAAGAAAAAAATAACTACAGATAATAGCAGATTAAAGGTGCATTTTAACATCTTGACCAATTAAATAGAGAAACTGAAAAATTTTTTCAAAAATATAATAATAACTTGTTAATAAATATGTTTTCGCGAATTTTTGATTCATTAAGTTTCAGTCTCATTGGCAAGTGGCAAATAATTCTAACTCTGATGTTGAACGGTATCATTACCGGGGGCTGGTTCGGAAGCAGTCTGGATACCGGTCGCAACTTCGGGGATTATTCCCATTTTTACATATACCGGCCGGACTATCTTTCTCAGTCCTGGCAACCTTTTAAGGAACAGCGCTGCTCCGATAATACACGAGATACCCCCGATGAAAATTGTAGCAGGCGTGCCGATAAGCCTGGCTAAAGTACCGGCCAGAAGGCTTCCGAAAGGGGCAGTACCCATTATGGCCATTGTGTAAAAGCTCATTACACGGCCCCTCTTGTCATCGTCGGTTATGGTCTGAAGTATTGTATTGCTTGAAGCGGTATGAAGCATCATGCCAATACCCGCAAAAATCATCAGAATGAAGGAAAGTATAAAAGACTTTGAAAAAGCCAGAATAACCAGCATTGCTCCAAAAAGGCCTGCTGCTGCAGGGATAATTCTTCCCAGCTTTATTACACTCTCACGCGAGGCAAGAAAGATGGCACCTGTCAGGGCACCAAATCCGGCAGCTCCCATCAGGAATCCGTAAATATCAGAGCCCCCCTGCAAGACTTCTTTGGCAAAAACAGGCATTAAAACATGATATGAAGATCCCATCAGACTTACTATACCCAGGAGATAAATTATATGCTTTATCGGAGCAAACCCGAAAGTATATTCCAATCCCGCCTTCATCTCTTTGAACATGTGTGTCTCCCTTTTTATTGTTTCTTTTTTTGCAACATGCATCATCAATAAAGAGATTATAACGAACACATAACTAATGGCATTTATCAGAAAGCAAACCCCCTCCCCCATTGTGGTAAGCATAATCCCGGCAAGTGAAGGTCCTATAAGTCTTGCTCCGTTGAACATCATGGAATTCAGAGCGATGGCATTACCAAGATCCTCTTTTTTCTCGACCATTTCAATAACAAAGGAGTGCCGGGAAGGAACATCAAAAGCATTGATACAGCCGAGGATAATGCTTAATATGACAATATGCCATATCTCTATCGCTCCTGTAAGTGCAAGGATCGCCAGTATTGAAGCCTGTACCAGCGATATTATCTGGGTGATAATAAGAACCCGGTAACGGCTCCACCTGTCGGTCATCACTCCTGCAAAGGGCGACAGAACGAAAGTGGGGATCTGACCGGCAAAACTTACCAGGCCAAGGAGAAAAGCAGAACCTGTCATATGATATACAAGCCAGGGCATGGCAATACGCTGCATCCATGTTCCTATCAATGAGATGCTTTGCCCTGAGAAAAATAATCTGTAATTCCTGTATTGAAGCGAACGGAAGATTATTTTAAACCGCTCAGACAGTTTCTTACCATTGCTACCCTCTTCCCTCAGCATCAGCAAATGCTTTCTCCAAAATTAACAGCTTTTGACAAAATCCTTCCGGCTTAATGGATTTTAATTATAAACTTAAACAGCAAGTTGCCGCCCGGGTCTTAATAACTGGCTGAGTTTTGTTTTTATTTTTTGGCAATAATCTCCGTGGAGCAGGGTCAGAATATTTTTAAAAGATACAGGACAACAATGGAAATAATTGTCACTGATGATACTGTAACAGGAAACCACACCGGAGCAATCCATGGTTTTGGAATAAGAAAAAGAACATCTGTAGTAGTTAAATCAGGTGGCCATTTAATCAGGATATAAAGTGACACATAATAAAACAGATCCCAGAAAGCAAAGGTCCAGAGGAAGAAGATCCCTTTCTCAGTCCACGAGTCCCCTGTGAGGTAAGCAATAACCAGCAGCATGATTATTGTGGCTGCCTCTCTTGTCATTTCAATGTGCAGATAATTCTCCGGTACCTTTCCCAGAAATACCCTGTTGGAATCACTATCCAACATCCCCAGTGCCTTTCGCAGATATACAACCACAACGCCCTCGAGGTGAGCCATTGCCAGCCCGAAAAGGGCCAGCAGCAACAGTTTTATTAATACAGGATCCATATCTTGGGTATTTTTAATTTCACTCTACCGGCATCTCCGGCCGGGACCGGCGGATTTGCGTATTTAAGAAACAAAATTGTTAAAATATTAAATTTAATTAACTTTGGACGCTTCTGAAACAACTTTTAAATTTACAATAACAGATCATATTGGCAGAGTCCCTCAGACCATATGGTGAAAAACAGAAAACCTTCGACAGGAGGTATATTGAAATGGCACTTATCTGGGCGCAGAATTCATACTGTATACGCCGGCAGGTAGGAGCACTTATCGTCAAAGGGAAGATGATCATTTCAGATGGATATAATGGGACTCCGGCAGGATTCGAAAATGTATGCGAAGACGAAGACAATTTGACAAAACCATATGTCCTTCATGCTGAAGCGAATGCAATCACCAAGGTAGCAAAATCGAATAATTCAAGCGAAGATTCGACACTATACGTCACTACATCTCCATGTATGGAGTGCGCAAAGCTGATAATACAGTCAGGAATTAAGAGGGTGGTCTATTGTAACAGGTATCATAAGACCGACGGACTGGAGCTTCTTAAACGTGCCGGGATTGAGCTTGTTTATCTGGACCCGGAAAATGACATCTATGAACTACAATAATTCGAAGAAAAGCATAATTATGCCTGTCCTTCTGGCACTCGCTCTGACTGCCGGCATAATTATCGGTATCTATCTTCCGAGGAAAAGCTCAATGCCTCAGATATCGAGTATAAAGGCTCGCAATGATAAAATAAACAGCATTCTTAATATAATAGAATCTGAATATGTCGACTCTGTCAGCAGGAATGATCTTGTTGAGAGTGCCATCCCGGCAATTCTTAAGAAGCTTGACCCTCACTCTGTTTATATCCCTGCCAAAGACCTTGCCCGGGCTAATGAACCTCTTCAGGGAAATTTCGACGGAATAGGGATCTCATTTAATCTTTTAACTGATACTATCCTGATTATCAGCACAATTTCGGGAGGTCCCTCTGAAAAGATCGGGTTGCTCCCCGGAGATAAGATCATTTATGTGAACGACTCGCTTGTAGCAGGCCGGAACCTCGCCGACGAGACAGTAATGGGTATGCTGAAGGGACCCAGAGGTACCCGGGTCAATATCAAAGTACTCCGCAAAGGCTTTACAGAACTCCTGCCATTTGAGATCACCCGCGACAAAATTCCAATATACAGTGTAGCTGTAAGTTATATGGTTGATGATCATATCGGATACATACTCATCAACAATTTTGCACTTACCACATTTGATGATTTTATGAATGGGCTCAGGGAGCTTAAGAAGAAGGGGATGACCGACCTCATTCTGGATCTCAGGGGTAACTCCGGAGGTGTAATGGAAGCAGCTATTCAGATCTCAAACCAGTTCCTGAAGAAAGACCAGCTTATTGTCTACACAAAGGGGCGCTCTCAGCCACGCAGTGAAGCCAGGGCTACGGGCAAAGGTGAGTTTGAGAACGGGGGACTGGTAGTTCTCATCGATGAGTGGAGTGCTTCGGCCAGTGAAATATTAGCAGGTGCCATTCAGGATAATGACAGGGGAACCATTATTGGCCGTCGCTCCTTTGGAAAAGGACTTGTCCAGGAACCCGTACCATTTGCCGACGGCTCGGGGATGAGGCTTACCATTGCACGCTACTATACACCGACGGGCAGATCAATTCAGAAACCCTATAACAACGGATTTGATGAATACTATGACGATCTGAATTCAAGGTACGAAAGAGGAGAATTTGAAGTCCCCGACAGCATTCATTTTGCCGATTCCCTGAAGTTCACTACCCCCGGAGGCAGGATTGTATACGGCGGAGGTGGAATAATGCCTGATAATTTTGTACCGGTCGACACATCAGGAATCTCGCGGTATTTTCTTAGCGTAAGACCATACATTTACAGATTCGCTCTTAATTATACCGAAACCCACAGGGAAGAGCTGAAAAAATATACAGAGGCTGATGAGATGGAGAAATTCCTGGACAGGCAGATGTTACTGGATCAGTTTGCTAAATTTGCTTCCGAAAATGGCGTCCGGAAAGATAATGAAGGATTAAAAATCTCAGGTGATATAATCAATACTCAGCTAAAAGCATATATTGCCCGTAATATACTGGACAATAATGGATTTTACCCTATATGGCAGGAGATTGACACTACCTTGAAGTACGCGATAAGATTCCTGAAAAAATGAGATTACAGCAGGCTCATGCCAGCGGAGGACAAATCCCCCGCCTGATGTCCTTCCGGTAATCCGGCGATAAACTCTCCAAGTGCTTTGACTGAGAGTTCCTCCTCTTCAATAAATCCCAGATGGCCTGAATTCTCAAGCACAACAATTTTTGCATTGGACGGAAGTTTTACCTTTTCTGTCACTGCTTCATACGATATATACCGGTCTTTTCTTCCGAGTATCCAGAGGCAGGGGACCCTTCCTTCTTCCATGACCTGCAACCTTGAAGGTCTTGAGATCATACCGTTAAGCGCGGCAACAATCCCTTCATCGGGAATCCTCGATGCAATTTCTTTTGAATGCTGAAGAGCTCCCTGAAACTTTTCTAAATTCTCCTCTGCAAACATCATCGAGACATTTTCAGGATACATCAGATATTTCCTGCCTTTCCTCACAATTATAATTTCTCTCTCCCTTTTTGCCAGGGCTTCCGGGGAATCTGCGAAGGGATGGGAGTGGAACAGACAGTACCCGGTAAGATAATCTGAAAAAAATTCTGTAAAGGCAAGGGCCACATATCCTCCCAGAGAATGACCCGTAATAAATACTCTGTTCAGATTAAGACTAACCAGAAGTTCTTTTACGGCATTTGCCATAAATTCCATTGAATGGCTTTCTCCGTAAAAAGAGGAATCGCCGTGCCCCGGGAGGTCGACTGATATTACCCTGAACCTCTCAGCAAGCCTGCCGGCATAACTATTCCAGACTTCCGACGACTCCAGATAACCATGCAAAAGGACTACGGTCTGCCCATGGCCACTATCGGTATAATAAATCTTACCGCCATTAAAAAAGATATAATATTTCATTTCAGCTTACTTTTTTATAATCTTCGTGCGTAATGAAAATATACAATTCCCCAGGAAATTATACATGGTCAGCCAATACACGCTTTTGTACAAGGTTTAACCCCATCCTGCCATCCGTGACAGAACTTTACTCTGTAAAGAAAAACATTATCAGAATAAATATAGTAATTTGCATTAATTGAAAATATGATTAAAAGTCCTAATTTTATAAACAGGTTGCCACTGTTAGGAATAGGTATCAGTAATTAGCTAATAGCCAATGAATAAAGTCTTATTCTCATCATTATCCAGGAAGTTTGTTATGGCACTGGCAGGAGTATTTCTCCTATTGTTCCTGCCTGTACATCTTATCATTAACCTTATGCTTCTGCAAGATAATGGTGAGTCATTTAACAGGGCAGCGCAGTTCATGGCAACTTTCCCTTTAATTAAGATCATTGAGATTTTGCTTATTACCGCTATTCTGATACATGTTTCGTATGGGATCTACCTCCAGATCATGAACTGGCTGTCGAGGCCCGTCGGGTATGCCGGCGGCAGCGGAACAGATACCGCTTTTTTCTCACGTTTTATGATCTGGACAGGATCATCGGTATTAATTTTTCTTGTTTTACATTTCTTTAATTTCTATTTCATCAGGCTCGGGCTTGTGCCGGGTGATCCGGATGATTTTTACACAGTGGCACACAACCTGTTTAAAATACCCGAATACAATTACATATACCTTGGTTGCTTTACCCTGCTTGGCCTGCATCTGTTTCATGCTATAACATCTGCTTCCCAGACCCTGGGATTAAATCACCGGATATGGACGCCGGTTGTCAGAATAGTGGCATGGATTTATGCTATTATTATCCCTCTGGGTTTTGCTTTCATTTCCATTACTTTATGGCAATTCCGTTAGAATAGTTTACCGATGGAAATACTGAATTCAAAGATACCCGACGGACCTCTTGCCCTGAAATGGACAAAATACAAGGCATCCGTTAAACTGGTCAACCCGGCAAACAAGAAGAAGCTTGATATTATTGTAATCGGGACAGGATTATCCGGCGCAGCTGCTGCATCGGCTTTAGGTGAGCTGGGATACAATGTAATGAACTTTTGTTACCAGGATACTCCCAGGAGGGCGCACTCCGTCGCAGCACAGGGGGGGATCAATGCCGCAAAAAATTATCAGAATGACGGGGACAGTATATTCCGGCTTTTTCACGATATGATAAAGGGTGGCGATTACAGGGCCCGTGAGGCAAATGTATACAGAGCTGCAGAAGTAAGCAACCAGGTAATCGACCATTTCACAGCTCTTGGAGTGCCCTTTGCAAGGGATTACGGGGGCACTCTCGATACACGTTCTTTCGGAGGAGTTCAGGTTTCGAGGACTTTTTATGCCAAAGGGCAGACCGGCCAGCAGTGCCTTCTTGGATGCTATTCATCACTGAACCGGCAGATAAAAAAAGGCAGTGTGACAATGTATCCCCGCAGGGAAATGCTTGATCTGGTTGTTATTGAAGGAAAAGCCAGAGGAATCATTGCACGCAATCTGATAAACGGGAACATAGAAAGATATCCTGCTCATGCAGTAGTACTGGCAACAGGAGGATACGGGACAATATATTATCTTTCAACCCTGGCAGTCAGTTCAAATGCTTCGGCAGCATGGAAAGCTCATAAGAAAGGTGCCTTTTTTGCAAATCCCAGCTTTGTCCAGATACACCCTACAAGCATCCCGCAGCTTAATGAGTTTCAGTCAAAACTTACTCTTATGTCGGAATCGCTCCGTAACGACGGACGGATCTGGGTGCCCAGAACAAAGGGAGATAAACGTCAGGCCAATGCAATTCCCGAAGAAGAGAGGGACTACTATCTTGAACGCAGGTATCCTGCATTCGGGAACCTGGTACCCAGGGATGTTGCTTCGAGGGCTGCCAAGGAACGATGTGATGCGGGTTATGGAGTCGGGGTAACAGGCTTCGCCGTGAACCTTGATTTCAGGGATGCGATTGCAAAACAGGGCAGGAAAGTTATTGAAAACAAATACGGGAACCTCTTCGAGATGTACCGTAACATTTCAGGCATTGATCCTTACCTGCAACCTATGATGATCTATCCGGCAGGACACTATACAATGGGGGGACTCTGGGTGGATTATGAGCTGATGACAACAATTCCCGGACTTTATGCCATAGGTGAGGCAAATTTTTCGGATCACGGGGCTAACCGGCTGGGAGCCAGTTCGCTGATGCAGGCAGCTGGTGATGGATATTTCATTCTGCCAAATACAATAAGCAATTATCTTGCCGGTGAAATAAGTATTCCACGCATCAAAGCTGACCGGCCCGAATTTGAGGAGGCTGAAAAAGCTGTTGTAAACAGGCTTGAAAAACTGATCCTCATAAAAGGAAAACAGACAGCAGCATCATTTCATAAACGTCTTGGAAAAATAATGTGGGATTATTGTGGAATGACGCGGAGCGAAGAGGGATTAAAAAAAGCAATGACCCTTATTCAGGACCTGAAGGAAGAGTTCTGGAAAGATCTTAAAATACCAGGTACCTTAAACGAGCTGAATCCCGAACTTGAAAAAGCCAGCAGGGTTGCTGATTTCCTTGAACTGGCGGAACTGCTTGTTTATGATGCTCTTGAAAGGAGAGAATCGTGCGGTGCACATTTCAGGGAAGAGTACCAGACTTCCGACGGAGAGGCACTCAGAAATGATGAAAAATTTACCTATGTCGCGGCCTGGGAATATACCGGAGAATCCGGACCACATATCCTCCATAAGGAGGAGCTCAGGTTCAGCGAGGTTGAAATGAAGGTAAGAAGCTATAAATAGAAGAGAGACCTGTGAAAATGAGTGTGACTGTGACCAGGAGCGAAAGCCGGATTATGATCTGTTCTGAAGGAGGAAGGAGTCTGACTAATTTATCTTTTGTTACCCTTAAAATGCAATTACCACGAATGATATGAAAGTTGTTCTGAAAATATGGAGGCAAAAAAACTCAACTTCAAAAGGTAATTTTGTAACTTACAGGATGGATGATGTTTCAACCGGAATGTCATTCCTCGAGATGCTTGACGCCCTCAATAAAAGACTTATTGAAGAGGATAAGGATCCTGTTGCATTTGATCATGACTGCCGTGAGGGAATTTGCGGATCCTGCGGAATGTATATTAATGGTCATCCCCACGGCCCGGTTCCGGCGGTAACAACATGCCATCTGTCGATGAGGTATTTCGGCGATGGCGACACTATCTGGGTAGAGCCATGGAGAGCAAAACCATTCCCGGTGATTAAGGATCTTATTGTCGACAGAAGTGCCTTTGATAAAATCCAGGTTGCCGGAGCATTTATTTCTGTTAACACAGGCTCTGCTCCCGAAGCAAATTCAATCCTTGTCCCCAGGAAAAATTCCGATACTGCATTTGACTCTTCAATTTGCATTGGCTGCGGGGCATGTGTGGCAGCATGCAAAAATGCATCCGCCATGTTGTTTGTCGCAGCAAGGATCTCGCAGTTTGCCCTGCTTCCGCAAGGCCGGATCGAAGCTAAAGAGAGAGTCAGGGTGATGGTTGAGACAATGGATCAGCTTGGTTTTGGAAGCTGCTCAAACACTGGAGCATGTGAAGCGGAATGCCCCAAACAGATAAAACTGAACAATATTGCCCGGCTCAACAGGGAATATTACAAGGCTTTTTGAAATAATTTGTGTCGCTGCTGTCCTTCACCGTGCTCACTTCGCCCCGTATTTGTCTTAAACCTATTTCAATATAAGGCTCAGGATCCAGAGAACAATCCCTGCACTTGTACCAAGTATAAATGTTCCGACGGTTTGAAGTTTGTAGCCTGTTTTTATGTTCATCCCCGACATCTGGGTCACCACCCAGAAAAAACTGTCGTTGGCATGCGAAACAACCATTGCACCTGCTCCTACCGATAATACCATAAGTGCTTTTGACATCTCCGAATCAAAACCAAGGGAAGGCAGAAGTGGTGCAATTATTGAAGCAGTGGTAATTATTGCAACAGTAGATGAGCCCTGTGCACTCTTTATAGTTGCAGCAATAATAAAAGGCAGCCAGATCCCAACGTTGATGTCGGCAAGCGACGACCCGATTGTATCGGCCAGCCCGGAATTCTGAAGAACTTTCCCGAAAGCTCCTCCGGCACCGGTAATAAGAATGATTGTTGCTGAACTCAGCAGGGCTTTGCCCACCCAGCCTTGTTCGGAAAACATGCCCTCCTCTCTTTTTTTTGGAAGCCTGAAAGCCAGAAGAACACCGATAAGTAATGCTATGATGGGTTCTCCAATGAATCCAAAGATAGTCTTAAGGATACCCTCCCCAAATGGTGATGTTGGAAAATCGGAGATTGATTTCAATACAATCAGGATGATCGGTAAAAATATCGGAGTAAGTGCTTTCACCGGCGACGGAGATTCTTTCATTTTCATGGAAATCTCCTCGTCGGAAATTTCAGGATTAGGCTCGATCCGGACCTTAGATGCAACCTTAATTGAGAATAGCCAGCCCATGGCTAAAGCAAAAGCGGCAGTAACCATTCCGAACATTATTACGTAACCTAAATTTGCACCAAGGATCCCTGCGGCGGCTATTGGTCCCGGTGTTGGCGGCACAAGACAATGTGTGGCAGTAAGGCCAAGACTCAGCGCGATTGCCGGTCCGGCCAGCGAGATCTTTGCTCTTTTCGAAAGGGCTTTGTTAAGAGGGGAAAGGATTACGAAACCCGAATCGGCAAATACCGGGATAGAGACAAAGTATCCTATAATAGCCATTGCAAGCGGTACATGTTTCTGGCCTATTATCCTAAGGATCCGGTCGGCAAGAGTATATGCACCTCCTGAATACTCAAGAAATATACCTATAATTGTCCCTGCTACAATTACAATTCCTATGTATCCCAGAGTACTCCCAAATCCATTGTTGATCGATTGGGTTATCTCGTTCAGGGGCATTCCCGTAAAGATCCCGAAACCGAGTGCTGCAAACAGCAGTGCAAGGAAAGGATGGAGCTTAAGTTTTGTCGACGAGAGTACAATAAAGAGAATACAGAGAAGCAATACAATAATCAGCAGCATAGTGTTTCCGGTTTTAATATTTCCTGTTATTTTACAATAAATGTATTAAACGAATGAGGCTCAAGGCTGGCCTGCAGAATCTCATTACCTATCCTTACACTTGCATCATATTTTGAGTCCTTGCTGTTGCCTATTATCACCACTATGCTTTTGTCGGGATTTCTGAATGCCAGAAGTTCGGAGTTATTCCCTTCCGTTTTGATCTTGTAAGCTCCCGGTTTAATAAAAAAGCTGAAATGTTTCAGCAGATAAAACTCAGGATTATATACTATTTCCTTAGAGGTGCTGTTAACGGTTATCATTGCGTTTTGCTTCCATCCCCACTGGCTCTTTCCTGTCTCGTCAAGCACACTGTTCCAGAATGAATAAACGCTTACTCCGTTTTCAAAATAGTGTTTCATAAGGGAAAACGTGTATTCAGCTGCTTTCCAATCATTTGTTCCGTTACCGCATTCGGTTTCAGACTGCATCAGCTTTATCTCAGGGTATTTTGTATGCACCCCCGCAATAGCCTGTTTCCCTGCCCACTGAAAACTTATCCCATCAATATATTTTGATGTTACAGTATCCTGTAGTATCGTGTCTACCTTCTCCACAGATGGTCTTTCAACTGTCCCGTACCATATTTCGGCATCCGGAACTGTTGCAGATAAAGCTGGTCCCAGGTATTTACCTATGAATAGTCCAAGGTCATTGGCGGTCCAGATGCATGAAGGGAAATTCTGACATGAATTCATTTCATTCTGGACATGTACTCCCGTAATATTTATTCCTTCATTCCTGTAAGCCTGAACATATTTAGTAAAATAAAGAGCATACGCTTTAAGGTAAGGTTCTTCCATTATAAACTGGGTAAGATTTTCCCTTCCCATTTTGTCGCGTGAGAGTCCGTTTGTGGCTGTGGGACGACATGCATAATGACCATTTGTTTTCATCCACGAGGGTGGACACCACGGAGAACCCCACACCTGAAGGTCGGGGCGATATTTCATAGCCGCTTTAATGTAAGGAATAAGCATCTGCTTATCCCTTTCGATGTTGAAGTTTTTCATTTCAAAATCCCCTTGTGTGTCATTCAATGAATAATAATCGCGGGAATAATCGTTGGCCCCGATCGGCATCCTGCAAATATTAAGCTTAAGTCCTGCCGATGGATCAAACAGATCCTTAAGAATCGATTCACGCCTGGCATCATCAAGTACCGATAATGCAGTCCATCCCAGCTCATTGAAACAGGCTCCGAAACCATTAACAATCTGTTCTTTCTCCTCAGGAAATATTGTAATATCAGCTTTAATTTCTTTTGCTTTTACTAGCTTTATTTCACTTGTAATCCAGAATTCAGAATTTTTTGATTTAGTCCACTTTACCTGGGCTTCGGAAAAGGATGAAAAAAGAGATGTTAATAACAATCCTGTGAGTAATATTATAATATTCTTTTTCATTGATAATGAATTATAGGTTCCTGGTTTAACATGTTGTATCTGCATTTTAATCCGCTTTCTCAATTCCGGGGCCCTTTGTATCCTGCTACATACAACTTAACAATGTTTCTACACGATTTACTGTCCAAATTCAAAGGTTCCTCAACTCTCATACCCGTTTTTACAGAAGTTTTAAGTAAAATGATCCGGTACTCTCCTGTGTTAATTATTTAATTATTGCCTAAATTGGAACTCTAAAATTAACATTTTTAAAATTCGTCGATACTTCGTTCCCAATAATTATCAGAATAATCAGCAATCATGAAAAAATCGTTGTTACCCATTTTGTTACTGGCCCTGTTTGGCAGTTGTTCCAGTGTGAAATTTTCAGATAACAATACCGGTGCATCGCAACCTTTATCCCCTGAAGCAGCCGGCAGAATGGTTATTGATGACCTCCTGTCGAGACCTGATTTTATGATGTACCGGACACCGGATGTCAATGCGGTACATTATGCAGAAGCATGTACCGGATTCGGTGCTGTAAGACTTGCCGGCTTACTGAAAGATGAAAACAGGCTGCAGAAACTTTCCGACAGGTATATGAAGGTGATAAGTGACAAAATTGTTAATACGGCCAACCATGTTGACGTGAACTTATATGGCATCCTTCCCCTGGAATTATACAGGCAGAATAAAAATGACCTTTTTCTTCGCCAGGGACTTGAGCTTGCCGATGGGCAGTGGTCAGATCCATTACCGGACGGACTTACAAAACAAACAAGATACTGGATCGATGATGTGTGGATGATCGGGTCCCTTCAGATTCAGGCTTACAGAATAACAGGCGACATGAAATACCTCGAAAGGGCTGCTCTTTCGACAGATGCTTACCTGAAGAAGCTGCAACAACCCAATGGTCTCTTTTTCCACGGCCTTGAAGCTCCTTTTTACTGGGGAAGAGGAAATGGCTGGGTGGCAGCCGGTCTTGCTGAATTACTGACTGAACTACCCCGGGATAATCCTCATTACCCTTCAATTCTTGCCGGCTACACAAAGATGATGGATGCATTGCTTCTTTACCAGTCAGAAGATGGGATGTGGAGGCAACTTATCGACAGGGAGGAGTCATTTAAAGAGACCTCCTCCACAGCAATGTTCGGATATGCAATGACTATCGGAGTTAAGAAAGGGTTATTAAGGAAGAAAGAATTTTCTGCAGCCAGTAAAAAGGCATGGAATGCTTTGACCGGTTATATCGACCAGACAGGTAAAATATCGAATGTATGTGTGGGGACAGGGCAGAGCAGGGATCTTAATTTTTATCTGACAAGACCAACCGTCACAGGAGACCTTCACGGACAGGCGCCCGTACTCTGGTTCGCCTACAGCATGCTTGCACGATACTGACAGATCCGGCACGTTAAGTCCCGGTAAACACTTCAGCCGGAATTACAGATCCACGATAATGTTCTTCCTGCATTGCGTCCGGAAAGATACTGTATCATAATGGTATGGAACACACCTTTTCGATCGCGCTTATTGTTTTTGGTATCGGCTTACCGAGCAGTCTGTTCCCGGTTCCTGTTATCAGAACATTGTCCTCGATCCTGACTCCTCCGAAATCTTTCCATTTCTCAACCCTGTCATAATTTATAAACTCCCTGAATTTACCTTCCGACTTCCAGAGATCTATCAGCTCAGGTATAAAATAACATCCGGGCTCAACTGTAAAAACATGTCCCGGTTTATATGGAAGTGCGAACCTCAGAAAGGCAAGTCCGAACTGAGAGCTTCGTTTTATATTTTCATTATACCCGGCAAGGTTTTCGCCGAGTGCTTCCATATCGTGGACATCAAGGCCCATCATGTGTCCGAGGCCGTGCGGCATAAACAGCGCATGTGCTCCTTCATTTACGGCTTCATCAACATCTCCCTTCATCAGTCCAAGGTCCTTCATCCCTGCAGCAATTATTTTACAGGCATTAAGGTGCAGGTCGAGATTTGACATTCCGGGACCTGCCAGATTTATAGACTCGGTATTTGCCTTCAGAACAACTTCATATATCTCTTTCTGCCTGAGACTGAACTTGCCTCCTACCGGAGTTGTGCGTGTTATGTCGGAAGAATAATGGAGATCCGTTTCAGCCCCGGCATCAGTCACCATCATCCTCCCCTTTTTAAGCAGGTTGTCATGAGAATGATTATGCAGTGTCTGTCCGTTAACGCTAAGAATAATAGGGAATGAGGGACCCCAGCCCCCTGCAAGGGCAATTCCTTCCACAGTACCGAATATCTGCTGTTCGGTGACTCCCTGGCGGCACATCTTCATTGCAGTAACATGCATATCGAAGGCTATTCCTATTGCTTTCTCTATCTCATCTATTTCCACCTCCTCCTTTACCGACCGCATTGAAATAACTGCTTTTGTCAGTTTTTCTGATGCCTTTGTCTTCATCCGGCACGGATTCTCTTTTAGCAGCGAGCCAAGCATCATTTTTGTCTCAGCCCTGTAAGGTGGAAGAAAATGGATTATCCTCCCTTTGTCGAGTGCTGCCTTTACAAATTCTTCAAGCTTCGCCATCGGGGCACTTTTTTTTACCCCGCACCTGGCGGCAAGATCACGGACGGATGGCTGAGGACCCATCCAGATGATATCATCCATGCCTGCATCATTGCCAAAGATCATGTCTTCGCCTGAATCAAAATCCATCAGGCCGGCAAATCCCTGAAGATCAAGACCAAAATAATACAGGAAATCGCTGTCCTGTCTGAAATGATAGGTATTAGCCGGGTAATTCATGGGGGCATCAACATTGCCCGCGAAAATCGCAACTCCCGAACCCATGATACCGTGAAGGGTTTTCCTCCGTCCTGAATATATTTTACTTTCGAACATATCGTTGTGAATTAAACATTTGGAACTACTAAATTAACACCCTTAACCGGATGAAACAACCTCATGACGCTTTAATTTTCTTTAAATTTTTATCTTTCATGTGTGAAACTTTTTTGTTTAACCTCCGTATAATGTTATCAACATTGCTAACCTGTTCAGAACATTTTAATAATCATGAAATTAATTTGCGAAGACTCTTTGATATTAACAAATGATAGTTATATTCGCATCTGTTATTAACAAATTACCAACAACTAATCCTGATCATGCCCTACAGAAGACTACCTAACACCGACGCTGCCCGTATAAGGGCAATGAGGATAGCACTTGAGAAAGGGAAAGAGCTTCCTCCAAGTAAGATGGCATTTTCTACAAAAACCATAGTAAGGCTGCAGAGGTTTCTTCCGCAGTTTGAACAGGGGATTCAGATGCACAGGCAATATCTTACATCGCAGAATGTAAAGAGCAGGGATTATACTGAAACGCTAAGAAAAGCCCGGTTATACCTGACCCATTTTATCAGGGTAATGAACATGGCTGTTTTCAGGGGCGATCTGCCTGCTGAGACAAGGGCATTTTACGGACTGGCAACGAATGAGACTACGGTTCCGTCGTTCAATTCCGAAAACGAACTGATAAGCTGGGGAAAAAGAATCATTGAGGGAGAAGAGTACCGTATAAGAAAAGGGGGCTGCCCGATTACGAACCCTACAATAGCGGTAGTCAAAGTAAGATATCAGAATTTTCTTGAAGCCTGGAACTATCAGAAAACCCTTGTCAGAAGAACACTTGACTATACTGAGAGGAACAGCGAACTTCGCAAGGAGGCAGATGAGATAATAGTACAAATATGGAATGAGGTAGAGAACAACCACAGCACGCTGCCTGAGGACAAAAGGATGTCGGAGAGTGAAAATTACGGGCTTGTATATTTTTACAGAAAGAGTGAACTCGACAAGGCAACTGCACTTACAGGTGTTCAAAATCCTACCTGGTCGTAACAGGGATAAACGGTTTGACAATAGGTAACATAATTCTGGGCGAAAATCCATTATTCCTTGCTCCGATGGAAGATATTACGGATCAGTCCTTCAGGATGATCTGTAAAATGCAGGGAGCAGATTTCGTTTACACCGAATTCATCTCATCCGACGGACTTATAAGGGAGGGAGAGAAAAGTGTCAGGAAGCTTGATCTTAACGATTTTGAGCGGCCTGTCGGCATTCAGCTCTATGGTCATATTACTGAGGCCATGGTCGAAGCAGCCATGATGGCCGAAGAAGCAGGACCTGAACTTATAGACATCAATTTCGGATGTCCTGTGAAAAAGATTGCCAACCGCGGAGCGGGAGCCGGGATGCTTAGGAACATACCCCTGATGATTGAAATGACAGAGGCAATTGTAAGGGCAGTAAAGCTGCCGGTTACTGTCAAGACACGACTCGGGTGGGATGACGAAAGCAGGAACATTGTAGAAGTTGCTGAGAGATTACAGGATACCGGGATAAAGGCACTTACGATCCATGGCAGGACAAGAACCCAGATGTATAAGGGGCAGGCTGACTGGACCCTGATAGGAAAGGTAAAGAACAATCCCAGGATGAGGATCCCGGTAATCGGGAACGGTGACATTAACAGTCCCCTGAAGGCAAAAGAGATGTTTGACAGGTACGCTGTAGACGGGATAATGATCGGAAGAGCATCAGTCGGCAGGCCATGGATATTCAGGGATATAAAGCATTTTCTCAGTACCGGGGAGCTACTTCCCGAACCAACTGTCAACGAAAAAGCAGATCTCGCCCTGTTGCATCTTGGTAAATCGCTGGAATTCAAGGAAGGGAACAGATCCATTTTTGAGATGCGGCGACATCTGTCAAATTACTTCAAGGGGATTCCTGACTTTAAGGATACGCGCCTTAAGCTCCTGACAACACTGGATATTGATTATATTAAAAAGCTTCTTGAAGAGATAAAGCAAAAATGGGGTGATTACAGAACCAGAGAGAGAACTTCTATTTATGAAACCTGATCCGCCTTATCCGGAAGTTCCTTAACATTAACACCACTTAAAACAAGGGAAAAATCTTTCCATTTAAATACCCTTTTGAGGATCAGGATAAAAATTATTCCAGTTATAAACAGGGCTCCCAGTTCAATCCAGGGAAACACGTTCTGCTGCTCATATACTGCTGCAGTTTGCAGGGCCGACGATTTATGGGTAACCATAATGCACAGGAAAATATTATTTGCCGAATGTGCACCCATTGCTGCTTCTATCCCATCATCAAGAATTGTAATTATGCCGAATATCATCCCGAAGAGGATATACTGAGGCATCATTGTAAAAAATCCGAAATCTTCCACTTCGGGATTAAAAGCATGCATCAGTCCGAAAAGGACCGAGGTCATAACCAGCGGGAACCATCTGTTCCTTAACAGGACCGCAAAACCCTGCATCAGGTATCCCCTGAACAGTATCTCCTCAAAAGCCGCCTGGAACGGAATGAAGATCAGGGAAATCAAGGTCAGCATTATC
Organism: uncultured Bacteroidales bacterium; assembly: GCA_963736675.1. Classification (GTDB taxonomy): domain Bacteria; phylum Bacteroidota; class Bacteroidia; order Bacteroidales; family VadinHA17; genus LD21. The sequence continues at coordinate 786,750 of CAVTPT010000002.1, forward strand.
AGGGTGATACTTGTATTGTTGAGTGAAAAATTAGACGGATCAGTTTTAAGGTATACGAAAAGATATATGGCCGAAAGTAAAAGCCATACCAGCCCCGAGATGAAAAACCTTCTCCATCTTATCGCCCGGTCCCCGTTTATTATGTCCCTGAAACTTCTGCCATGCATTGGTTTAATAAGCAGTATAAAAGCAGCCAGTCCGGCTACAAAGGGAAAAAGCATAACAAGGAGTCCGGTATTGGGTTCGAGGCCAAGCATACTCATATCATTGGGATTTGCAGCAATCTCCCCGATCACTGCAGGATCGGATGAAGCTTTCATCACATAGGCGATAAGAAGAGGTATCGCCCCTATAGTGTTTGAGACGATAAGCACTGAGGCAAACATGATAACATATCTCCAGAGGCTGTTTTTACCTTTAAAAGAAGATTCAAGATGATACATAACGGTCAGGATCAGAATTCGGGACTTGAGCCTTTGGGATAATCGATGTTATAGTGCAGCCCAATGCTCTGTTTACGGCTTTTAGCCATTTTTATTATCATGTAACCAATATTGATCAGATTGCGCAACTCGCATATTTTCTTTGAGATAAGCGACCTTTTATAAAGACTTTCCGTCTCTTTGTACAAAATCTCAAGTCGGACCATAGCTCTTTCGAGGCGAAGGTCCGATCTGACAATGCCAACATAATTGCTCATTATCATCTGGACTTCTTTCAGGCTCTGGGTAATAAGGACCATCTCCTCGAGATGGGTTGTCCCCTTGTAATCCCAGTCCGGTACTTTATCCTCATATTTCAGTCCGGCAAAACGTTTCGCCGAATGCATGGCAGCACGATGGGCATAAACCACTGCCTCAATAAGCGAATTTGAAGCCAGCCTGTTAGCACCGTGAAGACCTGTTGACGAGGCCTCTCCAAGGGCATAAAGCCTGTCGATGGAGCTCTGTCCGTCAGTATCAACTTTTATCCCTCCGCACGAATAATGCGCTGCCGGAACAACAGGGATCATATCAGTGGTAATATCGATCCCCCGGGCCAGGCAGTGCTCATATACATTCGGAAAATGATCTTTCAGACTTTCGGCATCAAGGTGTGAACAATCGAGCCATACGTGATCATCACCCCAGATCTTCATCTCATTATCTATGGCCCGGGCAACAATATCCCTCGGGGCGAGAGATCCCCGGCTGTCGTATCGTTTCATGAACTTTTCACCTGAGATATTCTTCAGCTCCGCCCCAAAACCCCTGAGAGCTTCCGTAATCAGAAAATTGGGACGCTTCTCCGGATCGTATAAAGCAGTCGGATGAAACTGAATGAATTCCATGTTCTCAATTGCTCCCTTAGCCCTGTAAACCATTGCAATACCGTCGCCTGTTGCAATTTCGGGATTCGTGGTGGTAAGATATACATGACCCAGCCCTCCTGTCGCAACAACCGTGATCCTCGAAAGAAAAGTCATGACCTTCTGGTTGACAAGATCGGCTACATATGCCCCGAAACATTTTATCCCGGGATAATTCTTCTTTAATTCCAGTCCCAGGTGATGCTGCGTAAGAAGTTCTATTGCAAAGTGTTTTTCATATACTTCTATATTCGGCTCATTCTTAACTTTTTCCATCAATGTCTTCTGGATCACTTCTCCCGTCTTATCCTTGGCATGAAGGATCCTGTATTCACTATGCCCTCCCTCCCTGGCCAGATCGTATGACCCATCCTCCTTTTTATCGAACGATACCCCAAGCTCAATGAGATCCTTTATCCTGTCGGGCGCCTCCTGCACAACAAGTCGTACGACTTCCTCGTTACAGAATCCGTCCCCCGCAATAAGAGTATCCCTGATATGTTTCTCAAAATTGTCAGGCTCACTGAAAACCGTGGCAATTCCTCCCTGGGCATATCTGGTGTTCGTATCATCAATCAGCGATTTTGTAATAATTGTTACTTTCCCGAACCTGGCTGCTTTGAGTGCAAACGACATCCCGGCAATTCCCGATCCTATGACAAGAAAATCAGTTCTTTTCTTCATAATTTCTTTACTATAAAGAGGAGTAAATATACAAATAGATTTAATTGGAGACAGAGATCCATGCCAATAGCATTGAGATTTTCACATTTAATAACATATGGCCAAATGATGGTTTTATTTATTCAATTGGCTGACAATACTCTGACCCGCCCTGTATGATAGAGTATGGATCTGACGAAAAGGTGATTCTTAAACCGGGATTGACATTCGTGCACACAGAAACTTAAATTAGTGCCCAAACGCCTCATACATTGTAAAACAGAAGATTTTACGTTATTTTTGCCTACCATTAATGCAAAACTGTTAATCTAAATTTATCTAATTATGGCTCAGGACGATATTTTCAAAAGGCTGGTTGCTCACTGCAAGGAGTATGGGTATGTATTTCCGTCAAGTGAAATTTATGATGGGTTAAGTGCAGTGTACGACTACGGGCAGTACGGAGTTGAGCTGAAGAATAATATCAAAAAATACTGGTGGGAGAGCATGGTACTGCTGCATGAGAATATTGTGGGATTAGATTCAGCCATATTCATGCATCCGACTATATGGAAAGCCTCAGGTCATGTCGATGCTTTCAACGATCCGCTTATCGACAACAAAGATTCAAAGAAGAGATACCGTGCCGATGTCCTTATTGAGGAGCATATTGCCAAGTTCGAGGAGAAGATCAGCAAAGAGATAGGAAAAGCGAGGGAACGGTTTGGTGAAACATTTGACGAAAAGAAGTTCAGGGAAACAAATCCGCGTGTACTGGCCAACCAGGCAAAAATTGATGAGATATACGGGCAGTTTTCAAAAGCTATGAATGCTAACGACCTGGCCGGACTCAGGCAGGTCATTATTGATAATGAAATTGTTTGTCCTATTTCCGGGACAAGGAACTGGACAGATGTAAGGCAGTTCAATCTGATGTTCTCGACCGAGATGGGCTCGACATCCGAAGGGGCCAGCAAGATCTATCTGCGCCCCGAAACAGCCCAGGGTATCTTTGTGAATTTCCTTAATGTCCAGAAGACCGGAAGGATGAAGATCCCGTTCGGGATAGCTCAGATAGGGAAAGCTTTCCGCAATGAAATAGTTGCCCGACAGTTCATTTTCAGGATGAGGGAATTTGAACAGATGGAGATGCAGTTTTTTGTTCAGCCGGGAAGTGAACTGGATTGGTTCAGGCACTGGAAGGAGATCAGGATGAAGTGGCACAAGGCACTTGGTTTCGGAGATGAAAATTACCGCTTCCACGATCATACAAAGCTGGCTCATTATGCAAATGCCGCAACCGACATTGAATATAAATTTCCATTCGGATTTAAAGAAGTGGAAGGTATTCATTCAAGGACAGATTATGATCTGAAGCAGCATCAGAATTTCAGCGGCAAAAAGATGCAGTACTTCGATCCGGAAAAAGGTGAATCGTATATTCCTTTTGTTATTGAGACCTCCATAGGTGTCGACAGGATGTTCCTTCAGGTTATATCAGCTGCCCTTGCTGAGGAGGAGATCACAAAAGAGGATGGGACCAAAGATTTAAGGACAGTCCTGCGACTTCCCTCTTTCCTTGCGCCTGTCAAGCTTGCCGTTATGCCACTGGTAAAAAAAGACGGACTCCCGGCAATAGCTGAAAAGATTATCAACGACCTGAAGTTTGATTTTAACTGCCAGTACGACGACAAGGACTCGATCGGAAGACGTTACAGGCGCCAGGATGCCATAGGAACACCTTACTGCATCACAATTGATCATCAGACAGCGGAGGATAATACGGTTACGATAAGATATCGCGATTCGATGCAGCAGGAAAGAGTTAGTATCCAACAACTTAAAAATATCATATCCGGGAAAGTCAGCATAGCAGGCTTATTAAAGAAGCTTTGAGATGAACAAGGTCCTCATCATTACTTATTATTGGCCACCCAGTGGAGGAGCCGGCGTTCAGCGATGGCTTAAGTTCTCGAAATATCTTTCCGTGTTCGGATGGGACCCCGTCATACTTACAGTCGATCCTGCTTATGCCTCTTATCCACAGATCGACAATGAGTTGGTCAACGAGATTTCTCCCGGGCTGAAAGTGTACAAATCGGTAACTTCAACGGGAATCTTTTCGGCATATAAAAAGATAACAGGCAGTAAAGAGGTACCTTATGGTGGTTTCGTGAACGAGAGCAATCCCGGTCTGGTCAAAAAAATACTCAGGTTCATAAGGGGTAATTTTTTTCTCCCCGATGCCAGGGTCGGATGGAACAGGTATGCTCTGAGATCAGCTGTCAGGATTATCAGAGAGGAAGAGATCACGACTGTAATTACATCAAGCCCGCCCCATTCAACACAGCTTATCGGGCTCAAATTAAAAAAAAGGCTGAAGATTAACTGGATTGCGGATCTGAGAGACCCCTGGTCAGAGATCTATTACTCAGGTAAGATGTATCAGACCCTGCCTGCCAGAATGATAAACGGGTTTCTGGAATCCCGGGTACTTAACAATGCCGACAGGGTAATCACCACCTGTAATGCAACACGCGATTTGTTCCGGTCAGTTCTGAAAGCCGGTCAGCCGCCAGATAAAATTATAACTGTTACAAATGGCTACGATCAGGCTGACTTCGGGAAAGGAGCAATTGTTCCCGACACCTTTGCCATTACCTATCTCGGGACCCTGGCAGGTAACTATGATATCGGCGTGCTTATCAGGGCCATCGACATGTGTAAGGCAAAAAATCATGCCCCGGTGACACTTCGGTTTATCGGACGGGTTGATGAGAATACAGCTGCACTTCTGAGATCGAACGGGAATATTTCCACCGAATTAATGCCATATGTTGAACACAGCAAGGCAATGGAATATCTTGCCCGGTCAGTTGCCCTGCTTATAATAATCCCGTCGGATAAAAAATCGAATGAAATGATTCCGGGCAAGCTTTTTGAATATATGGCTTCAAGGCGCCCGGTAATTGCTCTGGGCAGGTATGGAAGCGATGTTGAAAGTATACTTGGCGAAACCGGCAGCGGCAGGATCTTCGGTGAAGCCGACGAGGCAGACCTGGCCGGATATATTGATGAGATACGGGATAATTTCGTCAATGGCAGGTTTGAAAATAATCCTGTGGGAATTGAAAAATATTCCCGCGAAAACCTCACCGGACAAGTTGCGGCTATTTTAAACCGGGTGTAACTGAAATTTTTCAGGCTGGCTTAAACCTCCTATATTTGATACCTTAAAGAAACTGAATATTACATGACCGTAAATTTTCTTCTTCCCATGAAAGGTCATTCGGAAAGGGTACCTGATAAGAACATGAAGTTGTTCAGGGGAAAACCACTTTACCACGCCATACTGAACGAACTATTGAAAAGCTCTTTCCCGGGAAAAGTCTATGTAAATACCGACTCCGAAAAAATATCCGATGACCTGCGGAAGCATTTTCCTGATGTATTAATAATCAAAAGACCTGCAGATCTTTGCGGTGATGATGTTTCGATGAACCGGATAATAGAATACGACCTCACCGTTATAGGCGGGGATACATTTTTTCAGACCCACAGTACGAATCCGCTATTACGAAGTGAAAGTATCGACAGGGCAATAGATTTTTTCTTCAGGAACAGCGAAAAGTATGATTCGGTTTTTGGTGTGAACAGGATCCAGTCGAGATTATACTGGGGAGACGGGAAACCGATAAACCATGATCCCGGCAGACTTATTAAAACACAGGACCTTAAACCGGTTTACGAGGAAAACTCCAATCTGTATATTTTCAGCAGGGAATCATTCAGAAAATCAGGCAACCGTAGAATTGGAGAAAAACCCTATATGTTTGAGGTTCCTCCCTTCGAATCGATGGATATAGATGTACAGTCTGATTTTGACATGGCCCTGTTTTTGTTTGATTACCTTCACAGGTGATATTCCCCTGCCATTTTGAGGCAGTTCAATATTTTAAGAATTTTCGATGAATGGACAAAAAGATCTTACTTGATTGCATAAAAAAGGCAGACAACAATCCTTCGGAATACAACAAAACGGTTCTGTCGGGACTCTCGGGAGAAAAGATCATTTCACTTCTCAGAAACATGGCTCCGGTCCTGCTTGCCAATGAGACTGCCTATCTCGAGGTGGGTGTTTTCCAGGGACTGTCACTTCTTTCTGTAGCCGGATCAGTTCCTGAATCAAAAGCATATGGGATTGATAACTTTGCATTCTTCGACAGCGAAGGGAAAAATATGAAGATCGTGAACGAAAGGATGCAGAAGCTTGGTATTAAAAATGCAGATATTATAAATGAGGACTACGAAAATGCCCTTGAAAGACTCAGCACATATACCGCGAACAGGAAGATCGCCCTTTATTTTGTTGACGGACCTCACGACTACAGAAGCCAGCTGATGTGTCTTCTTCTGATAAGGCCTCATCTTGCCGCGACGGCTGTTATAGTTATTGACGACTGCAATTACAGACACGTAAGGCAGGCAAACAGGGATTTCCTGCTGACCAATCCGGAGTATAAACTTATTTTCCAGGCCTATACAAAAGCACATCCCTCAAATCTCATTGGGGACGACAGGAAAGATGCCGAAAGAGGATGGTGGAACGGGATAAATGTGATCGTGAAAGACAGCAACAATCAATTCCTTCCCTTCTATCCGCCGACACTGCGCGACAGAACCCTTTTCGAAAATGATCACACTCTCCACACAGTCAGATACCCCGAGGCTCTTAAGAAATATTCAGGACTGATCGATTCCCTTGCCGGTATCACCGGCTCAAAGTTCAGCAGGGATCTCAAAGGCCGTTACAAGTCACTGAATACGTTCAGCGACGGACTCTCAGCGGATATGTACAATCCGTCATTTTTTACTGATAATGAATAAATCATTGTTGCTGTTTATAATCCGATTGATCAACATATAAAATTATCCGGTTAATTACCTGATGAAGACCATCAGAAATATAGTACTAAAGGTCTGGGATTCCCCTACTTTTGCCACATGGAGCAGTTTTCTGAGCAAGAGCCTTTACGCTATTCTCCTTCTGCCTGTAATTACCACCGTCCTTTCGAGAGAAGAGATCACCATCTGGCTTCTCTTTAACATATTCATTGGATTACAGAATATCGGGGATCTCGGGTTTGGTGTAACCTTTATAAGGGTTATGTCGTACGCCATGGGAGGTGCAGTTGATATAGCCGATTTCGGGAAGAAGGAAAATATTAAAAGGACCGAAGGAGTAAACTGGAACCTGCTTGAAAGAGCTGATAACGCAACAAAGCAGGTGCTGCTATTTACCAGCCTCGTATTCATTCTTGTAATCTCAGTTGCAGGATATTTTACTCTTAAGAAACCAATCAGCTTCACCTTAGACCAGAATGAAGCATGGATCTCATTCGTCCTTATTCTCATCACGACTTTTATAAGATTCAACGGTAACCGCTACATGATCTTTCTTCAGGGAGTGAACAAGGTGGCAATGCTCCGGAGGTGGGAAGCCATAATTTCGGTGCTGTCAATTATTTCGGGATTTTTTGTAGCAATATCAACACGTTCGCTGCTCTGGCTTATTGTGAATCAGCAAATCTGGGCAATATTACAAATGCTTTTTAACAGGTACCTGTGCCGGATCGTACATGATGGCAGATTCAGATATTTCAGGTCGAATGGATTCGATAAGGAACTGTTTAACAGCATATTCCCTGCTGCATGGAAAAGCTGGGCCGGTGTTCTGATGTCGTACGGAGTGGTTCAGGCCAGCGGACTTGTCGTTGCCCAGATGGGAAACTCACCTTCAGTTACTTCCTATCTTTTTTCGCTGAAGCTCCTGGATATCCTTAAAAACTTCAGCAACGCCCCTTTCTACAGCAAGATCCCATTATATAACAGGCTGTTCATAGAAGGCAACCGAAGCGGACTCCTTTCAAGAGTAACCTTTGGTATGAGATTATCTTTACTGACATTCGTTATAACGTCAATTTTTGTAGGTGTTGCCGGACAACCTCTTCTTAAAATGATCGGGAGTAATGTTACACTTGTTACTACCCAGATCTGGATAGCGATGGTAGTGGCATATTTCTTTGAGCGCTACGGGGCTCTCCACCTTCAGCTTTACAGTATCTCCAATAACATCGTGTGGCATATTGCAAACGGCGTTTCGGGTATAATCTTTATCGGAATGAGCCTGATCTTTATCCTGCTCCTCGATATGGGTATTATTTCATTCCCCCTGGCATTGATAATAAGCAGTGTATCATTCTTTTCATGGTATTCCGCAATCAGATCGTACAGGTATTTTGACCTTAATTTTAAAAGTTTTGAATACAGGACGAGCTTTTATCCGTTATTAATCCTGATACTCTATGTAATTTTGAACCTTGTTGTTTTTAGCTGAAAAGTATGATTAAGATACTTAAAGATAGTATAAGCTTTGTCCCGAGAATTATCAGACACGGGGAATGGTTGAACCACGAAGCCCACAGGCTTGATGGATTCAGGGATATCCACAGTGGAGAAGATTGTTTCCTGATAGGTAACGGACCGTCACTTAACAAAATGGAATTAAGTCTTCTCAACGATTACCATACTATCGGTCTCAACAAGATCTTCCTGCTTTTCGAAAAAACAAACCTGAATATTGAATATCATGTTTGTGTCAACAGGTTCGTGCTGGAACAATGCCGGAACGAATTTCTTGAGATGCAGTGCCCCTCCTTTATTTCGTATAAACACGGGAAAAAGCTATTCGGTCACAGTGAAAAGATATTTTTCCTGGGCGATATCCATTCCAAATGGACCTTTTTTGAAGATATTACCAGGGGTATAAGCCAGGGTAGCACCGTAACCTATGCTGCGTTGCAGGTTGCCTTTTATCTCGGATTCAGCAGGGTCTTCCTTATTGGTGTCGATCACAGCTTTGCACAAAAAGGCACTCCTCATAAGGTAGAGACATTAAAGGGAGACGACATAAGCCATTTCGACCCCAACTATTTCAAAGGAATGAAATGGCAGTTACCCGACCTTGAAGGATCTGAAAAAGCTTACAGGCTGGCTAAAATGAGCTTTGAAAAGCATAACAGATCTGTTTTCGATGCAACTGTCGGCGGAAAACTAACTGTTTTTCCGAAGATTAGCTTTGATGAAGCCCTGCGTATTGCGGGAAAAAGAAGATGAGTAAATTGATTTATTATTTCAGGCTATCAGACTATTAAAAATGATTTAAACACGAATGAAAAAAAAGATCGCAATTACCGCTCCTTACCTCCAGCTTGAATGGTCAAAATACAGTCATCATTTTCAGGATTATGATGTCGTTGTTCCTCCTGTCGTCGAACGGTTCGATGAGAATGAAATGATAAGAATACTGAAAGCAGATGTCGAAGGTATTATTTGTGGCGACGACAGGATCACCGAAAAGGTGATTGATGCTGCGCCAAAGCTGACAACAATTGTAAAATGGGGCACAGGTATAGACTCTATTAATAAAAAATATGCACTGTCAAAAGGTATTAAGGTTCTTAATACGCCTGATGCATTCATTGTCCCGGTATCCGAAAGTACTATCGGACTGATGCTCTCCATAGTCCGTAAAATAGATGAGAATAACCGGAAAATGCACCAGGGGAAGTGGGAAAAGATACCAGCCTCAACCCTTAACGAGCTTACTGTCGGAATAATCGGGTACGGACACATAGGTTCGGTTGTTGCGGAAAAACTTAGCTGTTTCACAACGAATATAATCTGGTACGATATTAAGCCTGATGATGAATTAAAGAGCACCGGAGGGTTCTTTGGGAGAAGAGTTGAACTGACCGAGCTCCTTGCAGGAGCAGATATTATTACAATACATTGCGATCTCAATCCGACAAGCTTTCACCTGATTGCGGAGGAGACAATTGCCCGGATGAAGGATGGTGTCGTATTAATAAATACTGCCAGGGGCCCTGTAATCAACGAACCTGATATTGAAAAATTTATGAGAGCCGGTAAAATCGGATATGTGGGTCTCGATGTGTTTGAAAATGAGCCGCTTCCTGCAGATTCATATTTAAGAAAATCTGACAGGGCTGTTATCCTGAGTCATAATACCAACTCAAGTCCGCTTTACTGGAACAAAGTTCATTTGAATTCTATCAGAATGCTTAAGGAGAGCCTCTGATCGATTATGAAATAATTTAAAACATTAAAACCATGCAGAAGAAAATTTTAATTACAGGATGCCTTGGAGGGATTGGAAGCGTGATGGTTGATTTTTTTAAGGAAAAAGGCTGGTTTGTTATAGGGACTGACAAGAGGGAAGCATACTCAAATGCCGATATTAAGATCACCACCGATCTTAATAAGGTGGAAGAGGCGACTGATCAGATAGTCAGAACGATAAACGAGAGGAACATTACCCGGATAGATGCCCTGGTAAATAACGCCGCAGTGCAGATAAAAAAGGAATTTGACGAATACAGCTATGATGACTGGATGGAAAGTTTAAATGTAAATGTTATTGCGGGTTTCATGCTATGCAAAAAACTCCGGAAACATCTTCAGGGAGGCAGTATTGTGAATATTGGCAGCATCCACTCATCGCACAGTAAGAAGGGATTTATCATATATGCGACGACAAAGGGAGCTATCAAAACCATGACCCAGAATCTTTCACTCGAACTTGCTCCTGACATTATGGTGAACTGTATTGCACCGGCAGCAATAGACACCCCCATGCTCAAAGCCGGTCTTACACGCGAAGAGTATCTCCAGTTGAACAGGTATCACCCGGTAGACAGGATCGGAAGCCCTGTGGAATTATCGAAACTTGTTTATACTCTCTGTGAAAGGAATATTTTTCTTACCGGTGCCTTTATTGAATACGACGGCGGAATATCGAAGCTGTTACACGATCCGGGAGTCTGATAAATTTAACTTAATAAAACAGGTAATAATGCCCGCGATAAGCATCAAAAGACCATACCGTAAGCTTGTTAAAAGAGTGTCGAACAGGCTGACCGGGAAGGGGATCATCAATTTCAGAAATCAGGGATCAGTAAACTATATAGATGTCGGTTCGTCAGGGCATATGCCTGAACCATGGCTGTCAAATGCCTGTCATATCAGAAATCTGCTCTCTTTTGAACCCCAGGAAAACAAAAAGAAAAGGAAGAATGTGATCATATCATCAAACGCACTATGGAGCAGCTGCACCAGAAAACCTTTTTATATTTATAAGGGGCTGAAATCTTCAGGATCGTCGCTGTTTGAACAGAATTTCGAATATGTCAGCAACAACTTTGAGAGTCTTAAACTGACAGGCCCCAGGCATCTTGCCGAAACATGGCACGAACGCTCCGCACTGGTGAAAGTTACCGGACTCGATTGTAAGACCCTCGATCAGACCCTGAAGGACCTTGATCTTCCATATAAATTCGACTTTCTTAAGATTGACGCCCAGGGCGCTGAATTTGAAATATTGCTTGGAGCTGAAGATTTCCTTAAAGATTCATGCCTGGGACTGCAGCTTGAATTATTCACAATCCCTCTGTATAAGGGGATAAAACTTATGCCAGATGTGATCGCCCTTCTCGATTTAAAAGGGTTCTCACTAGTCAGGAAATTTCCGCCGCACGGATCGTTCAATTCACAGAATGATTGCGTGTTCCTTAAGAGAGATTTCCCCCCGGAAAAAGAGAAGATATTATTGTTGCTACGAAAGATCTACGATCTGTGATTTATCTTCTGAAAAGATTGATGTAAATCCTGACCATGATCATGTAAAAGAACCTGAGAACTACCCTGATTCGTTTCCCTTTTGAGTATTTCATACTTATCCTCAGGTAATCCCATAACCATTCAAAAGCATAAAAAGAGATACCTTGCATGTTATAAATTGCAACTGGCCTGTCTATATATTTAAATTTCAATCCATTGCCGTACCAGTAATAAAAGAAATCATATACTGAGCTTATCCTGTACCTTAAATCGTAAGGCCTTTCCCTGTGATATTTCGCCCTTACAAAAGCAGATTGATGGTTAAAGGGAACTCTTTTCCAGAATTTGTCAAGACTTAAGGGCTTTATGCTTTTTCCTGTGTCGGGATCGATACAATATCCATAGATAATATCCTCATTATGGTCAGTGCTGAAGAAATCTTCAAGCACCTTATTGTCGTGAAAACAATCGTTGGAATTCATGAAACAGATCCACTCGCCTGTCACGTAGCTGATCCCCTTGTTCATAGCGTCATATATACCCCTGTCGGGTTCGGAAATAAGTACATCGATCTTATCCCTGTACCTGTCAAATATCTCAGAGCTTCCGTCCCGCGAGTTACCGTCCATAACAATATATTCAACCCGGGGATAAGTCTGATCGAGAACACTTTTTATTGTCTTTTCAATCGTTTTTACACTGTTGTACGATACGGTAATGACGGATATTTTTATTTTCGGTACGGGATTCATAAAACCAGAGTTTGTATTTTCAAATCAAAATCATATTCCTGATATCTGCAATAAAAAGTATCAGATAAGAAATCAGAAAAAATATTCTGTAAATATCAAAATAATCATACTTTTATCACTCTGAATGATCAATTTTTCTTAATTGACGAATAAATTGTTATGAAACATTTAAAACCTTTGCTGCCGCATTTGATAATTGTATTTGCTTTTCTGATCATTTCATACATTTATTTTTCCCCGGTGCTGGAGGGGAAAGTACTGAAAGCAAATGATTCTTCAGTTTCGGACTATAATTCCAGGGAGATCAGGGATTACCGTGAGGCTCACGGCAGGGATCCGCTCTGGACCAATTCGATATTCAGCGGAATGCCTGCTTATCTGATACTGGCAAAGCATCCCGGGAATCTCATAAAATATGTCGACAATGTTCTCAGGATATCCAGGATGCCTGTATCGGTACTTTTTATATCAATGGTTGGATTTTACATCCTGCTGCTTGCCTTTGGACTCAATCCATGGCTTTCGTTTGTCGGGGCCCTTGCTTACGGACTCTCGTCGTTTTTCTTCCAGATACTGGCTGCCGGCCATAATACCCAGGCCATAGCTCTTGCATATATGCCACCCATGATAGGGGGAATATACTATGCTTACAGGCATAACGCACTGAAAGGAGCTCTCTTCACTGCCCTGATCCTTTCCCTCGAATTACTTGCCAACCATCCGCAGATCACATATTATGCGCTTATCTGCCTTCTGATATTTGTGATCATTGAATTTATCTGGTCGGTGAAGGAAAAAAGTATCCCGAAATTTTTAAGGACATCCGTTATACTTATTGTTCCCTTCGTTATTGCCCTGGGGATCAATTTCAGCAATCTTTATACAATTTACGAATATGGCAAATATTCGATAAGAGGCAAGTCCGATCTGCTGGTTGAAAACAGGAATACTTCCGCCGGATTGGACCGTAATTACATCACCAACTGGAGCTATGGTATTGATGAAACATTCAACCTGCTGATCCCTGATTACAAGGGAGGCTCAACCAAACCCTTCGACAGCGATTCCGAGACCGTAAAAGTACTGCGTCAGAACAATGCCTCCTCTGCAGTAAACCAGGTAATGAAGTACTGGGGCACCCAGCCGGGGACTGATGGTCCTCATTATGCAGGCGCAGTTGTATTCTTTCTTTTTGTTCTCGGACTGATAATAATAAAAGGACGTGAGAAATGGTGGCTTCTGATTGCAACCCTCCTGTCAATAATGCTTGCCTGGGGGAAAAATTTAATGCCATTTACAGATCTTTTCATTGATTACTTCCCGGGGTACAATAAATTCAGGGCTGTGACAATGACGCTGGTTATTTCCCAGTTCTGCATACCATTGCTGGGAGCACTTGCATTAAGAGACATTTTTAGCGGAGCTATCTCAAAAAAGGACCTGGTGAAAGGTCTGAAGACAACCATTGCAATTACAGGTGGTTTCCTGCTTTTAGTTCTGGTCATCCCGGGTATTGCAGGTTCATTCCTTAACCAGCAATATGAAACTGATTATCCTGCCTGGCTTAAAACCGCGCTTATAGCAGACAGAAAAGAGCTGCTCAGGAGCGATAGTTTCAGATCCCTTGTTTTTATTCTTCTTTCAGCCGGTACTATTATCGGCTTCCTCTACGATAAGCTGAGGAAAGAGTATGCAATAATATTACTGGGTCTTCTGATCCTTACCGATCTGTGGGGTGTTGACAAAAGATACCTGAATGCCGGAAGGTTTGTAAAACCTTCTGAAGTCAGAAAGCAGCTTACTCCCACTCCCGCTGACGAATTCATCCTTAAGGATCCTTCTTATCACCGCGTACTGAATCTTTCAGTCTCAACGTTTAATGATAACAGCCCCACATCGTACTTTCACAAATCCATAGGAGGATATCACGGGGCAAAAATGAAAAGATACCAGGAACTGATCGACTCCGTGCTATACCGGAATATTGGTCTTTTTGAAGAAGCCTCAAAAACTGCTCAGTCGATTGAAGACCTGGAATCTGTATTTAACAGATCCTATGCTCTCAACATGCTGAATACCAAATATGTGATTATTAATCCCGAAGCGCCTCCCCTTGTTAACAGAAATGCCCTGGGAAATGCATGGTTTGTTGAGAACCTGGTATATGCCGATAATGCAAATGATGAACTTGCAGCTGTTGCTTCAATGAATCCCGCCGGCGAAGCAGTGGCAGACAGGATCTTCAGCGACCAGATCCCGGCTTCATCCTTCCCGGTAACAGACGATGACACTATTATGCTTATCTCTTATCAACCCAATGAACTGATATACAAATACTCAGCCAAAGGAAATAAACTTGCTGTCTTCTCCGAAATATATTATCCCGAAGGATGGAAATGCTTTATCGACAATAAAGAAGCTCAGTATTTCCGCGCTGATTATGTGCTCAGGGCGATGATCCTTCCTGACGGCGATCATGAGGTAAAGTTTGTTTTTGAACCGGATTCCTATTTTAAAGGAAATAAGATATCCCTGGCCAGTTCAGTGATCCTTATCCTGCTCTTTGCGGGATATGCCCTGATGGAGATAACAAAAAGAAATAAGCGCCGGCCTGATGGTTCATTATAATAGATGCCCTGTATGTTCGTCGGATCAAATCTCAGAATACCTTGATTGCAAAGATCATTTTCTGACAGGAGAATTATTTGCTTTACACAGATGTTCCGAATGTGGTTTTATTTTCACACAGGATCACCCCGATGAAAGATCGGCAGGCAAATATTATGATTCGGATGAGTATGTGTCTCACGACGATAATGCTGATGGATTAACAAACAGGATCTATCGTTTTGCAAGGGAGATAATGCTTAAAAGAAAAAGAGCAATCGTCGCGAATGTGACCGGACTGAGAAAGGGTTCGCTGCTTGACACCGGTTGTGGTACAGGGCATTTTGCAGGGGAGATGAAGAGGGCCGGATGGAAGGTGACAGGTATCGAACCAAACAGGAAAGCACGCGAATATGCCCGGGCCCGGTTCGGTTTTGAAACACTTGACCCCGGAGAGATATCACAACTTGAACAAAACAGTTTTGACTGCATAACCTTATGGCATGTCCTCGAACATTTTCATGACCTTGAAAATTACATGGCAGTATTGAAAGATTTATTGAAACCCGGAGGTGTTGTTGTTGTTGCCCTGCCCAATTCCGATTCTTTCGACTGCAATTATTACAGGGAATTCTGGGCAGCATATGATGTCCCCAGACATCTGTGGCATTTTAATCCGCGATCATTCCGGGAATTCTCTGAAAAGTCAGGATTCCTTCTGACAGCGATCAAATCGCTGCCGCTCGATGTATTCTATATTTCAATACTCAGCAGAAGATACAAAGGGGCGAAACTGCCATTTATCACGGGCTTGCTGCAGGGTTTATGGTTCTTTATAAAGACCATCAACAACAGCAGCTCGGATAGTTCTCTTATTTACATTTTAAGGAAAGTCTCTGACTAATACCTGTCAAGCCAACGGTACTTTCGTGCACTGTCGCCAAATTTGAGGGCAATGGTCAGCTCATGGGTACCGTATGTTACCCGCTGGATCTCCTGAAGGGTAAAATCGAACGAATACCCCAGGAAGATATTTGTATATTTTACTCCGAAAGTGGCTATAATAGCGCCGCTGGTCCTGTACGAGAGCCCGGCCCAAAGATTCTGGTCATAGGTATAGGTCAGTCCGATATCGGCCATCGGGCGGATCTGTTCCGACATCATCACAAGTGCCGAGGGTTGAAGTTCAGCTTTGGGTCCTGTAATAATGTTATAGGTTCCAAACAGATAATAATGCCTGTCCATCCTGAAATTGTCGTACCCGGGATCTCCTAACCTTGCTGCCGCTCCAAATAACTGCTCGGTCGAAAATCCTATGCTGTACCTTGCATTGAGAAGATAGATACCGAAAGAGGCATCAGGAACAAACAGACCCCTCCTCAGATCGTTATTAAGCCAGGGCTCATTAGGATCATCAAAATTGAGCTCTTTTTCATTGATCTTAAAATGATAGCCTGTGAATGAAAGTCCCATCGACAGCTGGGTTGCATTCTGAATCCACATATGATAAGCATAGGAAGCCTGAAATCCGGTTCGCTGTATCAGACCATTTTTGTCGCTGAAAACATACCCGCCAATTCCAATCCTGCCGTCGGTTCTTGGCCTGAAGACCTGCCTGGCTCCCGACTGCCTCAGAACATAGCTCCTCTTAAGCAATCGTGTCTGCCCGCTGAAGGAGAAAGTCCTTGGGGCCCCCGAATAACCTACCCACTGCTCCCTCGCAGTAAGGTTGAAGCTGGTATATCCATCACTCCCGGCCACAGCCGGATTAATAAGATATCTGTTATACAGATACTGGCTGTATACCGGTAACTGCTGACCCGCTGCAATCAGTCCTGTTAAGGCTGTAAATAATATGAGAATTAATCTCCTCATTAAGTTCCCGTGACCGTTTATTTAATTATTGTTATTGTTCCGATAACCGGCTTCGTTCCATTGTTTAAATCAATCAGGTAGTGATACGAATCGATGGGAAGAACCTTCCCGTTGTTTGTTCCATCCCACGGTTTGGGATACCCTTTTTCCGATTTCCAGATCAGCATACCCCACCTGTCAAATATTTTGACCTCCAGCTGAGGATAAAGTTCCGTCAACCCAATTTCCCATGTATCATTAATAATATCCCCGTTAGGTGAAATGGCATTCGGGATTTTAAGGCATAACTCATTTACCGGTTCTATATTAACCGAATCTTTCAAAACACACCCGTTCCTGTCTCTCACACTGACACTGAAGAATCCACCTGCTATATTACCTATTGAATTACCGGTCGACCCGTCGGACCATAAATAATTATATCCCCAGACTGGCACTCCTCCCGTTACATTTGTAATGATCTGACCATCTGACATATCAAAGCATGTCGGACGAATAATAACCATAACCAGGCTCATTGAATCCGGCTCGGTAAGTAAAATTGTCGAATCTTCGCGGCAATTATTTGAATCCGTAATAACAACACGATAATTCCCTGCAAAGAGCCCGGTCCTGGAACTTCCAATTTCACCATCTGCCCAGAGGTACTCAACCGGACCTGCATTATTTATGGCTTCAAGAGTAATTGTCCCGGTATTTGATCCTGCACAATTTATGTTGTAACCTCCGGCATTACTTTCCGAAAGAGTTACATTCATTCCCAGTTTACCCGGTTCAGTCAGGACAATTGTGGTATCGCCTGTGCATGAATTCTGGTCCACAATATGCAAAACATATTCTCCTGCCTGTAATCCGGACAGGCCGGGTGTTGTCTCAGCAGAACCATCCGGCATCAACCACGTATATTGATAAGGAGATGTTCCGCTGGTCATATTAATCTGAATAGAACCATCTGACAGTCCGTTACAGCTTATATTGAACCCATTATATTCTGATAAGACAACATCGTAAGTCAGAGACGGGGGATTGTCTATTCTTACCGAATCTATTATCCCGCACCCGTTGGCATCAGTTATTGCCACGCTGTAGTATCCTTCTGCCAACCCTGAAATATCCTCAGTATCAGCCCCGTTCGACCAACTGAATGTATAAGGTGCTATTCCCCCGGTCACCGTAAGGTCGATTGAGCCATCAGTGAAACCCGACGACATGCATGTTATGTGCACAGGAACAAACAGCGGTTCGATAACAGGAGGCTCCTCAAGGGTAATTATACGTGTAGTTTCACAGCCATTGAGATCTGATACCGTAAGCGAATATGTGCCGGCAGTCAGATTAAACTGATCTTCATCTCCCTGGGATATCCCCGATCCATCGGCCGTGCTCCAGTCATAAAAATAGTTCCCTACGCTTCCGCCTGTAACAGTTATATCCACTGTCCCCGTTCCTCCGTTGCAATTGATATTATACGAACCATCAACCGATTCGGAAAGAGAGTATATAAGGTCAAGCGGATCCGGTTCAGTCAGATTGAATTCAGGCCGCTCATAAGTATCGGGCAAAATCAGCATGCAACCGTTAAGATCAGTTACAGTAACAACATAATTGCCTGCCTGCAGTCCTGAAATATCTTCCTCATCAGCTGTAAACCCATCCGGCCCTGTCCAGCTATAATTATACATACCCGAGCCACCGGCAATAGTCAGGGAGATGCTGCCATCGCTTGCCCCTGAACATGATATATTATAATCACCGTCTTCGGTAATTGAAATTTCATAATCAGGAAGGTTCATACCTTCAGGCTCTGTCAGGGTTAAAGTATCAGTAACCTCACAGTTCAGAACCGGATCAGTGGTTGTAAGGTAATAAACTCCTGCAGGAACAGAGTCAAGCAGACTTTCGGTTGAGCTGACAATAAGCGGACCGGCCTCTGCACTCCACTGATACTGATAACTGCCGCTTCCTCCTGAGATAGAGTTAATTCTGATAAACCCGTTATTATAGTTTTTACATGTCACATTGTAACCGTTATAATTGCTTTTTTCAAATTCGGCAGCAATGGGATCAGGTTCCCTGAGCTCTGTGGTTTTTATAACCTCGCACTCATTATTATCCTTAATTATAAGTTTATAAACCCCGGCACCCAACATCTTGTAATAGCGCCTGAAAGTATCCGGATTGAGAGGATCGTAATTACCCGTAAATATTCCCGTATCAATGGTAATGGTATCATTCTTGACAAACCTGAAGGAGTATGGTGCCGTGCTTCCTGATGTAACATAAATATCAATAGTGCCGTCGCTTGCTCCGGGACATGAAATATGAACATTTGGAATTAATGGTGTGGCAAAAATCCTGGTTACCGGCAGGTTAGGAAGGATCTGTATCGAAGTATCCTTATAACAGCCAATGTTGTCGGTAACCTTTAATGTATATCTTCCCCAATCGAGATTTGTGATATCGAGCGAATCCTCCATTATGTACTCAACAGGGCCCTCCCATACTATTTCCAGCGGGTCCGCACCTCTTGAGACAACAGCCCTGAGGGCTCCTCTTTCCGAAACGCTTGTCTTACATGTAAATGGCCTGGTTATAAGTATTCCGCGTGCAGGTTTGGGATGCACCTTAACTTCCTGTATATTGACTACTCCCGGATTGCATGCGGGACCATTTACTTTCGGTATTATTGCAAACCTGACTGACAAAACACTGTCGTAATAGTTCCTGTATTGAAAACTCAACACATCTCCTTCTTCCCGGTCATATCCATCATTTTCGTTTCCTGTAATACTTCCAGGCGTTCCGGTTTTTATGATTGAATAATCAAACAGGATTTCTCCTGAGGTCATAACCGTGGGTGATTCAAGAATTATTTCTGTCAGGTCACCGTAACATATTTCAGGTTTCAAATTAACGGGTAATGCACGGGGTGTTGGATTTATGGTCACAACTACTGTCCGCGACGGTCCGTCATTACATACCACCCCGCTGACCGGCGTGATGGTGTAACTTACCGTCTGTGGCTCATCAGTGTGGTTGATAAGCTGCTGCGAGATCGTGTAGCCGTTGGCCAGTCCTCCGTCAGTGGCTGTAAAGCCTGTGACATCTCCGGCGTTACCCGAAGCTACTGCCGTATATTTGAAGCTTACCGCGCCGTCTGTGAAGATACTCGGACTCTGTAATTCTATATCCGTATAGGTGCTGTCGCACTGCGTGCTGTTCAAAGGCACAGGAAAGATCCGGGGTGTGGGATTGACCGTGACCACTACTGTCCGCGACGGCCCATCATTACATACCACCCCGCTTACCGGCGTGATGGTGTAACTTACCGTCTGTGGCTCATCAGTGTGGTTGATAAGCTGCTGCGAGATCGTGTAACCGTTGGCCAGTCCTCCGTCAGTGGCCGTAAAGCCCGTGATATCACCGGCGTTGCCCGAAGCTACTGCCGTATATTTGAAGCTTACCGCGCCGTCTGTGAAGATACTCGGACTCTGTAATTCTATATCCGTATAGGTGCTGTCGCACTGCGTGCTGTTCAAAGGCACAGGAAAGATCCGGGGCGTGGGATTGACCGTGACCACTACTGTCCGCGACGGTCCATCATTACATACAACCCCGCTGACTGGTGTGATGGTGTAACTTACCGTCTGTGGCTCATCAGTGTGGTTGATAAGCTGCTGCGAGATCGTGTAACCGTTGGCCAGTCCTCCGTCAGTGGCTGTAAAGCCCGTGATATCACCGGCGTTGCCCGAAGCTACTGCCGTATATTTGAAGCTTACCGCGCCGTCTGTGAAGATACTCGGACTCTGTAATTCTATATCCGTATAGGTGCTGTCGCACTGCGTGCTGTTCAACGGCACAGGAAAGATCCGGGGCGTGGGATTGACCGTGACCACTACTGTCCGCGACGGTCCATCATTACATACCACCCCGCTTACCGGCGTGATGGTGTAACTTACCGTCTGTGGCTCATCAGTGTGGTTGATAAGCTGCTGCGAGATCGTGTAGCCGTTGGCCAGTCCTCCGTCACTGGCTGTAAAGCCCGTGATATCACCGGCGTTGCCCGAAGCTACTGCCGTATATTTGAAGCTTACCGCGCCGTCTGTGAAGATACTCGGACTCTGTAATTCTATATCCGTATAGGTGCTGTCGCACTGCGTGCTGTTCAACGGCACAGGAAAGATCCGGGGCGTGGGATTGACCGTGACCACTACTGTCCGCGACGGTCCATCATTACATACCACCCCGCTTACCGGCGTGATGGTGTAACTTACCGTCTGTGGCTCATCAGTGTGGTTGATAAGCTGCTGCGAGATCGTGTAACCGTTGGCCAGTCCTCCGTCAGTGGCTGTAAAGCCCGTGATATCACCGGCGTTGCCCGAAGCTACTGCCGTATATTTGAAGCTTACCGCGCCGTCTGTGAAGATACTCGGACTCTGTAATTCTATATCCGTATAGGTGCTGTCGCACTGCGTGCTGTTCAACGGCACAGGAAAGATCCGGGGCGTGGGATTGACCGTGACCACTACTGTCCGCGACGGTCCATCATTACATACAACCCCGCTGACTGGTGTGATGGTGTAACTTACCGTCTGTGGCTCATCAGTGTGGTTGATAAGCTGCTGCGAGATCGTGTAACCGTTGGCCAGTCCTCCGTCAGTGGCTGTAAAGCCCGTGATATCACCGGCGTTGCCCGAAGCTACTGCCGTATATTTGAAGCTTACCGCGCCGTCTGTGAAGATACTCGGACTCTGTAATTCTATATCCGTATAGGTGCTGTCGCACTGCGTGCTGTTCAACGGCACAGGAAAGATCCGGGGCGTGGGATTGACCGTGACCACTACTGTCCGCGACGGTCCATCATTACATACCACCCCGCTTACCGGCGTGATGGTGTAACTTACCGTCTGTGGCTCATCAGTGTGGTTGATAAGCTGCTGCGAGATCGTGTAGCCGTTGGCCAGTCCTCCGTCACTGGCTGTAAAGCCCGTGATATCACCGGCGTTGCCCGAAGCTACTGCCGTATATTTGAAGCTTACCGCGCCGTCTGTGAAGATACTCGGACTCTGTAATTCTATATCCGTATAGGTGCTGTCGCACTGCGTGCTGTTCAACGGCACAGGAAAGATCCGGGGCGTGGGATTGACCGTGACCACTACTGTCCGCGACGGTCCATCATTACATACAACCCCGCTGACTGGTGTGATGGTGTAACTTACCGTCTGTGGCTCATCAGTGTGGTTGATAAGCTGCTGCGAGATCGTGTAACCGTTGGCCAGTCCTCCGTCAGTGGCTGTAAAGCCCGTGATATCACCGGCGTTGCCCGAAGCTACTGCCGTATATTTGAAGCTTACCGCGCCGTCTGTGAAGATACTCGGACTCTGTAATTCTATATCCGTATAGGTGCTGTCGCACTGCGTGCTGTTCAACGGCACAGGAAAGATCCGGGGCGTGGGATTGATTATGACCGTTCCCGAAACAGGGACCCATTCAGAACAACCTGTAATCGTGGCATTAATAGTATAGTTAACCTCTATCGGGGTATCGGAGGTGTTAATCAATGTTCCGTTAAGAGTGAAGGGCAACTGGTCCTTGCTGAGAGTAAAATCAGATGAGGCCGTGCCTCCCAGATGTGACTGATCCGTAGAGGTCACATCTATCTCATAAACCAGATCCTCCTGATTTTTACTTATGGTAGGACTGTCGAAACTGATATTAACTGCAGTACTGTCGCAGATTACGGGAGTATTAATGGTTATTGAAGCGGTTGGTGTCGGTTCAACCCATATTATCTGTTGTTTTTCTGTTGAATTACCTGCTGCATCAGTCACCTTCCAGGTCCTGATGAAAAATCCGGCAACATCACAGTCACTTATACCTGAAAGATCACCATCAGAGGATTCAACAGTCAAAAGGTCAGAAGGAGTACAGTTGTCAGTTTTTACTGTGACTTCACCTGTTACTGAGGGATCAATATCATATAAACATTCCGAATCCCTGCATACCGTAATTTCAACAGGGACATTAAAATCAGGATCCTGGACATCAGAAATTGTTACTTTGAAGCTACAGGTACCTGTATTGCCATTTACATCTGTTACCGTCCAGACCACGATCGTCTCACCAACAGGAAATCCAGCTGCCGCAAGGGTCGGTAATCCGTTGAAGTCGTTTGTTATATCTGCTACACTACAGTTATCATTGCTTGCCGTCGGGTCAAACTCTGTACCTGTTACTGTGTAGGTGCATTCACCGGCATCGGCATCTTTTGCCTGGTCACCCACACATGTTATCGTCGGGTCCTGGGTATCTGTAACCGTCACCGTATAGCTGCAGGTATTTGTATTGCCATTTACATCCTCAATGGTCCATATTACTGTCGTCACACCTACCGGGAACTCCTCTCCTGCAAGTGTGGAGGAGCTGTTAAAATCATTCGTTACTGATGCTACGCTACAGTTGTCATCAAAAGCTGTCGGGTCAAACTCTGTACCTGTTACTGTGTAGGTGCATACTCCGGCATCGGCATTCTTTGTCTGGTCACCCACACATGTTATCGTCGGATCCTGAGTGTCTGTAACCGTCACTGTATAGCTGCAGGTATTTGTATTGCCATTAATATCTTCAATGGTCCATATTACTGTTGTCACTCCTACAGGAAAATCATCTCCTGCAAGTGTGGAGGTGTTGTTATAATCATTCGTTACCGATGCTATACTACAGTTATCATTGCTTGCAGTCGGGTCAAACTCTGTACCTGTTACTGTGTAGGTGCATACTCCGGCATCGGCATCCTTTGCCTGGTCACCAACACATGTTATTGTCGGGTCCTGGTTGTCAGTAACAGTCACTGTAAAATTGCATGTACTTGTTCTCCCATTAATGTCTTCGACGGTCCATGTTACTGTCGTCTCACCTGATGGGAACACCTCTCCTGCAAGTGTCGCAGTGTTGTTGTAATTATTCGTTACGGATGCAACACCGTCATTGTCATCAACGTCTGTCGGATCAAACTCAGTATCCTTGACGGTATAGGTGCATTCTCCTGCATCGGCATCTTTTGCCTGGTCACCCACACAGGTTATCGTCGGATCCTGAGTGTCTGTAACCTTTATTGTAAAACTGCATGTCCCTGTCAGACCGTTTACATCCTCTACTGTCCATATTACAATCGTTTCACCTACAGGGAACTCCTCTCCTGCAAGGGTAGATAATCCGTTAAAGTCGTTTGTTATATCTGCTACTCCGCAGTTATCATAGCTGCCTGTCGGATCAAATTCAGTACCAATAATAGTGTAATACCCAACTCCTGCATCGGCATTTTTAGTCTGATCACCAACACAGGTTATTGTCGGGTCCTGGGTATCTGTAACCGTCACCGTATAGCTGCAGGTATTTTTCCTGCCATTAATATCCTCAATTGTCCATATTACTGTTGTCACACCTACCGGGAACTCCTCCCCTGCAAGTGTGGAGGTGTTGTTATAATCATTCGTTACCGATGCTACGCTACAGTTGTCATCAGAGGCTGTCGGGTCAAACTCTGTACCTGTTACCGTGTAGGTGCATACTCCGGCATTGGCATTCTTTGCCTGGTCACCAACACATGTTATCGTCGGGTCCTGGGTATCAGTAACCGTCACCGTATAGCTGCAGGTATTTGTATTCCCATTAATATCTTCAATGGTCCATATTACTGTTGTTATACCTACAGGGAACTCCTCTCCTGCAAGTGTGGAGGTGTTGTTATAATCATTCGTTACCGATGCTATACTACAGTTATCATTGCTTGCTGTCGGGTCAAACTCTGTACCTGTTACTGTGTAGGTGCATACTCCGGCATCGGCATCCTTTGCCTGGTCACCGACACATGTTATCGTCGGGTCCTGGGTGTCTGTAATCGTCACCGTATAACTACAGGTATTTGTATTGCCATTTACATCCTCAATGGTCCATATTACTGTTGTCACACCTACCGGGAACTCCTCCCCTGCAAGTGTGGAGGTGTTGTTATAATCATTCGTTACCGATGCTATACTACAGTTATCATTGCTTGCTGTCGGGTCAAACTCCGTACCTGTTACCGTGTAGGTGCATACTCCGGCATCGGCATTCTTTGCCTGGTCACCCACACATGTTATCGTCGGGTCCTGGGTGTCTGTAACCGTCACCGTATAGCTGCAGGTATTTGTATTGCCATTAATATCTTCAATGGTCCATATTACTGTTGTCACTCCTACAGGAAAATCATCTCCTGCAAGTGTGGAGGTGTTGTTATAATCATTCGTTACCGATGCTATACTACAGTTATCATTGCTTGCAGTCGGGTCAAACTCTGTACCTGTTACTGTGTAGGTGCATACTCCGGCATCGGCATCCTTTGCCTGGTCACCGACACATGTTATCGTCGGATCCTGGGTATCTGTAACCGTCACCGTATAGCTGCAGGTATTTGT
Source organism: uncultured Bacteroidales bacterium (assembly GCA_963736675.1). Lineage (GTDB taxonomy): Bacteria > Bacteroidota > Bacteroidia > Bacteroidales > VadinHA17 > LD21. The sequence continues at coordinate 812,150 of CAVTPT010000002.1, forward strand.
ATTCCCATTAATATCTTCAATGGTCCATATTACTGTTGTTATACCTACAGGGAACTCCTCTCCTGCAAGTGTGGAGGTGTTGTTATAATCATTCGTTACCGATGCTATACTACAGTTATCATTGCTTGCCGTCGGGTCAAACTCTGTACCTGTTACCGTGTAGGTGCATACTCCGGCATCGGCATTCTTTGCCTGGTCACCCACACATGTTATCGTCGGGTCCTGGGTATCTGTAACCGTCACCGTATAGCTGCAGGTATTTGTATTGCCATTTACATCCTCAATGGTCCATATTACTGTCGTCACACCTACCGGGAACTCCTCTCCTGCAAGTGTGGAGGAGCTGTTAAAATCATTCGTTACTGATGCTACGCTACAGTTGTCATCAAAAGCTGTCGGGTCAAACTCTGTACCTGTTACTGTGTAGGTGCATACTCCGGCATCGGCATTCTTTGCCTGGTCACCCACACATGTTATCGTCGGATCCTGAGTGTCTGTAACCGTCACTGTATAGCTGCAGGTATTTGTATTGCCATTAATATCTTCAATGGTCCATATTACTGTTGTCACTCCTACAGGAAAATTATCTCCTGCAAGTGTGGAGGTGTTGTTATAATCATTCATTACTGATGCAACGCTACAGTTGTCATCAGAGGCTGTCGGGTCAAACTCTGTACCTGTTACCGTGTAGGTGCATACTCCGGCATCGGCATCCTTTGCCTGGTCACCGACACATGTTATCGTCGGATCCTGGGCATCCGTAACCGTCACCGTATAACTGCAGGTATTTGTATTGCCATTAATATCCTCTATGGTCCAGATTACTGTCGTCTCTCCGACAGGAAAATCATCTCCTGCAAGTGTGGAGGTGTTGTTATAATCATTCGTTACTGATGCTACGCTACAGTTGTCATCAAAAGCTGTCGGGTCAAACTCTGTACCTGTTACTGTGTAGGTGCATACTCCGGCATCGGCATTCTTTGCCTGGTCACCAACACATGTTATCGTCGGGTCCTGGGTATCTGTAACCGTCACCGTATAGCTGCAGGTATTTGTATTGCCATTTACATCCGTTACCGTCCAGACCACGATCGTCTCACCAACAGGAAATCCAGCTGCCGCAAGGGTCGGTAATCCGTTGAAGTCGTTTGTTATATCTGCTACACTACAGTTATCATTGCTTGCCGTCGGGTCAAACTCTGTACCTGTTACTGTGTAGGTGCATTCACCGGCATCGGCATCTTTTGCCTGGTCACCCACACATGTTATCGTCGGGTCCTGGGTATCTGTAACCGTCACCGTATAGCTGCAGGTATTTGTATTGCCATTTACATCCTCAATGGTCCATATTACTGTCGTCACACCTACCGGGAACTCCTCTCCTGCAAGTGTGGAGGAGCTGTTAAAATCATTCGTTACTGATGCTACGCTACAGTTGTCATCAAAAGCTGTCGGGTCAAACTCTGTACCTGTTACTGTGTAGGTGCATACTCCGGCATCGGCATTCTTTGTCTGGTCACCCACACATGTTATCGTCGGATCCTGAGTGTCTGTAACCGTCACTGTATAGCTGCAGGTATTTGTATTGCCATTAATATCTTCAATGGTCCATATTACTGTTGTCACTCCTACAGGAAAATCATCTCCTGCAAGTGTGGAGGTGTTGTTATAATCATTCGTTACCGATGCTATACTACAGTTATCATTGCTTGCAGTCGGGTCAAACTCTGTACCTGTTACTGTGTAGGTGCATACTCCGGCATCGGCATCCTTTGCCTGGTCACCGACACATGTTATCGTCGGATCCTGGGTATCTGTAACCGTCACCGTATAGCTGCAGGTATTTGTATTCCCATTAATATCTTCAATGGTCCATATTACTGTTGTTATACCTACAGGGAACTCCTCTCCTGCAAGTGTGGAGGTGTTGTTATAATCATTCGTTACCGATGCTATACTACAGTTATCATTGCTTGCCGTCGGGTCAAACTCTGTACCTGTTACCGTGTAGGTGCATACTCCGGCATCGGCATTCTTTGCCTGGTCACCCACACATGTTATCGTCGGGTCCTGGGTATCTGTAACCGTCACCGTATAGCTGCAGGTATTTGTATTGCCATTTACATCCTCAATGGTCCATATTACTGTCGTCACACCTACCGGGAACTCCTCTCCTGCAAGTGTGGAGGAGCTGTTAAAATCATTCGTTACTGATGCTACGCTACAGTTGTCATCAAAAGCTGTCGGGTCAAACTCTGTACCTGTTACTGTGTAGGTGCATACTCCGGCATCGGCATTCTTTGCCTGGTCACCCACACATGTTATCGTCGGATCCTGAGTGTCTGTAACCGTCACTGTATAGCTGCAGGTATTTGTATTGCCATTAATATCTTCAATGGTCCATATTACTGTTGTCACTCCTACAGGAAAATCATCTCCTGCAAGTGTGGAGGTGTTGTTATAATCATTCGTTACCGATGCTATACTACAGTTATCATTGCTTGCAGTCGGGTCAAACTCTGTACCTGTTACTGTGTAGGTGCATACTCCGGCATCGGCATCCTTTGCCTGGTCTCCCACACATGTTATCGTCGGATCCTGGTGATCTCCGATCCTGGTACACTTATTTCCCACTGCGAAGGAGCCTCCTCCCGTCAATCCGCTCCTTGTTTTCGTATATGGTCCTGTTCCGGCAGCTGCTGACGGTACGTCACCTGACCATGCTGATCCGTCGTGATAGCCAACGCTGCAATCTGTTCTGACGAAGGCTGTTCCTTCATCTGATACTCCGTTCCATTGTAAAGTCACCGAGAGATTTGAACCTCCCGGACTCTCTTCAATGACTCTCCATGTATATTTAACACATTGGTCGTATTCATCGATCTGTGCACCTCCGGCTATCCCTGTTAAAGTGACATCCGGGAAAAGATTCACTGAAAAATTATCAGATGTACCACTGTTAGTGATTGTAACCGGAAGAAATGAAGAAGAGACTCCGACGGGAAATGTTTTAGTGCCGGCAATATTCTGTACCAGGCTTCCATTTTCCCCGGCAATAACATATGAGCCTGTCGTACCTCCTGTGATTGAGGCTGCGGGACTAAGTGTCAGATCATAATCGCCAATATCAATTTTGCCTGAGACCAGATTCAGATTATTGCTTACCCTGATGTCAGCATTCAGCAGCTCAACCTGTCCTATGGGTTTATTAATGTCCAGATTGTAAAATTCCTCATTGGCAGGGCATGTTATGGACTGATCGGTAGTGCCGGCAAAGATAACCCTGCCTTCCCGGGCATTGAATCCTCCGGTTGGTTGCTGGATCCAATCTCCCCCAACTGTTAATGAATAATCGCTGGTACTTACATCGAGCGCCGACCCCGAAATTGACAGATTGTTCTTTATAGTTATGTTGTTTCGAAGGGTTTTTATGCCGGTGCCGGCCAGTGACAGGTCCATGTAATTATCGACCGGAGTTATCACTGGCTGATCCCCGGCCCTCACGTATCTGAATTCGTTGGGATCAAAGTTACAGTTGAGCTTTAGATCGGTATCATATGTACTGCCTCCCCATGCGAATACTCCGGCTCTGTTATAAACCTGCACTTCAATACCCTGTATGTTTAAAAAATTACCCGACAGACTGAAGTCTCCGTAATTATTTATAACAAATCTGCGGTTAGCGAAATTGATATCTGAAAGTATTGAAAGGGATGCCCCCGGATTATTAGTAATTACATTATCATCGTCAGATGAAGTAACAGAAGCATTTACAGTTACATTACCATTATTCAAAAATTCACAGGCATCAGTTTCAAAAAGGATTCCTCCTGGTATAGTAAAAAGCCCTGTGAGATTATTAATTACCCTGATACCATCATTAAGATAGAATCTCATATAACTTTTCAAACTTATCTGCCCATTCCCGCTGATGGTCACAGTCTTGTTTAAATTAGTGAAATATAGTCTGTTAAGGTTTATGATGGTCCCGTTTACTATCAGCTGTTGGTCATAGGGGTCCATGAAGCGTATATGGGAATTAGATGTGCCTCCATTGATTGAACTCCCATTATCAATCCTTATTAAACCTCCGGCATTACGTACATCTAAATAGATATCTATATTGTTGAAAATTAAATTACCGTTTGCCTGTATTATTAGCTGGTTAATTTCTTCATTGGCAGTGATATTAACAGTATGCCCGTTAATGATGGCTACATCCGTTGCTCCGGGAGTACCTGTCCCGCTCCATGTATTATCATTATTCCAGCTCCCATTATTTACCGAAGTATATGGAGACTGGGCCCCTGCATCATAACCTGAAACAAGGATTAAACCTGCAATCAATACCAGGATCAGCTTCAGGCTTCTTTTAAAAGACTGAGAGCTTGTCAGCGGATTGACATTTATTACAATATGTGACTTACAGGCAGTCAATCAGTCGGGTCAGGTTAAGCATAAAAATAGACTTTCCGGCTTTCTTATTTCTTTTAAAAACCGGTCCGTTTACGATATCCTTTAAAAAGGTCCGCATATCTGTTCTTAAACGGACTTCTTTACAATATGTTACAAGACTCCAATAAAGTTTCCATGGTTGCACCGAAATACCACTTTAGAAACTCTGGAATACTCTGATCTCAAAAATCCTAAAATAAATCCAACAGCAGATTTAAATTAGTTAACTATAAATGAAACTTATTAACAAAAGAGCCGGATGAGATTCGTATCATCCGGCTTTTATAAGGTTTCCCTGTTAGTGGATTCATCCGGATCAGGGGCTCCGGAATAAAGGAATTTTGTTCTAAAACCGTACTGGCTTCCCCGATCTGTTTCGTGCTAAATTATGAGCATGGCATCGCCATAGGTACCGAAACGGTATTTTTCCTTAACTGCGGTTTTGTAAGCATCAAACAGTTGTTCGTATCCGGCGAATGCTGCAACCATCATAAGCAGAGTGGAATAGGGAAGATGGAAATTACTGATGAGCATGTCGGGTACTTTAAAATCGTAAGGTGGGAAAATAAATTTGTTTGTCCAGCCATCAAAGGGTTTCAGATATCCTCCGGTCGAAACAGAGCTTTCAAGTGTCCGGACAACTGTTGTTCCCACAGCGCATATCCGGTATTTATCCTCCTTGGCCTTGTTTACGATCTCGGCTGCTTCTTCCGAGATCCTGATCCTTTCAGAATCCACTTTGTGCTTTGTCAGATCCTCAACATCCACGCTCCTGAAATTTCCCAGGCCAACGTGCAGTGTTATTTCAGCTGACCGTACTCCGATTATCTCAAGTTTCTTCAGGAGTTCGCGGCTGAAATGGAGGCCTGCCGTGGGAGCCGCAACAGCCCCTTCGTGCTTTGCAAATATTGTCTGATACCTGTCGTTGTCTTCCGGTTCGACAGGTCTGTTGATAAACTTGGGCAGCGGTGTCTCCCCGAGGCTGTAAAGTGTCTGCTTAAACTCCTCGTAGGTGCCGTCAAAAAGGAACCTGAGGGTTCTCCCACGGCTCGTGGTATTGTCAATTACCTCAGCCACCAGGAGGTCATCCTCTCCAAAATAAAGCTTATTGCCGATCCTTATTTTCCTGGCCGGATCGACCAGCACATCCCATAAACGCTGTTCCCTGTTCAGTTCACGAAGAAGAAAAACCTCAATCTCTGCGCCTGTCTTTTCCTTGTTACCATACAGACGGGCCGGAAATACTTTAGTATTATTCAATACGAGGACATCATTCTCATGAAAATATTCGGTGATTTCTTTAAATATCTTATGTTGTATCTCCCCCGTCTTCCTGTTTAATATCAGTAACCTCGACTCATCCCTGTTCTCCGTGGGGTAGAGAGCTATTAACTCCTGCGGCAAATTGTATCTGAATTGTGATAACTTCATGATATATATGTTAATATTTATTATGCGAAATCCTTTATACGCAGTAATATCAGATTTGTTTCAAATCTTCTATGATTTTTTCAAATTTCTCAATAGAATAAGCATCCTCTACTCTATATGAGCCTATTGCAGTTCTTTCGAGTGCCGATAAATAAGCTCCGCTGCCAAGAGAAATTCCAAGGTCCCTGGCAAATGATCTTACATAAGTTCCCTTGCTGCAGAGTATCCTGACCTGTATTTCGGGCAGTTCGCACGCGATCAGTTCAATCTCCCTGAAAAAAACCCCGACAGGTTCCAACTCCTTATGGATCCCCTTCCTGGCATATTCATAAGCTCTTTTCCCGCCAATAAGCTTTGCTGAATGCATAGGGGGCATTTGTTTCTGTTCCCCTAAAAATCCTGAAAGAGAATTTACCACCAGTTCCTCTGTGATGTGATTTACCGGGTATATATGATCAGTCTCAGTCTCAAGATCAAATGAAGGAGTTGTTTCGCCAACATGTATTGTCGCCCGGTACTCTTTGTCGAGATTCCTGAAATCCTCTATGGTCTTCGTGGCCTTCCCGGTGCAGATAATCATAAGTCCGGATGCCAGCGGATCAAGTGTACCCGCATGCCCCACCTTAATATCTTTAATCCCAAGGCCTTTCTTTATCATTGTCCTTACCTTGTTTACCAGGTCAAAAGAGGTCCAGTAAACAGGTTTATCAAACAACAGTACTTTCCCTTCCTCAAAAATACTCCTTTTTTCAGGATCCATCTAAGCGAATAAAATTGTCAGTAATCCAACTAATGCACAATATACAGAGAACCAGATCATCTTACTTTTTCTTACGAGGCTGATCATCCACCGGCAGGCAATATACCCCGAGATGAATGCGGTAACAGCTCCGGTCAGTATCATGAGAACACCTATTTCGCCAAATTGTTTATCTGTCGAGGAAAAATCGAGGAAAAATGCTCCCAGTATCGGAATGATCACCATTAAGAAAGAGAATTTTGCCAGCTCGTCCTTGCGGTTGCCAAGCATCATTCCTGTTGAAATAGTGGCGCCCGATCTTGAGATACCCGGGATAACTGCCACAGCCTGTGCGACTCCGATGATAAGTGCATCAAGATACCCTATCTTTCGTTCCCTGTTTTTCATAAAATGACCTGCAGCAAGCAGCAATGATGTAATCAGAAGCATCGATCCAACGAACGTCATATTACCATTAAACAGTTCTTCAACATCGTCCCTGAATAATAATCCGATAAAACCAACAGGAATCATCGAGATTAATAATTTCAGAACATAAGTCCTTTCCTTCTGCCTTCTGATAATAAAGGATCCTTTCAGCAGAATAAATATTTCTCTCCGGAAAACAACAATTGTACTTGTTACTGTGGCAGCATGCACTGCCACAGTAAAATAAAAATTATCGGCAGAACTAATGCCAAAAAGAGATTTACCTATTTCAAGATGTCCCGAGCTGCTGATTGGCAAAAACTCAGTAAATCCCTGGACCAATCCAAGGATAAAAGCTTCAATCCAATTCATTTTTTGATTGTATCAACCTTATTCTTCAGTGTTTTTGGGCTTTTTCATAATAGCCCAGATCTCGAAAATAAATCCGGCCAGAACAATAATCGGAGCCAGAGTTATCCTTCTGAAACTGAAAATCTTTTCACTGAATTCATTGGGATCCTTTGATTTACCTCCCAGCATCAGGAGAAATCCTATGATTATGATTATAAAGCCGATTCCGAGAAGCCTGTAATTTTCTCTTCCCAGGGCAAAATTCAGCTTACCTTTATTGTCATTTTTTGAACCCATATTCTTGTCAATAATATAGTTTATCTTCCGAAATACTTAAAAACCTGTTTACTGATAAATATGTCGAAATTATATTAATCAGGATACCGACAACAATTAATAGAACTCCCAATATTAATAAAAGTTGTGTGCTTTCAAAGCTGAACATTACAAAAAACTCTTTTTCAATAAAATAAAACAGCACCATCAACAATCCCATTGCTATGAGGGCCGCAAGTATCCCATGATATATGCTCTTCATAATAAATGGTTTTCGTATGAACGATCGGGTGGCGCCCACCAGCTGCATAGTCCTTATCAGAAATCTCTTTGAGTAGATTGCCAGCCGGATGGTATTATTAATAATAGTTACTGCAATAAGAAAGAGGAACGAACTAAGAACCAGGAGGAAAAGACTGATCTTCCGGATATTCTCATTTATCAGTATCAGAAGTGACTCATTCACGTAAACCTCATTAACAAAAGGATATGCCAGAACATACTTTTCGATTTTCGCCACGCTGTCCGGATTTGTATAACCGGCATAGAGATATACATCGATTGTTGGCGGCAAAGGATTATCTCCCAGAAAGCTTATAAAATCCTCGCCCAGCTCCTCCTTCATCTTTACTGCTGCTTCGTCTTTTGAAACATATTCAGTCGATTTCACATAAGGTTTGGCATCCAGGTCCTTCTGCAACATCCTTATGTCAGCCTCTTTAGCATTGTCGTCAAGCATTATTGAAAATGAAAGACTCTCACGGAAATAATCCGACAACTCCCTGGCATTTATCAGCAGCAATCCCAGGATGCCCAGCAAAAAAAGGACCAGGGATACACTTATTACCAGGGTAAGATAAGAGCTTCTTAACCTCGTCTTCGAAAATTCCGATCTCTTATTCTTCACTCTGTATCCTGGTTTTTCTTATTAACCGGTGATTTAAAAACATCATTTACTCTTCACTCCCGGGCCTATGCACCCTTACGTCTTTGTACGTTATTCTTACCTATTCCACTATGGTTATCCATCCGAACTCGTCAGGTTCATCTCCATACTGGATTGAAACAAGCTTGTTATAAAGTTTCATGGTTGCCTCACCCGGATTGCCGTCTTTACAATAATCATAGATAATGTTAGTATCCGGATCGAATATTTTTGAAATAGGACTGATAACAGCTGCTGTTCCGCAGGCGCCCACTTCAGTAAAAGTAGATAGTTCCTCAACGGGGACCGGTCTTCTTTCTGTCTTCATCCCAAGGCTGCCGGCAATCTCAATCAGACTCATGTTTGTAATTGAATTAAGGATTGACTCTGATTTAGGAGTTATATAGGTATTGTCCTTTATTCCGAAGAAATTAGCAGGTCCGCATTCGTCAATATATTTTTTCTCCCTGGCATCAAGGAATAAGGTGTTCGAATATCCTTTCTCCTTGGCTGCTATCAGGGCCCTGAGGCTGGCAGCATAGTTACCTCCGACTTTGTAAATACCTGTACCTTTTGGTGCAGCCCTGTCGACATCCCTGCATATCAGCATATTGACCGGTTTGACCCCTTCTTTGAAATAAGGACCAACCGGTGTCACAAAAATTAAAAATGTATATTCAAGAGCGGGTTTAACGCCCACCTCAGCTCCGCTACCATAAAGCAACGGCCTTATATAGAGGCTTGCTCCCGAACCGTAGGGGGGCACAAATTTCCTGTTTAAGTCAATAACTTTGAACAATGCTTCACTGAACAGCGATACCGGCACTTCGGCCATTTTAATTCCCCTGGCCGACAATAAAAGCCTTTTTGCATTCTCTTCCCATCTGAAAAGCCTTATCTTCCCGTCTTTTCCCATATAAGCTTTCAGGCCCTCAAATGCTTCCTGACCATAGTGCAGCCCGGTCGCAGCAATATGAATATCAATATATTCAGATGTTGATTCCTCAATTTTCCCCCATTTACCATCCTTATATCTGCAGCGTACATTATAATCTGTCTTAATGTATCCAAAAGACAGATTTTTCCAATCAAGATTCTCCATTTTTGTTATGTTAAAAAAATATCCGGTAAAATTACATCTTTATAACTAATCTCCGGCTGTTAAATAATTATAAATTGATTATTTGTTGAAGTTACCGAGAGAACTCACCTGCTCTTCGACACTAACATTTCTCAGCATGCGGGCCGTTCCGGTCAGAAATTCATGTTCAGCCACCAGCCGTTTCTGTGACTCTGTCCAGGTATTGATATCAACGGCAAGCCCGTTTTCAGTCCTCTCCCTGAATAATTTCCGGGTAAGGTCAATAAAATCGACACGTCCCATGTAATCAAACCTTGCATCATGCAGGATCCTGTCGCCGGCTGATTCATAATTGTTGCTAAATGATCCTGTAATCATCCTTTTTGCAGCTTCAATATAATGATCATTAAAACCATATCGGGGGAGGATCTCTTCTGCCAGCATGCATGAAGCATTCACATGGTCCTCATAATCGCTGATGAAACCCGGGATCAAAAAGATAGCCGCCAGCTTAAGACTAACGAACTCTTTTTCAGCGATTTTTTCGGCATGCGCCAGCAGATCGACCTGGCCGCAAATGCTTTTCAGCATGGCAGAATTATGGAAGTAAAGATTTGGAGGAGCCTCATCTTCAAACATCTTGATGACAAGCTCCTCAACATCCAGCAGTTTGATCATCTGCATCTTCAGGATAAAGGTTTCGTCAGGCTTTCGCTCATCATCACAAAGTTCCGGCCTGATGCCCCTTACAAAATACATATCAAGCTCCCCCTTGTATTTCACAGGCATTTTACCTCTGTGCTCACAAATAAAAAACTCCCTGACAAATTCATAGGTTGTACCCGATATATTTACCTTTCCTCCCTCTCCCGACGATTCCATCCTGCTCGCTGTATTAACAGTATCACCCCATATATCGTACGATAACTTCTTATGCCCGACAACTCCTGCGATTACTGTCCCGGTGTGAATCCCGATCCTGATATCCCAGTACTTCATCCCCGTCAGCATAGAAGCCTCTTTAAGCTTTTTCATATAGTCCTGCATCTCCAGTGCAGCAAGAATCACTTCAACAGGATTTGTCCTGTTCTTTTCCGGAATTCCCCCGGCACACATATAGGCATCCCCTATTGTTTTAATCTTTTCAATCCTGTATTTCTCCACCACCGAATCAAAATGAAAAAAGAACTTGTCCAGTTCATCAATCAGTACCTCGGGATTCATCTCCTCTGCAATCTGGGTAAATCCCTGTATGTCGGAGAAGAGCACCGTGACGAAATTGTATTTCATCTTTGTTGCTTTCCCCTTTAACATGATCTCGTCGGCTGTGTTCTTTGGTAAAATATTTGCCAGCAGGGCCTCGCTCTTCTCCTTTTCAATAATGAGATCCTCGGTCCTTTTATTTATTATCTGCTCAAGCATGTACTGCCTTTCGGCAAACCTTAATTCAAGTGCCTGGTAAAATGTCCAGACAAGCAGTCCGATAAAAAGAAGATAAAAGATCCTTGCCATCCCTGAGTTATACCACGAGGGTAATATCCTTAAAGTAAGGGGGTCAAGTCTCCCCGGTTTACCTTCAGGCCCCATACAGGAAATCTTAAGAGTGTACCTCCCTGCAGGGAGATTCGTATATTCCTTAAAATTGACCTGCTTCCACGACGATGGCTCCCTGTCAAATCCCTCAAGGAAAAACTGATACTCCATTTTTTCCTCCGGCTCACACTCTACTGAGAAATTATTTTCCCGGAAACTCAGAATCACATCCTGCCTTGCCTTTAAACCCGGATCTGCAGCCTTTTCAGCAGAATAAACAACAGAATCACCGTTTATTTTTATCCTCGAAATAAATGGAGACGTATCATTTACGGCTGCAACTTTTACTGATACCAGCATCAGGATTATTGAGCCCGTAATAATCCCGGTCAGAGTTTTCCGGCATCCGTTAAGCAACATTTTCCGATCATATTGATGAAAGCAATTCAAATGTAACACATATTAAAATCAGGTCAAAAGGAATGCTCTATATTTGAGTATTTTTATAACCAATTTGAAACATAACATTATGCAACTGGTTTTCGCATCAAACAATAAACACAAATTAAAGGAAATCAACAACATACTTGGCGTCACCTTTAAATTGCTCAGTCTGAGTGATATAAACATGGATGATGATATCCCGGAGAATGAGGACACACTGGAAGGAAATGCACTGGTAAAAGCCAGGCACATACATAAGGCGACCGGACTGAATGTTTTTGCCGACGACACAGGACTTGAGATCGAAGCACTGGATGGACGACCGGGTGTCCATTCGGCCCGTTTTGCAGGTCCCGGAAAAGATTCCGATGCCAACATCGAAAAAGTACTAACGCTGCTCGGAGCTGAAAAAAACCGGAAGGCCAGGTTCAGAACTGTTATTGCACTCGTCTTCGAAAACAGGGAGTATCTTTTCGAAGGGATAGTCAATGGGACAATACTCCATGAAAGAAGAGGGAAAGAAGGATTCGGGTATGATTCTGTTTTTTTACCTGATGGGAAAAAAGAGACCTTTGCCGGGATGAACCTCGACGAAAAGAATACAATCTCACACAGGGCCGCGGCGTTCAGGAAGCTGAAGGACTTCCTTTCAGTTAACATTTTACCTGACGATAGCCAGACGCTACGATAGATCATTTCACGATGAGAAGATATGCCGTCATACTATTTGCCCTTTTGACCGGATTTTGCCTCTCTGGTCAGCTTCCTGTAGGATCGTGGTCAGACCATCTGAACTACAGTACTGCAAAAAGTGTTGCCGCCGGTACTGACATGATATTTGCCTCAACGGGTTCATCTGTTATTGTCTTTGACAAAGAATATAACGAAACAAGAAAGCTTTCGAAGGTAAACGGACTCACCGCCACAGGGATCAGCTCCATTGCCTGGTCGGGAGAAAATGAGCTGCTCATCGTTGCATACAATAGCACAAATATCGACCTTGTCAGAAATAACATCATTTATAATATCCCGGATATAACCCTTAAATATATCGCCGGGGAGAAGGATATCAACAGAATAAGGACATCTGGTAAATACGGATATCTTGCAACAAGCTTCGGTATTGTTGTTGTTGACCTGATAAAAAGAGAGATTTACGACACATGGAAGCCGGGCCCCCTTTCTCAGGAGAACGAAATTTATGACATCGCCTTTTCTTCAGAAACAGTATATGCCGCCACTGAACTTGGTATATGGTACGGGAACCTTCAGGGGGAGGGGCTCTCATTTCCCGGCAACTGGACCAGAATGGATCTTTTGCCTGATCCTGAAGGGAAATACACTCATGCGGTTTTTTCGGGTAATACATTGTTTGTTAATAAACAGGGTGCATCTTCGGCCAACGACCAGGTGTTTGCCATTGAAAATGAAAATACCTTACACCTATTCAGCGACAGCCAGTCCAATACTTCGTTTGATCCTGCCCCTGAAGGATTTCTTATCACGTCACCCGGATCAGTCAGATATTACAGATCAGACGGGACCCTGATTAAAAACATCAGCAGCTATGGTTGGGGGATTCCAAACATTTCGCAGGCAGCCGTAAGCGACGGGGATCTCTGGATAGCAGATCTGAACTACGGTCTTATCAGAGGCGAAGACATGACCGGATTCGAGGCTCTCATCATTCCCGGTCCCGCATATAACGGATCATCCCAGATAATTTCATTTGATGGGAAAACAATTATTTGCGGAGGGGGAACCGATGATTTATGGAACGGTCTCGGCAGACCATTTATGGTGTCGGTCCATCAGAATAACAATTTCCGGAATATCCTTCTGGGTACAGCCAGTGATGCACTAAGGGTAACCCACCCCCCGGGCAGTGACGATCATTTATTTGTTTCGACCTGGGAAGACGGATTGTTTGAATATAAGAACAACACACTGGTAAAACATTATAATGGGGATAATTCTCCCCTGGTGCCAGCATCTCAGGGCTTAAATGAAGTAAGAATCTGCGGAATTGCAGCGGATAAAGTTGGCAACCTGTGGGTAGCCCAGCCGGGAGTTACCGCAAGTATCAAAACACTTCGTACCGATGGAAGCTGGATCGTCAATCCGGTACCTATAGATGCCCCTTTAACCGGAGATATGATTATCACATCAGGGAACCTGAAATGGATGGTATTGCCCGGAGGCTACGGTTTATTCATTCTTGATGATAACAACACTCCGGATCTGTTTACCGACGACAGATATAAAAAACTTACAATCAGGGACACTGAAGGAAACATTATCCCATCGGCGATGTCGCTGGCGGAAGATCTTGACGGCAGCATATGGGTAGGCACCACCCAGGGGCCTGTCATCTATTCTAATCCGGGGAATATTTTCAGTGACGATCCCAGAGCCGTAAGAATAAAGATCCCAAGAAACGACGGAACAGGACTTGCCGACTATATGCTGGGGACTGAAACCATTACCTCCATAGCCGTTGACGGGGGAAACCGCAAGTGGCTGGGAACAGAAAGTTCCGGTGCGTATTTGCTTTCTGACAGTGGAAATGATGTGCTACAAAACTATAATGAGAAGAACTCTCCTCTGTTCTCCGATACAATCACAGGTATTGCCGTCGATAATGTTTCAGGTGAAGTCTGGTTCGGCACCACCCTGGGCCTGATCTCTTTGAGGGGCGAAGCCACTGGAGGAACCGGTAGCTTTACAAACGTTTATCCATTCCCCAACCCCGTCAGAGAGGATTTTCAGGGAAATGTTACGATAACAGGACTGATAAGGGATTCGCAGATCAGGATAACAGACGTGAGCGGAAACCTGGTATATGAGACAGTATCTGAAGGGGGACAGGCTACATGGGATCTGACAACTTACCGGGGAAAACGGGTTGCGACAGGTGTATACCTAATATTCTGTTCAAGCAGCGACGGCTCAGAATCAGTGGTGACAAAAATCCTGGTTATCCGATAGATCATCAGTCATTTATAAGACTTCGCAACCGCCCGGTCTGAAGCTGTTTGTTAACCTCTCTCAGACTCCGGGCCGTTTTCGTAAAATACTGATGACCCGAGATAAATTTAACCTGTATCTTGTTCCAGTCATTTAGCGATCCCATCTTGTTCTGCGCTTTTAGCTCCTCAAAAAGAGTATTTGAAACCGGGACAAAATCACTTCTTCCCAGGTAATCCAGATCCGAATCGCAAATTATTTTTTCCAGCAGGTCGGTTGGTTTTGGCGGAAGCTTTGTCGACATGATCAGTGAACATATTCTATCTATCTGCCCGGTAGTATAGTTGTATCCGGGTAGCATCTTTCTTGCAAGAATGGTACTCTGGTATTCGTGATCGTCGTATGATACGGTATGCCCTGAATCATGAAAAAGCGCCGCTGTCTTCAGCAGCAATATTTCCTCATCGGTGCAGCCTTCGGCCCACCCGATAAGCTCAACCTCGGTCACCACATCGACCGTATGTTTTACATTATGATAATAAAGATACCCCGGCAGTTCCTTTTCCAGCTTATCGAGTATTATCTCCTGTATATCTGTGAATTGGATAAGTCCAAACTTTATCCGGAAAGCATCATTGGGTACAACTCCTTCACCGCCGACCGAAAACTCCGGCTTCAGGCCTTTAATCCAGTATAACTGAAGGTCTCCTGTATATTTGACCGGCAGCTTGCCATAGTATTCACAATCGAAGAATTCCTTCACCAGTTCATAAGTCATTACGGAGATAAGTATGGAACCACCCTCCGAAACTGCCTCAATCCTGCTGGCAGTGTTAACAGTATCGCCCTTTACATCATAACTTATCTTTTTCCTGCCCGATACGGAAGCAATTACAGGGCCTGTATGGATACCTGTCTTTATCCCCCATACCCTTTTATCCTTATCCCGTCTTTTCCGCTCATACTCCATGAGAAAATTGTTCATCTCCATTGCCGCCATTACCACGTCAACAGGATTTGTAATATTCTTCACAGGGATGCCTCCTGCACACATAAAAGTATCGCCAATTGTCTTGATCCTTTCGGTCTTATATCTGGAAGCTATAGCATCAAATTCGTAAAGTATTTCATCAAGTTCATCCATAAGAGATACAGAATCAACACCTTCAGTCAACCTGGAAAATCCGTGAATATCGGTAAAGAGAAGCGTTGCCATATTGAACCTAAGCGCTTTCCCGCTCTTCTCAACGCTTTTCTCAACATTCACTGCTCCGGATTGAAGCTTTTCATAAAGAGCCTTTATCTTATCATTCTCCCTTGTGAGCTTCTCATTATGTCTTTGAATTTTTTTCAGACTCTCCTCAAGTTCCTGATTCTGTCTTGCCAGCCTGGCAATACGTTTTAAAAGCTCTTCATTATGAATTCCTGCCATGATACAGTAGATTGACCAGTAAATATAATAATTTTATGTCTTAAAAAATTGCCGGTCACAATGCTTCAAAAGAGCAGGGGAATAGTACTTAACCAGATTAAATATACCGATTCAGGTATTGTGGCACAGATGTTTACCAGAAACTTCGGAAGACAATCATTCCTGATCAGGGGAATGAGAAGCAGAAGGTCGGGGAAACATAATGTCCTGTTCCAACCCATGTTTATTCTCGACCTCGAAATGTATTACAGGGATAACAGGTCGATGCAGACTTTAAAAGAGTTTTCGGTCTCATTCTCACCTTCAGGTATATATTCTGATGTAAAAAAGAGTTGTATGGCAATATTCCTCGGAGAAATTATGACATCTGTTCTTATAGAGGAGAACTCTTATCCCGAATTATTCGATTTTATTGAAAACTCAATAATCTGGTTTGACGACTGCAAAACGGGCTACAGCAATTTTCATATAGCATTTCTTACAGGACTTGCCAGTTTCCTGGGATTTGAGCCTGGAAAAAGGAGTAATCCCGATGACATCTTTTTTGACCTTATCAATGGGAAATTTTTACCAGTCCCTCCCGTGCACGGCAATTATGCCGATGAGGCGACATCTGAAATATTGTCGGAGTTTTTCACCACTTCTTATGATCAGATGAACACTATTGCCCTCAGGGGATTGCAGAGAAATGATGTGCTCGAGACTCTCATCAGATACTATTCGGTTCATCTGCCGGGATTGCGAAAGGTCAACTCGCTGGAAGTGCTGAAAGAGATTTTCAGCTGACAGGCTGAATAATACTTATCTATTTTTTTTATCTTAGCCTGAATTTAAACCCACCGGATGACGATTATACCTTCCTTGGTCAAATGGCTGAACTCCAATCGTATGAGTCAGATTGACACGTTTAAAAAATTCCCGGAGAAGGTTCAGTATGAGTTGTTCCGGAAAATTCTGTCAAGGGCTTCATCAACCGAATGGGGAAGGAAATATGAATATTCGTCTGTTGTTTCTGTAAAAGAGTATCAGACGCGGGTTCCCCTGCAGACTTATGACGAAATTATTCCCTTTGTGGAAAGGCTTCGGAAAGGAGAAACGGATCTTTTATGGCCCGGGGAAGTTAAATGGTTCTCCAAATCATCAGGAACTACCTCAACAAAAAGCAAGTTTATCCCCATTACCCGTGAAGCTCTTGATGATTGTCATTATCGTGCTGCTAAGGATATCCTGGCTATTTATACGCTGAATAATCCTGAAACACGTATTTTTTCAGGCAAGGGACTAACCCTGGGAGGAAGTCACAGGATCAACCAGTTCAGCAACGATTCAGTATATGGAGATCTCTCGGCTATACTTATCGAAAATGCTCCTTTTTATATTGAGCTTATAAGGACCCCAAAGCAAAATGTGGCTCTTCTTGAAGACTTTGAAAAAAAGCTCGAGTTGATAACAAAATCAACGGTAAAAGAAAATGTCACTAATTTTTCAGGTGTTCCTTCATGGTATCTTACATTGATAAAATATGTACTTGCCTATACAGGAAAATCAAATCTGCTTGATGTATGGCCAAATCTGGAAGTCTTTTTTCACGGAGGTATTAGCTTTACCCCATATCGCGAGATATACAGGAAGCTGATAAACGGCAACCAGATGCATTACATGGAGACTTATAACGCCTCGGAAGGATTCTTCGGTATCCAGGATGATCCCGCAATACCGGACATGCTCCTTATGCTTGATTACGGTATCTTCTTTGAATTTATTCCTGCCGACAGGGTAAACAGCAGCTCGCCTCCTGTATATACGATCGGCGAGGTTGAAACCGGGGTCAATTATGCAATCGTTATCTCGACAAACGGTGGTCTCTGGAGATACATCATAGGCGATACAATAACTTTTACATCATTGATCCCTCACAGGTTCCGGATTTCCGGAAGGACAAAGCATTTTATTAATGCCTTTGGAGAAGAGGTCATTATCGACAATGCCGAAAGAGCCCTCGATTCAGCCTGCAAAGGCACAGGTGCAATAATATCGGAATATACAGCCGGACCTGTATACATGGGAACATCGTCAAGGGGTTCGCACGAGTGGCTGATCGAATTTGAAAAAGAGCCCGAAGATCTCGGTCTTTTCACCGACATACTTGATACAACCCTCAAATCAATAAACTCCGATTACGAGGCAAAACGATTCAGGGACATTAACCTGGTCAAACCTGTAGTCAGACCCCTGCCACAGGGAACCTTCAACAGGTGGCTGAAATCGAAAAACAAACTGGGAGGCCAGAATAAGGTCCCAAGGCTCTCAAATACGCGCGAATACATCGAGGAATTGTATCTTGTTGCAGAGATAAGAAAGTAATATTTTAACTTAAGCCCACTGCAGACTTCTTTTTGTTTCTGCTTAAAAAACAAATCGGGATTCTAATTTTTAGTAATTTTATATTCTCAAACAACAGATCATAATATGCATATAGCGATCGCAGGAAATATAGGATCAGGAAAGACTACCCTGGCTGGACTACTGGCCAAACATTTCGGATGGACCCCTCATTATGAAGATGCTGACGACAACCCGTATCTGAATGATTTCTACGAGGATATGCAACGCTGGTCGTTTAACCTTCAGATCTACTTTCTCAATTCACGGTTCAGCCAGATACTCGAGATAAGAAAATCGGACCAGACAATAATACAGGACAGGACCATCTTTGAAGATGCCTATATCTTCGCACCAAACCTTCATTCGATGGGACTGATGTCGACCCGTGACTTTGAAAATTATTCGAAACTGTTCAAAATGATGAGCTCTCTTATACAACCGCCCGACCTGCTTCTGTACCTCAGGGCTTCTGTACCGACACTGGTAAACCAGATCCAGAAACGCGGCAGGGAATATGAGAGCTCAATCCGGATCGATTATCTGAAACGGCTTAACGAAAGATATGAAGCCTGGATGGAAACCTATAACCTCGGAAAGGTTTTGATAATAGAAGCTGACCATTATAATTTTCCGAACAATAAAGATCACCTCAGCGAGGTTATTGATAAAATAAACGCCGAATTGCATGGCCTTTTTTAGATTATTCCCGGCCCTTAGGATTAACATTAATTATCATATTGTGTATCTGCATGTAATTCCTGAAGAATTTAAATTTTCGATTATTTAATACACACCACTGCCATGAGGAGATATTTTACCATCTGTTTCGTTCTTCTGTTCTGTGTTACCACTCCGGGTATATTTGCACAGACTGATCTGAACAAACCTGCACCAATGGATCCGGATATCCGCACCGGGCGGCTGGATAATGGTCTTACATATTTTATACGTCATAACAAAGAGCCTGAAAAACGCGCCAGCTTCTATATTATCCAGAATGTCGGTGCCATCCTCGAGAACGATAATCAGAACGGACTGGCTCACTTCCTCGAACATATGGCATTCAATGGTACGGGGAATTTCCCCGGGAAGGCAATAATAAGCAACCTTGAAAAACATGGAGTAGCATTCGGAAGAAACATCAACGCCTATACAGGTTTTGATGAAACGGTATATAACCTTTCGGACGTACCTGTTGAAAAACCCGGACTTGTAGACACGTGCCTCCTTATTCTGCACGACTGGTCCGATTTTATCTCCTTATCCGAAAAAGAGATTGATCTTGAACGGGGAGTGATCGGCGAAGAGTGGCGGACCAGTAAAGATGCAGGAAGGAGAATGATCTTCGAGGTCATACCTGTCGTGTTGAAGGGTTCAAAATATGCCGTAAGGGATATTATTGGTGATCCGGAGGTGATAAAGAATTTCAGTTACAGCACACTTCGCAGCTTTTACCACGACTGGTACCGGACCGATCTGCAGGCAATAGCAATTGTGGGAGATATCAATGCCGAAGAAGTGGAAGCCAAAGTAAAAGCTCTCTTTTCAAAGATCCCTGCAGTCGAAAATGCTGCTCCCAGGAATCCGGTTGAAGTACCATACCACAAAGAAACCAACTATGTACTTGTGACCGATAAAGAAGCACCTCAGAACACTGTTTCAGTGGTGGCTCTTCATAACGGAGTCGCCCGCGAAAACAAGAATCAGAAATACATCCGCGACAACCATGTGATATCCCTTATGAATTCGATGATCAGTACAAGGATCAGTGAACTTCTTCAGAAAGGTAATCCTCCTTTTATAACCGGTTCAATATCATTCGGAGAGTATTATGCCAGAGGATATGATGCCTTCTCAATAAGCGCCTCGGCCAGGAAAAATGAAGAAGCCCTTGCCCTTGAGGCAATATATACCGAAGCAGAAAGAGCCAGGAGGTGGGGTTTTACCGTGGGTGAACTTGAAAGGGCCAGAGCTTCGATGCTATCCTCATACGAAAATTACTACAAACAGAAAGATAAGATCGACAACGACACATATATTGCCGGCATCCAGGCATACTACCTTTCCGGCGAGCCTCTCACTTCCATCGATTTTGATTTTGAGTTCCTGAAACAGGTAATCGGAAGCATAACAGCCGAAGAGATATCAGAAAAATTCAGGGAGGTGATGATCGGGGAGAACAGGACCATTATTATTCAGGGACTTGAAGGAGACAGTATAATCCATCTGTCTGAACAGGAATCACTCGACGTCATCTCTAAAGTTGAAGAAGCCGGAATTGAACCCTACAGTGATGAAGAACTGTCAGAATCGCTGGTCAGCGGGGAACTGAAAGGATCGAAAATCATTAAAACAACCCTGTTGCCACAGTTTGATGCCGAAGAATGGACTCTTGAAAACAATGTTAAGGTCGTTTACCGGAAAGCTGATTATGAAAAAGACAATGTAATGCTTTCAGCATTCAGCTTTGGCGGAATATCACTTCTTGATACTGATCATGTGCTGGCTGCAAACATGCTCTCCTCAATCTCGGGGATGTATGGAACCGGTGACTTTGACAATATTACCCTTCAGAAAATGCTGGCCGGTAAAAAAGCTTCGGTCTCATTGTCGCTGGGCGAAACATCCGAGTCGGTAAGTGGCTCATCTACACCAAAGGATCTTGAAACAATGCTGCAACTGCTCTACCTGCGCCTGGCCAGGCCCAGATTCGATCCCGAAGCCCATTCGGCAATAATAGGCAGATATGCTTCGCTGATAGCAAATATGGAGAAAGATCCCGACAAGATAAAAAGCGACAGCCTTTCGCTCATCACAACAGGCTACCATCCCAGAACACCGGTACTGACAACGGAGAATATCTCGAAAATTACTCTTGATGATATCAGGAAGATCTATACCGACAGGTTTACAGGTGCCGATGAATTCACATTTTTCATCGTTGGTAACATTGAAAAAGATACATTGGTCCCGCTGGTTGAGAAATATATAGGGTCCCTCCCATCAGCTGGCCGCAAAGAGACATGGATCGACCGGAAGATCGATCAGCCTGCCGGAAAGATAACAAAGGAGATCAGTATTCCCCTTACCATTCCGAAATCGACGGTATATCTCGTATTTTCCCGGGATATGAAGTATCAGCCTGAGAACTATCTGGGGCTGGAGGTAATAAGCGGAATTCTTGATATTGTCTATACCGAAAAGGTCAGGGAGGATGAAGGGGGAACATATGGAGTCGGGGTCTCACTTTCGGCACAGATGAGACCGTCACAGACAGCAGAGGGCCTCATAACATTCGATTGTGATCCGGCACGTGCCGGTGAGCTTAAAACCATTATCTACAGAGAGCTCGACAACATGATTGAAAACGGCCCTTTGCAGGAAAACCTTGACAAGAGTGTCAGCAATATCCTTAAGACCCGGGAGGAAAACAGGCTTCATAACAGTTACTGGATGAGCACTCTGACAAGGTTTTACAGTTACGGGATCAACAGTAATGACCCTGACAATTTTGAAAATATCCTGAAATCGTATAGTGTCAGGGATATTAAAAAGATCGCCGGCAGAATGTTCAGGAAAGCTGACGTTGTCGACCTGGTGTTTGAACCTGCCGAATAGCCCGGCTGATTACCGTAAACTTTTTTAATACCCGGGAATTGAACATTTTGCATTAAAATATTACCTTGTGAATCCTAATCAATTCTGATAATTATGAGTTCATCACGGAGAGATTTTTTGAAGACAGCTTCAGTTCTTGCTGCCGCGACAGTCTTACCCCTGGAGGCAATCGCAAAAGCAAGAATGAGTGTTGATCCAAGCGATAAAATAAGGGTGGGGCTTGTTGGAGGGAACAGTATGGGATTCAACGACCTTACATCATTCCTTTTAAATCCGCAGGTCGAATGTGCTGCATTGTGTGATGTCGACAGGAATGTCCTGAACAGACGTACCGACGACCTTGTAAAACTTGGACATCCCATCCCGAAACTCTACCAGGATTACAGGAATATGCTTGAGAACAAAGATCTTGATGTAGTAATAATCGGAACCCCCGACCACTGGCATTGTCTCATTTTTACCGACGCCCTCGAAGCGGGAAAACATGTTTATGTTGAAAAACCGATCGGAAATACAATAGCTGAGATCAACATAATGCACAAAGCAGCCCAAAGGCACAACACAATGGTCCAGGTAGGGCAATGGCAAAGAAGCCAGCCTCATTTTGTCGATGCAGTGAATTACCTCAAAACGGGGAAACTGGGACGTATACGTACCTGCAAAGCATGGTCGTATGTTGACTGGAAGGGACCTGTTCCTAAAGTGCCTGATACCCCTGTGCCTGATGGTGTTGATTATGATATGTGGCTCGGCCCTGCCCCTAAGCGTCCATTCAATAAAAACCGCTTCCATGCAACATGGCGCTGGTATTGGGAATATGCAGGTGGAGTAATGACCGACTGGGGAGTGCACCTGATTGACTATATACTTTACGGAATGGGAGTATCAGTTCCCGAATCGGTGATGGCTGTTGGCGGAAAATATGCCTTCCCCGACGATGACATGGTTACTCCTGACACTATGACAGCTGTATACGACTTTAAGGATTTCACACTGATATGGGAGCATACTATCGGGATAGGACTGGGAAACTGGAGGAGACCCCACGGAATGTCGTATGTCGGTGAAAACGGCACCCTGGTGCTCGACCGTAATGGTTGGGAAGTAGTACCTGAAAAACAAAAAATTGAAGCTGTCCCTGTTCAGAAAAACGTTGGCGTCGGACTCGACCTGCATGTCAGGAATTTCCTCGACTGCATTAAAAACAACACCCCCCGGCAACTGAATGCCGGCATCGATATCGGAAGAGGAGTTGCACTTACAGCCCAGATGGGTAATATTGCATATCGTACCGGCGAGAAAGTCTACTGGGACGAAGCAAAACAATTGTTCAGGAGCGAAACAGCTAACAAGCTTATAACTCCTGTTTATAACAACGGCTGGAAATTACCACGGTATTAAAAAGATCTTCCCGCGATTGTTTCCTATCCGGCACTGATGAGGTCCTCTATTGTTTTCTTTATCTCCTGAAATCTTTCCCTGCCCATACGGGCTCCGACTATTTCAATGACTTTGCCTGCGGCAACGGACCCGATAATACCGCATTTTTCAAGATCAAGTCCAACGGCAAATCCGTAAAGGAAACCTGAGGCATACAGGTCGCCGGCTCCGGTAGTATCGTTGCAACTGACCGGGAGCGACCCGATCTTTATTATCTCTTCTCCCCTCTTCAGAAGCGAACCTTCTGCTCCCGTTTTGACAATGACAATCTCACTGGAATCGGAGAGCGATTTTAACGCCTCGTCAGGCAGCAGACCGGTAAATGCCCTGGCTTCTTCCTCGTTGGCAAAGACAATATCCACATAATCTCCCACTATCTTCCTGAACTGTTCGAGGTTAGCCTCAACCACATTGTAACTTGCCAGATCAATGGCAATTATCATCCCCTTCTCCTTTGCCATTTTGCAGGCTGTCTCCACAAGTTCCATATTATTAATAAGATAACCTTCAAGGTAGAGGATGTCATATCCTTCAAAAAAAGCAGGTTTGAGATCATTTGCAGCCAGTTCCGTTGCAGCACCCAGGTGAGTGGCAAATGTCCTTTCCGAGTCGGGTGTAATCAGGGCGATTGCGGTTCCGGTCACTGAATCTCTTCTTATCAGAAAAGTATTGACCCCTGCCTCCTTCATGTCTTTTTCAAAGAAATCACCGGTTTCATCCTTTCCGATAGAACCTATAAATCCTGTTTCGCAACCAAGCATCGACAGTCCATGAATTGTATTCGCAGCTGAACCACCTGACGACTTGGTTCTCCGGAAGCTTTCCGTTCCTTTTTTAATAATATCCGATTTAATATTATCCACCAGTTGCATGCTGCCCCTGGGCAGATTGAATATTTCGAGCACACGGTCGCTGTTTAGCTGTGTCATTACATCGACCAGAGCGTTGCCTATTCCAAGAATCCGCTTCATTTAAAAATTTTCTTTAAAGATATTGTTAAATTCACTAAAAGCCCTTATTTTTGCCACGCTCAAATATAGTACGTTCTTTGGTTCTTAATTCTCGGGGCCCGGTAAAATAAACCGGATTAAGGTATTGGTTTTATAGTCTGTCTGTTTTAAAGGCAGGTTAGGGCCGTAAGAGAATGAAAAAGAAATATTCCTCAGTAGCTCAGTTGGTTAGAGCAATCCCGAAGACTCGGGATTAATCCGTGGACCAGCAAGGCAAAAGGGAAAAATAAAGAAATATTCCTCAGTAGCTCAGTTGGTTAGAGCAATCCCGAAGACTCGGGATTAATCCGTGGACCAGCAAGGCAAAAGGGAAAAAATAAAGAAATATTCCTCAGTAGCTCAGTTGGTTAGAGCAATCCCGAAGACTCGGGATTAATC
Source organism: uncultured Bacteroidales bacterium (assembly GCA_963736675.1). Lineage (GTDB taxonomy): Bacteria > Bacteroidota > Bacteroidia > Bacteroidales > VadinHA17 > LD21. Next base: position 837,044 of record CAVTPT010000002.1, read on the forward strand.
CGTGGACCAGCAAGGCAAAAGGGAAAAAATAAAGAAATATTCCTCAGTAGCTCAGTTGGTTAGAGCAATCCCGAAGACTCGGGATTAATCCGTGGACCAACAGGCAAAAAGGAAAGAAAAAGAAATATTCCTCAGTAGCTCAGTTGGTTAGAGCAATCCCGAAGACTCGGGATTAATCCGTGGACCAGCAAGGCAAAAGGGAAAAATAAAGAAATATTCCTCAGTAGCTCAGTTGGTTAGAGCAATCCCGAAGACTCGGGATTAATCCGTGGACCAGCAAGGCAAAAGGGAAAAATAAAGAAATATTCCTCAGTAGCTCAGTTGGTTAGAGCAATCCCGAAGACTCGGGATTAATCCGTGGACCAGCAAGGCAAAAGGGAAAAATAAAGAAATATTCCTCAGTAGCTCAGTTGGTTAGAGCAATCCCGAAGACTCGGGATTAATCCGTGGACCAGCAAGGCAAAAGGGAAAAATAAAGAAATATTCCTCAGTAGCTCAGTTGGTTAGAGCAATCCCGAAGACTCGGGATTAATCCGTGGACCAGCAAGGCAGAAGGGAAAAATAAAGAAATATTCCTCAGTAGCTCAGTTGGTTAGAGCAATCCCGAAGACTCGGGATTAATCCGTGGACCAACTAAGGCAAAAGGGAACAAAGAAATATTCCTCAGTAGCTCAGTTGGTTAGAGCAATCCCGAAGACTCGGGATTAATCCGTGGACCAGCAAGGCAAAAGGGAAAAATAAAATATTCCTCAGTAGCTCAGTTGGTTAGAGCAACGGACTGTTAATCCGTGGGTCGTAAGTTCGAGTCTTACCTGGGGAGCCAAATCAGGAGATAAATCAAATTATCTCTTTTTTTTCGCTGCAATGTTTTACATCTATATTCTTTATTCAGAGAGTGCTGACAGATATTATGTTGGTCACACAAACGATCCGGCCAGACGTTTGATTGAGCATAACACCGTTGAAGAAATAAAATTCACCACCAAATATAGGCCATGGACAATGCTTTTGGCATTTGAAGTTTCAGAGTCCCGGGGTGAGGCGATCAAGGTTGAGCGGTTTATCAAGAGGCAGAAAAGCAGACTATTTATCCGAGGTCTTATTGATTCCAGGGATAACCCCGATTTTTTTAAGAGACTTATTTTGAATGTGAATGGTTAGAGCGATCCCGAGGACTCGGGATTAATCCGTGGGTCGTAGGTTCTCCCGAGGACTCGGGATACCTGGGGAGCATGAAAACAGAGCGAGAGTGGGAGTGAGAGTGAGAAGCTTGAACGAACACTCACTCTTTTTTCTTCACACTTCGCACTCAAACTCACACTTCCTTCTTAAATTTGATACTGATTCAGCATGCATTAGCCGGTCGCCTTTACCACATTCCGCCGGTAAAACTGACATTTAAAATTTTTTCTATAGATCATGAGATTAACTCCAGCGCGGGTGGTCAATTTGTGCAGGCGAGAGATGGTCAGGATCTCAGGCCTTTGTAGTATATTAAGATGTATTTTGTTCAGTAATAAAGAGAGAGATATATATCTTATGATTTTAATATCTAATCCATCTAATCTCTCAAATCAGAATAATCTATCCTTTTAATTTTCAAAACAATATCTTGAATTTGTTGATACCTGTCATCATTCTTATTAACTTCTTCAAGTATCTGTAATATTTTCTCTTTTTGATTAATAATATCAGACAGTAGTTCCTTCCTGAATTCTTCCTTTGACAATTTCTGCTTTCTCTTATCAAATGTAAAGAGTACATATAATGCATTAAAACTTATTGTTGCTATGTAAATTGAAGTTATTTTAAGACCACTAAGATCTTCAGGTAGAAGAAAAATTACTGCTGGAATAATGACAATAAAAAATATTCTATAGCACAAACCCTTTAATGCCTCCCATATTGAACCTCCAGAATCAAGCCAACTAAAGCAGGTTTTTCTTATTAAACTCAAATTAGTAGCCCAAAATGCTAAAAGCATAAAATACAATATAATTTTTTCTGCCATTTTTTAAAATATTTTCTTTTAAGTACTTGGATCAATAAATATCTACATAGAAGAGATATAATTATATGATTCTTCTGATATTGACTTCCTTTATTTAACCTCTTTCTTATCCTTTTGATAAAAATAGTCCAGGATATAGTAAATCTTCTTTAGCGTATTAGCCATTGAAAAGAATACAAAAATGATTATGATGCCAATTAATGCAACAATAAAATCAATGAAGCTTGTTTCTGCCATGACTGAAAGATTAAATTGATAATTTGAAGTTAGTTACAATCAAAATTAAACAATTCCCAATCATAAACCTCAATATTCCATCTTGAAAGATCATTGTCCCATTCAAGATCAAAGTTCCATTCTGGAAGATCCCAATGCAAAAGCCGTGTCCCTGACCACTTGACGCCGGATTAGATTAACCATCTGACGACAGGTTTAATCCTTTGATAAATAAACAAATACTAAAATGTTATAATGACCGGCTGGATGTGGTCAAGGCTTCCTGCTTTTGCACACGAGTCCACCACCAACTACATATTCGAAGGATTTTAACGAATTGGTTAGTCTATTCTATTTAAAAAAAACGGAATTAGGTGTACGTTTATACCATTCTCACTTTATCAGAAAAAAATCTCAGATTCACCTTCCTTTCAGGTTACAGGAAGTTTCTTTATTGCAAAACCTGATCATAGTAATTCTCTCCACATATATTAATAGTACTTTCAATACTGGTTATCAGGCTTCTGATCAAACCTTTAACCTTCACAAAGTTCTCGTTTTTAATCGCATCGTTCCCATCGATCCTCATATAGAGTTTTCTGTTTATTTCAACCATTATGCTCATCACATTTTTATTTTTATTGTAATAGTTCAATGGTATCATTGTTCCAGAGTAGGGGTTGTTGATGAGAACTGCGTAACCGAGTTTGGTCAAGAATTCCTGAGCAGGAAGATATAGTTCTACAGGTGTATGATACTCGTCAATCCCCAGACAAAAATCTGGCCGTGGCATATCTTTGTTCAAATCCCGATTTAATGGAACATCCGTGAAGGAATGGCAATCTACAATGATGACTTTTCCATATTTGTAGAGAAGCTCAGTCGTAAGACCCTCCAATGCCCGATGATGTGGCAGGTAGAATTCTGATTTGATACGCTCTCTTAACTCAGGTTCAACTAATCTCATCATTTCGCCATTATCCATGTGTGTATAACACATCCCCATGCCTTTATGTGCCATAACCTCGATGGAATCATCTTCAAATCTTTCTACATCACAAAAAACTCTTGAAAAAGGTGTCATTATTTTTTGGATAGGGAGATTAAATAATTCGTCTGTAAACCAATCCGTCAGCAGGTTAATTTCATTGTTTAATACCTGTTCCCCAATCACAAATCCATCATAAAATGGAATGTAAGGAGATGAATGAGGGATATGTAGGATAATGTTACCAGGTAGATTCATTTCTGTTTCAGTCTTTAAGATTGATAAAATACAATAAAAGAGTTATCTCCCTCCACATTAAGGGTTAAGGGACCTTTTGGCTCATCACATATTTCAAAAAAATCCAGTGTCAGGGTGAACTTCAATCTGTTGGTTGGTGTCTCAATTTCAGGAAATTTATCTCCACTATGACCCCCAGTGTATTTCCACTTAGTAAGCTTATGTTCATACTGTTTTTTTTTGTAGCCAATAGAAACACTCCTGGTTGAACCGTTTGGAATTTTAAATGCTTTGATTGAAATTGGGAAGTAAAGTCCCCGCCAAAGCACAGAGATATTCAGATTGAAGGGTAGATCGCACCACTGAATATGCAACCTGTCAGTAGTATTCAATATCAATAAATTATCAAGGATTTTCATGGCACCTAAGTTTATTGATAAATTTTATTCCTTGTTTCAAACCAGATTTGTATTTCACGATTAATCTGTTCTGGGCGGAATATGATCAACCATTCCTTCTTTAAGTATTCTTTGAAAGTAGTATTGGGGGAATCCATATATCCTGTCAGATACTTTTGCCACAATCCTTCGATAAGCGTGAAAGTCTGGTATTTCTTAAGTCTATGATATTCTTCAAAACTGTGGATAGTTTTGATATTCCAGTATTCTTCCATAATGTTAAAAGTCCAGGTTCAACAAAAAAATTACCTTTTACATTAAGAAAAATAGGGAAGTCTTATTTTAACATTTTTGGCAGACCGCCCACATCGCTTTACCACCGTGGTGTTAACTCGGTTGGTACCCAATTAAGGGTTCTTGATGTTTGACAAATATAGTAAAATATTTTCTCTCTTATTTCCTGCCTGACCATTTAATGTCTGTATAGAGAAATGATCTTGAATATTTAACATTGGAAGGACCCTACCATTGTTTTGATGCGAGTTAACTGGTCAGGTTTTTAAGAAAGATCTATAACGACTTTACCATTCTCTGCTTTACTTCTGTAGTATAATGAATTTGATGACCACAAAGTATGTTAAGACATGTAACAAGGTCTGCGGTGTGCAATGATAAAACCGAGTTGAAGTCATCTCTTCTATATCCTCCGAAGAGCGAAATTATAAGTGGAATCTGTCTGTCTATTGAAATTTCAAGATCCCTGACAAATGTGTAAACGGTCATTGAGCACTCAACCCATTCCTCGGTTGATAGTTGACTGGCCAGTTCATCCCTTTCGTGGCTGTCATCCCCATGACAGAAGACGATGTAATGTACTCGTCCTTCAACAATCTCATTCTACAATATCTCAAGATTCACCTTAAGCTCCCCAAGGTACTTCTGATGGCTTGCCATTATGTTTATGTTTCCACAAACAGAAGAGATGGCCTTGCCAATGTTCGGAACAAAGTCCCTTGGGTTGTCAATGCTATTCCCGTAATGACCATCAAGGTCAATGTAGGCTCCGCATACTCCAAACTCATTGTGTACTTTCATTGAAGCAATTACCTGACCCGAAAAAGCACAGAATAATGCCCCTCGGGTTGGATTTACATGATGGAAGGATGACGAAGGGCTGAAACAAACTTCCTCAGGATGAAGTATTGCATGATAAATAGCGTAATATAAACTGGCATTCTTAATGTGCTGATATACAAACACAATGCATTATTTTATTATTTCGTATCTTTGTTAGATAATACTTATGAAATAATGATTTACAAAAAACTGACAAAAGAGCAAAAGGAAGAAGCATTGAAACAAGAAGCTGAAAAAGACTCTGTGTTTTTGGCAAATGATTTAATAGTTAGTCTTGAACGAGAGCAACGTGTATTTGAAGTATCCGAAATAAGAGATGCTGATAACTTCAAAAGAATTATTCTGGGCAATATAGAATCGGTCTGGAAAGAATTGACAGATGATGAAGAACAATATTATTACCAGCAGTTGCATTTATTCATTTCAAACCAACAAGAAAAAGAGAATTATATTGAAAGATTGAAGGTTCTTGCTGCAGATGATGTGATAAAAAGATTTTTAGATTACATTGATAAACATAAAGATACTCAGAAAGTACTTTGTAAATACAATTAGTCCCAAATAACGAATAATTAATACAGCAGCATTCACCTCATAGCTACTGGCACGTTAACAACAGCGAGACATTTATTCCAACAATAGGAAATGCTGCTTTTAATAGTATTTCTGGAATGTTATGTTTAATTTTCTTGTGTCAAATCTGACAATAATACAGTGAAAAGTAAAAAATTATTACCGATGAAAGTAATTAGATGGATTATTTATCTTCCAGTAGCTTTAGTAGCAGCTACTCTATTTAGCGGAATATTTAATTTTCTCTTTCAAGTTTGGATGCCAGATTGGAAAATACTGAAACCATTTTCACTTTTCATTTGGTTTGGCACAGGTGTTGTGACGTCTGCAACTTGGATGGCTGTAGGTTATAAAATAGCTCCGAGAATTAGCCAGTTTGTCAAATGGACGTTGTTAATTCCTTTGCTTATATTAATGATTTTAGCATTTATCGGAACAGTGTATTTTTCAACCACAATAGATGTTGTTGGACCCGTTAAAGCAAAAACAGGTCAACTGTTACTCAGTATAGGGGGTTTTCTAACAGCCTTTTCATTCGCATTCACAAAACCAGCACTAATGGATAGTTAAAATGACTGATAGTTTTATTATTTCTTCAGTGTAGCATCACGGGTATTAGCAAGTGTCCTTGCTTAACTTGGAATGTTCATCTTGTGTAAGTTTCAAGCATTAACTACTGACCCTCTCCCTTTTGTAAAGACCTTTCTTTTAATAATTGATCAAAGTTTTCTTTATAAAGACTAATTAGTTTATCGACCAATACATTTGACAAATCTTTATTATCTTCAAAGTAATTACATAAGAATTCTCTAAATTGGTTTACTGCATGTACGAAAGCTTTATTTGCTTCAATAGTAGTCTCATTAACAGCCTTTTGCCTGTATTTCTTTATTATTAAACCGATAATTCCATTTGTTGTTTTAATCAGATCACGACTTAACTCACTAATTGCGTGATCAAGCTGTTTTTCCTTAGACTGACTTAAATCTGTAGGATATGTTCTAAGTAAATACTTCTCCTTACCTTCAAGAAATGAAATGCACTTCTCGTTATTCAGGGCCATTAAATTATGCATAAACTGATTCCGAATTTCCATAAATGTTTGAAATTTTGTTCTTGACTCAGTTGTCACTACACCCATATCAAAAAGAAGATCAATTTTCTGATTAAAGGATAGACTGCAACTCCTATTCCCAAAAAGTCGTGAATTCTTAACATCCTTAATATCCAATAATTCCGCAGCAAATTCTGAAATCAACATTTCTAGCACTAGTGAAGTTGCTAATACATTTTTTCTAATTTCTAGACTGGAAAATAATTCAGCAAATTTCTCCATACAATGAATTTTTTATCAATTTACACCAACTATTGAGAATAAAAAATAGGCTCAACCCTCTTACTGGATAAGCCAATGACCTTGACTACTTGGCACCGGATTTGTTTGACCATCTCGAGCCTGTAAAAGTCGCTAACCCTCACTATCTCTCGCCGGCATAAATTGACCACCAAAGTCCGGAGTTAATCATGTGATTCATAGATTTATATATAGATGTCTTTTTTACCGGCGGAATGTGGTAAATGCGACCGGCTTTTGCACTCACATGCAAGAACCTTACTTAATAAAAATTGGGATAAAGTTAAGAAACTTGAATATTGATATTAATAATGGTTGCACCTTTTGTCCGTTCGGAGTCCCGAACGGGACAAACTGTCGGCTTCCGTAAAACCCGGTTCAATAAAAACTACTATTTCGAAAATCGCTTTTTATCATTAAAATGTCTTTCATCGAGTTGCAACTTTCAGCAGTCAGGGGAGCAAAAAAAGTGAGTGTGAGAGTGAGTGTGAAGACACGAACAACACACTTTTTTTTCGCTGCTATGTTTTACATCTATATTCTCTACTCTGACAGTGCCGACAGATACTATATCGGTCATACAAATGACCCTGACAGACGTTTGACTCTTTTTTCTCACACTTCGCACTCACACTCACACTTTCTTCTTCTCGTCCTGAGAAAAGTTTATGAATACTGAAAGTGATAACTCCCGCTATTTCTATCGGATTCCATTGTCGTTTTCAATTACTTTTTTAAAGTGACAACCATTAAAACAGGATTATCATTTTCACCCAGACTGTTTCCCAGTTTTACAAGATTATCCTTCCTCGCCGTGTCAGGGAGTGAATTTTCCTTAAAAGCATCAGAAGCAACAAGGTTCTTTAATCTGAAAGGCTGTATCAATCCGGCAAGAAATTCTTTATCACCGTCTGTAAAATAAACCTCTGGCGAAAATTCCAGCCCACCGTCCAGGTCATTTACTATCCCTCCAATCTCATCTTTATTGATCTCAAAATAACAAAGTGATGTTTTGAGGGTTCTTTTGTCGATGAACACGTACCCGAATTTACCCCTGAAGTTATAACGGCAAATCAGATAACTATCAGTCTCGATAAAAAAATGAGGTGAAAAATATTGAAGAAGTCGTTCCGGCAAATCCAGGGTTACTGGAAGGTCCTCCTCAGGCTTCCTGTGTTCTCCGGGAGTAAGTATGTAATTTACAGTAAAAGTAAAATCTGGATTGACAGAAAATATTTTATCGTTGTAATCGACCCAGTATGAAAGATTCCCATTAAAAATCCATGTGCCTCCATTTGATCCGATTCTTGTTTCAAATGATGCTGTTGAGTTAGTTTTTCTGGAAACAACATGCCCCAGGGTATCAGTAATATACCATAAGGTGGCTGACCGGGCACCACGACTTGTTACGGGGACAAACATGTAACCTTCTTCAAATAACTCAATTGCACTGAACCTGATATCCGGATCCTGAAGTTTAAACTCCTTCAGATACCTTCCTGTTGTATCATATACCATTATGGTATTTAACTTCCCGTTAATATATATCCTGTTGCTCTGGTCATCAGCAGCAAAATTACTGCCAAACAGATATTCCCCCGGTCCTCTGCCTACCCTTCCTATCCTGACCGGATTTTCACCGTTTTGGCTGAATCTGATAAGCTGCTGAATACCATTGCCTTCGCCTCCATTACTCTCATCAGAGACAATGTATAGTGCCTTTGAACTGACTTTTATACCTCTTACAGTACCGATTTTTATTTTATCAGACAATGGAATATACCTGACATCATCAGCAAAAGAGGAAAGAGTCAGGGTGTTATCTTCAAATGTCCGTGGATCAATTTGAATAAGCTCCTTCCCACTGGTCTCTTCAGAATTGATTTCTTCTTTTTTATGCCTTTGATCATTCCCGCCAACACATGATACGCCTGCTAATAGAATCACCAGCGCACATTTAAATTTGAATTCCATTTATTGAGATTTCATTGTTAAAATTTACTGCCATCAGCCCTTGATTATCACTTCCGGAAGGACTGTTTGTCGCTTATTCAGTTACATACAGTTGTATAATCACAAAAATATAAGGTTTCTAAAGTACAGCAATATAATGAAGCCATAATTAAACAAAAAAAACTCAATCAACAGAAACCCGCTTCAACCGGTGAAGGTAAACACCTTAAGGATTGTGACCTGAATGAAGTAACAGCATTTTTGCATGACAAAGGGTAGAAGTTAAAAGGAGGAAGATTTGAGGCTTGAAGTGTCTTTACAGATATTTCAATGAGTAATCTTTACTACTCTTTAAATCTCTTCTAAGGTTGGCATTTCTTCTTAAACCGGTCGACCCGGAAACCATAGATATGACTCAGATCTCTTTTTTTGGTACAAAAAGTGAACAATAGCTCCGGCCAAGGCTTGATATTTGTACCTTTAGTAGACAAATCAGACTAAAACAATTCATGCCATTCAACTCCTGCTTAAAACAACTATTCTGTCTGCCAATAAACTCTCAAACCTATACTTCATTTTCAACAGGCTATTTACACAGCTGGCTTTTAATCTCGTGCACTTTTATCTTCAACGTCCGGCTGATAATCTGCCTTTTTGTTTTTATTAAACGAAAGGTCAGCTTGTTTGAAAGCGTTATGAAAGGTATATTATATGGGATTATGTTTGCATTGTTTCCGATTTGCAGAAACAGGGAGAGATACATGGTTGATTTTAGGGAATATGCAGGGGAAACTAAAAAAGTTATTCCTTTCATTTATTAAAAGTCCTGAAAATTATGAAATTAGAATTAAGATATTTCACAGGTACCGGAAACTCATTGAAAGTATTGGAGACCTGTAAAAATGTTTTCCTGCAAAACGGGCATCAGGCAGAGATGCACCAGATAAATACAAACGGATCATCTATACCCGAAGCAGATATTCTGGGATTTTGTTTTCCTGTTTATGCGTTCGGAATTCCCCGTATCTGCAGGAATTATTTGAAATCTGTCAGGTGCTTTGAATCTGAACAGAAGGTGTTTGTTTTAATTACAGCCGGCGATCCTGATGAATCCGGGTTCGCCATAAACGAATGCAGCCGGATCTTAAAAACTAAAAACTGCGAAATTATTTATTCTGATGTCATTCAAATGCCAATTAACTGGACTACATCGGCCAGTCCACCTTTTCCACCTTCGAAGGAAGAAGCAAAGGAAATTATAGAAAACGGAATTTCACATGCAAAACAGTGTGCCAGCGAAATTGAAAATGGGATAGAGAAAAAACACAGGTTTAATTACCCCGGGAGATACTCTGTAGTAAAATTCTTATGGGAATATTGGGCGTTCAGATACCTTGGCCTGCCAAATATGTGGCGGATGTTCAGGACCTATGAAACCTGTACCGGGTGCGGAGTTTGTGAAAAAATATGTCCGACCGGCAGTATTGTATTAACCGGTGGCAAACCTGCCTGGAGAGCAACATGTGAACAATGCATGCGATGTGTTAATTTTTGTCCTCATGAAGCCATTTACCAGACTTTTGGTGGCGGCACCAGAGGGAAAAACAAATATTCTGAACCTGATTTTATACCAGAAAATAAATAACAACCTGGCAAAAGAACTCCGTAAATACGATCCGTACTAATAATGATAAAAAATTAACATAGTTGATATTGCACCCAGGCTGGAAATAAGGGAATTAAATATTTTAAAAAAAATCCGGAAAATATTTTGATTAATAAAAATATTGATCTACATTTGTAGTACATATACTTAATTTAAGAGACATGCAATTATCGAATGCGGAAGAACAAGTTATGAAGTACATATGGAAGCTCGAAAAAGCGTATATGAAAAATATCCTGGATGAGTTTCCTGAGCCCAAACCTGCCACCACAACTGTATCCACACTATTAAAACGAATGACAGTTAAGGGATTTGTCGGATTTGAGCAACATGGGAGTAACAGACTATATTATCCGCTGGTTAAAAAAACTGACTATTTTTCTTCACACCTGAAAAGTCTGATAAACGACTTTTTTAATAACTCCTCCACTCAGTTCGCTTCATTTTTTACTTCGGAGATTAACGAAAAAGAACTGAAAGAATTACGTGATCTGGTTGATAAGCAAATTAAAAGTCATAGTAAGAAAAAATGAGTGATTCGATTATTAATTACATAATCAGATCAGGTATCAGCCTCGCTTTTTTATATCTGTTTTTTATTTTATTTCTTGGCAGGGATAAAATTCACAGGTTCAACCGGTTTTACCTGATCGCTTCGCTGCTGTTCTCTTTTTCTGTTCCTTTATTTACAATCCCGTCATTTTTCCTGTCAATGCCAGTCACAAGACTGGTCGATTCAGCAAATATGCAGGATAGCTATTACCAATTACAGAATCTGACCCTTCAGGAAGAATCACAATTCGATTTCGAAAAGCTGCTACTGGTTTTATACCTTTCAGTTTCGCTTATTTTTTTGATCCGTTTCGCATTTAACCTGATACGTTTAGAAATAAATAAATCAATTCATCCTGTAACAAAATATGAGGGTCATAGAATTGTATTGATCGACGATCTGGTTTTACCATATTCTTTTCTATCAACAATTTATGTAAATGCATCAGAATACAGGGAAGGGCGGATCCCGAAAGAATTGTTTTCTCATGAAATCAGCCACATCGCCCAGCGTCATTCCCTGGACATCATCTTAATAGAACTTCTTAAAGTGCTCTTCTGGTTTAATCCATTCATTTATTTCTTCAAAAAGGCGATAATGCTAAACCATGAATACCTTGCAGATGAAGCAGTCACATATTCAGAAAATAATTCCAAATCATATATAAATATCCTATTAAACATCGCATTCCGGAATAACAACTCCTACCTGGCCAGTAGTTTTAATTATTCATTTACCAAAAAAAGACTACTCATGATTACAAAGAACAAATTTTCAAAGACAGCTTTAATTAAAAAAATTGCTGTCGTACCCCTTTTCCTCGCGCTGGGGTTGCTTGTAATAAATGCACAGGAACTTAAACCTGTCGAAACTAATGCGCCGCCACCGCCACCTCCTCCTCCTTTTGGATATAACTCATGGTGGGCGCCAATACTTAAAGAGCACAATGTGACTCCCAATCCTTCGAGGAGCTGGACTTCCCAAACACTTTATGAAACCGGGGAGCAATTCTCAAAAGAAGGTGACATTGTAACTTTGAAAGAAGCCTTTATCCTCGCAAAGTCTGTAAATAACCTGTACAGGATAATAAAAGCAAAATCTGCTACTCACGACTTAACCAGCAATAGCTTTACTATTCAGGGAGCTAAAATAGATACATATAAACTGGAAAATAATGTATCTACTCACATAAATACAGCATATTATAAGGATTTGGGACTGAGGCTCGCTGACGGTATAATCGCACCACCCCCGCCTCCTCCTCCGCCACCCCCTCCACCAACAACTGCAGCACCAACAACAACTGCACCACCGCCACCGCCGCCACCACCACCAGCCCCAATTTCAAATTAGTACCCGGAATTTAAGAAGGATTGTCCTGAAAAAACAGGAACAATCCTTCTTTCTTGATTATTCAAATCTTCTTACCGATATAGAATACATATCCGTAATAATCCTTGTACTTATAATATAATTGAACTTCACGCCTTTCATTTGCAATAAACTCTTCAACAGTCCTGTCTCCTTCATAATTCTTCAGGAAGGATTCCTGTGCCACTACCTGTGGTACGTAGAAATTTTCTGTCCAGCAGATTTCAGGCAGAATAAAGGTTGCAACAGGAATATATCCGGCCCTTTGCATCTGAGCAATCTTATTTGGAATAGTGTCTATCCCCGGATAAGCATCCTTCCAAAACAAATCGATTTCGGAAGGTCGTTCTTCGGTAAACCACGATGCCTCTGAAACAGCAATATAGCCTCCTGTTTTCAGGAATCTCCTCCACTCCATCAGGCCCCGTTCAAAACCTATATTATATATCGCTCCTTCCGACCAGATAAGGTCCAGTTCTTCATTCCGGAATGGAAGGTTATCCATCGAGCCTGCAATGCCCTGAACTCTGTCATGCAGATTCAGTTTACCGGCATTTAAATTGAACAGGTTGATAAAAGCGGGAAACAGGTCAATACCTGTAATATGTCCGGGTGCATGCCCTGCCAGAACCATTGTCTGACCTCCTGTTCCACAACCAATGTCGGCAATTTGTGATTCATCTGTAAGATTATCGACAAAGCTCAACGCTTTGATGGTTACTTCAGGGCTACCAGGGCCTTGTCGCTCCATGCCTGAAAAATATTCGCAGATTAAATTGAAATCGAATTCGTGAATTGATTTATTTTCGTTACTCATGATGTTTAAAATTATTTTGCGGGAACCATGGCAATGGAATATAATTTTTTCTCTGCCATGGATCTGGTTGTAATTAAAATATAAAAATACAGTCAACCCAGGCAGGAGTATGCCTGAGTCTATTTAAAAAATAACCCCTGGTAAAACACCAGAAGTCTCTAATTCACCAAATCCGCTTTAAATTTAAACATCCAAAGTTTTTAGATTTACCAAAGGTAGGAATTTTTTTAGTATTACAAAAAGCCCCGTACCGTAAGAAGCATTTACATAATGCTTAAACATTTGAACACTCTCCCAAATTGTTCTCTGAATTATAGCCTTCAAACCTGTTTAGTCAAAAAGGAAACAGGTACAAAACAATTAATTTTGCTTTAAACAGGCTGCCCTGCAATTAATATTTACAAAACCGGAGAGAAATTTTAACTATCTCATTTTAATTTCCGAACCTTGGATTAACTACATTATTATAAATCGAACCGAAAGTGTATGAGATCCCGAAATATGAATAAAATGAGAATTTGGTCTCCGTCATCCTGCGTCTGAGAAGGATATCCGTATCGGATATGCCGCCTTTGGGCAGTGATAACTGGTCGTTCACTATGGAGCCTTCGCCCTGATATGTTACCGACAGACCTTTCGCCACACGCAGTGATAAATAAAGATTACCGCCAAAATTATTTTTTGACCAGTCATAAAAATAATTCCTGTATGATAAAGTAAAGTCCGCCGAACCCCATTTCTGAACAAGTTCAAATGAAGCCGACAGATATTGAAAGCCAAGGTGCTGTGTAAGCTTGTTATAAATAGTTGTGTCAGAGTAATTATTAAATTCATATCCAACACGGTAAAGTAACCGTAATTGCCGTCTGGTTGATTCTGTATAAGGGAAAATATCATATTCAATTGCCGGGGCCAGATTGAACCTGAGATCGTAACTCCCGTAGCTTGAGGCACTCAATCCTGTGGACATCCCAGCTGACCAGTGATCATTAAGTGATTTCACATATAATATACTGCTGCTTTGCGACCTTGAAAAGCTATTCTGAACAGTACTGTCGTTCATTTCATATCTCTGATTACTCCAGCTGAAAGATAAACTTGTCAGCAGTTTGGACATTTCCGTTATCCTGTTAGCCGACGCACTCCCCCCTAGGCTCACTGAATTATATCGCTTTTCGCCTGTAAACGATCCCGACATACTCGTTCTGAATACCCAGCTGTTCCAGATGTCACTTTCGACAGTCTCCTTCACCGGCTGCGTAAACCTGATGTCGAAATATGATGCCAGAGGTGTATTAAGCACATATCTCATTAATCCCATTTTAATGGCATTAACCTGTTTCTTTCTGATGGCATCTTCAGTATCGTCAGGCGAGGTTGTTACCACAATCGTATCCCCCATACCTTCATACCTGTTCTGTCCTGAAAGAAAATACTTGTATGTAACTCCTCCCGAACCGGTCCTCTCATAAGTCGATATTATATAAACATCAGCGACCCTGACGTCCCTGACATAATTGACAAATGTTATTTCCGTACGGAGATAATTACTTGTATTCATGAATACATTAAGGGCATTGTTGCGAAGTGTATCGGAGACTACCGGTGATTCCTGGGACAATAATGGAGCCCATGTCAGAATCAGGAGTACTAAAAAATAAAATCCTTTTTTCATCACGTAATTTTGTTTTAAATGGTCACATAGCTTTTTATATACCGTGGGGAAACCCACATTCCTTGGAAAACTATTGTCATTTCTGTTTGCGATTGGGGTCAATAATCCGGGTTTCATAATCTTCTTTTGGTTTATAATTTAAGACTATGAAGCTAGTTACAAAACAAATACCGTGCAAATGAATTTTACTGAAATCCAGTTATTTATTAATGAGTATTGCGATAAACGAAAATCATGATGAGTATCCATGCACACCAGTCTGCTCATAATTATTTTTAAACCAGGTTATTATAAGAATAGCTCCCGGTGGCAAACTCTCCTTCCTCCGAAGACAATGCTGATCCAATAACCTGTTATTCTTTGGAATTATTTTTATATACCCTGTCAATAAACCTTTTTTCAACAAGGAAATAGAAAGAAAAGATCAATATCTGGTTAATCATCGCCGCAATAAGCCCTGGTTTTGATCCGCTCCATAAAGCTGATGCATAAGCAGGAAGCTGTCCGACTCCGTACATCGGATTGCTTAAATACTTATATGGTCCGGTTACCACAAAGTCCGAGATCTTTTTTCCCAGGAACATGTCCTTCCAGTAATAAATCTCTATTGAAACGGCCTTTGCAGCAAGAACCTTTACAGTGAATCCTGTAATGAACATTATTCCCGTTATTGCAAAAAGGATAGAATTATCATAGCCTGCAAAAAGTGTTCCCCTGCTTGCTGAAGCTATATATGCGATACTTGCTGCATTATGAAAGAAAAGGAAGCCAAGAATTGCCTCAAATGCCAGGTAGCCGTTATTTTCGCTCCCCCATTTTTTTATAAAACGGTGACGGAGGCCGTTTTCAGAAAGCACCAAGGTAATGAATCCCAGATATCCAATCTCGCTTAAAACGAAGTATATAAAAGCAATACTGTAATTGCCCGGTTGCAGAATATTGATAAATATAACAAACCCAAGGGAAACTGTCATCACAGCTGCCCTGTTTAACGTGGAGTTTTTGGGGACATAGCCTGACATTGATATGAGAAGTATCAGAAGATTTAATACTTCCCTCAAAAGACCTGAAAACAGATTATGCTTCTTCATCCGGATATGATTTGTATTTTAAAGCAGAACATCCTGCCAGGCCTGGCGTGAGACCGCGCGTATGAATATTCACCGGTGTTTGTGTTTGTAAAACATATCAGCCACAGGGCATTCCTTTACAGAATCTTCCCTTAACTTAACCCGAAACCGGATCACAGGTCCATATAGGGAGTAATATTTCCCGATTCAATAATCTGTTTGACCCGGTTCCTGTAATAATTGAGATACTCCGTGTCGAATCGTTCTGTTCCGATTACCAGCGGATGCGGATCGCCCGGCTTCCTGACCCGCAGCGCTGCAAAGTGCTCTTCACGGGAGTGAATAAATAATCCGACATCACATCCTGCATCCAGGGCAACAGCCCTGTAATACTCCACCGACGACCTGTAAAGCATGGTTTCGGTCTGGGTCGGCCAGACGGCACTGCCTCCCATAACACCGGCCATATGCTTCGTGCCGTTATCGGTTACCGGAAAGATGAATGACATACATCCGGGGCTATGTCCGGGGGTGGCAACACATGTGATAAAAGCATTACCGTGCCTGATTTTCATGCCATCAGTAAGGTAGATATCTATTGATTCAGGTCGTACACCAATATATGCCCACACGAGCGGAACAGTCTGCAACATGTTCCATCCGGTAAGGCTCAGGGCCACCCTGGCATCCGGACAAACATTTTCTTTCAGATACCTTACGCCTCCGTAATGATCAAAATGTTCGTGTGATAAAATTATCAGCTTAATCTGTGTGGGATCGAGCCCCAGCTTTTTCATATCCGCGACCATCATTGCCGCATCTGTCGGTCCGTTACCGGTATCAAGCATGATCAGGCCGTCGCCGGAGTCTATTAAAAATCCGCCGACTGCATTTGTCCCTACAAAATACAGGTTGTCAAAGAGTTTAACCGGGTTAATAGAGGTATAGGGTGCCCTGAAAGCACGGGGCAGAACGGGAGAGGGCCCCAGGTCTGTGGCAGGCTGAGCAGCTGCTCCGGGGATCGTAAGGGCTGCAACTGCTTCATCGATGGTAAGATAACCTGAATATCCCGGTTCAGGTGATGAATTAAGCCAGGGCATCATTTTTTCAGCACCTCCGTAATATTCCTTCATGGCAGGGAGGTAAGGATTGTCATATATTTTTGCTTCCAGTTCCCCGGGGAGCCTGGTACCGAAGAATACCATGTCGGAGAATAAAACCAGGTTCTTAATCTGGTCATTATCGAGTCTGTGCCCTCCTCCCCTTGCCGGCGGAGCCGATATGTCGGTTCTCCTGATATTTAATCCAAGCTTGCTCTCTGCACCCAGAAAGCGGAATACTGGCTTTGCTCCTTCGAAGCTGATACAGTCGCCTTCGGCCGCGTTTGCATAATCGTCGTCAGCAGTTGTTATCAGAACGGCCCGTGGGGCAATAGCCGCAAGAATCTCATGATGGTCGTAGGGAAGTCTTTCGCCATAGCCAAATGTTGTTGTTTTGTATAAGCGTCCAGGATTCAGAAACCGCGACAGCATCTCGTTCGAATTGTGTCCCTGGTGGCGTATCCTGTCACCCAGCACCTCGCATCCGGTCGAACGGCCCCAGCTGTACCGGTTGCCAAACGGGGCAGACCTTGCCGGAGTGTTTCCAAAAGATTCGTAACGGTAGACAACTGCTCCCCCGCAACCTGATGCTCCCGGGTTCACCACTCCGAACCTCTCATCAAACAATCCGGCGATCAATGCAGCTTTTCCACATCTGGAGAATCCGGTCACAACCAGCTTACCCGTGTCGAGCACCTCCTTAAAAAGAGAGTCGTTACCAGCAAGGTAGAAAAGCGCATCAGCTGCCCGGCTGGCACCCCATGCCCAGGCCAGCAGGGTACCGGCATCATTTCCCTTAACAACATCATAAGGATATAGGGTGTAAAAGGCTCCGGTATGCTCATTATTATCACTGCCTACATCCGAGTAAGTGAAACTGAGCACTGCATAACCAGCTCTGAGATAAATGTCGTTGGCAGGCGATGCCCGGAAATCGATGCTCACGATAACCGGATAGGGGCCCGGGCGGCCACACTTTGCGGCATCGGGTACAGAAAGCCTGCCATTGAATGAGGCTCTTTTGCCACCGTCACTGACTGTAATTACCAGATCCTGCCCCTCCTGATGTGCGATGACCGAATCAGGAGACCCGGGCATAAAACCATATTCATAACATTGAACCAGTTCCTTTATCTCCTCACTCCTGGATTCCCAGTCTGATTCTGACCTGACCCGCCTCCCGTCAAAAAAGGTAAAGGGATCCGGAAGGTGGTTCACCGCGGGGAGATCTAAAGGATCAGGGTATTTACCCTTTCTTCTCAGCCCGGAAAGGGCCTTTTCCAGTTCTTCACAGGCCTCATCAACAACCGGCCGGGATCCAGAAAGAAGAGCACTCTTTGCATTTTTCAGAGCCGTTTCCAGTTCACTCATATCCTGCCATATTCCATCTGTGACTGATTCCGCTTTGCTGATAACGGCTTTAAGCATATACAGATCGACGGGACCCTGGCTCTTTCCGGTGTACCCTTCAAGGATAACGGTTCCCCATCCAGAGTTATCATCCAGCCCCATGTTATTCCCGTTATTCCAGAAGATCCTGTTTTTGCAGGTATTGGAGGATGACTCTGCGTTGTTTATGGCAAACTCCACTCCTATAGATGAACCGTTGTCAACAGATAATCCTCCTGTATAAAAAGCAAGCTCCACGGAATAACCCTTCCTGTCCTGTCCCTCAGGATTTACCGTTGCAGCAGCAGCCTTAAGCCTGCTGGCAAAGGAACCGCTCCCGGTCACTTCCCCGGTGCTGCTCACCCTGATGATCATATCGTCCTCCTCGTTCTTGGGAAACTTATCATTGAACAGGTCAATAAATATTTCCACTCCATCCTTATCGCCGGGTCGTTTGCCCGCGGTCGTAATATCACTATCGTAAACGTCTATCATGAAAAAGATAAGAGCACCGTCCCAGAGAGAGCGAACTTCGCCGGTAACCTTACATGCGGGATCCGGGGCAGAGAGATTTGCTGTCATGGGAATAGCTATCACCGACGACTCAGCCCTGCTCCAGCTCTTTTCAGCATAGCCGTCAATCTTAAAAGGTCCTTTTGAAAATTTTGATAAGAGTATATTGTCCGCTTCTCCCGGGGCTACAGCATGCATACTTATAGCAGATGTGGCTCCAGTTGCAGGAGGAGGCACGGGAGAAAAAACAGATGCTGTTACCAGTAAGGCAATCCTGAAAATGTTTTTCATAGTTTTAGTTCTGATGATTATCCGGTTGTAATAATTTACTATTCTGAATTTTTGCGATATTCTTTGATCCGTGTCACGACCAGGGTACCAATAAAGACGAGGTACACGATAAATCCGGCTACAGCAGCGATCCTTCCTATATCTTCATATCCGGTGAATGCCAGAAGAGATGCGGCGGCAAGCAGTATCCATACCAGGGAGTGAGCATAACGAAGTATTAATCTGACAGGCAACTTCAGATGAGTGAGTCTTGCACTTTTTGGAATGACAAAAAGGTAAACCAGGGCTATAACGAGGCATTCAGCCATCCACGCCAGGTAAGAAACACCCCATAATGTGGTCATGTTTTCAGTTTCGTTGTTCAAATATATGAAATTATCTATCCGTTGAACACTGCTGTCAGAAGTGAGATATAATAAAAAGATCCTGCAGATAATATAACCTGCAGGATCTTCTGTTTGTAAACTTAAATAGATCTTTTCTAACCCGGTAAGGCACTTTTAAAGTGAGGGAGAAATGACATCCTCATCGTAGTTGTAAACATTGCCAAGATCGCAATTGCTGAATGTAAGAGAAGCTGATGATATCGTACCGTTGGTAAATCTTATCACTCCGTATCCTGTTGTATTTCTGATAGTTGAATTCTGGATTGTAAGTCTTGCATCATCACCGATAACAAGGTTACATGGGTAATTAAAATATGATCCGCCATGTTCTATCACACAATATTGCATTGAATTGGCGAGTCCCGAATAGAGAAAGATACCCTGCCATGCACCTTCTGTACCATCAATATGGCTGAATGTTATTGGCAATAAGCTTGTTCCGTTGGCAATAAGGGTTGCTGAGCTTTCAAACTCAATGAATGAATTGTTGTCGAACAGAAATGATGTGCCGGGAGCCAGGGTAAGCTTTCGTTCAAAATAGACACCCGATCTGAACAGGTAGGGGACAGTGAGATTTTTAAGGCTCATGTCGGCTGTCTGAGTATCCCTGAAACCATTTGAGATCTCAACAAACGAATTTTCATTGCCGATTAGCTGAGAAGCCTCATCAAGTACAGGAGCAGAGTCTATATTCTCAAGAACGACCGGTGCTTTGAAGCATTCTGTAATAACATTGTTGACAAAAGAAGTGAGGTTACCCATTACGTACAGCCCGTCTCCTCCCGAACCGGAAATTCTTGAGTTCCTGATACTGAGCCTGGCATCAGGTTCAATATCGACAGCAGCATCATATGTGCCTGAACCTGCATTTATTACTGAGACATATTCCATCAGGTTGTCGGCCCTGGCCGAATGATATTCGATACCTCCCCATGACCCTTTGTTACTATTATTGACCGGACCTGTAAGAATAATGGGATTCTCTGCAGTCCCAACCATCTTCAAACCTGCATTTTCCTCAACAATGATCCAGCCGTTGACACCTGTAAAACGGATCACCACACCCGGATTAACAGTAAGCAGGGCGTTCCCCGTTATGTACAAAGGACCATCAATAATGTAGTCAGTTGCATCGCCCGGTACCCTGTCAGCGAGAATACGGTTTGCCGACATTGAACCCGAAAGAGTCTCGATTCCCAGGGTTGCCGTTACAGTATAGGTTACACTGGAACCATCCCCGGCTGTTACAGTATAAACTACAGGATTTGTGAAGTTCTGTGAAATCCCTGATGCCGGATTGATGCTGGCTCCCTGTGAGAGAGTGATAGTGGGAACAAGTGAAGTGAGTCCGCCTTCTGCCGGGATATCCGTAAGTGTAATTGTCTTCGCCTGTTCATTAATTACACCTGTAATTACCGGGTCAGTTTGTTCAAATTTGAATAAAAGTATTTTCTTTTCGCTGCTCTTTGTCTCTTCTTCTCCTGATTCACAGCCATATAAAAGCACCAGTACCAGGACAGAAATGAGAGATGTTATTCTCCTCATGATAAAAAAATTTAATAATAAATTATAACTTTATTGTAACCCCTAGTGTAAGATATGAGATCCCGTAACCGAGCTCACCCATAACTCCGAATTTTTCATTGAAATAGTACCTGGCACCCAGATACCATGACCACGCTACTCCGCTTGAAGATGCTGCGTAGTCAATCCCTCCGGAGGCTGTGCCAAACTCCTTTGCCGACATTATATTAAATCCGAGTAGTAAGCCTGTGTAGGTATCAAGTTTGTCAACAAGTTGATAATGAAATGACCCCCTTGCTCCCAGGACGATGTTTGTATATTTGTAGCCCCAGTCATAATATTCCCATTTTGCACCCGAGAATCCGGCATAACCACCAACACCTAACGAACTCTTTTCATCAAAGAGATTATCCTTCACTCCTACTTCAAAAGAAGCTGACAGTGGCGGAATTCTGCTGGTATAGTAACTCCCTGTATAAAAATTGCTCCCGATACCGACACCGGCATTGACAACCTTATCACCTTTGTTAAAAGTGTTCTGCGCATTGACCCCTGTAAAGAACAGAGCCATAATGACACATGTGATCAGAATTTTTTTCATAGTTAACGATTTAAAATTTTGTGAATAATAAATTTGTTCAGGACACAAAACTATTCCTCACTTTTAGCCAATTTTACCCCCTAAAGGGGGTTTTTATCTGCAGTATCTTTAACGATTTTTGTATCCTGTTTTAATTATGCGAATCACTTTTTTCATATCCGTCCTTGTTCTCCTCTTTACCAGCACTGCTGCTCAGGAGAATACACAATCAGTCGACTCTCTCAGAGAAGCTCTGCACTCTGCAGGCCGTGGTGATTTTACAGGGAGATTAAAGATATTGGATGAACTTTATGAACTCTATTCTGCCGGAGACCTTCCTTCGGCATTAAGTGTTGCCAGGCAACAGCTGGAAATAGCGGAGAGAGCCTCCCTCGAAAATTATATTGCCGAATCGGCGGGAAAGATCGGTTTTACCCTGTACACGCAGGGACATAACGACAGCGCTCTTTACTATCTGAATAAGGCCCTTTCGATCTTTGAACGGCTTTCAGCCAGCGAAAAAGCTGCACGCATAAAGAACAACATAGCCAATATCTTCAGGATGACGGCACGGTACGATACTTCTATAATAATATATAATGATTTACTAAAATATTACGAATCGTTAAGTGACAAACCAAGGATTGCCCAGGTCCTGTCAAATATAGGTTCTCTTTATTATACAGCCGGCAACCAGGAAAAGGCAAAAGAGTATACCCTTCAGTCGCTTGAGATGCAGAGAAAGGTAGATGATCCGGAAAGCCTGGCAGTATCACTTGTCAACCTGGTTGTTTTTTCGTTGAATAATTCTGAGTTTGAGGAGGGAATAAAATATGGTGACGAAGCAATATCCATCCTCGAAGATCTGGATATGAACTACTATGCTGCCGCCCTTATCAGGACCGGTTATTGTTACTACAATACGGGACGGAGGGAAAAGGCCCTTGAGTATACCCGTCTGGCACTTGACATTTATAAGAAGAACAATAACTCCAGGGGAATGATGGAAGCCTACAGGACCCAGGGAGATTATCTTGTTGAGATGCAACGTTATGCCGAAGCCAGAAAATACGGCCTTGAAGCGCTTCATTCTGCCGATACCTCCAACCGCCTCGACCTGCGGCTTATTTACGACCTTCTTAAGAGAACAGCCATCCGGCTCAACATGCCCGAAGAGGCTTTGTACTATTCACAACAACAGATAGATATGAAAGAAGCAGATCTTAATGAAGAATGGGCGGCTAAGATCTCGGAAGCTGAAGCAAAATATAATTCAGAAAAAAAAGAACTCGAAATAAAAAACCTGAAAGTCCACAGAAAAGTCCAGTTTATTTTAATCGTGTCGCTGGTAATTATTCTAACGACAGGTTCTGTTGCAGGGATCACTATTTATAAGAACCAGAAACAGTCACAGCTCCTTGCCCGGCAACGCATCAGGGAGCTTGAAAAGGAGAAACAGCTGACAGCAACAATGGCACTGCTTGAAGGGGAAAATTCAGAGAGGGCCAGGCTCTCAAGAGACCTTCATGACGGACTGGGAGGGATGCTTTCCGTTGCAAAACTTAAAATATCAAATATGAAAGGAAGTCTTACAATACCTGAAGAACATGTGGCTTCGTTCAATACCGCAATAGATCTTCTCGACGGATCGATAAGGGAGTTGCGGAGAGTGGCCCATAATCTTATGCCTGAGGCCCTTGTCAAATACGGACTGCATAATGCACTCTCTGATTTCTGCAGAAGTACCGGGAAAGTATCCTACCACTTTTACGGATCAGACAGGAGATTCGATGAGAAACTTGAAATCGCGTTATACCGTATAGTCAATGAACTTGTTAATAACGCTTTGAAACATTCAATGGCTGATGTGATAAACGTCCAGCTTATCATTGACGACTCAAGGGCGAGCGTGGTTGTTGAAGATAACGGTAAAGGATTTGACAAAGTCGTTACCGAAGAGGGCGAAGGTAACGGACTCAGGAATATCAGGTCAAGAATAAATTCACTTGGAGGGAAACTTGAAATCTTAAGTTCCCCCGGAAAAGGTTCTGAAATAAATGTAGAATTCAATTGTTGAAAACCCTGTATAGAATCCTTATCGTCGATGATCATCCGTTGCTTGCCGACGGACTGAAGTCACTATTAACGGAGTACCGGCTTTCTGAAGCACCGGCGACAGCCTCTTCGGCGGCAGAGTGCAGAAGAGCTCTCAGGTCGGGGTCCTTTGACCTTGTGCTTCTGGATATAAACCTCCCCGATGCATCGGGCATTGACCTGTGCAGGGAGATACATGATGAATATCCCGGCACAAGGATCCTGGCAATAACAAGCTTCAGTGAATTTTCGTGTGTAAACAGAATGATGACTAACGGAGCCTCAGGCTATGTTCTGAAGAATGCCATGCCCGAAGAGATAATAAAAGGTATTGAGACAGTCATGAGTGGAGAAATTTTCCTTTGCCACGAAGTTGACATCCTGATGAACAATAAGACTGAGAAACATATTTTTCTTACCCGCAGGGAGAGCGACCTGCTCAAACTGATAACCGAAGGTTTTACAAACCAGGAGATTGCAGAAAAGCTCTTCCTCGGAAATGAGACTATAAAAAGCTACAGGAAGAACCTGTTGTTCAAACTTAACGTAAAGAACACCGCGGCACTTGTAAGATATGCTATTGAGCAAAAGCTTGTCTGATAATTGAACAACAGGAATGCGTTGAAGTATTGTTTATATTTTAGAGAGGAGTCTCCTAAAAGTCGCCTGTTGCGTTGCCGAAGTATCTTGAAATTATAAGTCAGCATAACAGATCGGCTGTGCAAAGATCGTCATTTGTATCCGTGGACGAATGCCGTTTTCATTCTTGAAATAAATGGAATATGGGTTCTTCCTGCCCAGGAGGTTGTAAATTGTAAATGTAAGTGAAGAATGGTTCAGCTTGTTGGCTTTCAGGTTACCGTTGAAGGGTTGCAGCAAAGTCGAGCCTCATATAGTCGGGGATCCGGTATTATTTCTTTTTGAATAATAGACATGGTACCGAATTGTCAAAATTGTAGAAGGCAACCGGAAATGTGATTGGTCGGCCGGTGCTGTAGACAAAATTGGATGTAAGGTTAAATCGTCTTGAGATCCTTGCATTTGCAACCAGCTTAAGATCATGCGGTTTATCATAGTCGGCGGGAAAATATTTTCCACCATTGACTTTTTCCTCCGGAAATCTTCCGTGTCATTTTCAGAAGTATCCTGGAGTATGTATAGCTTATCCATCCTGTCACGGTTCCGCTCTGTTTTTTTGACCATCACCTCCACTCCATAAGCTTTGCCACTCCCACTGTTAATAATATCGGTTTCAAGATTATCATTCATCATTAATACTGCACCACTTTTATAATCGAGAATGTTTTAAGTCTCTTGTAATAGGTTTCCACGGATGTTTCCAAAGCTCTCCTTCCGAAGATGTTGTAAAGACCAATTGAAACCTGATCTCCCCTCTGAGGTCTTATATACCTGTCGCTCAGCTTCCAGACATCGGTGGGCGACATCGAAGTGGTGTTTGATACCATATGTAATATACTGGTAAACCCTTTGCACGCCTAATTTCAGTGAGGCTCCGGGCGAAAGTATCAGACGCGATGAAAGCCTGAATTCAAGTCCGGGATAAGTTCCCGCTATCTGACCCTTGTTATAGTTTATTGTATCCTTAATTGTTTCTGCCGACATGGCTGTATTTTCAAAATACCGGTAATCCGTAGCTGGTCCGAATGATGTGAACATGACCCCTCTCAATCCTCCCGATATTAACAGCCCTGAAGAGACTTCAAATTCATCAGAAATATATAGTGCCGGCTCAAGAGCCCTCTCCTTTTCGAGGCTTCTGGGGGTGATAACCGAATATTCACCATAAGGTTCCCTCTCTCCCGGTGAAAGAGTATAATGGACAGCATCCAGCCCGAACTCCATTTTGTGCTTATTTGCAGGATAATATGTAAAATCCGTACGGATTATCTTTTGATTTAAACTGTAGTAATTTGAACTGTATGTTGTTGAATCCTGATTATAATCAAGCTGGTAATCATAATTGCTGAGTATTGCATAAAAGCGAGCCGACAGTTTCGGGCCGAAGGTATGTTTCCAGTTGAGTGTCGCCGCCAGGTTACCATAATCAAATGCACTCTCACCGTAGTACGAAAACACATCATTGCTTAAATAGCCCGACAATGAAAGAGAATTCTTATCATTAATCTCCGTTGTAACAGCTGCCTGTATGTCATAAAATCCGGCCCTGCTTTTTTTCAGTTTATTATCTTTCAGCATTTCCAGGATCCAGTCGGAGTAAGTGGCACGGGTTCCGAGGATGAAGGAACTTTTTTCCTTTTTCAGCGGCCCCTCAAACAGGATCCTCCCGGTAAAGGGACTTATGCCTCCGCTGACCCTTATTTTTTCACTGTTCCCTTCAAGCAGCGAGATTTCCATAACTGATGACAGCCTGCCTCCATATTTTGCAGGCATGCCGCTTTTATAGAGTGTGACATCTGTAATAAGATCTGAATTAAATGCAGAAAAGAACCCGAAAAAATGTGAAGAATTTATTATCGGGGCATTATTCAGAAGAACAAGATTCTGGTCGGCGCTTCCTCCCCTGACATTATACCCGCCTGAAGCTTCTCCTACTGTCTGCACGCCCGGAAGCATCAACGAGCTCTTTATAATATCTGCCTCACCCATACCCATCGGGATCTGCCTCAGCATCTTTACATTAATCTTTTCAATCCCTATTCTTACATTCCTTACTGAGTTTTCGCGGTTGGCCGAAATAACTATCTCCTTCAGCTGATTTGCACTTTCGGTCATACCAACATCAAGGATACCACCCGAATAAATAATTACGTTCCTTCTTGTGGTTTTCATTCCCACCATCCTGTATTCCAGCTGATATTGTCCCGGGGGGACTATTATGGAATAGTAGCCTGACTCATTAGTCATAGCCCCTGCTTTCAGCTTTTCAATGTAGACTACTGCCCCGGCAATTCCCTGCCCTTCAAGAGTATTGAATACTGAGCCTGTAAGGGTTACCCTCGATCCTGAACTGCCTGCAGAAGGCTTTCCTATTTTGAATACCCTCGATTCGTCGCTTACCTGAATCTCTTCCTGCTGAGCAGGAGGCCTTATGTATTGTGACGTATCAGCTGCAGCATAGTTTTTCTGAAGGTATTCCAGGTAATCCTTCCTGAAACTTGTTTTTATTGAATACCCTTTGGAAAGCACCACCATGTTCCCTTCTGTGATGATGAATGAAAATCCCTCTCTCCTCAGGCTTTTTTCAAGGGCCTCGTCAAATGGTTCATTATCTGATCTGAAAGGAAGATACAGCGTATCTACCCACTTATCGGAGTAATATATTTTAACTGGGACCAGTTGTTCAAGGGTGTCCGCCAGTTCGCTGAATAGTATTCTGTCGAACTGAACCGACAGGTTACTCTTCTGCCCCGATGCATAAACCACCGAAAATAAAAATAATACCGCTAAAAAAAATTTCCTCATCCGGTAGTTTAAATATTCAAAAGGGTTTCATAGTATTTCAGGATATTCATTATCTGATTTTTACCGGAACGGCCAATACTCAGATTGTTTTGTTTGACAAACCTCTTAACTTCCACCGCTTTGCCACCGAAAATCTCATAAAACCGGGCTGACGATTTCACTTTTACAAATTCTTTCC
>CAVTPT010000003.1:0-431502 GCA_963736675.1 uncultured Bacteroidales bacterium
CTCACCGGCGGCGAAGCGATCATGAAGGACCTGGGCGTCGAGCTGGACAAGGTCGAGATCAGCCAGCTCGGCCAGGCCAAGCTCGTCCGCATCGACAACGACAACACGACGATCATCGAAGGCGCCGGCGAGATGCAAGGCCATCCAGGGCCGCATCGCCCAGATCCGCCGCGAGATCGAGATCACCACCAGCGATTACGACCGCGAGAAGCTCCAGGAGCGTCTGGCCAAGCTCGCCGGCGGCGTGGCCCAGATCAACGTCGGCGCCGCGACCGAAGCCGAACTGAAGGAAAAGAAGGCCCGCATCGAAGATGCACTGCACGCGACCCGCGCTGCGGTCGAAGAAGGCGTCGTCGCCGGCGGCGGCGTCGCCATGATCCGCGCCATGAAGGCGCTCAACGGCGGCGAACCTCGACGCTGGAAGGCGATGAGGCCACCGGCGTGAAGATCGTCCGCAACGCCCTGACGGCCCCGCTGAAGCAGATCGCCGAGAACGCCGGCACCAGCGGCAGCGTCGTCGTCCGCCGCGTGATGGAATCGGCAAGGACAACGACGGGCTTCAACGCCCTGACCGGCGAATACGTCGACATGGTCAAGGCCGGCATCATCACCCCGACCAAGGTCGAACGCACCGCCCTGCAGAACGCGGCCGAGGTGGCGATCCTGCTGCTGACCACCGACTGCATCATCGTCGAGAAGCCCAAGGAAAAGGCCGACGGCGCCGGCCACGACATGGCGACGGTGGCATGGGCGGCATGGGTGGCATGGGCGGCATGGGCGGCATGGGTGGCATGGACGGGATGATGTAATAGTGATGTGACTGGGAACTTCCGCGCTCAACTTCGCGCCGAGAACCTGCCAACCGCGACCGCAGGTGACAGTGAGCAGGCGCGGTGGATAGTGTCTCTGAATACCCTGGGTGGATCGGAGTCTGCTTGAAGCCATCGGAGATCCAGCAGAAGAAGGATCTGACCTTCCGATGGCCAACGGATCAGCGGATCACCTGGAGCATGGGATTCGGCATTGTTGGAAGCGGCGAATTCTTCACGATGGACGAGGTTGTCATCGCAGAGCCCGGCGAGCTCAACGCTGGTGCCGTTAGCTGGAAGGCTTCAACGTCGCGTGGAATCGCGACGGAAGGTGATGATCGCCGCTGGACCGATTCCCGCGGCATGATGGTTCAGGAATACTAATGGATGAGCGACTCGAAGAGGTTCCGATTGCAATACCGTCGAGGTGATGGCTGGTTGGTAGTTATTCGAATTGTCTTGCTAACGGAGTGCTGCGGGCTTCGGGCTCGCGACGAAGCTTCAAGCCGGTCCGAGAGTAGAGGGGTTTTGCGTTAGGACCCCGTCGATCCATGGTCTGCGACAGCACGACACGAAGGCAACGTAGGGCGTGCTCAGCACACCGTCGGGAGGTCGGCGTGCTGAAGCACACCTACACGAGAAAACGAATCAGAAGTCACGGGCTAGAAGCCGAGTGCTACGAGGAAAGAAACATGAAACTTCGACCCCTTTCGGATCGTGTGATCGTGAAGCAGTCGGAAGCCGAGGAGAAGACCAAGAGCGGGATCATCCTGCCGGATGCGGCCAAGGAAAAGCCCACCAAGGGCAAGGTCATCGCCGTCGGCCCGGGCAAGCTCGATGACAACGGCAAGCGATGCACCCGCTGAACGTCAAGGCCGGCGACGACGGTCTACTACGGCAAGTACTCGCGGCACCGACGTGGAAGTGGATGGCGAGAAGTTCGTCATCCTCCGCGAGTCGGACATTCTGGGCGTGCTGGAGTAGGATGCGAGTGCGAGACCGGCAGTTGATCGCAGTGATCGCTGATGAAGCAGTCAGTCAGATCGAGCGATCAACCATCAGCACTGCTCGGCGACTCGAGCAACTGCAGTAATCGGAGTGAATAACCATGGCAGCGAAACAGATGAAATTCGACGTGGATGCCCGCGCGGAGATCGGCAGCGGCCTGACGCAGCTGGCCCGGGCCGTCAAGGCGACGCTCGGGCCCGCGCGGGCGCAACGTCGTGCTGCAGAAGTCGCTACGGCTCGCCCGCGGATCACCAAGGACGGCGTGACGGTCTCCAAGGAGATCGAGCTGCCGCAGCCCTTCGAGAACATGGGCGCCAAGCTCGTGAACATGGTCGCCAGCAAGACCGGCGACGTGGCCGGCGACGGCACGACCACCGCCGTCGTGCTGGCCGAGGCGATCTACCGCGAAGGCCTGAAGTACGCCACCGCCGGCGTGAATCCGGTGCTGGTCCAGCGCGGCATCCTCAAGGCCGCCGAGGTGGCCGCCGACGCGATCACCGCGCATGTCCAAGAAGGTCAAGGGCCGCGAGGACTACAAGCGCGTCGCCACCATCTCCGCCAACGGCGATGAGCACATCGGCGACCTGATGGCCGACGCCATGGAGAAGGTCGGCAAGGAAGGCGTGATCACCGTCGACGAAGGCAAGAGCACCGAGTCGGTGCTCGAGTACACCGAGGGCATGCAGTTCGACAAGGGCTATCTCTCGCCCTACTTCCTGACCAACCCGACGACGCTCGAAGCGGTGCTGGAGGACTGCCTACATCCTGCATCCACGAGAAGAAGATCAGCAACCTGGCCGAGCTGCTGCCGCTGCTGAACAAGATCGTGACCGGCGGCAAGCCGCTGCTGATCATCGCCGAGGATGTGGAGAGCGAGGCGCTGGCGGCGCTGGTGGTGAACAAGCTGCGCGGCGTGCTGAACGTCTGCGCCGTCAGGTTGATTAAAAACCTCAGGGATCTCCTCAGTTACAATACTTTGTTGAGGGATGATATACCTAGCCCCGGTAAAAATCAAAATAATGACCAGGAGAATAAAAGTGGCCCTTCTCTCCCTTCTTGTATAGCCAAACCAGTTCTTTAACGACTTCAGGGACGAATTCATCTGTGAAAAAGCAGTGAGACTACCTGCAATTTAGGAAATATCTTTGAAGAAATATATAAAAAAGTAATATTAATATGCGGGCCGGTTATCCCGATCAGAAGGGATATCCGATCGCAATGACGAAGGCGAAATCGTCCTTGAGATCATAGGGCCGATTGCAGAACGATCCATTTAGAACCGAAAGTTACAGGATCCCGCAGTTTCATACCAAGATCAGGCTCCCGTCAAAAAAGTTGAGGTCAAATCTCAGACCGAAGCCGGTCCCGACTGCAATATCCCTGTAAAACCGGCTTAGGTTGAACTGGGAACCGGGCCTGTCGGATCGTCGTTATATGACCATATATTACCTGCATCAAGGAAAAGTGCACCTTCAAGTATCCAGAAGAGGTTAAACCTGTATTCGGTATTGAACTCGAGTTTTATATCGGCAGTCTGGTTGAAATAGCTGGTATCATTTGATGCAAAGGTACCAGGGCCAAGTGATCTTACCTGCCATGCTCTTATGCCGTTGGCACCACCTCCGAAATATTGTTTTTCAAATGGTATGGCTTTCGAATTGCCGTATGGTATCCCTGCCCCGATAAATCCTCTGTAAACAACAGAGCTGACATCATTTAAAATATAATTATACCTCAGGTCGATGTCAGCTCTCAGATACTGGGCAAACGGCTGACCGAAAACATGATAACTCCCATCGCTCTTCGAAGCACCTGAAATCTTGCTTGCCAGGCCGAGCATATTACCCGACAACTCGGCATTGACCCTGATGAACCAGTAATCCCTGGATTTTTTTATCGACTGGTTATTGAATATAAATGAGTAGTTACCCCCGAGGATCAGAACGTCGCGGTAACTGTAAGCAACATATGAGGAACTGTATCGCTCGAGAAATGCCGTATCAATATAAAGCAGTTTCACCAGGTTCATCTGGGCAGGATTCACGATATGAGTTTTGTAAGCTCCAGCATTCCAGGTATAGCCAAATGTCAGGTTAGCCATTGTTCTTCTGTACAGAGGCATATCCATGTAGTTGTATGCTGCAAGAAGTGTGGTTGTCGGATTATAGTTTCTGATGAATTCTTCCTTTTTCAGTACGGGCATCAGGAATTTAGGGAGTCGTAAACTTGTTTCAATACCGTACTCCTGTGAACTTCTCAGCCTGATATTATTTTGTGC
Organism: uncultured Bacteroidales bacterium; assembly: GCA_963736675.1. GTDB lineage: Bacteria > Bacteroidota > Bacteroidia > Bacteroidales > VadinHA17 > LD21. The sequence goes on from CAVTPT010000003.1 coordinate 4,096, forward strand.
AAGCGCCTCATATGCCCCTTTAAGCTTCAGGCTGAACTGTTCCGCGCCCTTAAAAAGGTTTTTATGCTGATAGGTGAGGTTAAGAGCTCCTCCAAGATTCCCGGCAGAATTGGTTCCTTCAAGATCGACCCTGAATGATTGCTGGCTCAGCAGTGTCAGCTGAATATGACAGTCGAGCATCATGTCTCCGCCAGCATCTTTCTCAGCTTCACTATAGTAAATATTTACCAGCCGGTAGGCTTTCAAGGCAAGAAGATGTGACTGCGACTGCTCTGTATTAGTTATGTTATAAGGGGCGCCTGGCCTGATGTAAAGCGACTGCAAAATCAGGTCATACTTCAGTTCAGGTTTGCCATTGGACGAAATAAAATAGAATCCTTTATAATTGACAGTATCGAGACTACTGACATAAGATTCTCCGCCCCGGAGCACTTCTCTGGGTACAAAATCGGGATAGATGTAAATGTTCCTGATACTGTAAATTGAATGGGGCACGTAAACCGGCCTGTTATACTGATCATAAATAAGCGGATTTTTTATACCGTAATAGACATCAACTTTCCTGTTCCCGATAGTGCTGTCGATATTGAAAAAAATATGTTCTCCTGAAAATCCATAAAACCCTCTGTCTTTAACTGACCTCTCAAGACGTGAGCGTTCAGCCTGAAGTATATCAACATCATAAGGCATCCCCCTTTCAATCATGCAGTTCACCGAATCAAAATAGAAAAGTTTTCTGATTGTGGTATCATCAATTTCATATATAAGGTTCCGGATAGTATAAGGCGATTTGAGATCAACATTATAATAAACATTTGATTTTCTCTTTTGCGTAATTACCGTATCGGTCACCAGACCGTCAAAATATCCTTTTGAAGCAATATATGATCCTAACTGTTCCTGGCTCTGATTGGTCGCATAAGGATCATAAATCACCGGTTCCTCTCCAATATTACGCAACCAGGAATGAGGCCATTTTTCTTTATTTATATCGGATAAATTGTAAAGGCCCAGATGAAATCTTGCACCAAATATTTTTTTGTTCGGTTTCTGTCTTATATAAGGAACCAGATCGCTCTTTTTAATATCATCTTCATTAACACTTATATGGTTGTTGTCAAGCAGGGTATCTCCTTCAGGGATATATTTTGTCGGATTACAGGATGATGCAATCAGTACTAATGATAAAACAGCGAGAATGGATCTCAGAAATTTTATACTTTTATCTGAACGTTTTTTTTCCAAATTTTGCATCCATATTGTTAAGCAAATATATCAATAATAATAAATACTTAACCGGTTAAAGCCACCTTATAATGCTCAGCAAAAACCTGGCCAGGTTTCTGATCTCACTTCAGAAAAAGAAGATTAGGGACGAAGAAGGGATGTATGTCATAGAAGGGGACAAAATGATAAAGGAGTTCCTTCTGTCGGGCATATCATTAAAGATGCTTGTGTCGAAGCCTGAATTTATAAATTCGCTGCCGGCCGGGTTAAGAGAACAGATAGAGGAGACTGTTACGGTAAATTATGAGGAACTGAAGCATATAAGTACTCTTAAGACCCCGCATAATGCCCTTGCCCTGGTAAGGATGCCCATTATTGAAATGGATCCTGCTCTCATTACCAGTGGTCTGAGTGTTGCTCTCGACTGTATACAGGATCCGGGAAACCTGGGCACAATAATAAGGGCTGCTGCATGGTTCGGAATTGGTAATATATACTGTTCCGCTGATAGTGTCGATGTGTATAATCCAAAGGTTATTCAGGCAAGTATGGGGGCCATCATGCATGTTAATGTCTTTTATACCAGCCTCAGCGATCTCCTTGGGAAAGCTTCGGCTCAGAATATTAAGATCTATGGCACCATGATGGAGGGGGAACCTGTTTACTCCTCTCCTCTTGATGACCATGGCATAATTCTCATGGGCAACGAATCAAAAGGGATATCAGCAGAACTAATTTCGCTTGTTACCGACAGAATAATGATCCCGGGATTTTCGCGGGCTGAATACGGGATCGATTCATTGAATGTTGGTATGGCCGCTTCGGTGATATTCTCGGAATTTGCACGGAGACGAAATTTGTAAAATCAGAAAGATCGTATCAGTTTACGGGCAATAATATCAGCTGCTTTCATCCCATCCACAGCTGATGAGACAATACCGCCGGAATAACCTGAACCTTCACCACAGGGGTAGAGCCCTGATATCTTTATATGTTCCATCGTTTCAGGATCCCTTGGAATTCTTACCGGCGATGAGGTACGTGATTCCACTCCCACTACAACAGCTTCATTGGTGATAAATCCCTTCATTACCGAACCGAATAATTTCAGACCTCCCCTGAGTCTTTTACCTACAGGTTCCGGAAGCCATCTGTGCAATCGTGAAGGTGTTACACCCGGAAAATATGAAACTGAGGGCAGCGTTCCGGAAGTCGTCCCTGCAACAAAATCGGCCAGTCTCTGTGCAGGAGCTTTTTGTGTACGACCGCCGTTTTCCCAGGCTTCTCTCTCAAGTTCCTTCTGGAATTCCAGCCCGGCAAGTTCCCCGTATTTTTCAAATCTGATAAGATCTTCAGCCCTGATCTCCAAAACTATACCTGAGTTGGCGTATGGAGAGTTCCTGCCCGAGGGTGACATCCCGTTGACAACAACCTCCTCCTGCGAGGTGGCTGACGGAACAATAAAACCACCCGGGCACATACAGAATGAATAAACTCCCCTCCCATCGATCTGTTTTACCAGGTTATAGGATGCGGCAGGAAGATATTCTCCTCTGGTCAAACCATGGTACTGGATTGTATCTATAAGATCCTGGGGATGTTCTACCCTTACGCCGGCAGCAAAGGACTTCATCTGAAGTGTAACTCCGTTGTTCAGGCACATGGAATAGATATCCCTCGCAGAATGCCCCGTCGAAAGGATAACAGCCGACGATCTGAATTTCTCACCGGAGGTCACGACTCCTTTGACAGCGTTACCCTCAATGATCAGCCCGGTGATCCTCTTTTCAAAAATAAATATTCCTCCTGCATCAGTGATGCTGTTTCGTATCCTGGTGATTATTCCCGGCAGTTTATCAGTTCCAAGATGAGGATGTGCTTCATATAGAATATTCTCATTTGCTCCATGGATACAAAGAAGCTCAAGCACCCTTAGATTGTCGCCACGCTTTTTTGATCGGGTATAGAGCTTCCCGTCCGAAAACGTACCTGCCCCCCCCTCTCCGAAACAATAATTACTATCGGGATCAACGATATGCTCCCTGCTGATCCTGGCAATATCTCTTTTGCGTGCCGATACATCTTTTCCCCTTTCAATAATTACAGGCCTGATTCCGAGTTCTATCAACCTAAGCGCGGCAAAAAGCCCTGCCGGTCCGGCACCGGCTATTATAACTTCCTGCTGTTCCGAAACGTCCCGGGCATTAAAAGACGTAATGGCAGGGGGAGTATCTTCTTCCCCGCTAAAAAGTGTAATGGCAAGATTTACCCTGATGCTCCTTTTCCTGGCATCGACCGATCTTTTAGTAATCCTGAGGGAAAATATTTCCGAAGGATCAATCCCGGCCACCGAGGCAGCGATTTTTTTTACAACTGCCATATCAGCAGCAGCAGCAGGATCCAGGCTTAAATGAACCTCCTTTGACATTTTTATTCAAAATGAAATGCTATCACCCATATCTGTGACTTCATCTTTTCGATGGCGTTAAGATATTGCGCATTGCCTGCAGGCGGCTCCCTGACAAGAACATCACTGATTCCCTGTGAAATTTTCAGCTCCACTGACAGTTTAAAATATGTAAGATAAAAATCGAGTCCGGCCCCGAATTCATAATAGAGATCTGAACGTTTCAGCCTCAGGTAAACAGGCTTTTCTTCGTCATACTCCTTTTTTCCTGCAAGATCGTAACGATAGTTGACACCTCCTATGATATAGGGCCTTACATTATTCAGACGGTCGCCTTTGTATTTCAGCAGCAGGGGAAATTCAAGAAATGATGATTCGAGACGTTGCTGCTGATTTATTAGTATATTATCCCGGTAATACCTTATATTCCTGTGCCCGAATGAAACACCCGGAAGAAATCGTATATCAAAATATTTTCCGGGCCGGAAATTAGTTACTATCTGAATATTTATCCCCGGATTTAAAATACTTACTTCGGGGTAAAGTGAATCCATTACATAATTTTCCTGCGACGGGGTGATATTGAAATCCATCGTGTTCAATCCCAGGCTGAATCCGAAATGCAGGGGTTTGTCGTCGTACCATGATTCGTTCTTGGGTTTTTGCTTCTGGCTGTACGAAGTAACGGAAATCATCAATAAAATGAACGAACCTGTTATATGGAGTACTCTTCTGTTCAATCTGTCTGGTTTGAAAAGTTTAAGTCTTCACAAGGTAATAAACTGCTTTGAGTTCCAATTATTGCATATGATGCCTGATACCGGTATAAATACTCGCAATACCTCCCGAAAGCCTTTTTTGCCCGATATTGTCAAATCCCGCAATTGAAAGCAACTCTTTGAACTTCTCATTGTCGGGAAATCCCAGAACAGAATCGGGCAAATACCTGTATGCCTTCTTATTGCCTGAGAATACTTTCCCAATAAGTGGAAGAATATGTAAAAAATAAAAGTAATATATCTGTTTGAAAGGGAACCATGCAGGTCTGGAGAACTCCAGAACCATAATCATCCCTCCCTCCTTCAGGACCCTCTTCATCTCCGAGAGTCCCCTTAAAGGATCTGAGAAATTCCTTACCCCGAAAGCTACCATAGCCAGATCAAAGGAATTATCAGCATAAATTATGTTTTCAGAATCACATTTTACCAGTTCAATTTTTTCCGATAGTCCTTTTCTCCTTATTTTCTCCCTGCCAATTGCCAGCATATTGCCTGATATGTCAATACCTGTAACTTTTTCCGGATCAAGTTTCATTGCTGCAATGGCCAGATCTCCCGTTCCGGTTGCCACATCAATTATCATGGGTTTATTATATCTTCCACCCATCATTTTTATAGCTCTTCTCCTCCAGCAACGGTCCGTCCCAAATGACAGGAAATGATTCAGAAAATCGTACATCCCTGCTATTGAATCAAACATCGGTCCGATATTCTCTGCGTTCTTCTGTTCCACTTTTTCTCTGAATTTTCTCATTTAAAAGACCGGGGCAAATATAAGGCAATTTATTCAGCGACCTGTTGTCGTGGATCATGAATAAGAACAACCACAACAGATATTTGTACCAGATCGGGTCAGCAAAGAATTTATTCATATTTTTACGGAAGTAATATTAAATACTGAGCCATGAATAAAATTATTATGGTAACCGGGGCCACAGCCGGATTTGGCAGGGCTGCTGCGATAAAATTTGCACAGAACGGATTCGATATAATTATTACGGGCAGGCGTAAAGAGCGTCTGGATGATCTTGAAAAAGAGCTGCTTGCTTTTAACGGTATAAGAGTCCTGTCACTTAACTTCGACGTCCGCAGGCGGTTTGAAGTTGAAGATATAATCAATAATCTGCCCGATGAGTGGAAACAGATTGATATTCTTGTCAATAATGCCGGGCTGGCCGTTGGCATGGATCACCTCGATGAAGGGAATATTGACGACTGGGACCGTATGATAGATACCAATATAAAAGGGTTGCTTTACGTGACCCGGGCTGTTGCACCGTTGATGACGGCACGGAATACAGGGCATATATTCAACATCTCCTCCATTGCCGGTAAGGAGGTTTATGAATATGGAAATGTATATTGTGCCTCAAAGCATGCTGTGGATGCTCTCTCGCGGTCGATGAGAATTGACCTTTTAAAGCATAATATCAAAGTTACCAACATTGCTCCCGGGATGGCTGAAACTGAATTCTCACTGGTAAGATTTAAGGGTGACAAGGAGAGAGCGAAGGGGGTATACAAAGGTATTAAAGCCCTTACCGGGGATGATGTTGCTGAAGTTATATATTATTGTGCTTCACTGCCACCACATGTATGTATCAACGACCTTGTAATCACTCCGACTGCGCAGGCGGGAGTGAATCATAATGTCAGAAAACCCGAATGACGAAAACGGTGTACAGCGTACACGTGTGGTGATGATTAAAACCGGAGCAACGAAAAACCCTTAATAAAACATTTGATAAAGATATATTTATGTACACATACGATTATTTACTGAAGTTTACCAGGGAGGTATTCCGTAAGATGGGATGCAGTGAGGAGGATTCCGTTATTATCGCCGATGTATTTCTTGCTGCAGAGCTCTGGGGACATACTTCGCACGGGATGATAAGGATAAAAGATTACTACGAGTTATGGAAAGCAGGGCGTATCAATGTCAGTCCGGCAGTAAGAATTGTACATGAAACACCAAGCACTGCGGTGGTGGATGGAGATAATTCAGTCGGGATGGTAGCTGCCCGCCGGTCGATGGAAATTGCTATTGAAAAAGCCGGTAAAGCAGGAACCGGCTGGGTGGCAACAAGGAACTCAAATCATTTCGGGATCGCCGGGTACTACTCAATGATGGCGCTTAAACACGACATGATCGGGATCTGTCTTACAAATGCCAATCCACTGGTTGCTCCCACATTTTCTGTCAGCAGGATGATGGGTACCAATCCCATTGCTGTGGCAATACCGGCCTTAAAACAACCTCCGTTTGTGGCTGATTTTGCCACCACTCCGATAGCGAGGGGGAAACTGGCCGTATCTGAAAAAAAAGGAGAAAAAGTACCATTCGGATTTGTACAGGATAAGACAGGGAAACCATCAGACGATCCTGCTATACTCAAGTCGGGAGGATCGATGCTTACTCTTGGTGGTGACAGGCTCCACGGAAGCCATAAAGGTTACTGTCTGTCGGCAATCGTGGATATCTTTTCTGCGGTATTCAGTGGTGCCAACTTCGGACCATTTGTACCTCCAAGTGTTGCATATCTTCCTCTTCTTGAAAAGAAAACCGGTGAAGGAACCGGACATTTTTTCGGAGCGATGAGAATAGATGCTTTCCAGCCGGCTACAGCCTTCAGGGCAAAGATGGATGAATGGATTGAAACCTTCCGGCTGGCAAAGCCCTGTGAAGGTGAGGAAAAAGTTCTTATACCCGGCGATCCTGAAAGAGAAGCTGAAGAACGGATACTGAGGGACGGGATAAATGTCATTCCTGCCATCAGAAATGACCTTGAAGTAATTGCAGGGAAACTCGGTATTGATTTTCAGCAGAAAAACTGACAGCAATTCTGTCTGTTATCTCACTGGCATCAGAAGTTATTCATAAAACCCTGCTCCTTCAGAACCTGCAAAAGTGTTCTTGAGAAATAAGTGTTATCTGATTTCTTATACCTCACATCGGTAAAGACCTGCGCCAGAGTTTCTTTGTTGTTTTCCAGAATGAACTGGACCGAATCGGCCCGGCCTTCTTTTTCACGATAATATTTTTCTATAATTTCACTTGTATAGTCATGATAATACTCATTGTGGATCACAGCTTCAAGAGGTAGTCTGTCGACCTGCCCGGGCTCTTCAGCCGGCCATCCCAGTGTCACCGTTGTCACGGGGACAACACCTGAAGGTAATTTAAGGACATCGATAATCTTATGGGCCATATAGGTGGTTGTACCAAGATAGCATATACCCAGCCCATTTGACTCTGCTGCAATGCAAAGCGTCTGGGCAACAAGAAGTGCATCGATGGCAGCGGTCATAAATGAGAGGAAATTATCATACCCCGGTTCGGCCTTCTTTAACCTGCACCACTTGTTGAAACGGTTAAAATCGGCACAGAAAGTAAGCACTACAGGCGCCTCGGTCACCATTTTCTGATTAAAATGCAGCGGGGCAAGTTCTTTTTTCTTCTCTTCCTCTGTTGTAATGATAATGCTATAGACCTGCATATTGCCTGTAGAAGAACTCCTGCATCCGGCTTTCAACAGTTCATGGAGAAGCTCCTTATCCACAGGATCGGATTTATACTTCCTTATCGTTCTGCGGTTCATCAATGAGTCGGAAAGTGTAGTCATAAGATGTCGGAATTTGAAAACTTTGTTGCAACCAAATCTGGAGAAAACCTGAGGAGTAAGATCAACCAGAAAATGAGAATGAGGCCGGGCTTAAGCACGGAAAGAAAAAAACACCTGACGGATCAGATGTATCTCCCGGATAAAGGAATAAATCCGGATTTATGACAGCCATCATCCCTTATAGGAACTGAGCAAAAAATATTCTGTGAGATCCTGTGACTTCTATCTGCCCGGGAAAATGTTTTTCCTTAAGGATTGTAGAAGTCACAGAGAATCACAGAGGTAAATCAGAAATTTTTATTTTTTCTTCTTAAGAAGGAAATAGCCGGCACCGCCAAGGACAACAACTCCGGCTACAACTGCAATAATAGTTCCTGATCCGCCTGACTCACCTTTAACATCAGCTTTTTCTTCTTCTGTTGCATAGTAGAAAGTTGGTTTTGCTTCAGTATCGGCATTGACAGTGTCAGCTGCTGACTGACTCTGCTGTGCTACTGCAAAACCAAGGCTGCCAACGAAAAACAAGGCAATCATCGAGAACGTTAAAATTGTTTTTTTCATCTCTAATCTGTTTAATAGTTATTCAATAATTATTCAATTGTTTTCAAAAGCTCATCATATTTTTCAGCAACTTCAGGATCTGTCTCCCTGTAAGTATCTGCAAGAGCAGATATTGCAGGTTTATAACGGGGATTTATTGTCAGACATTGTCTGAGCAGGCTGCGTGCTTCTTTCATATCTTCTCCGGCAAGCAGTTTCGCCAGTTCAATATAAGCCTCAAAGTATTTCCTGTTAATACCAATCAGCTTCTTATAGTAATCAACAGCCTCTTCTGTATTATTATGATCCCTTGAAATATTCCCAAGGTACATAAGGATAGGTTCACATTCGGGATTTATTTCCAACCCTTTTTTTAATGCAGAATCGGCTTTCTCAAACTCCCCGTTATAAAACAAAGCCGTTGCAAAATTATAAAAAATCAATTCATCTTTATCATTTATCTTTAAAACATCTTCAAAATGTGCTATAGATTCTTCATAATTAGCATTCTGTAATGCCATAAATCCGTAATAATCGCTCTTTGATTTTCTTTCAAGAACGGCACATAGGGGAACCTCATCAGCATAGACAATATGGATTGCATTCTCCGGAGGCCATATTTTATTCTTCAGCTGGAAAGGCGGGATATATCTGTTAACAACTATGGCATAATCCCAGTCATACTGGCTTCGGTCGGCGAACCTGAAATATGAAGTTTCTATTTCGGGATGGTTACGGAACTGCCATTTTACCGAATAAGTTGCCTTTACTTTAACCGGGGCCGAAATGCCTTTTTCTTCCAGATACTCTATCAACCACTCCGAAGCCTTTGTCTGACTGATATAATAATAATCGGTTTCGTAATTGCCATAAGCTCCTTTCAGTCCTCCCACAAGCTGGTTATAATAAATATATGAATAAGGGATATTGCCCAGCATGAATTTCACCGGATGAATTGCAAGAAGCAGTGCAACGGGAAGTACCGCCCAATGCACATATCTGTTTCTGATAAGCCCGTCGAATGAAGAGAATCCGACAGCTGCCAGAATAATTATTCCGGGGTAAACGAACAGGAACTGCCGCCATGAACTATAGAGGTTAGAATCCTCAAAGACAACAAACACAAGCGGGAACAGAATAGTAAACAACAGGAAAATATATTTAAACGCCTGTTTGTCTGCCATATACCTGCGTATAAAGAGAAAAAACAAAATGAGTCCGGCCAGCACTATCAACGGGACAGTAATTGCAAGCGATTTAATAAGATAATACCATGGCATATTGTCGGACCATTGCACCGTTCCTTCAAAGATCTGTCTGAAGGAGTCCGGGAAATGTGCCATGATACGATATGATCCGATAATATTACGTAAAGGATCACTGAGTGCATAAGGCCACAAAATGATACTTAACAGTACTCCTGCCACGCTGATACCTGTTATCAGGAGCAACCTGATTCCCGCTTCATGAAAATCCAGGGTCCTGTCTTTTAGATATCTGTACAGGTAAAAAAGAAAATAAAACAGGAACAGGTAACAGATCAGCAGGAGTCCGCCAGCCCTGATGCTTATACAAAATGCTATACTGATAAGGAGGAATATGTAATCGCGTACCGGGAGCCTGGTTTCTGAAAAAAGAACTTTCATTGTAAAGTACACGCCTGCTATATATCCCAGGGAAAACGGGACATCTTTAAGATTATTCTGAGAATGGCCAAGGAATGTCGGAGAAAGGGCGAACAACAGAAGTACCATTAAGCCGGTCCTGTGGTCTTTAAGCCAGACAGCAAGCAGTGATGTTATGAGGATTGCCAGCCACCCGGCAAAAGAACTCATGATATGTCTTAATCCATATACATCTTTTATGTCAAACCAGTTGATAAGTATTGTAGCCAGATTATCGTACGACTGGCCATAGTATTTAAGATGGGTAACCGGAGTATTCAGAGCAGAAGTGTCCTTCCCTCCTGAAGCAAAATAATCATACACCGAAACGGATTGCTGGTAATGTAATACTTCATCGCAGCTTATCCCGGCATATCTGCTGGCCGCAACCATCAATACCAGCAGTAAGGCAGCAAATAGCCAGTAGAAATATTTAATCTGTTTTTCCCCCATTATCTGTCTGAAGCACCGTCATAATATTTTTTCACGAAATATACTGGCCGGTTTTGAGCCTCTTTATATCCCCTGAATATATATTCGCCAAGAACTCCCAGAAATACAAGCTGCACACAGCCAAGAAAATAGATACTCAGCAATGTCGATGACCATCCCGGGGTCGCCGATCCGGTGAACTTTGTTATCAAAACAAATATTCCGGCGACCAGGAATATAAGAGCTCCTATAGTCCCTATTATAAGACAGAAACGAATTGGAAAACGTGAAAAGGAATATATGGCATCAGTTGCCAGCAGCAACAATTTGGTGATGCTCATCTTAGGTTCCCCCTTTAACCGGTCATCTCTTACAAATTCAATGTATCCCTGGCTGAATCCAATGTAGGTCCTGAGCCCTGGTAAATAACGCACCTTTTCTTTCATCATCAGAAGGGCATCGACAGCTTCCCTTTTCATCATTGAGAAGTTGCCATAATTTTCCATGTTCTTTATCTCCCCTATATTTTTAAAGATAAAATGAAACAACCATGCAGAAAAGTTACGGCCCTTATTGCCTTTTCTGCCTGCTTTCTTCCCGCTGACTATGTCAAAATTTTCATTAATGATCTTTTCGTACATCATGGCAAGAAGCTCCGGCGGGTCCTGCAGATCTCCGTCCATCATCGCAACAAACTCACCTTTTGAATGTTCCAGCCCTGCAGTATATGCAGCCTGATGTCCGAAATTCTTTGAAAGCGACAGAACCTTTATTCTGGGATTATCTTTTCGCCATTCGAGTATCCTTCCCAGGCTCCGGTCGGTACTCCCGTCATCCACAAATATCACCTCGTAATCGGCAATAAATGACTCAAGTGCAGTAACAGTACGTCCTATCAGTTCGTCGATAAGCTTCTCCTCATTAAATATCGGTATTACAAGCGAAAGCATCATCAGTTCTTTTTTATGTCCTTATTCCATTATGCATCACATCCGGGGCGCGGTCTTAACAACATTATCAAAGGGAGAAAATTGTTAAGCCATTTATCTTCAGTTCGCTGAGCGAAGAAAAAAACTTAAATAAAATAATATCACCCAGTTACAAAATTTCCCCGGAGATTACTCCCGGAATATTAGTCCAGGGGTAACACTCCAATAAAACTTTATAAAGTTAATTGTTTACCCGAATTGTGATAAAAAAAATAATACTGATTTTTAACGGGTCTCAGAATCTTCTTGTGTATGCGTGGCAATAAGGTAGTTTGCCATTACTGAAATAATAGTCCTGATGATAATTTTCTGCTGAAAAGAACTCTGAAGCCTTTGTAAGGGCTGTTGCAATTTTCAGTCCCTTGTTTCTCAGAAGGTTCAGGTTTTCTGTAGCAATTTTTTTCTGTTCGTCATTCAGATAAAATATTTCAGAGCGGTACTGATCGCCTATATCGGGTCCCTGTCCGCCAATCTGGGTCGGGTCGTGTATCTCAAGAAACAGCCTGAGCAAAGTCGTATATGATGTTTTGTCCGGATCGTAGATCACCTTCACAGCTTCGGCGTGACCTGTATTACCTGTGCAGACCTCCTTGTACGAAGGGTTTTTTACATGTCCACCGGTGTAACCTGAGGTGACTGAAACGACTCCGGGAGCTTTCTGAAGAAAGTATTCGACACCCCAGAAACAGCCTCCGGCAAAGAGAGCCGTTCCATAACGGCCCGGTTCAAGCTGTGCCTGAACAAAATCGAGGGAGATTGAGTTGACACAATGCCGGATATTCTTCGTCGTAAGTCTTTCTCCTTTGAAAACATGTCCCAGATGAGCACCGCATTCGGCGCAGGTAATCTCAGTTCTCAGTCCGTCAGGGTCAGGGAACCTGTTTACAGCTCCACTTATCTCATCATCAAAACTTGGCCATCCGCATTCCGAATCAAATTTAAAGGAGGAGTAATAGAGGGCCGATCCGCATTTTTTACATATGTACGTACCTTTCTCCTTAAAGTCAGTAAATTTCCCCGTGAATGGGATTTCCGTTCCCTTTTCATTTATTACTGCAGACTCCTGCCTGGTAAGTTCATTGTAAGGGAGCCGTCCCTGTGAATCAGCCGTTTTGCTCATAACAGTAAAATATATTAATAGTACCAACCCGATCGTTCTCACCATCAAAATCTTTTTATGACTTACAGAATAACAAAATATATTTAGAAATGTTATACCGGAACATCTATTTTTATTATCCTTGACATAATTTTGCATCTGTTTCGGAGTTATTTGTGAATAGACTGCTTTTCCTGATACAGAAGCGACCCGTAATTTCGATGAAAGTTTTTGTTAATTTATTGAAAAAGATAATATTTTTGGCATAAAGATTGTTTTTTAAACGAATAGTTTACTTTTGTGTTTTGTTACCACTAATTATTGTATTTCGTATGAAAAAGGTTGCTGTCATCATTGTTATTACTTTTATTACCGTCCTGGCTATCAGTTCGTGCAATAAGCAAGCTTGTCCTGCATACAGTAAAGCTGAAACCGGGCAGACAGAAAACATTGGCTGATCATTGTTTCCCTGTTACTCCTTACCCTCTTATAAGTTGGCAAAAGAAATGAAGAAGCTGCTTATAAATTTTCTCCTGATTTTCTATGGTGCAACCGCACTGTATGGGCAGGGTGAATTAGACGAGCAGCAAAAAATCTTTTTTCGTAATGAAAGATCTTTTGCCGTGATGCTTAATTCAGACGGTTTCGGAATTGGCTACCGTGAAGCAAAGAGGCTGGATTACCTGAACAAACGGTTTTTCGAAATTGATGCCGGGTACCTTAAACACCCTAAAGAATACAGATTATCAAGCATATACCCACAGGCAGGATCATTCGTTTTTGGGAAGCTGAACAGTGTATTTTATATAAGGGGAGGGCTTGGACAACAGCATGAACTGTTTCAAAAAGCTGATCTGGGCGGAGTCGCAGTAAGATTCTTTTATTCGGGTGGAGCCAACCTGGCACTTTACAAACCTATATATTATAAGGTAGTTCATCCAATTTCTATTGACCAGGCAGTTCTCAGAGAAGAAAAATTCGATGTCCAGATCCACGATCCAACAATGATTTTTGGAAGGGCATCATTTATAAAAGGGATAAAAGAGACAAAAGTACTTCCCGGATTATATGCAAAAAGCGGTTTTAATTTCGAATACAGTAAAGAGGATAAAGTTATTCATGCAATTGAGGTGGGAGCTCAGCTGAATGCTTTTGTGAAAAAGATCCCGATAATGGAAAGTACCCGTAATAAAGCACTGTTTTTCTCATTTTTTGTCAGCTACCGGTTCGGGATCATCGTCGATCCGCTTAATCCTGAGTCAAATAAGCTTTCCAATATTTTCGGAAGAAAAAGAACTGCAGACGTATATTGACTGTTTGCTATTTTAATAAAAGTATTAATTTTGTCAATCAATTTATAAACCAATTAATGATATAGTTATGTCAAAGATTAAAGTTGCTATTAACGGCTTTGGAAGGATAGGCCGTAATGTTTTTAAGATTGCTTTGGAGAGAAAAGATATTGAGATTATCGGTATCAACGATCTTACTGATACAAAAACACTTGCTCACCTGCTCAAATATGATTCCACACAGGGCAAATTCAGCGGTGTCTCTTTTGATGCTGAGAATATTATTGTGAACGGAGTTAAGGTTAAGGTATCCGCCGAGAAAAATCCTGCCAACATCCCGTGGGTATCAAAACCTGATGTAGTAATTGAATCGACAGGGGTTTTCACTTCGAAGGAGAGTCCTAAAGGCGGTTATGGCGACCATCTTAAGAACGGAGCAAAGAAAGTCATTCTTACTGTCCCTGCAAAAGATGCCATTGATGCAATGATAGTTCTTGGTGTTAATGAAAATGATCTTAAACCTGAGCATCAGTGTGTTTCAAATGCTTCATGCACAACTAACTGCCTTGCACCCATTGCAAAAGTTCTGAACGACAGTTTCGGAATTGAGTTAGGTTATATGACAACTATCCACTCTTACACAAACGATCAGAGAATACTTGATCTTCCTCATTCTGACCTCCGTCGTGCACGTTCTGCAGCTGTCTCGCAGATCCCCACTACTACCGGAGCCGCAAAAGCTGTCGGAAAAGTTATTCCTGAGCTTAAAGGCAAACTCGACGGACTAGCAGTCAGAGTTCCCACCCCAACCGGCTCACTGGTTGATCTTGTTGCAGTTCTTAAGAAGGAAGCAACCAAGGATGAGATCAACGCAGCAATGAAAAAAGCCGCTGAAGGACCTATGAAAGGGATCCTTGAATATTGCGAAGATCCTATCGTTTCTGTTGATGTTATTCATACCACTGCCTCATCAATTTTCGATTCAGTGGCAACAATGGTTAACGGGAAGATGGTTAAGGTTCTTTCATGGTATGATAACGAATGGGGTTATTCATGCAGAGTTGTTGACCTGGTCCCATTACTTATGAAATAATAAATTGCATTATAAAAAAGAGACTGCCTGAAATGAGGCAGTCTTTTTTTTACGGTATCCTTTCAATTTCCAGCGGAATGCCGGACATATTCCTGAAATTCTCCCCAAGGTCTACCATCGATTCATCATCAGCTTCGCAAATCCACTTAATCCTTACCTGATTGCCAGCCTTGAGATAATCGGTCAGTCTTTTAAAAATCTGCGACAGATATTTCGATGAGCCGCTGTTAATATATTCAAGTTTTATACTGACACTCAATTTCTTTTCGTTCTCAAAATGGTTTGTTAACCAATTTATCAAACCGGTATATATCACATCAGGATCTTCCGGTATTGATCTGCCGTAAATCTCGAGACGGTTATTATCAGGATAATAGATGATACCCGGGCTGTTTTTGAATTGCTCGTGAATTATTTGCTTTTCCATGTCAATATCTGGTTATTCATACCGTAATGCTTCAATAGGATCAATATTTGCTGCTTTGACCGCCGGAGCATAACCGGAAACCACTCCGACAATAAAACATACCACAATTCCTGTAAAAACCCAGAACCATGGTACAACAAAACTTGAGCGTAACATCGACGAGACACCATTCCCAATCAGAATACCAAGGATAATTCCGAAGACTCCACCCATCTGACCAATCATAATCGATTCAAACAGAAACTGGTATTTTATTGTAGCAGTCTTTGCGCCTATTGCCTTCCTTACTCCTATTTCGCGGGTCCTTTCAGTAACGGAGACCAGCATGATGTTCATTAATCCCACAGCGGCCCCGAATAATGTTACAATGCCAATCAGGGTGGCTGCAAGTGTAACATATCTTATATTTTTTAACAGGAGATTGATTATGGTATCACTTTTTGAAATGTTGAAATCAGTCTCATCCGTAGGATCCAGATTGCGGATTATTCTGAAAACGGCCTCCGCTTCACCTGTCATAATATCGAGATTGGCCGGGTTGACCGGCATTACTGTTATGCCAAAAGACATATTCGGCCGGGAAAAATAGTGCCTTGCAGTGGATACGGGCATGAAACAAACATTATCGCCGCTTATTGAACTGGAGCCCTTGCTCTTAAGCACACCGGCAACTTCAAGTTTTAATCCGGCAACAGTCACGTCCCTGCCAACAGGATCAACATCAGAGGGAAAGATGGCATTTGCTATTTCTGAACCAAGAAGGACCAGCCTCCGGTTCAGGTCAATCTCATCGGCAGTGAAATTCCTGCCTGAAGCAATTTCGTAACCTGAAGCTGAAAGGTAATTTTCATCAACTCCCGACAGATTGACATTAGGATTGGTCTCTTCAGATCCATATTTTACAGTTGAAAGACTGGTGGCGTTGAACGATATCGAAACCAGCGCCGGTTCGGAGAACCTCTCCTTGAATTCCACAGCCTCCCTGTACGATATTCTGGAATAATTTCTGGCTCTGTAACTTTTGTTTCCAATCTGGACATTCATTCCACGGGAGGTGATGGAAAAAGAATTTGCCCCCATCACTGTAAACTGCGATGTAAGCGACGATTTGATGGCGTCAATGGCAGTCAGTATCCCGACAAGCGCCATAATTCCGAATGCAATAATGCAGATTGTCAGAATTGCCCTTACCCTGTTCGACTTAATAGCTTTTAGCGATATACGTAAATTCTCTCTGAAAATGCTTATTCTCATTAGTTTAATATAAATATTAATTACCCTCCCCCATTCACATTTCAAAGATTAAAATTACAACATTTTTTTGTTTGTTTGGAAATGAGATAATTAAATAATATCCGGAAATAAATGTATGTACTATCCGGTTCAGCATAACTTATAGGTTAACAGTGATCCCATGAGAGTTTACTCATGCAGGCTGAAGTATTTTTTTTGAGTATTCCTTATCAATAATAAACCTAAAACATTGATTATTGGGTTCCTCGCTTCGCTTCGTCGGTTCTTCGCTCCCCCGGGGCCGGGGTAAACGAAGAACCGGAGCAAAGCGTAGCCCGGCGAAGTTAAAATCAATGAAGGTCTTTGCATGATTCCCGGCACTCTTATTATTTTTTTTAAAATAATTAACAATTTAGTTGCATAACTAATAATTTCGTTGTACATTTGTAATACAATATTGTAATGATATACGGAAGGATGTTTAAAGGACTTAAAGACAAACAGGGATTAATGTAACAAGAGAATAAAATGAGAGATTTAACAAGAGCTGAAGAACAGGTAATGCAGGTGTTGTGGAAAATAAAGAAAGGATTTGTCAAGGATATCCTTGAACATTTCGGCGATCCGAAACCTGCATATAACACGGTGAGCACAATAGTCCGTATTCTGCAGGACAAAGGATTTGTCAGCCATAATGCATATGGCAGGACTCACGAATATTTTCCGGTTGTTTCGAAGGACGAATATTCGAAGTCGCATCTCAACACATTTGTAAATGACTATTTCTCAAACTCGTTTGGTAAGATGGTGAGTTTCTTTGCAAAGGAGAAAGGAATCTCTGTCAGGGAAATGGAGGCAATAATGAAAATAATGGAGATTGAGGTTGAGAAGCAGAAACCCGGAAAATCAGATCTCCGGCGTAAGGGATGAGAGACGGGACATAAAGTATAGGGAAGCTCAAGGGGAAGTGATATTACAACAGATGGTAAACCGGGAACGGTAATATGTAAAACGGATGTTTGAAAGACGAAAGAAACAAATAACTTAAAAAGAAAATAAATCTTAACAGACAGGCTATGAATACACTTCTGATATATATGCTCAAGGCAGCCCTTTATACATCGGCATTTTATATGGTATATTCACTTTTGCTCAGCAAGGATACCCTGTACTCGCGGAACAGGAGTTTTATCCTTCTGTCGGTAATCGCATCGCTGGTGCTGCCCTTAATAACGATAGAGACTGAAAAACCTTTTAACCTTCCTGTTTTCGGTAAAACCCTTTCGGAAATTCTGATCACAGCCTCATCAGGATCTGCAGGCTCACTTCATCCGGGGGACTCATGGGCCGAAGTCTCCAAACTTATTACCCTGATATACCTGACAGGGCTGCTGTTAGCCGGTATAAAGCTGCTAACCGACATTATTGAACTTGTCGTTCTGATTATAAGAAAAAAATCACCTGACAGTCATATCATAAGGTTCAGCGGGTTTAATACTGCCGGTTTCTCCGCCCTGGGATATGTGTTCATTAATTCGCGGTTAAATCAAAAAGAGACCTATGAAATACTGAAGCATGAGCAGTATCATCTCGACAATTATCATTTCGTCGATATAATGTTTATTGAGATCACAAAGGTTTTTCTGTGGTTCAACCCATTCATACATTTTTTTGACAGATCCTTAAGGGCTGTCCATGAATTCCAGGCCGACGAAGGGTGTCTGAACAAAGGCATTCCCGTCCCTGATTATCAATTGCTTATAATGAGTCAGATATTCAGGTCGGGTGTATTTAAAATAACTAATAGCTTTTCCAATCCAACACTTATCAAAAAACGAATGATCATGATGACAAAAGAACGCTCCGGAACACTGGCAAATCTTAAGTTACTTATGGTTTTGCCGGTAATTGCCATTGTTATGTTTGCTTTCTCCTCCTGCAAGGATAAAAGCGAAACAGAGGATGGTACTGAAACAGAAATTTCTTCGCAGGTGATCCCTGTCGATGGCTCGACAAAAGTGATTGCCGGTTCTCCCTCAGTAACTGATGAAATGGCTCCTCCACCTCCACCACCACCACCGGCTGATGGAAGCGGAAATCATCCCGAATCGTATGCGACTGTCGACGAAATGCCCGTATTCCCGGGAGGAGATCAGGGCCTTATGAAATTCATTTATGAAAACGCCCGGTATCCTGAAAACGCCAAGGTTAACGGAATCATGGGCAAGGTAGTTGTACAGTTTATTGTCATGCCTGATAAGACTATCGAAAAGGTCTCAATATTTAAAGGAGTCGATCCGGAACTTGACAAAGAGGCATTAAGAGTGGTAACCGCTCTGCCCCCGTTTGAAAAACCTGGTTACCTGGGAGGAATTGCAGTGCCTGTAACATATATGATTCCAATAAACTTTACTCTGAAATAGATTCATAAACTGTTTGCATCATAAGGGGGGCTCGTAACTGGCCCTCCTTTTTTTATACTTTCTGATCAGGGATACGATACGATGTATTATTATTTGATTCTCAAAATAGTTACTTTTGCCAGCCTGAACCTGCAGTTTATGAATTTAAAGAAGAAAACAGAGGCGTTTGCCAGGCTTGGCGGGATTCTCAGGGATGCCCTCTCCGGGAGCGGCGGGAAGGTAACTGAGGAACTTGAAAGTATTGCGGAGAGACAGTATCTTAAAAATGAGTGGTTTACTTCCGCCAATGTCCGATTTGCCATTGAGGCTGTTGCTGATGAACTGACACAGGAGAACCTTTACAAATGGACTTTACGATATCCTGAGCTGGAGAACCAACGCGATCCGGTAAATGTCGGGGTTGTGATGGCAGGGAATATTCCGCTTGCAGGCTTTCATGACTTTTTATGTGTACTGATAAGCGGGAACAACCTGATTGCACGGACCAGCACAAAAGACTCCGAAATAATGGTCTGGATAGCCGGATTGTTATGTTCGCTGGAACCTGAATTCAGCGACCGGATAACATTCACGGAGGACAGATTATCCGGATTTGAAGCAGTAATTGCTACCGGCAGCGATAATACATCGAGATACTTCGAATACTATTTCGGGCGCTATCCGCACATAATAAGAAAGAACAGGAACAGTATTGCCATACTGGAAGGAGATGAGTCCGAAAAGGAGATCAGCGGACTGGGCCATGATATCTTCTCCTATTTTGGTCTGGGTTGCCGGAACGTTTCAAAAATATATATTCCTGAAGGATATGACTTTGCACGGCTGGCAGGAATCTGGACCTCTTACGAAAATATCATAAGGCACAGGAAATATGCCAACAATTATGATTTCAGCAAGGCTGTTTATATGGTTAACAGGGAGCAGTTTTTTGATACAGGATACCTCCTTATAAAAGAGAACACCGGATTATCATCACCGGTTGCAGTTTTGTACTACGAACAATACAAATCGCTTCCGGATATTGAAGTGCAGATTGAAACGTGTAAAGATAAAATCCAGTGTATAACTGGCAGAGGACAAACATGTTTTGGAGATGCCCAGCGGCCTCATTTATGGGATTATGCCGATGGAATTGATACAATAGAATTTCTGTTAAAAAAAAATAGTGCAGGAATATTGTAATGTAAAAAATATTATATTGCACCCGTCGAATTAATAGAAGATATGGTTTACAAATTTGTACTATTATCAGATGAAGATGAGTCATTCGTGAGGGAATTTGAATTTCTTGACTCGCACACATTGATGGATTTTCACAACATTATCCAGGAGGAACTGGAATATGATAAATCCCAGATGGCGTCATTTTTTCTGGCAACTGATTCATGGGAGAAAGAGGAAGAGTTTACCCTGTTTGATATGGGCACCGGGTCATCGACGATGGAAGTAGCTGTTCTGGAGGACATTATCTTCAGAAAAAACCAGAAGCTTCTTTATGTATTCGACTTTTTCAACGAACGGTCTTTTTTTGTTGAATATACAGGTGAAGCCAAAGAAATAGATGGCAGGGAGTATCCCTCATGTACAAATTCCAAGGGAGTGCCTCCCAAACAGGTTGTTTTTGGATCAGGTTCACGGGTATTATATAATAATATCGTTGTATCGGATGATGATGATGATGACGATGATGATGAACCCGAAGTTGACGATCTCTTCCTTAACGGTGACGACGAAGAGTCTCTTCCTGATTTTGAAAATATTGATAACCTGGAAGACGAGGAGGTCTAGCCTTTTACCGGGTAATTCTGATGAATAATATTTTAATAGTACTTCTTGGTCCTACCGGGGTTGGGAAGACAGATGTTTCCATTGACATTGCCCTCCATTTCAATTCCGAAATTTTATCATGCGATTCCCGGCAGTTCTACAGGGAAATGAAAATCGGCACAGCAGTGCCCGATGATAATCAGCTTAAGAGTGTCGCTCACCATTTTATTGGTTTCCTGTCAATAAAGGATTACTACAGTGCCAGTCTTTTTGAAAGGGATGTTTTGAGGCTGCTCCCAGTTCTTTTTAACAGGAACCGGAGAGTACTTATGACAGGAGGATCGGGGATGTACATCGATGCCATCTGTAACGGAATTGATGATATTCCCGATGTTGAGCCTGATGTCCGTGAAAAGTACAATCAAAAATACAGGGATGAGGGAATAGGCAGCTTAAGGAGTGCTCTTAAGCTGCTTGATCCTGAATATTATTCAAAGGTAGATCTCCGGAATCACAAACGAATCATAAGAGCCCTTGAGATGTGTGAGACGTCAGGCCGTCCCTACTCATCATTTCTGACAAATAAAAAGACAAAAAGGGATTTCAGTATCATAAAGATAGGTCTGGAAAGAGACCGGGAAGAACTTTATGAAAGGATTAACAACCGGGTTGACGCTATGATTGATGCGGGACTTGAAGATGAAGCCAGGGGCCTTTTCGGATTCATGGGACTCAATGCCATGAACAGTGTGGGTTACAAAGAGTTCTTTGAATATTTTGAAGGTAAAATTACCAGGGTAAAGGCCATCGAACTTATCAAAAGGAATAGTCGCCGCTATGCCAAAAGGCAGATCACATGGTGGAACAAGGATAAGGAAATCAGATGGTTCAATCCGGGTGACAAAGAAGCAATAATAAATTTTATCGAAGAATACACCGGTAACAGTAAACCATGATGCAATCCTGAAAGGCAGGTATTAATGCATTAACCGGGAACACGAAAAAGATCTACTTCAGTTCCTTCAGAAGTCTGATAGTATCCTCCGGATCGTCAGTCCCAAATATTGAGCTTCCGGCGACAAGTACATCCACCCCGGCATTTATAAGATCTGCGGCATTGCCGGTATCTATTCCGCCGTCCACCTCGATCATTACATCATATCCCCCGTTATCGATCATTTTTCTTAATTCTCCGATCTTGTTATAGCACTCCATAATAAATTCCTGTCCCCCGAAACCGGGATTGACAGTCATTATGAGCACCATGTCGATATAAGGAAGTGTATTTTTCAAAAGTGCCACTGGGGTATGCGGGTTTACTGCCACACCTGCCTTCATACCAAGTTCCCGGATTTCGCTTACTGTACGCTGCAGATGGGTGCAGGCTTCATACTGAACAGTGAGTATATCTGCCCCGGATTCCCGGAAGCGACTGATGTACCTATCGGGATCAACGATCATAAGATGAACATCGAGAGGCTTTTCCGCAACCCTTTTTATATGTTCTATTATCGGAAATCCGAATGAGATATTTGGTACAAAGACGCCGTCCATTATATCAAGGTGAATCCAGTCGGCAAGACTTCTGTTCACCATATTAATATCCTTTTTAAGATTTATGAAATCAGCAGCCAAAAGTGATGGAGAGACAAGATGGTTCATGTCAGAATTTTTTTTGGCAAATATATTAACAAATTATTATCCCAGGTACGATTTTAGAATTCTACACCGGGTAGTGAACTGAATTCTTTTTATTGCCTTCTCTTTTATCTGGCGTACTCTTTCGCGTGTCAGCTTAAGTTCCTCTCCTATCTCCTCGAGTGTAAAAGGGTGTTTCATACCAAGTCCGAAATAGAGTTTAAGCACTTTTGCCTCACGGGGAGAAAGGGAACTCAGGGCTCTCTCTATTTCATAAGCAAGCGATTCATTAATAAGGTTACGGTCAGGACTTGGAGTATCGGGATTTTGCATAATATCGTACATATTATTATCCTCCTCAGAGCTTATAGGCGCATCCATACTTACTGTCCGGCCATTTGTCTTGAGGGCATCCTTTACTTCCTCGGGGATCATCTCCAGCATATCGGCGATCTCCTGCGATGAAGGTTCACGTTCATATTCCTGTTCCAGGCGGGCGAATGCCCTGTTTATTCTGTTAATAGAACCAATCTTGTTAACAGGTAGCCGGACTATCCTGGCCTGTTCGGCAAGAGCCTGAAGGATGGCCTGGCGAATCCACCATACGGCATAGGATATGAATTTAAATCCTCTTGTCTCGTCAAAACGCTGGGCTGCTTTCATAAGACCAAGGTTGCCCTCATTTATAAGATCAGGGAGTCCCATTCCCTGGTTCTGGTACTGTTTTGCAACAGAGACCACGAAACGCAGGTTGGCATTTACCAGTTTTTTAAGAGCTTCAGAATCTCCGGATTTTATTTTTCGGGCCAGAATTACCTCATCCTCAGGAGAAATCAGATCAACCCGGCCAATCTCCTGAAGATATTTGTCAAGAGAAGGGGTGTCGCGGTTAGTAACCTGTTTTGTAATCTTTAACTGACGCATTTACAGGTTTTTGTTAGAGTTAGCGGTACTTCAGGGCCAAGAGTACAATTGTAATAAAAAAAAAATTCAATTTCAAAATTTTAGTTAAAATATTTTTTGTTAAGTACTGGTTTTTTAATATATTGCGTTATCAGAGTACATTCTGTTTGCCGGGAATCTTTTTGATTCAACCCTTAAACAATTTTTTATAATATTATCGTTGTTTATTTGTTTAATTTATTAATATTGCACCGGTTTTCAGATATGTAATTTTGTAATTGCATATTTCCCCGGGTTCATCTCACACCTTGTTCCTGGTTTCCAAAAAAAAATTCTCTTTATTTTATCATTAAAGTATGTACGACATTCTTGAGTTAAGTAAGAAACTGCTGCCTGAATTAAAGGATATTGCAAAGGATCTTAAAATCAAAAGGACCGAGTCTCTTAAAAAACAGGATCTCATCTATAAAATCCTTGATCAGCAGGCTATTGAGGCCACAGAAAATAAAAAATCCTCAAAGCCTGAAAGCAGCAATACCGATCCCGCGACCGATCAGAATATAAGGGAGCAAGATAACGGATTCAGACGAGGCAAGAGGCCACGGACGCTGAAACCCAGACCCCCGAGACCTGTCGAATCGGTAATGTCTGTCTCCCCGGTAAGTATCAGGCATACTGAACCCAAACAGGAAGAGAGACAGGAGATTATAAAAACTGATAAACCGGAAGAAAAGCCTGAAGTGGTAAGGAGTGCCGAACCACCTTCGAGAGATTTCAGGGCACCCAGGTGGAGATCAGACAACAAGCGTAATGAGAACAGGAACATACCTGACAGACCGGAGGAGAAGCTTCCGGGAAATAAGGGAACAATTAAGAATGAACTTGTCTTTGAAAACAGAAGTCCTGTAGCCGATATCATATCTGCTGAGGATGAAATCAAGCCGGTTGCTGAAATAATATCCGATGAGATAATTATTGACTCACCCGTTTCCGATGTACTCCCCGAAGTACCTGCTCCCAGGGAAGAGAAGAGAGAAAAACCTTATGAGTTTGAAGGTATTGTATATAATACCGGAGTCCTTGAAATAATGCCTGATGGATATGGATTCCTCAGATCTCCGGACTACAATTATCTGAACTCACCCGACGATATATATGTATCACAGTCGCAGATCAAACTTTTCGGACTGAAGACAGGAGATACCATTAAAGGCAGCATAAGGCCGCCAAAGGAGGGAGAAAAATATTTTCCGCTTATAAAAGTTGAAGAGATAAACGGAAGAAGTCCTGACTTCATAAGAGACAGGGTACCTTTCGATTTCCTTACCCCTTTGTTTCCAAACGAAAAATTCACTCTTGTCCAGCCCGGCGAGGGATCCCTGTCAGTGAGAGTAATTGACATGTTCTGCCCTATCGGTAAAGGACAGAGAGGTCTTATTGTTGCCCAGCCCAAGACCGGTAAGACAGTTTTACTTCAGGAGATTGCCAATGCAATTGCAAAATATCATCCTGAGGTTTACCTGATGATACTTCTTATCGATGAAAGGCCTGAAGAGGTGACGGATATGGCAAGAAACGTTAAGGCTGAAGTTATCGCCTCTACATTCGATGAACCTGCCGAGCGGCATTGCCGCGTGGCCAATATAGTTCTTGAAAAGGCAAAACGGCTTGTTGAATGTGGCCACGACGTGGTCATTCTGCTTGATTCAATTACAAGGCTTGCAAGAGCTTTTAATACAACCGCTCCTGCTTCGGGAAAGGTGCTTTCTGGAGGAGTTGATTCAAACGCACTTCACAAGCCAAAAAGATTCTTCGGCGCTGCCCGGAATATTGAAAACGGCGGATCGCTTACAATAATCGCAACAGCTCTGACCGATACAGGATCAAAAATGGACGATGTAATCTTTGAGGAGTTCAAAGGTACCGGCAACATGGAGCTTCAGCTCGACCGTAAACTTTCAAACAGAAGGATCTTCCCTTCCATTGACATTCCGGCCTCAAGCACCCGTCGCGAAGATCTTCTGCTTAATAAGAATATCCTTCAGAAAATATGGGTTCTGCGTAATTATCTTACCGATATGAATTCAGTTGAAGCAATGGAATTCCTGCGCGACAGGCTGATGCAGGCAAAGTCAAATGAGGAGTTTCTTATTTCAATGAACGGGGGATAAGAGACTGATAATTTTTATAACTTTGCACTTTCTTTTAAAAATCACACTTTTTATCAATTATATATAATCATTTTACAATGGCAACAAAGAAATTTATAACATGCGATGGCAATCAGGCTGCCTCGCACATTGCATATATGTTTAGCGAGGTAGCTTGCATATATCCTATCACACCATCCTCAACAATGGCAGAATATGTAGATGAGTGGTCTGCAGGCGGATTAAAGAATATTTTTGGTGAGCAGGTCAAAGTTGTTGAGATGCAATCCGAAGCCGGTGCAGCAGGCGCCGTTCATGGTACTCTTCAGACCGGTGCTCTCTGCACAACATTCACGGCATCGCAGGGACTCCTTCTGATGATCCCGAACATGTACAAGATTGCTGCAGAACTTCTTCCCGGAGTGTTTCATGTAAGTGCCCGCACAATAGCTGCTCATGCCCTTTCAATATTCGGAGATCACAGCGACATTTATGCAACACGACAGACCGGCTTTGCAATGCTGGCAAGCGGAAGCGTTCAGGAGATCATGGACCTTGCTGGTGTTGCTCATCTCACAGCAATCAAATCGAGAATTCCTTTCCTTCATTTCTTCGATGGTTTCCGTTCTTCGGCAGAAGTTCAGAAAATTGAAGTCCTTCAAATGGATGACCTAAAGAAACTGCTTGATATTGACGCTCTTAACAGATTCCGTACCAATGCCATGAATCCTGAGCATCCGGTTACACGCGGAACTGCCCAGAACCCGGACATTTTCTTTCAGGCCAAGGAATCGATAAATAAGTTTTACGAGCCTATTCCCGATATGGTCAACGACTATATGGCTGAGATAACAAAGCTCACAGGAAGAGAGTACAAACCATTCTGCTATTATGGCGCTCCTGATGCTGAGAATATAATTATTGCAATGGGCTCTGTTACAGACACTTCAAAAGAAGTTATTGATTATCTGTTAGGAAAAGGAGAAAAAGTCGGTTTACTGACCGTTCACCTGTACCGTCCTTTCTCAGCCAAATATTTCTTTAACGTATTCCCCAAATCTGTTAAAAAAATTACAGTTATTGAAAGAACCAAAGAACCGGGAGCAAACGGAGAACCTCTTTATCTTGACATTAAAGATCTCTTCTACGACAAAGCGGAAAGGCCTCTTATTATAGGTGGACGTTTTGGCCTTAGCTCAAAAGATACAACCCCGGGCCAGATATTTTCTGTATATGAAAATATGAAACTGAAAGAGCCTAAGAATCTTTTCACTGTTGGTATAGTTGATGACGTAACTTTTACCTCTCTGCCGGTACATCCTGAAATAAATGTTGCCCTGCCGGGTACCTATTCAGCAAAATTCTATGGCCTTGGTTCTGATGGTACAGTTGGAGCCAACAAGAACTCGATCAAGATAATCGGTAATTCCACTGATAAATATTGCCAGGCATATTTTGCCTATGACTCAAAGAAATCGGGAGGTATCACAACTTCACACCTTCGTTTTGGCGATAAACCCATAAGGTCTCCGTATCTTGTTAATACACCAGATTTTGTGGCATGCCATGTTTCCTCCTACCTCGACAAGTATGATATGCTTAAAGGTCTCAAGAAAAATGGCACTTTCCTTCTCAATTCGATCTGGGATGCTGAAGAGACAAAAAGACGCCTCCCCGATCATATGAAAAAATATCTTGCTGAGAATAACATCAATTTCTATATCATCAATGCTACTTCAATTGCAGAAGAGATAGGTCTTGGAACACGCACCAACACAATAATGCAGGCCGCATTTTTCAAGGTTGCCAATGTGATCCCTTATGAAAAAGCCGAAACAGAAATGAAAAAGGCTATTTATAAGAGTTACGGGAGAAAAGGTGAAAATGTTGTCAACATGAACTATGCAGCCATTGATAAAGGCAGTGAAGTAATGAAGGTTGAAATTCCTGCAGAATGGGCAAAAATAGTAGTTAAAAAAGCAGAAGACAACCGTGATATTCCTGCATTTGTACGCGATATCATGGAGCCTATGACTGCAATGAAGGGCGACGATCTGCCGGTAAGTGCTTTCGTCGGAAGGGAAGACGGTACATTTCCGTCAGGAACTTCAGCATATGAAAAGCGCGGTATCGCGGTAAATGTTCCGGAATGGCAGCCTAATGAGTGTATTCAGTGTAACCAGTGCTCATACGTCTGTCCTCACGCTGCTATCAGACCTTTCCTCCTGACTGAAGAGGAGCTGGCCAACGCACCTGCCGATACAAAGACAATCCAGGGTATCCCCGGGGCACTTAAAGCATATAAGTTCAAGATTCAGGTAAGTGTTCTCGATTGCACCGGATGCGGTAACTGTGCCGATGTATGCCCTGCGAAGAACAAGGCGCTTATCATGAAACCTCTTGAGACACAGATTGAAGAAGCAGAACGCTGGACATACATGCATGAGACTGTTGGCTATAAGGATACTGTAGTTGACAAATTCGTAAATGTCAAGAACAGCCAGTTCTCACAGCCCCTGTTTGAATTCTCGGGAGCCTGTGCAGGATGCGGTGAAACTCCATATATCAAGGCTATAACACAACTGTTTGGCGATCGCATGATAGTATCAAACGCCACTGGATGCTCATCAATTTATGGAGGATCAGCTCCTTCAACACCATATACCCATAATAAAAAGGGACATGGTCCTGCCTGGGCCAACTCGCTGTTCGAGGACAATGCCGAATTCGGGCTCGGACTTTCGATAGGTGCCAACAAACTACGTGACAGGATCGCCCGCCTGATGAATGAGTCGCTTGGAAACGGTATAAATCCCGGAACTAAAGCTGCATTTGAAGAGTGGCTCAGGGAAAAAGATAATGCCGAACCGTCAAGGCTGGCTTCTGCAAGGGTTATAGAAGCATGCGAAAAAGATGGCTCCTCTGTAGCATCCGAAATATTAAGCCTCAAACAGTATCTGGTCAAAAAATCTCACTGGATATTTGGTGGTGACGGATGGGCTTATGATATAGGTTATGGCGGACTTGACCATGTTGTTGCTTCGGGTGAAGATGTAAATATTCTTGTTCTTGACACGGAGGTTTATTCCAATACAGGAGGACAGGCATCAAAATCAACCCCTGCGGGTGCTGTGGCTAAATTTGCCGCATCAGGTAAAAAGATCCGTAAGAAAGATCTTGGCCAGATGGCAATGAGTTATGGCTATGTGTATGTGGCACAGGTCGCTATGGGATCGAGCAACTCACAATATATTAAGGCTATCAAGGAAGCTGAAGCTTATCCTGGTCCTTCGCTTATTATTGCTTATTCACCATGTATCAACCATGGCATGAAAGAAGGTATGGGCAGGACACAGGCTCAGGAAAAATTTGCAGTTGAATCGGGTTACTGGCATCTCTACAGGCATAATCCTCTTCTCGAAAATGAGGGTAAGAATCCGTTTACTCTCGACTCGAAAGAACCTGACTGGAGTAAATTCCAGGATTTCCTGAAGTCGGAGGTCCGGTATACTTCTCTTATCAAATCATTCCCTGGCGAAGCTGAGATCCTGTTCAAGGCAGCCGAAGAGAATGCGAAGTGGAGATACAGGTCGTACAAGAAGCTTGCAAACATGGTTTATGAGCCGGAAACAAAATAACTGAAGATATTGTGCCTTTGAAAGGTGCACGCCACACGACGCCGGAATGAGATTATCTTCCGGCGTCATTTTTTTACCTCTTAAATCCATTTCTCTTTATGCCTTAACCTTAATCTTAACCTTAACCAAGTCCTTATCCTTTCCATTTCATTGTTAATTGATAATTGTCCATCTTATCCATTCTTAGTACATTTGCACCTGTAAAAGTTGTTATGGGAAGGATATTGGGAATCGACTACGGAAGAAAAAGAACAGGTCTGGCAATTACAGATCCCCTGCAGATATTTGCATTCCCCATGGAGACAATCAAAACATCAGTGATTGAAGCTTTCCTGGAAAATTATTTAAAGACCGAACAGGTAGATGCTTTTGTCATCGGCTACCCTGTGATGATGAACAATATGCCGAGCGAAGCTGTTAAATATATTGACCCTTTCATTAAAAAACTGGAGAGATCATTTCCCGGTAAAACGGTTCATCGTATCGACGAGAGATTCACATCCGGAATGGCATTCCAGACTATGATAGACGGAGGGGTCAGTAAAAAACAGCGACAGGATAAGTCGATGGTTGACAAAATAAGTGCAGCAATAATTCTACAGTCATATCTTGACAGGAAGAGTAAGTTGGGAGACAAAAGCGGGAGTTAAGAGGTTGAAAGCTTAATATAAGAGAATAACTATATTAAAATAATGGTATACCCTATTGTAGTTTACGGTCATCCGATACTGAGAAAGGTGGCGGAAGATATTGACAGGGATTATCCCGAACTTGGGAAACTGGTTGATGACCTTTTTGAGACCATGTACAGGTCTGAAGGACTGGGACTGGCAGCTCCCCAGATTGGCAGGTCAATAAGGATTTTTGTTATCGACGGAGAACCTGTAGCTGAAGATGAGCCCGATCTTGCCGGCTTTAAGAAAGTATTTATAAACGCACGGATCGTTGAAAAAAATGGTGAAATAGTACCAATGAACGAGGGATGTCTCAGCATTCCCCACCTGAGGGAGGAAGTCAATCGTGAATCACATATCAGGATCCGTTACTACGACGATAAATGGGAATTTCACGACGAGGTTTTCGACGGTTATAAAGCCCGGATAATTCAGCACGAGTACGACCACCTGGATGGTATACTTTTTACCGATAAGGTAAATCCACTCAGGAAAAGGCTCCTGAAAAGCAAACTTACTGCGATATCCAAAGGTAAGTTTGAAGCTGATTACAAGACAATTCTTCCTGGACAAAAGATCAGATAATTTTTTCGCTGACAGGTTTTTTTAATATCTTTATTAAGTAAATGGTCTCATAGCTGCCGACCGTGCTTAATAGAGAGATTCCGTTCCTGCGTATTGGCCTGCCATTATGTCTGGGAATAATTGCAGGCCTTTATTTTAGTCCGGGTACCTGGTTCCTGGTCATATCTCTTATAATTATTACCTGTGGATTTCTGGTTGGCATTTTATGGAACAGACAGCAATATAATATTATATATGGTATTACATTCTCGTCAGTATTCTTCCTTTCGGGTCTTGTTCTGTATACCCTGGAGAAAAACAGGCTGTCAGTCCTACCTCCTGTGCCGTCAATATTCCTCTGCACTCTGTCGGAATATCCGGAGGAAAAGGAGAACAGCTTCAAACTGATCCTTGATCTTAACTATCAGATAACAGAGAAAGAGCCCCTGCCACTCAATGGATCAATCCTTCTCTACAGCAGAAAAGAGCAGTTCGTGTATTCACTTCTGCCAGGAGACCAGATGGTCATTAAATGCACTCCCGAAGAGATCTCCAACAGGGGGAATCCCGACGAATTCAATTACAGGTTTTACATGGAAAACCATGGTATCCGTTATTCCGCTTTTTCCGGAGCAGGAGAGATCTACCGGTTCAGGGTTCCGGGGAGAAGAAAATTAATACACAGAGCTCTTATTGTCAGGGAGAAGATAATAAAGATGTATGAAAACAGGGGAATCACCGGCGAAAGACTTGCTCTTGTTGCCGCTATGACTCTTGGCCAGAAAAACATGCTTGACCCGGAACAGAAACAGAATTTTATCAAGGCAGGTGTAATGCATATAATGGCAGTCTCAGGTCTTCACGCAGTAATCCTCAGCTTCTTTGTTTTTAACCTCCTTTTTTTCCTTAAGAGAAAATACAATATCCTAAGGATTTTAATTACCATATTTTTCCTGTGGGCCTTTGCTTTTGTTACAGGTTTGACCCCCTCGGTTCTGAGAGCTACCATCATGTTTTCATTTCTTCAGGCCGGTAACCTGATGAAGCGACGGGTAAACAGCATTAATTCAGTGCTGGCATCAGCTTTCGTACTGATAATGATCAGACCTTCAGTCATATTTGATGCTGGCTTTCTCCTCTCCTATTCTGCCGTGATATTTATTATCTGCTTTTACAAAGATCTCTATTTATCACTTCGTTTCAGATACCGTATACCTGACATGATCTGGCAGTCAGCAGTTGTTACAATAGTGGCCCAGGCCGGAACGCTCCCTCTCACTATTTCGCTTTTTAACAGGTTCCCTGCCCTCTTCATTCTGACAAACATCATAATTGTGCCTCTCTCTTCACTTCTTATAATCGTCGGATGCCTGGTACCTCTTACCTACCCGCTCCGGTTTATCTCTCAACCTCTTGCCTCACTACTAAGTCATCTGACAGGTCTTACTGAATACCTGACCGCAAAAGCCGCCTCAGTTTCGTGGTCGACAATTGAAAATATCGGAATGACAGGAACGGAATCATTCCTCCTTTTTACATTTATCTTTTTGCTGGCCTGGTTCGTTCTGAAACAGGAATCTTTCTCAGTCCATCTTCCGGTAGCTGCTTTTCTGATGTTCATTCTTGCAGGAAGTATAAAAGAGATCTCGAACAGGAGTTCCCGGGAATTAATAATCTATAATAGTCTTTCATCTTCCCCGGTTGGAATAAGAACCGGGAACAAGCTTGATCTCTATTCAGGAAATGAACATTCTCCTCCCGAAGTTATGAGACATTGTGCTACGCAGCGATTAGAACTGAATTCGATCAGGAATATAAAAAGGTCGTGCTTTATAAGATCAGCCGGGGATAGGATCATCATTTGTAATTCATTAAATAACAGTATGTTGAATAAATATAAACCCGATTATATTGTACTGACCGGAAAATTTCCAGTAATTGAACAATCGTTGGATATCGTCAGCCCTGTGAAAGGGTTAATCATTTGCGCTGATGTATCACCCGGATTTCGTATTCCCCGAGGCTGGGATACCGGGAAAATTGATACTGTTCATTTTGTAAGAACTTCAGCAGGCTTCTCGGTTTTGATTAAATAAGTCGGTAAAAGATGATTATTACTGCTTATAAATCTTAATTTTGTTCTGTTTTTCATTAAATAGAGAATGAGAATAGTAGTTGCCGGAGCCGGAGAAGTAGGAACGCATCTTGCCAAGATGCTTGCCAACGAAAATCACGAAATTATTCTGATCGATACAGAAGAGACAAAGCTTAAGCCCATAGATGCCTCTCTGGATGTGCTGACGTACCATGGCTCGGCCACCTCTGTTAAAATGCTGCAGGAGATATTTCAGAAGAAGACAGATCTTTTTATTGCTGTGACTCACTGGGAGGATACAAATATTACTTCCTCAATCCTGGCTAAAAGATTTGGAGCTTTGAAGACTATTGCACGAATAGACAATCTTGATTACCTGGAGCATTCCACTCTTGAGTTCTTCAAATCACTTGGTATTGATTCCCTCATTTACCCCGAGCTGATTGCCGCCCGTGAAGTGCTGAGTCTTCTTCACGAGACAGGGACCACAGAATTTATGGAATTCTCCGGAGGGAAACTGGCAATGTATGTTCAGAAGCTTGATGAGAATGCTCCTATCCTGAACAAGAGCCTTGAGGAGATAGCCATGCAGCAAAAAACTGACAAATTCAGGGCTGTAGCTATCAAACGCCACGATATCACAATAATTCCGAGAGGCGGCGAACATTTTCAGCTCGGCGACCTGGTATTTGTCATCTCAACCAGCGATGGTATTAATGATATGATGATAACATCGGGAAAAGAGAACTTTGAAGCCAAGAATATCATGATACTCGGAGGGAGCAGGATTGGTAAACATGTTGCACTTTACATGCAGAAAACATGTGAAGTGAAACTGATTGATTCAAGTCCTGAAAGATGTTCAGACCTTTCGGAGATCCTCGACAACACTCTCATAATCTGCGGCGATTGCCGTGATGTGGATTTACTTGAGCAGGAGGGGATTTCGAAAATGGATGCTTTTGTTGCGGTCACCGGTAATTCAGAAACCAATATACTCTCATGCCTGCTTGCCAAAAAGCTTGGTGTAAAAAGGACTATTGCCGAAGTAGAAAATATGGAGTATATAAACCTTGCAGAGAACTCAGGCATCGACACAATAATCAATAAAAAGATTGCTGCGGCAAGCAGGATCTTCCGGCATACAACAAATCCCAACGTTACCCAGGTAAAATATATGACCGGGACCGACGCTGAAGTTCTGGAGTTCAATGTACCTGTTAATGCCAAAATAACCAAAGGCACCCTGAGGAGTATTGATTTTCCCAAAGATGCTATCGTTGGCGGAGGTACAAGGGATGGAGTACCTTTTATTGCCACCGGCGACACCATGATAAAAGAAAACGACAAAGTAGTAGTGTTTACTTTGCCTTCAGCCTACGAAAAGCTCTCGAAATTCTTCACCTGAAATTGATGATTAATTACAGGATAATTACCAGGATCTTCAGTCAGATACTTATTATTGAAGGACTTTTCATGCTGGTTACTGCGGGTGTATCGCTGATCAGTAAAGAACCGGCATCCCCGTTTCTCTTCTCAGCAATTATTACTCTTGTGACCGGGATTCTTGTTTTTACTCCTCTCCGCTATGTTGAAAAAGTATATGGAACAAAGGAGGGATTTATTATTGTCACAGGCAGTTGGTTAATATTAAGTCTGTTCGGCACATTACCTTTTATATTCAGCGGAGCAGCCGGTAATTTTACAGATGCCTTCTTTGAATCAATATCAGGTTTTACAACTACTGCTGCCTCAACATTCACTGACAGGGAGTTACTTTCAAACGGTATTCTTTTCTGGAGAAGCATTATTCAGTGGATCGGGGGATTTGGGGTAATAGCATTATCTCTTTCGGTGATCCCGGTTGTAAAAAACCTTAACATACAGCTTACAACAGTTGAGTTTTCGGGTCAGCTCTCCGATAAGGTACATCCCCAGGCTATCAAAACGATCAAACGGCTTATCATAATTTATTTTCTGGTCACACTTGTTGAAGCAATTTTTCTGGTAATTGGTGGCATGGGTGTTTTTGATGCGATATGCCATTCATTTTCAACTATGTCGACTGGAGGTTTTTCGACAAGGGACGAGGGTATTGCTGCCTTTTCATCGCCTTTTATCAGGGTTGTCCTTATCGTTTTCATGTTTATTGCCGGCTCCAATCTAACCCTGGTATTTTTCAGCCTGAGATCTGACTTCAGAAAGATTACCTCGAACAGTGAGCTTAGAGGGTATCTCTTTCTTTGTGTTATGATTTCGGTTGTTGTATCGGCTATACTTCTGTTTTCATCACGTTTTTCACCCGGACAATCATTTCTTGAAGGCACCTTCCAGGTGATTTCAATTATAACTACGACAGGTTTTTATACCAGTGATTACAATTCGTGGGGTAATCTTCTGATACTTATTCTTTTCATTCTTATGTTCACAGGAGGAATGTCAGGTTCTGCTTCCGGGAGTATTAAGATACTGAGGCTTTTTGTGATTACAAAAAATATCCGTTATGAGGTAAGACGGCTCATTCACCCGAATGCTTTTTTACCGATACGGGTTGACAAAAGGAATATTCCGGGCACAATTGTATTCAATCTTCTTGTATTTTTTACTTTATATCTGCTTACCATCTGCATGGGCACCCTTATTATCTCCTTTATGGGATACGATATTATCACCTCATTCAGTACTTCGGCATCGATGCTTGGGAACATAGGACCCGGATTAGGTACATTCGGACCGTTTTCTGATTTTTCAGGGTTTCCTGTAGCAGGCAAATGGGTCCTTTCAATTTTGATGCTTCTCGGAAGGCTTGAACTTTTTGCAGTAATAATACTTTTTTCCAGAAGCTTCTATAAAAGGTAATTATCCCTTAATTATTTAAGTAGTATAATTTGCGGATTTGTGATCCGGTTGACCCGGCTGGAATTTACTTTTTACCGCTCAAGGATTCCCAGTCCCTGTCTCACAATCTCAATATCATCGCCGGTGCAATCGACAATAGTTGACGCCTCATTCCCTCCATAACCTCCGTCGATGAC
Source organism: uncultured Bacteroidales bacterium (assembly GCA_963736675.1). Classification (GTDB taxonomy): domain Bacteria; phylum Bacteroidota; class Bacteroidia; order Bacteroidales; family VadinHA17; genus LD21. Next base: position 39,791 of record CAVTPT010000003.1, read on the forward strand.
GAGATCGGTAAAATCGCGGTATTTTTCATGAATAAGCTCAGGATCAGTAATGTATTCCGTTATTTCATCCTGGTCGTGTATTGAGGTTGTTATAACAGGTCTGCCAAGCTCACGGATAATTTCCATTAATATATTGTTATCGGGGATCCTGATTCCGACGGTTTTCTTTTTATTCTTGAAAAGCTTAGGTATCTGATTGTTAGCCTGAACTACAAAGGTGAATGGTCCCGGCAGGTTCCGTTTAAGCAGCTTGAAAATATTGTTATCCCGGATGATCGTATATTCCGACAGCTGGCTCATATCGTGAAAAATAATTGACATATCGGGATTTTTGGGATTCAGTCCTTTAAACCTGGCAATCTTCTCAATTGACCTGGTTGCTTTAATATCACAGCCCATAGCGTATATTGTGTCGGTAGGATAAATAATAATACCTCCGGCATCGAGCAGGTCGACCACCTGTCTGATATGCCTGGGATTAGGATTCTCAGGATAGATTTTAAGAAGCATAATCAAAAAAAATAAACTGACAAAATAAATCAAAATATCTTAAAGAGCCTTAGGCGCCGGCAGCACTCTGCGTACAATTTCTGCCAGACATAAGATACCCGTTTCTCTGTTACTCCCTGATTTTTTTAAATAAAAAAAGGGTAAGCTACTTATATCGCACCGCTACAACTGCCTACCCTTGCTATCTTCCGATCCTGGGGGAGTTCAGCAGGAGCTGGTCGTATAAGACTTACCCTGTACAAAAATAGTAAATTTATGTTTCTCTGCCAAATAAAAATTACAATCCGGATTTGGACTTCATACCTGATTTTAGACTATATTTGTCATCAGTCAATTAATAATTTCTTAACCTTAAACACTATGGAAAATCAACCCAGTCCATGGAAGGCAAACCTGACCAATGGTTTGATCTTAGGACTTATCGGGATAGTTTACTCCCTTGTAATTTACTTTATGGATCTCACCTTTAACAAGGTGCAGGGATATATTTTCATTCTTATTCAGATAGTTGTTCTTTATTATCTGGTGAAATCGTATCGTGACAATTTTCTTCATGGTTTTATTACTTTCGGGCAGGCTGTGGGTGCAGGAGTTATCATTTTGCTTTATTATTCCCTTATAACCGGAGTCTTTACGTATATTTTATACGCTTTTATAGACCCCGAGCTGGTTGGCAAGCAACTGGCCTTTACTGAGGAACTGCTTCAGAAAAGGAACATGCCCCAGGAAGCGATCGATGCCGGAATGCAGGTTCAGAAGAAGATCATGGTACCGGCTATAATAGCTCCTATTACAATTTTTACAAATATGTTCTGGGGTGTAATAATATCACTTGTTATAGCAATCTTTGTGCGTAAGGAGGGAAATCCCCTTCTGGATGCTTCTGAAATAAATTAAAAACTTCAATGCAGCTGACCGTCGTTGTCCCGGTTTACAATGAAGAAGAATCGATCCACGAGCTGGCAGAATGGATCGAAAAAGTCTGCATTGCCAACACTCTTTCCTTTGAGATTATCTTCGTCGACGACGGTAGCTCAGACGGATCGTGGAACGTGATCACGGAGATGGCCTCCGAAAAGAATTTCGTAAAAGGATTCAGATTCAGAAGGAACTATGGCAAGGCTGCAGCTCTTCATACTGGCTTCCATGAAGCTTCAGGCGATGTGGTAATAACTATGGATTCTGATCTTCAGGACAGCCCCGATGAGATTCCCCATCTGGTAAAAATGATAAACGAAGAAGGGTATGATCTTATTTCCGGCTGGAAAAAGAAAAGATATGATCCGTTCGTCAAACGGGTAACCAGTAAATTTTATAATGGTACGGCCAGATTAGCATCGGGAATTAAACTGCACGATTTCAATTGCGGTCTCAAAGCATACAGGAATGAGGTAGTGAAAGGTATAGAAGTTTACGGTGAGATGCACAGGTACATTCCCATCCTTGCTAAAAAAGCAGGATTCAGGCATATTGGCGAAAAAATTGTCGAACACAAGCCAAGAAAATACGGGACTTCAAAATATGGTCTTGACAGGTTTATTAAAGGATATCTCGACCTGCTCACAATAGGATTTATTACCCGTTTTGGAAAGAGTCCCATGCATCTCTTTGGTTCGCTTGGAACCCTTATGTTCCTTATCGGATTTGTAATGGCTGGTTATCTGGGAATAAAGAAACTTGTGCTGTTAAGTAGGAACATGAAAGTGCCTCTTATTACTGACAGTCCCTACTTCTATATCGCTCTTACAGTTATGATAATCGGAACTTTCCTATTTCTGACAGGATTTCTGGGCGAATTAATAAATCGTAATTCACCTGAGAGAAACAGTTATCTGATAAAGGATAAGGTTAATATTTAGGCAACCGGTCACCTTATTTCCTCAATTCCTTCACTATCTGGGTAAGCAGGCATTTTAAGAAAACCTCAGTTATTGAATCGGTCATCCTGTTCCATGTGAATTTTTCTTTTTCTTCGGCCACTCCTTTAACAAACTGGGTCTTCCTTTTATTTTCAAAGAAATCGACGATTGCATCAGCTATTGATCCCGGATCGGGATTTACCACGTATCCGCACTTACCGTCGGTGACGATCTCCTTAAGCCCGCCGGTATCGGTCACAAGTAATGGCTTTTCAAAATGGAACGCTATCTGGGTGACCCCGCTCTGAGTGGCACTCCTGTAAGGCTGGACAACCAGGTCGGCAAGGCTGAAGACCGAAGGGATCTCTTCGTTTTTAATGAACCTGTCATAAATTATAACATCATTTTCAAGGCTGTGCTTTTTGATAATGGCTTTATAGGTTGAATCGCTCTCATAAAATTCGCCAGCAACGATAAGTTTGATCTTTCTGTCCCTGAGGCGCGGATCTCCAAAAGCTTCAAGTAGAAGATCCAGTCCTTTATAAGGCCTCACGAATCCGAAAAAGAGCAGGTACGAATTCCCGGGATCAAGGTCAAACTTCTTCAGAGCCTCCTCACGCGGTATCCTGCTGCCATAATTGTCAAAAAGAGGATGAGGGCTATAGATAACGGGTACTTTGCTCCCGGATTTATCAAGATCCTCAAGTACGGTTTGTGACATTACTACTGCCCCATCAATACTTCCCAGCAAATATTTCGTAAACAGTCTGTCGAAGGGTCTTTTTTCGTGGGGAATGACATTATCGAAAATACATATCACCTTGGTGTACCTGAACCTGTTCATCCTGGCTATCCTGGCAACAGTGCCCAGACATGGAGCCAGAAATGGGATCCAGTACCTGATCAGAAGAATGTCCGGTCTTTTTTTCCTGATTTTAAAACCTGTTATAATCCAGTTAAACGGATTAACGGAGTTCAGTATCCTCGAAATCTTTACTCCTGCAGGAGGAGGGCTGTCGGAGTATTGCGTCTTCCCTGGAAAGAGAAACCCGGGATACTGCAGACTGAAGGTACAAATGTCAGTCTCATGGTCCTCCGAGGTGAACTGCTTTACCAGCCGGTTATTAAACTCGGCAATTCCACCGCGGTAAGGATAAGAGGGCCCAAGGACGGTTATACGCATATTTTAAAATTCTGGTGTAAAAATAATAAAATTAGAAAGCATTGAATTAAATAGACCGAATTTATTGAAGGCAGAGACAAAAGTGTGTGAAAGTAAGGAAACAGGTAGTGAAAGGGGTGAAAGATGAGTTTGACTTATTTTTTCAGAAAGTCATTAAGATAGCTGAAATTGGGCATCAGCTTCCCTCCTGCTGTTACTATTGCCCTTTCGATCATGCTGCTTTGCTTTCCTGAAAAAAGATCGGGCAATACGTTTTGCATGAGTTGTTCACCAAAAGCCTCCGATGCATCCCTCGGCAGTTCGCCCGGAAGATTGTCGATCGACATTACTGTAATAGTGCCGGGATGTGCAAAAGCCGGAACTTCTTTTCCGAGATGCCGGTCATACCCATAAAATGGATCAGTGATGGATGTTGCCCGTATTGTTGAAGGTATCGGTCCGTTTATATCGCAACTTACATCGGCTATGACAGATAATCTGAAGCCCGGCTTCTTCATATCCTCCTTTGTGAAAAAGGCCGGAGCCCTGGGATCCCAGTAATGTCCGGTAATAAGGATATCAGCTCTTTCGGTAAATGGCAAAAAGGCCGACTCATACTTATCCGGATTCGTTACAAAATCGCTGAATACAAACGGCTCTCCCCTTTTATGCCTTATGTAGTCTGCCGGACCAATCCGGCATACAACGGGACTATCGGATTCCTCATAAATGAATTTCTGTGGAGTAGTAGTTTTAATATTGCAGTGATGAAGTGTTTCCAATGCCCCGTGTGAAACACGCCCGTTTCCGGTAATAAGAATTTTTTCACTGCTGTCAAACCTGATCTTTTTCAATTCACCCCATAGTTCATTAAGGTCATGACACTGATGAGCGGGTTTAAGGTTGAATCTGTTATTCTTTAAGCCATAAGCCTTCAGCGCATTAAAAGCTCCCACTATACCTGCAAAGCGGCCGAAAGCAACAACTCTCTCTCCTTTTTCCGATGTCAGGTATTCATAATCTATCAGGGTAATATGTTTCCGGACTATCTCCTTTAACATTTCGCGGTTTTGCTGCTGTTGCTTACCTACATGTGCAAAAAAGAGGTAAGACTTCTGAGGTATCAGTGTTTTCGGGTCTACTTCCTTTACTCCCAACAGGATATCGCAGTTTGAAAGATCATCATCATGTCGTATAAAGGAGAGATCATATTCGTGATCGGTAAAACAGCGTATTCCGGAGGGCTGGACAATAAACTCAACGTCTGGATACAGTCTGGCAAGTTTGATTATTTGTGAAGGGGTAAGCGGCACCCTTCTGTCTGGCGGATATTTTGTTTCGCGAAGAATTCCGACTCTCAACTTTTTTCCCATAACAAGAAAATGCTGGTGAGTAATTACAAAGTTATAAAAAACGGCCTGGTTTTTGAGGTTAATCAGGTTGTTTAATAACATTATTAGTATCTTTGTGAAGCATATTACCGGGGCTGATCTGGATTTGACAGGACGTGAGGTGGTATGTAAGCATGCAGTGTGTGGTGGCACGTCACTTGAACAGTGTCACAAAACAACAAAAGGCGAATCAAATTACGCTCTCGCTGCTTAAGCGAATAACAGTAGCTTAAGCTTATCCTGCACATGTGTGGGAACGAGACGTCTCCCGGGCGGTCATGCCCTGATCCAACCCGATACGGAGACGCACGCAATCCGGGGCTAGCCTGAAGATCGTTCCGGTCGGATGGCGAAACAAACAGGGACTAAGGATCAGGTAGGTTGTTCTGCAGCTGGCTGATCCCGACAATCAAGCAGAACTAAGCATGTAGAAAGCATATGGCACGCGTGACTGGACCGGGGTTCGATCCCCCGCAGCTCCACAAAATACTCTAGCCCAATCGGTTAGGGTCTTTTATTATTCATCTGAATGCAAAATTATTAAATACTATTTGATTTTCAGGACACTGAGACGTTCTTCCAATAAATCATGGTACTTTTCTTTCATCTCTTTTGATAAAAAACTAATATCAATTAATTCTTTCCACTTAGGAATTGACGAAGCTATTGTCTCAATAATATTATCAACGCTTCTGGAAGTTAATTCACACCTTTCCATTCCATAATAATCAACCAGAATATTTCGTGTTAAATGTTTCTTCTTACCCTTCAGGGGTAAAGCAATTTCTTCCTCCGGGTTCTTATATTCAATCGTTGAATTAACCAGGTCGTAACATGGAGACAGCATTACTTTATTATCTTCAGTGATAATGGAGAAATTTTTCAGATGCATATCTTCATTACCAATCAGATAATTAAATATGACCAGTTTAAACAGTTTTATCTTCTCAATTGCAGGGAAAGTGCAATATGCATCTATCAAATTAACAATCCGTTCCATGCTGTATTCATACTTTGTGTCTCTGCTTAAACCGGCCAATTGAGCAAAATCTTCCACCGGAACTTTATCATTTTGCCCCTTTCTGTCAAACCGTTTGATAAAGTAGGTCAGAGAGTTGTCCTTTGACCAGATTAAACCGTGTAATGGAACTTCTAGGCCAATCTCACCTGCAAGTCTCATTGTCATGTCTTCATTTTCTGGCATTTCCGGATACAAATGATGCTGTGGTTTGAGGATATATCTTCCACCTTTGTTAACAAATTCGAATTTTCCTTCCTTGATATTCAACTTTGCGCTTAATTTTGGCTGTACGCCCTGTATCGACATTTTTGATGCACGGTTATAAGCCTCTATTCTTTGTTCTTCTGCAGTATATTCAAGGTCATTTAAAAAGGTTAATTCAGATGACAACAGTCTGAGACCTGCCTCGCTGTAACGATTCTCTCCACAAGGAGCATATGTAATCGGGCAATAGTTCATTCTGCAACTTCCTTTACTGTAACAGCGCCAACCATATCCTCTCCAATTGCAACCAGTTGTGAAAAATAATCATGCTTGTCAATTTTTCTGATTTTTAACAAACCTTCTAACTGAATTCCTTCAGGTAATAAGCCATCAAAGAAAGCCGGAAATTTATCGAACTTAAAAACCCTGATACTCTTTGGCATAGTACGTGAAACTTCGGGACCAACGTATCCCTCATTGTATTCAAATACGTATTCTTTACCCTGTACTAATTCAGTCAAAATTCCAGCATCAATCCCTTTCACAAATACCTTAGCTTTTCTCATTTGCTGCATTGCTTTGTAGATTTTCCATTAAAGGACTTGTTAATACTATTTTTACGTTCAGCACTTTGAGTATTTTTCGTAATGTATCTAACTGAACAGACTCCTTCCCATTTTCAATATCATAAATCACTGTTTTCCCAACGCCTGCCAATTCAGCTAACTTGACACGACTTAATTTGGCTGCCTTTCTATGCATCCTGATCACTTCCATTAATTCCTGCGACTGTGCCATTTATTACCTTTATAGCGGTAAATATACGCATTTTATTTTAAAACCATAAACAATTAGCGATATTTTACTGCCATAACAGTAGATTTTGCCATCTTGTCTATACTTTTAATGAGAATATGGCTAATCTACTGCCAGAGCGGTAAATTGTAAAAAAAAATAGTATTTAACCTGTATCTTTATATTATATGTAAGTTCTTGACATTTTTGATGCATAAAATTCGTCAATTCTTATACCAATGTTTCTGGCAAATGGTGTAAGAGATAGAATTTTAGCAGGTCAGGAACCTTGGGGTAAAATGTTATGCGTACAACAAAAGACAATATATCTATGCCTTATTACACTTTGTCTGTCTAAGTGAAATGCAATATTGAATGTTTCCGTCTGCAAGACATAAATTGATGAAAGGACAATTACAATAACAAACTGAGACGACCGTTTAAGGTATATTATGAATTTATTATGTTTTTAATTGATACTTTGTTCGGTTCCGGTTCAGTGATTTTTAAGCACAAAATATTAACAATTGAAAAAAGTTAAAATATATTAAGTAAAATTGTACAAAATTTAATAAAATGAAACCCGTATTTTGTACTAACACAAAGAGTTTATCAACATGTGGGTTACATCAGACCATTAAAATAAAAATTATATACTGATGAAATTCAAATACTTTATACCCGTAATATTCCTCCTTATCGCCGGATGTGATGATAAAATTGACGAGGTTCCTGACGACATTTCTGTTCTGAAACCGGCAGAAGATCTTGCTGATTCACTGAATGTATATTTCCCTGAGGGAACTAATATTTTTGAAGCAAATGAGGAATTTTTTACCGAAAGCATCCAGAAACAGGTAGTATTGACCAAAGAATCAGAGGTATATGTAACCTTTATAGAAGAAGGTGCAAGTAACAAAAATTCTCTATGCTGGTATGCCTATAATAAATTCCAGCCGCCATTGAATTCAGGTGAAATTACAGGGAATGTACTCTTCCCGAATATTAGTAAGGTCGGGGAAGGAGGACTTCTTGAACCGGGATATACAGTAAAACTTGGCAGCGGAAAGTTTCTCGCCGGTACTGTTATCGGATTTTTCCTTGTGATCGACGGTTGGGAAGACGGGAGCATTGACTATAGCAATCCCATTGTATATACTAATTACGATTTAAATGACGGAGGTAACCAACAGCATATATTATTTAAAGAATCCTATTTTGAATATCTGCTTATCGGATTTGAAGATACACTTTTTGATCTCGAAAGTGATAAAGACTACAATGATATTCTTTTTTCCGTCACTGATAACAACAAGGGACTTGAGGCTTCTTCTTTCGATATTTCCGAAGTAGTCACTTATTAACTTAAGCATCCTTATCAGCTTTTTTTTATCCACTTTATTGATACCCTGGTCAAAAATGAGGATTTTCCTTTTTTGCCAGGATCAGTGTCTTCTTGCTGCTGTAAAATATTGATTTTGTTTACCTTTAATATAGTATCAAAACAATATTTTCTACTGATTCCTCTAAATACTATCAATTCCGTCCTGAATTTGACAAAACCTCCATTTAACAGGACTAATGGAACTATCTGAAAGGTATTCATGAGAATTGACAGGATGAAACAGATCTTCATCTATCCATTTTTACTATAACATTGAACCAACGGGCTTGACAGAATAATTTTCAGGTGGTTACTTTGGGTAGTTTATTTTTGATTTAATTTTTTGATAATGTTATTTCAAAAACTGCCGATAATAATTTAAATAGTAAAGCAAAAAAGGAAATTAGTAATTTTAAATCTTATAATCATGAAAAAAGCATTCTTTATTCCTGTTCTCTTTCTGTTGATCGTCGGATGTGAAAAAGAGAAGATCAATGAGGTTCCGGACAATATCACCTACCTGAAACCCTGCACCGATCTGGCAGACAGTTTAAGAATTCATTTGCCCGAAAGCGAAAACATACTGGTGAGTAATGCAGAATTTTTTTCGGATACAATTCAAAAAAATATTGTTTTAACGAAAGAATCGGAAGTGTATGTAACATTTATTGATGAGGGTGCCAGTTTCAGGAATTCGCTATGCTGGTATTCGTATAACAATTTACAGCCCCCGTTAGGTACAAATGATATCAGCGGGAATGTTGTTTTCCCAAATATCTCAAAGACCGGAGAAGGTGGTCAGCTTGAACCCGGATATACAATCCAGCTTGGAACAGGAAAATTTCCTGCAGGCACAGTAATAGGATTCTTCCTGGTGATTAACGGTTGGGAAGATGGAATAATCAATTACGATAACACTACTTTCTACACCAATTATAATTTGAACATTAGCAATAACCAACAGCATGTTTTATTCAAGGATTCATATTTTGAATATATCCTTCTTGGCTTTGAAGATATGATATTTGATGAAAACAGCGATAAAGACTACAATGATATTGTGTTTTCAGTTTCGGATAACAACGACGGGCTGGAGGCCACCTCTTTTGATCTGTCAAAAGTCCTGAAGAAATAATCATGATAGCTGAAAAGGGATAATTGCGGCAAAAGTTGCCTGACATCTGTCAATTTTTGTTGTAATAACACAAATATGAATTAGAGGAGACCAGATTATTAAGAAGGGAAAGAAGTCATCAAAGGCTCAATCAGTTTCACAGGCCTTTGATGGCTTTTTTATACCCCATAAATGAATATCCTTATAGCAATACACTTCAAAAATTATCTGATCATTAACAATGCTGTATTTACCAGATAATAACCTTCTCATTTCAACCCTTAGAATTAAAAGGCATCAGGAACGGAAAATAAAATATCCTGTCTTTAAAATTCCGGATATCCAGGATCCGTAATCTGGTATTAAATTAATAACTTAAACCTCTTAATAAAATAGAAAGAGTATCCGGAATAAAGAATAATTAAAATGGAATTAAAGCAAAATATCAGAATAGATGGGGGGATTCAGAGCGTTAGCGAGGAATCCCATAATCAATGTTTTAAGTTTTTAATTGACTGCAATACTCATTCAGAATAATTATAATACATAAGCATATAATCATTATCCTTTCACGATGAGATTTTCTTTTTTTCTGATCCTGGCACTTTATATTCTCATTTCTCCCTGCGAAACGGCAGCACAGATCAATGGTTGTACCGATCGTGCCGCAACGAATTACTCGCCTTCAGCCTCGGTTAATGACGGATCCTGTATTTACGACCCTGGTGCAGTTTCGCCAGTCAGTAGTACAATTCTTCCGGATATAATTCCCGAAAGTTCCGGACTGATCCATTGGGATAACCGGATATGGACTCACAACGACAGCGACGACATAACCTTATATGCACTCGACACGGTGAATGCTATTCCCTTTCAGTCATATCCCTTAAGCGGATTGGTAAATAACGACTGGGAAGAGATATCTCAGGATAATGAATACATTTATATCGGTGATATTGGCAACAATCAGAATGGTAACAGAAGGGACCTTACGATAATCAGGGTTGAAAAAAATTCCCTGCATGGGAATTCTCCGGTAATTGACTCGATCTGTTTCTCATATTCCGACCAGACTGATTTTGAAGCTACGGGTTTCAGCAATACGGATTTTGACTGTGAGGCATTTATAGTCTCTGATGACTCCATTTACCTTTTTACAAAACAATGGATAAGCAGCAGAACGGGAATCTATTCCCTGCCAAAAAGTCCGGGTACTCATATTGCAAAATTGAGATCAGTATATGATTCAGAAGGTCTGATAACCGGGGCTGCTTACCTCAAATCAAAAAACCTGTTAGTCTTACTCGGGTACAGCCGTGAAATGCAACCTTTTATTATTCTTTTTTATGATTTCAAAAACACTGATTTTTTGAGCGGAAATAAAAGAAAATTAACGGTATCACTTCCGTTTCATCAGACTGAAGGCATTTCAACAAAAGATGGGTTGAAATACTATATATCAAATGAGAAATATTCGGAACCCCCGTTTATTGAAATACCCCAGAAGCTCCATATTTTTGATCTGGGCAGTTTCCTTGGATCCTATATGCAAAGCCTGGTTCAGAGTGTAAATGAGAATACGAAAGTCAATAATTTCAGGGTCTATCCTGTTCCGGCAGGTAACTTATTATTTATTAAATCGGATCCTGCCATATTACAGTCAGGTTTTATGATCATTTCAAATATGGGGCGGGTGGTACTGAACGGAGTATTGACCAGCGAGATCCAGAATGTCGATATTTCAGATTTCTCAACGGGTATTTATTTTTTTACTGTCAGGAAAGATGACCAGGGATCGGTCAAAATAGTAAAGAAATAACCAGGTTCTTTATATCTCCTTAAAATGATTTAAAAAGGGCTGGGTACTTATTAAATGCTATGCATTTGCTCCGACAGTAACGCTGATCTTTAACATGAAATGAAATTCCTTAACTTCTTTTCTAAATTATTTTTCAGGAGTAACAGTAATGAAGAATAGTTAATTTGGAATTAAATCCAAATAGCAAAACAGAAGAGGGGAATTCCGAGGGTTAGCGAGGAATCCCATAATCAATGCTTTAAGTTTATTATTGATAACCGATACTCATTTTATCCTTTTGTCAAACATATTTAACTATTTGTCAAAATCAGTTAAATGCTTCTCCATAATCTTCAGGCAATAAGAAGCTAATGTATATAACTAATTTACTGATATTTAAATGCATATCATCTAAGTTGGTCGATCATTATAAAAAATTCGTTGATAAATATGTATTCAATTTTGACAAATAGTCAAATAATATTGATATATTAAGGATCAGAATTGATGAATAATAGCTTTTTAATGATCAGGGATTAGTTTGGCGAAATAATTAACATAAAATGAACTTTAAGCCTCTTGACAGTGTGTTACTTTAGAATTACTTTTATCACTGTAAAAAGAATAAGTACTGATGGGAAATAATCCGATCACGAATAAAAGAAACATTACTGATAATCACGAAATTAAAGGTAGCTTTGATGAAAAAAGGGCTTCTTTCAAAAATACCGGGAATAATCCGGTATTTGAAAAGCTTGCAGCTGAAGGAGGTGAAGATTTTTTCCATTATATCAACTGGCTGGGCCTTGCTAAAGAACAAAACCTGATGGTTCTTTCATCCGTACATCATTATTTTTATGATTTTAACGATCTTAAGGGGGTAAAAACGCTTGTTAACTTGAAAAAGCTCAACCAGATAAGTAACCTTGATAGTTTTTTACATGCAGTTTACAGGGTTTTACCACCAAAGGCTAATTTAATAGGTTGCTTTGAGGATTACAGAAGTCTTAAAGGAATATCTGCACCTTTTTATCAATCCACAAGGCTGTTGAATAGTTTTATAAACATGCTCGACTCGAAGATCGACAGGATCATGTCGGAGAAAGATGTCAGCAGGATACTGAAAGAACACGGATTTAAGGTCATTGACCTGACCGAAATAAATGGGTTGATGTATTTTAGCTCGCAGAATGTTAAACGTACTGCTGATTAATTGAAAGTCAGGCAGCTTGCTGGAAATTTTAAAATGTAGATCAGAGGTATCTGGTGTGATTTTGCATATATGGATTTTATAAATACTCTCTTCAGGCTTAAAATCATAACTGCTCTCAGGAAAGGGAACAGGATAGATGTCATTCTGGGAGTAATAGACATCCTTACTATCACCTTAGCCTTCCAGATCGCTTATCTGATAAATTATCACTACGAAGGATTTTTCTTTTTCTTCAACAGTACAATCCTTTCTATATTTATGGCCATTTTACCTTTATGGCTTATAACCCTTTATATAATACAGGTTACCGAAATACCCAGAACAAAAAGTCTGATCACACTTTTTCTGGAATATGTCCAATCAGCAATTGTCGTCAGCATAATTTTATTGGTACTCTATTTCGTATTTAAACTCTATTATTTATCACGACTGTTTCTTATTGAGTTCACTTTTCTGGGCTTTATGTTCCTCTTTCTCGTCCGGACATTCGAGTACAAGGTCTTTAAAATATACAGGGCCAAAGGATATAATTTTGTCAGCCTGATATTAATTGCCGACGAATCGGCCATCTCTTTTATAGAAAAGCTTAATTCAAATCCCGACTGGGGATACCGGATAGAACTTATATTTACAAGTTCGGGCCAGATTAATGAAAAGTACAGGTCTCAATTTAAAATTCTTCCGGAAAAATCGATCAATCTGATCCACGACCTTATGGAGATTGATACTGTTGATGAGGTCTACTACATTAAGAGACAGGTAGTCCCGTCGGAAGTAAGAAAAACAATAAGATCGTGTGAGGAACTTGGTGTTGTATTCAGGCTGATGTACAGGGATCAGGTCCTTAATATCTCAAATGCCATCATATCAACAATTGCTGAAGAAAAGTTTCTGACATTCACTAATATTCCGCACAAACCTTTTGCACTTCTTGTAAAGAAACTGATGGATATAATTCTATCTATTATATTTCTTATTGCATTGTCGCCTGTTATGGTACTGATAAGCCTGGTGATCAAATTTACATCGAAGGGCCCGGTAGTCTACAAACAGCCGAGGGTAGGCCTCAGGGGACGAAAATTCGATCTTTACAAGTTCCGGACGATGGTTGCAGATGCTGAAGCTATAAGGAAAGAGCTGGAATCAAAGAATGAGATGGACGGACCTGTATTTAAGATAAAGGATGATCCGAGGGTTACAAAAATCGGGAAAGTCCTGCGAAAAACCGGGCTTGATGAGCTCCCCCAGCTGATAAACGTATTAAAGGGGGAAATGTCGCTTATCGGCCCAAGGCCTCCTCTTCAGGAAGAGACAAAACAATACAAAAGATGGCAGCTCCGGAGACTATCCGTCAAACCCGGACTCTCGTGTTTCTGGCAGATAATACCTGAAAGGAACTCGGTAAAATTTGAAAAATGGATGGAAATGGATTTAGCTTATATTGATAATTGGTCACCTCGATTAGATTTTATAATTTTGATGAAAACGATAAGGACTGTTTTTCAAAGAACGGGACTTTAATTTTTACATGTTTTACTTATACCAATCAGTATGAAATCAGGCTTTTTTAAGACCGGAATTTTCTTAGTAATTATTCTGGCTGTTTCATGTGTGCCCACAAAGCAGCTAAGTTATTTTAACGATTTGAATGAGATCGCCGAACCAACAGTCAATCCACGTGCCCAGAAAATTATTATGCCATTTGACAAACTCTATATAAGGGTGCTCAGCATAGATCTGCAGACCAGCCAGATATTCAACACTACTGATGAAATGAGATCCAGCAGTTATGGCGGGATGGCTGGTCTGATAGGCTACCTTGTGGATGAAAACGGGAATATAAATTTCCCGTTCGTAGGGAATATTAATGTTGGTTCATTAACAACAGCCCAGGCTGCTGAAAAGATCCAGGAAGCACTGAGTGAATATGTATCTAAAACATCAATAATAGTAAAATATGTTGATAACCAGGTAACAGTTATGGGAGAGGTCAACAGACAGGGCGTGTTCTCCTTTTCCCAGGATAAACTGAATATATATGAGGCTCTTGGTCTTGGAGGGGGAATCACTCGTTACGGTGACAGAAAAAACATTATACTAATGAGACACGAGGGTGAAAAGATTATGCACTACAAACTGAATCTTTCCGATTCCAAAATTGCAAATAAAGATTATTATTATATCCTGCCTAATGACGTAATTGTAGTTGAACCACTTAAGGCCATTTCAAGCAGTTATTCGAATATTACATATACAACGCTACTAAGTTCTATTACTACTCTGATAGCCATTCTTTTGTTTACCGGTGTTAAATTTTAAACTTAATTATCCCCAAGATGTCAGATTATAATGATAATGCAAACGAGTCATTCAATATCAAAACTTTTTTATTACAGGCTTTATCCTATAAATATTTTTATGCAGGATGCTTAGTGGTTTGTTTAACCATTGCATTTCTGGTAAACAAGTTCTCTCCGACGGTTTATGAAGTTAATTCAATCATTGGCCCTGTTGAAATTAAACAATCCTCTATTCTTGGCTCAAATGAGCTCTTCAGCGGTCTTGGTGCTATTGAACAATCGAGGAACCTTGAGAATGATATAAACACCCTGAATTCCTTCAGCCTGGTTGCTTCAACCATAAGAAGCCTGAATCTCGAAGTAGGATATTTTACAGGGAAATCAGGTATTTTTACAAAGCCCAGTCAGGTATATTTAACAAGTCCGTATTCAGTAAATATTGATAAATCTCATGTGCAGCCTATAAACACCAGGTTTTATGTTGAAATTCTTGATGAAATTAGTTACAGACTTACTGCTTCAGATGATGAAGTTTCCTTTTATAACTATGTGGATAATGACATCATCAGTAATAAAAATGTTTTCATTGTGGATACCGTATGCCATTTTAACGAGATTGTCTCCGCCCCCAATTACAGGTTTTCAGTCACCCTTAACAGAGATTATTACAAACCCGGAAAATCTGAGGTGGAAGAATCATATTTTGAATTCTACCATCTTGACTATCTGACTAAATCCTATTTAAAACGTATAAAGGTTGAGCCTATCAGCGTGAAGTCAACCCTTATCAATGTTTTCTTTCATGGTGAGAACCCAGGTCTGACCATTGACTTTCTTAACCGCTATATTCAAACCTACCTCGAAGATAATCTTACAAAAAAGAATAAGATAGCTTTTAATACAATTAATTTTATTAATAATCAGTTATCTGATATTTCGGACTCCTTAAATATCTCACAATCAAAATTAAGGGACTACCGGGCTTCAAACCAGGTTACCGACCTAAGCTTTCAGGGACAGAAAGCCCTTGAACAGATGACCGGGATAGAGAATGAAAGAGCTATGCTACAGGTACAGGAGCAATATTATAACTATATCCTCGATTACTTCAGTAAGAACCAGGATATAGCCGGACTGGCACCTCCCTCCTCAGCCAATGTGGTGGATCCTATAATGAATACCCTTGTACTTGAACTGCATAATCTTAACGGACAGAGATCCAATATTCTGAGTAATAACGCAGAAAAAAATCTTTTTCTCGGTCAGATCGAAAATAACATCAGGTTAAAAAAGACCCAGATAATTGAAAATGTCAAAAATAATCTGAATACTCTGAATCTTACTCAGAACGAATTGAATTCCCGGTCCGAGAAATTGTCCAACGAGATATCACGACTTCCAAGGACAGAGCTTAACATGGTCAATATGCAGAGGCAATTCGATCTTACCGATGCCATTTATACATTTCTGCTCGAAAAACATTCCGAAGCCAGCATTTCGATGGCTTCAAACTATCCTGACTATGAGATCCTGGAGCCAGCCAGAGCAGTCAATAGCATTATTGTTTCTCCCAATGTAATGTTAAACTGGCTTGTAGCAATCTTTATTGCATTAATGACTCCTTCCGCCTTCATAATTATCAGAAATTTCTTTAATGAAAAGATAACTTCCGCACAGGATCTGGAATTTTTACTTGGCCGTCCGATCCTTAATCTTATTTATTCGAATCATTATAAAACCGAATCTGTTGTTGCTGACCATCCTGGTTCATCAATTGCAGAATCGTTCAGAAATTTAAGGAGTAGCCTCTTTCTGAAATTCAGGTCTGAACCTCTGAAAGTAATAATGGTCACCTCTTCACAACCCCAGGATGGTAAAAGTTTTATTTCATATAACCTGGCTGCATCAATTTCAGCCGTGGGACATAAGACTATAATAATTGACGGAGATCTCCGAAGACCGACTCTTCATAAAAAGTTCGGGAACGATAATTCGGTGGGTCTCTCTAACTATATGATCGACCATACTCCAAAAGAGAAAATTATTATCGAGTCAGAGATCAAAAATCTCTCGTTTGTTCCGGCCGGTCCTGTAATGCCAAATTCAGCCGAACTGATCGAAAACGGAGTGCTCGACGATTTTGTCGATTTTCTTAAAACCCGGTACGATTATATAGTGATAGACACAACACCTGCCGGACTTGTTGCCGACGCATCTCTTCTTATTAAATACGCATCATTTATTCTTTTAGTCTGCAGAAATAACTATTCCAGAAAAGATGTTTTCAATGATGTCCTGAACCTGTTCAAATCCAATAATATTGATAATTTTGATGTTGTCTTTAACGATCTAAATATTAAAAAGAGCAGGTATGGAAGATATAATGACTACTACAAGAAATGACAATCCATTTGTCAGGGATACAATGTTATTATAAAATCCGGATAAGAACACACCAATAGATTAACCTAATGTTTAACATATGAACTTCGAACCAGTAACTGTCAAAGATAAAGTCAGAAATTACATCAATAACACTATCCATGTCGAAAAGACTGAGGATTCAACCCTGATATTTAAGGAAGGATATCTTGATTCCATGGGATTTATTATGCTGATCGCATTTCTTGAAGAGGAATTCGGAATAAAGACTGTTGACGCTGACCTTGTGGAAAAGAACTTTGAGTCAATAAATGCCATTTCCGATTTTATAGTAAGAAAATCGTAATACTCCAATATGTGCGGAATAGCCGGAATAATTGATCTGCATGGGAAGAGTGACAGCAGGCAATTAGTTGAAGAAATGCTCCGGACTATCAGTTACCGGGGTCCGGACGAAAGCGGAATATACAATTCTGCTTTTGCTACTATCGGGAATGTAAGGCTGAGTATTATTGATATCACGGGTGGGCAGCAACCACTGTCGGATACTACCGGCAGGTACTGGATTGTGTTCAACGGAGAAATATTCAACTACAGGGAGTTACGTAAGGACCTTGAATCAAGGGGATGCAGTTTCAGAACGGATTCAGATACCGAAGTACTTGTCCAGCTATATTCCTTATACGGGAAGAGATGCCTGGATTCACTTAACGGACAATTTGCATTTGCAATCTGGGACAGGCAAAACAGAGAACTATTTATTGCACGCGACAGGGTCGGGATCCGTCCCTTCTTTTACAATATTCATAACGGGGTATTCTCTTTTGCATCTGAAATAAAAGCTCTTTTTGTTCAGAAAAATATTGAGAGGCGCTTCCGGCTTGAAAGCCTTGATCAGGCTTATACACTCTGGACTACAATTACTCCATTCACTGCTTTTGAAAATATTTACGAACTGCCTCCCGGACACTCTGCAACCTTCAGTGAAAAAGGTCTGAAAACTGAAAAATTCTGGGAATTAAATTTTAACAACCGTTCAACTCTCTCTCTTAATGATTCTGCAGAACGCTTCCATGAGCTTTTTTCCGATGCCGTAAAGATAAGGTTAAGAGCCGATGTTGAAGTTGCTGCTTATCTGAGCGGGGGAATTGATTCAAGCGCAACTGTAGCCTATATCAAAGATATTGAACCGGGTATACTGAATACATTTTCAATCGGATTTGAGGAGAAGGATTTTGACGAGACCCATTACCAGAAACTTGCTTCAGATTATTTCGGCACCACCCACAGATCAATGACGTGCTCCGCCCCTGATATTGCTGAGTCATTTCCCAGGGTAGTCTGGCATTCGGAATTCCCGGTGCTTCGTACTGCGCCGACACCAATGATGCTTCTTTCAGGACTTGTCAGGGAAAACAATATAAAAGTTGTTGTAACCGGGGAAGGTTCGGATGAGATACTTGCCGGGTATGATATTTTTAAAGAGGCAGTAATAAGGAATTTCTGGGCCTCTCAGCCTGAATCTTCAATCAGACCAATGCTCCTTAAAAGGCTCTACCCCTATCTCCCGCAGATGAAAGACGCTAACCACAGGATACTTAAAATGTTCTACGGGTATAAGCTTGAAGAAGTAAATAATCCGTTCTATTCGCATCTTTTACGATGGAACAATTCAAATCATATAAAGAAACACTTATCAGATGATCTTAAACAATCACTGAAAGATTATTCTGTCCTGAATGACCTGGAAGCCGGATTGCCGGGCAATTTTGGCACTCTGGACCTTCTGTCAAAATCCCAATGGCTTGAAACCACGATATTTATGTCGGGTTACCTGCTCTCTTCACAGGGCGACAGGATGGCAATGGCCAATTCGGTCGAGGGAAGATATCCTTTTCTTGATTACAGGGTTATTGAATTTTGCGCATCCTTACCTCCCGGATACAAGTTAAACGGACTTAACGAGAAATATCTTCTGAAAAAAGTCCTCAAAGGCAGGATCCCCGGTGAAATACTTGCCAGACCCAAGCAGGCATACCGGGCCCCGATCAAAAGTGTATTCCTTTCGGCAAATCAGCCCGATTATGTAAAGGAAATGCTCTCCCAAAGCTTTACTGAAAAGGCCGGGGTCTTTGACAGCAATTCAATATCATCATTGATCTCGAGGATTGTAAAAACAGGGATGGCTTCGGAAGTTGACAATATGGTACTGACTGCAGTAATTTCAACACATTTACTTTATTATCAATTCATTGAAAATAATAATGAAGAATTTAACAAACACCCTCTGAATAACCTGAAAATAATTGAAGAGAGATAATTTTACAGTTTAATAATATGGTTTATTATTGTATAAAAGACAATTTGCCAGTAGACCCAAAATAACACGAACCAATTTTTATAAGAACCAATATGCCT
Organism: uncultured Bacteroidales bacterium; assembly: GCA_963736675.1. Taxonomy (GTDB): domain Bacteria; phylum Bacteroidota; class Bacteroidia; order Bacteroidales; family VadinHA17; genus LD21. The sequence continues at coordinate 59,342 of CAVTPT010000003.1, forward strand.
GAAAAAAAACCTTTCTCAAAAGATATCATTATCCTTGACGACGTTGAAGGTGTTGTTAATGAGATAGTGTCAAAACTCCGTACTGACATCCTGAAAAACCTGAAGCGTTTCGGAGCTGTTGTAGGGATAAGCGGCGGTATTGATTCCTCAGTATGCCTCGCCCTTGCTGTCAAAGCTTTAGGTCCGGATAAAGTCCTGGGAATCATGATGCCCGAAAAAGATTCGAGTCCTGACAGCAGAATTCTTGCTCAGGAGCTTGCCACGAGGTTCGGGGTCAGATCAATTACCGAAGAGATCACCGCAGCTTTGTCAGGGTTCAAATGCTACGAGCGGCGTGACGAAGCCGTAAAGAGAGTATTTCCTGATTATGATCCCCGGAAACATAAGATGAAAATAGGTATCCCCCAACAGGGTCTTCAGGCAAACCTTCCTCCTGTCTTTTCCCTTACAGTAATTGATGAGACCGGGATCCCTAAAAGCCAGATCCTGCCTGTTAAGGAGTATCTGCAGATAGTCGCTTCCTCAAATTTCAAGCAGCGCTCCAGAATGAGCATGCTGTACTATCATGCCGAAGCCCTTCATTATTCAGTGATCGGGACCCCGAACAAGCATGAACAGGAACAAGGTTTCTTTGTGAAGTATGGCGACGGAGGCGCTGATGTTATGCCTATCGGAAATCTGTACAAGACACAGGTTTATCAACTTGCCAAATATCTGGGAGTTCCTGAAAGCATTATTAATAGGACCCCTACCACCGACACCTATTCAGCAGAGCAAACCCAGGAAGAGTTCTTCTATCAGCTTCCCTTCGATCTGATGGACCGTTACTGGTATGGTTTTGAGAACGGATATACTGCTGAAGAGGTTGCCCTGGTAATGGGTGATCAGGAAGAACATGTAAGGAGTTTATTCAATAATTTTGAAAGAAAACGAAAAACAACTGCCTATCTCAGAATGGCCCCGGTAAGGGATTATTACGGGATATGACAGAGACTGAGTACCCGGGAGACAGATGGAACCCGGGTTGCAGGATACCGGATTATACAGTCATCGCCTGACCTTTAATAAATGAGGAACCGTACAGTTTAAAATATTCCTGATAATGTTAAAAACAGTGATAAGAAAACAGATCCTTTTTATGGTATTGATCCTGTCGGGGACCTTAATTATGGCTCAGAAGACACCCTCAAGTGAAGTCCGGAAGACCGTTACTTTGAATCCTAATTCAGGCTATGTCACAATCAACGAACTTGCATACGGATATGGACTTGGGGGGAGGGACCTCCCCTATGCGGGATATTTTTACGGTATAACAACTATGCATGGTTATCAGCTTAACAGGTATGGCCTGCATGTTGACAACAGCCTCCAGGGGGGCATCGGAACAGGGATTCTTTTCTATAACGGAGGTAATCATATACCTCTGTATGTGGATTTAAGGTATAACTGGAGCCATAAACAAGTATCACCATTCATTTTCGGCAACAGCGGTATGCTTTTCGATTATGAAGATTTTGACCAGGGCTCAAGAATTTTTATTAACGGAGGTGCCGGATTAAGGTACAGAATTGACGATTCATTCATATTAAACCTTGGTACAGGGTTATTTATTCAGATGGGGAACAGCATAGCCAGGGATGCCTTTATTAATGTAAAACTCGGAGTGACATATAAACCAAGATAAAAGATAAAAGATAAAAGATAAAAGATAAAAGTGAAAAGATAAAAACCAATTATTGATTTATTAATATTTTATGAACGCATTTGACTACTTTTTCGGGAATACCGCTAACCTTGAAAAAACTTTTCTGGTTGGTAAAGAAGAGATCTCTTTCAGAGATTTGTATTACAAATCTGTAAGACTTGCTGCTTTCCTTGAAAAAGAATCGGGCCGGGGGAAACATATTATATTAATCTCGGCAAATAATATTTTTTTCCTTGTATCGTACCTTGCGATCATTAAATCGGGAAACATATGCATCCCGTTGGATCCAAATATTGAAAAAGAAAATTTAGTCTATATCAGCAATCTTACCAACCCGGTAATGACATTCCTTACCAGGGATGTTGCCCGGAAGCTTGAACTGACGACCGGGAACCTTGTATTTCCGGATACTTTGGATCAGTACCAGGCAGAAGATTCCGCTTCAGACACAAAAGAATCTGACAGTGAACAGTGTGCTGAAATAATTTTCACATCCGGATCAACCGGGAAGCCCAAGGGGGTGATGATATCTCATAAGAATCTTATTGCAAATACTGCCTCCATTGTCGAATACCTTAAACTAAAAAAAGATGACAGAATGCTTGTCGTACTGCCATTTTATTATTGCTACGGATTATCATTACTTCATACTCATCTCAGGGTTGGAGGATCAATTGTGTTCAACAACTCATTTATTTTCCTGGGAACAGTAATCAATAATCTCATTGAATACAAGTGTACAGGATTCGCAGGAGTACCAAGTCATTTCCAGATATTACTCAGAAAATCAGACACATTCCGAAATACAAAATTTCCTGATCTTAGATATGTCACCCAGGCCGGAGGCAAGCTTGCACCAATTTTCATTGACGAATTCAGACAGAGTCATCCGGAGATCAGGTTCGTGGTTATGTACGGCCAGACTGAAGCAACAGCCAGGTTATCGTGGCTGCCGCCTGAAGTTTATGAAGAGAGAAAAGGATCGATGGGTAAGGGAATACCCGGAGTGGAGCTTCGGGTAGTGGATGAACATGGTAAGCCGGTGAAACCCGAGGAAACAGGTGAAGTGATCGCCCGCGGTGACAATATTATGATGGGATATTTTGCAGACCCCGAAGGTACCCAATCAGCCATACGCAATGAATGGTTGTATACGGGAGATCTGGGGACTGTTGATGGAGACGGATATATTTACCTGACAGCCCGGTCGAAGGAGATTATTAAGGTACGTGGAAAGAGAATAAGCCCTAAAGAGATAGAGGCTGTCATTCTTGCAATTCCCGAAGTCATTGACTGTACTATTGAAGGCATTGAGGACGAGATTGAGGGTGAAATGCTGAAAGCAACGGTAGTGATTGGTAAGGATCATATAAATAAAATTACCAGGGAAGTTATCGTTGATCACTGTTCAAAGCATCTGGCACTTTACAAAATTCCCCAGGTCTACGATCTTAAAGACAATCTTACAATAAGTCCTACTGGTAAAAAAATTAAAAAAGTCTGAGTTGATTCGACAGAGAAAGACTAAAAAAAAGTATTAACATAAATAAAGAGCCGGTTCATCAAATTTTATTTTCAGTTTGTCAAACCATCAAAAATAGTAACCCATAACTGTTTATATTTGTTGTAATTAAATTGTTTTTTAATCTGTTTCAAGTATAAACTAAAAAGACCGTGAAAATGAAAAAAATGAAATTTATGCTGTTCAGCCTGCTTCTTATAGCCGGCGTACTATCGTGCAGCAAGGATTCAAGCGAAAACCAGGCCACTGTTTATGGACCTGAAGGGACTATTATGATTGATACCGACAATAATGGCGGTAATGTGACCTGCGATGAGGTTGCAGCCGGAGTTGGTTGCAGCTTTGATGAAACCAGTGGCAAGATTGACTATACAGGTGGCACTGGCGGTACAATAGATGATATCATCACCTGGACAACAGATGGCACTTATGTATCATGGGAATCAACGGTGCCTGTCAGGATCGCAATCATCGTCAAAGGAGGAAATGATGCTAACGTCTATTTCTCGGGTTGCGATGAAGATGACTGTGTAACCAGCGGGACTGGATTATCAGCTCCGGTAAACAGAAACGGCAATCCTGCCGGCCTCAGCAACATTACCTTCTGCTATTCGCTATGTGAAGAACCGATCTGCGAAGATGCTTTTGCCAAAAAAACCTATGCCGAAAGAGCATTCTGTTTCACTGATTATGGATTTGACATTTTAGGCTGGACGAATGGAAGTTTGGACTTTGGATATTCAATGTATCATATTTATGCCAAAATTAGTGATTGCGATATAAATGGAGTGCATGTCGGCGATATGCATCTTGATTATTATGAAGACGGAACAGCCCAGGCAAGGTTTACGATGTTAGAAGGTTTTACGTTGAATGAGATCCAAATGTACATAGGAAATGAAATGTTTCCTGAGGATATAAATGGTGATCCAACTGTTGCCCCTGAAGAGTATCCTTATAATTGGGATAACCTTGGAGGAGTGGCGTTAAAAACTGTAACAGTTGATGGACTTACTGGCCGTATTTATGTAATAGCTCATGTAGTTGTTTGCGGGGAATTCCCTGAGGAACAACCTGAATAATTATATTCTAAAAAAAATAAGGGTGCCAATATGTGGCACCCTTATTTTTTTAGGCTATTTGTTATCTTTAACCTGAGTTATATAAAGAAGTTTATACCTGTTACCAAGTAAGCAGATTAAAATGAATAAGTATTTAATAATTTCATGCCTCCTGATATTGACAGCATGCAGTTCAAACAACGGTGAAATGACAAAAATTTTATTTATCCATCACAGTACCGGTAATAACATCTGGAGAGGTAAAACCAATAAATACGTTTACAAACTGACAAATTACGGTGATGTACAGAAATACTTCAGACGCTTTAACAGTGAAAATAATAAAAATTACCGGATCACTGATCTCTTTTTCCCGAAGGAGAAACCTTACGGATGGAAGAATTATCCGTTTGATTACTATAATATCTGGGTCAAAAATGCCGGTAATATCCCCTATATGGAAGAACCCACACTTGAAATGCTCACAAAAGAGTATAATGTGATCATATTCAAGCATTGTTACCCTTTAAGCAGGTTGCTTGAGGATACTGGTATTCCTGATATAGATTCTGAGGAGAAACGGGTAGAAAATTTCAAAGTGCAGTATGAAGCCCTGAAAAACAAAATGCATGAATTCCCCGGAACAAAATTCATTATCTGGACACCTGCAGTCTGTACAAAAGGCCAGATAACAGAGGATCAGGCAAAAGGGACTTATAATTTTTACAGATGGATTCTGGATGAATGGGATGAGAAAGGGGACAATATATATATCTGGGATTTCTACAAATATGAGACTGAAGACGGATTATATCTTGCTGAAAAAAATGCATCTTCGCCGGATAACTGTCACCCCGGCGATGAATTCTCAGCGGGAATGGCCCCATTGTTCGCCCGGTTTATAATTAATGTTGTTGAAGCAGAATCTGGAAAGGATCCTGAATAATAAAAAAAGAGAATGAGCCTGTTAAGTGTTATTAATCGCCTGCATATAAAAATCCTTAATCATTCCTCAAATGAAAAAAGGATTAACTACCTGCGACGACAGGGTGTAAAGATCGGGAAGGATTGTTATTTTCTGACTTTGGAATTTGGGACTGAACCATATCTTATCGAGATTGGCGATCATGTTGCAATAGCTGACGGTACTGAGTTCCTTACGCACGATGGCGCTATCTGGAGTTTCCGGAATGAACTTCCGGATGCTGACATATTCGGAAGAATAAAAATCGGGACAAATGTAATTATCGGTATGAATTGCACCATTATGCCAAATACCTTTATAGGGAATAACTGCATAATCGGGGCTGGGAGTATTGTGAGAGGTACATTCCCTGATGATTCAGTGATCATAGGTAACCCGGCGAAAGTAGTAATGAAAAGAAGTGTGCAGCGTTTCCTTTATTTACAGAATCCGGGCCTGATCATGACAAAAAATTTAAAACCGGCAGAGAAGGTCAGGGCAATTAAAAAACATTTCGGGCTGAAGACTTAGTTACCATCCCATCCTGCAATCCGTGCAAACAGATGCCAGGCAGTATAAGCCTTAAGATTCCCGTTCAACGGCTGGGAATGTGATACAGGCGTATTATACCAGTCAACACCTGGCAAATGATCATTCTGCCACTCAACAGCCCAGTTCTTATCTCCACCTGCCGGCAGTGCGGGATCGCCTGAAGCTTCGGTGGAACCATCACCGTCATGATCATAATTGCAGCCATCAGTCGCCTTCCTGTCGCCGAAATAATTGCCATCAGGATCATATGATTCTATATCTGCAAAATCGTACAGAAGCTTGTTATTTGTCTTACAGAAATTTCTGATCTGTTCATTGCGGAGGTGAAGATTTCCGGTCAATCCCGTCCCATCAAGATGGCCGGTCATGTAAACAAATCTGACACCGGGAAAGTCCTGCTCAAGCCCTGACATCAGATCTAGATACAGATCTATGTCTTCTTCAGAAGAATATGAAACCTGGCCGCACCACGACCACATCACAACATTCACATCTTTGTTTGCATCCAGGTATTCACGGGTCTCCTGCTCCCACCGGATCCTGTCGGGATTGCCAAGGTCCCCGGGCATAGCATAATCGTGCAGGTCGAGGGCCCCATCTGTCCCACCATTGTTCCACTTATAGATGTCGCCCCTGAACCCCGTCAGACCTGTCATACCCTTGGTTATCTGACTGCCATGGGAAGTATGCCCATAGGCAATATGAAGATCTTCCTTTGCTTTTGCTATCCACATTGCCGGGATTTCCGAAAGAGAGGCACAGGAATGATCAATGATAGCCGGTCTGGCTGGTAAGTTCTCCTTCCCCGGATCCTCTTCAACAGTACAGAGTGTTGTAAGGATCATTATTGACATTAATATGAGTACGTTCTTCATACTAATATTAACTGCAGGCGATGGAAAATATTGCCCGGTTAAATTCGAAATATGGCAAGTTGTGAGCTATGTGTTTCAAAATGATTTAGAAAGAGCGACAAGAATGCCCGAGGAATTGTAGTAGAGTTCTCCCAGGTCAAATGCACTTATTATCCCAAGGGAGATCCTCCCGGGAAATTGCCTTATCAATTCGAAATATCCGGAAAATTGTCTGGTCAGCGGGAAAATATCAGCTTCCGGAGGATATCTTACTGTTCCTATGGAACGCCCCTCCGGGCTTGTAGCATATGTTCCACGGTTCCATGACCATGATGCTCTCACAAGCATATTCCACTTATTATAAGCTAATTCTGAACCAATATGAACGGCAACGATCCTGTTGTTAATAAAATAATCGTTCTCAGAATCAGGCAAATCATCACTTATCCAGGCCCGTGTCCCGGCAAAAGGAGAACCGATCCCAAAACCGTAATATGAATAACCTTTCACAAACTGGTAATTATTGTAGTAATCCTCGTCTCCCGAAGGAGTAACAGGCGACCAGAACTCCCCTGCCTGGTTTTTAGTAAAGAGATATTCAGCAAGTATTTTGTTCCAATGGAATCCCTTGCCGGCCTCTTTCATATTTTTCAGACTTATTCCATATAGTCCGTCACGCAAATTAGCAAAATGATAGAGTGCCCCGATATCATAAAATGTCTGCCTGTAAACAAAAAGGTCAACATCTTTTATTTTCCATTCGACTGCCAGATCTATTGATCCCAGGTGGTTTCCCACTCTTGAACTCGCAATCTCATCATTACCATATGATTTTCCGGAAATAACATATAGAAAAGTCTCAAGAGGTGAAAGAGTAAATGAATCTCCATAAAACTCATTCTCGTTTCCCCAGAATACCTGGTGATTGAATCCGCCATAGAACTTAAGATTACCATCTGGTCTACCTATCCTGCCATATAGCCAGGCCTGATGAAAGTATATTTCCATGGGAATGATTGAGTCTGCATTTTTCCTTGGGATCTTACCTAACCAGCCATGTGAAAATCCTCCCTTAAAAGCGAAGAGTTGGCCCAGGGCGGGTATGGTATAGTATTCAGGGACTGATACCTGTAATTCAGGTATGCCTGGTGCATTTCCGGATACTGCAAATGATCCTGAGGAGAGACTTGTATCACATAATCCCATCACTTCCTTTGATCTGCCGCCTTTCACTTCAAAGATCCCCATTCTGAGGCTGGCATTACCTTCAATAAGGATGAACCCGGGATTTTCGGAAATATTTATTCTTCCACTGAATGATGTAGCCCAGTCAAATTGTTTATTCCTGCTTTCATAATTCTTATAAGCTGAGCCAAGAACACTTATTGAAAAGTTATCTTCAGGAATGCTACCGGCCTTATTGGCTCTTAGCCAGAAGGGCATTCTGTCAGGAGTTATATAACCTGCTTCAGTTCCAAAAACCGATGAAAAAGTTCCGTGTTGTGATAAGAGCGGTTTTACTGAAACAGTTAACAGGATTACAATAACCCAGATCCTGCCATTATTTATTTTAATATTCAGCATTTCCAAAAAAATCTGTAAGCACTGATCTTACAATGGATGGTTTTCATAAGGATAAGTAAATGTGGGTTCGGAAAGGGAAATCAGCTTGTCCGGTATGTGAGTTTTACTTCTGTCTGCTTAGCCTTTCTTTAAAGACCAGCCACAGAAATTTTGAATTGCCGATCAGATATCTCTTCCACATGCGGCGTGGGTCCCTAATCAGGCGATGGAACCATTCGAGCCCCATATCGATCATCCATTTGGGAGCACGTTTTATGGTACCTGCATAAAAATCAAAGACAGCTCCGACACAGCAGACATGACCGGCCTTCAACTCCTGAAAATGATTATATGCCCATTTTTCCTGTTTTGGGGCAGTAAGGCCAATAAAAAGTACATCGGGCTTAAACTGGTTGACAGCTTCTATGATCGAACGGTTCTCTTCAGGACTAAATTCATCTGTAAAAGGCGGAGAATAGGCCTGTGCCCTGACATTCGGGAAATCGCGCTTCAGGCGATTCATAATTAACTCCAGGGTACTCTCCCTGCTCCCAAGAAAAAAGCAGGTCCCACCTATCTTATTCAACCGGGTCATCTCAAAGTTAAACAGATCTGCTCCCGCAATCTTTTTTATTTTTTCACCTTTGAGAATTTTTTTGGCAAATACGATACTTATACCGTCAGGTAAAAGGATATCCGAATTTCTGAGGGCCTCTTCAAATTCCGGATCATTTTTTACTTTGGTATAACTATAGGCATTAATCGTGCTGATAAGCAATTTCCCATCAGGCAGTTCACTTAGATCGTCATTGAACACTTTTATTTGCGAAAGGAAAGGCGAGGTTGTCATAAGATTACCTGTTTATCAAATTGTAATAGTCCGATATCTGAATAAACCCAGTGGTTTTATCTTGAATACTAAAAGGATACATATACCTTTATTTGTTGTGAAAGTTCGTTTATTACAGTAAAATATACTGAAATATAGTAATTTTTGAGAATCATTAAATAAATGTTACATTTTAGGATATCTCTGGACTTTCATAGCAATATGGTCAACTAATTAAATTTTACTTAACTCTGTGTCTGCCTCACTGAATTTTTTTTTCAATGCCTGCAATCATTTTTACCAGATTCCAGAGATGACATCCAGGATCGCAATTCTTACTTTTTAGAAGAAAAGTATACCAGAGGATCAGGCTGACCGAGATCATTTCACCTCCATCTTCGAAAAATACAAATAGAGAATTGACCCCTCTTTGGAGGGAAAGAGGAGTTATTTCCAATATCTTCTTTTGAAAAATGTCAACGATAACTCCAAAAAAAACCAGAATCATAACAAGAAGCAAATAGTCTTTTGATACTTTCCGGAACTTAAGATCTCCCCTTTTCCAGGCCCAGGAGAGCATTAATAAAAAAACAATACCTATCAGGGCAGATATAATCAGTTCTCCATTTTGTGCCACTAATAATCCAGGGGGAGAAGAAAAATTCATGTTTAAAAAAAGATAATACCCGAATTGATCATGTATGCGTAAGAAATCATCCAACAGAAAATAAGTGAACAGAACTACCCAAACAAGATAGTATCGCGATTTTTGATAAAAACTGATGGATAAAAGAAAAGCTACTATACATGAATATTTGAAATACTGAAAAATTTCGGGGAAGCCTCTGTCCATTCCGATACTGAACATATCATTGTTCAGAAGAGATGTTAATGCGTTTAAATAATGAAACAGAATAAATAGCAGGTCTAAAACAATGAGCGAGATAAGCAGAAAAGATGTTTCAGGCTTATTCAATATATTTATGCAATCCCGTATCCTTGTCAGTTTGGTACCCATATAACCTGCAGAATTTAGCCAGATAATACACTATTTAAAATTAACGGATCCTAATTTCTGATCTGAGAAGGTCTGAAAAGATCACACAAAAATGCCTCAGGTTTACCTTCCTTAATCTTAACAAAATAGGTGTACCAGAGGATAAAACTCAACGATACCATTTCTCCTCCGTCTTCAAAAAGTCCCAGCAAAGAATTGACTCCTCTTAACATATTTTCCGGAACTTTATCAATTATTATCATATGGATCATATCCATTCCTACGCCGAAAAAAACCAGAATAAAAAGTAATAAAAAGAGATCTCTGGATACACTCCTGAACAACAGGGATCCTTTTTGATAAGCCCAAAAAATAATAGAAATCAGAATAATACCAGAAAATACTGACACTGCCAGTTCACCAAGGTCCATCAGTCTGAGTCCAAAAGGAGGATCAAAATTCAGTTTCAATGCAACATGGCTTCCAAATCGGTCATGAATACGTATGGAATCATCAATCAGAAGGTATCCAAACAAAATGATCCAGGCCAGATATTGGATCGTATTTGTTTTTTTCAGGATATAAATCAGAAATACAATTACACTAAAGAACTTTGTATATTGAAATATCTCAGCATATCCGTTATCAATGCCAATACTGAATCTGTCACTGTCAAGCAACGGGGTCAGAGCATTAATATAATGAAGAATAACAAATATCAGGTCAATGGATAAAAGGATAATCAAGAAACGGCTCGCTTTTTTATCATGAAAAAATGCCAGGTATTGCTGCAACGAAGGTTTATTTTTATTCATACTAAATACTATATATTATGTTTTACGGCTACATTACCGGGAAGCCTTATAAAATATCAAAAAATTTATGCACGGTTTCTTCTCCTGAATCGAGTAGTACCCCCAGTATACTGATACAAACATGTATGATAAAGAACAGAGTCAGTGTATAGTTAAGTTTTATATGCGTAAACCGTTTTTCATAGAACCAGATAACTAACAAAAATAATAAGGGGAATAGTGAAAAAAACATTCGCAGAGGATATCCGTTAGGCAATAATGAATTATGAACATACCCGGCAACAATATATCCTAAAGCAGCAAATGCCCAACCAGTGAAAAACTCATGAATGTTTGTCAACCTTCTATTTTTAAAGTCGATAAGAGCAGGAAGAATCAGTAACCAGGATATGTTAAATGCCAGTCCCAGTTTAAGAATCGTATCAAGAATATAATCAGGTTTCAAAAGAGACATTAAATCCAGAGAGAATTTCGGATTATGAGTATTAAACATCCTGGAATATATCAACTGGGGAAGCCTGGCAGTTACCAGTACTGATATCACCAGAAAAACAAATGGTAAAAATTCTCTGTAATACAGTTTTCTTTTTACTATCATATAAGCAAGAAAGACAAAAACAAACCAGGCAGTCTCGCGTGTGAAGAACGATAATGTTTGAATTATAAGTAACAGAAAGAGAATATAATAGACATTACTGTCTTTCAAATATTTATATGTATTATAATTACGCCGGTTATCATTGCATACTCTGATAATCAACATATATAGCAAATAACAGGTTCCCAGAGCAAATGCCAGACCGATAGTTTCCGTAAGAATGTGGTAACCAAAATCCATCTGGGGGAAAGCAGTCAGAAACAAAAGTGAAGGAAACCATGGGTGCTTTATGTCCGGATAAAGAGTCTTTACAATCAGAAAAAGCAGGGAAGCTATAAAAATTGCAGATATTATATTAATGATGCTGAAAGCAGCTTGAAAATTATTATTCAGAATAAAATGCCCCAGCAAGCCAGCTAAAAACGGGAAAAAAGGCCTGTTGTAATGGTGTGGCAATCCTCTGAGTAAATCCTGATCAAATTCGGCTTTCTGATTGGAAAAAACCATGGCCATATCCAGGTAACTGTCTGAATCAGACAATGGAGACAGATTATTTTCACGCTGGCCGAACCTGAGTAATGAACTCAAAATGGCCACTACAGTGAAAACCAATAGAATTTTTGTTTTTATTTCAGCCATAACACGATTATGTCAGTTATTTCTTCGTATCATATGTAGCTCATAATCAAACTTATGGATCCTAACAATAGCGTCGAGAATAAATCCTATTGTAATAGCCAGTATTGATAATATCATCAGACCAGTCGCAAGTATGGACAAAGGTACATGCTCAATAAAACGATTATGAATATATTCCAGAATAACCGGGATTCCTGCCATGAGTCCTAAAATGAAAAGTATACCTGAGACCAAAGCAAAAAACACCAATGGTTTATAATATCTGAATATCTGGTATATGGTCCTTACTATCTTTATACCATCCTTAAATGTATTGATCTTTGAATAACTTCCTTCAGGCCGTTCCTTATATTCTATCGGTACTTCCACAATCCTGAAACGTTTATCAAGTGAATGAAGGGTCATTTCAGTCTCAAGCTCAAATCCCCCTGACAGAATAGGAAAGTTCTCTATGAATTTCCTGTTAAAGCATCTGTAACCTGAAAGAATGTCATCGAGGTTACTGTTAAACAATAGATTTATTAACCGGCGAACTAAAGTATTCCCGAATTTATGAAACAATCTCTTCGTTTCAGACTTGTAGGCCCCTGTTTTATGTCTGTCACCAACAGTCATATCCGCGTCAGCATCAAGTATGGGTTTCATAAGATTGGAGACATCTTTCCCTTTATAGGTTTGATCACCGTCAACAATTATATAAACATCTGCCACTACTTCGCTAAATGCTTTACGTACTGCATTTCCTTTACCCTGGTTCTTTTCGAACAATATTTCACCCTTTAGATTTTTTTCCCGGTAGACTTCCCTGGCAATCCTGTAAGTTGCATCTGTCGAGTTGTTGTCAATAACAAAAAAGCTGGCATCTGGCAGATGATCACAGAAATCCAGAAGGGTATTTTTTATTGTCAGCTCTTCGTTGTACACCGGTATAATCAGTGCTGTTTTTAACATCTCTGCTTAAATTTTTGTTGAAGAATTCGAAACACTTTACAATTTAAATCCCCTTATAATAGAAATAAATTCAAGGATCAGGAATTACAGAAACGCATAAATACTGGAATTTTTAAAACAGAGTCCACTCAAAAGGAAGGAGACCTCATTCATTAAATAATTTGATTCTTCCGGTAATAAAATGATTATAGTTTGAAGAAAAAACATCGTTGTTAAAACCTTTACTAACCGACGTCGCAGCTTCCCTGGCTAACGAAACACGCAAATCCCTGTTCGCACTTAACAAATTAATTTTCTGTCTCAGATCCTCAATATCTCCTTTTGTATAAAACAGACCCGTTTCCCCTTCCTCTATATAATCAATACTTCCTGTAACCCTGGTTACTATCACAGGCTTTCCGACCGACATAGCTTCAAGGAAAGCGATCTGTCCGCATGAACAAAAATCATTATTAAGGGGAACAACAACAAATTTCGATTTCAACAGAATTTCGAGATACTCCTTTTTACTTATATTATATATCACTGTTACCTCATCGCTGATCTCAATCCCGCTCATACTGTTTTTATCGCTGACAATAATCAGCTTATGCCCGGTGCCACTTACTGCGCTTACCAGGGTATGATAATCCCTGAATTGTTTCCCTGCCGACAATATGTAGTCGCCCTCAGTTTCGGACAAACGGATATCGGGAACCGGCGTGGGCCAGGGATTGAACCAGAACCTGTTTCGGTCAATTTTTAAAGCCCCGGAGTAATTACTAATCTCATTCCTGGCACTTACCCTTATAAAATCAATATTTCTTAAAAATAGCCTGTAGACAAGCGGTCTTATCTTTCTCCTTAGTGAGGTTGGTTCATTTAAATAGATCTCATTTAGGATATGAAGTTTTTTATTCCATGGAAAGATCATTCCCAGGAATGAGTAAAACATTGCCTGTTTAATATTCCCTGAAATTATTACATCAAACTTCCTCTTATTAAAAAAAAGTCTGGTACCAATGAAGACATTGTATTTATTGAGAGAATTAAAAAGCCTGATTAAGAATCTTTTAAATAAGTCAGGGAGCAGCTGGCTTTTTTGAAAAGGGTAATATTCATGTAAATTAATAATATTAAATCCCTTTTCATTGATTAGCGATTTCTTGACCGTCAGAATACCCGGGAACGATTCTTCAGAGTCAATATAATGGTTTTTAAGCAAGTTCAAAATTCAGGTTTTAAAATTTTACTAAATGGATAAATAAATTAATATTCAACTTTTTGAAGAAACCGTTTATGGGCATAAATGGAGTCTTTCTTAAACAATTTTAATATAAACTTATCAGCTTCAGCTACCAGGCTGTATCATAAATTTAAATAACGAATAACAGATCATCTAAGAAATGTCAGATATAATTTCTGGTAGCTGTCAACCATTCTGTTTATTGAAAAAGACTCCAGGATTTTCTCTTTGCCAGATGCGCCCATCTTTTGTCGTAATTCAGGATTATTCAGTAATATTTCAATTTTATTTGACAGATCTTCAGGGTCGGAGGGATTTGTTAGGAATCCTGTTGTATTGTCCATAACTATTTCATTTGTTCCACCCCCGGAAGTGGCAATAACGGGTTTCTCCAGAGCCATATACTCCATTATGGAATTTGAAATTCCCTCTGTAAAAGTCGAAAGTATACAAATATCCATTGCATTTATCAAAGACTCCACATCGGACCTTTTGCCCATTAACCTGAAATGTTTCAAGTATTTGCTATCAATAAGTCCTTTTGAATTTTCTGAATCGGTATTTTTCCCGATAGCGAGAAACAAAATGTCATCTCTGCTGTTCAATATTTTCTGAGCAGCAGTAAAATATGTTTTATAGTCCTTTTTTGCTGAATAAGTGGCGACCATCCCTATAATATATTCTTTGTTGGTATCCAATTGCTCCAGAACAGCCTTCCTTTTTGTTAAATTATTGATTCTGTTGAAATTAAATCCATTATAAATAACTATACTTTTATGACGAGGAGCACGATAAGCCTTTAATCCTGCCATGGAATTACCAACTATAATATCTGAAAACGGGAAAGTCAATCTGGCTCTCAGATAATCTTTATTTAAGAGACTTTGACTCTTCGGAGAGTCAACGATCATACCGTTAACCAATTTTATTTTCAGACATTGACACAAAGGCACAACATAAACAGCAGTCATAGAATCCCAGCAGTGGACAATATCAGGTCTGAAAAGTTTAAATATCCTGTTTAGCTTATAAAAGACGGATAGGTCCTTTTTAGTTTTTCTTAAAATAATATGAATTTTAATTCCAAGATCCAGAATTTCTTTATAGTGTATATCCGAACTCATAACAACCAATTCACATTCCGCCTCATTCCTTGATACAAGACCTTTAAGAAGTTCTGTAAGTCTTCTCTCCTTCCCTCCGGCAGTCAGTGTGTCTATAATAAAAATAATCCTCATCAGAAAATCATTATAACTTAAGAAGTTCCTGAACAATCCTTATTAAAAGATCCCATGCCATATATTGCTTAACCTGGCATTCCCCGATATCAGTTTTAATACACGCCATGAAGTATTTGTTATGCTGTAATCTGCCGGTATTGCAGTATATCCTTTCGAAAGATCAAATTCCTTAATCGCTGAACTAATGCAATTCATAACAACTTCCGCATCGAAACCTGTCAATATTATGGTTCCGGCATCCTGAGCTTCGGGCCGTTCCATGGATTGTCTCAGGGAGATGGCAGGGAAATTAAGGATAGCCGATTCCTCACTGATGGTCCCTGAATCGGACAATACGCATAATGCATTCATCTGTAGAAAATTGTAATCAAGGAATCCGAACGGTTTCATAAACCTGATCAATGGATCAGCCTTATGTTCCTTCAAATTCTCCAGCCTCTTTCTGGTCCTGGGATGAGTCGATACAATAACAGGGATTGAATACACTTCAGCAAGTCTGTTCAGAATATCCAGTATTTTTTTCAGATTTTCCGGATTGTCGACATTCTCTTCCCTGTGAGTCGAGATGAGAAAATAATTTTTTGCAGTCAGAGTAAGGCTTTCAAGGGCTTTTGACTTTAGGATTTCAGGTAAATAATGATCCAAAACCTCTTTCATTGGGCTGCCGGTAAGGTATATCCTCCTGTGGGGCAGACCTTCTGATAACAGATGCCGCCGGGCATGTTCAGTATAAACAAGGTTGAAATCTGCAATATGGTCAATTATCCGTCTGTTAGTTTCTTCAGGCACATTCTGATCAAAACACCGGTTCCCTGCTTCCATGTGAAACACGGGAATATGTAATCTCTTTGCCATATAGGCAGCAAGACAGGAATTTGTATCTCCAAGGACAAGCACCGCATCAGGCTTCTCCTTTCGTAGTACCTCCCCTGATTTTCTGATGATATCTCCAACCGATGCTTCCAGGGATGTGGTATCAACATTTAAGAAATGATCGGGCTTCCGGAGTTCAAGATCTTTAAAGAAAATCTCATTCAGCTCATAGTCATAATTCTGACCCGTATGGACGATGACATGATCCATGAATTCATCAAGTCTTGCCATAGTCCGCGAGAGACGGATTATCTCGGGCCGGGTCCCGATAAAGGTCATAACCTTAAGTTTATTCATTTTTACAATGGATTGTATATTTATGTACGGTCAGGATTAAGATATATTTTTAAAATCCCGGATCAGACTTCCTCAAAGAAGGTATCAGGATCGTCGGGATTATAGAACTCATTTATCCAGAAGAGGGTAACAAGCTCACCGGTTCCGGTATTGGTTATATTGTGCGTAAACCATACCGGCATATCCACAAATGAAGGATTTTCACCATCAAGCTCAAAATCAAGTACCTCGCTGGTACCGGTTTTTCTGAGTCTGATAACAGCTTTGCCTTTGATGACAATGAACCGCTCAATTTTTCTTGTGTGAAAATGATTCCCTCTTGTGATCCCCGGATTGGTGGTTGAAAATGAGAACTGACCTTCTGATGAACTCCTTATCGTTTCAATAAAAGAACCACGGTTATCAGTATTCTTCTTTAAAAGAACAGGGTAATGGGAAGAGTGATCAATATAGCTCCTGAATGTATTAAAGAGATTTACTTTAAATGTACTATCCAATAAAGGGAAACTGTTACTTTTAAAATAATCCTTTCTGTATGAAACCAGTAATCCGAGGATTTCCGATACACTGATCCCGGCTGTGCAGGCCACCTCGATTCTGGTCACATTATCCTTTTTCTGTTCAAGGATCTTTCTATAGATAAGATCTGTAAGCTCATTTACATAAATAAGCTTAAGCTCTGCATCATTTTCAATCCGGGGCTCCTCATTGTGAGTCAGCTGATGGCAAAAGGTGGCAACCACCGAGTTATAATAAGGATTTCCGAAAGGACCAAAGACGTTGGGGATCACAAATCCTGTGAATCTTGTTCCGTTCCTTTCGGCCCATTGTTCAAACAGAAGCCTTCCGTCAAGTTTTGATTTGCCATAAAGGTTATCGCGGGTCTCCTGTGTTGAGGACGAAAACATGACATGAGGCGAGCTTCCTGTTTCCTCAAGGGCATCTATTAATGTTTTAACCAGCTTCAGATTGGTGTCATAAATTACCCGGGGATCCCCATGCCTGTTCATGGCCGCAAGATGCACGATGGCATCGCAATCCTTCACAAATTCATTCAATTGTTGTCTGTCTTCAAAAAAACTGTCCCTGAAAGGAATGGTTTTAATACTCTCCTTTTTAAGATTCAGATAATTGAACAGGTGCGTTCCTATGAACCCCGACTGACCAGTAATACCAACTTTTATCATAGATTATTATAAGTAAATACTTTTAAGTTTTTTTTGTCGCCCGAAAAATTGCATACATAAAACCGGACGCTTACTGCTGCCTGATGTCTTCTTTTATGAAATCAAGTTTGAGCAGTAGTCTCTTCATCTCCTCAATATTCATCCTGAAAGTATTGTGCGAAGTATACTCCTCCATCTGCGATATCTGGGCTTCGCCTTCAATAAAAAACCTGTTATAGTTAAGGTCGCGTGTATCGGCCGGGATACGGTAGTATTCACCAAGGTCTTCGGCTTTAACCATCTCCTCCCTGTTGACAAGGGTTTCATAAAGCTTTTCGCCATGACGGGTTCCAATGACCTTGATCTTGTTGTCAGCATTATAGAGTTCAATAAGTGCTTTCGCCAGAACTTCTATAGTGGCGGCAGGCGCTTTCTGAACAAAAATATCCCCCGGATTCCCATTCTTAAAGGCAAAAATCACCAGGTCGACAGCATCGTCGAGTGTCATCATATAACGGGTCATTTCCGGATCGGTGATTGTCAGGGGATTGCCCTTTTTTATCTGTTCAACAAAGAGAGGGATGACCGAACCTCTTGATGCCATAACATTTCCATACCGTGTACCGCAAAATACCATTCCTGTTCCATTCAGATGCCTCGATTTTGCGACCATAACTTTCTCGCTCAGTGCTTTTGACATTCCCATAGCATTTATGGGGTAAACAGCTTTGTCGGTGCTAAGGACAATAACACGGCTTACCTTGTTCTCCATTGCCGCATTCAGAACATTATCACATCCGAGTACATTTGTCCTTACGGCCTCAACAGGAAAGAACTCGCATGAAGGGACCTGCTTCAGGGCAGCAGCCTGGAAAACAAAATCAACCCCCTTCATGGCACTGTTTATACTTTCGTAATTACGGACATCGCCGATATAATACTTTATCTTCGGATTATTGTAAAACTGCCGCATATCATCCTGTTTCTTTTCATCGCGGCTGAATATCCGGATCTCCTTAATCTCACTATCCAGAAACCGTCGTAATACCGCATTGCCAAACGATCCGGTACCACCTGTTATTAATAGGGTCTTTTTGTTGAACATGGCCTTTACTTAAATAAATTTTTATAATAAATAATAAAATCAGGAGCTATAAAATTATACTCTCATATATCATAAATTCATAGTTGGCAATTTAATGGATATTTTCCTGTCATTGATAAAAAAAGTCAGTAAAAGGTTTTGTAAATATCCTGTAGTCCAGCTCTTCGATGACAGTCGTGTGGGCATTTTCAACAATAGCCGGTGATACACTGTTATAATTGTTTATAATATCCAGAATCTTTTCTGCCATCAATACAGCCGATCCCGGTGCGGTAACAAAACCATTGATATTATCCCTGATATAAAGGGTATTATCACTTACGTCAGTCACCATTACAGGCACACCGGATGTAAGGTATTCAGAAAGCTTGGTCGAAAATCCGTATTTTGTCTGGGGTGTAAGAGGCCGCGGCAGAATTAGTAAATGATATTTTCGAAACTCATCTGACAGGTTTTCCGGATCATGATTACCCATGTAAAAGATCTTGTCACTCATCTGATATTTTTCAGCAAGCCTGTTTAGTTCTGTCCTGTCTTCGTCAAAAAGTACTCCATAAAGGAACAATTCAACATTTTTTTGCCGGTTTACAATATTGAGTGCTTCCAGAAGAATATCAAATCCCTCCTTTTTACAGTGTATATATCCGGCGAAACATATTTTGAATACACCATTATCATAACTTAGGGGTGGTTTGTCGTCAGAAATTTTTGAAGAATCACATAAAATGGGAACCCTGAGTATATTTTTTGTGAAACGGGAAAAATATTTTTCCAGATTTGTTGAGATTACAACTATCCCGTCATAAAACAGAGGCTGGAGTTCATTTAATTTATAAACAAGTAACTTATATAAGAACTTTAAATAAAAACCCGGGTTTGATAATCGTCCATTCTTAGGTGCCGACGAATTGATATTGGTCACCCGGAGCTCATTTATCTCACAATAGAACCTATATCTTTTTAGTAATTTAAAGTAAAGAAGATACACAAAATCCTTTAGTATAAATGGGGTAGGATATAAATAAATGACTGCCTCAGAATTCCTGCTTTTAACAAACTTATTTACTGAATAAAGAAATCTGAATAATTTTAGTCTGTCCTTTTCCCTTCTACCAGTACTTATCAGATTATAAACACCTGGATAGATCTCATGGTATTCGAGGGGATCTCGGTCTATCTGATTTAAAGAAGTCAGAAAGACATTGACCCCTCCGGCTGCCAGCGACTTTGCGATGTTCAAAACCCTCCTGGCTCCAGCCGTTCGTGCATTTACAAAGTAGTCGGTAGAAATAATAAACAATTCCTTCATTAATCAGGTACAGGTACTGAGTGTTAAATTTATAATTAAATCAAGGACAGATGACTTTCTGAAGAATATCCGTGTTTATGCCTTCAGGTAGGAATAGAAGATCTTTTCATGTTCAATAGCAACGTTATTCCACGAAAAAGTATTTATTGCCCTTTTCTGAGCCTTTTCTGCCAGTGCTGTCATTTTATCAGGTGATTCCAATGCCCCGGCCATTGACTCACTGAGAGAGTCAATATTACCCTTATCAAACAGTATTGCCGTATCGGCAACTGCAAAAATATTCTCCCTGATATTACTGCATATCAGCGGGGTTTTCAAAAACATAACATTCAGAATTACCGGCGACAAACCTTCAACATCCGAAGGTTGAATATAACAGTACGCATGTTTCATAAGGCGCATGGAATCTTCGCCATACACATATCCCGCAAAGACGATCCTGTTATCTTTCGTTTCCATCAGCATCTTTTCATAAGCGGAGGGATTTGGAGATCCCCCGACAAGAACAAGTTTTTTTGTTGTCGTAAGTTTCTCAAAAGCAGGAATAAGATAGTGTAATCCTTTGTCGGGGATGAAGCGGCCCACAAAAAGGAAATATTCGTTTTCAACAATCCCCAACTTCTTAAAAATTGCATTATCTTCCTGAAAATCACATACATCACTTCCAAAAGGAATATAGCAGTATTCCTTTTTGAAACGTTTTTCAAAAAGTTCCCTGGCAAAGATATTGTCAAATATAACCTGGTTGGGCAGGTATGCCGTTATAAAGGATGATAACCGCAGGTAAAGCCGCCCGTACCAGGGCCATTTACCTCTTTTCCAATCTATCCCATCCTGGCTTATGAATACCTTTTTCCCGGCAATACGGAGAAACAGGGCCCAGATACTGTTGCCACCATTTTGAATATGAACTATATCCCCTGTATTATGAAAAATGATATGAAAAGTACACTTGAAAGAATGAATTAAGGTATCCAGACCCATACAGTATACTGTTTTGAAGTATCTGAGTCTGACTCCGCAATATTCATCTCCAAGTGATTCCTGGCCGGGATATAGTCTGTTATACCCTGTTACCTGATGCCCCATCTTAACAAGCCGGGGGAACAATTCGGAAGCAAATTTATCAGCACCTGCACAGCCGGCACGCAAAGGTACTGATCTGAACCCAAATGCAGCAATCCTTAGATGATCCATTTAGATAATATTATTAGAAGTTTATATTGTTTCAGAGGAAAGAGAAACAGGGATCACTTACTTTAAATAATCCTTATAGTAGTTCTCCAGATAATCCTTAAGAGCAATGCGCCAGTCGCGCATTAAATTCAAATTCCTGATATTTAATTTTCTGTTAATAAGTCTTTCACAGGCAGGCCGGTCAGCAAAATATTCTTTTTTAAAAAAATCGGATGTAACGGGTTTTACCTGAATAGTATCATTTAAACCCATTAACCTGACTATTTCCATGGCTACCTCAAGCCTGCTTGTTTCTCCGCCACAGACCATATTATATAATCCCCAATACTCTTTTGAAAGTAAAAGTTTTACATTTTGTGCAAAATCGTGTGTGTAGGTTGGTGTCCCATCCTTATCGTTAACCACATGCAGTTCCTTTTTGCCATCTTTAAGCTGCTTCATAATTTTCTGAACAAATTTCTTGTCCTTCCGGGGGCCCGCTCCCATCATCCAACCTGCCCTGCAAACAAGGTAACGATCCATATTCTCTATGACAAATCTTTCTCCGGCATATTTAGCCCTTGCATAACTACCCAGGGGATTGGGCATATCCCATTCGTCGTACAATTCTTTGGTGCCATCAAAAATACCTGCAGTACTAATATAGAGCAGCGGGATATTCAATTTTCTGGCAATAAATACGGCGTTTTCAACAGCAAGGATGTTTGTATTGTAAGTATCGTCGGAATTCAATTCGCAGAATTCAAGATCGGTATAAGCCCCGAGATGAAAGAGATAATCAGGGTTAAAGAGACTGACATCTTTCTCATATTTATCAAAATCCCTGAAATCGAGATAATCAAGCCACGATTCATTGATATCCTTATCGGTGCATTTCAGCTCAAAATCATCCTTAAACTTCTCATAAAATGCCTCACCGAGCATTCCGCCGCAACCGGCGATGTAAATTCTTTTCTTCATTATGTTAAATTATTTAAGATAGTTCTTTATCATAATCTGCAACTTGCAGGAAATTTTCCTGATTCCCCGAATTCCTGAACCTCATGGTAAATGTGGTGCTAATCACCAGAAAGAGAAATGCATAACCATATTCCTTAATTTCTGTTACACGGAATAGGAAACCATTAATTTGTTCTTCAGATATTACTGACAAATATAAGTCCCTGAAAAAACTTATCCTTTCTAATACTTTCGCTATTAAAAAGTTAAAGAGGAACAAACCAGATATCCAAATCGGGACCAGGGGAAAGGCTAATTTATTTAAGAAATGTTGAAATTTTTGAGATATTGCACTTATAACAGGAAGTATAACGCAATATAGAAACCAAAACAGAGAGTACATTCTATTTGCTGTTATCATTCGTGCTAATCCTTTTTTTGCAGTATGACCATCATCACCTGTTACGTCAAAAATATTGATATTATGCAAGTTAAGCTCATGCTGAACGTTAATTTCATTTAAATGCCCGGGAGTTTCCAGATTAAGTAAGCGTTGCCCCCAACTGATTTCCTCACCCGCTACAACCAGAAATAGCAATCCCAACAGCATAAGGAAATAGTTTCTGCGTCCTTTCGTGACGAATGATTCACCCCTCCATTTTGATTTTAAGAATAAATACAATATCATTATTGAGGTTATTACATTAAAGATTGCGGAAGCATACTCAATGATCCCATCTTCTTCGAAAACCATTGCCTGCTTTTCAATTCCCACAATAAATAAAAGCAGATAAGCTGATAAGAGAATTATTATACTTATAGCAAAAATAATAGCTGTTAAGTTTTTCCTTTTCATAATGTAATTACTTATTGATTTGGCAAATAATTAATTAATTCATTTACATCAGGGTAATTACCCTATCGCCAGCCGGTCATTACTCCATATAATCTGGGAGCATAGCTCCTGATTAAAACTGCTGAAATCAGGCAAAGGGAAATCGTAATTAAAGGGGCCATAAAATAAATAAAAAATGCACTAACAGAACTACTGTTTAAAAGATAAAAGAGCATTTTTTTTATGATAATTAATAATGGTTCATGAGCAGCAAAAATAAAGAATGTATAAACAAAAATATGTCTCATCTTATAAATGTCACTTTCAATCCTGTCATAAATATTATCATACATAAAATTGACTGCCAGGATTCCTGAGATGATTCCTGCTTTATGCAATTGAGTCAGAATAATTGAGTTTTGAAAACCCTTAAAAATAAGTGTAGTTTTAATTAAAAAAAGAACAAGCCATAAAGAGAAAAGAGGCCAGCTTTTCCATGGACCTCTTTGTAATGTTAGTTCTTTATAATGTGTACCAAGAATTGCTCCAGAGATAAAGAAAAAGAATGATTGACTTCTGAAAATGATAAAGTTAAAATCTATAAGCCATAGAACCAGACATATAAAAAGCATAGTGAACCGGACTCTCCTTATCAGGATAAACAAAAGGGGTGAAAGGATTACAAATAGAGTCAGATCTCTTACGTACCATAATTGATAGGGTATCGGGTTAAGAATCAAAGTGTGGAATAATTTTGAGATACTATACTCATTTAAAGGCAGCTTAGTAAAAAAAACATCTGAAAAAGGCAGCATTTGTAATACCCAATATACTACAAGACCTGTCAGAGACCAGAACAGAAATGGGATAACCAGTGTTTTAACCCTCTTATTAAATTTTGATATAAAATCAGAGACCTTCCCGGTAATATTTGCAAAAAAAAGATATCCCGAGATTATAAAAAAAAGAGGTGAGGCTATTCTGTTTAAACCCTGACTGAAGAACTCTTCAATGAAAAATACAAAACCATTAGCGGAGTATTTGACCCCATTGTTTATTTTTATATCAATATTATATGAGTGAACGTAAACTACCAGGACTACCAGAAAAAAAGACAGGACCCTGATCTTGGTTTTAAGATATTCATTCATAATGGCACTCTCAAGTTTTTATTATATTATCAACTCAAACGAAACAATTTTATTTATACCTGTTTAAAGAAACCACCGAGAATACGGAAGTTTTCGGTTTACAACCAAAAAAGAGAGGATTGGTCAAATAAACAATTAAATCCGAGAAGATTCCCGGGATCTAAATTTTCCTGATGACAATGATTAGGTAATTTTTGATGTTGGATTCTCTTTGATTGCACTTTCAAATTGCCAACTGGTTCAAAAAGAAATAGAGTATAAAATCATAAGATTACCCCCGTATAGATTTCCTTGAGTCTCAAATAATGACTCTCTGGAGAAAAATTCTCCGATGCGAATAGCCTGGCATTTGAAGACATTTCCTGGTATTCAGGCAGATCGATGCTATTAGCATTTTTTATTGTCCGGATAAGATCATCTATATTTCTGGAATCAAAAAGAAATCCGGTCTTGTTTTCAGTAACAATTTCAGGAATCCCTCCTATCCTTGCTCCTATAACAGGTTTCCCCAATGCATATGACTCTATAACCGTCATTGGATTGTTCTCATACCACTCTGAAGGTACTATCACAAAATAAGCGTTGCGGATAAGATTTGTTAATTCCTCTCCACTTTTATATCCTACAAAATGAATACTCTTATTTTTATTGGCATATTCCCTTACCTGGTCCTCAAGAGGCCCGGTTCCCGCTATAATAAGCTCAATATTCAATGTTGCTGCTGCATTGAGCAGGGTACTCAGACCTTTTTCCTTTGCCAGACGTCCATAGTAAAGAAAATATTTCTTGCCGGATGTTCTCTGATTACCTGATTTAAAATCTGTAAAATTATACAGATGAGATGATTTACCAGAGTATCTTCTGTCGAATTGGATATGCTTTTCCAACGCAAATTTGCTTACAAAAATGAAATGATCGATATATTCGATGGGATCAATGAAATATTTCCTGATATAGGCTTCAAGAGATAACATGGAACTATAGAAAAAATTATCATCCATACAACGGTTAACGGCACACTGGTAATAAGATCTGTTTTTACATTTTTCACAGATGGAATTGGCAGAATCCAGAAATGTATAAGCCGGGCATAGCAAGCGGTAATCATGAACAGTATGAATCACCGGAACCCCCTTTTTTTTAAGAGTTCTTAAAATAGAAGCTGAAAGGCCTCCATAGAACAGATGGAGATGTGCCACATCGGGTTTGTATTTCTCAATAAGGCGTTCTAAATTTCTTGAAGCATCTTTATCGTACAGATAGTTCCGTGTATTTAGAGCTTTCTGGAGAATTCCAGCTTTCCTGTTATCCACAGCTGGCACAAAGTATTCAGAAAATAGATTGGGAGCATTATTTATATCTAAAGTGCTGAACGAAAATATCTGATGCCCATAACTTCCCAGAAGATTACTTGTATTAAAATAAACCCTGTCGGATCCACCTTTGATATAGTGATATTTATTTATCTGTAGTATATTCATTTCTTGACTACTCTTTTAAACTGTACTTTAGTGTCAGGTGCATGAAAATAAAACTATATACAAGAAATCGGTGTCAGGATAAACCCCATCACTAATAAGAGAATTATATCGATTTAGACTAACATTTCCAGGATCAGGATTTCAGCAATCTCTCTCTAAGTTTGGTAAACAGAAACCTGAGTGTAACTGAGCGGTATTTGACCATCATACTGGGATTAATAAAGATCCCTGAGTGTCCATTATTCTTCATCCCCAAATGCAATCCTACATGTTCGCTCTTACACTGTACCATTGGATCATCGTTTAGCGGGCAGGCATAATACAAATTCATTATTGAATTCCATCTGTAGATTGCCAACCCCCCATATGCGGAATCAACTGATACGAGTGGCATTCCAACTTTCAATCCTGAATAATGAGCCCTATTATCAATTATTATTTTTTCAGTCTGAATATCATTTATTTTCCCTTTCTCGATTAGAGCATAGGAATCGTGGTATTGGTTTTTGAAGTTAGGAGCCCTGGAGATCCCGTTGGCAGAAATACAATCCCATTTCTCTGGTAATCCGAAAGAGTGAACTATCCCATCTACCTCAAAATTGGAAATATCCAGATCAATAACAATTACAAAATCTCTGTCACAATCCCCTTTATTTAGGTATTCGAGATACTTATTCCTGTAAAACACCATTTTCTCGATCCGGGGGATTGAGAAAAAGGGATTGGCTTCTCCCTCTTTCTGTGAGGGAATTGTGGCTACATTATAATTTTCATGGTATATGTGGATACCGGAGGATAATTCTTTCCAATCCTTTAATATTTTCAATGTATTATCTTTGCTATCATTTTCAAAGATTATAACTTCTGATTTCTTAAAGAAACCTCTCAGATATTCGATCCTGGGAATATTCCTTTTCAGGTTTTTCTCACAATCGCGGACTATTGAACAGATAGAAACAAAAGAGTTTTTCATAACATCTTTCCCCTTTGCATATTCTTCTGTCAATTGTATCTTTTTATCCGGCATTTACTTGATATTTATGAGTTTATTTTAATTATTCCCCTCTAAAAATACTTATTAATGTTTTACATATCCTTTATATCCCATAACTTCAAAATATCTGCTTTCAATCCTGAAATGGAGTATTTTTCCAATTCTATTTCTTTTATTTTCAGAGTTAGAGCCTTTGACATTAAACCTGCAAAACTCTTAAAATCCCAATCTTTTTCTATATATCCGTTTACTCCTTCATCAACTATCTCCGAAGCACTGCTGAAATTGGTCACACAAACAGGAATTCCACAGGCTACAGCCTCCATAAGCGATGTTGACCATCCTTCTTTATGTGATCCCATTACGAAAAGATCAGATGCATTAAGGAAAAGTGATATTTCTTCCGGCGACTTCATCCCAAGGATGAATGCCTTTTGTTTC
The DNA here is from genome assembly GCA_963736675.1 of uncultured Bacteroidales bacterium. Taxonomy (GTDB): domain Bacteria; phylum Bacteroidota; class Bacteroidia; order Bacteroidales; family VadinHA17; genus LD21. The sequence continues at coordinate 86,646 of CAVTPT010000003.1, forward strand.
AGATTGTTCAATTCAATATATTCTTTTATTTTCCCCAGATCCTCCCCATCACCGAGAAAATAAAAGCAACTACCAGAATGCTCTTTCTCAAAAATCAGGAAGCTGTCAAGTAATAATTTCCATCCTTTAAGCCAGGACAATCTGCCAACAGTGATAATGAGAATTTTGTCCGAAGGAATTTCTAGTATCTCTCTTGCGTCACTCTTAATAGATGGTTTATAGGTTTCAGTATTAATCCTAGTCGGAAATTTAACCACATCCTGCCTTGTGATTAATCCATTACTTCTTTCAATCATGTTTGTGATAGCCTCCTCGTCAGCAGAAGCCAGAATGAGATTTACGTTTTTCAATCCTGAAAAAAAGAGCTTGTCAAAAAAGGATGCAAAATATTTACCTGCCCAGTATTTTGATGTGTTCAAAGCATTTTCCGTTCCAGGAAAGCGATAACAAATATTTTTATATCCAAAAGTTCTTAAGGCAATTATTATTTCAGGCCGTTGTACAAAAACATTTCGAGCCGGTATCTCCAAAATTTTTTTCTTAAAATAAATGACAAGTAAATAACAAGCTATCCTATCAGGTATGAAATGCTTAGTTTTCAACTTATTATATCTTGCAAGAGCAAAATAGTCATACTCAGTTCCGTTAATCTTTTTCCTGGTCCATTTCCCAATCGGGTCCGAAGCTGAAGTAGTGATACCTATTAACGAAAGTTGACTGCCGAAACTGCTTAACATATGTTTTGCAAAAGAAAGATGACCTCCTATTTGATAATCTTCATAATTGCAAAAATCCATAAAAAGAATTTTATTCATATCTTTTCTAAGGTAAACTATTACCCAACCTTAATGTCAAATGGGATTTTGAGAATGAAAATTTTGACAACTTATTCGAATTCTTTATTCACTTTTTAATTAAATACCAGATACCATAAATTTTAGACAGGGCTTCAAAAATACCTGCATCATCGTTAACACATCTGCGAGGAATAAAATATCGGTCGAGTTTCTTCAGATCAATATGTGATGTATCAGTTGTGAAGGCCATTTTATATTTACATTCCTTAACTAAATTCTTTTGCTCCTCTGTATAATCGCCACTGGGATATGAAAAATACTCAATTTCTTTCTCTAACCACATTTCAAGTGTCTTTTTAGAAATTGATAATTCTTGTTGCTGAGCATTCAATTGTTTCCCCGGGAGCGAAATATGGCTCACTGTATGAGAACCAATTGTAATATAAGGATCTTTGCTTAATAATACCAGTTCTTCTTTGGTAAGAGCTGATCTTTTTATTTTTGAGATTTCCTTTAATTCTGAGATTCTCTTATAGTAGGCAACTGAATCTAATTTCTTTACACGGATGACTTCTTTTGATTTTAACGCGTTGCTCATAAGATTATTGGTTCTTATATACTCAAACCAAAAGTTGCCATTTTCAACAGCTGATGTTGTAACAAATAAGAGAACCGGCACCTTAAATTTCCTAATAATATCTATTAATTTTATGTTATCCCGCCACCCATCATCGATAGAGATTAGTGCAATTTTTTCATTTGTATGATTAATATCCAGGATTTGTTCAAGTTGGTTCGCTGAGACAAATCTATAGGAATGATTATTTAAGTGTCTGATAATTTTCTCAAAAAGGCCAGGCCTGGGATTATGAAAATACACGGATAGTATTTTAGTATGCCGTGATGGTAAAAATAGCTTTAGCGAGAAAAGTGAAAATCCGATGAATTCCTTAAAAAGAAAAAAAGAGTCTATTCTTCATTTATAGCATTAAGTTTTTTTGTTATCATAAATTATGGGTAAGATCCTTACGAATAGATACAGGTTTAAAAAATTTCCCGTCGATTTTATCCCTTTAAGTTCCATATGCCTTGTTAAAAAGGAGCCCTTTAATAAAAAACAAGAGCCTGCAAATATTTTTGTGAATGAACAAACTAAGGGGGATGATTTAATTACAATAAATTACCTTTCAAAAGAAAGTTTTCTGCATTAGTTTTGCTATCCCCTTTTAATAACATCCTTATATAATTGCATATAATCAGATCCCATCCTTTCTATAGAAAAGTTTTCCACTATTCTGTCTTTTCCTTTTTCTCCCATCGTAATTCTCATTCGTTCATCATTAAGTAACAAATATATTTTGGAGACGACTGTATCTAAATCACGAGCAGTGCAATACCCTGTCTCGTCATCAATGATTATTTCTTTAGTTCCACCATTAATATCAGTTGCAATAACGGGTTTACCCAGTGCCATATACTCAATTACTGAGTTTGAAATTCCTTCAGAATAAGTACATAACAATCCAATATCTGAAGCTGCAATAATTGGTTCTACTCTTTCCTGATCTCCCGTAAGAACAACATTTTTTATCTCTTCATTTAGAATTCTATTTTGAATTCTATTCCATTCAGGTCCGTCTCCAACTCCAACAAAAGTGACATCCTTTCTTTTTACCCATATTTCTTTAGCTATTTCAATAAAAAGATCATAATCTTTTGAACTTGTAAAACATGCAACCATTACTATCATGTATTCTGTTCTTATTGAAAATTTATCCTTTATATTTTCTTTATTAAATTCTCCGAGAAATCTCTCTGCACGAACCCCATTTCTGATAACATGTGCCTTTTTTGAATTAATCTTATAGGCTTTTAGACCCGCAGCCGAATTTGAAAGGATAACATCAGAAAAATGAATGTCTGCTGCATAGAATATATTGTTCATGAATTGTTTCTTCATTTCCTTGTTTGAATTAGCTATCAGGTTGGAAATTAAAGGTTTTCTGCAAATCAATTTGGTGGGAATAGAATAGAAAGTTGGCATTTTACCCCAGGCATGGATTATTTCGGGATTGAACTGTTTACACAACCGGAAAAACTTAAAGAAAAGAGAAGGATCATATTTAAACCATTTCCTTTTTATTACCACGATTTCAATATCCAAATCGTTAGCAAACTTGTAGAAAATATCATACTCTGTAATTACTAATTTAATCTGATTAAAATCATCTTTTCGAAGATAGCTTATCAGCTCAAGCAATCTGCGCTCCTGCCCCCCCCGAATAAGACTCTCAGTAAAAAAAAGTATTTTCATAATATTATTAGATCAAGTACGGTGTATTTGAAAACGATTGATATGAATGTATCTTTATTATTTCAAGCGTTTTTGTGGCCATGATTCCATTATCTCATTTATGATCTTCGCAGTTTCAGTTTTATTATTAAAAAATTCGAGGGCACATCGCTTACCTTCCTGTCCAATCTTTAATGCAGAATCATAATCTTCGATTATGCAACAAATTGCTTCTGCAACTGATATAATATTGGGTTCACAAAGGAAAGCGTTTTTTCTGTCAATCAGATACTTTTCAATCTCACCTACCTTTGTTGAGACAACTGGTCTTCCTGTTGCCAAGTATTCACCGAGTTTTGTGGAAAAACCGTAATCGGCCTGTAAGCTCTGGTTGACGGGTAAAAACAAGAATCCCTGCCTCCTTAAGAATCTGAGTCATTGCCTCCCTACTTCTATATCCATGTATCGATACTTTGCTTTCAATCTGAAGTTGTGATATCATTTTTTGGTAAACAGTCTTTTGTGTCTCATCGACCTCACCATATAGATTTAAAATGTAATCATCATACTTCCTGGCAACTAAAGCAAAAGCATTTAAAAGGATGGAAATCCCCTCTTTCTTATCATCAAGAACTCCCGAAAATACTATGCTTTTATTATTTGTTATTAGATTATCAGCATCTGTTTTGTGGTTAAATCGCTCAACATCAACTATCATAGGAACCAGCAGTAAAGGTTTTTTGTAGCCGGCGTTTACTTTAAAATATTCGTACAGGTTAGCAGTAATAACGAACAAGCCATCAAACTGGTTGTAGTGCAACCTTGAAAAGAAAAATGCCTCAAAACTATTTTTACTTTTCTTCCTTACAAAAGGATGTTCTGTTTCATCCTTAACGAAAAGGGATTTCTTAAAATATGCAGCAAGCCTAATTGCAATTGCTGGTAAGGTTTCAGCAGAATAAAATATAGTCAGAGTGTTTTTGTCCATGTTCTTAAAACAAAAATAAAAAACTAAGATGGGCTTTAGCAACTCTTTAAATAATCTTATAGCCTTAAATCTACTTTTTAATACCGTTTTGAATATATTAGAAAACTTTAAATCCTCAAAACAGCCATTTACTGGATTATTTATATAATTACTATTACTTTCAAATTGGGATATGCAGAGTATTTGAGCTTTAAGCCCAATAGAAATAAATCCTTTAGCAAGACTTATAATTCTGTTTGTGCCTGCCATCCCATTAGGGAATGGCTCAGATGTTACGATTAAAACTTTCCTGATCATGAATAACATTTAACCATTTGAACTATGTCTTTTTTTTATATGGAAATTGGTAACTAAAAAATAAAGGCATTTAATTGTTTCTGATTGATTGACAGAAATATAAGAGAAATAATATTAAAAAATAATCGAATAACAAATTTTTCAGAATTTTTGTATAAAGAATTTATTAATTTTTTTGTCATTCTCTTTTAGTCTTCAATCCATTTAAAGTTAATATAATCTTCGGTCGGATTGTTCTTACTAATTATTTTACCTGGATTTCCAATTACAAGAGAATTATCGGGTACATCAAAGTTAATATACGAATTTGGTGCAATGAGAACGTTTGTCCCGATTGTAACCCTTCCGACAATAACAGATCCAGTTCCAATCCAAACATTATCATTTATTATTGGTCTGCCTTTTCTTTCACCGGCGATACCCCGGCCAATTGTGACCGAATGTCCAATATTACAATTTTTACCTATTTTTGCAGGTCCTATAACTACAGGACCACAATGTTCAGTCAAATAGAATCCCTCTCCAATAGAAGCATCAGTACTAATCTCAAATCCATATTTAAAACGATACCTTCTTTTTAATAGTCTGTAAAAAATCCCCAGTGGCGAATATCTTCTGTGTTTTGCTGTTTTTCTGAGTAAAAAGGTATAGCGAAAACCTGGACTTAAAAAGCCCTTTATTAATCCATTAATACCTTTTAAGCCTCCATGTCTATAAAGATCAGATTTAATTAGTTTATCCATTTTCACCAATAATGTTTTGAATAAAATTGTTGATTAATATTAATAATAAACTGTGGCTATAATCTCCTGTGAGGTTTGTTAGAAATAATTATAAATAAGCTCCCGAAATATGCAATTTGCCCAATCTGAAGTCACAGCATAAAACCAGAATCACTATAATTTAAAGAATATTTGATCCTTACTCAGGAATGTAATTTTTCATGCATATAATTTTACTATCCGGCAATCATGAATTGCTTATTTATTCAATTGGAGATTATCCTCATAAAGGACATTTTCATATATACTTAAAAGAGCATTCACAATTGTTCCCGCATCGTGTCTTGCCAAAGCTCTTGCTCGGGCATTAATCCCATAAGCCATAGCTTTAGGTGGCTCATTTACATATTCAAGAATTGCTCCTGAAAGAGCTATTGGGTCATTATCCGGAACCAAAATGCCTTCATGATCGTTTGCAAGCATAGATGATGTACCTCCTGAAAAGGCAGCAATACACGGAATACCTAGAATCATCGCTTCACATAAATTATTAGGACTATTTTCTATATGTGACGTCATTACGTAAAAATGAGATCTCAAAAGCATATTTATTATATCCGGTTCAGAAAGTCTTCCCAATAATTCGAGGTTTTCAGAAGGGTATGTACTTTTCAATTTCTTTTTAATCTTTATAATAAAATCACTTTTAGGATCGATCCCCGCTACCTGCCATTTAAAACTTATTCCTAATTTTGTTAATATTGATATTGATTCACAAATAGTCTCAAATCCTTTGAAATATCTGTCTGATGATATTGATACAATAAGAAGCCTGTCCTCAGGCTTATAATGATTATTCCATTTCACACTATAAAATGATTCTCTTAAAATGTTGTCAAGTCTAAAAACCTTTGCATTCGGGGCCAGGATTGATAAAACCCTATTACTCCACTGAGACTTTGATATTAAGTATAAACTTCTGGATAATGTTGATTTTTCAAATTTTGCGAGTTTAGCATAATGCCTGTAAGATTTTTTAAAGAATCTTGTTTTGATCCTGGAATCAATCGTATAGAACTTTCTTTCAATTTCAGTTACAATTCCTTGTATTGAAATTATAATTGGTTTGTCTGTTTTACCTAAAATGACTCCAAAACTATTCTCAGTACCATGAATATGTATTATATCCGGATTAACCTCATTTACTATTTCAAGATATCTATGTAAATAAACCTGCCCATTAATATCCCCGGTATAACGCTCGATTATTTTACTTAAAATTCCAAATTTTGGACCAATGGGAAAATATTTTGTATTTCCATAAATGTATGGTTCAATACTTTGATTATAATGAAAGGCTACATAAAGTTCGACACGATTTTGAATCTGACCATCCAGGGATTTTATCCAACCACCAGACATAGCAGATCCCGTTAATTGTCTTTCACCCAGAGAAGGGGTATTTGAAAACCATAATATTTTCATTCTTTGCTGAATATTTTAAATTAATTTTATACATGAATTATTAAGGTATTTAACTCCGAAAGTCCATCCAGTTTTATATTAATAGATCAAAGCTGTAATTTAGAAAATACTACTTTGTCCAAATTCCCTTCTTCTTATGTATGAATACTTGTCGGTACTGATAGGGGGCTAAAAAATATCCGTTAAAGTTTGAAATTGTCCCTGCGACCAGGACTGAGTAGGCTCCCATGTGAAAAACGTTTATCATAATAAATACACTTATGAGAAAGATAAAGAGAGCAACAATTGTCGATATAAATTGAACCTTTAAATATCCTAACCCATTTAGAATTTGCACAAATGTACCCCCATAAACTTTAGTAATATTATAAAGAAAAGACCATAATGACAAGGAAAATACAATATTAACAACGTCCTTACCAATCCATAAATTGTATAAAGGTCTTGCCAATATCAACATTAGCAATCCTAAAATACCTAATGATAATGTCAGGACTCTCATCTTTTTTTCAAGAGCTTTTATCCAGTCTATTTCATTTTTCTCAAAAGCATCTGTTACTGAAGACCAAACCGGAGTGGCGAAAATATTCCATATCATCGGCAATACACCAAAAAATTTATAGGCTATATTATAATTTGTAACTTCCAAAGCTCCAAAGGATCTGATAATTATAATATTAGCTGTTTGATATTTAATTATACCTGAAATTTGAATGACAAAGAATTTAAGACCAAGGGAAAAAATATCAGATGCCAATTTCAAATTTACGTATCGTATACTAGGTGAATACTGCCGATATCTTGTCCTGAACAAAGCAACATTGAATAATATCAGAACAAAAATGGGGATTATACACAAGGCTATGCTTAAGTTCATTAAGGAACCCCTGATAGTCTTGGTCATTATGAATATCACTAAGAGCGAAAGAAACTGCTCCACTAATGAACGAAAGGATGACTCAGCAGGCCTTTGGTCAGCAATTAAAATTATGTTGATAGTTGATAAAATAAACTTAAAACAGAAATAAAACAGGATGATATCAATAACAAAAAAGAAGTTTTTGATTTTTGAGATATCAATATTTAATATTTTGCCCCATGGTAATCCGGAACTTATTAAAACAGAGATTATTAAAATAAATATAAAGATCATCGAAAGCAAGGCATAGGTCGTGCTTACATATTGCCTCGCAAGGTCAGTATCATTATGGGCTTTTGCCTGTGCGAATCTATTTCTTAATCCATTACTTAACCCAATGTCAAAGAAACTTAGCCAGCCAACAACTGAACTCAGAGTCAGCCAAATGCCATACTGGGTGGCATCAACGTAATTTATTGTCATTGGGACTAAAAGAAAACTCAGAAATACACTGATAATCTTGAATATTCCTAATCCCAAAATACTCTTTTTGACGAGGACACTCCGCTTGTTCCCTTCAGTAATGTATCTCTTTATTCTTTCAAACACCTTCAATAATATTTATTCTATAAAATCAGTGACCTATTAAATTACAGTTTATAAGCTACTTAATTATCTTGAATTTCCCCTTATAAGAAGTTTGCTAAGATCCCGGTCACTTAATTCCAGTAATGTTTCTGAATGACACATTCCAACCGCAATCCATATCATTATATTCAGCATATTATACCCGATAATATTCTCAATAAAAATCATTAGAACATATCCGACAAGTAGTAGACCTAAGGATTTCATAAATAGGCTCCTCGATTTCCTTAACGTCATGGCGATCGAAGAAATAATTACTGATATATACAATATAAAGCCCACCACTCCGGTCTTTAATAAAATTTGCAGAAACCCAACCTCTACAATCGGTCTGCTATAGGTACCAAATACTTCAGAAGCATACCCAGCATTAAGTCCTTTACCTAACAAAAAAGCATTGTTCAGTTTCAAATCCTGAAATACTTCATAATACAGAAATGTTCTGGTATCTGAGTATGGATTAAATTGGCTGGATCCAGAGTATTCATTCCCCAGAATAAGTTGAAATACGCTTTGCCCATTTAACCCAAAATAGAGGGAAATCAATGGGAGCAATAGTATGATCACAACAAATGTATTAACTATTTTTCTATTTAATTTGGAAGATTGCATTAGATAGTATGCTGCTATTATAGAATAGCTTATCAAAATCCGTAATACGCCAGCCCGGTTAGTTAAAGAGACCACAATTACTAATATTGATATAATTACAATAAGCATTTTATTCCATGATGATTGCAAAGGAATTGTAAGGATTATGTAAAATATTGGTAACAAAACAAAAAGCTGCAGTTCAAAGTAGTTATAATATAATAATGTAATTATAGTTGCCAGTACAAGGTACCATAATAGAATTTTATTGATCGAGAAGAAGTATTTATAATTGATCCCGATAATAAAAAACAAAACCGGGAAAAGTGAAATCGCCATATAATTATCAAAGAAAAGTGGTTTTAAATCATCAATACTTTTCAATTCCAGAAGACTTCTTATCAAACAGATGAATATCCAAAATACTAAAAAATCAAATACCTTGATTGTTTTTATAGAATGATGCCCAGACCTCCAATAAGTCCCTACATATAAGAAAATCATAAGCATAATAGAAGTGAAAGCGAATAAAAAATAGATGTAATAGAGCAACCTACTCGCTGATGGCCCATATCTGTTAAAATAAAATCCAAAGTGGAATATTATTGCGAAAAAGAAGCTGATAATTACTAATTGCTTTTTACTGAACATAACTCAACCCTAACTCAATTTAATTCTATTTTTTTTAAAATAAAGGTAATTATTTGCTGATTTAAAGTACAATTATCTTCATCTCTTAAGCAAACTATTCGAACTCTGGAGGAAAATTAACTTAAAACCTTATAGTTTCAACATTTTTCAAATAAAAAACTATTACTGATCATGAAATATTTCTCAGGGATATTATGATTCCAGATTACTTAAAATTTTTTAATACTATAAAAACAAAAGCATTCAATAATCGTTTAATAAAAAATAACACTAGTGTCCAATTAAATTTTTAACAATTAATACTTAAAGGCAAATTCAAGTTGAGCGGCTTCTTCACATACCTCATCAATAGTCTCGGAGGTCATGAAAAGATCTTTGATGGGCATTTTGTCTGTCAGTACTCTGCTGACGACACGAAGCACATTGAATGTGGTCCTACCCAACTGACAGTCATGTTCGATGATAGCCACGAGACAGTATGTGATAACCGCAATATAAATTTGTATCCTCACAGCGTTCTCTGTATTGCCCCAGAAGGACGTGATGCGGAGATGCTGCTTTATCCACCGAAAAAAGAGTTCCACCTGCCAGCGTTGCTTGTACAGCATAGCGATGTCTTTCGCCCTGATGCTGATGTTGTTAGTCAGGAACGTGAACGTTCTTTTAAGGTCGGGAGCATAGTAAACTATCCTCCTCAGTACACAGGGATACTTATTCTTAGTCTGATAGCCAGTAAGGCGTATCGTTTGATCAAGCAAGACGTTATCCGGTCCATCCAGAAGCTCTTCACCATCAACAACTCCATACTTGAGGTGAGACTTCTGTCGGATGACAAAGTAGGAGCCGATAGTGTTGATTGTATGCAGCCTTGCAAGGTCATAATATCCCTTATCAAAGATGTAGAATGCATACGGCTCATACGGAATCTCATCCATCGCATTCACATCGTGAACTTTTGCTTCCGTGATATGAATGTAAGTCGGTATCTGGGTTACAACGTCAAACAGCGTGTGAACTTTGATGCCACCCTTGTTTTTCCTGAAGTATGCCCACTTGAACAAGCTCAGGCAAAGGTCTATCGTGGTGGAGTCGAACGCATAGAACTTCCCATGCAGTTCGAACGGCCTGTCAATTCGTTTGCTTTGAGCAAGATTGATCATGAAATAGGCAAACTCTTCAAATATCTTGTAGTCACGGTTCACATTGGCGTAGGAAAGATTACTAAGTTTTATCTCTCCAGTGCCAAATCCAAGATGGTAACTCTTGTTTTTGATAGAGTCAACGATGCACGCGACCTCTCTGAGACTGTCACAGGCAGCCAATTGCCCATACATCATAACGAGCAGTTGATTCCAGCAGGTGAATGTCTTCACCCATTTATCTCCTTCATATCGTTTGACAATCATATCAAAAACTCTCTTTGGCAGGAAGTCCACGAGCTGACTGAATACATATTTGCCGCTGTTCATATTTGCCTGGTTTACATTCAGGCAGTGAAGATGCGAAATGAATTCAAATCGACACGTAACTTATTTGCTTGTAATAAATTATATATTAACCATTTACAAAGGTTTTGAAGTAATTCTTTTGGACACTAGTGAAAAAATAAGTCAAAAAATATACTACATTCGTCAAAAATAATTTTTTCTTTTTGATTTTAATAATTATCGAAAACTTTATAGAATCAAACAAATAAGTATCAGATAATAAAATATTTACATGCTTGACGTTCTAAAAAAAGAAAATGCAATTATATGAAGAAAGCCATTTTACTATTATTCCTCTCTTTCAGTTCAATAACTTTTGCTGCCGATTATTATGTTAGTTCTTCTGGTGATGATTCAAACAACGGGTTATCATCATCGTCCCCATGGAGAACAATTACCAGGGTTAATACTGCCTTCCCGTCCTTAAGAGCTGGAGATAGAATATTATTCAGAATGGGGGACACATTTTATGGTACAATAAAAACCACCAAGTCGGGAATATCTGGTTCTCCAATTACAATTGGTGCTTATGGGACAGGAAATAAACCAATAATTACAGGTTTTACTACTCTTACCGGCTGGACAAATGAAGGGAATGGCATTTATTCAAAGATTGTAACTTCTGAGGCTCAGACCAACATGGTAAGGATAGATGGCACTCAGTATGTATTGGGAAGATGGCCTGATGATTCATATAACAACTTCGAATCTTTTGTTTCAAATGTTTCAATAACTGACAATGGACTAGGAGATTCTCGTGACTGGGCCGGGGCTGAAGTGGTTATCAGAAAAAACGACTGGAGTCTTGACAGATGTAAAATTACTGATCACTCCGGAGATAAACTCACATATACTAACCTTGGATCAACTGCAAGTCCAATAACTAACGGTTATGGGTATTTTATTCAAAATGATTTAAGATGTTTGACAAAATATGGTGAATGGTTTCATAACACGAGCACTGGTAAACTATATATTTATTTTGGCAGTATTGATCCATCGACAAAAAAAATTGAAGTCTCGACTTTAAATAATTTGATTAATAATAATGGATATGATTATGTATTTATTGAGGATATGGAATTTAGAGGATCCATATCTCATGCTATATTTCTTTCCAGTTATTCCTGTGATCATAATACAATACAAAATTCAATAATATCTTTTTCAGGGATGGATGGGATCAATTCCCTGGGGACCAATACCTCTGTTTTAAATAATCAGATAATTTCCTGCAACCGAGCAGGTATTTATTCATCAGGGAGCTCTGCCATAATTAATTCAAATACTATTTCTAATATCGGAATTTTACCCGGACAGGCTCACTATGGGACATATACTAATGGAATCAGAATTTCAAATAATCAAAACAGTGTCCAGTTCAATATAATTAAAAATATCGGCTATTGCGGTATTGGTTGTACTTCTACTGCTGATGTAATTACGGTCAAGAACAACTTCATTAGTAATGTATGTATGGTAATTCATGATGGAGGAGGAATATATACAACTGGTGCCGGTACAGCCAGGCTAATTGAGGGAAATATAGTTCTCAAGGCAGTTGGTAATAGTAGCGGAACTCCGTATCCAAACAGGTTTCTGGCACGAGGTATTTATCTTGATGAACTCTCCTCAAATACTCAGGTAATAAATAATACTGTTGCCAACTGCACTGAAGCGGGTTACTTCATCCATAAAGCTAACACAAATACTTTTGACAATAATGTATCTTTTAACAATAGTGATGGAATTTATTTCCTCAATTCAGGAGGTAGCTATATTTATAAAAATGTCGTAAAAAACAATATTTTCTTTGCCAAAGCACCCATCCAACTTGCTTTGAAGTATTACAGCCTTTCTGAAGATATCCCTTCTTTTGGAACTGCTTCCAATAATTATTATGTCAGGCCGATTGATGATGATGACTCCTTTCAGACTTATACTCCAGGTACAGGTTCAAGATACAGAACCCTCGCAAGCTGGCAATCTTTTACCGGGCAGGATCTCAACTCACATAAATCTCCGATAACCCTCACCGATACTTCAAGAATTGATTTTTACTATAACGCCTCAACATCCAACAGGGTGATCACCCTGCCCCAGCCGATGATTGATGTTAAAGGCACAAAATACGGAACAAGCATCACTCTTCTTCCTTATACTTCAGCAGTTCTTATGGTCGATCCAAACCCGACCGCTCCTGCTGTTCCTGTTTTTACAGGAGCACTGATATCAGCTTCTGCTCCTGCAATACTCGAGATGTCGTACAATCTTACCCTCGCCAGCTCAATACCCGCTACCTCGGCATTTGCTGTTACAGTTAATTCAGCAACCCGTGCAGTAAGTTCAGTTGCTATATCCGGGACCAAAGTAAACCTGACTCTTGCCAGCGCTGTTGCTGCCGGTGATGTCATTACTGTAGCTTATACGCGTCCGTCAACAAATCCGATCCAGACTCCGTCAGGAGGCCTGGCTGCATCCCTGACAGCTCAACCGGTAACCAACCAGATCTCAGTTCCTGCACCGGTTTATGTCAGCTCAGTGATCCAGAATGCCACCCCCGCTGTGGTCGAGATGACTTACAGCCTTGCCCTTGCAAATATTATCCCCGCAACTTCGGCATTTGATGTCAGGGCTAATGGTGTGAACAGGCCGGTGGGTTCAGTTGCCATCTCCGGAGATAAAGTCCGGCTCACCCTTACCTACCCAGTTATTTATGGAGACCTGATCACAGTGTCGTATACGGTCCCGTCCACAAATCCTATTCAGACTCCTGCCGGCGGACGTGCGGTCAGCATCAGTACCCGGTCCGTCACCAACAACGTCATCCCGCCAATCCCTGCATTTGTCAGTGCTGTTATCGAAAATGCCACACCATCAGTCCTCTCGATGACCTACTCTCTGAACCTTGCTTCAGTCATCCCCGCCACATCAGCCTTTACAGTACATGTAAACTCAACTGCCCGAACAGTAAATTCCGTGGCCATTTCCGGTACAAAGGTCAATCTTACCCTTTCAGCTCCCGTAAACTACGGGGATGTAGTGACTGTCGCTTACACTAAGCCTGCAACCAATCCTCTGCAGACAACTGCAGGCTCCCAGGCAACCAGCCTTACAGCGCAGAGTGTGACGAATAACAGGCTTGCCAATATACCTGTCTATTTAAGTTCTGTCATTGAGGAATCAGCGCCAACAGTTATAGAAATAACATACAATCTGAGTCTTACAACTATTATTCCTGCCACAACAGCATTCAGTGTTCTTGTAAACTCTGTCGCCCGGACAGTGACCTCTGTAAATATTGTCAGTGGCAAAGTCCGGCTTACTCTTGCCTCCAGGGTTTACGAAGGAGATGTTGTATTATTTTCTTATACCAAACCGGCCACAAATCCACTTCAGACTCTGGCGGGAGGTGAAGCCGCAAGCATCAGCTCCAGAAGCGTCACAAACAACACTGGGCCTGCTACTCCCGTATTTGTTTCTGCGGTAGTTGAAAACTCGACACCCTTAAACATTGATATTACCTATAATATAAACCTGACAAATGTAATTCCTCCGACCTCGGCTTTCTCCGTCTCCATTAACAGCAGTTCCAGAAGTATCTCCTCTATTGCTATTGTTTCAGGGAAAGTAAGAATTATCCTTTCTTCTCCGGTCCTTACCGGTGATATTGTCACACTATCCTATACCAAACCGGCCACAAATCCTCTGCAAACAGTATATGGAGGGATTGCAGATAGTTTTACCGGCAGATCTGTAACCAACAACTGCAGACCGCCGGTACCGGTATTTGTAAGTGCATCCGTCGAGAACAACTCTCCTTCCCTTCTAGGAATTACCTTTAGCATCGACCTTGCAAATGTTGTTCCGCCTGCATCAGCTTTTGTCGTAATGGTCAACTCAGTTGCAAGGCAGGTAACCTCTGTCTCAGTTGTATCAGGTAAAGTACGTTTGATCCTTGAATCTCCCGTGGAATACGGCAACACGGTTACTGTCTCATATGTTGAACCGGCCACTCTTGCACTCCAGACACCGGCTGGAGGAGAAGTTACCAGTTTCAGTTCCAGACCGGTTACAAATAACTGCCTCCCGAGGGAACCTGTATTGACAAACGCTTCGGTTGAAGATGCATCTCCTTCATATGTCAGGCTTGCCTACGATATCCCCCTGGCAGCTATTGTTCCTGCGGTATCCGCCTTTTCGGTGCTTGTCAATTCGGAAAATCGTGCAGTAACATCTGTCGGAATAGTATCCGGCCGTGCAAGACTTGCACTTGCATCTCCCGTTTTATACGGAGATATTGTAGTTGTCACTTATACAAAACCGGCCACAAATCCTTTACAGTCAGCTGCAGGTGCCCAGGCTGCCTCTCTTTCGGGTCAGCCCGTTACAAATAACGTTGAGCCGATCCTGCCTGACTTTGTCAGCGCAGTTGTAGAGGATTCCTCTCCCGGGACTATTGTTGTCACATTTGATATGATGATGGCAAATGTGATACCTCCTGCATCTTCATTTACTGTTCTTGTAAACACTGAACCAAGAGCTGTGACTTCCGTTGTTGTCGTCTCGGGAAAGATCCAGTTATTACTTGCCAGTGGGATCGCTTACGGTGATATCATTACCCTCTCTTATTCAAAACCCCTGGAAAATCCTCTGCAGAGTGTGCTGGGCGGACAGGTTGAAAGTTTTCCTGCCCAGTCAGTTACGAACAAACGTCTTGATCCTGACAGGCCTGACAATCCTCCGGTAGTTAATCTGATCACAGCAACAAATTATTTCGGAGGATTCGTAGGAGAGATAGACGCTTCAACGAGTTATGATCCTGACGGTGATTTTCTGATTTTTGAATGGACCACCCCTGAAAATGTACCTGTTTTCAAAACCACTGGTCCGGTTATGGAATTTCTGCCCCCTGTTTCCGCTTCAACCAAAATGTACAGATTTCAGCTTAAGGTCGATGACGGAAGAAATACAGTTACCAGGACTATTGATATTGTTGTGGCGCCGTTCAGACCCGAACTGGCTATGGCCAGGATCTCCGATACCGAGGCCAGCGATTACTATCAGTCCGATTATCCTGATAAAGCAATTGATGGTAATCTGGCAACAAAATGGTCAGTCAGCGGCGACAATAACTGGATTGTACTCAAACTTGCAGAACCTTTCAGGATTAATCACCTCGAATTAGGCTTTTTGCCAGGATCAACGTATGAGTACTATTTTGACATCTATGCTTCTACAGATAACACCAACTGGGATCCTGTGATGATCGGAGTCTCTTCGTGCCACTTCTCAGGTGACCGCCAGATCTTTGAGTTTCCTTCATATAATTCCGGAATTGAATACTCATTTGTTAAATTTGTCGGGCACGGGAATCTCGTCAATGAATGGAACAACCTGTCGGAATTCAGAGTCTTCGGAACATATTTCAGGAATCCTTCAGGAGAAAATCCGGATGAAGAGATGATAACCGTATATCCCAATCCGGCTTCCGAATATTTTAATATTTCCATAGAAGAGGCAACACTGGAACCTGACAAGGTAAAACTTAATGATTTCTCAGGCAAAATAGTACTTGAAGATCAGCTTTTCGCCGGTATTAATACCATTCCGATCCCGTCGAACCTCCAATCCGGTATATACATTGTAACCGTTTTGTCGGGTGATTTGATCATTTATACCCGGAAACTTATAATTGATTAACCGGAACCCGGGTTCTAAAACGCCCTGATGGCCCGTACTCCATACGGCATACTCTTATTCAGATTGTACTGGACCCCGGTTGAAAAATCCTGAGACCATGCCGTAATGCTGCTAAATTCGCTGGAGCTCCAGTAATAACTATTTGAAAATCCGCCTATTATATCCTTATTAAAAAACATCAATCCAAGTTCATATTTTGAAGGCAGATACCAGTCACCAAACATCACTCCGTTTTCTATAACTGAGTAGTCGGCACATACTTTGGCAGCAAAATTCGACATGGGATTATCATTGGTCTGCAAAGCTATTATTAAGGCAGTATTCATCTCCCCGCTTTCAATTCCATCGCCGCCTGAATTTGTATATCTCCTTCTGCCATTATACCATTCGATACTGTGATCCTGGTCAACCGGGGCAGCAATTAATCCATGCTGCCCGTTATCGGACACATAAAATACAATCCCTCCTCCGTAGTGCTCTCCCACGGTGTGAGTCATGGTATTAACCAGATAAGGATTATCGGTAGTTCCATTGCCGGTAATTGCGATATTATCACCAGCTGTTAAAACTGTTTCCGAACCATCTGTAACGGGGATATTGGAAAGATCGTTATAATCGCCGCTAAAACCATTCTTTGCATATAAGGCATATGGGACACTCAGGAATCGGGTTGTCCCCATATCGGTAAACGAAGAACCGCCAAGAGTATCAATGGCAACATTCAAATAATGACTATTATCACCCCATTCAATAGTTTCAAAGGCTCCGGCTAAAACAGTCCCATTCCCTATCGCAAGTGCTATAAACCCATAATCATCGGTCATCACATCGTGCCTTTCCCCATAAACAATCTGCCCCGAGCTGCTTCCCACCAGGATCCTGAAGCGGAAAGATACTGCTCTGTTCTCTATCGCTTCCCCCTTATCATTACGTACTATTGCCTGGTAACTGAAGCTTTCGGGGGCCTGACTGAAAATAACAGCGCCTGTGAGTACAGAGAATAACAGAAAAACAAATATCTTTTTTATCATAACAAAATTTCGATTTTAATCGTATTAAACTCTACTCCACGAATCCGAATATATATCCACCAGCACATAATAATAGAGCTGTCCCGGGACCAGCAATATCTGCTGGTACGACGTTTCATCTGATACCTTACAGGTATATGATTTCCCGTCGTTCATGGTTATTCTCACAGAAAGGTCAAGATCGAGCTGATCTTTTGTATTGTCAAAATCATAAACATAAACAACATGACCGATCCAATATGATTCCGGTATGCCAATCTGAGCAACAGGGTCAGTTGCTCTTGTAATGTAGCTGTTCCCGATCAAAACCGGTTCGGATTTATCCCCCCCGCACTCTGCTTTTTTAATTGTTCCGTCGACAACAAGATCAGCAAATTCGGAGGGTTTCTGCGAACCGGCAGCGCCTCCGGTCAGAAGGGGGTTATTCTCAACTACACGTACTGCTAATTTAATCTCATACTCTTTTACCTGGGGCAACATAGTCGCAAGGCAAGGATCATCATCCGGCGCCTCAGGCTCGCAACCTCCAAGAGTAAAGAATACTGAAAGGACCAATATCTTCCATATAAAACCTGGCATCTTCATCATAATAACATATTCATTTTTAAGGTACTTTTAAACCACACACGATTGAAAATCAATTTTCTTCATATGTGGTTCCTGGTCAATTATATGGGTCTCTTTATTAAAATTGTCAACCAAATTTAATTAATCAGGACAAAATCAATTCTTCTGTTCAGTTTCCTGTCTTTTTCAAGCATATTGGGAGCAATAGGTAAGCTACCACCAAAACCTGTGGGTACCAGCCTTTTGGCTGATATCCCTCTCTTTACTAGATAATTTACGATCGACTGAGCGCGTTTTTGTGTGACCGACAGATTATTTGCGAGACTTCCTGTATTATCGGAATGAACGATAACCTCAAGGTTTGACCCGGTATTTTTATTCAGTAAATTCACTATCTGGTCAAGCATTATATAGGAGTGTGACGTAAGACGGTCAAGTTTGTCGAAGTATAGATCAGTATTGACCCCGTAGATCCTCATCAGGTTGTACAATTCCCGCTCGACCGGTTCTGTCAGTACCCTGATTTTTATCCTTGTCTCCCTGAACCCCAGTGCATGAAGCTCCCTGTACGAGATATAAGCTTCGATCAGTTCCATATGCTGCCCGGCGGTATAACTGTAAATACCCGTACTCCTGTCAAGATACTCCTTTACTCTGTATTTGACCGGGAGAGCCCTGAACCGGGCTGAATTCAGATCGAGCCTGGTTGGCGATGATAAAATCTGTATGGTAAAAACGGCATTCTGCCTTATCTCATCCTCATCAGAATAATGTAAAAGTATGTGAGCATTGGAATACTCTTTAATATTGGAGGGGCTGGTCTTTAAAGATGCTTTGCCGGCAAGATAAGAATCTCTCGCTTTGGCATCTGCCACTACTTTAATTTTCTTCGAAATGCCTGTTCTCATCCGTAATCCCGATGACTCAGATCTGATTACCAGCCCAAGGTTTACCATGTAATCCCCTTCACTCCTGAAAATATGACTGACCTTTTCACCCTGCTCCCTTGTTCCATCTCCGAAATCCCAGAACCAGCTTTCAATCCTGTATCCGGGCAGATATGATTTCAATCCGTCGAATCCGACAGCATCCCCGGTTATTGACGCATCGGGAGAGCTGATAAACGGTTGCTCAAAATCCTTTATCTCAAGTGTATAGGAGAGTTTTGAAAAATAGAGGTTTTCAGTACCTCTTTCAACAATATCAAGTTTTACCGGATATCTTCCAGGACCATTGAAACAATGAGTAACCACCGCTCCATAGACATCTTTACCATCACCGAAGTTCCATTTGTATCGCAGGTTAATTGTATCCACCTCAACAAGACCAGTGTCGCTGAATATAAAACAATACTGATTTTCTTTCTGAATATTACTATATAATACCTGTGGTATCAGAGTCTTAAACTCGTAGATATCAAGTGACGCTCCCCTGTCAGAGGAAAAATAACCTTTATTCATCAGAGTATCGGTCACGATTCCGAAATCGTCGGATCCTGAATTTATGGGCTCACTCAGGCCAACAGGCGTAATCCATACCGAATCCGTCAGCCGGGAAAAAAATATATCTTTTCCTCCGAGCCCCGGGTGTCCGTCTGATGAAAAGAAGAGCTCCCCGGCAGGATTTATAAAAGGATAAGCTTCGTTCCCGGCTGTGTTTATAACAGGACCCAGATTAACCGGTTCATCCCAGAAATCTCCCATCCACTGGCAATAATAGAGGTCTGAGCCGCCATAACCATCAGGCTTATCAGACGCAAAATAGAGCTTCTTACCGTCGGGTGAAAGAGAGGGTGTTGTAATGTTGTACCACTCGCTGTTATACCTTAATTCCCTTGTCCTGATCCATTCATCCTCATCCAGAACAGAATAAAATACTCCGAGCCGGTTCCTTATATTAATATTCTCTTTTAATTTACCCTCAACTCTGATGTTTCTTGAAAAATAAATAGTGTCACCTGTCCGGTTAAAGGTTACCGGACCATCATTAAACCTGCTGGTCATACTTTTAGAGAACAAAACTGCTTTTGTCCGGCTACCGGTTGTATCAATGTAGTTGATTTTTATCTGACCTCTGTTGGCCGAATCGGAGTAATTGAACAGCAGATTACTGCTCCTGTTTGTGCAGAATACAATTCCGTCCCTGTAGAATACAGGTGAGAACTCGTCATACTTATCCGAGCTGAAAGGGGCCCTGGTTACAGTGTAAATCTCCGTCTGGCCAAAAGAAGCCTGCAGTATGGAAAAATAAAACAACAGACCGGATATAAATTTAATTTTCATTTTATTATTCATTCTAAGCAGTATATAGAGAACTGAAGCACTTAAAATATCAGAGGATTAACGACATCAATCCTGTATCTGAACACATATCTTATCATAACTTCATGTGAACCATTATTATAACGTCCCAGTTCACCAAAATCAAAATCGTAGGTATAGGCTATTTTTAACTGCATGTTGACTGATAACTGTAATAAACCTGTGACAGACCTCTCGTTTCTGTAGGAAGCACCAAACCAAACCCGGTCGTATAAGCTGAGATGAGCATTTATGTCGTACAATAAATTATCTCCCTGCGAATATGTCAGTAAAGCAGAGGGTAAAAATTTTACTTTGGGAGAAACATCTATAAGATATCCGGTATTTAAAACATAATAGTAGTTTTCCGGATCCAGCCCAATTGAATACTTATTCCTGTCAAAATCAAATTTATACCCCAATAGCTTAGGAATGGATAATCTGGCGAAGTAATTCCTTTTGGTATAATAAATCCCAAAGCTGAAATCAGGAACAACAAAAGTCCTTGAATCGATCAGGTAGTATTCATCCCCCTGATCAATAACTTCGAGGTCGGACCAGGCGGTATTCGTTGTAATAATACCGGCTCCAAGCCCTAAAGCAAGATTCCCGTTCCCGGTTTTGATGTTGTATGCATAAGCTGTTTTTATCTGAGTCTCTTTTGTGACTCCGAGCTTATCGCTGGTAATTATCAAACCCAGTCCAAGTTTTGAGTCAAGCACAGGGGCGTCAAGTGATAATGTCATCGTTTCAGGTGCCCCTGTGATGCCTGTCCACTGTTTCCTGTAAAAAGCTGCAATGTTCAATGCTCCCCTGCCACCGGCAAACGCAGGATTAATAGTCATGGGATTCAATACATACTGATTGGTGACAGGTGATAACTGACCCGCCACACTTAAGGGTATAAGCAGCAGAAATATGGATTTTATTATTTTATTCATTATCGAATGGTTTATTCTTTTATTTTCCATCGTCAGGTACAAAAATTACTAAACTGGTACTTATCTTCTGACAACAATATAGCCGGTAAATGTCTTGCCTGTTCCTGTTTTCAGAATGAAGTAATATGTATCATCCGGTAATGGATTATTATTGAAATCAACTCCATCCCAGGTATTATCATAGTCCGGATCCTCAAAGAGTTTCATTCCTCTTCTGTCAAAAATTATAAGTCCGGTCTTTCCAAGGGATTCAATACCTCTTATCACAAAATAATCATTATTACCATCGATGTTTGGTGTTATTAGGGTTGGAATAGTAAGATCATTAACAAGAATTACCACCCTGTCGATAGCAGCAGGACAGACTCCGTTGACCACGCTCCACATCAACTCGTTTCTGCCCATAAGAAGGCTGGTCACATTGGTCTCCGGATCATGGGCATCGGAAATTAATCCCGATCCATACGAAAATGTCCATGTTCCGGTTCCGATAAGAGGAAGATCCGCCTCCATTTGTGTACCGAAAGCGTATTCAAGTACCTGGTCAGGTCCGGCAACAGCCACAGGCATTTCATCAACAATAACAACGACTGGTTTGACATCGAAAAATCCTGAAACGGTAGTGCCTTTAATGTAATATGTGCCGGTAGTTGCAGCCGAAGGTGAAGTATATTCTGTTGAAGCTTCCTCGTCGGTCCAGTAAGTGAAGACAAGACCCGGAGTCGATCCCTCGGTAACAGATGCTGCAGTAAGGTCAACTGTTGAAGGTGAGCATACAGCTGCCGGATCTGTTATCAGCACTAGAGGTTTACCGGGTGTGGAGATAATAACTTCAGCTGACGGCAGGGAAGTACAATTCGAAGAGTTGGTTACGGTGAATGTAAATACTCCTGCAGGCAGACCGGTAATTGTATGATTAGTCCCTGTTCCGGAAGTGATTACCTCTCCCGGCATACGGGTGATTGTCCAGGTACCTGAAGGCAACCCGGTAAGAACCACACTGCCGGTCGGAACGATGAACGAAGGCTGGGTAATAGTCCCGATCCCGGGGGCATTGGGTGTAGGAGGCTGTGCCGGTATTACTACGTTTGCCGAAGGGACGGAAAGGCAGCCAGCCTGGTTTGATACAGTAAAATTATAAGTTCCCTGATTAAGTCCTGCAACAGTTGTGCTGGTCCCGGTACCGGTCGTTACAACCGTACCCGGGTAGCGGGTAAGTGTCCAGGTACCTGTCGAAGGTAAGCCCAGAAGGGTTACACTGCCTGTCGACACCGCACATGTTGGAGGTGCTATTGTACCAACAGTCGGGGCCTGTGGAGTTTCCGGCTGCAGGTTTATTACAACTTCTTCGGAGGGAGCCGAGATGCATCCTGCCAGATTCCTTACTGTAAATGTATAAGTGCCCGAAGGAATTGATGTAATTGTAGTTGTTGATCCCGTTCCTGTTTTTGTAGTCCCTCCCGGAGTACGTGTTACAGTCCATTGCCCTGAAGAAGGCAATCCGCTGAGTAAAACACTTCCGGTCGATACAGCACATGTGGGATGGGTAATGGTACCGATAACCGGAGCTTCTGGTGTGGAAGGAGGCGAAACAATATTCACCACCGGCGAAGAGGCTGAAGTACAACCTGCCTGATTAGTAACTGTAAACGTGTAAGTCCCCGGATTAAGGCTGCTGACTGTGGTGGATGGCCCGCTTCCGTTAACTATCTCGTTATCGGGACTTCGCGTAAGAATCCACGACCCTGTGGGAGGCAGATTACTGACCAGGACACTGCCGGTTGGCACACTGCAGGTTGGCTGAACCGGTGTACCGACCGTTGGAGCCGGAGGATTTGCATTAACGGTAAGAGAATAAGTTGCTGAGGCAGCTGTACAGGGTGCGTTCAGCGGATTATTTGTTGTGACTGTTATTGTCACGATCTTTCCGGCATCAGCAGCAACCGGTGTATATACGAAGGAAAACGGTGATGTGCTTGTCGAGGCAGGGATCACAGTCCCGCCACCATCGTCTGTTATTGTGACATTTGTGGCGTTAATGAAGGTATTGTTGCTGACTGTAACGGCAGTTGTTCCGCAGGTACTTCCGGAAGTGCTGCTCAATGTAACTCCGGGAGGAGCGGCACAACCACATGCGACTGCAAATGATGGTCCGGTCGTTTCACATAATGAAACATTCTTTACCGTTATGGTATGGTTCCCGTTAGCTACACCAGCAAAGGATGGAAGTAGCTGAAATATACCGGCGTCGAGTTGGTACTGGTAGCCTGCTCCGACTGGACTGGTTACAGTAACTATTGCATTTCCGGCTCCCAGGCTGCAGTTTACTGTCTGAACAGGAACAGCAGGCAGCGGCGGAGGTGCATTAACAGTTACCTGGGTAGAATTTCCCGATACACAACCGTCGTCATTCTGTACGGTAAAATAGTATTGCCCTGCAGGAACCCCGGTAATTAAATAAGTTGTTCCTGTACTTGAAGTGGTTGTTCCTCCCGGTGAGCGGGTCACTATCCATGTACCTGAAGCCGGTAATCCGCTCAACGGAACGCTTCCGGTTGAAATATCACATGTAGGTTGAGTAACAGTTCCGGGAACAGGCGCAGAGGGTACCACAAGAGCTGCATTGATAACAACCGGTGCTGTGGCGGGTGAAGTGCACCCTGCCGAGTTGGTGACTGTAAATGTATAAGATCCCTGAGTAAGGCCACTGACAGTAGCTGAAGGTGTTGACCCTCCTATTTCAGTGCTGCCCGGGTTCACTGTTATTGTCCAGCTGCCTGCCGGCATACTGTTAAGCACGACACTTCCCGTTGGTACACCGCACGAAGGTTGTGTGATTGTCCCTATCGTGGGAGCAGAAGGAACAGCAGGAGCAGAAGGAATAGTAACCAGGGCTGACCACGAAGAAATGCATCCGCCCTCGTTTATCACAACAAAGTTATACTGTCCCGGATTCAAACCCGTAACAGTATAAGTCGATCCTTCCCCGGTCAATGATACCGGACCCGGATATCTGAGCAGAGTCCATTCTCCCGCAGCAGGAAGACCGCTCAAAGCTACACTGCCGGTCACCAGTATACATGTAGGCGGGGTAATAAGTCCGACAACAGGAGGTGTCGGTGTATCCGGCTGTGGATTGATCGTTACACTATTGGAGGGTGGTGATGTGCATCCGTTCAAAGTAACAGTAAAAGTATATGTGTCAGGTTCCAGTAAAGGAATAGTGGTGGATGTACCAGTACCCGTTTTCGATATTCCGCCCGGTGTACCATTAACTGTCCAGGTTCCCGTAGAAGGCAATCCGTTCAATGTAACACTTCCAAGTTCATCATCACAGTCAGGTTGTATAGTAGTCCCTATAAGCGGTGCCGACGGAGCTGCCGTCACTGTAAGAATTGCCGGATTGGATGTATCATTATATCCTCCGCCACAGTTTGTAACATAACAGCGGTAGAAATAGTTACCTGCAGTTGTTATACCTCCCACAACCAGGGTTGCCGTAGTCTGATTTGTATAAGAAGCTCCGGCCGGTGTTCCGTTGGCAACATTTGCCCACGATGTTGTACCGTTTGGAGAATATTGCCACTGATATGTAAACGGACCTGTGCCTCCTGCAACAACGGAGAAAGATGCCCCGGTCCCGGATGTACATAAATTATCGTCAGCAGGTTCACCTGTTATCACAACCTGTGTACAGGTTGAATTAACGGTTACAATCAGATTGAATGTTTCACCGGTACATGATCCGGATACGGGTGTTACCGTATAGGTGGCAGTACCCGTACCGAATGGGATATACAGGGTTCCGCTTATAGTGGTCTGTGGAACCGGTTGAGCAACTCCTCCGGTGATGCCGTTATTAACAAGAGGCGCTGCCCAGGTATATGTTGTACCTGCCGGGATGCCCGGTCCGGAGGGAGTCACACTAAATGTCGCACCTGAATTTATAGTGGCAGTCTGACCTGTAACGACCGGCGTACCATTAATTATTACAGCCTGACCGTTCATGAGGAGACTACCCGTGGGATTCTCCCCGCTCACTGTATAAGTTCCGGCAAGCTGGTTGCCAAATGAAATTGAAGAACCTGTGCCTTCCAATGCCGTGGCGGTGGGCACATTATCCTTGACAAGCGTATAAGTAACTCCCAATTGCGAATCACTTAGTCCGACAGGCAACCCTGCATCTCCCTCACAATACGTTCCGCCTCCTGTTACATTGTAAGTCGTTACCGGTTCGTTTAAAGTCAGATTAGCCAGATTGGTATTTGTGTGAGAAGATTGCACTGTAATATCAGTAGCTAATCCCCCTACATAGGCGTTAACTACGGTGGGATAAGCAGTGAAGTTCCATGAAAGATCCGGCTTTACAACACCGAAATTATTTGTATTTATAAGCCTTATTCTCCCCACCCTTGTCCCCGGTGTTGAATTCGATATAATAGTTCCTGATCCGGCTCCGGGAGGAGCGGTACCAGTCATAATAATACAGTTTACACCCTGGTCGAACGAGAATTTATCGGCGGCCGGAATCTGTGAGGCAGTAAGTTGTGATGATCCGTCAACAAGACTGACACTGATGGTTCCCCCGTTCCTGGCACCCGGATTGAGATTGATACAGAACTGCATACTGGCATACTCAAACGGTGTTGCCCCTGTCCGTAACAGGTAAACATCAAATTCAAATGTCTTTGCATCTACCTGTTCATCATTCCGAAGTTCGCACAGATATGCCGGATTCTGGGCAAACAAACCCGTACCTGTTATGAACAACAGAAGAATAAATATTCCTGTTTTCCTGAAAATGTATCTGATTCTATTCATTATTGCTGGCGCTAATCTGTTTATCATATTCTTAGTGTGGTAGTTCTGCCTTTACTCCCGCAGCGGTATTATTGTCCACAAGGTTCATATCACGGGTATCCACAAGTCCATCTCCATTGGCATCGGTATCGTTATATCCTCTTAATATGGACACTGAAGCATTTTCAACTTCATTCATATCACCCGGCCTGTCGACGACTCCGTCCTGATTGATATCAGCTCCAAAAATCAGGAAGTACCCATCTGAAGAGGATCTTAAATTTCTCCTGTAGATCAGTGATGGTTCTCCGAATGACCTGTTTATAATATTGTCTGAAAAAGATACCGGGCCCGATGTGGTTGTCTCTATACTGTTCCTGTGTTTCACCGTTATATAGTATGAACCGTTCAAAGCTGCCGGGAGTGTCATAGAAGCGTCACCCGTAATACTTAGTGTTATGCCGGTAAAGGAATAAACCGTCTCATCATAATCGTCCCCTTTGTGTAATTCTACAGTAATTGTATCTGCAATGCCGGTATTCCACTTTGGACCGGAGATATCCATTGCCTGATTCATAATTCCCGATCCGCCATAAAGCCCCTCCAGCAAAATTAAGCTGAGATTCAGTGTTTTCTCTGCGGGTTCGAGATCGAGGAATGATTCATCACCAGAACCACAAATGTTTTCTCCTTTCACACTTAACTGACCGCCAGTTGCTGAAAAAGAAAAATCAACTGTCACTTCGCTGCCTGTACCATTTATTGTAACCCCGGTCCCGGTGTAAGACCAGCTGTAACTGTCAGCTTCAGCTACACTACTTATATAAAAGACGATCCCGGAAGTACCGGGAATAAACTGTAAGGGTCCGGAAATGGGTCCGGCATCTCCGGGAATATTTTTCACAGTAACCGTGGCCGGGCCGGAGATTTCCGGATCACAAACTCCGCTCTGAACAACTGCCCTGAACTGGGTTGTAGCCGTCAGGCCATCCGGGGTATATGTTTCTGAAATATTTTCGATATCCGTCCAGGCTGATCCGTCAGTTGATGATTGCCATTTTGTAATAATTCCTGTATAACCTCCAAGGGTGAGCATTCCGGCTGTACTTCCTGAACATACCTCGCTGCCGCCTGTCACTGACCCACCAACACTTAACGGATCAACATCTATTGTAACAGCAGGTGTTTCAACCGTTCCGCACTCTTCGCTTGTTATTTTACAGTAAAATCCTGTTGTTGATATCAAAGCACCAGGGTCGAATGACTGCTCCGTCTCTCCATCAATTACTCCTGAAGTGGAATACCACTGATATGTATAATCCGTACCGCCGCTGCCCGTTGCAGTAATCGTCCCGGGTGAAGTATTGTAACAAACCGGAGTTGTACCACCGCTTATTTCAGCTCCGCACTCCTGTGATACAGCCTCACCGGCAGATAATGTAAGAGTCAATACCGATATAAAAATACACTCTTTCATATCCACTATTTCCGGTACACTATCCGGGATTTACCTGCAAATTTCCTTTATTGAGAAAGACTCAGCGTATTAACCATGTAATTTAAATAAAAAATTTATAATGTCACAGAATATTGACATTAATTATTAGTCAGAAGACCGGATAAAAAAGTTCCCTGTTTGGCCTCGGGGATTGCTCTTTTCTGATGGTAAAAACTGACTCCCGGACAAGCTTTCGCCCCGTCAGTCACATCCATCGGATGACTAACAAGGCTGTCTTACAGTACTTTTGGCAGCTTTTCAGGAGCTCTGAAATTTATTCAATCTATTTTATTTTTTCTTTATCTTCCGATAAAGGTTTTCAACAGATTGTTAAGCCCGGCCGCTAAAAATATTGCCTCCTAAATTAACTATTTTACCATACAAATTCTCTTTTATTTGACCATTGGCCGGAAATCGTAGGTGAACGTTCATATTCAGTGGGATTGAGGGAAACAGCACTGCAACATGATAATTTAATCACTTAAAAATTGTCTTTTTCAATAAAAATTCCTATTTTATCCGAAATAATTTTGTCCCGTCAGATACGTTTGCTTATATGGACATATACTTTGCTTAATAAATCCATCAGTGAAATGAAAAATTTGCATAGAAGAACTGTAATTATTATCGCAGCCCTGGTACTGATCGTTACAAAAGGCACAGGGCAGGAAACAATGCCTGAAGCTCTGACAAACAGCCCGTTGGACAAGCAAATAAATTACATTGAGGAGAAAACCAGAATTTATGAAAACTACAGGGCAATAAGAGAGGATATGTTCCAGAAGATTAAAAGGAACGTTAACGATTCGGTAAATGCTTTCAGAACAGAGATAACCGGATTATACGATTTTAATACCGCACTGGGCAATACTATCGATTCCCTTAATACTTCGCTTTCGGCTGTCAAAAATGATCTTGATGAGATCACCCGGTCAAAAAACAGTATAAAGATACTGGGCATGGAAGTCAACAAGTTAACGTATAATGCCATTACCTGGACAATAATTCTCGGGCTGGTTGCCCTTCTGGTAATTGGGACACTTACATATAACAGAAACCGGGCAGTTGCAAACAATGCAAATAAAGAGTTTAAGGAACTTAAGGAAGAGTTTGAAACGTACCGTAAAAGTTCAAGGGAAGCCAGGGAAAAAATGTCAATGGATCATTTCAACGAACTGAAAAGGTTAAGGGGAGGATGAAAGGATTAAGGTCGCGGGAACTTAAATCTCATCCGGTATTAAAAGAAAAAATAGTATAATTATCAGCTGCCGGCTTTCATTATTTGATCAGCTGAAGCCAGGCTTCGGCCATAAGTTGTGCGCCTGCCAGCGTGGGATGGACACCATCGCCGGTCCAGTATGCCCCTGGTGCAAATTTTTGTGCTTCATCGAACACTGATTGGAAGGGAAGGAACTGAGCTCCGAACTGCCCGGCAATCTCCTTTGCACTCTTTTGATAGTCATAAAACTCGGGGTACCAATTATCGTTGACCGCCTTTATGCCATTTACAGCAAAGGGCTCACATATTATCAGTTTTACGCCGGGAAGAGCTTTCCTGGTTCTTTCGAGCAGGGCAATATAATCTCTTTTGTAGATCTCCGCCGTACCATTATAAGTACCGTTAAGTTTATGCCAGATGTCATTTACCCCGATCAGTATGCTCAATATGTCGGGTTTTATTTCAAGACACTCCTTATCCCACCTCTCGGCAAGCTGATAAACCTTGTTCCCTGAAATACCTTTATTATAAATTTTAAGATCGAGAGTGGCATGCTTGTTAAGAAGTGCGGCACCTGCCAGCAATGCATAGCCTGAGCCAAGCGACCTGGGATTATTGAAGTTATTATCATCCTTTGCCCTTCCCGAATCAGTTATCGAGTCGCCCTGGAATAAAATTGTCTGACCTTTCAGGACCTGAATTTTATTAGCCGGAACACTAAGTACCGAAGCTGACAGGATATCAGGCATGCTTATGGCAGCCATGGTGCCTAAAGCTGCTTTCTTAAGGAAATTGCGTCTGTTGCTCATAGTAGCATTATTTATTTAGATGTTATGTTTATCCAAAGATACTTTTTTTCGGAGATATCTTTTCCACCGGAGATTTTCTATAGTTACGGGTATATATTATAAAACCGGTCAATACAGATAATGTTATTATACCACCTGCAATACATGAGATTTCACGGGATAGTGAAAACCCTTCAGGTGCAAAAAGGAGATAAGTACTTGTTACCATTGTCATAAAGAGAGCAGGGATCAGGGTGACCGGGTAAGGTTTCTTCTCCTGCATCAGATATACTGAGACAGCCCAGAGCACCACCATTGCGAGGGTCTGATTAGACCATGCAAAATAGCGCCATATAATGCTGAAATCCAAACGGGTCAGCAAAAACCCGGCAGTAAATAAAGGAATGCAGATAAGAAGTCTGTTTTTTAACGGTCGTTGATCGAAGTTCAGAAAATCGGCGACGATAAGCCTGGCTCCTCTGAATGCAGTATCTCCCGATGTGACAGGGGCTGCCACCACACCCAGGAGGGCAAGAACCGCTCCGGCTTTCCCAAGCAACGAATTTGATATTTCGTTTACCAGAAAAGCTGCGTTACCATTATTGTCCGTCATCACATCATTCAGTTCCCTTACACCTCCATAAAAGCTCATTCCAATTGCTGCCCATATCAATGCTACTATACCTTCCGAAATCATGGCCCCATAAAAAACCCGCCGGCCCAGCTTCTCATTTGTAATGCATCTTGCCATCAAAGGAGACTGGGTGGCATGAAATCCCGAAATCGCTCCGCATGCGATGGTGATGAACATCATTGGAAAGACAGGAAATCGCTCAGTGCCGGTATGAAAATTCGCAAAGTTGGAAAGAGTCAGTTCCGGGATTTGGTAACCTTTTAAAAACAGGGCCGTTATGAGCCCCACGGCCATAAATAACAGGCAAAATCCGAAAATCGGGTATATTCTGCCTATTATCTTATCGATAGGCAGCAAGGTTGCCAGGATATAATAAATGAATACAACCCAGACCCAGAAGGTTGCTGTTAAAAAATCAGGAGTTAATCCTGCAAGGATACCTGCCGGGCCGGTAATAAAAACTGCTCCGACCAGGACCATAAGAATTACTGTGAATCCCCGCATCACTTGTTTTGTAACTTTGCCCAGGTATATCCCTACAATTTCCGTTATGCTAAGTCCGTCATGACGGATTGAAAGCATTCCTGAGAAATAATCATGGACCCCTCCGGCGAATACAGAGCCTAATACTATCCAAAGAAATGCCACCGGCCCCCACATTGCTCCGGCAATAGCACCAAAAATAGGTCCGAGTCCGGCAATATTCAGGAACTGAATCAGGAAAATCCTCCACCAGGGCATCGGGACAAAATCGACCCCGTCTTGCAGTCTGATCGCAGGTGTGATTCTCTCAGGATCTGCTCCTCCCATCTTTTCAATAAACCTGGAATAGAACAAATAGCCAATCAGGAGTGCTGCTATTGAAAGAAAAAAAGTAATCATAAATTATTGAAGTTACCTTTTCGCTCCAAACTTAATAATTTTCATTAAGACGATCTTATTCATTGTTTCCTGGGAACCGACCACCAGAAGGCATAGACTGTAATAACAAGGTAGCACAGAAGAGGCACTATCATAGCCCTGGCCATACTGGTCTGGGCTATAAGTCCCATGAGAGGAGTTAATACCCCCCCTCCTATAATTGCCATAACAATTACTGAACCTGCAATTTTAGTGTTTTCCCCGAGGCCTTTTATTCCCATGGCAAAAATGGTCGGGAACATCAGCGACATAAAGAAGTTTGAAAGGAATATACACCATACTCCTACCCATCCTGGATGCAATACTGCAACCGAGATCAGGAACATGTTGGCAACCGCATATATTCCCATCAGATTTGATGGCTTGATATATTTCATTATCACTGTTGCAGAAAACCTTCCGATTAAAAATGCGACAAGGTTCCCTGTAAGAAAATATCCAGCGGTTTTTTCAGGTATTCCGGTATAATCCTGCGAATACTGAATGAAATAACTCCAGGTGCCTACCTGGGCACCGACATAGCAGAACTGGGCAATAACTCCACCGATAAAATGCCGGTATTTAAACAGGTCACGTATCCTGCCTTTACTCCCCGCTTCATTTTCCTCAGTTGTGATTTTCGGAAACCTGGTCCTTATTATAAGTATAGCCCATATAAAAACAACAACTCCTAAAACAATATACGGTCTGACGACCCTCATCGTTTCGGACTGCAGAAATGCAGAATACTCACCTGATTGTTTCATTGCTTCAATCTGGGCCTGGTCGGGTTCAATTCCGGAGAAGATGAAGATGGTACCTATCAGTACTCCGAGTATCGCCCCAAAAGGATTGAAAGCCTGAGCAAAATTGAGCCTTCTTTCTGAAGAATCAGCAGTACCGAGTCCCGCAATAAAAGGGTTGGCTCCGGTCTCCAGAAATGATAGACCGCTGGCAATAATGAAAAGTGCAAAAAGAAAAAATCCGTACTTTCCCGAATGGGCAGCCGGCCAGAAAAGAAATGTTCCGGCACTGTAAAGGAACATGCCTGTAACCAGTCCTGCCTTATAGCTGAACTTCCTCATTATCATGGCTGCCGGAATTGCCAGAAGAAAATAACCCAGATAGAATGAGCTTTGTATCAGGCCGGCTTCAAGGCGTGAAATCTCAAAAGATTTCATGAACTGCTTTATTAAAATATCATTCAGGTTGTTAGGAATACCCCAAAAAAGGAAGAGAGCCGTAACAAGCATAAATGATACCCTGTGCTCGGGGGAAATAAGTCTGTCACCCAGACTCCTGTTTGATTTTATCTCCATTTCTATCTGATTTTAATTCTGACTACATTTAAATATTAAGGTGCTAAAGGAATCTCCAAGGTTTGCCGAATCTGTTTTCCAGCCTGCAGGGTGCCGGTAAAACTCAAATGAACATGCTTCTTCATAGGTTTCTTTCAAAAACGATATTATATTTCACTGTCCCCCGTCCTCAACATCTTATCCCGTGCCTCAAGGGCCAGTTTCTCACTTTCCGAAATCAGGTCCTCTGTTAGTATCTGCTTCGCTCTCTTTTCCTGAGGTGGATTCAGCTTCTCGGCCTTCTCAAATTCCTGTACCGATTTATAAATATCGGGAGGCAGATCGATGTTGCATTTTGATAAAATATCAAGAAACTGATATGAGAAGAAATAATCAATCTGAATTTTTCTTTTAGCTGTATGGGTGAACTTACCTATTATCCTGCATATATTTTCCCTTTCGTCGGGAGTCAGCTGTTCAGCAAATTCATAATCCTCTATTTTCTTTAACGACAAGATTATAGGCTCAAGCGAGTCAATTGTGATAATATACACATAATAATCTCCCATGTTGTAGGAGAACTGGCTAATAACATCAAGTGTACTGGAGGGAACAACAAGGAAAATATCACTTTTAACATTTTCCTGTTTAATGTATTTCTTTACGCTTTCAGTCTGAACCTTCAGGTACCTGGGGAAATTTTCAAGGTCATCGCCAGCCGGGCTTTTAGCATCAAATATCACATATTCTCCGGCTATCATTACTGTGTTATCGGGATTTCCACGGAAAGGAACACTTTCAACATATTCAATAAGGTGAGCTTTGCAGATATTCCGGATGGCCGATTTAACCAGTTCCTCATGCATCCTCCATGTCTGCCTTAATTTTTCAAAGTACTCCTCCTTTTCCCTGATCCGCTCTTCATTCAGCTTGTTCCTTTCTTCTTCGAGTCCTTTCTGAACGGCCTTTACTGCCGAAATATTTTTCATGAACTCCTCTGCCCTGTTCTGATCAGCCTGTTCGAACCTTGCTATTTTATTTGACAGGTCTGTCTTTTCCCTGTTCTGGCGCGACAGCTCATTTTCAAGAGCAAAGATCTTATTCTCGTGCTTTTGAATTGCCGAGGTCAGATCCGAAATCCTGTTTGCAGATATTTCGGCCTTCTTTTCAATATCCCTTTGAAGCTCTGCAATCCTGGCATCACGGTCAGCAATATCCCGGTTAAGTTTCCCCAGGTTGCCGGTCATCGCTGTAAATTCATCGTACGCATCGTAGCTCAATGTCCGGATTTTTCTCCAGCCAAATACCCTTCTCCAGAAACCGAGAGATTTGATCCTATCGAAAAAGATACTGAGGTTATCGTACATAAGTCATGAAAGAGATGATAGTATTTTTATTACTTAGGATATATTTTAAAATTATCAGGATAACTCAGCCAGTCGTCCGGCGGGTCTCCTGCCAGAATGTGAAGGGCCCTGACAATTTATTTTTTGATCATAAATTGCCAGGGCATCCATAATATTTATTCTCTAAGTTATTTAAGACTATTTTGGCATCACTATGTAATCGGCTGCATTCAGAAAATCCATGCTCATTTTGCAGCTGGTAAACTGATCGTAGTTATATCTTTCAACCTCAACAATCCCATACTGCATTCCCGACCTGGCAACACCCTTCCAGATTGAAGCAAAATCCATCATTCCGCTTGCTCCGATCTCTTCCTTGTCTTTGATATGCCAGAGTTCAAAACGTCCGGGATATTTATTAAAGTAGTCTGACGGATTTTTTCCACCAACGACACACCAGTACAGATCGATCTGGAACATGACTTTTGCCGGATCGGTATTCTCAAGCATAAAATCGTACATCGTAACGCCGTCGTGAACCGTTGAGAATTCCTTGTCGTGGTTATGGTAACCGAATCTTATTCCCTTTGCATTGCATTTTGCCCCGACAATATTAAAATAATCGCACCAGGCTTTAAGGGTTTCAAGGTTCTCATAAGCTGAACGTCCCATCGAAGGCTGAACAATATATTTTGCACCTGCAGCTTTATGAGCGTCAATACAGGTATCCCACCATGCCATCGTCTCGTCATAATTAGTTGAATCAGGCAGAGGTCTGCTGGTATGCGAACTAAGGATTTTTAACCCATTGGTCTTACATAAAGCTTTGAAATCAGCAGGGGTCATATCATAGAACTTACCGTCAGCGTATCCTGCAGGCTCAACAAAGGTATAACCCATATCAGCCACTTTCTTAATTGCTGCCGACACATCTTTCCTGATTGAATCCCTGATGGAATACAATTGCAGTCCAATGTTCTTTGACCTGGCCTTTGACGTAAACGCACTGAATATTACACCTGTAAATGCCAGTAATATTACAACTGCCAGTAAATTTATCTTTTTCATATTTTATCAGGTTAAAATTTCGCTGTAAGATACAAATTTATTTTAAAAAAATATTCCCATATTTATAGCTTCACTGCCGGGTGATTTGGGAATCGAAACATCTGAGACACTCCGGTTTATATCACAAAAGATATTAATAACCCTGTAAAAAAATCAATAATGCCGATACAAAGAAGAAACTTTATCAGGAGTTCCCTGCTGGCAGGAGCTGGAATGTTTGTCATCCCCTTCCATCCGGAAATTTATACAGGAAAAATTAAAAAATTTCCCGGACAGATCGGAGTATGCACCGGTTTTTCAAACAGCAACATTATTATGAAGGCTGGCTATTCTTACATCGAAGAGTCGGTTCAGTCTTTCCTCGATCCGCTGAACGACGAATCGCTGTTCCTTCAGAAACTTGAACAGGTGAAAAAATCAGGAATAAAGATACCCGCATGCAATGTTTTCATTCCGGGTAAGTTGAAAAGTGTGGGGCCCGATGCTGTTCCTGACGATATATTAAAATATGCTGAAACAGCATTCCGGAGGGCCGCGATGGCCGGAGTTAAAATAATAGTGTTCGGCAGCGGAGGATCGCGCTCAATCCCGGATGGGTTTTCACGCGGGAGAGCAAGAGAACAATTCATAAACCTT
This sequence comes from uncultured Bacteroidales bacterium, assembly GCA_963736675.1. GTDB lineage: Bacteria > Bacteroidota > Bacteroidia > Bacteroidales > VadinHA17 > LD21. The sequence goes on from CAVTPT010000003.1 coordinate 122,193, forward strand.
TGTTCCTCAATGGCACCGATAGCCCGGAAATATGACATAGTCGTTGTCCTGGAGCCTCTTAACTCAGGAGAATGCAATTTTCTGAATTCCGTTGCAGAGGGCGGAGAGATGGTAATGGAAATAAATCATCCCAATATCAGATTGCTGGCCGACATTTTTCACATGCTGAGGGAGAAGGAGAGCCCGGAAAGCATCGTGAAATATGGCAGATTTATCCATCATACTCACATCGCCGAAAATATTGAAAGGAGTGCCCCCGGAGTTAACAGGGAGGACTTCACTCCCTATTTTAAAGCCTTACTTGAGATAAACTATAAAGGTCTTATGTCAGTTGAATGCAACTGGAAGAACCTGCCTGATCAGGCAGCCGGGGCTCTGCAATATATCAGGTTGTTCAGTCAGTTAAACGGCTCAGACAAATAAGCCGTTAAATCCTGATCGTGATAAAAAATTAAGAAAAAGGGATTTTTTATTTGATTTATTAAAAATTAAAGTACCTTTGTACTTCCATTTATCAAATTTTTTTGTGAATAAGACACTAATTCATATTATCGCCCTCCTCCTCGTCCTTATTATTGCTAAAAGCAAATGATCCGGGAATAATATGTAGTTCTTTAAATATACAAAAGCTTTCCGGATCAACCGGAAGGCTTTTTTTTTAAAACGTTTTTTTGAGATGATGAAGAATAATTTAAGAAGTTCAAAGACCACTACAGGCAGGAACATGGCCGGGGCCAGAAGTCTGTGGCGTGCAAACGGGATGAAAGACGAACAGTTTGGCAAGCCTGTAATAGCAATTGTTAATTCATTCAGCCAGTTTGTTCCGGGGCATGTGCATCTGCATAAGATAGGACAGTTTGTAAAAAAGGAGATTGAAAAGCTGGGATGTTTTGCTGCTGAATTCAACACTATTGCCATTGATGATGGTATTGCGATGGGTCATGAGGGAATGCTCTATTCATTGCCCTCGAGGGAACTTATCGCCGACAGTGTGGAATATGTCTGCAACGCTCACCTTGCCGACGCCATGATCTGTATCAGCAACTGTGACAAGATTACCCCCGGCATGATGATGGCTGCCATGAGACTTAATATTCCTGCAGTATTTGTTACGGGAGGACCAATGGAAGCGGGAAGATATAAGGATAAATATATCGATCTTATTGATGCCATGGTCTATGCAGCCGACACGTCCGTAACTGAAAAGGAATTGAATGATATTGAGATGTCGGCATGCCCGACCTGCGGATCCTGCTCGGGTATGTTCACCGCCAACTCGATGAATTGCCTTACTGAGGCTCTTGGGCTCTCGCTGCCGGGAAACGGCACCCTGCTGGCTACCCATAAAAATCGTCTTTCACTGTTTGAGAAGGCAGCATCCCTGATAGTGGAGATCTCAAAAAGATACTATTTCGAAGGAGATGAATCAGTACTTCCACGTTCGATAGCCACAAAAAAGGCTTTTATGAACGCCATGTCGCTGGATATTGCCATGGGTGGTTCCACAAACACTGTACTGCACCTTCTGGCTATTGCACAGGAGGCCGGTGTTGATTTTACCATGAAAGATATTGATCAGCTTTCGAGGCAGGTCCCGAATATCTGTAAAGTTGCTCCAAGTTCGAGCTATCACGTACAGGATGTTCACCGTGCAGGAGGTATTATGGCTATCCTGGGCGAACTTGAAAGGAATAACCTCATCGACACATCAGTTAAACGCGTAGATTACAACACTTTACATGAAGCCATTTCGGATTGGGACATAATGGGAGTCAGGACAAAATCGGAAGCATTTGACTTTTACCGGAGTGCTCCCTCAATGAAAAGAAGCATTGAGATGGGAAGCCAGAACAGTTATTACGATACCCTTGATACCGACAAGGTGAAGGGATGTATAAGAGACTTCAAAAATGCTTACAATAAAGATGGAGGCCTTGCCGTGCTCTATGGAAATATAGCTTCCGACGGCTGTATTGTAAAAACGGCAGGTATTGACCAGGCTCTGTTCAGTTTTAAAGGACCTGCCATAATCTTTGAATCACAGGAAGAGGCTGTTGAAGGTATACTTGGCGGAAAGGTTAAAGCCGGCGACGTTGCAGTTATCACCCATGAAGGGCCAAAAGGAGGACCCGGAATGCAGGAGATGCTCTATCCTACATCGTACCTTAAATCCAAAGGCCTTGACAAAAAATGTGCCCTGATAACTGATGGCCGCTTTTCAGGAGGCACATCAGGACTCTCCATTGGGCATGTTTCACCTGAAGCTGCTGCCGGCGGGACCATTGCCATCCTGAGGACAGGCGATATAATAGAAATTGATATCACCGGGAGGAAGATAAACGCAATACTTTCGGAAAGTGAAATTTCCGAAAGAAAAAAAGATGAGGAGAAGAAGGGTGCCTCGGCATATAAACCATTAACAAGAAACAGATTGATACCTTCCTCATTAAAGGCTTATGCTGCCCTTGTCACCTCGGCTGATAAAGGAGCGGTAAGAAAAATATAAACAATAAACGATAAACGATAAACGATAATTGATTTTCTATGAAGACTGAAAAGGAAACCCTGGAGGCGATAAAGCAGGCCAACGGATACGAAAACATCTCGGGAGGTGAAGCGTTACTGAAGTGTCTCATCGAAGAGGGTGTTGATACGATATTTGGGTATCCCGGAGGGGCTATTATGCCTGTGTACGACAAACTTCTTGATTACCAGGACAGGATCAGGCATATACTTACACGTCATGAGCAGGGTGCTGCTCATGCTGCTCAGGCATATGCGATGGTCACCGGCCGACCGGGTGTCTGTTTTGCCACATCCGGACCGGGGGCTACAAACCTTATCACAGGAATAGCAAATGCTTTTCTCGATTCGGTCCCGGTAGTGTTTGTGACAGCACAGGTCGTCTCAAGTCTTATAGGAACCGATGCTTTTCAGGAGACAGATATACTGGGCATCTCGATGCCTGTCACTAAATGGAATGCCCAGGTAAAGAAATCGCAGGATATACCCGAGACAATAGCCAAAGCTTTTTTTATTGCAAGATCGGGCCGGCCAGGACCGGTTCTCGTCGACATAGCCAAGGATGCCCAGATTGAGAAGCTGAATTTCAAGTACAGGAAATGCACCTACTTAAGAAGTTATAATCCTGAAATCCCGTTGCATACAAAGTCGCTGGAATCAGCTGCCATAATGATCAATCATGCCGAAAAGCCCCTGATCCTGGCAGGTCACGGCGTTCTTATTTCAGGTGCCGAAGAACAGCTTCTTAAATTTGCGGAAAAGGTAGGGATACCTGTTGCCGTCACATTGCTCGGACTCTCGGCATTTCCTACCGGACATCGTTTATATGCCGGGCTGCTTGGGATGCATGGCAATTACGGGGCCAATATGCTCACCAATGAATCCGACCTGATAATTGCAATAGGTATGAGGTTTGACGACAGGGTCACAGGTAACCTTAAAAAATATGCCAAAAAAGCAAGGATCATACATATAGAAATAGATGACGCTGAGATAAATAAGAATGTTCAGGTAGATGTTGAGATAAATAATGATGCAAAAGATGCTCTTGACAACCTTTTGCCTCTCGTAAACAAAAAATCAAACGAATCGTGGATACGCGAATTCAGAGTTTGTGACAAGATCGAATATGATAAGGTCACCCGGCCCGAAACAAAACCAGAAGATGGCAAAATTAAAATGGGTGAAGTTGTCAGAATAGTATCGGAACTTACACAGGGCGACGCGATAATTGTAACAGATGTTGGCCAGAACCAGATGTCGGTTGCACGGTATTACAGGTTCTTAAACCCCAATTCATTCGTCACAAGCGGGGGGATGGGAACAATGGGATTTGGACTTCCTGCATCAATAGGAGCCAAGATAGGAAGACCTGAAAAACAGGTTATCACCTTTCTCGGAGACGGAGGGTTGCAGATGACCATCCAGGAACTTGGCACAATTCTGCATTACCACATCCCTGTTAAGATTATTCTCCTGAATAATAGTTTTCTGGGCATGGTAAGACAGTGGCAGGATATGTTCTTTGAGAAAAGGTACGCATCAACCGAGCTCGTAAATCCTGATTTTGTTACTATAGCGAAGGCATACAACATAGAGGCAAAAACGGTGACAAATAGAGAAGATCTGCAGGACTCCCTTACTGAGATGCTGAATTGTGCCGGACCTTACTTTCTGGAGGTTATGATTGAAAAGGAAGCAAACGTGCTGCCAATGATAGAACCCGGATCATCAGTCTCAGAGATCAGGCTGACATATTAAATGCTACAGATCTGAATGATAGATTTTTGATCATAAATGGTTTTCAGGAATAATAAAAATTAAACATGAAAAAGGAATACACAATATCGCTTTTTACCGAGGATCATATCGGAATAATGAGCCAGATCACAATAATTCTTACCCGGAGGCAGATCAATATTGAAAGCATTACTGCATCGGAATCAGCAGTAAAGGGAGTTTCAATGCTGACACTTGTTGTTAAGACAACTGAGGAAATGGTTCAGAAAGTTTCACGGCAGATGGGTAAGCTTGTGGATGTGTTAAAAGTATTTGTTCACGATTCAGATGAGATCATCTACCAGGAGCTGGCTCTTTACAAAGTGACTACCAAGGGTCTTATGTCGGGTAACATCATTGATCACATTGTCCGTGCAAATCATGCAAGGATACTCGAGATCTCCCCCGAATTCATTGTAATTGAAAAGACCGGTCATAAATCGGAGATAACAGATCTGCTTCATCAGCTTGAACCGTACGGAGTGCTGCAATTTGTAAGGTCAGGAAGGGTAGCCATTACAAAACAGGTAAAAGAACTGAATGCCTATCTCAAGGAGATGGATGAGGCAAACCGTAACAGACCCGAAAGAATGGAATTTTATAACTAAACAATCATCCCTTCAGAGAGCTGCAGGGGTAAAAGAATAATAATAACCAATCAAAAATTAATATCATGGCAAAAATCGATTTTGGCGGAGTTCAGGAAAATGTAACAACCAGAGAAGAGTTCTCACTTTCAAAAGCACGTGAAGTTTTAAAAAATGAAGTCATTGCTGTAATAGGCTACGGCGTTCAGGGTCCGGCCCAGGCACTTAACATGAAAGACAACGGCATAAATGTTATCATCGGTCAGGCTCCCGAATTCAAAGCTGACTGGGACAGGGCAATAGCTGATGGCTTTATCCCCGGCAAAACACTCTTCCCTATTGAGGAAGCAGCAACAAAAGGAACAATAATCCAGTATCTTGTATCTGATGCTGCCCAGAGGATCCTCTGGCCCAAAATTAAAGCCTGTCTGAAGAAAGGTGATGCACTCTATTTTTCGCATGGATTTTCAATTACCTACAAAGTTCATACCGGTGTCATCCCTCCTGCTGATGTTGATGTTATCATGGTAGCTCCGAAAGGATCCGGAACCAGCGTCCGCAGAAACTTTCTGGCTGGTGCCGGAATTAACTCAAGTTACTCTGTATTTCAGGATTTTACAGGAAAAGCTATTGACAGGACACTGGCTCTTGGTATTGCAATAGGATCAGGGTATCTTTTCCCGACCACCTTCGAAAGTGAGGTTTACAGCGACCTGACAGGCGAACGCGGTGTTCTTATGGGAGCCCTGGCAGGAATAATGGATGCCCAGTATCAGGTACTTCGTGAAAACGGACATACTCCATCAGAGGCATTCAATGAAACCGTTGAAGAGCTGACCCAGAGTCTTATCAGGCTTGTTGATGAGAAAGGGATGGACTGGATGTACGCAAACTGCAGTGCAACGGCACAGAGAGGTGCTCTCGACTGGCGCCCCAGGTTCAAAGAAGCAACACTTCCGATCTTTACCGAACTCTATAGTAAAGTTAAATCAGGCGAAGAGTGTGTAAGGGTACTGGAATCAACCGGTGCTCCCGATTACAAGCAGGTTCTTAATGCAGAACTGAAAGAGCTTGGCGATTCGGAAATGTGGAGGACCGGTGCCGCTGTCAGAAAACTCAGACCAGTGAAATAAGTAAACAAAAAAACAATACTTAAAATGGAAGAAAAAGTAATAATTTTCGATACTACCCTCAGAGACGGAGAGCAGGTGCCTGGTTGCCAGCTGAATACAATTGAAAAGATACAGGTGGCACAGACGCTTGAAGCTCTTGGAGTCGACGTTATTGAGGCAGGCTTCCCAATATCAAGCCCTGGTGATTTCAGATCGGTGGTCGAGATATCCAAAGCTATTACCAATCCGGTGATCTGTGCACTGACCAGGGCGATAAAAAAAGATATCGACGTTGCTGCGGAAGCTCTTCAGTATGCGAAAAGAAAAAGGATACATACCGGAATCGGTACCTCTCCTTTTCATATCAAATACAAGATCAAAACGACTCCGGAAGAGATCCTCAGAAGGGCAGTGGACGCAGTTAAATATGCCAGGAAATTTGTGGACGATGTCGAATTTTATGCCGAGGATGCCGGAAGAAGCGAGAACGAATATCTGGCAAAAGTGATCGAAGCTGTCATAGCTGCAGGCGCAACCGTTGTCAACATACCTGATACAACAGGTTATTGCCTTCCCGAAGATTACGGGGCAAAAATAAGATACCTTAAGGAAAATGTGCCCAATATTGACAAGGCAATCATTTCAACGCATTGCCATAACGACCTTGGAATGGCAACTGCCAATACTATCATGGGAGTTATCAACGGGGCCAGACAGGTTGAGGTAACTGTAAACGGTATTGGTGAAAGAGCAGGTAATACTTCACTTGAAGAAGTGGCCATGATAATAAAGAGCCATCATTCAATGAACCTGAAAACCGATATCAATTCCAAGCTTATTTACAGTACCAGTAAACTTGTCTCATCGCTGATGAGCATGCCGGTCCAGGCTAATAAGGCTATCGTGGGAAGAAACGCTTTTGCACACTCCTCAGGGATCCATCAGGACGGAGTACTCAAAAACAGGGAAAACTACGAAATAATTGATCCTCACGAGGTTGGAATCAAGGATTCATCAATAATCCTGACGGCACGAAGCGGCAGGGCTGCATTAAATCACAGGCTTGAACTCCTGGGATTCAAATTCGGCAAAGAGGAACTGGATGATATCTACCACCGTTTTCTTGTCCTTGCCGACAAGAAGAAGGAGATCAATGATGAAGATATAAGAATTCTCTCGGGAGAAGTATTTTCAGGAGAGAAGTCCCTTAAGCTTGAACAACTACAGGTTACCTGCGGCAAGTCGGCAATCCCTGTGGCAACAGTAGGAATAAGAATAAACGGAGAGATCCACACATCAACTGCCACCGGTAACGGTCCGATAGATGCAGCTTTTACGGCGGTTAAGCATCTGATAAGTAAAACGGTGCATCTTGAGGAGTTCCTTATTCAGGCCATCACAAAGGGAAGCGACGATATCGGAAAAGTGCATATTCAGATCGAACATGAGGAAAAAACCTACTATGGCTTTTCTGCCCACACCGACATCGTTACCGCTTCAGTGGAAGCTTTTATAGATGCCATTTCGAAAATTAAGTAATAATGAATCCTTCAACGTTCCCATGTGATACTCTGTGACACGCCGGCATAAAAAAATGATAATATTTAAACAAGGCACGGCACAGGCTGAAAAGTGGGGAACAGAGAAAATTTAAAACTGTTAATGGAACCAAAAACGCTTTTTGATAAAATATGGGATGCACACGTCGTGCGCTCAATAGAGGGAGGCCCGGATGTCCTTTACATCGATCAGCACTATATACACGAAGTGACGAGTCCTCAGGCTTTCAATGGACTGAGGTCAAGAAGTATAAAGGTTTTCAGACCGGAGAGAACCCTGGCTACTGCTGACCATAATATACCTACCAAAGATCAGGATCTTCCTATCAGGGATGAACTCTCCAGAAACCAGGTTGAAAAACTGTCGGAGAACTGCAAAAGTTTCGGCATTGAACTGTTTGGCCTGAATCATGAGAAAAATGGCATCGTACACGTGATTGGTCCTGAAATGGGTTACACCCGTCCGGGGATGACAATAGTTTGCGGCGACAGCCATACCTCAACACACGGGGCGTTCGGCACAATTGCCTTCGGTATAGGAACCAGCGAAGTCGAGATGGTACTGGCAACCCAGTGTGTCCTTCAGCCCAAACCAAAAAAGATGAAGATAGTAGTCAACGGAAAGCTTCAGAAAGGGGTAACATCAAAGGATATTATTATGTATATCATCGCCCAGCTTTCCACCGGAGGAGCAACCGGCTATTTTGTGGAATATGCGGGGAGTGTCATTTCAGAACTAAGCATGGAAGCAAGGATGACCATATGCAACATGAGCATTGAAATGGGTGCCCGTGGGGGTCTGATAGCCCCTGACGAAACCACTTTCAGATATCTTGAGCAGGTAGACGGTATCAAAGACCGGATAGACTGGGAATCGTCCGTCTCGTCATGGAAAAGTTTACAAAGCGACTCCGGTGCCACATTCGATCGTGAACTGGAATTCAATGCCAGCCAGATAAAGCCTATGATCACTTTTGGCACAAACCCCGGTATGGGAATAGCAATTGACGATAACATACCTGAACTTGATAACATTAACAGCGATGCTTCGGTTTCATTCCTTAAGTCGCTTGAATATATGGGCTTTGTCCCGGGAATGAAAATAGCAGGGCAACAGGTCGATTATGTATTTCTTGGCAGTTGCACAAACGGAAGGATTGAAGATTTAAGGGCTTTTACCGGACTTGTTAAAGGAAGGGAAAAAGCTCCCAATATAACTGCACTGATAGTTCCCGGATCAAAGCTTGTTGAGCAACAGGCAAAAGATGAGGGGCTGGTTGAAATACTTGAAAAGGCCGGTTTTGAGCTGAGACAGCCGGGATGTTCCTCCTGCCTGGCAATGAATGAGGATAAAATACCTGCCGGGAAATATGCCGTCTCTACCTCCAACAGGAATTTTGAAGGACGACAGGGCCCCGGAGCAAGAACATTGCTTGCAAGTCCGCTGACAGCTGCTGCTGCCGCCATAACAGGGAAAATAACCGACCCGCGTGAATTTATTGACTAACACAACATTATAATAAAAACAATATGCCTAAAGAAAAATTCGACATACTGGAATCTGCATGTGTTCCCCTTCCTTTCGAAAATGTGGATACTGATCAGATCATTCCCGCCAGGTTTCTTAGCGCAACATCCAGGGAAGGATTCGGAGGGAATCTGTTTCGCGACTGGAGGTTCAGCAAGGAGGGAAATCCTATCAGGGACTTTGTTCTGAATGATCCGAAATTCAACGGGCAGATCCTTGTTGCAGGCAAAAACTTTGGCAGCGGATCGAGCCGCGAACATGCAGTCTGGGCGGTCTATGATTACGGATTCAGAGCTGTTGTGTCAAGTTTCTTCGCCGATATTTTTAAGAACAATGCACTGAACAACGGACTTCTCCCGATAGTCGTTAATGATAGATTTCTTCAGAGTCTGCTCGATCTGATACAGAAGAAACCTGAAACCAGGGTCAGAATTGACCTGGTTAATCAGTCTCTTACACTCCTTCAAACAGGAGAATCGGTCGGGTTCGACATTAATCCCTATAAAAAAGAGTGCATGTTGAAAGGACTTGATGATATTGATTACCTGCTGGGTATAAAAGACCTGATCACAGCTTTCGAATCTAAAACAAAGTAGCCAGATGAGAATAGAAATAATGGATACCACTCTCAGGGATGGTGAGCAGACACAGGGAGTTTCATACTCCCCGCCTGAGAAGCTCCATATAGCTTCACTCCTCCTCAAAGACGTCAGAGTCGATCGTATTGAGGTTGCATCGGCCAGAGTCTCATCAGGAGAATTTGAAGCTCTCCGGAGAATAACTGCCTGGGCCCGCCAGAACAACATTCACAAAAAGGTGGAAGTGCTTGGCTTTGTTGATGGAGATATCTCACTCAACTGGATAAATGATGCCGGGGGCAAAGTGATAAACCTTCTTTGCAAAGGATCGCTCCGCCACCTTGAGAAACAACTCAGGAAAACTCCTGAACAACATGTTAACGAAATACGAGCGATTGTCAATAAAGCCGGTTCGCTTAACATGGATGTCAACATTTATCTTGAAGACTGGTCGAACGGGATGATAAACTCTGAAGATTATGTGTGTTATATGATCGATTCCCTTAAAAACGACAAGGTGGCCAGATTCATGCTTCCGGATACTCTTGGTATCCTTAATCCGGAACAGACATATAGCTTCTGTAAAAAAATGGTTGACAGATATCCCGGTATCCATTTTGATTTTCATCCTCATAACGACTATGATCTTGCCGTCGCCAATATCTTTTCCGCTGTAAGGGCTGGAATAAAAGGAGTTCATACCACCGTAAACGGATTGGGAGAGAGAGCCGGGAATGCCCCTCTTGCAAGCGTTATCGGAGTGCTGCGTGATCAGCTGGATGCTGAAATCAACGCTGAAGAACACCAGATTACCAAGGCCAGCAAGATGGTTGAGACATTCAGCGGAATAAGGATCCCTGTCAATAAACCTATTGTCGGGGAAAACGTTTTCACCCAGACATCCGGAGTGCATGCCGATGGAGACAGCAAGGACAATCTCTATTTCAACAACCTTCTCCCCGAGCGTTTCGGACGAAAGAGGAAATACGCCCTCGGGAAACAGTCGGGTAAAGCGACAATACGTAAGAACCTTGAGGAATTTGGACTGGACCTTAATCCTGAATCACTTGCCAAGGTAACACAGAGAGTCATTGAACTAGGTGATAAGAAAGAGAATGTTACATCCGAAGATCTTCCGTTTATAATATCCGATGTACTTGGAAATGAACTGATGGAATATAAGATCTTTATAAAGAACTATTCTCTCTCTCTGTCGTACGGGCTGAAACCTTTTGCCAGCGTCCAGATAGACATAGACGGGAACCTTTACCAGGAAACATCATCAGGCGACGGGCAGTATGATGCCTTTATGAAAGCGATCCGCGTTATATATGACCGGCTCGGAAAAGAACTGCCGATACTAACCGACTATGAGGTTTCCATACCTCCCGGTGGTAAGACCGATGCTCTTGTCGAAACCGTGATCACCTGGAGCATTAAGGAGAGGGAATTCCGGACAAAAGGACTCGATGCCGATCAGACCGAATCCGCAATAAAGGCAACTGAAAGAATGCTTAATATTATTGAAGGACTTAACGACAAGGATAACAAACACCTTTCTGAATAATCCTCAAAAATTAATTATTGTTGAACCTAATATAAATAGTAAACCAAATTTTATGAAAAAATCATACAATATTGCTGTAATAGGTGGTGATGGTACGGGTCCCGAAGTAGTCAGGGAAGGCAAAAAGGTTCTGAGTGCCGCCGCCTCGAAATTCGGATTTGGTCTTAATTTCCAGGAATTTGATTTCGGAGGTGAACGCTACCTGCGGACAGGGGAGGTACTCCCCGAGACTGCATCGGAAGATCTTAAAAAATTTGATTCTATTTTTCTTGGTGCAATAGGGCATCCCGGTGTAAAACCAGGTATCCTTGAGAAGGGTATTCTGCTGAGACTGAGGTTTGAACTTGACCAGTATATTAACCTCCGTCCGATCAAACTCTATCCCGGGGTTGCTACTCCGCTGAAGGACAAGGGCCCGGAACATATTGACTATGTTGTAGTAAGAGAAAACACCGGCGATGTTTATACTGGTATCGGCGGCGTTACAATGAAAGGCACACCCCACGAGGTCGCTATTCAGAATATGGTCTACAACAGGATGCAGGTGGATAGATGCCTCAGATATGCATTTGATTATACCAGGAAAAGAAACAGGAAGAAGACACTTGCCCTCTGCGGTAAGACTAATGTCCTGACATATGTATTCGATCTATGGGAAAGAGCATTTCATGAGATCGGAAAGGCTGAATATCCTGATATCAACCGTGAATATTACCACGTTGATGCAACATGTATGTGGATGGTAAAGAACCCTGAATGGTTCGATGTGATAGTAACCACCAATATGTTCGGCGATATCATTACCGACCTCGGTGCAATTACCCAGGGAGGAATGGGCATTGCAGCCGGAGGTAACATCAACCCCGAAGGTGTCTCAATGTTTGAGCCTATCGGTGGTTCTGCTCCGAAATACACCGGGAAGAATGTTATTAATCCCCTCGCCTCAATATCGTGCGGTGCAATGATGCTTGAACATCTGGGTGAAGAGAAGGCTGCAAAAGCCATCGAGAATGCCGTAATGGATGTTACTGCCAACAAACTGAAAGATATGGGTGCCGGACGTATGGGATACTCAACTACCGAAGTCGGCGATCTGGTTGCCGAAAGAGTATAGATTAAAGGATGTCAGGCGTAAAGTAATGAGTAGTACAAATAAAACATTCGTGAAATCGCTTACAGGATTTTTGACGTTATTATGATAATTATTAAAAAATACCTATCTTTGCATTAATATTAATTATCAATGTATAATAAATTATTACACCATCATCATTATCATACTTGCTCTCAGGCGAGATGAAAATGATATATGGAAATCTTAAAATATCATGAACCCGTCTGAGCAAATCAGGCGGGTTTTCTTTTCCGCAAGGTTTGCCCCGACACATAAAAAGTGAAAATGAGTGAACTAAAAATCGCAATTCAAAAGACAGGCCGCTTAAGTGAAAATTCCCGCAAACTCCTGGAAGAGTGCGGTATAAAAATTTCAAATGGGGCAAATGTCCTTAAATCCACTGCAGGCAATTTCCCTATTGAGGTACTGTTCCTGAGAGATGATGATATCCCCCAGTATGTGGAACAACAGGTGGCTGACATCGGGATACTCGGTGAAAACGTGGTTTATGAAAACGATAAGGATGTTGCCATCCTTGAGCAGCTAGGATTTGCCCACTGCCGGTTAAGTCTGGCGATACCAAAGGAGGAAAGCTTTCCCGGACCGGAATATTTCATGAACAAAAAGATAGCCACAAGCTATCCCAGGCTCCTTTCAGGTTACCTTAAAAAGAACAATATAAAGGCAGAAATAGAAGTGATCAGCGGCAGTGTCGAGATTGCACCCGGAATAGGTCTGGCTGATGCTGTCTGCGATATTGTAAGTTCAGGAACCACCCTGCTCACCAATGGGCTACACGAGGTAGCGACAATTTTGAAAAGTCAGGCTGTGATCATTGCGAATAAAAACCTCGACAGCAAAAAAAAGGAGATCCTCGAAAGGCTGCTTTTCAGGATCAGGGCAGTCAAAAATGCAAAGGAGAACAAATATATCCTGCTAAATGCCCCGGAGGATGCAATCTCCGAGATATGCAGGATCCTGCCGGGAATGAAAAGTCCTACAATCCTTCCTCTTGTCGAGAAAGGCTGGTGCAGCCTCCATTCGGTTGTAAGGGAAGACGATTTCTGGGAAAGAATAAGTCAGCTGAAAAAAGCAGGAGCTGAAGGAATACTTGTGATACCAATTGAAAAAATGATAGTATAATGAAAACCATTCTGCTACCGGTACGCGATTCGTGGGATATCCTCTGCCGGCGACCAGTAATCGACAGACAGGGGCTGGAAGGAATATGCAGGGAAATTATCAGCAGGGTACGACTTGAAGGGGACGGGGCTCTTTCGTATTATTCGGAGAAATTTGATAGTGCCGTGCCCGGAACTCTTAAAGTAAGCATTGACGAAATAGAAAACTCGGCAAATATTGTCGCAGATGAGCTGAAGGATGCAATCGGCATTGCAAAAGAGAACATTGAAAAATTTCATTCAGCGCAACTTACAAGTGAACCTGCCATTGAAACTTCCAGGGGTGTCAGATGCTGGAGAAAAAATGTGCCGGTCGAAAAAGCAGGGCTTTACATCCCCGGGGGGTCCGCCCCTCTTTTTTCAACTGTTCTGATGCTTGCCATTCCTGCACGTATAGCCGGCTGCAGAGAGATAATGATGTGCACTCCTCCCGACCGTGAAGGAAAGATCAATCCACTTATCCTGTATGCTGCCTTAATAACAGGGGTTACAAACATATTCCGGACCGGCGGAGCGCAGGCTATAGCGGCAATGGCTTATGGTACCGAAAGTATCAAACGGGTTGATAAAATTTTCGGGCCGGGTAACCAGTACGTTACCATGGCCAAAGAGCTCGTCCAGCTCGATGGGATCCCAATCGACATGCCTGCCGGTCCAAGCGAAGTACTGGTGATTGCCAACGAAACCTCCAATCCGGAATTTGTCGCCGCCGACCTGCTTTCACAGGCCGAACACGGACCCGACAGCCAGGTAATGCTTCTTACCGACAATGAATCAGTTATCATCAGGGTAATGGAAGAAATCGACAGGCAGGTCAGGCTGCTGCCAAGAAAGGATATAGCACTTAAATCGCTGGAACACAGTAAAACCATACTGCTGAATTCTGTTGCAGAATGCATTGAGTTCAGCAACCTCTATGCTCCAGAACATCTTATTATTTCAACAGACGATCCTTTAAAACATGCATCGGAAGTTATCAATGCAGGATCGGTTTTTCTCGGTAAATACAGTTGCGAAAGTGCGGGAGATTATGCTACCGGGACAAACCACACTCTTCCTACAAACGGCTTTGCCCGCAACTTCAGCGGAGTGTCGGTTGAAAGCTTTATGAAAAAGATATCATTTCAGGAAGTAACACCTGAAGGAATGTTAAACCTTGGTCCGGTAATCGAGAAAATGGCTGAAGCCGAACATCTCGACGGACACAAAAATGCAGTCACCTTACGTCTTAATACTCTTAACAATGTTTGATATTGACAATCTCGTAAGAGAAAATGTAAAAGCACTTATCCCCTATTCATGTGCCAGGGATGAGTTCAAGGGCAGGGAAGGAATATTCCTGGATGCGAACGAAAATCCCTACGGTAAGCTTAACCGGTACCCCGATCCCTATCAGACCGATCTTAAGGCATCCATCAGCAATGTCAGACAGGTCCCTGTTGAAAATATTTTTCTTGGAAACGGAAGTGACGAGATCATAGATCTTTGCTACAGGATCTTCTGCCAGCCGGGTAAAGACAAGGCCCTTACCTTCTCTCCCACCTATGGTATGTATGAAGTTTCGGCAGCTGTCAACGATGTCAGGCTTTTAAAGATAAACCTTGATAAAAATTTTCAGATTGATCTTCAGAAAGTTACTCCCTTACTTAACGATCGTGACCTTAAACTGATATTTATCTGTTCACCGAATAATCCTACCGGAAACTGCATGAATAAGTCGGATGTGGAATATATCATATCACATTTCGGAGGAATGGTTGTAATTGACGAAGCTTATCATGACTTCTCCGGGAAGACCTCTTTTAAAGAGTCTGTCGGCAGGTATCCTAATCTTATTGTGATGCAGACATTCAGTAAAGCACTGGGCCTTGCGGCTGCCAGAATCGGAATGGCATTCACCTCTCCTGCCATAGTTCACTATTTCAACAAGATGAAACCACCGTATAACATAAGCGCCATCAACCAGAGAGCTGCCCTTGCAAAATTAAGGAGGATGGAAGAGTACAGACTCCAGGTGGACCGGTTGAAAGGTGAACGGGAAAGACTTGCAGCTAATCTTAAAAAATTGACTATTATTGAAGAAGTGTTTCCTTCAGATGCGAACTTCCTTCTGGTCAGGACTAAAGATGCTGATTCAGTGTACACTCAGCTGGTTGGAAATAAAATAATTGTCAGGAACCGTAACCGGATTATAAATGGTTGTATCAGGATTACAGTCGGTACCAGGAACGAAAATGACAAACTTATACGGACTTTAAAGAAGATAAATCTATGAAGAAGGTTCTGTTTATTGACCGCGACGGGACTATCATCACAGAACCGCTGGATGAACAGGTTGACAGTATAGAAAAATTCGGATTTCTTCCGGGTGTGATCACTGCCTTGTCGGCGATAGCCAGAGAGACAGACTTTGAGCTTGTGATGGTAACAAACCAGGATGGACTTGGGACTGACTCCTTCCCTGAGAATACATTCTGGCCCCCGCATGAAAAAATGCTCCAGATACTCAGGGGTGAGGGAATAGAATTTGCCGAAGTATTCATCGACAGATCTTTCCCGGAGGAGAAAGCACCTACCAGAAAGCCCGGTACTGCAATGCTTACCAGATATCTTTCGCAGGGGATCGATCTCGGGTCATCATACGTCATAGGAGACAGGGTCACCGATCTGGAACTGGCAAAAAACCTGGGTTGTAAAGCAATATTCATTAACAAACAGGCTAATCCCCTCGCTCAGTTAGCCACAACAGACTGGAGCGAAATTTATAAATTTCTGAAAAGGATTCCCCGAAAGGCATTTGTGGAGAGAAAGACAAAGGAGACAAGTATCTCGGTGGAACTGAACCTCGATGGATCGGGCAAAAGTGATATTGATACCGGGACAGGCTTCCTTGATCATATGCTTGATCAGCTGGCAAGGCACGGGGAAATTGATCTGGCCATTAAAGCAAAAGGCGACATTCATGTCGATCTTCATCACACTACGGAAGATATTGGTATAGCCCTGGGTGAAGGGATACTGAATGCCCTGGGAAGTAAAAAAGGAATAGAAAGATATGGGTTTCTGCTGCCGATGGACGATTCCCTTGCCCAGGTCGCTCTCGATTTCAGCGGCAGACCATGGCTCGTGTGGGATGCCCGATTCACCAGGGAGAAAATCGGGGAAATGCCAACGGAACTATTCTACCATTTTTTCAAATCGTTCAGCGATAATGCCAGATGTAACCTGAATATAAAAGCAGAGGGCGATAATGAGCATCACAAGATCGAAGCAATATTTAAGGCTTTTGCCAAAGCCATTAAAATGGCGGTCAGACGGACCGATAACTTTAACCTTCCTTCAACAAAAGGTAAGCTATGATCGCCATCCTGAAATATAATGCCGGCAATATACTCTCGGTCAAAAATGCACTTGCCCGGCTGGGATATGATGCAAGGGTAACAGACGATCCCACAGAGATCACTGAGGCTGAAAAGGTCATAATACCGGGAGTTGGTGAAGCAAGCTCTGCAATGAGATACCTGAGGGAAAGAAATCTTGATCGTACACTTTGCTCTCTTACGCAGCCTGTTCTCGGGATCTGCCTGGGACTTCAGCTGATGTGTAGTTTCTCGGATGAGGGAAGTACGAAATGCCTGGGAATTTTTGATGCAACAGTCAAGAAATTTCCTCCCTTTGATAAGGTCCCGCATATGGGCTGGAACAACTTTTCGGCACTGAAAGGAGATCTCTTCAGGGGAATAAAGGCCGGAACGGATGTTTATTATGTTCACAGTTACTACGCTGAGATAACTTCATGTACATCTGCTATCTGTGATTATGTATTGCCTTTCAGCGCTGCCATGAAGAAAGACAACTTCTATGCCACACAGTTTCATCCCGAAAAATCGGCTGATACCGGAGTAAGGATTTTAAAGAATTTTCTTGAATTATGAGAATTATTATTGCAATTGATATTATCGAAGGTAAGTGCGTGAGACTCACAAAAGGGGACTACTCGACGAAAAAAATCTACAATGAATATCCTCTGGAAATGGCAAAACAGATTGAAGATCATGGTATTAAATATCTTCATCTTGTCGATCTCGATGGAGCAAAAGGCAGAAAGATCATTAACCATAAGGTTCTTGAACAGATTGTGTCAAAAACTTCGCTTACTGTTGATTTCGGCGGAGGCATACGGTCTTATGACGATCTTAAAATTGCGTTTGGTTGTGGGGCGAGCCAGGTTACCTGTGGCAGCATCTCAGTATCCGATCCTGTATTATTTCTCGAATGGCTGCGATTGTTCGGGGCTGATAAAATTATCCTGGGTGCCGACTCGGTGAACCGGAAGATCTCGACCGAAGGCTGGCAGGAAAACACCGGAACAGATATATTAAGCTTTATAAAAAGCTATTTTCTGAAAGGTGTCAGGTACACTATCTGTACCGATATAGAAAAAGATGGAATGCTGCTTGGGCCATCAAAAGATTTGTACAGGGAGATACTTGAAAATGTTAAAATAAACCTGATAGCCAGCGGAGGTGTCTCTTCCGAAGATGATATAAGGGAATTGGAAGCTATAGGCTGTGAAGGTGCCATTATCGGGAAGGCACTTTATGAAGGAATTCTGAACTTAAAACAACTGGGCCGGCTATGCTGAAAAAGAGAATTATACCATGCCTGGATATCAGGAACGGCAGAACAGTGAAGGGAGTCAACTTTGTTGATATCCGTGATGCAGGTGATCCTGTTGAACTGGCAAAAAGATATGTGGAGGAACGTGCCGACGAACTGGTATTCCTCGACATAACAGCGACAATTGAAAACAGGAAGACTTTTGCGGAACTTGTCGAAAAAATTGCTTTCGAGATCAATATACCCTTTACTGTAGGAGGAGGAATAAACACGCCTGACGATGTTTCGGTACTTATTAAAGCAGGAGCCGATAAGGTGAGTATTAACTCTTCGGCAGTAAGAAATCCTTTGCTGATATCAAAATTATCAAGGCAGTTTGGAAGCCAGTGCGTTGTTGTGGCTATCGATACAAAACTTGTCAATAACGAATGGATGGTTTTCCTTGATGGCGGAAGAACCCCTACTCCTCTCAAATCTGTTGAATGGGCTGAAAAAGCAGAAAGGCTGGGGGCGGGCGAAATCCTTCTTACTTCAATGAATACCGATGGAACAAAATCAGGATTCTCTATTGATATCACAAGGGAGATAAGCAGCAGAGTTAACATACCCGTGATAGCATCGGGGGGAGCAGGAAATATGGAGCATTTCAGAGATGTATTTACAAAAACGACCTGCAGTGCTGCACTGGCGGCAAGTATTTTTCACTTTGGGGAAATATCGATCCCCGACCTGAAGAATTACCTGACAGCAAAAAATATCAACGTCAGGAACTGAGTATGCCGTAAAGATATACGGATAATGAGTTAGAGACAGCAGACAGATTCATTGAGCTTTACAGAGGAACAAAAACGAAAAAAAAATGACATTTATTGATTTTGACAAGGGACAGGGCCTGGTACCTGCAATAATACAGGACAATGATACACTGCAGGTCCTGATGATCGGTTATATGAACGAGGAAGCTTACAAAAAAACAATGGAGGAAGGCAGGGTCACATTCTTCAGCCGCAGCAAAAAAAGACTATGGACCAAAGGAGAAACCTCAAAAAACTATTTATATGTTAAAGAGATCCTTATCGACTGCGACAATGATTCTCTTCTTATCAAGGTAAATCCGGCAGGTCCGGTATGTCATACCGGGTCTGTTTCATGCTTTAATGAGGAGAGTGCAAAAGGTTTCATTTATCAGCTCGAACAAATTGTGTCTCAAAGAATTGATGAAGACGCTCAGGATTCATACACAAACAGGATCTACAGGCAGGGTATAAACAAAGTTGCGCAAAAGGTTGGCGAGGAAGCAGTGGAACTGGTTATTGAAGCCAAGGACAACAACGACGATCTCTTCATTAATGAGGCTGCCGATCTGCTCTATCACCTGCTGATCCTGCTGAAGACAAAAAAGATCGCCTTTTCAGATGTGGAGGAGATCCTTAAAGCACGTCATTCCGGAAAATAATCCTTTCGCGGGGGGACTCCCGCTTAAACTTTACTTTATAAAATTATAAGGATTGTTTTTCAGGGAATTTAAATCCGGGTAAGACAGATTTTGAAAGAATATTAAGATTTCCTGATATTAATTTTGATATTTTTTTGTTTTTTTAATTTTTCCATTACTTTTGTAAGCTAATAAAACGCCAGAATGAATATTGTATACAACTATTTTATCTCTTTTTATTTCTTTTTTTATTTTAAAAAGAGATAAAGGGATTTTTGTATACAGATAAGAAATTTATATGAAGCAAGGGTCCCGGAAAAGGGGCCCTTTTTTTTTAATACTTATTAATATTATGAAGATAGCTATTCAGGGAGAAAACGGGTGCTTTCACGAAGTTGCGGCCAGACAGTACTTCAGCACAGAGAAAATTGATATAGTGCCTTGTGCAACATTTGATATGACACTGGGCGCTGTAAAGGAAGGGCTTGCTGATCTGGCCATGATGGCAATTGAGAATGCCAGGTCGGGAAGCATGCTGTATAATTATACATTGATCAGGGAGTCGGGAATGAAAATCCTGGGGGAACACAACCTCAGGGTAGTACAGAACCTGATGGCTCTGCCCGGCCAGACGATGGCCGACATACGGCAGATAAGATCACACCCGATAGCACTTTCTCAATGTATGAGCTTCCTGAACCAGTATCCTGCCATCACCCTTGTGGAGGCAGAAGACACCGCCGGAAGTGCAAGACTGATAAGCGAAAACAAACTTAAGAAGATTGCAGCGATAGCATCGGCTAATGCTGCCGGATTATATGGGCTTGAGATACTGGCCGCCGGTATCGAGACTTACAAAAAGAATTATACCCGCTTCCTTGTGATAGGCAGCGTGGATAAAAGTACCAACTCCGGTAATAAGGTCTCCATTTGTTTTGCAACAGGACACAGGCCCGGATCACTTGCAGCAGTACTTGTCAGGCTGGCCGAAATGAATATAAACCTTTCGAAAATACAATCCGTTCCCAGGCTTAACGGCGAATGGGAATATATGTTCTATCTTGACCTTGAATTACCCGTTGATTCTGATATTGAAGAGATAAAAAGTGTTCTTGATAAATATACCAGTAACCTGGAGGTTCTGGGAGTATATAATAAAGGAGATATGTTATATGAAAGTTAAACCGGCTTTAAGAACTGAAAGCGTCAGTGAATACTATTTCTCGACTAAGCTAAGGCAGATTGACAGGATGCGGAGCGCAGGAGCTGATATTATTAATCTTGGTATCGGAAGCCCTGACCAGCCACCATCAGAGAACTGTATCGAACGTCTTGCCCTGGAAGCAAGAAGGCCTGATGTTCATGGTTACCAGAGTTATAATGGCGTTCTGGCACTCAGAAAGGCTTTTGCTGACTGGTATATGAAATACTTCGGCGTGCCATTAAATCCCGAAAGTGAGATTCTTCCCCTGATGGGAAGTAAGGAAGGTATTATGCATATCAGCATGGCATTTGTAAATCCCGGCGATGAGGTACTGGTTCCGAATCCGGGCTATCCGACCTATTCGTCGGTAACAAACCTTGTGGGTGGAATAATAAGAAAATACGACCTGGACGAAACCAAAGGATGGCAACCTGATACTGATGCTCTCGAAAAGGAGGATCTTAGCAGGGTCAGGCTTATGTGGATCAACTATCCGAATATGCCTACAGGGACCAAAGGATCGTCAGATCTTTTCGAAAAACTGGTATCCTTTGCCCTGAGGAAGAACATCCTGCTGGTAAACGATAATCCATACAGTTTTATACTGAACAGGGAGTATCACAGTATCCTTTCGGTAAAAGGCTCGGATGAGATTGCCCTTGAACTTAATTCCCTGAGTAAGTCACATAATATGGCCGGATGGCGCATAGGCATGGTGGCCGGTAACAGCGAATATATCAAAAGCATTATCAAGGTAAAAAGCAATATGGATTCAGGGATGTTCCTTCCTTTGCAGCTGGCAGCTGTGGAGGCACTTGGAAATCCCGAATCGTGGTATGACACTGTTAACCAGGCCTATGTAAAAAGGCGCAGGATCGCAGAATCGATAATGAAGCTACTTTCGTGTAAATTTGATGCCGGACAGGTGGGACTTTTTGTGTGGGGACGTCTGCCGGAAGAGGTTGCTTCGTGTGAAGAGTTTGTTGAGGATATTCTTAATAAAACACACTTATTCCTGACGCCGGGTTTTATTTTCGGAAGCAACGGGGATCGTTTTATACGTATATCTTTGTGTGCGACTGAAGAGCGGCTTCTTGAAGCTCTTAAAAGACTGGAATCTTTTCAAAAAGGCAGTTAACTTATAATCGACCAGAAAAAGCAATTTATAGAAATGACTATAGCAGTAATAGGTATCGGACTGATAGGAGGATCGTTGATGATAGACCTCCGGAAGCGTGGATTTGCCAGCAGGATCATTGGAGTGGATGCCAATCCACAGCACCAGAATATTGCTCTTCTTTGCGGTCTGGTGGATGAAAATGAGACTATCGAAAATGCCGTTGACAGGAGTGATCTTATATTTTTATGCACTCCCGTCGACACGAATTGCACTATGTTACCCGGGATACTTGACAGGATCAATGGCACCTCAAAAGTAGTGGTCGATATGGGATCAACCAAGGCAAGTATTGCCAGAATTTCTGAAAATCATCCTGCCAGGGGGCGTTATGTAGCGCTGCATCCAATGGCAGGAACTGAATATTCAGGGCCCCTAGCAGCAATAGGCAGGCTCTTCGACTACAAACCGGTAATTATCTGTGACCGTGAGAAGAGTGATCGTGATGCACTGAACATGATAGAAAATATGCTGGACATTCTGAACATGCGTAAAGTATACATGAATTCAAGCGATCACGATATTCACGTGGCTTATGTGTCCCATATATCTCATATTACATCATTTTCTCTGGCTCTCAGCGTGCTCGAAAAAGAAGAGGAGGAACACAATATACTTACTCTTGCCAGCGGAGGTTTTGAAAGTACCGTGCGTCTTGCCAAAAGTAACGGGGAGACATGGGCGCCTATATTCCTCGAAAATTCCGAATTCATCATCGAAGTAATGGACACCTATATTGAAAAAATGAATCTGTTCAGAAAAAAAATTGCTGAAAGAGATAAGGAAGGATTGAGGGCACTAATGGAAGAGGCAAACAAAATCAGAAAAATACTGAACTAAATAGTAAAATTTATGGAACAGGTAGTTAAGACTTCGGTTATAAACGAGTGGAGGGGTTATAAGGGAAGACCTTTTCTGATCTCAGGTCCGTGCAGTGCCGAGACTGAAGAGCAGGTAATGGAGACAGCAAAGCAGCTGGCCCAGATAAAAGAGGTCTCTGTTTTCAGGGCCGGGATCTGGAAACCACGAACCAGGCCAAACTCATTCGAGGGTGTAGGTGTTGAAGGGCTTAAATGGCTGCGGGATGTCAGGCAGGAGACAGGGCTGCTTGTGGGAACCGAAGTCGCAAATGAAAAACATGTTTATGAAGCTCTCAAGTATGGCGTGGATCTGTTATGGATAGGTGCCCGTACATCGGTCAATCCGTTTACTGTCCAGGAGATTTCGGATGCCCTGAACGGGGTTGATGTTATGGTCCTTGTCAAAAATCCGATAAACCCTGATATTGAACTTTGGATAGGCGCAATCGAGCGGATAGCAAAAGCCGGGATAAAGCTTCTTGGGGCCATACACAGAGGTTTTTCCTCGTATGAAAAAACCACTTACAGGAACCAGCCTAACTGGCAACTGCCAATAGAATTGCGAAGGAGGATCCCTGACCTTCCAATAATTTGTGACCCGAGTCATATTTCCGGATCGAGACTTTACCTCCATGAAATTTCCCAGAAAGCTATGGACCTGAACTTTGACGGACTTATGCTCGAATCGCATATTAATCCTGACAAGGCTCTCAGCGACGCGGCCCAGCAGCTTACCCCAAATGACCTGAAGGAATTGCTTACGAGGCTGATCCTGCGAAATCCTGTCGCTTCTGATCCCAAACTGCTGGATGTATTGGGAGAACTGCGCCAGCAGATTGATATCTATGATGATCATCTTCTTGATCTGATGGAGAAAAGAATGCAGGTTGCAGAAACAATAGGTAAATATAAAAAGGAAAATAATATTACTATCTTGCAGAGTGCCCGTTGGGACGAGATCATGAAGAAGGTTATCGCAAGGGGAGTGTCAAAAGGACTGAGTGCCGAGATTATTGATACAATTTTCAAGGCTATCCACCAGGAATCCATTAACCATCAGATGAAGGTCATGAACAACGGAATAAAGAAAGATAACGGAGAAAAATAAATCCTTAAATAACTCATGGAAAGATCTGTTGAACCGTCATTCGTAAAAGGCAGGATAAAAGCCCCCTCATCCAAAAGCATGACCCAGAGAGCTATAGCGGCTGCAATGCTGGCAGGAGGGCAAAGTATCATTAGAAATCCGTCTTATTGTGACGATTCGCTGGCTGCAATGAGTATTGCTGTTGGCCTGGGCGCCAAAGTTGAACCTGACCGGGAAGAAATGAAGATTACCGGCGGATTTGAAGTGAAAGAGGCCAGGCTGAACTGCGGGGAGTCGGGACTGGCGATACGGATGTTCTCACCGATAGCAGCCCTTTACCCGGTTGAAATAACCATGTCGGGAGCAGGCTCGCTGAAACAGAGACCAATGTCGATGATCGGGGAAGCGCTTTTGCAGCTTGGAGTAAAATACAGAAGCCCTGACGGTTACCTCCCACTTACTATTAAAGGTCCGCTTGTGGGCGGAGAGATTGAAATAGACGGTTCGGTCAGCTCCCAGCTGCTGACCGGTCTGCTGATGGCCCTGCCACTGGCTAAAAAGGATTCTGTTGTAAAGGTGAAGAACCTGAAGAGCAAACCCTACATAGATATGACCATCGGTATATTGAGAGATTTCGGGATAACTATCGGTAACAATGATTATCAGACGTTTCAAATTCCCGGTAATCAGAGATATATTGCCAGGGAGTATGAAGTGGAGAGTGACTGGAGCGGGGGAGCATTTCTCCTTATCGCCGGTGCAATTAACGGGGACCTTCAGGTAACCGGACTACGCAGAGGAAGTCCCCAGAGCGACATGACGGTGCTAAAAGCCCTGGAAGAATCAGGAGCCAGAATAAGTTACGGTAAAGACTATATCGGTATTTCAAGGTCAGAACTTAAATCATTCAGATTTGATGCAACAGAATCACCTGATCTTTTCCCTCCCCTGGTTGCACTGGCAGCATATTGCCAAGGTACTTCAGTGATCAAAGGTGTCTCAAGGCTGATACATAAGGAGAGCAACAGGGCTGCATCGCTTAAGGAAGAATTTGAAAAAATGGGGGTAATGATCAGTATTACCGACGATCTTATGAGCATCACGGGAGGAAGGGTCACCGGGGCAAAGGTTGATTCGCATAATGACCACCGTATTGCCATGGCCGCAGCTACTGCTGCCCTGGGAGCTTCGGGGAAAGTCTCCGTAAGGGACTCCCATTCCGTTGGAAAATCATATCCCGGATTTTTTGATGATCTCAGAAAAATCGGGGGAGTAATAAGTGAATGATACAGAGACAGGAGTACTTCTTTATAATTCTGTTTCAAAAATGGCGATTTAAGTAAATATTTTTAAAAATTTTCGTCAGTTTTGTTTGTAATTAAAAAAATTCTGTATTTTTGATGTCATGAAGATTAGAAGGTTATATATCTGGACTTGGCGTAGCTTAACGATTAAGCTGTGAAACAAGCCATTATATAATTTTAAAATATTGATTATTCAAGGCGCACTGTTCACAGCGTGCCTTTTTTTTATTTAAAAAATTGTAAACCTAATTCAGATAACAATGGAAAAGATCAGAAAAATTTTATTAAACGAAAGTGAAATGCCCAGGCAATGGTATAATATTATGGCTGACATGCCTAACAAACCGATGCCACCGCTGCACCCTGTCACCCGTCAACCAATAGGACCCGAGGCTCTGTCAGCTGTTTTCCCGATGGAACTTATTAAACAGGAGATGTCGACAGAAAGGTATATTGAAATACCTGATGAAGTTCTGGATCTTTACAGGACTTATCGTCCCTCTCCCATGTTCAGGGCAAGTAATCTTGAAAAAGCTCTTGGCACAAAAAGCAAAATATACTACAAATATGAGGGTGGTAACTATTCAGGTTCTCACAAGGCCAACACTGCCATTGCCCAGGCTTACTACAACAAAAAGGAGGGAGTAAGAAAGATCACAACTGAGACCGGGGCGGGTCAGTGGGGAAGCGCCATGAGTTTCGCGTGCCAACACTTCGGTCTTGAACTTCTGGTATTTATGGTTAAGGTCAGTTATAACCAGAAACCGGGACGAAAACTGCTTATGAATACTTATAATGCCAAGGTCATCCCCTCACCATCAACATTTACTGCCGCCGGAAGAAGAGTCCTTGAGCTGGATCCTGACTCCCCCGGAAGCCTTGGAATAGCAATTTCTGAAGCTATGGAGATAGCAGCGGAGGATCCTTACACAAAATACTCTCTTGGAAGTGTACTCAATCATGTCGCCCTCCATCAGACAATAATCGGACAGGAAGCTCTTATTCAGATGGAAATGGCAGGAGATTATCCCGATGTGGTTATCGGATGCTTCGGAGGGGGATCTAACTTCTCGGGAATAGCATTTCCTTTCCTCAGGGAGAATCTCAAAAATGGCAAGAAAACAAGACTGCTGACCATAGAACCTTCCTCGTGCCCTAAACTTACCAAAGGTAAGTTCATGTACGACTTCGGCGATTCTGCAGGGATGACCCCTCTCCTTCCGATGTACACTCTCGGACATAATTTTATACCTGCAAAGATCCATGCCGGTGGTCTGCGTTATCATGGGGCCGGAGTCCTGGTAAGCCAGCTTCTGAAAGACGGATTTATCGAAGCCAGGGCAAAAATGCAGAGAGAATGCTTTGAAGGAGGTGTGCTGTTTGCCAGAACTGAAGGTATCCTTCCTGCTCCCGAATCTACCTACGCCATTGCAGGGGCACTCGATGAGGCGAGAAAGGCCGACCTGGAAGGAGTCTCAAAAACCATCCTCTTTAACCTTAGCGGTCACGGTCATTTCGACATCTCTGCCTATGAAAAGTATTTTGATAACAACCTGCCTGATCATGAGATGACAACTGCAGAAGTTGAAGATACTATTTCGAAAATAACATTTCCTTCCTGATCTATGATGATCTAAAAAGGATCTTTAAAAAAAAACTCCTTCCCGTTAACCGGTGAAGGAGTTTTTTTAATAAAACTAAAAGTCCGAATAGGAAGTAGGGTGTAACAGGTGTATATGTGATTTTGAAACAGTGTTTTTATACTCTTCCACGGCCGATAGCTCAGCCCATTCCGGAGCAGCCCTGAAGGCTTTCCATCTGTCGTCG
The DNA here is from genome assembly GCA_963736675.1 of uncultured Bacteroidales bacterium. Taxonomy (GTDB): domain Bacteria; phylum Bacteroidota; class Bacteroidia; order Bacteroidales; family VadinHA17; genus LD21. The sequence continues at coordinate 149,235 of CAVTPT010000003.1, forward strand.
TGAGTAGCCATATCCCTGAAAGATGTCATATACATAAGGTTCGGCTGCTGGTTGCCGGCAAGAACCTTGGCAAAAAATACAGGATTGAAATTAAGTTTTACAAAAAGACCGATCTCTCCCTCATTGAACATCTTTATCTTAAGAGCAGCTTTTAATTCTGTCGCGCTCTCATAACTCCGAAGTTCGTAAATGCGATCACCCGACGGCGTGTCATAGACCGGTGCATTAAAGAGAGGCATACCAGTAAATGCCTTTAAAAGGATGCTTTCATATCTTACAAACGGAGGATCATTGTAGGGTGCTTCGATGAATCCCTTACCCTGGCTCTGATAGTCTATGTCTTTTTGCAGAACTCCGGGTAGTCCCAGATACTGATCCATTGATTTGTACGGGATGAATATATAAATCAGTTTTCCGTAGGTAGTATCACTTTCAACAGGTTTGAAAACACCTATCTTACTTATTCCCGCACGGTGCAATGCCGGTAAGTAAGCATTCTGAAGATAGTTATCAACCTGCCCGGCCTGTGATGATTGTTTTACCCTGTAGACTTTAATCTCATAATATTGTTGTTTACCTTTAGGAGCTCCGAAAGCGGTAAAAGCCGAAGCAAGTAAAAATAAAAGCGCCAGGGAAATAAATCCCGATCTGATAATGGTATACTTTTTCATTTTTTTTATTTTAATTTTTGATTTCTATTTAACATTAACAATTTAATACCTGTATTGTAAGAAAAGAATAAATTTTAATCTGATGCACCAGGCCTGCTGAATATATCACCAGGCTTTTGAAAATTCATCAGATATCCTGTTTGCTTCCTCCGGGGTAAGTTCAGAGCCGGACCGGACATAAAACCGGTGACGAAGCTTAACCGACTCACCTTTTTCCAGGATAAGATTCTTTTTCTCCTGTTTCGGATCATAAGCATTCTGACCAAGGTTATTGACCGAGAAAAGTCCGTATCCGCGGGCATGGGCATATGCCGGGTAACCAGTATTTTCCGGGTGATCAAAGATACCAAAGGTCACTGTGGTATTATTGCTGGTCCCCCTCAGCAAAACCCATTTGTTTCTTGTTCCCCATACTGCATCCCCGGTCAACCCTTCACTGGATACATACATTCCGGTAACTCCTGTGTTGTCAGTTGCTTTCACTGTGGTCGGGTTGCCCTTTTCGTCGGTAAATATCAACGACTCCTCCGAAGGCATTTCGAACGCCCTGTCCACCCTGATGGCAAAAAGACCTTCCTTGTTGTCAGCAAGGGTGACCTGACCATTTACCGCTGTAAGAGTTGTTATATGGTCGATTGTAAAGGACGAATTGTCACCCGAAAAAATGTACATGGTCCTTTCAGTAAGAACACTATTCCCCTTATTATCATCCCAGGTCATTTCAACCTCAAGGACACCTTTCCTGCCACCTTTGGCCTTCAATATTTTCTGATGGACTATATGACCATAGGCATCCTTTTTGTCGGCCGGTATAGCTGAAGAGTTATTCCAGAAATCCAGTCCGTTCACATTTCCATGATTAAACCACAAACCGATATGGTGTGGATGATCAACGCGTTCACCTTTTCTTGGTTCAAGCGGGAAGCCCCGTGTCAATACTGATCCGTTGGATGCATAAACAGGATAGAGAAACGGTTTCTCGAGACCGGCGGGATATCTGTAAGATGTAAACAGGTTTCCGTTTATAAAAATATCTACCTTCCGTTCATCGTCGTGTCTGACCAGTTTTACTCCTTTTCCTCCCGATGGTTGAGCGCCTGCTGCCAGTACCGCTGCCAGAAGCACTATTTTGGCGCATAGAAAAAGCTGCAGTAATTTCCTGCCGGGGAGATAAGTACTTATATTCTTCATAATGAGATGCACTATTAATACCGGAACACTTTACCACCTGCCATAACCTCCTGCGTTTCCTCATCGAAAGTTGCTCTTTCGCCAGTTCTCAGGCAGGCAGTTGTCATAATGTTGGCAATGGAATGATTGTATCCTGCCACAATATCTGCATTTGGTTTCCTGCGGTCCCGTACACACTCCATCCAGTTCCTCATATGAGCGTTGGTCATAGGATCAGAACCGGTATTGGCTCCGGTCTCAACTTTCAGCCCGGGCAGATCATAAGGCTCGAGAAGATTAGGTTTCATACCCATAGCTTTTGCATCGCCTTCGCGCAAGCCGCCTGTCGATGTTATCTTGTTGGTATCAAGGTTCAGCATTCCTCCGTTGGAATAATAGAGCTCTTTGGTTCCGCCGGCTTCATTGGTAAAACGTGAAGAATAGACAACCTGGAAGCCTGAAGTCAGGTCTTTTGGATCGCCGTAATCAAATACGGCTGTCATTGTGTCAAAATTCTGACGGCCGTCCTTCCAGAGGTAAATTCCACCATTGGCAGCAACGCTCCGGGGATGAGCCAGGCCTGTAAACCAATGGACGGTATCTATCTGATGAGCCATCCACTGACCCGGGATCCCTGATGAATATGGCCAGAATAGTCTGAATTCAAGATACTTCCGGGGGTCCCATCCGGCGGGCGGGCGGTTCATCTGGTATCTTTTCCAGTCGGTTTCCGATTCTTTTATAACGGGAGTAAGCTGAGGCCTTCTCCATCTGCCAGGCTGGTTAACATTCCATGTCATTTCAACAATGACAATGTTTCCGAACTTACCGGAATTCAGGTATTCATTGGCGGCAATATAGTTGGCTGCACTCCTTCTCTGTGAACCAATCTGAACGATCTTCCCTGTTTTCTGAACTGCTTTCAGGGCAACACGGGCATCAGCCATTGTCTCGGCAAAAGGTTTTTCAACATAAGCATCACGTCCGGCCTCAACAGCCTCGGCACAATGCAAAGCATGCTGAAAATCGGCCGTGCTAATGATCACGGCATCAGTATCCTTACCATCATATAATTCTTCATTATTACGTGCGAGCCTTAGATTAATCCCTTTGGATTTATAAAAAGCGTCAGCCTCATCACGACGCCGGCTCCAGATATCGGAGACGGCTGTAAATTCAAAATTCAGTTCATCTGCCATACTCAGGAATGCCGGCGACAATGATGACCTGAACCGGTCCGAAAAACCGACTATTCCGACTCTGATCCTGTCGTTAGCACCAATTACTCGCGAATAGCTCTTTGCCCCAAGGGTAAAAGCTGCTGCCCCGAGGGCTGTCTTCTGGATAAATTCTCTGCGGGTTGCCATACTGTTTTCTTTAAGTTGTTTTAGTTTTTCTGACTTCCATTATTGCACCGGTATACAGACCGGGATCTTCACCAACACTGATCCGGACATTCTGTTTATGTAAATCTGGTATTTCCCCTGAATCACCATTAATATGTTCTGTTCACCTGGTGTTCATCAGGTAAAAATAATTAAATCAGAATCATATATTAACAATTGCCCTCTTTTTTTTATCTTCAGTTTTTAATTACCCTTTCCTGATCATGACTAAGACGCGATGGTGGTGGCCGGGGAGCATCGTCACACCCGCAGACCTTACCTCTGCTATGGAAAAATATAAGCAGGCATCCGGACGTATGAAGATATTAACGATCTGTGGGGTAATAGAAAAAGCCTCTACCTGTGGGGGGCATTATAGTTTTTCTTCTCCTGTATCTTTCTTGCCATTTTCACAATAAAGTCGCGCGGAAAAAATCTGACGGCATTGGCCATAAAAGCATTCTTAAAGCCATGAATAGCAACAGGTTTACCCTTCATCATAGCTCTATGCCCGTATTCAGCAACTTCGCGGGCTGACGCCATCTTTCTTTTACTCACAAGCATCGGATCGTCAAGGGCAATAGCATGAAAAGAAGTATCGGTTGACCCAGGACAGAGTGCTGTAATTGTCACACCCTTGTCTTTAATTTCATTATGAACAGCTTCTGAAAAACTAAGAACAAAAGCCTTGGAGGCAAAATAGACCGACATGGTCGGGCCCGGCTGGAAAGCTGCAGTCGAGGCAATATTCAGTATCCTTCCCTCCCTCCTTTCGATCATCTCAGGCAGAAAGTGCCATGTAAGCTGCATCAATGCTGTTATGTTCAGATTCACCATCTTCTCCTGCTTCTCCCATTCACTCTCCGCGAAAAGGCGGAAATCACCGAATCCGGCATTGTTTATAAGATAATTTATTGTCAGCCCTTCCCTTTTTACCTCTTCAAATATTTCCTTCCCGGCATCTTTCAGGGAAAGGTCCTTTTCAATGTTATAAACTTCTATACCGTATTCCTTCTCAAGTTCTTTCTTCAGTTCCTCCAGGAGGCATCCCGTTCTGGCAATAAGGACAAGATTATCTCCATGTGAGGCATGAATTGAGGCAAGTTCACGGCCTATTCCGCCTGATGCTCCTGTGATAAGGGCTCTTTTTCTCATTATAATATTTCGGGATTCTGTTTTACTGGTAATAAAGTGTTTAATAAATTCCCTGACTCCGAAAAACTGATTGATTCAGAAAGAGTTCAGGGCAGATTAAGCCGGATCGAACTGATCCATCATTATTGGATTTAAAATCTGGCCGGTGGCTTTAATTATATTAATCGGCATTTTTCAGTAAAATACCGGTAAGGTTTTCTGCAGCTTTGCGGTTCTCAAAGCTTTCAGGCAGCCGGTCATGATCAATATATTCATTGTATATCCATGGATCACCGATAGCAAATACATACCCTTTCCCAAACCGGCTTTCAGAAATAAGCACCTTGCTGTCTTCTGTCAGAACAGGTATGGCCGGACCTGATAGTGTCATATCTGAAACCTCCTTAATGTATATTTTTGAGACCCCTTCAAAAAGCAGATGATCTGAAAAATTACCGGATGCACCCGTCTCCCATTTATTATTCTTCACTGCATGCAGCGTTACATGGTTAAAAAAGATACCAAATTCTTTAACGAGCTCATTAAGATGGGTGAATTCGCAATTCGGTGCATCATTGGCAAGAATGGCAAGTACTCCTCCTTTTCTGACCCACTTTGTAATAGTCTTAACATCCTCAGGAAGAATATAGTTCGGGGTTTTTGATTCGGTGGTTGTGTCGGGATCAACTATGATATAAATTCCGATCTCCTTCAAAGCACTTTTTGTCGGTTTCCCAACAGTTTTGAGTGTTGCTCCCTTTGAAACAAAAATTTCACCCCACCTCGAATAGCCGCTCCATGCAGTATCGCTCCAGAGATAATGGTACGGCTTGCCTGTTTTGGCATCCGTTTCACGGTTAAACCAGTTATCCAGGCCTGTCACAGTCTGCGAAATCAGGTTCTGTGAAAAGAAGATACTTAAGATTAATGCAAAAAAAATTATTTGCTTTCCCGAACCGGCCCTGTTTTTCATAATTGTTATCTGTTTTTTTCAAAAATAAACAACAAAATCAGAAAAACATTAATTATGGTCCTTTATTTCCTTCAGGTAAGCCACCGCCTGAGTACCAGAATGAACAGCCGGAAAATTACGGTCATGGAAAAGGCACCCGGGTTAAGACCACTCCCCGCCCTTCATATTTTAATAAAGTTTATTATCTTTGGCTATTGTAGTATAAATGATCTCCGTTGAACGGATCATTTACCGGACTTAAATAATTAATAAAACATAAATGATTCATGCCATGAAAAATCTTATTCTGTTTGTTATAATATCGGTTTCGTTAGTTACATTTTCGTGCAAGGAAAAAGATTCTGAACGCTTTGAATTGCTTACAGGGACAATATGGGAAGCCGAATCACTCCTTGCTGATGGAGTCGATGCAACAGGGCCCGACGGGCTCCTTGCTGATTTCGTAGGGGAAGCACTATTCAAGGCAGATGGAACAGGGACTTTCGGTAACTTTGTAGGTGAATGGAAATTCAACTCGGATGAGACAAAGATCACTATCAGTTCTGATGACCTGTTACTGCCCATAACCTGTGATATTATAGAACTCACCGGAACAACTTTGAAGCTTGAGACATTAGTGCCCAATCCGGAAGACCTTCAGACTCCTATTACTGTTGAAATGACTTTCAGGGCAAAATAATGCGGTTAATAATCGCACAACTTTTCGTTCTTCTTTTTACTCCGTTATATGGTACAGATACCGATTGTACCATCAGGGGAAGGATTGCTGACAAATATTCAGGAGAGCCCCTTTCAGGGGTTTATATCATTTACGGAAAAAACCTTGGGACAATAAGTAATGATGACGGTACATATATTATTGTCACTGATCCGGGAAGGATCAGAATCACTTTCCAGCTTATTGGTTATGAACCGGAATCCAGGGATCTTAATACACAAACCAGAGATACTATCGAGCTGAATATAGAGCTCGAATTAAAGATCCGGGAAATTGATCAGATAGTTGTGAGTGCCAGCAGGACTGAACAAAAGATCGCCGAACTATCCGTATCGATGGACATAGTAAAAGCCTCTTTCCTTGCCGAAAATCACATTACAGATGCTCAGGAACTGATAAACAAGACCCCAGGTATTGAGATACTCGACGGCCAGGCTTCAATCCGTGGGGGAAGCGGGTTCAGCTACGGAGTGGGCAGCAGGGTTCTGGCCCTGATTGACGGGCTTCCGGTTGTATCGGCTGATGCCGGCAATGTCAAATGGCAGTTCCTGCCACTCGAGAACATATCGCAGGTGGAAATTATCAAAGGAGCTTCATCAGTTCTATACGGATCGTCAGCACTTAACGGAGTAATAAATTTCAGATCAGCAGATGCCACAAATATCCCCTTAACAAGCTTTTACACGGAGGCCGGTGTTTATGGAAAACCAAAAAACGAAAACTGGATATGGTGGGATTCACCCCGGGTATTTTCCAGTGCTTCTCTTTCGCATCTTCAGAGATTTGGAAATACATCACTTGGCATCGGAGGAAGCTTGCTGGTTGACAAAGGTTACAGGAGGCTCAATGATGAAAAACTTGCCAGGATAAGTCTCAGACTTAAGCGTACCGATAAAAAAATTACCGGACTTGCCTATGGAGTTAATTTAAATGCCGGATTCACAAATAAAATGGATTTTGTCCTCTGGGAGGATGCCGAATACGGGGCATTAAAACAGGATCCCTCCACAGCTGTTGAAGTAAACGGGAATTTTCTTGCCATCGACCCGTTCGTCTCTCTCAGGAAAGGAGATCGTTTCAGACACGATCTGAGGATGAGGATCCAGTCAGCATTTAACAGGTTCCCTGTGAGAGTTCAGAATAACAGCGGTGCTGTTTCTCTTTTTACGGAATACCAGCTGCAGTATATGATAAATAACAAAATGGACATTACCGCAGGAGTATCAGAAAACTACAGCAATGTGCAATCCAACTTTTACGGTGATCATAAGGGAATAAACCTGGCCGGATTCAGCCAGCTCGAATTAAGGCCCCTGAAGAGACTTAAGGCTGTTGCCGGAGTGAGAATTGAGCAGAATATACTTGACTCCGAAAAAGACAGGATCGTACCTGTCTTCAGGGCAGGTGTCAACTGGCAGGCTGCTGAATTTACATTTTTAAGAGCATCGTTCGGACAGGGCTACAGGTATCCGTCTGTTGCCGAAAAACATGCTTCCACATCCCTGGGATCCGTCAAAATATTCCCGAATCCTGATGTACAGCCTGAATCAGGCTGGAGTTCCGAGATCGGTCTTAAACAGGGCATAAGTCTGGGAAAGATAACAGGGCAGGCCGACATTGCTTTTTTCCTCTCACGTAACAGCGATCTGATTGAATATATCTTTTCATATTATACTGACCCCTCAGACGGAGTCCCTGATTTTGGATTCATGGCAACAAATGTTGAACAATCAAGGGTTTATGGATGTGAAGTTGAATTTATTATGAATGTGAATGCCGGCAGGATGAAAACTACCATAACCGGAGGTTATACATACATTTACCCCGTTGAATTCAACAGCCTTACAAACAGAAATACAGATATATACCTTAAGTACAGGCGAAAACATTCAGGAAAATTATCAGTAAATTCCTCCTGGAACAAACTTGAAGCGGGTCTCAGCCTGTATGCTAAATCAAGGACCCTGAATATTGATGATGTCTTTCTTAATCCCATGACCAGGGAGAGTATTCTGCCTGGCTTTTATGACTACTGGAATAAGGATAACAAAGGGTACCTGACTTCCGATGCCTCATTAGGTTATAATATCAATGTGAGACTCAACCTTTCGCTGATGGTAAAAAACCTTACTAACCAGGAGTTTATGAGCAGGCCGGGAGACATTCAGCCCCAGAGAAATATAAGCCTCAGATTTGCCGGGAAATTTTAAGTTTGCGGGCAGCACAATAACACCCCCTTTTTTTTGGTTTTATAACATCAGGTTTTCGAATGGTTGCGTTTATGGCTATTTAATTAATTAATTATCAATATAGTATTTTAGACTTATTGCAGGATTCAAATTATTTTCTACATTTGCCCGGAATTTTGTATTATCAACCTCTAGTATAAACAGTTCAATTATTAATGCTTAAAAGGTGTTTTCATGAGTATCTGATTCACAAAATGCCTGAGTTTTAAACTTAAAAATAATCTTATGAGAAAAATTCTAACCTTTATTGGAGTTTCATTAATTACCGGCAGCCTCTTTGCCGGTGGATTGGTTACCAACACCAACCAGAGTGCTCTTTATACCCGCCTTCAGTGTCGTAATGCCTCAACAGCCATTGATGCTGTTTATTACAATCCTGCGGGTCTGACAAAACTTGACAATGGTCTTTACCTGTCAATAAATAACCAGGTGATCGGACAAACAAAAAGTGTCCTGAACGATTACAGCTTTATAACAGATTCCCCAAAAGAATATATAGGCAAAGTCAGTGCTCCGATCTTTCCTGGAGTCTATGCCGCCTTTAAAGCCGGGAAATTTGCATTTTCTGCAGGATTCAATCCAATAGGTGGCGGTGGTGGCGCCAAATATGATGACGGCTTACCCTCATTTGAAATGGGTATCTCCGATCTGAAACCAATGTTGACCGGGATGGGTCTGACAACAACACAATACAGCGCTGATATTTTCTTTGAAGGAACTTCGGTTTATTTCGGATATCAGGCAAACGTGTCGTATGAAATTAACGACATGATCTCAGCTGCAGTTGGAATCCGCCTGGTGTCTGCAAAGAACACTTACAGCGGTTACATAAAAGACATAATGATCAATCCTGTTCATCCTGCTATTAATCCGACAGGTGCCATGATATCAGCTCCGGAGTTTTTTACAACCATCTCACAGCCGACCTATGCTGCAATGACAGCTGACAGGGAAGTTGAAGTTGAGCAGACCGGAACCGGATTTGCCCCAATACTGAGTGTTAATATTGCACCCTCCGAAAACCTCAATATCGCTCTTAAATATGAGTTCAAGACAACACTTGAACTGACAACCGAGGTGATTGATGGTAAAGACGGCGGTATATTCGAGGATGGAGGCAAAACAATTGCCGATATGCCTGCCATGTTTGCTGCAGGTATTGAATTCAAACCCGTTCAGAGATTAATGCTTACGGGAGGTATCAATTACTACTTCGACAAGCAGGTCGATTATGACGGATCAGAAGATGTCGACATAAATACTATCGATAATAATTTTGTTGAGGGAGCTGTTGGAGCTGAATTCGGCATCAACGATAAGTTCCGTATCAGTGCAGGATGGCTTGGAACATTTACCGGTGTGAATGCCAATTACCAGAACGACCAGAGATTCAGCCTTAATACTCACTCATTTGGAGGTGGTATAGGTTACAGGATCCTACCAATGCTTGATCTTAACGTCGGTGGTCAGTACACAATATACAGCGAAGGGACAAAGGAATTCACCCATGCTCTCGGCATCAATAATATACCTGTTGAAGAAACATATAATAAAGATACCTGGGTAGTAGGTGTAGGTCTTGATTTCTTCTTTGGTAAATAAAACAAACTTAAATTTTATAAAAAAAGCTGATTCTCCGGGTCAGCTTTTTTTTTACAGAAAAAGTGATTTAGTACTTAATCCCCTGATCGTTCAGAAATTCAATATACCGTGCCGAACCGGCACCCCCTTCTGATTTAAATTTTCTATACCATTCCTCAGCTGTTTCTGACTCTCCGCTGTCAGCTGCCAGTTTAATTATATTAATGTAAATCAATCCGACCGGCGACTGATTCGCGGTTGCGCGATTCTTTGCTATCGTGATCAGCTGTTTCAATGACCCTGAGGTATTTCCGTTCTCTGCCATACTGAAAGCTTCATCCAGCTTGTCATTCAGGTCCTTATCAAACACAATGCCATAAAAAGAAAAACAGTCTTCATTGCACTCTTCAACCAGATCAATATATTCTGTCCCGGGGGCTAAAGGAGGAAATGTCAGTGTAAATTCAAGTCTCTCCCCCGCTTTCCTGAAAATATGAGTATCGGGGCAGACCGGAATACCTGATGAAAAGACCAGTTTACTCCTCCTGCCCATGGGATTGATGATATAAATATTTTTATCGGCACAAAATGTCCCTCCCTCTATCCTGTTTTCGATGCTCATATACAAAACTGTCGCTTTCGCATCAGTTACTATCCTTTCAATTTCGAGTGTCTCGTGGCTCTTCAGGGCGTAATTCGGGAAAACCAGTGTCTGACTTTCTGCTGTCAGAAAGCCAGCAAACAGAATAATCAAAAAACAGAGTCTTTTCAATTCCATAATTTTAAAATGTAACAATTTTTAAAGATACAAATCATTTAAGTATATCAAAAGAGCGGTAATTGTTACAATCCGGTACATTATATTCCTTCTTCTGCTCACCCTGACCGGGATCAGACAACCTGAATTTTGTAAGGACTCAGTTTATTGAAATGAACCCTGAAGATGTAATTCTTTTGTAACCAAACCTTAATTTTTCCTTAATCCCCATGTATTAATCAGGCTATACTTTTGCTACCATAATTAGCTGATTATTATGTTAAACAAATATCAAATAAAAAAAGTTATGAAGAAATTGTTTTTGGTTTTTACTGTTATTTCACTGATAGTGATAACAGGGTGCGAAAAGAGTTATGATCTGCCGGCGATTACCCCACCGCAGAGCACATCGGTTGAGATCGGTCAGGCGACTGATCTGACATTCTCTTTTGCTGCCGATGGCGGTTTTAATTCATCCGGCATAAGCGTCACCGGTGGAACAGCAGTTGTTAAAAGTGACGGGGCTTCAGGTGCCAGAACAGGTAGTATTATTGTGACATTCACAGCAGGTACCACAACGGGGGCAGGATCGGTGATACTGACTGTAAAGGATAATGAGGGTCAGTCCGGATCGTCCACTGCAGTTCTCAATATAGAAGCAGTTCCCTCAGTATCAGTAACCGATAACATCACCGCCGACCAGACCTGGTACACGGGGAACATTTATATCCTTGAAGGTCGTATTGCCGTTGTTTCAGGAGTTACATTGACAATACAGCCGGGAGTTATAGTAAAAGGACGTGAAGGTTCCGAGGCAAATGCCACAGCACTGATGATCGCACGTGGAGGAAAAATAAGGGCTGAAGGTACTGCTGAAGCGCCTGTCATCTTCACTTCTGTTTCTGATCAGATCATCCCCGGTCAGATAGAGAGTCCGAATCTCAGCCCGTCGATGAACGGTTTATGGGGAGGAGTACTGGTACTTGGTAAAGCTCCCATTTCATCAGATGCTGAAGCGATGCAGATTGAAGGCATACCTGCTTCTGACCTTAACGGGTTGTATGGAGGAAGCGATCCTGCCGACAATTCCGGAATTCTTAAATATATATCCATCCGTCATGGTGGTGCCAATATAGGCGAAGGCAACGAAATTAATGGTCTTACCCTGGGTGGTGTTGGTTCAGGCACGGTAATAGAGAATATCGAAATAGTATCAAACCAGGACGACGGCATAGAATTCTTTGGTGGAACCGTTAATGTCAATAACGCAATAGTATGGAACACAGGGGACGATGCCATAGATACAGACCAGTCGTGGGCAGGTACTCTCGATAATTGTATAATAGTCAACCCTGGAGATGAATGTTTTGAGCTCGACGGCCCGGAGGGTATCATGGTCGCCAGACACAATATAAAGAATGCAAGCATATCTGCCGGAGATGCAGAGGGTCTGGCAGATCTTGATGCCAATTCCAACACAGATATGGATAACATATACTTCTTTAACATCAAAGCAGGTCAGGATTTCGACGAAATACCTTCAGTGTATGCGTGCACTTTCACTGACTTCCAGGTTACTCTTCCTTCAGGGTCACTGATCACTGATTTCTTCAAGGGAGGCAGCGACCTGTTTACATCGGCAGTCAATGCAGGGGCAAATACAGTCGGCGCTGACAAGACCAATTTTTCCGGATGGTCATGGACAGCTGTATCCGGTTCATTAAGTGAGTTTTAAATAGTTTTTTCAAATATGATCCGCAGTTAAATAACCTGCGGATCATATTATAAAATAAACAAAACAAAACAAAAACAAACAATCAATCAATCAATCATGCATTATCTTAAATCTTTAATTACAGCATTATTACTGATCATTGCAGCTAATCTGAGTGCTCAGAATGGGATCATAAGAGGTACGGTTTTTGACGAAACAACAGGAGAGCCTCTTATCAGTGTGACTGTTATGGCCGAAGGCACCCTGAGGGGAGCCTTAACGGACCTCGATGGGAAATTCAATCTTTCCATCGAACCCGGGACCTACAATATAAGGTTTTCATTTATCTCGTACGAAACAAGGAGTCTGGCAGCAGTCAAAGTCCTTCCCGGAGAAGTTACACTTCTCGAAAATCTTTCACTGAAATCCTCAACCATAGGTCTTTCCGAAGTGGTGGTCAGTGCGAGCATGACTAAAAATACTGAAGGAGCAATCATGACAATTAAAATGCAATCGCCTAACCTTCTTGATGGTATCTCGGCAGTAAATTTCAGAAAGATGGGCGATTCAGACGCAGCTTCCTCAATGAAAAGAGTCCCGGGGGTCTCAGTCGAGGGAGGGAAATATATTTATGTAAGAGGATTGGGCGACAGGTACACAAAAACTACTCTTAACGGAGTTGATATTCCCGGTCTTGATCCCGACAGGAATACAATGCAGATGGATATATTTCCAACTTCGCTGATCGACAATATCATTGTCCATAAATCATTCAGTCCGGAACTGCCGGCCGATTTTACAGGTGGTGTGGTCGATATTACTGTAAAAGACTTCCCCGACACCAGGAAGGGGAATCTTTCTTTAAGTACAAGCTATAATCCGGATTATCATTTTAAGAATGACTTCCTGTCTTATGAAGGAGGGAAAACTGACTTCCTTGGATTCGACGATGGTTCGCGTTCAATCCCTGCCACTTCAAATTTGCCTTTTTTTGCATCGGTTATTGGTGATCCAGCCGGAAAGAACGGATTGAGATACAGAGAGATACTCGGGAATTTCAACCCTGTTATGGCAGCCGTCAGGGGGAGCAGTCTGATGGATTACAGTGCCGGTTTTTCCTTTGGCAACCAGGTGCCGTTAAAAAAACTTACAGTCGGATACAACTTTGGGTTCTCATATAAGAGCAGCTCCGAATTTTATGAAAATGCCGAATACGGAAGGTATGGCATGTCGGGAGATCCGGATGTCACTGAACTTGAGATCAGGGAATTCCAGAAAGGTGATTTTGGCGTCAGGAACGTGTTACTCAGCGGCCTTGCCGGCTTTGCAGTCAAAACGACCAACTCTAAATACCGGATTAACATAATCCATCTTCAGAACGGGGAATCAAAAGCAGGTATTTTTGATTATGTGGGCTCCGACCAGGGGAGCAATTTTGCCGGATACCAGCATAATCTTGAATATAGTCAGCGCTCCCTTACAAATATCCTATTCGATGCGAAACACTCAATAAAAAACTCGGGATGGGAAATAAACTGGAAACTCTCTCCCACCCTCTCCGAAATAAAGGATCCTGATGCCAGGTTTGTAAGATATATTGAAGGAAATGAAGGCAGAAAGCTCATTAACACCGAATCAGGCTTTCCCGAAAGAATATGGAGAGATCTTTCAGAAAAAAACCTTGCCGGACTTTTACATATAACCAAAGAATTTAAGTTCAACAACGAATTGGCAAAACTGAATTTCGGCGGATCCTACACTTATAAAGAACGTGACTTCATGATCAGAAAATTCATGATTAACGTCCGGAATGTAAACCTCACCGGTGATCCTGACGAACTATTCAGAACCGAAAACCTGTGGCCTCTTAACGGAACCGATTATTCAAGCGGGACTACCTACGAAGCCGGTTTCGTGCCCGACAACCCTAATCAGTTCAGTGCAAACTCACAAAACAGAGCTGCCTATTTCAGTGTTGAACTTTCACTCCTTAAAGGTCTGAGAGCTATTGCAGGTGTAAGAATGGAAAAATATACGCAGCGTTACACTGGCCAGAACCAGTTGGGATCCATAATACTCGACAACGACAGGGTCCTGGATGATCTGGACCTTTTCCCCTCCCTGAACCTGATTTATAAGCTTTCCGAAACACAGAATATCAGGGCATCGTACGCAAAAACCATTGCCAGGCCTTCGTTTAAGGAACTCTCATTCGCCGAAATCTCCGATCCTATCAGCGGCCGTACCTTTGTTGGCGGAATGTTCCGCGATGCTGATGACGTGGCCGGAAGAGTATACTGGGACGGTAATCTTGTAAGTTCCGATATCCATAATGTCGACCTGAGATGGGAAACTTACAGGAGAAACGGACAGATGCTCTCATTAACCGGGTTCTATAAGTACTTTATCAATCCCATAGAGGTAGTACAGTATGCCGCACAGAGCGGAACCTTTCAGCCAAGAAATGTGGGCGACGGACAGGTAGTTGGCATGGAAATAGAGTTCCGTCAGAATCTTGATGTTCTGGCCAAATCGCTTAAGAACTTCAGTATCACCTCCAATATATCTGTTACAGAATCAAGGATAAAGCTGGGCCTTACCGAATATATTTCCAGAATTGAAAATGCACGGACCGGGCAAACAATAAACAAGAGCAGGGAAATGGCCGGCCAGGCCCCATGGATTATAAACAGCGGACTTACTTACTCGGGAGGAGAAAAAGGATTCTGGTCGGGTTTTGAAGCCGGATTATATTATAATGTTCAGGGTAAAACACTTCAGTATGTCGGTATCGCCGACAGGCCTGATATATACACTCTGCCGTTTCACAGCCTTAACCTGACTGCAGGAAAAAGTCTTGGAAAGGAAAAAAGAACGCAGATCAGCTTTAAGATTGACAACCTGCTTAACGACAAAAAGGAATCAGTGTTCAAATCCTTTAATCCTACCGATCAGTTCTTTACTAAACTGGAGCCGGGTATCACATACCACTTAAAACTGAGTTATGCACTGTTTTAAGCCGGTTCCTGCGATGCGTGATTGATTGGAAATGCCCGTTCCGGATAACGGGCATTTCTTTTAATACCTGTTCTGTCGCTCATAAGGATAATTTATGGTATTTTTGTTTACAGCATGGAGACTTAAGAAGAACATGCACCTTTATTACAGGAGAATAATACTTGAATAATATGGATCCCGGAGGCAAAAGAATTCTTATTGTTGACGACGAAGAGGATCTGTGCGAGATCCTTCAGTATAACCTTAACAACGAAGGCTACAATACCGATGTCGCTCATTCCGCCGAAGAAGCCCTTAAAAAGCCTCTTTATGAGTACGACCTTCTCCTTCTTGACGTAATGATGGGTCAGATATCGGGATTTAAGCTTGCTGACAAGATCAGAAAAGAGCTGAACTATAACATCCCCATAATCTTTCTGACAGCAAAAGATACTGAAAATGATATTCTGACAGGATTCAGTCTGGGTGCCGACGATTATATTCCAAAACCATTCTCCATAAATGAACTTACTGCAAGGGTCAAAGCAGTATTAAAGAGATCTGCAGTTGAAAAGAACAGAAACCAGACGGTTGTCAGTTTTGGAAAAATCGAGATTGACACTTCCCGGAAAAGGTTGATTATTAATAAGGAGAAAATCGATCTGACAAAAAAGGAGTATGAGATTCTTAAACTACTTTTTGAAAACCAGGCAAAAGTATTCTCAAGAGATGATATTCTTGCAAGAGTATGGGGAAGCGATGTTATCGTTACCGACCGGACAGTGGACGTAAATATCACCCGGCTGCGCTCAAAGCTTGGAACATACGGGAAGTATCTGAAAAATAAGACAGGTTACGGTTACTATTTTGAATTCTGAACCGGACAGATCCATATGATATCAAAAAACACATTCAGGAATAATCTTTTCTTTTTCTATTCAGCTGTATTTGCTTTTGTGGCGATACTGATCCTTGCTTATCTGTATAAAAGAGAAAAGGATTACAGGGTAATGACCCTGAATGACGAACTTGCCAATATTACAAGTATAACAGATAACTATATAAATATTAATGACATATACAGGGCCGGGGATTTTCTTAAAATAGATTCCATTATCAATCTCCTTCCCCAGAGAAACATAAGGGTTACGGTGATCGACACCTCAGGTAAAGTCATGTACGACAGTTCCTTTCGTCAATGGGAAATGATGGAAAATCATAAAGGGAGACCCGAAGTGACCGAATCGTTAAAATCAGGTTTTGGAACTTCGGTGAGACAATCGGGATCAACCGGACAGAAGTATTATTATTATTCGAAATTCCTTTCGAAGTATTACATAAGGGCAGCTGTCATTTACGACGTCAATATAGCCAGTTTTCTGAAGGCCAATATGACTTTTTTGTTCATAATAGTATTTTTCTTTATAATAATCTGGGCTGTATTACTGATAATTACAAACAAATTTGGCGAATCGGTCACCAGGCTCAAGGATTTTGCCATAAATGTAAGACGCGATCAGCCTTTTGAGTCGGAGTTCCCTAAAAATGAGCTCGGGGTCATAGGATCAGAGATACTGGAGATCTATAACAATCTCCTCTCGGTAAAAAATGATCTGGCCAATGAGAAGGAAAAGCTTTTCAATCATCTTAATGCATTAAACGAAGGAGTGGCATTCTTTTCGCCCGAAAGGAACAAGATCTTTAACAACGACCATTTTATACAGTTGATGAACATGATTTCGGGAGATCTTAAGATATTTTCTTCAAATTTCTTCGACATTCCTGAATTCTCGGCTGTGACCGATTTTATTGAAAATCATACAAATACAGAGATAAGGTCATCCGAACTTCCGAAGACTGAATACCAGGTAGTAAAAGACGGCAGGTTCTTCAGGGTCCAGTGCGTTATTTTCAACGATAAAAGTTTTGAAGTGATACTGAGCGATATTACCCGGGCAGGAAAAAGCAAGATGATAAAGCAGCAAATGACATCAAACATTGCCCACGAGCTTAAGACACCTGTTTCATCGGTACGGGGCTATATTGAAACCCTCCTTAATGATGTGGAAATAGAACCTAAAAAACGGAAATATTTCCTTGAAAAAGCGCTTGCCCAGACCGACAGGCTGACCGGCCTGATAAACGACATATCAGTTCTTAACAAAATCGAGGAAGCCGGTTCATCTTTCCTGCCCGAAAAAATAAAGGTCAAAAAGATTGTCAGGGAGGCAAGAGATAATTTCAAATCGGCAATTGACGCACGATCGATGAGCATCGAAATGGAAATTAATGACAATGTAACAGTAAAAGGTAACAAATCGCTGGTACTGTCAATATTCCAGAACCTGATTGAAAATGCTGTCAACTATGCCGGCGATAATACAGTTGTCAGGATTATTGTATATGACGAGGATAAAAAGTATTATCACTTTTCGTTTTCTGATGACGGTGTCGGGATACCCGAGGAGCATCTCCCGCGAGTTTTTGAAAGATTCTACAGGGTTGATTCGGGCCGGTCGAGAAAAAGCGGGGGTACCGGACTGGGCCTTGCCATAGTAAAAAATGCAATCCTGCTACATAAAGGGGATATAACTGTAAGAAAGAGAACCGGCGGAGGCACTGAATTTCTGTTCTCCCTGCCTAAATAATGTCGCAGATTATTTCCGGATCAGAATATTGACTTAAATATTAAGAACATGAAAGCCCCTATCAGGGCTGAAACAGGTATGGTAAGGATCCATGCCCAGAATATTTTTGAAGTGACGCCCCATTTAACAGCCGAAGCTCTCTTAGTTGAACCTGCTCCTATAATTGCACCTGTGATGGTATGAGTTGTACTTACAGGAATGCCCCAGTGTGTTGCCCCGAAAAGCGTAAGAGCACCAGCTGTTTCAGCACAGAAACCTTCAAAAGGCTTTAGCTTGGTGATCTTTTGTCCCATCGTTTTGACAATTCTCCATCCTCCGAAAAGCGTCCCGAAAGCTATTGCTGCATGACACGATAATACTATCCACAGGTCAATCGGGGCATCGCTCGCAACCTGGTTTGCAGCAATCAGAGCCACCCATATGATACCCATCGATTTCTGGGCGTCATTTCCGCCATGCCCGAGGCTGAATGCCGAAGCAGACACAAGCTGAAACCGCCGGAAATGCTTATCGACAACAGAAGGAGAATAATTCCTGACAATCCGCATTACTATTACCGAAACAATGTATGATATCACCATCCCCATCACAGGGGCTATAACAATAAAAAGAGCTATTTTAAGTACTCCTGAATAAACGACTGAACTGAACCCGCTGCCGGCAACTGCAGCACCAACGAGACCCCCGACCAGAGTATGGGATGAACTTGAAGGCAGTCCCCACCACCATGTTATAAGATTCCAGATTATAGCCGCTGTTACGGCAGCTGCTATCAGATTAAGAGTAATTATATCCGCGTGTATCACCCCTTTACCAATAGTTGTTGCTACTTTCAGAGGAAAGATCAGAAATGCGACAAAGTTAAAGGTGGCTGCAAGAAACACTGCTGCAAGCGGAGAGAGTACCTTGGTTGAAACAACCGTGGCAATTGAATTGGCAGAATCATGAAAACCGTTGATAAAGTCAAAAATCAAAACCAGTCCGATGATAATGTATAGGTATGTCATATCTGTTTATTTCGGATTTTGGATGTAACTAATTCAGCAATTTTTCGCATAAATATTTAATTCTGCAATCTTTACAGGTGGCTAATAAAAAATTTATGGTACAAAGTTATTATTAACATATGCATTATTGATCTTCAGATGTTAATTTTTTGTTACATATTCATGTATGACTGCAGATTGATATTTACCATAAAATAAGTGAAATATCCCCGGGAATATAAATTAAATGACAGTTCCCTATTCACCTCCATCCTGTTGTGGCAATTGTAATCACCGGACTCAAATTTACGATTTAATTAACTAATTTTATAAATTAATAAATACCAGCGATCTATGAAGGAAAAATGGCTTCAGTGGGCTTCAATGCTTCAGTCAATAGCACAGGCGGGACTTACATTCGGCAGCGACAAATATGATCTGGAGCGATATCAGAAAATAAGGGACATAAGTGTCGAAATAATACAGGAATATACTGATATTGATTATGCGAAGGTAAAAGAGCTTTTTGCATCGGAGACAGGTTATCAGACTCCCAAGGTTGATATAAGGGCAGTTGTTGTAAGTGATGAACGGATATTGATGGTAAAAGAGAAATCTGATGGTAAATGGTCTCTGCCGGGAGGCTGGGCCGATGTCAATACGTCGGTGAGCGAATCAGCAGTCAGGGAGTGTTTTGAAGAGGCAGGAGCAGAAGTCCGGCCAAAAAGGATCCTGGCAATTCAGCTTGCCAACAGGCATAATAATAAACTGTTCCCCTATACAATCTATAAAATATTCGTGGAGTGTGAATTGATAAAGGCAAGTTTCAGGGAAAATACCGAGACTCTTGAGGCAGGTTTCTTTTCACCGGAGGCATTACCCGAACTTTCGGTTATCAGGAATACCGGCAACCAGATTGAAATGTGTATGGGGGCAACACGTCAGACGACATTCGAAACTCTGTTTGACTGAAGATAGTGCCCCGGATAAAAAAATGCAAAGCCGGCTGATATCTCACGAAATTAAGATCTCAGCCGGCATGCAGTTTATCATTTTAAAATACAGAAGCACATTTCCTGTTGTTCCACCCTTCCTGCGATTCAAGTGAAAATCTTTGAACCGTGAACAGTATCGGGAGGAAAGGAAGAAATCTCTTCATCGTATTCTGTCCTGACTCTATTTTATCTGTCAACCTGTGCCGGTAAAGTGTGATTTATCTTTTTGCTTGCCCATTCAATGAAATACTTCATATTCGGTCCATCGGTATGTCCGCCGTCGTGCTGACGCCAGGCAAGTTCCCCATCCAGCATGCCTGTATTAACTGGAGGCATAACTTCTTTTTTGTAGTCGTTTGAAACACCAAGGTCTTTTACCCCCAGTAGTCTGAACACCGACCCTGCAGCTATTGTTGCCATATAACTTCCTTTCTGATCGAGCCATTTTGCATCACCCTGTTCCGGAATTCCGTAACTGATAAAAGTAAGTCTCGGCGCGCACATTGCTATCAGGCTGTGTGAATCAACCGGCAGTTGCCCTGCATTACCCGGGCCGTTCTTTGATTCAGCAGCACCATACTTGATATAATTACCTGCCATCCAGTGATACTCACCACTTCCTGTTAGGCTTTCCACTGCTTCTCCAAAATTACGGCGATGCAGGGTCGCTCCTCCCTTTCCTGAAGAACCAACCAGTGCCAGAGCAAATCTCTCTTCAAAAGCAAGAGTGACCAATGCTGCTTTTCCATAACGTGATACTCCCTCTATACCAACGTGTTTTGCATCGACGGCGGGATCAGTCTCAAGATAATCGAGACCCCGGGCAGCTCCCCAGGCCCATGCCCTGAGCGAACCCCAGTCCTCCGGTTTCCTCGGCTGGCCTTTGTTTACAAGTCCGATAATACCCCTGGTCAGTCCGGCACCATTATCAGCCTGTATGCTTCCCGGATTTATCATGCAATATCCCCAGCCTGCAGTAAGGAGCTGCTGATTTGAAGGAGGATCTGCGTTCGGATTGGTGGTCTGCGGACCCATCATTCCGAAGGGTGAAGCAGTTGCTGCACGGGTAATGGGAGTATATGCAAGATATTTATCAAATATTGCTTTTACAGATGGATCAGAATCGGAAAGCATCTTTCTTAGCGCATTATTAATTGCAACAAGTTCGTCATTATCAGGCTGGGCCGGGGCAGGAAGGCTGGCACCGCCAAACATCATCAGAACAGGAACCGGTCCGGTAGCGCTGGCCGGAGTTACAAGCACCATCTGAATATTTACGTCTATCATTGGATATGATGAGTTGTCGACATGTCCGGTAAGCTTCTTGGCAATTACAGGTATACGGCCAACCATTTCTCTTTCAGAAATATCAACGGTCCACCTGACAGCGGGAATATTTTCCGGGAGCCGTCCATAGACTTCTCTTTCCATATCTTCTACAATCTCAGGACGTCTCTGTTTCCACCATATCTCAGGTGTGGTAACTTTTTTACCATTTTTCAGAGTCAGCAGTTCAGGAAGATCAGGATATGGGGTAGCAATTGACTCATCGTAATTTGCCGCGTTTGGAGCACTTTCATTCCCGCTTGGTCCGGGACGAACACTCCTGATCCCAAGCTGATCCATCATATTCTGATGATCCTGCTGTGTTGTGAACACAACAGGGGCAGTATTTCCTGCCGTTCCTGAAGGCTTCTGGGCTGCAAGCTGACCACATGCAACTGCCAGTAAAAACAAAAAGATTTTTTTCATTAGTAAAATTGTTAGTTAGTATATATGATTCTCCTGCCTTGCTTCAAAAGGCGGAGCGGACAGGCCTTCTTTGTTACGTATGCCAATCAGATCCTTAAAGACACTTTCCATTCTTTTTGACCGGAATTTTAATAGAAAAGACTGAAATTTTTAATCCTGATTCTGAAGACTAAGATAATAATCTATTCTTTCAGTAGCTACACCTATTATGGCAGAATTAGTTAATCCGGCTGAAATAAGATCTGCGAGTAATGAATCAGTAATGGCGGGAGGTGAGCTAATAAGTACTCCTCCAGAGGTTTGAGCATCGCAGGCGATCATTTTAAGATTATAATCCAGATCCGTTCCTGATAAGGTCTCATTCTCAATAAATTCAAGATTACGAAAAGCAGCTCCCGGAATACATCCCTCCGCGGCCAGCCTGTAAGCACCATTTAAAAGAGGTAATTTACTAAGATATAATGATATAAACACATTGCTGGCTTTTGCCATTTTCAGAACATGGCCTGCCAGCCCGAAACCAGTAATATCAGTAGCTCCTTTGATATTGTATTTTTTCATCACATCGGCGGCCGATTTGTTGAGAAGTTTCATATAGCTTAATGCTTCAGCTACTTCCGTTCCGGAGGAGAGCCCCAACTTACTCCCTGCAAGTATAATACCTGTTCCAAGCGGTTTAGTGAGGATCAGATTATCACCGGGTTTTACACCGGCGTTGGTAATGATCTTATCGGGATGTATATACCCGACAACAGCCAGGCCGAATTTTGGAGGAGTATCATCTATAGTATGACCTCCAATGATCCTGACACCAGCTTCGGCAGCCTTGTCAAATCCACCCCTCATAATTTCGGTATATGCTTCAACCGGGAGTTTCGAAGCCGGGAACATCATCAGATTAAGTGCAAGAACCGGGTCACCCCCCATGGCGTAAACATCACTGATCGAGTTTGCTGCTGCTATCTGTCCGAACTCATAAGGATCGCTGCAAACAGGAGGAAAGAAGTCGGTAGTAAGAACCAGGGCCAGCTCATCATTTATCCTGTAAACCCCTGCATCGTCGTGAGTATCAATATCGACAAGGATATTCGGATCCTTTGGCAGGGGAAAATTCTTCAGAACCTCTTCGAGAAGTTTCGGGGAGATCTTGGCAGAACA
This sequence comes from uncultured Bacteroidales bacterium, assembly GCA_963736675.1. Lineage (GTDB taxonomy): Bacteria > Bacteroidota > Bacteroidia > Bacteroidales > VadinHA17 > LD21. The sequence continues at coordinate 172,123 of CAVTPT010000003.1, forward strand.
CCCGCCAGCCTCAACCAGCTGCAGAAGATCAATTTTCATTTACAAAGTATTTAATAATCAGGGCTTAACCACATTATCTGCCGAAGCCATGATCTGGACAATTTCATACATATTGCTCAGCGAGCCTGTTTTAATCTTATCTTCAAGAGAATAGTAACTGACACAGGTGGCACAGAAAAAAATCTGAACCCCCATTGTACCCAACTCCCTTATATCCTGAGCGACCGGAGAATCCTCAGCACCAAGAAATACCCCCCTGTTATAAAAAACCATTTTCGCCGGCAGCTTATCAAGATCCTTAATCGCCCTTACAAAATTTACCATAAGCTGATGTCCAAGCTTCTCATCACCCTGTCCCATTGTATCAGATGTAAAAGCTATAACAAACTTTCCCTTCGTGAAATGGGGTATCCCGGTGGTGCAATAAACCTCAGGATCTGTATATTGAACTTCAGTTGTCCCATTTATAATGGTGATAGTCCAGAAATCTTCTCCCTTTTCAGTTGAAAACCCAACCCGGTTATCTGTGAGAAATCTCGTAAGGTTGCTTAATGATGTCTTATTATCAGTCATTATTTTCAGAGCCTCACCGGGAGCCGTATCCTTTATTGCCCTCTTTGTGGCAATCAGAGGGGCCGGACAAGTCAGACCTCTGGTATCAACTATCTTCATTGTTTCCTGAATATTTGGTTTTCAAAAGTAGTAAAGAAGTTGATAAGATGAAAGAGGAGGTATGAGGTATGAGGGAGATTGATGGGAGATTGAGGGAGATTGAGGGATAGAAAAATAATGGGGGCTTAGTGACAGGGTGGCGGTAAAACATGTATTTTTGCATCTCAGATAATTTATTATGAAGAAAACAATTTTTTTAGCTGTATTATTTGTGGCTCTTTTTCCACTGATAACTGTTGCTCAGAACAACATTGACAAAAGATCGGTTACAGGTTCATGGATGGGAAAGTTGAATACCGGTGCCATAACTTTGAGAGTTGTATTTAACCTGTCGCTGGTAGAAAAAGACAGTCTTGTTGCCACACTCGACAGTCCCGATCAGGGAGCAAAGAACATTAAACTGGGACTGGTGACTTTGAGCGGGGATAACATTAAGATCTCCGCCGGTGCGCTTCTTGCTGAATATAACGGTACTTTCAGAAACGACACTTTAATAGAAGGCAAATGGACACAGGCTGGAAATTCGATTGACCTTCCTCTCATCAAACTCAAAGCTGTTTTTGCAATTAACAGACCGCAGGAACCAAAGCCTCCTTATCCCTATAAATCGGAAGATGTTAATTTCGGGAACAAAATAACGGGTAAATCCCTCTCAGGTACTATAACAATTCCTGAAGGTAAAGGACCATTCCCGGTAGTTATAATGATCTCAGGTTCAGGGGCGCAGAACCGTAATGAGGAACTAATGGGTCATAAGCCTTTTATGGTGATCGCCGACCACCTTACACGAAATGGGATTGCTGTTCTCCGGTATGACGACAGGGGCGTGGGTAAATCGCAGGGAAATTATGCAAGTGCAACAACAGCCGATCTTGCAACAGATGCCGAAGCGGCTTTTATTTATCTTAAAGGTCGTACAGATATTGACCCAGGGAAGATTGGTCTGGCAGGGCATAGTGAAGGAGGGCTTATTGCTCCCGTGGTTGCCTCATCAGTACCAGATGTGGCTTTTATTGTATCACTTGCCGGGCCAGGTGTTAAAGGAGAGCAACTGTTACATCGTCAGAACAGGGATATAAGCATTATATCAGGGGCTGACATGAAACAGGCTGAGGAAGGGATCTCAGTAAATAAGAAGTTGTTTGGTGTGCTGAAAAAGGAAACCGATAACGCCATTGCTGCTGAAAAGGTCAAAGCAGTATATATAAAGGAACTTCAAAAAAGCGGGGTGACCGGCGATAAGATCGACGAGGCTGTAAAAAAGCTGAACTCAAGTCTTGGCCCTGAATCATATAACTGGTTCAGATATTTTATCATGACCGATCCGGCTCAGTTCTGGAAGAGAGTAAAATGCCCTGTCCTGGCCCTGAACGGTGAAAAAGATCTTCAGGTAGCCGCCGATGAGAATCTGGCTGCAATTGAAAAAGCTCTCCGGTCGGGGGGAAACAATTCTTATACTATCATGAGCATTCCCGGCCTTAACCATCTTTTTCAGCACTGCACCACAGGATTGCCTGCGGAATACGGGGAGATAGAAGAGACATTTTCTCCCGAAGTGTTGAAAATCATATCTGACTGGATTCAGGGTCTTTAGTTATTCCTGCCAGCTTTTTCATGACGATCCTTCCGCGGGCAATAATTCCGGCTGAGTTTTCTCCCTGCAACATCCTGACCGATGCGGAAAACTCGTTAATCAGCTCAGGATATTTTATCGCAAGTCTGTAAAGGATCTCCATGGAATAGGCTTTGATTGATATAGCTGAAAATCCTGAATTAAGTGCTCTGAAACAATAATCAGCAAGTATGCCATGCTTTTTTTGGTCAATTTTGTCAGGATCCGTTAAGGACAATATCCTCAGTAATGACCTGCGGGTGCTCTCGTTTTCCACACGATCGAGTCCGTCAACTATTTCATCAACATATGCATAAATGATTTCCGGGTACCGGTCAACGATCTTGGACAAAATCCAGGAAGCATGAAACGAAAGTTTATTCCCTCCCGAAAAGGAGTAACCGAGAAGTTTTCTGAGTAGTAGTGGACTCTGTACAGCTGACTCAGCAAGCCAATCAGCTTCTTTTGTGCTCCTTATTCCTGAAACCATCGACTGTAGTTCAGATTCATCTTCTGAAGGAGGAATTGCATCGGACTCCTTACAGTGAATATCGACAGACATGCTGAACGATCCCATGTATCTTTCTGCAACAATCAAATCTGCCTCACAAAAATCAACCTTTAGCAGATCGTTGGTCCGGATCCATCTGTAAGCAACGTGTTCCGACAAAAGCGGCAGATCATCAAGTGTATCGCATATAAAGGGAATAAGATTTATTACCTTTTTTCCATAATCATATTCAACGGGTTCAAGATTACTACTGATTACAATATCCATAGAGAGTTCCTCGGATATCTCACGGATAACAGACTCTTCTGCTGTTTCTCCCGGGTCGATCTTTCCACCCGGAAATTCCCATTTTAAAGGATGATCGCTCTTTTCGCCCCTCTGAACGACAAGGATATCATCTTCATCATTGCGTATTATTGCGCACGTAACATCTATCATAGAGCCTGTTCTAAAGAAGATCCGTAAAAAGCGGGATCACCATCATATACTCATAATTATTCATGGTAGCATCATACCTGAAGGAATAATGGACAATTCCATTTGTTATTATTACATATGGCACTTTGAATTCCATGTTATAGACGCCAATCTGATCCTGCACATCGATATTCTCTTCGATCCTGATTTCAGGTGCTTTGCATTCGACAATCAGCACCGGTTCCCCGCGCCTGTTATGAACCAGGATATCAACCCGTTTCTTCAGAGTGTGAAATTTAAACATTACTTCTATCCCTATCAGCCCGGGGGGATAACCTCCTTCACTTATCAGATACTGAACAAAATTCTGTCGCACCCATTCCTCAGGGGTTAACTTGACCCATTTCCTTCTTACCTGGTCAAAGATCTGTTGCGAATCGTCCTTCCCGGTAATCCTGAATGAATATTGAGGTAAATTTAACTGTTTCAACTTTGTTTTTGTATTTTTGAAACTGGTAAACCAAACTTATACTTTGCTCTCTTTTTGTTACGACCTGAATCCTTTGTACTCTTCCGATGGGATTTCTGTTATCAGGTTTGCAGAGTGCTCCGGAAAGTAACTGCTGACAAGAGTGCCTGTATTGTGATACAAATATATTGAGATAAAAAAAAGAGCCGGATAAAAATGAAAACCAAAGACGAAATTGTTAATAACTGGCTTCCGAGGTATACCGGCAAGAGCCTTGAAACATTCGGGAAATATTTTCTCCTGACCAACTATCTCCTTTATGTTGAACTGTTTGCTAAATGGAATAATGTACCAGTTGAAGGGAAGGACAAGAACATGCCCAGTGCCACTGCCGGTGGCATTACTATAATTAACTTCGGGATGGGAAGCCCTAATGCAGCTACCATAATGGATCTGCTTAGCGCAGTTAGTCCCAATGCAGTCCTATTTCTTGGCAAATGCGGAGGACTTAAGAAGAAGAATACTCTGGGGGATCTGATTCTTCCAATCGCTGCAATCAGAAGTGATGGAACATCAAATGACTATCTTCCGCTTGAAGTGCCTGCATTACCTGCATTTAAGCTACAGAGTGCAATCTCAGCGACTATCACAAGGTACAATAAAGAGTACTGGACAGGAACAGTTTATACTACAAACAGAAGAGTTTGGGAGTATGATGACAGGTTCAAGAAATATCTTGTTAAAACAAGGGCTATGGCAATTGATATGGAAACGGCAACAATATTCACTGTTGGATTTGCCAATGAGATCCCGACAGGAGCGTTACTGCTGGTTTCAGATCAGCCTATGATCTCGACAGGGATCAAGACCGAAGCCACCGACCGCCAGGTCACTGATCAGTATACCGAGATGCATCTGAAAATAGGTATAGATGCCCTGAGGGAAATAATTGAAAACGGCATTTCGGTAAAACACCTCAAATTCTGATTATGCCAGTCACTTACGAAGAGATCATTTCGGACCTTAGAAAAAGGATATTCAAACCTGTTTATTTCCTGGCTGGTGAGGAACCTTATTATATTGATCTTATTACCAATTATATAGAAGAGAAAGTGCTTGCCGACGAAGAAAAAGCCTTTAACCAGATAGTAATATATGGTGAGGATACAACTATTCAGTCGGTGATCGAAACTGCCAGGCGCTTCCCCATGATGGCAAGCCACCAGGTTATTATTGTCAGGGAGGCCCAGTCGCTGAAAAAAATTGAGGAACTTGTCATTTACCTTGAGAAACCCTTATTATCCACAATACTGGTCTTCAATTATAAGTATAAAACTATTGACAAAAGGACAAAATTATTCAAAACACTTGAGAGTCACGCTCTTTACTTCGAATCCGCCCGGCTGAGGGATTATCAGGTTCCGGCATGGATTGAAAGGTATCTTATGACGAAAGGGATAAAGTGTGATCCGAGCGTATCGGCGATGCTTACCGAATACCTTGGCACCGATCTGCATAAGATAGTAAATGAGCTTGATAAATTGCTGATTACCATGCCTGCCGGGAAACCTGTTATCAGCGTTGAACTGATAGAAAAGAATATCGGAATAAGTAAAGATTATAATAATTTTGAGCTTCAGAAAGCTGTCGGCGAAAAGAATATTCTAAAAGCTAACATGATTGTTCACTATTTCGCTAATAATCCCAGGGATAATCCTATTAATCTGACTCTGGCTTCACTGTTCAGTTTTTTTACAAAGGTTCTGACATACCATTACCTGACCGATAAGTCCAGAAATAATGTTGCAGCTGTTCTTAAAGTCAATCCCTTTTTTGTGAAGGACTATGAAGTATCTGCAGCTAAATACAATGTCTCAAAGAGTGTCAGTATAATAGGTCTGTTACGCACCTATGATATGAAATCGAAGGGTTTCGGAGACCTGAGCAGCGAACCAGGCGATCTTCTTAAGGAGCTTGTTTTCAAAATATTACACATGTAAAACAGCTTACCGGTATCAGATACCGGTTGCGGACTATTCTCACTGATCGTATGGATTAATTCATTTCAGGTGATTCGGGGAAGTCGGCCCACATTCTGTACTTGTTCTTAAAGCTCTTCAGGACTCTTTTCCATGAGTCCCTTCCCCGGCTGTTCATTATGGTCTCGGATCTTACCTTCACTATAACCCAGGAGTTTTCCCCAAGCTCTCTTTCGAGCTGACCGGCTGACCAACCCGAGTATCCAAGGAAAAAGCGAATCTGTGACTGCTGTACGGTACCGCTGCGGATCATCATCCTCACAGTGTCAATATCACCACCCCAGTAAATATCTTCATCCACTTTAACGCTTTTTGGTATCAGATTTCCGAGGTTATGGATATAATGTAAGGTATCGGGTGCCACAGGTCCTCCCATATTCAGGTTCTCATTCCAGCCCTCAAATCCTTCAATAGCATCGCTGACTTTTATATCCAGCTTTTTATTAAGTATGAAACCAACCGATCCTTCCTCATTATGATCGGTAAGGTATATTATACTGCGGTTAAAGAAAGTATCGGGTAAAAAAGGTTCAGAAATAAGAATCTTTCCCTTTCCCGGTATCTTGTCTTCGGGCAGAATGGCAAACAGATCAAGTTCGGGCTTCATACCTGTCAATTATCAGTTACAATTTACACTTTTTATTTATCATATGTTAAAGATGATATTTGATTCATTTAAAAAAAATTTAAGTTAAACGTTATACCAATTAAATAATGTCATATTTTTGAGCCGTTTTGATTATATATTATGCAAAAAAGTACTTTACGAATAATTGGGAATAAGGCAGTTCTGAATATCCGGGAGCGGATGTGCGAGACTGCTGAGGAATTGCTGGCAAGTAGAAAATTCAGATCGGTGCTGGATCATTGTATAAAGAATCTCAGGTCAAAGAATTCCCCTCTTCTGGATATATTCCAGGATGGAATTGCTGATGAACAATCTACGGACGACCTGGTCAAAACTCTCTCACTGCTGTTCAAATATGAGAGCAAGGTGGTCCCTCATATCTATGACAGATCATCCGCTTTCTTCAGGGATCTCAATCTCTTAAACAACTTCGTGGAGCATCTATATGATTACTGGCGGCATTTTGACCGTTTTATTATAAACGACTCGGAGGGTGACAGACTTGACAAGAGACCATACCGGACTTTTAACGAGACCATTGAACAGCTGACCCACCTGATCAGAACTATTTACCGTCATGTTCAGGAGAATATAACCGGCAGCCATCCGAATGTTTACAGGCAGGTTACTGCCGGAGCTGAAATGGCAGTGATTTCACTGCCAAAAGATCTGCCTTATCCCGAAAAATACAGAAAACTAAATAACATACCCGTTATCAGGCAGATACTTATTTATCCTCCGCTTGTTATTCAGCAGCCGATGAACAAGCGTACCGGTGATTTCAAACAGATTCTTCAGAATCCCATCGACCTGGTTGAGCTGAATTCCGATGACTGGTTATGTTATCCTGCCAAGATAGGAAAGCTGGTCATAATGATCTACTTTCATCTCACATTTGTTGAGCTTGGGCTTTCAATGTGCAACCTTTTCCAGCTTGCCGATGATTCTGATCTGGAGAAGAAGCCTGATGCCCTGATGATATACGGTGCCGGGGGAAATGTTCTTGACGGGCTTGCAAGTTATCCGACGGTATTTTTCCACGATGAAGTAAATAATATGTTTGTCGGAGCGATCCCCGACCGTTCCGAATTCGGGTATTTTGGATACCTAAAGAAGATGGCTCTGACTCTTCATAACTCCATAATCATGAAAGCCGGGAACATGCCGTTCCATGGGGCAATGGTAAAGATACTGCTGCAGGGCGACAAAGAAGCCACCATCCTGATGATAGGAGATACCGGTGCCGGTAAATCAGAAACTCTTGAGGCATTCAGGGTACTTGGAGAAAAACAGATCCGTGACCTTACAATCATTGCCGACGATATGGGCTCTATTGAGCTGGACCACGATGGCAACCCTATAGGATACGGCACTGAAACAGGTGCTTTTCTGAGGCTTGATGATCTGCAGCCGGGTTACGCCTACGGCCATCTTGACAGGTCTATTATAATGAACCCCAGCCAGGTAAACTCCAGGATAGTAATCCCGGTGACTAGGTACGAGACAGTCATTCAGGGCCACAAAATTGACTATATCCTGTACGCCAACAATTATGAGGAAATAGACAGTGACCACAGGGTAATTGAAAAATTCGGATCTGTCGCGACAGCACTTGATACTTTCCGTGAAGGGGCAGTAATGAGTAAAGGAACTACAACATCAAGCGGCCTTGTCCATTCATATTTTGCCAATATTTTCGGGCCACCCGAATTCAGGGATCTCCATGATGCAATTGCTGAAAAGTTCTTTTCTTCATTTTTCAGGAACAATGTATTCGTAGGCCAGATGCGGACCAGGCTTGGCATCGTCGGATATGAATCAAGCGGACCAAGAGAAGCTGCCACCGAACTTCTTAAAATTATCGGAGTAGCTCCCTGAAATCAGAATTTCGAAGGCAGTGCCTCTTTCATCATCCCATATACTGCATCGAAGATATCTTCGGCACTTGGTTTGGAAAAATAGTCTCCATCGGTAGTATAGGCAGGCCTGTGCTCCTTGCCTGTAAGTGTCCGGGGCTGAGAGTCGAGGAAGTTCCATCCTCCCTGCTTTTCAAGGATCTCCTGCATCATATAGGCTGTTGTACCTCCCGGGACATCTTCATCAAGAAGAAGTAACCTGTCCGGTCTTCTTTATAGATTCAAGTATGACACCATTTTTATCGAACGGAACAAGGGTCTGAACATCAATTAGCTCCACATATATTCCATGTGCTGCAAGTTGTTTGACAGCTTCTGCAGCGATCTTTACTGTCGATCCGTATGTGACCAGTGTTAGATCATTACCCTTATTGAGGATTTCCGGAATGCCAAGCTGAATCCTGAATTCACCGATATTATCAGGCATTTTTTCCTTCAGCCTGTAACCATTAAGAGGTTCAATTACTATTGCCGGATCATTTCCTTCGAGAAGGGTATTATAGAATCCTGCAGCCCTTGTCATATCCCTTGGTGCGCATACATAAACTCCCCTGACCGAATTAATAAGCATGCTCATGGGCGATCCTGAGTGCCATATGCCCTCAAGCCTGTGTCCACGTGTACTGATTATAAGGGGTGCTACCATTCTGCCCGCCGTCCTGTAATGCGTCGTTGCCAGATCATCGCTCAGTATCTGAAGGGCATACATAAGATAGTCGAGATACTGGATCTCCGCAATCGGTCTCATGCCCCTGAGAGCCAGACCTATCCCCTGTCCGAGTATTGTTGCTTCCCTGATCCCGGTATCGGTTATCCTTAGTTCACCGATATTTCTTCTGAAGACCTTCGAGCGACTGGTTGACACCTCCTATATTTCCTGTATCTTCTCCGAAGGTCACAAGCAATGGGTACTTTGAAAATAATTTGTCATAGTTGTCCCGCAGTATCTGACTTCCCGGAACTTCCGGTGAATTTTCGGAATATACGGGAGGTACCGGTTTCACATTAAGAACTGATGTAGGTGTCTCATTATAAAGGAACGTATCATAGCTTAATGAAGCATCCTCATAATTGCGTTTGAGCCATCCGTGAAGCTCCTCTTTCAGATTGTCTGATTTAAGACAGTTGCTGCATACGTTTCTCAGTATCTTTCTGGCAGCCATGAAATTATCTTTTCGTATCGGGATAATAACCTTTTTAAGATCCTCAGTGATATTATCAACCGATGCTTCCTTAACTTCTTCAGCACATTTGCAGGTACGGTCGTTAATGATCTTTACCAGCGCATCCCGTTCTATTTTAATCGGATTCTGGAACATCTCCCAGCTTTTCTTTCTTGATTCCTTTGCTTCTTCATCGGCCTCAGCAGCTATTCTGTCAAGCTCTTCGGCGGTGGCAATATTCTCCGATCAATTATCCATTCCCTCATTTTCCGTATCGGATCAAATTCCTCTTCCCATTTCAGCCTCTCTTCACTTTTATATCTCTCGTGAGAACCTGAAGTTGAATGACCGAGAGGCTGTGTCACCTCTTCGATATGAAACAGAACCGGGGTATGTTCACTTCTGCAAATTTCAATACCTTCTTCATATAACTTTACCAGTCCGGGATAATCCCATCCTTTCCCTTTGAGTATCGTGAAACCGGGTCTGCCAGGTTCGCTTTCAAATCCTTTCAGTATATCGGAGATACTTCCTTTTGTTGTCTGGTATTTCTTCGGGACAGAAATACCGTAACCATCATCATAGACTGAAATAGCCATTGGTACCTGGAGGACTCCTGCTGCATTAATTGTTTCCCAGAAGTGTCCTTCGGATGTACTTGCATCGCCAATTGAACCAAATGCCACTTCATTTCCCTGGAGCGAAAGAGTAGTAAAGCCATGAAGCTCCTTGTTCTGCCTGAAGAGTTTTGAGGCATAGGCCAGACCCAGAAGTCGTGGCATCTGTCCGGCAGTGGGAGAGATATCTGAAGATGAGTTTTTCTGTTTTGTAAGGTCCCTCCATGTCCCGTCAGGATTAATATTCGGAACCGAAAAATGATTATTGAATACTCTGCCACCGCTACCGGGATTTATGTTCCTGTCGGTATTGCCATAAAGCTGATGGAAGAATTCGACAGAGTCGTAGAGTCCCATTGCCATCATCCAGGTCTGATCCCTGTAATAGCCCGATCGCCAGTCACCATCTCTGAATTGTTTTGCCAGGGCAATCTGGATTATCTCTTTCCCGTCACCGAAAATCCCGAATTTTGCCTTGCCTGATAGTACTTCACGGCGTCCTATAATACTGAGGTTTCTGCTCAGGTTCGCTAGTCTGAAATCCGCATAATATACTATCTCTGTTCATATTATGGTCTAATAATTTATTAAATCATGCCTGATTGAGATGCAGGTCGTGTCTTTTATTTCTGTCAGTTATTAAACAAACCAAAATGCAGGTTGTTTAATGTATATTGAATAAATGATGAGTATCTTTACCGGACCGGACAGGAAAATTGCCCGGAATAAGTTTACGGATATAAAGATACATAATCTTAAAGCAGCAGGCAGGTGATGTTTATAAAACTCTTGATAATAAGCGTTGTGGTCGTGCTGATTTCCTTTGCTTTTCTTGCGGTAAGGATATTACTCAGAAATAACGGGCGATTTCCCGAAACTCATATCAGCAGGAACAAGGAAATGAGGAAAAGGGGGATTAAATGTGCACAGCACAATGATATTGGCTGTAATTCATCCGAAGATTTCCCCGGGTGCTCAACATGCGGAGAGAGAAGACTGTAATGGCTGTTCCTGAAGAATCTGAGATATAATTAATACTGAATCATGTCTCCGGGAGGGTCAGGTCAGTATTAATTGCCGGTCTCCGAAATCCTCTTCTTCAACGTTTCCGAGGTCCATGTTTTGAAGTTCCCCTGATCATCTGAAAAAACAAGAAATGCTTCAAATTCAGGATGCCTGTCAAGAAATTCAATGCTCTTTTCTTTTCCCATAACCATGCATGCAGTAGCCACTCCATCGGCCGACATGCAATCACCGGCGACTATCGTTGCACTAAGCAGCTGATTTTTTGCAGGATACCCTGTTTTTGGATCAATTGTATGAGAATATTTTACTCCATTCTCAACATAAAATTTTCTGTAATTACCTGATGTTGCAAGCGACTGGTCCTTAAGTCTGATTACTGCCTGCAGATCGTTTCCCGGGATCATATTGTTTTCCTCAGGCCTGTCAATTCCTATTCTCCAGAGCTCGCCATTGCGGGTACCTTTAACTCTTACTTCCCCTCCAATCTCAACCAGGTAATTTTTAATGCTGAGTTTATCAAAATACCTTGCTATTACATCAACAGAATAGCCCTGGGCTATTGCATTAAAATCAAGAGTGATACGCTGGATCAACTTTAATAACTTTTCCATTCCTGATTTCAACTTTGCTCATCCCCACCAGTGCAAGAAGGCTGTCGCGTTTTGCTTCGGAGAAATTTCGTTGTGAATCAGGGCCAAAACCCCATGCTTTTACAAGGGGCCCAACAGTTACGTCAAAGGCTCCTTCAGTAAGGAGAGAAATCTCTTTTGATCTGATAAAGACCTCAACAAAAAATGAATCAGGAGTGACTGGTTCATTCCGGTTTACCCTCGAAAGAATTGAGGAATCCTCATACAGAGAGAGCGACATGTCAAAATCCTGAAGGATCTTTTCCACCCCAGCTCTGACATTCTCAACCGGATGGCTTCCGGAATTCTCATATACTATGCTGTAAGTAGTCCCCTGAGCGAAACCGTTGAACCCCGTGAATTCAGCTTCTTTGTTCCTGCATGAGAAAAGCAGGATGAATAACAGGGCAGTTATTATATACCGACTCGTATGCGGATCATAATTAAATTCCGAAATCATCAAATGAAATATTCTCAGCAGGGACACCAAGGTCATCGAGCATTCTAACAACAGCATTATTCATTACAGGCGGACCGCAGAAATAGTATTCAATATCTTCAGGTTCATCATGTTTACAGAGGTAATTATCAAGCAGCACCTGGTGAATAAATCCTGTCAGTCCTTTCCAGTTATCCTCCGGCAAGGGTTCGGAAAGAGCAAGATTGAATTTAAAATTCGGGAAATTTCTTTCAATAGCCCTGAATTCATCTTCATAAAAGACCTCTCTGAGCGATCTTGCACCATACCAGTATGATACTTTCCTGCTCGGTTTTAAGTGTATGGAAAAGATGGAAAATATGCGATCTCAGTGGAGCCATACCTGCTCCTCCTCCGATATAGATCATTTCGCTTTTTGTATTCTTTATATGGAATTCACCATAGGGACCCGAGATCATTACTTTATCACCGGGCTTTCTTGAGAAAATGATATGATGGAGCATATACCCGGAGGTACATTCATAAATTGTTTTCTTAGCATTATCCCATGGAGGAGTTGCGATTCTGATATTCAGTTTTATCAGATTCTTTTCAGCAGGATAGTTGGCCATTGAATAAGCCCGGAAAGTTTCAGTTGAATTGTTTATTCCAAGATCCCACATTTTAAATTTATCCCAGTCGCTCCTGAATTCTTCTTCAATAATAAAATCCTTAAAGCTGGTCTCATATTTAGGAACATCAATCTGAATATATCCTCCCGGTTCAAAATTAAGTTCATCTCCTTCCGGCAGTCTGACAACAAATTCTTTAATAAATGTAGCCACATTCCTGTTTGAGACAACTTCACATTCCCATTTTTTAATTCCGAGAACCGATTCAGGAAGTTTTATTTTAAGGCTCTCCCTGATCTTGACCTGGCATCCGAGCCTCCAGTCGTTCTGTTGTTCCTTCCGTGTAAAAATCCCGTTTCGGTTGGAAGAATTGAACCGCCTCCCTCTATCATCTGGCATTTGCACATTCCGCATGTACCTCCTCCTCCGCATGCAGAAGGAAGAAAGATCTCGTTATTTGAAAGTGTGGTAAGAAGGTTTGATCCTGGTGAAACAACAAGTTCGCGGTCGTTGATACTGCAGTGTAACATCACCTTTCGGGGAGAGTTTATCCCTTGCGTAAAGCAGAATGCTCACAAGAAGCAGAATTATAAGAAGAAATACAATTATACTATATAAGAGAGTGCCTGCTGTTGTTATAGCTAAAATCATGATTTAATAATTTCTTTTAAAGATTAATTCCCATAAATCCCATAAATGCTATTGCCATAAGACCGGTAAGAATAAATGTTATCCCAAGACCTTTAAGCGGATCAGGCACATTGCTGTACCTCATCTTTTCCCTTATTGCAGCAATTCCAACTATGGCCAGCATCCATCCTATTCCGGATCCCACGTCCGAAAACAGTGGCTTCGGCAACACTTTCATATTCCCTTTCCTGCATGAACAATGAAGCTCCCAGAATTGCACAGTTTACAGCGATAAGGGGGAGAAAGATACCCAGTGAATTATATAAAGCGGGACTGAATTTTTCAATCACCATTTCAACAAGCTGTACCATTGCAGCAATTACTGCTATAAAAACCATAAAGGTAGAGGAAACTCAGGTCAACATCTGCAAATCCTTCGCCAAGCCAGATCAGAGCTCCTTTTTTCAACAGGTAGTTTTCAACCAGAAAGTTTACAGGAACTGTTATTAGAAGCACGAAAACTACTGCCACACCCAGACCAATAGACGTTTTAACGGTCTTTGACACTGCAAGGAATGAACACATGCCCAGGAAAAAGGCAAAGATCATATTGTCGATAAAGATCGACTTGATGAATATATTTAAAAGGTTTTCCATAGTGATACTAAGTTATTTGTTTTCAATCAGACTTTTGTTCCTGCTTCTCTGTAACCAGATAATCAATCCTACAATAATCAGAGCCATGGGAGGAAGGATCATCATCCCATTGTTTTCATACCCAGTGGAATAAACACCGATTTTCTCCATAACCGGGTATCCATAGCAGTGTTCCTGATCCAAGAAGCTCCCTGAAAAATGCAACAATAATCAGAATTAATCCATATCCGGCACCGTTACCCAGTCCGTCGATAAATGAAGGCCATGGTTTATTTGCCATTGCAAATGCCTCAAGACGTCCCATCAGGATACAGTTGGTTATTATAAGCCCGACAAATACCGACAGTTGTTTACTGACATCAAAAGCATATGCTTTCAGAACCTGATCAACAAGTATCACCATTGTGGCTATCACAACAAGCTGAACAATTATCCTTATCCTGTCGGGAATATACTTCCTCATTGCTGCAATAACATAGTTCGACACGGCAACAACAATTGTGACTGACAAAGCCATTACAAGAGCAGGCTTGAGCTTTACCGTAACAGCCAGGGCGGAACAAATTCCAAGCACCTGGACGGTTATAGGATTATTGGCACCTACGGGCCCTGTAAAAAGCTTTAGATTCTTTGCCGAGAACAACGGCTCTTTTTCCTGGTTGCTCATATCTTAATTTCGGTTTTTCAGAAGGTAATCGTTATACTTGCTTAAGCAGTCGGAGAGCATTCTTTCAAGCCCCTTGCTGGTAATGGTTCCTCCCGATATTGCATCAACACCATGAATATCATCGGGATCGGCGCCGCCCTTGACAACATTCACCGAAATGAACCGGTCATTGTCAAACAGCTTCTTACCCTGGAACATATTCTCAAATGCACTTGTATTTATTTCAGCGCCAAGGCCTGGTGTCTCTCCCTTATGATCAAATGTCGCTCCGTAAATTGTATTCATATCGGACCGGAGCGAGATATATCCGTTTAAAGGACCCCATAATCCTTTTCCCTCTACAGGGATGATGATCACTCTTTCACCATCGTCAGGTGAGGCTACAAAAACAGGAAGAAACTGCTCGCCGAGAGGTTTTTTCTGCTCATTCCTGAGTACTACTGTAAATGGATCTGTCCCCTCAACGATCTCCCCCTTTGAATTGAGAATAAAACTCTCCTTTATATACTTATCAAAAAGCTCGACGCTGTTTTCACGGGTGGCCGGTATCAGTATAGATTCCAGCATGCTTTTCTTTTTCTCGATCTCCAGGTTCTTTTCCTGCGCGGGCTGGAGCAGGGTGGCTGCAAGCGACAGAAGGGTAGCCACTATGATCACCATTACCGACGAAAAAATGAATATATATCTGTTACTGAAATGCTTCATCTCTGTTAGTTATTTAATGCAACCTTTGCACGTTTAAGTCTTCTTTTTATGCTCGACTGAATGACATAGTGGTCGATCAGCGGAGCAAAAACATTCATCAGAAGTATTGCCAGCATAACTCCTTCGGGGTATGCCGGATTCAGAACCCTGATCAGTATTGAAATTACTCCGATCAAAAAGCCATAGATCCATTTCCCTTTTTCTGTTTGCGATCCTGAAACCGGATCGGTCGCCATAAAGACAGCTCCGAAAGCAAATCCACCCATTACAAAATGGTAAAAGAAGGGAAGCTCCATATATGAATTCACTGCAAAAGCATTAAGCAGGAGTCCCATGAATAATCCCCCTCCGAATACACTGATAATTATCTTCCAGCTTCCAATTCCGGTGGCAATAAGAATAAAAGCCCCAATAAGAATAGCAAGGGTAGAGGTCTCTCCTACCGATCCGGGGATTGTTCCGATGAACATTTCCATAAACGAGGGCAGGCTTGCAATGTCGCCTGCTGCACACAGAGCCATAGGTGTTGCACCTGAAAATCCGTCGACGATATTCTGGCCTTTCATAAGTCCTTCCGTCCATACAGTGTCACCTGTCATCCAGCCCGGATAACTGAAGAAAAGGAATGCCCTTGCTAGTAGAGCGGGATTGAATATGTTCATTCCTGTGCCCCCGAAGACCTCTTTCCCCAGAATCACGGCAAAAGCTGTTGCCAGTGCAAGCATCCACAAAGGAATATCGATAGGCATTATCAGTGGTATCAGCAGCCCCGACACAAGGAATCCCTCATTAATTTCATGCCCACGGATCTGGGCGGCAATAAATTCAATTCCCAGTCCAACCACATAGCTCACGATGATCAGCGGCAACAGTTTAAGAAATCCGAACCAGAAAGCCTGTAGTATACCTGCCTCGGCGCCTATTGATCTGAAGTGCTGTAGTCCTGTATTATAAGAACCGAAAAGAAGAGCAGGAACAAGTGCAATGATAACAACAGTCATTGTCCTCTTCAGGTCAATACTGTCTCTTATATGCGATCCCCTGAAGGTAACTTTGTCAGGAACGAAAAGGAATGATTCAAATCCTTCAAAAACCGAACGTAGTTTTGAGAACCTTCCTCCTTCAGTAAAATGAGGCTTAAGTTTATCAATCTGTTTTCTTAGTGAATCCATTATATTAAATTATCACATGTTTCTAATTCATTTCTTTCTTCATCATGTCAAGTCCCTTCCTGAGAATAGACTGGATCTCGATCTTGGAGGGACAGATAAATTCGCACAGTGCAAAATCCTCCTCTGCCACTTCATAAATACCAAGATTTTCCATCAGATCAATATCTCCTGCCAGGATAGCCTTGAGCAGCTGCATTGGATAAATATCCATCGGGACAACCTTCTCGTACTGCCCGGTCATTACAAAAGCCCTTTCTCCTCCGTGGAAATTGGTATCGGGTCTGTAGCTCTTTTTAGGAAAGATGCTCGACATGTATGTCCTGTAAAAACTAAGCTTGTCCATTCCGGGTACAACCCACCCGAAAAATTCATAGTAGTCTCCTTCAGGAATTACAGTAATTTGTGAATCATAATATCCCAGATAACCGGTCTTATCGATTTTTGAGCCAGTGAGTACATTTCCGCTGATATATCTCAGATTACCATTTTTAACATTATCTTTCACAACGGTTGTTACCGAACTACCCGAAAGCATTCTGTAATACTGAGGATGGAGTACTTCCGATCCTGTAAGTGCAACAATCCTTTCGGGCTTGTATGTACCCTCTTCAAAGAGTCTTCCGATAGCAATAACATCCTGCAGATCAATATACCAGACTGTCTCTCCTTTATTTACAGGATTAAGGTGATGAATATGAACCCCTACATTGCCGGCAGGATGGGGTCCGGAAAAATATGATATTTCAACTCCTGACGTGCCGGTAAAAACTTTGGAAGGGGTCGAGCTGCCATTAAGTACAAGATTGACTTTTCCGCTTGTAAGTTTTGAAACGGCCCTTATGCCGGTATTGTAATACGCAACATTGGAATTATCAACGATAAAACTTAAATCCGGAGCCAGAGGAGCAGTATCGAAACCTGAAATAAAAATTGCCTTGGGCACATCCGAAGGTTTTGCTATTACGTGATAGGGACGCTGCCTCACCGCAGGCCAGAGGCCGGATGCAAGAAGCAGTTCCCTGATCTTATCCCCCGAAAGGCTGTCAGGATCAGATTTAGCAAACCGGACAAAATCATCACCGGATTTTTCAACCACAACCTCCAGTATCTTCCTCCGTTCGCCCCTGTCTATCGAAACTACTTTCCCGCTTACTGGCGACGTAAAAAGAATCTCAGGACGGACTTTGTCGTGGAAAAGTGCCGTTCCTGCCATAACGGTATCTCCTGCTTTGACGTCAAGCTTCGGCGTCAGACCGGGAAAATCGACCGGCTTCACCGCATATAAAGACGGATCTGCCTGTCCTGCGAGCAGCTTTTCAGCAACTCCTTCCATCCGGATATCATATCCTTTTTTTAATCTTATTATTCTGGACATTATATTTTGAACTTATTAAGAAAATTTCCAGGGAAAAGTAAAATCAAGTCGTTAAAAAAGAAATACAAAAATATAAATACCTGTGAACTTTGTTATAAAATTGTCAAGATTGATCTGAAATATTTGCACTATTTTTGTTAAAAATTATTAAAAAGGATTTGATGAAGAAAGCGGCACTGTTATTAATAATGTTTCTCAGAAGTATTTTACTGTTACCCGGTTCTGCTGATCCCACAGCATTCTCAGATCAGGTACTCGACGATAAGATTAAAACAGTACAGCTTTACAGGGAGGAATGGAATCTCTCGTATCCGGTGATAAAACTGAACAGCAGCGAAAAGCTGGTGTTTCAATTCGACCTGCTTGACGATCATATTGAAACCTATTACTATACGTTCATCCATTGCAACAAGGAGTGGGAAAGATCCGACATCTTTGTTAATGATTATATGACAGGATTCGACGAAAATCCTATTGAGGAGTATAATACCTCTTTCAATACCACGGTAAATTATGTCCACTATAAACTGACCTTCCCCAACGACAGGGTAAACTTAAAACTATCAGGAAATTATATCCTGTCGGTTTATCCGTCCGGCAGCCCTGAACGACCGGTGATCACCCGGCGGTTCATGATCACGGAAGATGCTGCGGGAATCACTATAGACATGCACAGACCCAGGATGACTTCAGAAAGCAATACCAGTCAGCAGGTCGATTTTGTTGTCAGATACCCTGGGTCTGCCATTACCGACCCTTTTAATAATATTTATGCTTTTATACTTCAGAATGGAAGGTGGAACAATGCAAAACGGAACCTCAAACCTGACTTTTTCGGGAACAACGAACTAAAGTACAATGCACTGTCGGAAAAGAATATTTTCCGGGGAGGAAATGAATTCAGATACTTTGATATTAAAAGCATAAGGTACCAGTCGGAATATGTGAAAAGAATAGATTACCTGGTCCCCGGTTATCATGTTTACCTCTATCCTTCCGAAAACAGGGAGTTTAAACCCTATTTCTACTGGCAGGATTTTAACGGTAAATATTATATAGCTTTCCAGGAGGGCCGTAATCCCGAGACCGACGCAGACTATGTTTACGTTTATTTTACTCTTCCTTCAAAAAACCCCCTGACAGGTGGAAAATTATATGTTGCGGGCGGGTTTAACAACTGGTCATTTGACAAAAACAACCTGATGTTCTACAATCCTGATAATGAAGCATATGAGTGCATCATATTATTAAAGCAGGGATGGTACAACTACGAATATGTCTTCCTGGGTGATGGGATGACCGATGGAACAGCGTCAAAATTTGAAGGGAGTCATTATGAAACTGAAAATGACTATACGGTGCTTATTTATTACAGGAATCCGCGCGACCGTTACGACCGTCTCCTTGGAGCATCAACCGCAAATACGCTGAACAGTCTCTCTGATTAATGTTTCGTATGGGTATCTATCCCATATTGCATTAATACAGCATGTTGCAGTGTTTTAACAATTTCCGTCATATACTCCTCAACGGCTCTGACCGAACCGGGCAGTGTATATATCAGTGCATTGCCGGTAATACCGGCGACACCACGGCTAAGCAGTGCGTTTGGCTTTTCCGATCCGTATTTTATCCTTATGAATTCCATGATCCCTGGTATCTCCTTAATAAGCAGAGGTCTTACGGTCTCGACTGTAATATCCCTTGGACCAATACCTGTACCTCCGGTGGTAAATATCAGGTTTTTCTTATTCCCGGAGCTGACTATCAGGTCCCTGAGTATCGCGGCATCATCCGGAATAACTTTGGTTTCGATTACATATTTCCATCCGGCCGAATCAAGGAATCCGGAGATCTTATCTTTCACAAGCGCCCCGCTAAGGTCATCATATTCCCCTCTGGAAGCCCTGTCGCTGAGGGTTATTACTAGTATTTCAAATATTTC
This sequence comes from uncultured Bacteroidales bacterium, assembly GCA_963736675.1. Lineage (GTDB taxonomy): Bacteria > Bacteroidota > Bacteroidia > Bacteroidales > VadinHA17 > LD21. Next base: position 192,023 of record CAVTPT010000003.1, read on the forward strand.
GGGGATAGTCATTTTTTCATCTTTTCTACAAGTTCTATTTTGTCTATTACCATGTTCCTGTCAACGGCTTTGCACATATCATAAACTGTCAGAAGAGCAATACTTACAGCGGTTAATGCTTCCATCTCGGCACCTGTCCTTCCGGTACATTTTATATCACTTTCAGCAATAATTCCTTTCCCTGACAATCTCAGACTTACTCCTGCATTATCCAGGGTGATATTGTGACAAAGGGGTATGAGGTTGGATGTCTGTTTGGCGGCATTTATACCAGCTATCTGCGCAACAGTAAGCACATCCCCTTTTTTGATCAGGTTCTCGCTGATAAGCTTTAATGTATCAGTGCCAAGCGTGATATGACCTCTTGCTTTTGCATTTCTTTGCTGGATTGTCTTTTCTCCAATATCGACCATTACGGCCTTGCCTGTACTGTCAGTATGGGTAAGTTGTTTCATAAAAAGTTATCCTCCTATATTATAAAATTCTCCGGTGTTATTGTTTGTGCCGCATTCAGGTTTCAGGTCGACGGCTTCAATCAGGGCTCTTTCGTAACCAATTTTTCTGATATCAAATCCGATGTCGTTGAAAAGACAGGGTTTTAGTCTTCCGTCAGCAGTAAGTCTCAGACGGTTGCACGAGGCACAGTTACCTCCTGTTCCTCCTATCACTGTTGAAAAGTGCCCGTTCACCAGGTCCATCTGGCGTATATATCTGATTTCCAAACCATTTTTTCTGCAAAATTCAGCCACCTTTATGGCATCTTCTTCATCCTGAGATTCCCTTATCACACAATTTATTTTTACCGGATCAAGTCCTGCTTTTTTTGCTGAATCAATACCCTCAAAAACATCGTTCAGGTTTCCTCCTCTTGTTATATGAGCATAGTTTACAGGATCGACACTATCGAGGCTTATATTGACCCTTCTGAGGCCGGCCATTTTCAGATCATCTGCAAAGTTTTTCAGAAGGGTTCCATTGGTAGTAATCGAAAGATCCGTAATTCCCTTAATATCCGCTATCATACCAACGAGAGTAACAATGCCTCTCCTTACCAGCGGCTCTCCTCCCGTTATCCTTACTTTATTGATCCCGTGACTGACTGCCACTTTTGTAAATCCGGTAGTCTCGTCGAAAGAAAGAATATCTTCATGCCTGAGAAGAGTGATCCCTTCCACGGGCATACAATACCTGCACCGGAGGTTGCACCTGTCGGTCACCGAAATACGGAGATAAGTTATGGATCTGTTAAATCTGTCGTACACTTACAATTTCTCCTTTTTTTAATTTACTCACTCCTACCTGCATGGGGATTATACCATCGGAACCGGGAAGAGCCGATATATGAGCTGATCCGTGATATTCAACAGGTTCAACCAGCCTGTCGTCAGTTATTTTCACCGGTATCCACGCCATCCGGCCGGCAAATTTCCTTTTAAAATCAGTTCCCATAGGGAGCAAAAGCTCCGGTGGTTTCCACTCATATCCCATCATCTTTGAGATCAGCGGTCTGACGAGAAGTTCAAACTGGATAAAGGAGGAGACCGGGTTCCCGGGCAATCCGAAGACAAGTGCTTTACGGTGTATTCCGAAAGTTGTCGGTTTCCCCGGCTGAACGGCAACACGCGAGAATAGTATATTCACTCCGGCCTGCTTAAGCACTTCAGGAATAAAATCAAAATCACCCATCGAGACGCCTCCTGTAATTAACAGAATGTCATTTTCGCTGATTGCCTTGTCAACTATTTCAAATGTTGCACTGCGATCATCGCGGGCAATGCCGTAATAATTTCCTGTTGCACCGGCCCTCTCAATCTGAGCCATCAGCTGGTACGCGTTGCTGTTCCTTATCTGTGATATTCCCGGGAAAACTTCCGGTTCAACAAGTTCATCGCCTGAACTTAAAACAGCTATCAGCGGCTTGCAGTTTACCACAACCGATGTACTGCCTGCTGTAGCCATAACAGCAATATCCTGAGGTCTGATAAGTTTCCCATGTTTTAAAACAACATCACCCCTTTTGACGTCTTCCCCTTTGAATGCGATATTCTCCTTAATTAAAGTACTGTTAAATTTCAGTTTACCTTCTCCGGTTATGGTTGTATCTTCAACCATTACAACACAATCGGCACCTTCAGGTACTGCAGCCCCGGTCATAATACGGGAACACTGCAAATGACCGATCGCTTTTCCGGGCCATCTGCCTGCACGTATGGTCTCAATGATCTCAAGTTCCGAATCAAGTTCTGATTTCCTGCAGGCAAATCCATCCACCGACGACTTGTTGAACGGAGGCATGTCAGTATCGCAGAAAATATCGCCGGCAAGGATCCGGTTGAGGGAATCTCTATACGAAATATTCTCTTTACCGGTTCTGAATACCGAATTCATCACAATCCCGTATGCCTTTTCCAAAGTTATTATTTCCATAGATGCATATTTCTCTTCCACTTTCATATAATCTTAGTTATCGCCTATAACCGGTAGTTTTATATCTTATCCTTTATCTCCCCCTGGATCGCCACCCCTGCTTCAGGTGCAAAGGATATCCACACTTCCGACGTCTCTTTGATATCCAGTTTCCCGGCATCTTCACCGGAGACATCAATATAAAACAATTCACCGGCGTCAACTGTTACTTCCATCCCATATTCAGCAGGAATCAGCTCTTTAACAATCCCTTTGAAACAGTTATTCACACTGCAATCAGGTTTGTCGCCGGATATTTTTATCGAATCACTCCGAAGGATCATCAATCCCTCCCGGGGATATTCGTCGTCCGACATCCTGAAAACCAGGTTCCCATCGCAGCGGGCCTTCCATATACCATCCTCCCTGAAGTAATTTACCCTGAAGAAATTTCTTATCCCGGCATATCTTGCAACGAATTTATTCACAGGCCGGCGAAAAACCATCCCGGGAGTTCCCTCCTGTATTATATGTCCGTTATGTATTACGCCCACACGGGTAGCAAGGCTTATTGCTTCCCTGAAATCGTGGGTAACATGTATAATAGTCAGCCCTTTTTTATTAAGGTCCCGGAGAGTATGTTTCACATCATCTTTAAGGCTGGCATCGATAGAAGCCATAGGTTCGTCGAGAAGCAGCAAACGAGGGGATACAACAAGAGTGCGGGCCAGTGCAACCCGCTGGAGTTCTCCTCCGGAAAGGTTATGTGTCAGACGGTTTAACAGATGCCTGATATTAAGCTCCGATGCAATATCGCACACTCTCTTTTCAATCTCTTTCCTGCCCAGTTTCAGAGCATGTAACGAATAAGCTATGTTGCCTGAAACGGTCATGTTCGGGAATATCGCATAGTCCTGGAAAACCAGACCTATACGGCGATCCTGAATCTTTCTGCGCGAAATTTCCTCACCATCCATCCATATCTCTCCCGAATCAGGATCATTCAGCCCTGCAATAAGTTCAAGAAGCTGTGTCTTTCCCGAACCTGACCGTCCGAGAAGAACATAGTATTCTCCTTCAGGGATTTCTATATTTATTCCTGACAGGGCAAAATTGCCGAGCTTCCGGTTTATGTTTTTAAGTTTCAGCATCAGGAGTCAGTATGGTCCGGGTCTTTCTGAATGATAAAAGGCGCAATACAATAAAAACAATAAGTGCAACAATAATAAATAGTACTGATGCCGGTCTTGCATACTTCAGACCGAACGAGCTGAATCTCTCATAAATAAGTACAGGTGCTATCATTGGGTGATAAGCTACTATGACCACAGCTCCGAATTCGCTCATTCCACGGGCAAACATCATAATAAATCCGGTCATTATGCTTCTCCAGGCAAGTGGAAGGGAGATTGTAAAAAAGACTCTCGGCCGTCCTGCGCCAAGAGTAAGTGCAGCTTTTTCAAGTCTTTCAGGAACAGCAGCAAAACCATCTCTGGCTGCATTGATCATAAAAGGTATGCTGACGAAGGCCATGGCCAGTGCAATCCCTGCCGGATTATTTATCAGTGAGAGCCCGACCGAATCAGCTGCTTTGCCCAGTAACCCGTCGCGTGAGATAAACCCGAGTACGGCAATGCCTGCTGCAGTGTGGGGAAGTACAATAGGCAGATCGATGATCCCCTGTACTATGTTTTTCAGGGGAAATTTCTTACGTGCCAGCAGCCAGGCAAGAGGAATAGCCCCAAAGGAAAAAACCAGTGTGGCAGCAAAAGAAACCCAGAGTGTAAGCCAGATACTATCCCGGACCTCTTTATCGCTTACAGTTACAAAAAGCTCAGAGCCGCTGGTTTTAAGGAACATACCTGCCAGGGGAGCCAGAATGAACAGAAGTACAAGAGACGATAGAATCAGAAGTACCCAGGTAAAAGGATTATTCCTGTTCATTTTACGATTTGCTGGTTGACAGAAAAATTTAAATACTTCAGTAAGTTCTCAGGTATTAAATCAGGTTGCTCCGTACTGAAAGGAATTATCGGGTCCTGCCCATTGCTCCTGAATATCTCCATTCCTTCTGGGCTCAGGAGAAATTCGACGAATCTGACAGCCTCATCTTTCTCCGGTGCTTCGTCAAGTACTGCCAGACTGTAATTGATATATTCACCTTTGACACTTATTTTTTCCTCCGCTGTACCACCTGTAATTTCAAGAGATACTGTGTTATATAATGAATCATAACGGGGATCAGAAAGGTTTATCCCGGCCGGAAGTTCAATATATTTCAGTTTATGCTGCCTGGCAACCGATTTGTAAATAAATACATAATCAACAGCGTTTGACTCAAGCAGCGCAATAAGATCTACCTCCTTCGGCCTTATAAAATTAACATCCTTTTCGACCAGTCGTCTGGTCAGTCCCGCGGTATTGTAATATTTTTCTGCCAGCATCAGTGTAAACAGAGCCCTGTACCCTCCCGGGTCAGCATTTGGATCGGCCCTGGAGTAAATAACCTCATCCGATGAGATTATGTTGTACCAGTTTTCGCGGTTTATTTCGTCAGAACGTTTTGATTTATCCGTGTAGGATAATACCATTTCATTTGTGGCGAATCGTATGCTCCATTTCGCGTAATCAGGTATAAGAAGCTCATTTATTACAAAATAATCAGCTGAAGCAATTATGTCGCACGGTTTCTTAAGTTCTGTTATTTTCCTTGCACACACAAGACTGCCGGCAGGTTCCAGAAGAATCTTTATTCCCGGATTCTTTTTTTCGTACCCGGCAGCCAGCTCTCTGAAAGGTACCGACAGGCTGCCGGCATGAAAAATTATTATCTTTTTCTGTCTTGAAGAACCGGTGTTCTGACAGGCAGAAAGCGAAACAAAAGCTATGATCAGATAAAGGATTTGCTGTTTCAGGAAGATCTTGTAATATTCAGAACCTTTAGAACCTGCCATGGCATCGGGGAATTAAAATATTAACCGGAAAGTAAAACAGGGCATAGATTATACAAATGTAAAATATTTGAATATCGGATCTGCTTTCCGAAGGAAAAATCTTCCTGCCTTAATCATGAACAATCACGGGATTTCACTGGAATTTACTTACCACCTCAATAACTTCCGGGAGATCCATTCCTATTCGTTTGAGAAAATCAATGGTGGGGACGCCATTATTGTTCCATCCACGACGTTTATAGACTGCATCAACAAGCAATTCAAACTGACCCTCCCTGTAATTACGGAGGATCTTCATTTTTTCCTCTGTTGTCAATCTTTCCGGATCAATTCCTGCTTTCTCCTTTAATTGCTTGTCATAACGTTCTGCCCGTGATTCGTATTCTTCCCTGGTGACCGGGCCGGCAGCCCGGAACGGCTGCTTATCAAATACCCTGGTACCATAGCCTCTCCGGAGGTTAAACACTCTCTGAAAATTATATACTCTTTCTGAATCTTCCACCAACCTCTTCTTATCAAAATCTCTTCCTGTAACTGCCTTGTAAATAGTAACATAATTATCCACATGTTCGGGGACTTTTGCAGGTTCATTACTCTGGGCATTGGTTTCGGGCTCCACGTCGTTCCATGGCAGCTTACACAAACCTACCAGACCGAACCAGGTCCTGAACATCGGGAAATAATGCAAAGCTTCAGCCTTATCTTCGAATGTAGGGATCTGGTTGTTGACCATATCCATAAATATAAGCCAGGCTTCGTCGTGCTGGGGACCTTTATTTGTAAGTGCAAAACCTCCCTGCTGAGCGAGTGACTCCTTGGGAAGGTACTGTGAATACTCAAGCCCCTTGTTTTCCATTCCGATGTCGTTAAGGAAACCAGGATCCCCCCACCCGTTTGTGATGAACAGCTCTTTCATCTTCCGTACACCTGTACCTGCTATCTTTCCGAATCCTTCTCCCGTGGCTACCTGGTGTAAAAGAGCCATTGCTGCCTCCTTATTACCAAAGTGCAGTTCAAGGCCTCCGGTCCTTTCCTTATTCAGGATCCTGTTCTCAAAGCATTCCATAATAAAAGCAGTCAGAGTGCTCCAGGTTATGGTACAAATGCCATATGTATCACAGTAAAAGTTTGTTTCGATAATATAATCCGGATCAAATATCCCGCAATTCGAACCCAGACCTGCTGCATTTTCGTACTCCGGTCCGTCAACAATTACTTTTTGTCCTTTGTAAGGACCGGTTTTGATTTCATAATCATCTATCCCTTTGCTGCACGACATATTGCAGCCAATCCAGCAACCATCGGGTATATTCTGGGTAAAATTTCTTTTCCATACCGACGAATCAATCTTCCAGGCATCGGGGTGACTTCCAAATTTATAATTGTGGACCGGAAGGAGATCATGGTCGTTCATGATCTCGACAAGATGGGCTGTACCTACCTTTTTCATCTGGCACTGCTTGTCGTCAAGTTCCCTTATTTCGCGGTTAAACCTTTTTCCTCTTTCCATTATAGCCTCAAGATCAACAACATTATTAAGGTTCCCCCTAACTCCCGGTATCTTGCAAACAAGAGCTTTGATCTTTTTATTACGAAAAACAGTACCTATTCCTCCCCTGCCAGCCTGCTTAAGCCTGACTTTCTTACGCTTCGGATCATAAAAACTGAAATTCAGCATTCCAATAAGTGAATGTTCTGCTGCCGAACCGGATGAGACAACTCCGATATTTTTCTTTTCACTCTCATTGTCAGCAAAGATCTCTGTCAGCTGCTCTGCCAGCAGATGGCTGTCAACAGCTTCCGCAGGAGCTTCAAGAATTTCGACCCTGTGGTTGATCCCATCAATAAAAACTATTACATCTTCATCTGCTTTGCCCTGCAGTTCAAGAGCATCAAATCCGGAAAACTTCAGAAAAGGCCCGAAATATCCACCCACATTACTGTCAATTACCACGTTAGTCTGAGGCGAAATAGTTACAACAAGCGACTTCCCTGTACCTGAATACTGAGTTATCCCTCCAATGGGACCCGACGAAATAATAATCTCATTATCCGGTTCGTACCATCTGGTGTCAGGTTTTGTGGCATCCCACAGGAGACGTAATCCGTATCCCTTACCACCAATAAATTTCTCTTTCATTACAGGAGGGACATCCTTCTCCCTTATTTCATTTGTACCTACATTTATATAAAGGACCTTATCGGTGTATCCTTTATTTAATGGTTTCCACTTATAATCCCATCCCTGTAAAAGCCTGTGCCGATCCTTTATCAAACTGATGTCCATGGCTGAGATTTTTATATGTTTAATTAATAACTAATTAACAGTAAATCAAAGATAAGTAATATTAATTTTGAGAACCATGACAATAATCAATATGTTGCAGAATTGATACTGATCATTATCTAATTACAAACAGATTCGGCAGTCACAATTATTGTAATTATCTTTATATGCTGAAACGCACATTTATTGCAGACACAAACACGTATGTATATAATATTCAGACATGTGGGTTCCATCAGGACATTAAAATAAAAATTATTTACTGATGAAACGAACATGTTCGTTACAAACAAAAACACGGGTGAATATTCACATGCGAGTTACATCCGGCCTTAAAAATTAAATTATATCCGGATGAAATAAACAGAGGCATGAATTTTTCGGAGATCCAAAAATACCTGAAGAGATTCCGGATAGGTATCGCCGGAGCAGGAGGCCTTGGTTCAAATTGTGCTGCAGCTCTTGTCAGGACAGGAATCGGGAGTCTGGTTATTGCAGATTTTGACCTTGTTGAAAGATCCAATCTGAGCAGGCAGTTTTATTTTTCGGATCAGATTGGAATGATGAAGACGGTTGCGCTTAAGGAGAACCTCGAACGTATTAATCCCGACGCACATATAATTATTCACCAGAAAAAACTTGATCAGCAGAATGTTCCTGAAATTTTTTCAGGATGCCACGTTATTGTGGAAGCTTTTGACTCTGCAGCCATGAAGGAAATGCTGATCGAAACAGTACATGCAAAAATGGCCGGTATACCAATGGTTATAGCATCAGGTGTGGCCGGATGGAGCATGGATGAAATAATAAAATGCCGGAAAATTGATGAGCATCTTTATGTATGTGGCGATGAATGTTCCGAGTCGGATGAAGAACTGCCTCCACTGGCACCACGTGTGGGAATTGCGGCCAACTTGCAGGCAAATGTGGTGATCAATATTCTCTTAAAGAAAATCTGAAAGACCTCCTGATATGAAAATTATGCTGAACAACAGGGAAGAAGAATTTGACAGGCCATCGTTAACAATAGCTGAAATGATCGAACTGAAAAAATATTCCTTCCGCCTCAAAATAATTAAAATTAACGGTATCCTTATTCCGAGAGAAAAATATGGCACTACGTTAGTCAGTGATGGAGATAAAATTCAGATGCTGTATCTGATGAGTGGTGGTTAAAAAAAAAAATTGTAGGTTTGTATCATGAAGATCAGGTTTAAATTGATTGACAAGTTTCCCCCCTTTTCTGAAGAACAAATATCTTCTGACCATAGTCATATTTATAATCTGGATTTTGCTTTTTGACTCCAATAATCTGATAGCCAGGTATAAAGAGATAAAAGAACTCCATAAACTCCGGGCCGACAGGGAGTATTACATTACTCGTATAGGGGAGGATAAAAGTAAGTTACACGAACTTAAAACCGACAATCAGAATCTCGAAAAATTTGCGCGGGAACAATACCGCATGAAAAAACCTGATGAGGATCTCTATATTATTCTGTCGCCACGCGAAAGCCGTCAGGCCGACAGGCGAACCCGTTAATTTTCCCTGTCGAGTTTCCTGTAAAACCCCAGCAGTTCAGCGCTGTTTTTAAAACCAATGTTATAACCTTTCTCCTGCAGCAATTGTACTGCCGACCCTTCGACAGGTGTTTTTATAAAAAGCCCTGAATGGACAAAGTTCAGATACTTGATGATCTTAAACATATTGAACCAGCTGTAAAAACGTTTACGGAAAGAAACAGGTCCCGACGTATTGGCCCTGATCTCAATTATTTTTGATCTCCATTCTGATTCATCAACAAACGATCTCAATCCTTCAGGCATTATCCCATAATAGTGAGAGAGCTCTTCAGTCCTGCACTCACACAGATCATTGACCATCGAGAAAAAATATTTTAAATCCTTAAATGAGGTGAAGTCATAGGAGAGCAGTTCAGTTATTCCCTCCCCGATCATTTTGGTTATTGCGGCCCCTGTCCCAAACGGGACCCTTGAAGATATACGGGGGGATGGAAAGACAGTTGTTGTGTTCAGGTTAAAATATCCTCCTGCCTGCACCAGTTTCTGTATGAAATAGAAATCTTCCCCTGCCTGCCGTCTGTTCATTCCTCCTGCTTTAATATAGGGCAGTGCCTTTACAGCCATTGCTGACCCTACAGTGTGATAAGCATAAGGAAATCCTGTATAACTGACTGCCTGTATGATATAGCGCAGATGAAGCTCATAAGAGCATACCGATCGGTATGTCTCTTCAGAAAAATCAGATCCGGCAACCGGATGTTCAAAATATACTGAGCATGCTGACCGGTCTTTCCTTAACAGAAGATCTTCATAAATTGTGGTGAAATAATTTATCTCCACCCTGCAGTCCGCATCGAGGTTTAAGATAACTCCATCGGGCCTGCCGATAGTGTCAAAACGGCGGACTGCCTCATCCATTCCGGTCTTTCGGGCAAGTCCTACTCCCCATCTGTCAAAAAGTGATGTGTCGGCTATAAATACATAAAGTCTGAAGAATTTGCTACTGTTTAAACTTTGCCATTTTTCTACCCTCCCGAGAGACACCTGATTTGCTGCCAGAATATCACGGCCGGATTCCCTGGGTGCATTCAGGACTATTATTACCTCAACACTGCACGCGGGCTGGTTGCAACGTTGCAAAGAATCCAGCATATCCTCAATACAGGGTTCATTAAAAGCAGGAACAACAACAATTATTCCAGTTTTCTTATCAGGGGGATCTTTAATTATTTCCGGGAAAATTGCTCTTTCGTCCAGCCATGAAGAGGCAAAACCCATTTCAGCTTACTTTTTCTCTGACTGGTACTTGATATTCAGGCCTTCGAGAACCATCTGGGTAATATCCAGTGAATTATTGCCATATAGAACAACACTGCCAAAGCTCTTGCCAAGCACGTACTGATATTTATATTCATCCTTGTTAAGTTCAAGGAAATTAGTAATATATTCGAGGATCTGACGGTTCATTACCTGTTCTTCCTCAAGCAGATCTGCCTGAAGCTTGTCTCTCAGGTTTACCAGGTCCTGTTGCTGTTGCATCAGTGATTGTTCCATTTCAGCTGCTGTTGCCCGGGTTACAAGTCCTTTGGTCACTTTATCCTGATAGTCCCTTGCACCTTTTTCATAAGTTGAACCTTTTGTATTTAATTCATTTTCAGCATTTTGTTGTTTTGTAGCAAACTCTTCTCTCCTGTCTGCGAACATATCAAACTTAAAGATAAGAGTATCGATATTAACATAGGCAATATCGCCGGCCGCCACTGTACCCGGAGTATCGGATCCGGTACCAATGCCGGCTTTTTTACCTCCCCTGAATTGCATAAAATAGAGGAATGCCACTGCTAGGAACAAAACAACAAATAGAACAACTGGTAGTTTCTTCATTTTTTAGTCAATATTCATTAAACAATAATCAGCAGCAAATATAAATAAATTAATAAATAATTCAGAAAAAAGGGATAAGAGAAGGGCCGGATTTTAAAATTCGGGACAAGGGATAGCCTTAATCTTTCTGCGCTGGCCAATTGAGAATGTGTTGAATTCATAGGTGATGGAGAGCTCGTGTGCACCTGCTGTTGATCCTATAAGGTTGGATATCGTAAAATCGTAACTATACCCTATACGAAGCTGGCTTGTTTTTATTCCGACAAGGCCTATAATTGCATCACCTGCCTGAGATGTGGCCAGAGGAATTCCCCTGTACCATATTCCGAAGAGAAGAGGATCCTTATAATAATATACACCAACGTCGGATTGATAAAATTTCGCCTGCTTCTGAAAATTTACTGCCACTGACAGTACTTCCTGAATTTTCTGTCTCAGCCTGGTATGTCTCAGTATCTGCAGCCCGCCGAAAACATTTACTTTAACAGGCAGACTTCCTTCATCGCCGTAAAACGATTGTTTGGGTTTCAGAAGATGGTCGAGAGTAAATCCTCCCCATATCCTGTCGTTATAGACAATGGCCGAGGTGGCAAAATCGACATCAGCCACATTGTCGAATGGTGGCGGATAAACTGAAGGGACTGTTCCGCTTCCTGTCATCTGGCTGTTGAAGATCAGCTTATAGATATTTAATCCCAGGTAGTTGAATTTAAAATTAATACCCGGACGAACATGCCAGTTCTCGTTAACCTGTATATCGTAGGAATAAAGAAGGCCTATATTAGTTGTGCTGAGGTCACCTGATCCGGCTACATCATAGGTGGCCAGGACACCTATTCCGGAATTGAAATTAGGCATGGCTTTGTCGAAAGCAATACTGTAGGTATGAAAAACTCCCGGGATAGAGGGCCACTGATTTCTGTAGTGCATCGCAAACCTGTATTCTTCAGTAGCTCCCGCAAACGAAGGTGCAAGGTACAGAGGATTAGCATAAAACTGAGAGAATGTAGGATCCTGACCAAAACTATCTACTGCAAAGATAATTAACAAGTAGAAAATATTTCTTATCCTTTTCAGCAAATCAGACACTGTTAGGTTATTTGGACGAAAATAGTTAATTGATAATTAAAACTTCCATCATTTAACGAAAATTTGTTCAAAAAGTGACACCATTTTTAAACAAATTGACGAAAATTCTGCAAACCTTACAGAGCTATTACTGACGATATTAAAGTCGCACAAAGAAATTTTAGGTTTGAACGGCTAATTAATGTCCGTTTTTAAGAAGGGTCAGATCACCCATTTTCGTAAATGGCTCTCCATTTGTAAAGGTGCCGCGGACTTTCCAGATATAGACTCCAGGATCGCTTAACTGACCTTTATAATAACCATCCCATCCGGCATTAATGTCGTTGCTTTCAAAAATCAGCATCCCTACCTTGCTGAATATCTTCAGGTTAAAGTTTATCACTCCTGATGCTTCAGGGTGAAAGATACGTGCCGACTCGTCACTTGTCCTGGAATAAAATCCATCAGTCGGTCCACCTGGATTAGGAATAAAAGCATTTGGGAATTCTATGAAATACCCCGATTCGCTGAATGCATCATTAACTGTAACTGAATCGCGGCATCCCTTATCTGATATTGCTGTAAGGGTAATGTCGTATCTGCCATAAGTTTTATACCGGTACACAGGTTCGAAAAGGTCTGAAGTGCTTCCGTCTCCAAATTTCCATTTGTAACTTACTGCATCGGATGAATAGTTCGAAAATCTTATCTCGTCATCCGGGATAATAGCTTTCGCGGGATTGATTTCAAAACGGGCGGCAGGTACGGGGTACACTGTGATGTTTAATGACTCCGGTTTCTCTGACCCATCTTTGAAAAATAGTATAAGGACCACTTTATACTCACCGGCAACATCAAATATCCATTCCGGATCACTTTCATGCGAAATACCGCCATCGCCAAAGGTCCACAGGCAGGAGTCAGCGGAAGCCTGATAAGATGAAAAGCGTACTTTCAACGGAACGCATCCCGAGGTGACTGAAGATGTGATCGCTGAACCATCCCGGGTGAAATTTTTACGGATGCCATTCCTTCCGGGATCCGGCTGATATAGTAAAGTGTTTGTTACCTGACGACTCTCAGAAACTGACAGATCCGGTTTGTCTTTATTTCCCCTTAATAGTGCAGAGTTGGTCTTTTTTACCATAACCTCATTTCCGGCCTCAGAAGACCGGGCATTATCATACCCTGCCAGGTCCTTTTGTTCCGCATTGTCTGTAATTACCCGGGGTATGATAATTTCAGCTCCTTTATGAATAATAGTATCGATACCCTTTTGGACCAGGGTGGTATCCGGGCCTGATCCCTCAGCACTCTTTTTATCCTGACCCTGCGACAGCAGAAAAAAGGCAGCTATACCAAGAGCGGTAACTGCACCAGCATAAAATATATTGAATCTTAAAGGATTAAAACGCATGAATTCCCTCTTCGCCAGTCTGCGCATCAATTCATTTTCCGTCGAAACAGATGGAATAACCTCAGCCTCTTCAAGTTTTGTTTTGAAGATGTCTTTAAGATCCTTATCTGTCTTTTTATCCTTCACCGTTTTTATCTTAATTACCTGTCTGAGTCAGGATAGTTGTCTTTCAGTTTCCTCAGGATTTCAAGCTTCTCCCTTATTACTGCCTTTGCCCTGCTGTACTGCGACTTTGATGTGTTTGTATCGATATCCAGCATTTTTGCAATTTCCTTGTGTTTGTAGCCCTCCATTGCATAAAGGTTAAATACCAGTCTGTAACCCGGAGGAAGTTCATTCAGTATCCTGTAAAGCTCATCGGAAGTATAAAAATCTTCTTCAAAGCTTGCAGTGCCCGTTTCGGCTGACGCATAATCTTCTATTTCAACATAATACCTGAATTTCAGGTTTTTATGATAACTGGTTATGGCAGTATTAACAGCAATCTTACGCAACCACCCTTTAAAAGAACCTGTTCCTGAAAAATCTTTAATACTGAAAAAAATCTTAATAAAACTATCCTGCAAAATATCTTCAGCTTCAGCTTTATCTCCTGCATACCGGAGGCATATGCCTAACAGGAAGCGCGAGTACCTGTCATACAGCATTTGTTGTGCTTTCCTGTTATGCTTTGCGCATCCTTCTATTATTTGCTGGTCGCTCGTCATATTATGAGGACATTTGAAAGACAATCAGACAAAAAAAATGGTTGCATTGCATGAAAAATTTTGTTCAAAATAAAGAAATTCCTGCTTTAAATCATCTATTTCCAGTGACAAAGGTCATTTAAATAAGTATTTCGATCAGTTTTATTAGTATTATCAAAACTGAAACTTAATTTTAGTGTTTGAAACCTTAGTAAAAAATCACAATTAAAGAGACGTTTAAAGATGTTCAACAAATTCATTGCTTCAATTCTCCCATATTTTCCTAAAAAATTCATATGGATATTTTCAAAATCCTATATTTCCGGAGAGACAATTGACGATGCCATGAGAGTATCGAAAGAACTCAACGGTAAAAAGATAAAAATCACTCTGGATGTACTTGGTGAATTCATAAAGACTCCTGATGAAGCTGAGGAGAATACAAGGGAGTACCTGAATCTCATCGAAGTGACCCATAATGCAGGGGTGGACGGTAATTTTTCAGTGAAACCAACAAGTTTCGGGCTGCTGATAGATAAAGAAATATGCTATAACTATATCAGGGAAATAGTAGCAAAAGCTGCCTCATACAATAATTTTATCCGGATTGATATGGAGGATTCTCCCTGCACTGATCCCGAGATTGAACTTTTCAGGAGGCTTCATAAAGAATTCCCGGCTAATGTAGGACTGGTTTTACAGGCATATCTGAAACGTACACTCAGTGATATAAAAGGTATGTCAGATATGAACAATGATAAGCATCCGCTTAACTTCCGCCTTTGCAAGGGAATCTATATTGAACCCGAATCCATTTCATTTAAGAAATATGAGGAGATCAACCATCACTATCTTGAAGATCTGGAGTATTGCCTGAAGAACAGGATCTATGTTGGAATAGCCACTCACGATAAGCCTCTTATTGAAGGAGCGTATAAGCTTATTACAATGTACAATGTTCCCAAAAACATGTATGAATTTCAGATGCTTTACGGAGTGACGCCCGGTTTACGCGACAGTATAGTGAAAAATGGACATACGATGAGGGTCTATGTTCCTTTTGGGAAAAAGTGGTTTGGTTATTCGACACGCCGTCTGAAAGAGAATCCCAGGATGGCCAGTCATATCATAAAAGCAATCTTTTATAAAGGATAGAATAAAGGCGTCTGTAAGAGATTACCCTGAAATTCCGGCATGCCAGTCTATGGATTCTTCATTTTAAGGTTCTCCAGATATTTCTTATTGATCTGATCGATCTCGTGAGGTGTGATATCCGGCTTCATGACGGGTGGTTTTTCAGGAAATCCGTTCAGCAGCAGGTAGGCTGCCGGTATCAACATCAGCGGACTCAGTCCCAGGATTCTGTCAGAAGGGATGCCACCTTTCTCAGAGGCATCAACACGCTGCTTCCGTCGCAACACATCATAATTGGATTCAGGATCTCCTAATTTATTTTGTCCGTAGCGACCCTGATAAGCAGACACAGCCAGATTATATTTTGCATTCTCCAGTTCAGGAGTTGACACAGGTATGGGCTTAAGCATCTCTGATTTCAGGTTGATCAAACGGGGTAATATCACAACCTCCCCGATGGATATTGTGTCGGTGTACATATATATGCCTGCAGTGAATTCTTTCCCTGACAGAGTATCGCTTACAAAAAACTGTGTCGTTTTATAACCAAGCACTCTAAAAACCACAGTATCATTTTTGTTCACTCTGAAGACAAATTCTCCTCTTTCATCACTCACTGATAGCAGGAAACGGTTAATAAGAATTTGTGATCCGGGGATGGGCTTCAGGGTTGCAGCATCAACAACGATCCCATTAAAAAGCAGAGTGGCTTCAGGTTTGGCTGATTCCTGCGGCAGAACACAAAAAACCGTAAGAATACACAGGATGATTATACAGGCTGTTCTTTTCATCGGTCATAACTTAATTATTAACTCATTAAGCGGCCTCTTCGGCACATGATGGATTTTTTCACCGTCCCTCCAGTATTTTACATCATTATCCTTAATATCATCAATTATTACATGTTCGACAGGTTTCCCCAGGGCGAGTATTAAAAGTATTTCGTACCTGTCAGATAAAGAGAGTTCTTTTCTGAGATACTCGCGCTTTAATGAGGCAATCATACAACCACCAAGGCCTGATTCAGTTGCTCCGAGCATGATACTCTGAGCTGCTATTCCATGATCGACACCAAATACTTCTGATATTGATTTATCGCCAAGAATGATTATATATCCTGATGGTCTCTCTCCCTCAGCAGGGCCACCCCACTCTTTAAGATAAGCTGCCCATACCAACGAAGGGAAGATCCTTCTGCAATCTTCCGGCGAATTGTAAATAAGATACTTAAGAGGCTGACGGTTTGCGCCTGATGCTGAGAGCCTTGCCAGGTCAATCAGATTTTCGAGTGAACTGCAGTCAATCGCGTATGATTCATCAAAACGCCGGTATGAACGTGTTCGTGCAATCAGTTCCTTTAACTTCATTATATTAATTTAACTGAATAATAAATTCAATCTGTCTCTTTTGAATCAGTTATTTCCACTTTATTCAGCGTAGAGTCCTTTGCGGGAGAGCAGATGATCAAGGTTCGCCAGTCCATACACCACTACAGCCGTGACAATTGAGGTATGCTCCTGGTATTCCCGGATACTTTTGTTGTACAGATCATTTTCGGTGTGCCATATCTCTCCGTAATTAAAATCGAGCCCCTTTGCATCAGGGATATCAAAAGAGAGTGCCGGTACACCATTCATTGCAAAATAAGCATGGTCCGAGCCTCCTGCCGTAACAGGTCTGGGACGGGGTGGCTGGGTGTTTTGTGTAAGCTTGAATGGGAAATCAGGATTAATCCTGTTTAACGGCTCACAAACCTTCTCAAAATCTTTATACATTGCCTCAGGGACTGACAGACCTGAAGCTACAGTGGGTCCTCCGTCGCGGTTGAAATAATTGGAGATCTTCGGAAGTTTATCCCTGTTCTTCTCAACCCAGTGCTTTGATCCCAGAAGTCCATACTCTTCAGCAGCCCAAAGGCATACAAGTATAGTGCGTTCAGGTTTGCCTCCGGCAGCCATTATCAGTCTGGCAGCTTCCATAACCGGAGAGACTCCGGATCCGTCATCAACTCCTCCTGTGGCAACATCATAAGCATCGAGATGTGCTCCCATCATAACATACTCATCAGGGTACCTGGTACCGCGGATTACCCCGATCACATTGTGAAAAGCCACCGGACCGGGCTTAAAGTGATTGCGGATATCAAACTCAAGAAGGAAATAACGGCGTTGTTTCACCATCTTCTCAATAATTACATACTGATCCTCGTCAAGTTTAATGTCGCAAACAGAAGGCAGTGCATCAAACGACATGCTGTTAAAATTTTTCCTGTCGAAGAGAGCCCTTATAGGCACCTCCGACGATTGAATAACTCCCAGTATACCGGCGTCACACATTTCACGATAGAAAAGTGCAGGCTCTTCCTTCAGTGGCAAAAGTGCTTTCCCGGGGTTGCCCGGATTTGCAATGTTCTCCCTTGTTATTTCCTGATTTACTTTTACAATAGAATCATTATAAGCTATGATTGCGGCTCTCATCGAGTCGGCCTTTTCCGAATAATCGACCGGCAATCCGTTGTTTTTTCCGCCTATCAGAACCCAGGCACCCTTCAGGGCACCTTTTATGCGGTTCAATTCCTCCGCGTTCTTTGGTTCGATAAGAACATGCCCTCTCTGAGCACCTTTAGTCCCGGATGTGTACGAAGGAGTGGCAAAATGAAGGTCCATACCATTCTCAGAAAGTAATCTTCCAAACCATGGTCCCCTGTTAAAACCAACCGGGACAGTACCGGCCTCATCCATAATTACTTCCATCCCCCATTTACGGAACTCAGAAGCACACCATAAAGCGGCATTTTCATAAGCGTCCGACCCGGCAAGTCGTCCGCCGAACCTGTTGGTAATCACATCAAGATGATCCATCGTACGGTTGTCCGAATTACCTGTCTCAATAATCCGGTCAACTACTTGTCCATGCTGCGCTACCGCAGTAACTGTGAATATGTATATCGCTGAAAAAAAAGTTATTCTCCTGAACATGACTATATCCTGTAATAATTAATAAACTTCTGCAATCTACAAATAAAAGATTTAAGCGAAAATCACGAAACCCTGTTTTCGTTTATAAAACCTAATTTTACGGGAATATTAGAAAATGAAACAGTGCATTCTGAATGCACAAATTTCATTAAAAAAGTTGTATTCAGAGGCAAAGTCCTTCAATTTTCTTTATGATACCGGATATTTCTCAGAACCGGCTCTCTATATTTCAGTAAGAAAAATATTCCGGGGATTGACCGTGATCACGCCATTATCGTAAGCTATTCTGAATAATTCATTTATCGCTTCCCTTCCTGTTTTACCCAGCTCCAGGGAATAATCGTTGACAAACAACTTAATATGATTATTCATCACCGTACTGTCCATCTCCCTGGCATTCGACTGAACGAATTCGAATGAAGTAAGGGAGTTTTCGAAGGCATATTCAATACTTCTCCTCAGTATCCTGTTTACTTTCAGGGCAATTTCAGCCGGGATCCTGCGATTTATAACGATCACCCCCAGTGGTATAGGCAGACCTGTTTTCCGTTCCCAGTATTCACCCATATCCATGATCTTAATCAGCCCCTTTTCGAAGTAGGTAAATCGTGTCTCGTGGATTATCAGACCCGCATCAACTTCGTCGTTAACCAGGGCTTCAACTATATCCGAGAAAAGATATTCAGTTTTGTTTCGGGCTTCCGGCCAGGCAATACTCAAAAGAAGGTTTGCTGTAGTATATTTTCCCGGTATTGCAATTCTCGAGTCAACGAGTTTTGAGGGTTTGATTTTATGCTTTGCGATAAGCAGAGGACCGTTTTTGTGGCCCAGAGCGCTACCTGAATCTAGTATCAGGTAATTATTTGATGCATAGGCATATGCATGAATACTTATCTTGGTTATATCCACATCTGCAGCAAAAGCTTTTCTGTTAAGCTCCTCAACATCAGCCAGAATAAAATCAAACTCCAATCCCTCCGTATCAATCCGGCCATGAACCATCGCATCAAAGATGAATGTATCGTTGGGACATGGCGAAAAACCCAATGTCAGTTTCATATTTTCAATCAAGTGATAATAAAAAATTTCCAAGAGACTCTGCCAGGTTATCCAGGGCAAGTGATATATTCCAATTCTTCCTGTCCCTGATTTCTATCCTGTTTGAGATTGCTCTGATAGCTATAAATGGCATTTTTTCCCTGGCACAAATATAAAAAAAAGTTGCTCCCTCCATTGTCTCAATGTCCGGATTAAATTTCCGCTTCATTTTTTCTATTGTCCGGCTTGTTCCCGATACGGTATTTACAGTTATTGCATTTACGGGTCTGATAATTGTTGAAGCCTTCTCAACAAATCTGTTTTCAGCTTTCAGGATACCTCCGCTGAAAGGAAATTCGTCAGGATGGATCAAACCTGCTTCTGATGCAGTTACAAAACCTTCATTTGCCTCAATTCCCAGATCAGCAAAACAATCAGATACCGGTAAAACAACATCTCCTGTTTTGATTTCGTCGCGATAGCTGCCTGCAATTCCGATATTGACCGCTATATCAGGCACGGGATTCAGGCATAGCCATTGTTTCATTGACCAGGCTGTTGAAACCGATCCCACTCCTGTTACAAGGAGACTTATCTCATGCCCACCTGAAATGAAACATCCGTCTGCTGGTGATTTGACTGCAATCCTGCTGACAACAGCAGCTTCCTCGGTGGTTGCGGAGACACATAAAATTTTGTATGACATCTTTATAATTGATATGCCGAAAGAAAAAGAACAGAGTAAATATATTGCTTTTATGGATTAAAAAGATCATTTTTGCCGGGCAGATTGTTTAATTGAAAAGACCGCTCGCTATGATCTATCTAACCCGAAGAGAAAGGTTCTGCGCAGCTCACAGGATGTTCAGGCAGGACTGGTCCGATGAAAAGAACATGAAAGTGTTCGGGAAATGCTCCAATCCCAGCTGGCACGGACATAATTATGTATTATTTGTCACAATCAGAGGCGAGATTTCGGCTGATCATGGTTTTGTGATGAATATGAACGATCTGAAAAAGATCATTCAGGAAAAGATAATTGAGAAGATTGACCATAAAAATCTTAATATCGAGGTCGACTTTATGAAAGACAGGATTGCGACAACTGAAAATCTTGTTGTAGCTGTCTGGAATGAACTCCGGCCATTCATTGAGGAAGAGGGAGCAACACTTCATTGCATCAAAATAGAAGAAACTGAAAATAATTCTGTTGAATACTATGGTTAAAAAAGATGATTCACCGGCCAATAATTCAGGTAACAACGTAAATGGATACAGTAAGATTGAGACCTGGAACGAGGAGAACATAAAAGAGCTTTCGGAGATTTACTACAGGGTTCTTGGACTTATCGGCGAAGATCCTGAAAGGGAAGGACTTAAGAACACTCCTGTCAGGGTTGCCAAAGCCATTTATTTTATGACGATGGGTTATAGCCAGAATCCCTGTGAAATTATAAATTCTGCCAAGTTTAAGGAAGAATACCGCCAGATGGTACTTGTTAAGGATATCGACCTTTATTCAATGTGCGAACACCATATGCTGCCGTTCTTCGGTAAAGCTCACGTGGCATATATTCCTGACGGATACATTACAGGGCTAAGTAAGATAGCGCGTGTTGTGGAAGCTTTCAGCAGAAGGCTCCAGGTTCAGGAGCGGCTGACCACACAGATCAGGAACTGCATCCAGGAGTGTCTTAATCCTCTCGGGGTTGCCGTCGTTATCGAAGCACAGCATATGTGTATGCAGATCAGGGGAGTCCAGAAACAAAATTCTGTAACTACAACATCAGCATTCACGGGTATTTTCCTGAATAATATGCAGACACGTGAGGAATTTGTTCATCTGATAGGGTCAAAGTTACATTGATAAAAGTGACCGGGACCATTGAATTTAAACACTGGCAGTAAGAGTTTTTTATAACCTGATGCCGATATTTTAATCTTTTCAAAAAATTACAGGGATGAAAGCATTTGTTTTCCCCGGACAGGGAGCCCAGTATGCAGGTATGGGAAAAGATCTTTATGACAGGTTTGATCTGGCGAAAGAGATGTTCCTGAAGGCCAATTCTCTTCTTGGATTTGAGATCACAAAGCTCATGTTCGGGGGCACTGATGAGGACCTGAAACAGACAAAAGTTACACAACCGGCAATATTTCTTCATTCAGTGATTCTCTCGAGGGTGATGGGAGAATCATTCAGACCCGATATGGTTGCCGGGCATTCTCTCGGAGAGTTCTCTGCGCTTGCTGCAAGCGGGGCTCTCTCTTTTGAAGACGGGCTGGCCCTGGTATCAAAAAGAGCACTTGCCATGCAGAAAGCCTGTGAAAAATCTCCCTCAACCATGGCAGCTATTCTGGGGCTTGACGATAAAACGGTCGGGGATGTTTGTAACTCAATTCCCGAGATTGTTGTTCCTGCCAATTATAACAGCCCGGGACAGATAGTGATCTCCGGGTCAAATGAAGGGATTGACAAGGCTATTGAAATCCTTAAGGAGAAGGGTGCTAAAAGGGCCCTTAAGCTTGCAGTAGGTGGAGCATTTCATTCTCCCCTTATGGAACCTGCACGCAGGGAACTGGAAGAAGCAATCAGAGCAACATCGTTCAAAAGACCTTCCTGCCCGGTTTATCAGAACGTTAATGCCCGGCCGTCAACCGATCCCGGTTCAATAAAAACCAATCTCGTATCACAGCTTACCTCTCCTGTACTATGGACCCAGAGTGTGATCAATATGATTGCCGATGGTGCTGTTTCATTTACCGAAGTAGGCCCGGGATCAGTTTTACAGGGTCTTATCCGAAAAATAAACAGGGATATTGCAGCCAATCCGGCAGAAATCTGACAATCAACTTACAACTGACTGCCGGCCGGTAAGTAAAGATCTGCAGCGATTTTCTGAAATACCTTCTCAGGGTTTCTCCCCGGAATGGTTCTGAGGCTTCATAATAGCCCCTTTGTGCCTTTTGCCATCGATCATTATGTCGAGGGTCTTTTCGAACCTGACATGCCTGATGTACTTGTCTTCATAAACTGCTTCGATACTGTTAAGAAAAGAAACATCATAGAAGCCTTCGTTGATATAGGGATTTACCGTAAAATATCCAACCCTGAACGATGTCAGGTTCTGGAAGAAATGAGTTCCCTGACTTGGATCGATCCTGTAATTCTTCAAACCCGACTCAATAATAAGTCGTGCCGATGAGATCTGGGCCCATTTGACAGGAATACCCAGCCATGGATCAGTCGATCCCCACCGACCCGGCCCGATAAGCACATAACCGGCCCCCTGTTTCGTAAAAAGACTATTTATCCTTTCGATTTCTATTGCGACATTTTTATTCTCAGCAGGATTGAATGATTCGGGCTTAACGTACACGAGGTCGTGTATCCCTTTAAAAAGACCGTTTCCCAGGGCAGATTCGGAATAAACGATAGTGTCGCTTACTCTGATATTACTGAGGTTGATATTATGTGTCTCATCAGTATGAACTATCGGCCTTATCTGCAGAAAATTAAATATTTTCGGAGTTCCTGGGGGTGTCTCGAGGTTGG
The DNA here is from genome assembly GCA_963736675.1 of uncultured Bacteroidales bacterium. GTDB lineage: Bacteria > Bacteroidota > Bacteroidia > Bacteroidales > VadinHA17 > LD21. Next base: position 214,952 of record CAVTPT010000003.1, read on the forward strand.
CTGCGAATTCAATCTCTATCGGATTGTTCATTTCCCGGTGTCCAAGGTCAAGCAGAGTATTCAGGATCTCAGCAAGAGGAAAAGACTTATGTTGCAGTATACCTGCAAAAGTGATCACCTTATGCCCGGGGTGTATTATCCCGTCGCGGAGTATATTATTGTTTCTGTCGTAAGTGGAAGCCACCTGTTTCATTGCTCCGTCATTGACAATATCGTTGACCCCGATCCTGAGAATATTGACGCCATCGTCGGTGGAAGGAACGAAGCTTTCTATCCTCAGGTCGAGAGCATGAAACTCTTTCTGGGTATCACGCAGCGCGTATTCAGGAGAAGAGAGCTGGAGTATCTTTTTTGGGTGCTTCGGACAGAACCTGAGTGACAGTCCTCCTTCAACGATCAGTTTTCCGAGACCAAAAGCTATGTTCGCAATACCGTCCTCAGCTTTTTCGGATCCGATGGGATAGTAATTTATTGAGCGGGCCACACCCGACAGTGTAGGATAAAAAATATCACCATGCCTGTTGCCGCAGACCTCCTGAAGGATTATTCCCATCTTCTCCTCGTCGATAACATTTGCGGTAGCAGTCATATAAGCTTTACTTCCCTTGTAATAAACTGATGCGTATACTTCCTTTATTGCATCAGACAGCACTTTGACCATCAGCTTATTATCAGGTATCCTCGGGATCATGTAAGTGGAGTAGATCCCTGCGAACGGCTGGTAATGTGAGTCTTCCAGCTTACTTGATGACCTTACGGCAATGGGATGAGTTCTCGATACCGAAAGAAAAGCATAAAAATCCTGGTACACCCTTCCCGGAAGTTCGGCATTAAGGAACCGGTCAAGTATTTCATTATCCGGGAGATCCGACAGAGCCACAGAATAGAGATTATTATGGTCCATGAATTCGTCGAAAACGTCGGTGCTTAATACTACTGTGCGCGGGATCGTGATAAGTACATCGGGAAACTTGTTGAAAAGCTTGTTATTCTTGATTATCCTGTTTATAAATGCCAGTCCGCGGGCTTTGCCACCTATCGATCCTTCCCCGATCCTTGAGAAGATCTGATACTCGTCGAAGCTTGTCTTGTCAAATTTAGCAATGACTCCTCTACCCTTTCCCAGCCGGAAGCTTGAGATTGCGACATATAGGAAACGTCTCATCTCATCCATGGTATCAAAGTCTTCCTTCCTTATATATTTAAACATCTGGGCCACAGGAAAGAGAGCCCTTGCATTGAGCCATTTAGAGAAATGATTGCGCGTTGCATGATACTCGAGTGTATTATCAGGGATGGTAAGAAGTTTCTGCTGAAGGCTCTGAAGATCGGTGGCAATAGCTATGGGCTCCATTGTATCAGGGTTCCTGAAAACAAAAGGTCCGAATGCCAGATTCTGGATTATGAAGTTCCTCAGCTCAAGAGAAAGGGTTTTTGAGTACTTATTAATAAAACCAGCACCAAGCTCCTCAGCCACAAGCTTATGTTCAGAGCTTGATGACTGAATCAGGAAAGGGACGTTGTCGTCGTCGGCCATGACAACCTTGCAAAGTTCAATACCGGCATTTTCGTCGGTTATACCATCCCTTTTGTAGCTTATGTCCGATATCACACCCAGCACATTGTATTTATATTTCCGGTAAAGAGCCAGGGCATCGTTAAAATTGTTGGCAAGGAGGATCTTCGGACGACCCCTCATTTTAAGTGTCCGCTGATGCTCATTCAGGGCTTCACGCTGAAAATCGAGCGACTGCAGAAGGACTATCCTGTAGATATTCGGAAGATATGCCGAAATATACCTGATAGAGTTCTCTACAAGTATAATTGCCTGGACTCCGATATTCTCTATATCATGCTCTGCATTCATCTTGTCTTCGATCAGTTTTATGATAGCAAGAATAAGCGAAGCATCACCAAGCCAGCAAAATACATAATCGATTGCGCTGAGATCCTCTCCGACAAGCCTCAGAGAGACCTCCCTTGAAAAATAGGTCAGGACGACAATCGGAATTTTCTCATACTTCGATTTTACCTGTTTCGCCAGGGCAAATACATCAGTACCTCTCAGGCTGAGCATAGAAATGACCAGGTCGATATTTCCCTCCTCAAGTATTTTAAAGGCATCCTCAGCATTATCAGTCTGGACGAACGAAGGTGGATATCTGAGGTTGAGAGAGACATATTCGTTAAATATCTGTTCATCGATCCTGCCGTCCTCCTCAAGCATGTAATTGTCATAATTACTGCATATTAAGAGCACCTTATGTATCCTCCTCTGCATAAGAAGATTAAACGGGGTATCTGTAAAATCATATCTCTGAAGATCGAGTATTCCCTCAATGATCGTCATAAGTTCATATTTTATTGATTCATCGAAATTACGGCAATTCTCTTCTTTCCGTCCATCTTAATTATCAATGGTTTTTCGAATCTTATGTGGGTGAAAAAACTTCCTTTTTCAATAACCTGTTGCGCTTTCAGTCTTTCCCAGGCCACCTTTCCTTCATCCGATTCCTGATTAACAGAAAAATAGCCAACATTCATTGATGTCACATTGTGAAAGAAGTGAGATCCCAGAGAGGCATCAAGGTGAAAATCGGGGAGGCTCACCTCTACTATCACTTTCGCATTTGAGATCTGCGGCCAGGCAACAGGTATTCCCAGGAACCTGTCTCTTGTACCCCACCTTCCGGGGCCAATGAGAACGTAACGCCTGTTCTCCCTGAACATCTTTACATTCATGCTGTCTATTTCATCTGCCATGCCTGTTGTAAGCAGATTGTTGAAATTCTGGGGTTCCAGATAAATAACATCTGTAATGTCTCCAACCAGTCCGTTTCCCATACTTTTTGTAGTATATAGTATGAGATCATCCTGACGGATAGAGTCCGGATCGATGTTGTATTCAGCTCTGTTACCGACAATAGGCTTCAGCTGAAGCATGTAAAAAGATGCATTCCCGTCCCTGTCCTTTGTAAGATCGACCGCAAATTCAATTTCAACAGGGGTGCCGCATGCTTCTGTGACCACATCGAGGATTGTCCTGAGTGTCGAAGCCAAAGGTATATAATTGTATTTCAGTATATCTGCAAAATTGATTATACGTGGTCCATGGTAATCAAGCCCTGCAGTGATTGTATTATTATCAGGATTTAACACTGAGGCACAATGTTTAATGGTCCCGTGTTCCTCGGCAGCAGATATATCGAGGGTTACAAGTCCTGCAATTTCACCTTCGAGAAGGTTCAGATCTTTCTTGGCCATGTCAACAGCATAGAAACTGACCTGTGAATTTTTATAGATATCTTCCTGTGAAATAATATCGAGCGACGGATAAGCCGGCGAGAATCTGTATGCTCTTTCGCCCTCAACAACATACTGGCCAAGTCCGACAGCAATAACGGCAAATCCGTCGGATGGTTTCATGTGGGCCACAGGGTAAAAGTTGAACGACTGGGCGGTACCGCTTATATGAGGATAAAAAGCATCGCCGAACCTGTTCCCGACAACCTCCTGTATTACAACTCCCATTTTTTCGTTCTCCACCTTGTGGCTGATAGCCTCGAAATAATTACGGGCGTTTTTGGAATAGACCGAGACAAAAACAAGTTTTATTGCTTCTGAAAGTTGTTTTAACCTCACCTCCGGATCGGGATGGTTGTTAGGAAGCAGATATGTTTCGAAAATACCCGAAAAAGGTTGGGTTATAGAATCCTCAAACAAACTGGAAGAACGGACTGCCAGTGGCTTAAGAATATGTTTGAGGTAAACCCGCAACTTTTTTTCAAGGGTATAGCTGAGGCTCCCGCTGATGAACAGTTTTTTCAGAACCTGAAAATCTTTTTCTTCCTTGATCTTTTCCCATAAATGGTTGCGCTCCATGAACATATCAAACTCGTCGGTGCCGATAATGGCAGTTGCCGGTGTTTTGATACTGATTCCGGGCAGCAGTTTCCCGATACCGAAGCTGTATATAAGGGTGTTAATAAATGCCAGTCCCCGTCCCTTTCCTCCCAGGGACCCCGGCGAAAGAGAGATTACGTTTGTTTCATCGATTACAGCTGACTCCTCGAAGTTGACGACCTTACCTTTATTCAACTCCCTGCGGCGTTTCCGGATTATGTCGAGAACAAACTCCCTTAGTTCCCTGAGATCTTTAAAATCGGACAGTTTCAGGGGATTGATCATTTTGGCGATCTTGACCTCTCCACGTGCCATTAGCCAGAGTGAAAAATGGTTCCTCATTGCGTGGTAGGCAAGCGAATCTTCCGGTACGGTCTCAAGATACGCCTCAAACTCTTTCATCGACTTCGCCACGGCAATCTGCCGGCCTGTATTGTCGCGGTAAACAAAGTGACCAAAACCCAGGTAATAGTTTATGAACGATTTAAGATCCTGCAGAAGAGTCTCCGAATTCTTATTGATAAAAGTTGACTTGAGGGTATAGGCGAATTTTGCATTTTCGGGATCGGACGATTGCAGGACAGTGGGAAGGTTTGGCATCTCGGCCTTAATATTCTTTATCAGATCGAAGCCTGCGGAATCATTAAGCACGCCGTTCCTTAGAAATCTTATGTCTGAAATTACACACAGCAGGCTCTCCTTGTACCTGTTGAAGATTGACATCGAGTCCTCCCAGTTGGAGGTCAGTAATATTTTGGGTCGTGTCCTTAGCTTAAGGACCTTATAAAGCTCATCAGTTGATACATCTTCAATAAGCTTTCTGGTCTGCTCCATGATCTGGGTATACAGCATGGGCAGGTAGGTTGAATAATATTCGGCAGAATCTTCGACTATAAGGATTATCCTCGATAATCCCTTTCTTGTATCATTCTCGACGTTCACCTTGTCCTCAAGGAGACTAACCATTGCAAAGAACACTTTCGACTCCCCTGTCCATACAAAATAATTATCGAAAGGTATTCCCAGGGCCCGCTGGTTTTTTATAAAAGAAACATCTCCCGGATTATTAAGCAGAAGAAAAGTAGGAAGATAGGGATATTTGTCCTTGATCTTTTTACACAGTGTCACCGGCGATTCACGGTGCACGCCAACCATTATAATAATCATATCATAATGTCGCGATTTGAGCCTTCTGAACACCTCCTCCTCACCAGAAACCCCGGTAACCCTCGGAAGCGATGTAAGGCTCATCTGGTAATACTCTCCAAGCATCAGATCAGAGAACCGGCCTTCACCTTCTATCGAATATGCATCATAAAGATTTGCCACCAGCAGTATCTCCTTCACCTTAAATGGCTGAAGGTCGTGGAAGACATCGCGTTCGGCATTATGCCGCTCAAGGAATCTCTGCAAAAGTTTCCGGTTTGAGGAACCATCAGAATTTTCATCAGACTCTGAAGGGAAAACAATCTGCTGATGAAAATCACTTGCTTTATAGCTGTTGATATAACCTGTGATCAGACTGGCAATATTCTGAAGCAGATCTCTTTCCTCCTTGAGAAAGGGACCCTCATCCTCGAAGCTGAACTCTTTTGTATAATAGATCTCTATTGATCCCCTGTCATCGCCGATTGTAGTGAACTCCTGGTACATTTTCCAGACTGAATCCTGGAAATAAGGTGTTTCATAAGTCTTATCGTGGAATCTTATCCGTACCGACGTATATTCAGGATATTGCCAGGCGGCCGGCAAAAGCAGTGCTATCTGCTGAAGGGTCTCCTCAACCGGTTTACCTTCCTTAAGAATATATGTGGTCTGGTTTATGCAACCAAGTTCCTTAAGACGTTCCTGTTGGTCGTGAATTAACCTGCGGTATTCGGGTGGAATATGATTTGCTTCATTCATCAGGCAACTATTGGATCAGATCAACTTTTAAAATTACTAAAATTAGGATTACCTGACTGAAGATGCCTGAGGGATTTCTTAAATGGATTAAAAGGTAACAAAAACTCACCTCCTGAAGTAACAGAAGCTTAACGTGCCCCGGACCTGACCGTGTCCTATTCAACTTTCCAGGTCGAGCCTGCCATCATGAGGTCGTCCATGGACTTTATTTTTGATTTGGCCTGTACCTGTATTATCTGCTCCGCAACATCAGTTTCGTAGGTATTACCGGGTACTGCCCTTATGACACCAAGGGCAACCGGATATTCAGGATATCTCATATTGGCCAGCATGTAGTGTATTCCCGGATTAGGCTCTTTCACATCATGTACAAGAATGTTCTTTTCGGAATATCCGTTTTTTCCAAGGCCGACAACCCTGAGTTTTAAGCCGTCGAGGATCAATCCTTTTTCATTATCTTTTCCGAATATCATCGGCTCACCATGTTTCAGAACTATTGTTCTGTCGTCCCTCAGATCCCTGCCGGTGACTTTTTCATGGATCCCGTCGTTAAAAATCACGCAGTTCTGCAGCACCTCAATAACAGAAGTTCCCTTATGCCGGGCTGAATCGATATAAATTTGCGTCGAAAGGGTAACATTTGCATCAACTGTGCGGGCAAAGAATTTTCCTTTTGCCCCTATTACAAGTTCACCTACCGAGAATGGTTCTTCTACTGTTCCGAAAGGTGAGGTCTTGGTCACCAGACCCTTTTCGGAAGTAGGTGAATACTGGCCCTTTGTAAGACCATATATCTCGTTATTGAAAAGGATTATGTTAATGTCAATATTTCTCCGGATGGCATGAATAAAGTGGTTCCCTCCAATGGCCAGGGCATCTCCGTCGCCTGTGATCTGCCACACCGATAATCCCGGGTTGGCTGTCTTCACACCTGTGGCAATTGCGGTTGCCCTTCCGTGAATACTGTGAAAACCATAGGTATTCATATAATAAGGAAACCTGGATGAGCATCCGATACCCGAGATAAAAGCAAATTTTTCCTTTGGTATCCCCAGTTCTGAGAGTGCTTTCTGTACAGCATTTAGTATGGCATGGTCGCCACACCCCGGGCACCATCTTACTTCCTGATCGCTTTTGAAATCTCTTGGTGTATAATTAAATAATTGCAGCTCAGACATTTTCAAATTCCTCCAGCATTTTTATACATTTATCCCTGATCTCTTTTATTGTAAACGGCACTCCCTGAACTTTGTTGATCTGCTCATAGGTAAACTCCTGGTGTTTCATGCGCAGATAGCCTGCAAACTGCCCAAGGTTAAGTTCGCAAACAAGAATTTTCCTGAAATTTCCGAAAACATCTTTTACATTATCCGGTAAAGGATTTATGTAGTTGAAATTAACCAGGCTTATTTTGTGTCCTTCTGACTGCAGTTCACGAACGGCTGTAATAAGGTATCCGTATTTGCCGCCCCAGCCTACTACCAGCAGGTCACCCGAACTATCTCCCTGAATAACAAGATCAGGGATATCCCGGGCAACCCTGGCGACTTTTTCAGCTCTTATATTTACCATCTCTTCGTGATTCTCCGGAGTGTAGGAGACTGTGCCCTTAATTGTTTTCTCAAGTCCTCCGATCCTGTGTTCCAGTCCCGGAATACCTGGTACAGCCCACGACCTTGCCAGTTTTTCTTCGTCGCGTTTATAAGGGAGAAAAGGTATTTCGCTTCTGTCGGCAAAAGGTGGTTTTATTGCGGGAAGCTCATTCATCCGGGGTATCTTCCATGGCCCGGTACCATTGGCAAGGTAGCTGTCGGTAAGCAGGATGACAGGTGTCATATGCTCCAATGCAATCCTGGCTGCTTCAAAGGCAAAATGGAAACAGTCGGATGGTGTACTGGCGGCCAGGACGACCACCGGACTCTCACCATTACGGCCGTAAAGAGCCTGAAAAAGATCGGTCTGTTCAGTTTTTGTCGGTAGTCCGGTAGACGGGCCGCCTCTCTGAACATCGACAATCACTACAGGAAGCTCGGCCATCACTGCAAGTCCTATTGCTTCCGATTTAAGTGCAAGTCCCGGGCCCGATGTTGAAGTTACTGCCAGCCTGCCAGCAAAGCTTGCTCCCAGGGCGGCACATATTCCCGCTATCTCATCCTCGGCCTGGAAACTGATCACCCCCAGATCCTTGCGGGCTGCAAGCTCCTCAAGTATCCCGGTTGCCGGAGTGATGGGGTATGATCCTATGAACAGCCCTAACCCGGCTTTCTCAGCTGCGGCCATAAAGCCCCATGCAGTTGCCATATTACCGCAGATATTGCGATAGTTTCCTTTTGCAATATTGGCTGGCAGAATCTGAAAAACAGGATTAAGGGCTTCAATGGTCTCGGCATAATAATACCCTGCCCTGAGCGCTATTTTATTGGCTTTTACTATGTCGGGTCTGCTGCCAAATTTCTTTTCAAAATACTCTTCGGTATGCTTCAGCTTCCTGTTGAAAAGCCAGTAAACCATTCCAAGGGCAAACATGTTCTTTGTCCTTAGTACTGATTTTGCGTCGAGGCCAAATTCCCTGAGAGCCTCCTTTACCATCGAGGAGATTGGCGCAGCAATTATATTACAACTGTCAAGCTTCTCTTCTTTAAAAGGATCCTCTTCATACCCTGCCTTTTCAATATTTTTACCGGTAAAACTATTCTCGTCATAAATAATTATCCCTCCCTGTTTTATCCATCCTGCATTGGCTTTGATGGCAGCAGGATTCATTGCAACAAGAACATCGGCATAATCGCCCGGAGTATTTATCTGCGAATGACCCAGATGAACCTGAAAACCAGAAACACCTCCTACAGTGCCCTGTGGTGCCCTGATCTCAGCCGGATAATCAGGGAATGTCGACAGGTCATTTCCAAAAAGAGCAGCAGTGTCGGAAAACAGAGTCCCTGTAAGCTGCATCCCGTCACCTGAATCACCTGAAAACCTGATGACCACCTCTTCCCTGACAATAACTTCAGTTCTTTTACCCATGATTCCTTATTTTACTTTAAGCAGATGTAAGACAATTCTTCCACTTATTATGCTCAAAATTACCTTTTTAAAGGCGAAAAATCGCATAAAAAACTGATTTACCATATGATATTGATCATATTTGATTTTTTTCCCGGAGATGAGGGTCGTACCCCCACCTGTGAAGGCTATATAGTACTTGCTGCTTATATGCCACAAAAAAAAACAATCAGGACGGTACCACCCCGATGCTATGATGGAAAACAGATGGGATGAGATAATCAACTCCAGATATCAGCCCTCTTTAGGTTTATCTCCCTCTCAAAGAACATTCTTGCTATCTTTTCAAAAAAAGGAGTATAATCTGAAACAAAAAACTGATCTTCCGGCTTTCCTGTGTCATTGATAAGGTTGTTCCTTTCAAGGGTCTCTTTCAGAATTTCCGAAACAGCCCTTCCCGAATCAATAACTTCAATATTGAAATTAAAAAACCTGCTGATCTGATTCCTTATGATCGGATAATGTGTGCATCCCAGAATAAGGGCTTCAATTCCTGCAAGCGATTCGTCAGAAAGATAAGTACGGATTATTGCATTGCTGATATCATCAAAAATAAAACCCTCCTCTATCATCGGAACCAGCAGGGGTGTTGCCATTGATATGACTGAAGTTCCCGGGACCACTTCTTTAAGTTTCTGATAATAAGTTCCTGAGGTTATTGTCCTTTTTGTTCCTATGACCCCGATTTTTGAGAATTGGCGCGTACCCAGGTATTTAACAACCGGATCGATCACATCGATAAGGATGGTTCTTTCCTTAAACTCATCCTTAAGAGAATCGAAAGCCGAAGCTGAAGCAGAATTGCAGGCCACAAGCACGACCTTGGCGTTATAAGAGAGGAGAAATTCCGTAATTTTTGAGGAATAATATCGTATCGATTCGGCCGATTTATCGCCATATGGAAGATGGGCCGTGTCTCCAAAATAGATAATGCTCTCCCCCGGCAGAATCTGTTTGACGGCATGGGCTACAGTAAGTCCGCCGACTCCTGAATCAAATATTCCTATTGGCTGTTTTTTCACTAAAGCATTATATTAAAAAAATGACCATCCCGAGGGGGATGGTCATCGGGTATAACGGGAAAAGTTATTTTATTCCGAGTTTTGTTTTTACAAGCGCCAGTATGTTTGTACTCTTAGCTTCATCAAAATAGACAAGCGAACCGGAGGATGTATCAAAAACATAGATAAATCCATTCTCCTTGCCTATATCCTGGATTGCTTTATCTGCCTTTAATGTAACCGGCTGGAACAATTCAACCTGTTTGTTCTGAAGATCTTCAGATGCCTTGGTCTGGAACTCCTGAATACGGCGGTTCATGTCATACAACTCCTGTTCCTTGGTCTGTCTGACTATATCTGTAAGGTTTTTGCTTTCCTTGGTATATGCGTCATTTTTGTTATTAAACTCCACAGTTAATAACTCGAGTGCATTTACCAGTTCGCTGCGAAAATTTTCAAGGGCAACATTTGCGGAGTCAAATTCCGGCATAGCCTGAATGAGCTCATTCCTGTTAACATGAGCAAACTTTAAGTTTTGTGCCTGCAGAATCTGCCCTGTAAATGAACATATAATGACAAGAACAACTATTCCAATAACTCTTTTCATTTCAAATAGATTTTATTTTATAACTGATGCAAAAATAATTAATTAATTTTTATAACCTAATGTTTCAAGTACCTGATCGCTTATATCAAATTTGGGATTTGCGAACAGTATATTGCCTCCGGCTGAGCTGTCGAAGATCACAGCATAGCTTCCTTCAACTGCAATTGTCTTGATTACTCTCAGTATCTCATCCTGGATAGGCTTCACTAGCTCCTCTCTTTTTTTAAAGAGTTCTCCCTCCATTCCAAAATATTTGTTCTGGAGATCCTTCATCTCTTTTTCCTTTGCAACGATAGCTTCTTCTCTTTTCGTTTTCATCTCCTGCGATAAAAGAAGAGACTCACTCTGATAAGCTTTAAACATCTGTTCCACAACAGCATAACCGTCGGAGATCTCTTTTTCCCACTGTTTGGAAAGTTTATCGAGCTGATCCTGTGCCGTATTGAACGACGGAATATTCTTCCTTATATATTCTGAATCGACAAATGCATATTTCTGAGCAACGGCAAAAGCTGAAGTCAGTATAAACATTGCAAGTAAAACACCTATTTTTTTCATAAACATCCTTTTAAGTTAAAATACTAAAACTGCTGACCAATTACAAAATGGATTTGGGATTTGTTAGCATCTTTATACTGTGTCGGATCGGGTACTTCGTCGAAACCATAACCCCAGTCGACACCAAGCAATCCGAACATCGGAAGATTTGCCCTCAGCCCGACACCAGCCGACCGGTTCATCCTGAAAGGATTATATTCTTTAATTGAATACCAGGCTCTTCCGGCTTCGAGGAAAGCAAGTCCATAGATCGTTGCCTGCTGGTTCAGCGTAATCGGATATCTAAGTTCGAAAGTGATTTTTGAATAAACGTTACCTGACGACACACTATTGACAGTTGGTGTAAGTGACCCGTTTGAATAACCTCTCAAGGCTATCACTTCACGTCCGTAAAAACTGTATCCGGTCATTCCATCACCGCCAAGGTAGAAATTCTCAAAAGGCGAAGGACCAATATCCTTGTTATAGTAGCCGAGGTATCCGAATGCAAAGCGGGCATTGAGCACCATCTTATCATCTCTTGTGATCGGGAAATAATAGTCGGCTTTAAATATCCATTTATGAAATTCGATCCAGTTATACTTGATCTCGTCGGAAGCATTGACCATGTTTTTCCCGCTTATCAATGTATATGGGGGTGTAGCCTGAACGGAGAGTGTAAATGACGACCCGCTCCTGGGATAGATCAGGTTCGGACTTGTTGAGAACCGTGTCAGTCGTCCGGTAATGCTGAGCAGGTTTGATGCTCCGTTCTCAAAAAGGAACTTGTATACACTATAGTTGTCCAGATTATATCTCTGGAAAGCCATCTCTCCGTAGACAGAGAAGAAGTCGTCGGGCCATTCCAGCCTTTTGCCCAGGCCTATTGAGGCACCGTCGATTATCATCGACTGCCTTCCGTCCTCATCCTTTTTCTTACCGTTGGTCATCAACGATCTGTACAACGACACAGTAAAAGAGTTAGGTTTTTTACCTCCCAGCCATGGTTCAGAGAACGAAACGTTATACGACTGGTAAATCCGGCCGTTTGACTGGGCACGGACACTCAGCGACTGACCGTCGCCGGAAGGATAGGGTGTCCATTCATTCAGCTTGAAGAAGTTGCGCATGGCAAAATTATTGAACCTCACTCCTATCGTTCCAACCAGCATTCCGGCACCCCATCCGCCCGATACTTCAAACTGGTCATTTGCCTTCTCCTCAAGCGGATACAGCAGATCGACAGTCCCGTTTATCGGATCCGGCAAAGGCATTGGAATAATTTTTTCCGGATCAAAATGTCCAAGAACACCCAGCTGGCGTATTGATCTTACGATCTTATCTTTACTGAACAGGTCACCGGGCAGTGTATATAATTCACGCCGGGCCACATGTTCATTAGTCCTTGAGTTTCCCGTTATGATTATATTGTTCAGATATGCCTGTTCGCCTTCAAATATCCTTATCTCCAAATCAATAGAATCGCCGTCAATATTGGCCTCAACAGGGATGAGCCTCGAAAACAGATAGCCGTAATCCTGATACAACGAACTTACAGCATCCTCGGCACCAGTAAGCCTGTCAGCAATTAGCGACTGGTTATATACTGATCCGGGTTTTACATTCAGGACTTTTTCAAGGTCATTTTTGTCATAAACACTGTTACCAACCCAGTCGATCTTCCGCAGATAATATTGTTTTCCCTCATCAACTTTTAACATAAGGGCCACACGGTCACCTGAGATCGAATACATTGAATCTGAGACGATTGTGAAATCCTTGAATCCGTTATCGTTATAAAATGTATACAGGCTCTCCTTGTCCTCATCATATTTGTCGCCGATATATTTGGATGTCTTGAAGAAGTTGATACTCTTTTTCTTGGTATTTTTCATTGTCCGGCGAAGCCGTTTTTCGTCAAAATTCTCATTGCCCTCAAAAACTATTTCAGCTATCCTGACTTTATCCATCTTATCCACGTTTATTGCGAGGATAATATTATTGGGCTGGTCGGGATCGTCCTTCTGCACAAAATCCACCTTCGTATTAAGGAAGCCCTTGGCAACAAAATGATCTGTAATGATTTTCCGGGTATTATTCAGCAAATAGGTTGTCAGCTGTGATCCTACCGGCAGGCTTATCTTTTCAGTCAGGTCCTGAGTCTCACTGGTCCTTAATCCGGTATAATTCACCGACGATATCCTTGGTCTTTCCTGCAGGAAGATATCCAGGAATACTGTATCGGACCGGGTACTGGTTATTGATATCCTGACATCTGAAAAAAGACCCTGCTGCCATAATTTCTGAGAAGCAAGTGTTATTGATTCACCCGGGATCGTTATCTCCTGTCCGGGTCTCAGTCCCGAGAGACTGACCAAAGCATTGATATCCAGAAATCTGATACCTGACACCGATACCCCTCCTATGATATAGTCGTCGGGTGATGAGTAGTCAATTATCTCCTGAGGTTCCTGTCCATACAGGAGAAGGACCGTCATCATCAGGTATAAAGCAGTAATGATCCTTTTAATTTTTCTAACAAACATCATATTTCAATTTTCCAAAAGCTGTTCACTTGTTTTTCCAAATCTTCTCTCTCTTTTCTGGAAGTCAATTATTGCTTTATAGAACTCCTCCTTACCAAAATCAGGCCAAAGTACTTCGGTGAAGTATAATTCTGTATAAGCAAGCTGCCAAAGCAGAAAATTACTTATTCTTAACTCTCCACTGGTCCTGATCATAAGTTCAGGATCAGGAACGGAGACAGTAGTCAGGTATCTCCCGAAACTGCTTTCATCAATTTGTTCCGGGTCTATATTTCCATTGCGTGCTTCTGTTGCAAGTCTCTTTGCCGCCTCAGTTATTTCCCACCGTGAACTGTAACTCATGGCAACTATAAGATTCAATCCCGTTGCTACTGAAGTCAGCTTTATTGTCTCTTCCAGCTTCACTTTTACATCAGCAGTAAGTCTTTTGACATCCCCGATGGCACTTAGCCTTATGTTATTCCTCATAAGAGTATCGGTTTCATTTGTCAGCGACTGAACCATAATTCCCATCAGGGCCGATACTTCATCATCGGGCCTTCCCCAGTTCTCTGTTGAAAAAGCGTACAGTGTAAGGTATTTTATATTTAAATCTGCGGCACCTTCAATGACCTGTCTCACTGCTTCCACTCCCTGCCTGTGACCAAAAATCCGGTCCATCCCCCTTTGATGGGCCCATCTGCCATTTCCATCCATTATGATTGCCACATGGGATGGCAGCTTATCGTTATTTATCAGTAACCTCAAGGACATACCTAACGTTTTCTTTTTGTATCCACATCGCTGTAAGCAGGACATCCGGCCATCCGGTTGTAAAACTTCCAGGTAAGAGCTATCCCTGCGAAAGAATACCAGTCATTATTATGGATCCGGGAATCACCCTCCTGGTCTGTGTAATCCAAATCTTCCAGGCCGTCAAAGTTATCATAAAAAGTTTTACGAAAACCATACTCAGCTTCCAAACCTATATTTTTATGGACGTTGACCTTAAAGCCTAAAGAAAATGGTACAACAGGTTCATAGGTTGTAGCAACAGTGTTTATAAAGACAATTCCGGCTCCGCCTGCGATATACGGAGTATAGTTCCACTTTTTGTCCTGGGTGGAATATGGTAAAAAATTGAATTCGAACTGAAGGGCCCACTCCCCTATAATCCCCGAAAATGATTCACCACGGTTCAACTGGAAATCATTATTAAAATCAGCGTCGTCGCCGCTTAAGCCTCCCAGGAAGATACTTGTTCTCAGGGAGTGCCTCGGATTAAAATTATATCTGTAGAAAATCCCTCCTGCCGGTTGCGGAGAATACATGAGCCTGGTGGGATTTATTTCACCGATATAGGAGGAGGCCCCGGCAAATATACCAAAGTCGGCCTGTCGTTGACCTGTCAGAGCCACCGGCATACTAAAAAGCAATAAAAGCCAATGTAATCTTTTCATTAAACAGCATCCAGCACATTATCATCTGAAAGAGGGCAGTCCGTGAGGCCCCGTCTTAACCTTATAGGTGACCGTGAAGTTCAAAAAATAATAAACGTCATTTGCGCTGGAATATTTTATAGTATAGCCGTCAATATAGTCGGTAAATGCATATCTGCCTCCCAGTTCAAGTCCAAAGTTGATGTTGGGCGTATAGATAAGGGAGGCACCTAACCCGAAAGGGATCACTGCCGAAAATCCGTGGTCAACGAATTCCGGGTATTCTTCAAGAGCCTGATTTCCTTTTACGCTGTACGAGACCCCTCCAAAACCGCCAAGGGCATAAAAATCCAGGGAAGAGAATAATTTCCAGAATCCTCTCCCCCTCAAAAAGAGATAACTGCTTTCCGAACGGTTTTTAATAAAATAGTATTCAGCAATTAATGCAGGTTCTATAATCATGGTCGTCGCCTCCATCGCCCTGCCTTCATTGGATCCCCATGTGTCGATCCCGTGAAGCATACCGAAAGTTCCGCTTAGCCTTGCGTTAATTGTTCGGGTAAGACGGTATTTGATATTACCGTTAACATCGAACATGGTGTGCCTGTAACTCATATCTCTTAAACCCAGAAGATTTTTGGATCTGGAATAGCCCCCTATATCATCAAATAAGAATGAGGGGCCTGCGCCAACAGAGGTTTCCCATCTTTTCCATTTCCATAACTGGGCAGAAGAAAATGGCACAGCCAGACATAAAATTATCACTATAAAAAGGAATCGTCTCATCACGATTTTTTATTTAATTGCTGATACAAATATAATAATCATATATTAAACAACATAAAGCATCGCGACAAAAGCATCAGTTCCTTCTGTCAGCTCCCCACATCAGGCGATTTCTCAGAGTACTGTAAAAATCCGTACCCTGAAGCATCACAGTCTTCAACTTGAACGGCGACCTTATGATCTGAATCTCTTCAGAGAAAGGCAATCTTCTGGACCGGAAATCACAGGTAGCAAGATAATCAGGGCTCCTGCCCTCTATAACCATTCTCAGCCGGCTCTCACCGGAGATTACTATTGGTCTGATAGTCAGATTATGCGGCGAAATAGGAGAGATAATTATACTTTCATCTTCGGGAGATAAAATCGGGCCTCCCACACTAAGATTATATGCCGTGGAACCTGTTGCGGTAGAGAATATCAGTCCGTCGGCCCAGTATGTATTAATGTATGCTCCGTCGACATAAACATTAATAGTGATCATGCTGGGATCGGCCTTCTGTATTGTTATCTCATTAAGGGCAGTAGACGATCCGGGGCCAAAAAGACTGGCAGGCTGAAGCACTTCAAGCAACGACCGCTCTATAATATCATACTCTCCCCTGCAAAGCAGCTCTATCGAATGATCTATCTCTTCCCTCGAAATATTTGCCAGAAATCCCATTCTGCCCGTATTTACCCCGGCAATGGGAATCCCGAAATCCCTGACCTTCATTACAGTTTCAAGAAAGGTACCATCACCCCCGACACTCAGTACAAGATCAGGTAAAGCCTGAAGGTCATTAAGGTCAGTAAACCGTTCCGTAGTATCACCATCCCTGCAGTCAGCACGACCCTCCACTTTCTGGTAAACCCCGATCTTTATTCCCCTTTTGCAGAAACCATTGATAAGGTTTGTAACTCCTTCAGTTGTCTTCTGATTGGAATCTTTGCTGTATATTGCTACTCTTTTCAGCATTAAAACCTTATATATTGAGATATTTCATCAGAAGGTCAAATCTCTCGGAATAGAACATATCCAGTGAATCATTTCCGGTTACCCAGGTCTTCACATCATAATTATATCTTTCAAAGGTCTTTATAACCGATACCAGATCGCCGGTATTCACTTTTAATGTCACCTCAAGCTTTGTGGAGTCAGGTGGAGAAGTAATATACATGCTAAGCACCTTTATGTTATTGCCTTCAACTATCTGGGCAATCTGCGACAGGGAATAATCTCTCTCGATAAGTTCCAGTACTATTATTCCTCCCGGCTGATCCATCGACGAGATACCCGCAAGATGACGAACAAGATCGTTTGTTGTGATAACGCCCTTGTAGTGATTTTTGTTATCAAGTACAGGCACTACTGACAACTTAAGTCTTGCAGCCAGACCAATAACCTCAAATAGATGCTGGTCAGTTAAAACAAATGGTTTTATTAGCGTAAGTTCATGATTACCAATTGGTTCTTCAGGCTGATTCATATCGTATATATCAGTGTCGGAGATAAGCCCCAGAAAATCCTGATTGTTGACTATTGGCAAATGGGATATCCTGAAAATCTCCATCCAGTTGAGCGCAGTCTGGCCCAGGTCGGAGGTTTTAAGCGCAGGAACAATATCAGATATAAGGTCTTTTGCTACCATTAAGAGTCTGAAACATTTTAAATTTCACCTAAAATAACAAAAAAAAAGCCACTTATTGTATTTTTGCACAGCAATAACATATTCGGTTTACAAATATTCTGGAAGAATGACAAAGTTAAGTGTAAATATTAATAAGATTGCCACATTGCGAAATGCACGGGGCGGGAATATTCCCAATGTCAAATCTGCAGCAATCAATTGTGAGCTTTTTGGTGCTGATGGTATAACAGTCCATCCCCGTCCCGATGAAAGACATATCCGTTATGCCGATGTACTCGATATAAGACCGGTTATTAAAACAGAATTCAACATAGAGGGATATCCTTCAAACAATTTTATCGATCTGATATTGTCGGCTAAACCCGACCAGGTTACCCTTGTACCGGATTCACACGATGCAATTACTTCTGATTCAGGATGGGATACGGTCAGATACAGGTTATTCCTTACAGATATTATATCGGAATTAAAAAAAGGAGGAATAAGGACATCTGTTTTCGTTGGGACTGAAACAGTAAATATCGAGAATGCTGCCCTGACCGGTGCCGACCGGATCGAATTGTATACCGAACCTTATGCCACAGCCTTCGGCATAAACGCCCCTGAAGCTGTCAGGCCTTTTCTGGCAGCGGCCAATGTGGCGCGTGAGGCCGGACTGGGAATAAATGCCGGTCACGATCTGAATCTTGAAAACCTCCGTTATTTCTGCCAGATCATTCCGTGGCTTGAAGAGGTTTCTATTGGTCATGCACTTATCTCCGACGCACTTTATCTCGGACTCGAAAATACTATCCAGATGTACAAAAGGCAGATAACCGGATAGACTTACTGATGAAGCTTTTTTTCAGAAAATATGGCTCTGGGCCACCGCTTTTTATCCTTCACGGGCTTTATGGCTCATCAGATAACTGGGTAACAATAGCAAAAAACCTGGGAAGCAGATTCACTGTTTATCTTCCCGATGCAAGAAACCATGGTCATTCTCCCCACAGCGATGAGCATGATTATGATCTTATGGCCCGCGATATTTATGAGCTGACCGGGGAACTTAAAATAGTTAAATTCTTTCTGGCAGGACACAGTATGGGAGGAAAGACGGCTATCAGTTTTGCCATCCGGTGGCCCGAAAAAATAAGCGGCCTCCTCGTTGCTGATATCTCTCCTTTCACCTCCGGTAAAGAATATCATTTATTTTATAATCAGCATAATACGATTCTAAATGCAATACTTTCGGTTGATCTGAAATCAGTACGTTCACGAACCGGGGCAGAGATGATACTGTCACAGAAAATTGCTTCTGAAAAGATAAAAGGAGTGATAATGAAGAACCTCGAACGGGAGACAGGAAATACCTTCAGGTGGAAGATTAACGCACCTGCCCTGTTGAAAAACCTTGAAAATATCATGGGCGGGGTTGCTCCTTCCGCATCTTCTGACTATACAACAACCGGTTTTCCCGTAATTTTTCTCAGGGGTGAAGAATCGGGATATATCCCTGAAAATGATCTGGCTGACATCAAAATGCTTTTCCCTGCTGCAGAAATTATTAATGTGCCCGGTGCGGGACACTGGATCCATGCCGACAGACCCGACGTGGTTATTGCAAACCTGTTAAAACTGGCAGAATGAATATGTTCACAAAGGAGTGACAGACTCAATTCTGTCCTCAGCTATCTCCTCCAGATTCATAAAACGCAGCAGTATCCTGGCAACTGCAAGAACATCTTTTTCGCAATAAGTCACAATACGTTTCAAATCGTTATGGTTCCAGTAAACATCTCCTACCATGCTCCCGTCAATATCATCCTTGGGCGAAGGAATACCAAGTACATTAGTCAGCAGATTCAGTGAGGTATAGCTTTTAAAATCCCCGAACTTCCAGAGATCCATTGTATCCAGTAATTTTATCTCCCAGGGTTTTTTACCTGCGTTGTTCAGAATATCCGGAATTACCAGCCTGTTGATAACCATCCGCCGGGCAATATACGGATAATCAAATTCCTTACCGTTATGGGCGCATAAAAGAGACTCCCTGTTCCTTGTAAATTTAGAGAGCATCGACGAAAATTCGGCCAGCAGTGATTTTTCATCGTCGCCATAAAAAGATTTAAGTCTGAAGCTGACAGGATTCTTCTCTTTTATCATTCCCACCGAGATACAGATGATCTTTCCGAACTCAGCATAGATCCCTGCCCTTTCAAAAACATCCTGTGCCGATTGATCCGCAGTCCTGAACTGGATTGATTTCTTCTCCCAAAGCTGCTGCATTCCCTTTTCAAGCTTGTCAAAAGAGGGAACCCCCGGTACAGTTTCAATGTCAAGGAACAATACATCCTCGGGTTTGATATTTTCAAGCATAGTTTAAAATTTTTCTTTCGACAGATGTTTTTCAATAATTGATATCAGTACTTCTATTCCGACCTGGTTTTCGCCCCCCCCGGGAATGATGATATCGGCATAACGTTTGGAAGGTTCAATAAACTGAAGGTGCGAAGGTTTGACAGTCTGGTGGTATCTTTCGAGTACCATCATCACTGTGCGGCCGCGTTCGACAATATCCCTCTGGATGACCCTGCCAAGGCGGTCGTCGGCATCGGCATCCACAAAAACCTTTATATCAAGCATATCGCGTAAGCCGGGATCGGTAAGGATCAGTATACCCTCGACGACGACAACCCTCGATGGCTTTATGGTGACTGTCTCCTTTGCCCGCAGACAGGTCAGGTACGAATAAACGGGCATTTGCACAGTGAGCCCTTCTCTGAGAAGGCGAAGATGATCGATCAGCAGACTGAACTCAACTGAATCGGGATGATCAAAATTAATCTTCTGCCGCTCCTCTATAGTAATATGGGCGTTATCCCTGTAATATGCATCCTGGGGGATCACAAGCACTTCATTATTCGGAAAGACCTCCGTCACTTTCCTGACAACAGTTGTTTTTCCTGATCCTGTTCCTCCCGCGATTCCTACTATTAGCATTTATTTGTATTTTTGTGCTATCAACCGGAACCAAAAATAGTAAAAAAATAAAAGTGCACTTTGCCATAAACCTGATAAAAGTGTTATAATATTAATTCAGGTACTTAACCGATATTTTATGTCAGATCTTTATCCATTGAAATTTGAACCAGTACTGAAAGAGAGAATATGGGGCGGGGATGCCCTCGTGAAACGTTATGGTAAAAAGGGCGACAACCTGTCGAAGTTCGGTGAAAGCTGGGAAATCTCAGGGGTTTCAGGTAATCTGTCAGTGGTTTCGAACGGGTACCTCGCGGGGAATAATATTGAGGAACTGATTGAAGTATATCTTGGTGACATTACAGGTGAAGCGGTATATGAAAAATTCGGGATTGAATTCCCGCTTCTTATAAAGCTCATTGAGGCCAGAACAGATCTGTCTATACAGGTGCATCCCGGAAATGCCCTGGCCCGCGAAAGGCATAACGCTTACGGTAAAACGGAGATGTGGTATATCCTTGAGGGAGATGGAGAATCGGGGATTTATACGGGATTCGCTGAGCCCATAACAAAAGAGCAATATCTTGATGCTCTCAGGGAAGACAGTGTTGCTGAACTTCTGAACTTTGAAAAAGCGGAACCTGGTGATGCTTTCTATACTCCGGCCGGACGTGTTCATGCAATAGGTGCCGGGACCCTTCTGGTTGAGATACAGCAGACTTCAGATATTACTTACAGGATCTATGACTGGGGAAGGAAGGATGCTGGTGGAAAATCACGCGATCTTCATACCGACCTGGCACTTGATGCAATAGATTTTTCGGCTTCAGGTGAGAACAGGATCAGGAAGGAACTGCAACCCAATAAAACAGAGACCCTTGTAAGTTGCGAATTTTTTACCGTAAATATTTTAAATTTCAATAGACATATTGCCAGGGATTATAACCTGATTGACTCATTTGTTATCTATTTTTGTGTGGAAGGGAAATTCAGGATCAGATGGGAGGAAAATACCGAGGTTGTCGCAAGGGGCGAAACAATTCTGCTTCCGGCACTCATCAGGGATGTTATTCTTGAACCCGAACCTTCGGCCCGTATACTTGAAATTTATATCGACACATTAAAAGTCAACAACTAATATAAAAAATCATGAAATTATTCTCAGGAGTCCTTTTAACTTTATTATTTGCCTGTTTTGTTTCGGGATGTTCTGGCAGAGGTTCAGGGAATAAAAAATCAAAGTCTGACACAGATACAATTGCCGTTCCCGATACCGGATTTACCGGGATAAAACAACTTTTCAGCAGCAACAAACTGGTTCAGGAGGTTACCCTTAAAAACGGAATCCGCCATGGATTGACAAAATCCTTTTACGAGGGTGGCCAGTTACGACTGACATTCTGGTATGAAAACGGCCTCAGGGAGGACAGCTCAAGATGGTATTACACCGAAGGCCAGCTTTTCAGAGCCACCCCATTTAAACACGACACAATTGATGGTATTCAGAAACAGTATTTCAGGAACGGAAGAACGAGAGCCAAAATTGGCTTTGAAAAAGGATTCCGGAATCCTTTTCTTGAGGAGTTTGACAACAGGGGGACTCTTATAACAGGTTATCCTGAAACAGTTGTAAGTATTGAGGATGAGTATCAGACAAAGGGTATCTACAGGATTAATCTCGAATTATCAGATAAATCAAAACAGGTAAAATTCCACAGGGGCGAATTTACCCAGGGACGGTTTGACACCACAAAACTTGAGCTTATAAAAACCGTTGACGGGAAGGGGTCAGTTACTCTTAAAAAAAGCGGCACACCCACTTCGGGATATGTGGGAGTCATAACCGAATCGGTCACAAAATACGCCAATAAGCGCATCTCCTATAAAAAAATTGACCTCCCATATAATGATCTGAAATAAAGAGTAAATGATAATAAAGTCAGCTCAATTCGTTAAAAGCAGTCCTTCGTTAAAACATTGTCCGGCTACCGATCGACCGGAGTTCGGTTTTATAGGACGGTCGAATGTTGGAAAGTCGTCCCTGATAAATATGCTCACCGGCTGGTCAAAACTGGCTAAAACTTCAGGAAGGCCCGGTAAGACACAGACTATAAATCATTTTATTATTAATGAAGACTGGTTCCTGGTTGATCTGCCAGGTTACGGTTATGCAAAAGTACCGGTTAAACTGAGGGAGGACTGGAGCAAATCAGTTGAGAACTATATCGTAAAAAGGGAAAACCTTGTCTCTCTTTTCGTATTGATCGACTCCCGGCTGAAACCCCAGAGATCAGACCTTGCATTTATGAGATTTCTCGGCATTAACCAGGTCCCGTTCTCAAGGATTTTTACAAAATGTGATAAAATATCATCCGCTGCCGTCGGGGAATCAATACTTCAGAGCAATACCGAGATGATGAAAGATTGGGAATCTCTTCCACCAACGTTCATTACTTCAGCACTTAACGGTACAGGCAGGACTGAGATACTGAATTATATTGAAGAATCTATTAACAATTTTTCAAACATTGTCTGATATCGGATGGAATTTATAATTTTGTAGTCTGATCAAGAATAAGAACTGTTAAATCACAAAAAAAATGTATGGTAAGGCGCCAATGAAGCTTTTTTCGTGCAGGGCCTCAAGGGAACTGGCTCAGAAAATTGCTGATGAGTTGGGAATCGGGCTTGGTCAGAGTTCAGTCACTGAATTCGCCGACGGAGAGTTTCAACCATGTTATGATGAATCCGTCAGGGGGGAAATGGTTTTCATTGTTCAGTCGACAAATCCTCCGGCTGATAATCTTTTTGAACTGCTTCTGATGATTGATGCTGCCAAGAGAGCCTCGGCATACAAGGTTATAGCAGTCGTTCCTTATTACGGGTTTGCCCGCCAGGACCGGAAGGACCGTCCGAGAGTATCAATAGGTTCAAAGTTGTCGGCCGATCTGTTAAGTACAGCAGGAGTTGACAGGGTAATAACGATGGATTTGCATGCCGACCAGATACAGGGATTTTTTAATGTCCCTGTCGATCATCTTTTCGGATCAGCTATTTTTGCCCCGTATATACAAAATCTGCATCTCGACAATCTGGCAGTATCAGCGCCCGATATGGGAGGCTCTAAAAGAGCTAACGCTTACTCACGGCATCTTCAATGCGAGATGGTCCTCTGCTACAAGCTCAGGAAAAAACCAAATGTCGTTGAAGAGATGTCAATAATTGGTGATGTGGAAGGCCGCAATATTGTGATCATCGACGACATGATCGACACTGGCGGAACACTTGTCCTGGCTGCTGAAAAGATGAAGGAAAAAGGAGCAAAGAGTGTAAGGGCATTCGCCACACATCCCATCCTGTCAGGAAATGCAGTTGAACGAATCAATAATTCACCTATCGAGGAGCTTGTGATAACCGACTCCGTCCCCTTTACAAAGAATTCTGAAAAAATCAAAGTACTTTCCATTGCCGACATTTTTGCAACTACAATCCAGGCAGTTAATGAAAACAGGTCAATAAGTACACATTTTGTATTCTGATTCCTTTGTAATATATTTGCAGTCCGATTTTTTTACCAGTGTCAAACGTGTAATGGGGAGTTAGTTTACGGATAACTCTGAGTAGCACAATAATTTTTTTAAATAATGAAGACAATAGAAATCAGTGGAATCTTAAGGACCGATCTTGGAAAGAAAAATGCAAAACAAATAAGAAAAGCAGGCAATGTACCTTGCGTTATCTACGAGAAAGACAGGAATGTCCATTTTTATGCGCATGAAAACACTTTTACCGGACTTATATATACTCCCGACGCCCATCTTGTAAAGCTGAATCTTGAGGGACAGGAGTATAAGGCTGTTCTGCAGGATATTCAGTTCCATCCTGTCAGCGATCGTATCTTACATATGGATTTTATTGAAGTATTTGATGATAAACCGGTTGTAATAAATATCCCTATCATGGTTACCGGCGATTCAGTTGGAGTAAAAGCCGGTGGTAAACTAAGGATCAAGAAAAGAAATCTCAAGGTTAAAGGCCTGGTAAACGATATTCCTGAATATATTACCATTGATATTACAAACGTCAAGATCCAGCATTCAGTTAAGGTAGGAGATCTGTCTTTAGATAAACTGGAGTTCCTTGATCCAAAGATCACAACAATACTTACAGTTGCCACTTCGCGCGTTGCACAAAAGACTGAGGAAGAAGAAGCTGCTGAAAAAGCTGCTGAAGGAGCTCCTGTTGCTGCTGAAGCTACCCCGGAGGAAAAAGGTAAATAATTCACTTATTCTTTATTTTGAGCAGGCACAATGAAATACCTGATAGTTGGCCTGGGAAATATAGGCGAAGAATATAAAGAAACACGACATAATGTTGGATTCAGAGTGTTGGATGCTATAGCCATGGCATCCAACGTTTTTTTTACCGACAGACGTTACGGTTCCATTAGTGAATTGAAACACAAAGGACGTACAATAGTTCTTCTGAAACCATCTACTTTTGTCAACCTGAGTGGAAATGCTGTCGACTACTGGCTTAAGAAAGAGAAGATCCCTGTCAGTAATCTTTGTGTTATTGTTGACGATATTGCCCTTCCCCTGGGGAGTATAAGGATGCGATCAAAAGGAAGCGACGGGGGCCATAATGGTCTTGCTCATATTAATGCCATACTGGGAACAAACGTCTATCCAAGAATCAGAATCGGAATTGGCAACGGCTTTCATAAAGGTTCGCAGGTAAAATATGTGCTTGGCAGCATGAATCAGGAAGAGAAAAAACTTATAGATGAACGGATCGGAATAGTCATTGATATGATCAGGTCGTTTGTGACCGCCGGAGTTGAGATCACAATGACAACTTTCAATAAAGCCGGTAAAATAATCCTTCCCGGGAATGATAATCCGGCCGGAGATCCAAAATGAACGGATAAAACCAGATCACAACTTGGAAAAACCTGAAAAAAAACTGGTCAGGATAGACAAATTCCTCTGGGCTGTCAGAATATTTAAGACCCGGAGTATCGCCTCCAATGAGTGCACCAGGGGAAGGGTACTTATTAACGGCATCCAGGTTAAACCTTCAAGGACGGTTACGGAGGGCGAGATAATAATAGTTAAAAAACCTCCTGTCAGCTTTACCTACCGCGTTATAGAACCACTCGAAAATCGTGTCGGTGCGAAACTGGTTGCAGGATATATAGAGGATCTCACACCGGAAGAAGAAAAAAGCAAACTTGACTTCCGTATCTCCCCGGCTCCCGGATACCGTCAAAAAGGGACCGGACGGCCCACCAAAAAAGAAAGAAGAAGTATCGACAGGCTTAAAGAAGATCTTTTTTGATTTTACCGGGGTAGTATAAAGACTTATTATTTACAGAAACCAGGTTAAAATTTTATGAAATATTTCTGCTCCATATCATTTTTTTTAACTTGCGGACAACCTGAATGACCAGATTATTTTCCTTACCGGTTGAATATACAGATGTTAATAAATGGGCAGAAATCATATTGAAGAGTATTCGGCACGGTATGCCCTGCTGAAATATGTGGCCGGCTTCTGGCATGACAAGATCTTTTACAGGAAGATCATAGTACTTGGTCTGGAAAATATAAATCCGGATCATTCGCTGATTTTCGCCCCGAATCACCAGAATGCACTTATGGACGCACTTGCCGTTCTTTTTACCCATAAAGGGCAACCTGTATTCCTTTCCAGAGCTGATATCTTCAAAAAGAAAATAGTGGCATCGCTGTTATATTTTCTTAAAATGCTTCCTGTTTACCGGATAAGGGATGGGTATAGCAATCTCAAATCGAACGATGATGTTTTTCTTAAGACAATCGATGTTCTTAAAAACAGGAACGGCCTTGTAATACTTCCCGAAGGCGACCATGCCGGATTCAGAAGGCTCAGACAACTGAAGAAAGGTATCTGCAGGGTTGCTTTTCAGGCCGATGAAGCTACCGGGTTTATGCTTAAGATAAAGATCATCCCCGTGGGTATTGAATACTCGAGTTATACCCGGATAAGGCAGGTACTTTCAGTAGTTTACGGTAAACCAATCGATGTATCTGACTACCATGAACTGTATAAAAACAGCCCCGAAAAAGCTTTGAACGAATTGCGAAGCAAGCTTGCATCCGAAATGAAAAACATTATGGTCCATATCGAATCAAAGGAGGACTATGAAGCCATAGATGAGCTCAGGAGCATTGTCAACGGACGGTACAGCGACGATATAAAAGACCCCAAGATCTTTAGAGACAGAAGATTAATAGACAGGTTGAACAGCATTAAGGATACCAATAATGAATTATATAAAAGGATATGCTCCCTCAGTCTGCGGGTAAAGGAACATTCAGGGAAACTGAATACGACTTACAGGCTTCTCGACAAGAAGAAACATCGGCTGGGGTGGCTGATGGCCGGGCTCACAGGGCTTTTTTTAACTCTTCCCCTGTTTATATTCGGAAATATATTTAACCTTACTTTCCTCTGGTTGCCGGAATTTAAAATAAGGAAGATTAAGGATCTGCAGTTTCGCAGCTCGGTCCGTTACGGGATCTCCCTGCTCCTGGCATTAATCTTTCTGCCTGTCTATCTGGTGGCCTGTCTGTTGATATTTTCACCCTGGTGGCTTGCCGTTCTTATTTTTCTGACTATACCGTTGGCCGGAATTTTTGCCTGGAACTATACCCTCCTCTTTAAAAGGATAATAGGAGGATTCAGAGTCAGAAATTATATAAGAAAGGGGAACAGTGAGTATTTAAATCTTAAAAGCAACTACGACGAACTTGTCAACCTGGCGGCAAATCTTTAAAATGAAACGATCTGAAGTATTCAAAGGGAAGGTCGTCTGGATTACAGGGGCTTCCTCGGGAATCGGAGAAGCACTTGTTCACGGATTCCTGAAAAGAGGCGCCCTTATCATTGCCTCCTCAAATGATAAGGCCGGCCTTGAAAGGGTAAAAGCCTCCTGTGGTGCGGCATCCGAAAGAGTCAGAACTGCTCCGTTCGACCTTATTGACACATCTGAAGTTGAAAAACTTACGGAAAAAATCATCAGCGAGTTCGGAAAAATAGATTTTCTTCTTAATATTGGAGGGATCAGCCAGAGGGCAAGAGTCGATGAAACACCCATGTGGCTCGACAGAAAAATATTTGAAATAAACTATTTCGGTACGATAGCCCTTACCAAAGCTGTTTTACCATATATGATCAGTAATAAGACAGGCCATATTCTGGCTACCAGCAGCATCACGGGAAGATTCGGATTCCCGCTTCGCTCAGCTTATTCAGCCTCAAAACAGGCCCTTCATGGTTTCTTTGAAACACTCTATCTTGAAAATAAAAAGAACAATATCAGAACATCAGTTATTATTCCGGGAAGGGTCAGAACAAATATATCGGTACACGCACTTGACAGTGAGGGAAAGGAGCATGGCCGGATGGATGAGGGACAATCCGGAGGAATAGTGCCGGATAAGGCTGCTGAAATTATTGTAAGGGGAATTATCCGAAACAAAAGGGAAATATTAGTCGGGGGCAGTGAGCTATTAATGCTTTATATCCGAAGATATCTCCCATGGTTATTTTTCAGGATTGCTGATAAGGTGAAATCGACCTGAGGCAGAAAAAATTATTAATTGGAATGAAAGATTATGTGATAAGCGGTATTCAGCAGGTGGGCATTGGTGTTACTGATGTAAAAGAAGCCTGGAAATGGTACATTAACAATTTCGGAATGGATTGCCGCATCTTTGAAGAAGAGGCAGAAGCAAAACTTATGTTGCCTTTCACAGGCGGGAAACCTCAGAACAGACATGCTGTACTGGCTCTTAACCTTCAAAGCGGAGGCGGATTTGAGATCTGGCAATACAAAAGACGCGACCCGGTACCTATTGAAGAGGAAATAAGATTAGGCGACATAGGGATACTTGCCTGCAAAATGAAGACTAAGAATATCAGCGACGCCTTCAGCTTTTTCAGCGAACGAGGTGTCAGCCTGACAGGTGATCCTGCCATTGATCCGTCGGGTAATAAAACCTTCTTTCTTAAGGATCCTTCTGAAAATATTTTCCAGATCGTCGAAGCCGGCGACTGGTTCATGAACGAGAATAAGATTACGGGAGGATCATTTGGCGCAATAATAGGTGTTTCTGATATTGAAAGATCCAGGCAGGTCTATTCAGATATCCTTGGATATGAAAAGACCATCTACGATGCCACAGAAGTTTTTCCTGATCTCAAAAGCCTGCCGGGTGGAGAAGCACGTTTCAGGAGAGTACTGCTTGCAAGAAGTGAACCTTTTGCAGGGCCCTTCAGCAAAATATTCGGTAGCAGTGTTATTGAGCTGATATGCCCGGTTGATAAACCGGGAAAGAGGGTTTATGATGGCCGTTTCTGGGGCGATCCGGGATTCATTCACCTCTGTTACGATATGAGAGGAATGGATGAACTTAATAAATTCTGTGAAAGCAGGGGATTCCCATTCATTGTGGATAGCAAGAAGAGCCACGAAGGAGATATTTTTGATATGGGTGATGCAGCCGGTCACTTTTCATACATACAGGATCCTGACGGAACTCTGATAGAATTCGTGGAGACTCACAAACTGCCTCTCCTGAAAAAATTCGGATGGTATCTTGATCTAAGAAAACGGAATCCCCGTAAGTCACTTCCGGATTGGATGCTGAAAACCCTCAGGCACTCCAGGGTGAGGTTATAAAAGCCACAGTGACAGAAGCCGTCTAAGGTATCCTCTTTATACTGCTCTCTTTTTCAGGTTTTCCACCTCAACGAAGACTCTCATTATGTTTCCGCCCCAGATCTTTTCTATACCCGATCGGGAATAGCCCCGCCGCAGGAGTTCTATGGTAATGTTTTTCATTTCGGCTACTGTCATACAACCCTCTACTCCTCCCCCTCCGTCGAAATCAGTGCCAATGCCGACATAGTCAATACCAATTACCTGAACTACATGATCTATATGATCAACAACATCCGATACAGTGGCAAGTTTCCTGTATTTGTTCTGGATCTGCTTCCGTTCTTCCCTGTAAACATTCTTCTCATTTTCAGTCAGCGCCCCTAAATCTCCGTATTTATCCTGAAGCTCTTTCAATTTAACCTCCAGCTCGGGATTTGGCTCCGGAGTCTTGATATAATTACTTAGCATACAAATCTGAATCACACCCCCGTTTTCCTTAAGTGCAACCAGCATATCGTCAGAAAGATTCCTGGGACTTGAACAGAGAGCCCTGCATGAAGAATGAGATGCGATCACCGGGGCATCGGAGGTTTTTATAATATCATAAAATGATTTATCCGAGCAATGCGAAACATCAATCATCATACCAAGCCTGTTCATCTCTTTTACAACCTCCGCTCCAAAAGGAGAAAGGCCATCATGCTCCGGTCCTTTCGGATCGGTCGAAGAATCGCATATATCATTATTGCCCGAATGGCAAAGAGTTATATACCGGGCACCAAGTTCGTAATACTCTCTTATCCTTGACAGATCAGTTCCGGCAGGATAACCGTTTTCCATACCTATAAATGCTGCAATACGCCCATCCTTTTTTAACCTGTATGCGTCATCCGGGGAAAGGGAAATCTCTGCAATAGACTTATTTTTCCCAACATTCTTATGAATATGTTCAAAAATATCAAGTGCTCCCTGATGTACCAGAGCATAGGCTGAATCGTTTCTGGGACCCTGACCTGTAAATACGGCAAAAAACTCAGCATCAAGACCACCTTCTTTCATCCTTGGGAAATCGAGACCGCCATCCTCGTGACGCGCCCCAAGATCAAAACCTGATTTCCCGAAATTCATCGGCGTATCACAATGCGTATCCATGGTAAGAACAGAGGAATGAATATTGCCAGCTTTCCTTTCCAGGCGCTCCTCATTACTGATGCACCCTGAAAAGAACAGAAATATTATGGAATAACCAGCTATTTTTCTCATTTAAATCCTGCAGTTTTGACGCTGCAAGATACGCAGATTTGAATTTATGAACATGTGGAACTCCCTTATTTAACACTATTTAACATCAAAAAGCCCCTGATTGTTACGATCAGGGGCAGCCATGAAAAGAATGGAAAATTGCTTTTTGGACAGTAAAAAGCTTCTTTTTAAAGTTTTACAACTTTATATACGTTAATACTATTACCTTTCTTTAACCTGAGATAATAAATCCCGGCTGATAAATCCTGCAGATCCAGCTCCTTGACTATGCTTTCTGCCTCAACCATATCGGTTTTAACCATCTTCCCGTCAGCACTATAAAGATACAGGTCAATTCTTTTTTCCAGCGGAGCATCAAACTGTATCCTTATTAAGTCGGTTGCCGGATTCGGATAAACCGACATTTTCAGATCATATTCAAGGTTTTCACTGGCAGGCGTAATGATAACTTTATTTTGAAATCCGTGCGTGAGTACAATATTTCCGTCGCCCGATTTCAGCGTCGGAACGACAGTACTCCCCAGCGTCCAGCTAAGCGACATACCTCCGCTCATATTGTATCCCCCGGCACTTGATATCATTTCCTGCCTTGCCTGCTGAGCATAGGAACCTATCATTATAAACAGTGCAAAACAAAAAACCAGATTGCGCTTCACTCTATTGATCTCCAAAATTTAATTACAGTAAAAATACTTATTGTTTAAGCAATATACAATGAAAATTGCAGCCTGATTAATTAATATTGTTTTCAACATTCACTCAGTTCGTCATGTATAGCAGCAGAACCAGGTTGTTTGAGCAACTATTTTCATCGCTGCCGGAGTCTGAAAAAAAATGCGTACCTCGTAATCAGATTAAAAAGAGGGATAAGCCGGTGATTTGAGATGATAAAATGACTGTACCATCACTTCTTATCTTATTTTTATGATTTACATTTCATGAGTTCAGAAAGATGACCAAATATATACTGGTTGGATTATCTCTGACAGCAGGGATACTGGCAGGCCTGGCCTGGACTGACTGGTGTTCCGGACTGATCCTGCTGGTATCGTTTGTGCCGTTTCTTATTATAAGCGATCATCTGAGTGACAAAAAAAGGAAATACCCGGCAAATGCTTTTTTCATTTATCTCCTGCCAGGATTCTTCATCTTTTCCATTATTTCGTTTGCCTGGGTCAGAATAGCCAGTACTCTGGCAGCCTTAAGCGTTATTGTCGTATCCTCTTTCCTGATGTCTTTTGCCTTCTGGTCGGCCCATATGGTCAAAAAAAAAGCAGGCCCGACTGCAGGTTATATCTCACTCGTATCTTTCTGGCTGGCATTCGAATATTTTTGTCTTAACCTTGATTTCCTTTCTCCATGGATGAACCTTGGCAACGGACTCGCAAAAGATATCCCCTTTATCCAGTGGTATGAGTACACGGGAGTCCCCGGAGGTTCACTCTGGATAATGCTATCCAATATCCTGCTGTACCTGACACTCTCGGAACTGTTTTATAATAAAAAGAGAAAGTACTTAATCGCGGGTATCCGGATACTGATAATTGCTATACCATCAATCATTTCATTATATATCTTTCACAAACTAAAACAACCTGGCGGGCAGGAAAGCGAGATCATCATTGTTCAACCCAATATCGATCCCTATAACGAAAAATACTCCATCCCATTTACCCGGCAGATAGACAAAGCCATTGAGCTGGCAGAGACAGCAGTAACATCCGGTACCAGCTGGATCATCATGCCCGAGACCCTGGTTGACGATCCGATAGATGAGGAAAATACTGATGATAATTTATATACCGGCAGATTAACAGAACTGGCAAAAAGACATCCTTCAGCGAGTATTATTGCCGGTCTGGTCAGCTTCAGGTCCTTCAACGGAGAGGTCGGCTATGCAAATAACAACGGTGCCCCCTCAGGACTGCCTCTGAAAGAGATCGAATATTATAATTCGGC
The DNA here is from genome assembly GCA_963736675.1 of uncultured Bacteroidales bacterium. GTDB lineage: Bacteria > Bacteroidota > Bacteroidia > Bacteroidales > VadinHA17 > LD21. The sequence goes on from CAVTPT010000003.1 coordinate 247,239, forward strand.
ATTTATGACCGATACCTCCGGATCAGCAGGGATTTATCATAAATCGAAGCTTGTCCCCGGGATTGAGAAACAGATCTCAAGACGGTTCGGCAATGTGATAAGAAAAATCATTCCTTCACTCGGGGGTACCGACTGGGGTTATACCGGACAGGATGAAAGGGAGTGTTTCACCCACCCTGCCACCCTGCAAAAGATAGGCCCTGTAATCTGTTACGAGTCGGTTTTCGGGGAATTTGTTACAGGATATGTTAAAAAAGGAGCTGAGGTGCTTTTCATTATAACAAATGACGGCTGGTGGAAAAATACCGGAGGATATAAACAACATCTCTCTTTTGCTTCACTCAGGGCTATTGAAACCAGAAGGTATGTTGCCAGAGCAGCCAATACCGGGATTTCGTGCTTTATTGATCCCAGAGGAGTGACAACCCAAAAATCAGAGTGGTGGAAAACCACCACTCTTGCCGGTAGTGTAATACCGGAAAAAAGGATTACCTTTTATGTAAGATATGGCGACTACCTGCTTAAACTGGCACTTGCCTGTTCAGGTATTATCCTGATTATTGTATATCTGGTCGTACCTTTTTGGCAGAAAAAACGATGAAAAGATACAATCTGTGCATCCATTACGTTATTAATAAGTCTTTGAATTAAATTATTAATCAACAGGAAAAATTAACATCATGAAACCCAGAACTGTTTTGGTTTATTTCCTTCTTTTTATTGGCTCGGCAACACTTGCTGCCCAATCTGTATCCGAAAAACGGAATTTCTCAAAAACACTTCCTGTAAAAAAAGGAGCATCGCTCGAAGTGACAAACAAATACGGGACAATAAATATAACAACCTGGAATAAAGATTCAGCTTACATCCTTGCCGAGGTTGAAGCATTTGCACCGAACCAGTCGAAGCTTAATAAGATGTTCGATGGAATTGAAATAGATATTACAGGTACTGATCCGGTAATTAGAGCCCGGACAGAATTCAACCAGGGTCTGACCTCTCTGATGGAAGGATTTAAAAAACTTACCGACGAGATACTGGATTATGATTCACGTGTACAGATCAATTATTATATAAGCATACCTGAATATCTTGATATCCGGATTGAAAACCAGTTCGGGGATGTCATCATGGAAAACACAACAGGTGAATTGTCAATATCAGTTACAAACGGAGAATTCAAAGCCAGTTCGGTAAACCGTATCACCAATCTGACCCTGAATTTTTCTGATGCAACAATAAACTCAGTAAAATCGGCAAAAATAAATGCCTCATTTTCTGAGGTAGTAATCGGTGGATCTGACGATCTGTCAATAAATTCAACATCCTCCAGATATGACCTGAAAAACGTTAAAACACTGAAACTCGAATCACGGAGGGATAAGTTCTTTATTGATGAGGTATCTTCTCTTGAGGGCACCTCATATTTTACCGATTACAAGATTGCTTCTCTTGGTAAATCAATCAGCCTGACAGCAAAATATGGCAGTCTTGGAGCCGACAAGATTAATAATGAATTTCAGTTTATCGACCTGGTTTCGTCATATTCCGATGTGACCCTGGCATTTGACCAACCTGTTTCATATTCTTTTGAGATAAGGGCACTGAATGCATTCGTAGTTATCCCCGAAAAGAATACAGAATCGGAAAAGGAAGTACTTGACGAAGCAAGGAAAGAATACCTTACTTCCGGGACCTTTGGCAATAATCCCGGAACAAGAAAAGTTAAGATCGGGGCGACAAGGGGGAATATTTACATTAAATAGTATTGAGAATAAACCATTTATAAAGGCCCCGGGCCGAAAGAGCAGGTCAATGACGAAATGACTGCAGACTCTATTCAGAGTTAAATAGTTCCAGCCCTTCGTCAAGCCATCTGGTGTACTCTGCAATATTCATGTTGGTACCCATCGGATTATTCAGTGGATTTCCCTCATGATCAGTAATTACATAAAGAGGAAGCGCATTGGTCCTGAATCTCGAAATCTCCAGGTCTTCGTTGATTTTGCCTATCGTTTTCTTTAATTTACCATCTACCTCCGATTTAATCCATTCCTCTTCAGGCAATTGAGTTCTGTCGTCTACATATAGCCCAACAATCACGAAGTTATCTCTTAACCTTCTTAATACCTCCGGATCGGACCATACTTTTGCCTCCATCAGTTTACAATTAGCACAGGCATGTCCCTTAAAATCCAGTAGTACCGGTTTCCCCTGCTCCCTGGCACAAGCCAATCCCTGCTCATAATCAAAATACCCGGTCAACCCCAACGGCATATCAAATTTATCGTCAAATTTCGGAGTTTCGCACAGGCTGCTGCCAAAAACAGAGGGGAGCAGATTTGAATCCTGCAGGGTACGATTATCTTCAGTTATAATCCCTGACATTCTGAATCTTGATGTTTCCGGGGAAGGGAGCATGGCTGATAACCCTTTCAATGGTGCTCCGAACAGTCCGGTAATCAGGTATATCACAAATGTGAATACCGCAATTACCAGGAACAATCTGAAAGGCCCGAGATACACCACCTCACTGTCGTGCGGGAACCTGATCTTACCCAGAAGATAGAGACCCGTTAAAGAGAAGATAACAATCCATATGGCCAGGAAGATATCTCTCGAAAGTATCCTGAAGGAATACACACTGTCAATAGTCATAAGAAATTTCAGGCTGAAAGCAAGCATAATGAACGCAAGAACAACCTTGATTGAGTTAAGCCAGCCTCCTGACCGCGGGACTTTTTTCAATAATGAAGGGAAAAGGGCGAAGATCGTGAATGGCAGGGCAAATGCAAGTCCAAAACCGAACATGCCAATAGTGGGACGCAGAACATCTCCTCCCGCTGCTTCGACAAGCAATACACCTATTATCGGACCTGTGCATGAGAACGATACAATAACGGTTGTCAGTCCCATGAAGAATGCAGCCAGTGTTCCACCTTTGTCAACTCTTGAGTCGGCACCGGTGGCCCATTTACCGGGAAGCACAATCTCAAAAGCACCGAAAAATGATATAGCGAAAACAATGAACAGGATAAAAAACAGAGCGTTTGGTATCCAATGTGTACTTAACGCATTTGCAAATCCTGCTCCCGCACTCGTAAGTGATACTATTATCCCTAACAATGAATATATGAATACAATTGAAAGACCAAACACTATTGCTTTTATAACTGCTTTATTCCGGCTGTCGGTCCCCTGCGAAAAAAAGGCAACGGTCATAGGGATCATCGGAAAAACACAGGGTGTGAGTATCCCGGCAAATCCTGCAAGCAGCGAGATAAGAAAGAATTTGAGCAGATTGCCTTTCTGTCCTGACGGTTCGGGGATACCTGTCTTCCCTTCATCAGCATCAGCAGATCGCGTCAACTTTGTTTCTCCTATATTGACTTCAAATTCAACATCTTTGGGAGGTGAACATGTGACATTATTGCATGCCATATAATTAACAGTCCCCTTAACTGTAAACGAAGGATCAACAGCAGTAATTTTCTGTCTGAATTCGGCAGAGGTACTGAAAGTCTTAATATTAAAGCCAAATGCTTCGTCAAAAATTTCGACCGGTTTTGTAACCTCATAAGGGATCCCGTCAAGAGTATAACCCGGAAGAGTATCGAATGTTACTGAAGTCGGAATGGGGCCGCCATCAGGAATATCCATGGAATAAATATGGGATCCCGACTCAATGCCAGCTGTGATTATTATTTCATAGCTGTTCTCCCCGGTCTTTCCAAAGCCGAATTCCCAGGTCACAGGATCAAATATCTGAGCCGTGGCGCCTGTTGGTATTAATAACAGAATAAGGAGATATTTTAACCGTTTTATCATACGTCCTTTGTTAATATTTCTATAAAAATAATAAATCAACTGAGTATAACGGAAAAATGAACCTTTTGGTTCAGTCATATGAGCGTTCAGGCAAGATCTATCTCATTATCAAACCTGTCATAAAAATGATACTCAAGCATGTGATATGATGTCACAGCCTGTACCTTGAGACTGATTTTATATTTGAAGTTCCATCTGAGGAATATAGGGAAAAGTCCTTTTTTAAGAAACGAGGCAACGAAAGGATGGACATTAAGAAGAATCTTCCGTGTCTTTATTTTGCCGACGATAAATGAGAGCGCTCTTTCAAGGTCATCAGTAAACAGAATTGTCGGCCGTGTTTCCCCGGTTCCCTGGCAGGAGGGACATTTTTCATCTGTTACAATATTCATTTCAGGTCTTACCCGCTGCCGCGTTATCTGCATCAACCCGAATTTTGTCAGAGGGAGAATGTTGTGCTTGGTACGGTCATTTGCCATCACATCTTTCATCTTTTCAAACAGTAGCTGCTTATTATCTCCCGACTGCATGTCGATGAAATCGACGACTATTATGCCTCCCATGTCGCGTAAGCGCAGCTGCCGGGCAATTTCAGCGGCAGCCTCCATATTAACTTCCAGTGCATTGGCTTCCTGGTCATTTCCTGATCTTGACCTGTTACCGCTGTTCACATCTATAACATGAAAGGCTTCGGTATGCTCTATTATAAGATAGGCCCCATGTTTGAACGAAACTGTCTTACCGAAAAGAGCCTTGATCTGTTTATTAACTCCGAAATAGTCGAAGATAGGAAGAGTACCCTTGTATGTCTTGATAATCTTCTCCTTTTCCGGCGCTATCTCCCTGATATATCTTCTGATATCTTCGGCTATGACCGGATCGTTAACATGGATACTGTTAAAAGTAACATTCAGCATGTCTCTCAGTATAGTCGAAGTACGGTTCATCTCACCTATGAAAAGGCGTGACGACTTGGTCTCCTTTTTCAGACTGGTAAAAGCCGCCTCCCACTTAATTACAAGTTCCCGGAGTTCCGAATCAAGAACGGCTACTTTTTTCCCTTCAGCGACGGTCCTTACTATTACACCGTAATTTTTCGGCTTGATACTTTGAAGAAGTGTCTTGAGCCGGTTCTTCTCTTCCGGGCTTTCTATCTTTGAAGATATTGAAACTTTATCGGAGAAAGGCATCAATACGAGGTTCCTTCCTGCCAGGGAAATTTCGGAAGTCAGCCTGGGTCCCTTTGTAGAAATAGGTTCCTTTGCTATCTGCACTATCACTGTCTGTCCGGAAGTAAGCACATCCGAAATTTTTCCGTCCTTGTCAATATCTTCTTCACATTTGAATTTATTAACCGGAGGGACCCTCCCCTGTTTCTGGATAGCCAACGAGTAATACTTATGCTGGGTCCTGAATTGTGCCCCAAGGTCGAGGTAATGGAGAAAAGCATCCCGCTCGTAACCAACATTTATAAATGCCGCATTTAATCCGGGCATGATTTTTTTAACCTTACCCAGGTAAATGTCTCCTACAGAAAATTTTACATTGCGCTTTTCCTTGTTCAGCTCAATTAACTGCTTGTCTTCCAACAGAGCAATAGAGACTTCAGAATCACCAGCATCAATGATTAAGTCCTTGTTTACCACTTCAATATATTAATCTGAGTAATATACAATCAACAACAGCCGACATATTAATACAATAAACCTAAAGATCATCAGACCTTTAGGTTTAGTTAATCGATTATGACCACTCTATAATCTGCTACTTCTTCTTATGTCTGTTCTTTCTCAAACGCTTTTTGCGTTTGTGCGTGGCCATCTTATGTCTTTTTCTTTTTTTTCCGCTTGGCATGGAGGATTATTTCTTTGCGTGTGATTTAACTTTGTTTATGAAAGATTTAGCCGGCTTGAAAGCTGGAATATTGTGAGCAGGAATAATGATTGTCGTATTCTTGGAAATATTTCTGGCAGTTTTCTTAGCTCTTTTCTTAACGATAAAGCTTCCGAACCCCCTGAGATATACGTTATTACCACTTACCATTGAATGTTTTACGGTTTCCATTAAGGCTTCAACAGTTTTCTGAACTGTCACCTTTTCAATACCAGTGTTCTTGGCAATTTCATTAACAATGTCTGCTTTAGTCATTTTCGTGAAGTTTAAAATTCAACAAATTATTTTGAGTTTTTCGTTTTTTCAACTGTGCAAATATAAAAATATTATTTGTTTAAATTGAAACACTTACATAATAATTTTTTTTTTGTGGTTTTTATTATTGCCTTAATTACAATGAAATAGATAAAATCAAATACCCTTCATACCATGTTATATGATGGAGGTCAAGGAAAAGTACCATGTTCCCGGTTTTTTTTGTAACAAACTGGGAATATGGATTTTCTCCAAATTTGGGGTTCACATTGCAAAAAGCTGTTTTTTTTATACCTTTACGTTTTGGTTCAGGTTTACTAATTAACAAACAACTATATGTCTATCAATAAGGTTATACTTGTCGGGAATGTCGGCAAAGATCCGGTTGTCCGTTATTTTGACAAGGGTGTTGCCAAAGCAACATTTCCTCTGGCAACAAGCGAAACGTATACCAACCAGCAGGGGGAGACCATAACTACAACCGAATGGCATAACATTGTAATCTGGAGGGCGCTGGCAGAAGTGGCTGAAAAGACAGTAAAAAAAGGAGCACAGGTTTATATTGTCGGGAAAATTAAAACCCGTTCATACGTTGATAAAGACGGGAATAATAAATATATCACCGAAATACTGGCCGACACCTTTCTTTTGCTGGAAAAGAAACCAGTAGTACCCTCTTCACATGTTCAGCCTGACGAAACCCAAAACCACTTAAAGGAGAAACCGGTGTCAGATGAAGAACTCAATGAACCTCCGGCCGGTTATCAGGCCAGCAGTGAAGATGATCTGCCTTTTTAGGTTTTCTTATTAATATTTATTGATTTTGGAACCTGCATTTTCTTTTGCATATCTTTTCCCTTTAACTGGAATTGCTTCTTATACTCCTGATCTTAAGTTGATTATAGGATTTGCAGTACTAGTACTGCTTCTTATTGCTTCGGCTCTTATTTCTGGTTCGGAGGTGGCTTTCTTCTCCCTGAAGCCTGAAGACATCGAAAAATTAAAAAATAACAAATCAAAAAAGGCCGGTAACGTTATCAGACTTTACAATGTTCCTGAAAAATTGCTGAGTACAATTCTGGTCGCCAACAATACAGTTAACATCTCAATAGTCCTTCTGGCAGCATTTCTGAGTTCAAGGATGTTCGATTTCAGCTCTTCACCGATGCTTGGCTTTATTGTCGAGGCAGTGGTTATCACTTTTATTCTTCTGTTTTTCGGAGAGATAATGCCCAAAGTATATGCTGCAAAAAACCAGGCCGGAATGGCAATGATGATGTCGGGCCCGCTGTTGATCCTGGCAAAAATTTTAAAACCTGTTACTTCACTGCTTATCTTTTCAACATCATTTGTTAAAAAGAGAAATTCAGCAAAACGTTCCAATATCAGTTTTGACGACCTGTCGGATGCCCTTGAACTGGCCGCCGATGATATTACGGACGACGGGAAGATATTAAAGGGGATAGTGAACTTCGGGAATACCAATGTTAACGAGATCATGCGTTCCAGGATTGATGTCACCGCCATCGATATAAAATCAGGATTCAGCAGGATAATCCCTGTACTGATTGAATCAGGATTCTCAAGAATCCCGGTATATTCAGGTTCCTTCGACTCTGTTAAAGGCATTCTCTACGCCAAAGATATACTTCCCTATACCGGTTATCCTGATAATTTTAAATGGCAATCGCTTCTGAGACCCCCATATTTTGTGCCTGAAACCAAGAAGATAAACGAACTGCTCAAAGAGTTTCAGTTAAAAAAGATCCATATGGCAGTTGTTATTGATGAGTACGGGGGGACGAGCGGGATAATTACTCTTGAGGATATCCTGGAGGAGATTGTAGGCGAAATTACAGACGAAAGCGATGAGGATGAAACAATGTTCCGCAAAATTAATGACACAACTTTTATTTTTGAAGGGAAAATATTGCTGAACGACTTCTTTAAAATAATTGATGTTGAAGAGGATCCTTTCGAAGACGTAAGGGGAGAATCTGAAACTCTTGCCGGGCTGATCCTCGAACTTACAGGTGAGATTCCACAGAAAGGGCAGACCATAACATATAATAATTTCCTTTTCAAAATTGAATCAGCCGACAAGAGAAGGATCAAAGAAATCAGGGTAGAAATAAAAGAAGAAGATGGGAACCCCCGCTAAGACTAATCTGTTTGCCGCAATCTTATTATTTACCTCCCTTGTCAGCTGCCGGGAAGTAATTATCCCAAGACCGAAAGGATATTTCAGAATCAGCATGCCCGAAAGAGAATATTCAGGATCGGGCGATTCGTTGTCCGATAAGTACAATATCCCCTTTTCATTTGAATACCCTTCATACGCAACGATCTCTTCAGGGTCTGATAACCCCGGCCAATATGGCTGGTACAATATAGAATTCCCTTATTTCAAATCAAAATTATATCTGACTTACAAAGAGATAAATAACGATCTCGGTGATCTGATCGAGCAGACATATACTATGAATGTAAAAAACCACATAACAAAAGCCGATGCCATTAAAGAACAGATTATAAGTGATGATACAAGAAAAGTATACGGCATTCTTTATGATCTGACGGGGAATACAGCCACTTCGGTGCAGTTCTTTGTCACCGACAGTATCAGGCACTATCTGAGAGGATCGTTGTATTTTTCCGCCGAACCAAATGCAGATTCACTTGCACCGGTTATCGATTTTCTGAGGGAGGATGTGATCCATCTGATCGGGACGCTCAGATGGAATGAAGAATAAATTTTTCTGCTTATGGGTTGCATTACGAAACATTATCTCAATGAGTATTCCATACTTGGGGTCTGGAAAATAGAAGAGGACCTTAAAACTCTCCAGGACACCGTAATACTTGATGGTGATGATAAAAAGAAATATAAGGCATTTTCCAGTACTTCACGGAAGCTTGAATTCCTGAGTGTAAGAGCATTACTGGCTGAGCTGCTTGGAAAAGATGCCAGGATAGTCTATAACAAGAACAACAAACCATTTCTGAAGGACGGTTCGCGGTTCATCAGCATCTCGCATTCCAATAAACTTACTGCAATACTTTTAAGTACAAACGAAAAAGTTGGGATAGACCTTGAATACATGACCTCAAATATTGGAGCAATTGCATTTAAGTTCATTAACAGAAGAGAAAAACTATCCAGAGATCCTGAAAACAGGAAATACCATTTGTATCTTCACTGGTGCGCAAAAGAAGCACTTTATAAGATATGCGACAAGGAGGGTATCAGTATAAGGAAAAATATAACCATAGAGCCGTTTGAGATCAGGGAATCAGGAGAAATAAAGGGGAAGGTTCAAACCAAGAGGATTAATGAATCGTTCGACCTTTATTATACGAGATATAATAATTATGCAATTGTATGGACAAAAAAGTATTATTAAATCCGCTTGATTGACCACAATCACAACAACGAATAAATCAGATCTGCGACCGGTTGAAGCAAGCCCGGTGAGATCAGTCATGTGTGTGGATACCACGATTGAGCGGTGCAGGCTGTCAAATCTTTAAAAACAAAATTACAAAAGGATGAAAAGAACTGATTTCCCGGCGAAAAAGAGTCTCGGACTCCTTATTGATCCGGATAAGGTCACAGGCGATTCACTGAAAGACATCCTGCGTATTGCCTCTGAATCGAAAACCGATTATATCCTGGCCGGAGGGAGCTTAACTTTTAATGACATCGGTAAACTGATCGGTGATATAAAAAAACATTGTACTATCCCTGTTGTACTTTTTCCCGGAAACCTTCTGCAACTCAGCGACAAGGCAGACATAATACTGCTTCTCTCCCTGATCTCCGGCCGTAATCCCGAACTGCTGATCGGAACCCATGTAATCGCTGCTCCCTATCTGAGGAATATGAAGGAAAAGCTGGTTGCCACCGGTTATATCCTTGTCGGCTGTGGTCCGAAAACTTCAGTTGAATATATGAGCCAGACCGTCTCTATCCCTTCCGATAAACCCGATCTGGTAGTGGCAACTGCACTGGCAGGTGAAATGCTTGGTTTGGGTATGATCTATCTCGAAGGAGGCAGCGGCGCATCAACCTTCGTTCCCCCCGCAATAATAAGTGCAGTTAAAAAGAGTGTCTCTGTTCCGGTAGCTGTCGGCGGCGGAATTAAAAGCAAAAGTGATGTTGAAAAGGTGTATGCAGCAGGTGCCGATCTCATCATCGTTGGTAACGGATGTGAAAAGAATGCCGGGCTTCTGGCCGAAGCATGCGCAATAAGAGATAAATTCAGAAGTATCGGTTAATAAGAGCTCCCCGTGAAATCACCTGAATAATTCAAACATGGGTTCCCCTGTACATGAATTGGGATATGGTATCCTGCACAATGCCGATAAAGTTGAAGCTATGTCAGTCATATTCACTTTTCGGGTCACAACTGACCTGTTCACACTCCACCCATACCAGATCAGGGGGACATGAGTATCGTACTCATATGGCGAATTGTGGTTTGTTACCTGTTCTCCTATCTTTTCAATCCATCCCGGATTCAGAATAATAATTACATCTCCGGAGCGCTGCGGACTGAAATTGTTCAGTATCCTCCTCAGATTTCCATTGCCAAAATCGTTGGCTTCAAACGCTGAATAAGGATAGGCAGCCGAAACACCTGTAAACTGTATCAGGAACCGGGCAACTTTCTTCTGGACTTCTTCCAGAGCGATCCTGGAATCTTCAATCAGGGTCCGGTTAAGAAAAATCTGACCCTCCGAATACCCTTTAACCCAGTCGCCCTCGCCGTAAACGGCATTCATGTAACTACGCAGCAGCTGCAGTGCCTGATTCTGCCTGAAATAACCTGAAGGAATACGGTGGCTCTCAAGTACAGGAGGTATCTCCGAAACACCATGTGCCGATGTAAAATAGATAAGCACATTCTTCTTCCCGAGCTTGTCGTTTATATATGTGAGCAATGACTCAATGTTCCTGTCAAGCCTTAATATTGCATCAGCAGTCTCAACCGATGAGGGTCCAAACCTGTGTCCGATATAATCAATAGAAGAATAACATATTGAAAGATAATCTGTTATATCATCAACCCCCATCTCTTCCTTTTCCAGGAGCCTGAGTGCAAACTCAGTAGTAAACAGATCTGCTGAAGGGGTTTCCCTGAGCAATGAATAATCAGTCTTCACATTTCTGCCTGTTTTCGAATAAATCTTCTTCAGATCATAGGGAAAGTAATTCAAACCCTCAAAGCCAGCCTCAAAATTGTTCGAATCAGGCAGGCAGTCTGCATAATCTTTTGCTGCTCTCAGAAGCGTCCATGGACCCGACAGATATTTTTCTGAAAAATTCATGGCATTGAAGTCAACTACCCACGATGGCAGACTGCTCATATAATATGTCGACGACATCCATGTCCCCGATGTATTATCGTACCAGAAAGCTCCGTCGGCTGAGTGACCGGCCGAAAAAATAGCATTGCTCTCCCTGATCCCGATCCCAAATACTTTTGACTTGCTTCCTGAAGCCATTTTCAGTTCATCCGAAAATGTTGAGGCCTGAAGATTGACAGGTGAATGAAGACCGGCTTCATAGCTGCCCCCGACAGGATTGACATTTATATCCTTAGTACAGTAAATAAGCTCATTCTTAAGGGGAACATACCAGCTGTCGGATGTTATTCCATGATAGGACGGTTCCGTACCTGTAGCTATCGTAGCAAATCCGGGGGCAGACTGGGTTAGCATGTACTCATAAGATGCATTTCTGAAATAGGTCCCTTCATTTAATAAGCGCTTGATCCCGTTCTCTGATAACCTGTCCCTGAATTTCTCGATCTGATCAAATCTTAACTGCTCAACCACAATACCTATTACCAGCCTGGGTTTATCGGGAGGGAGATAAGCCCCCTGTCCCTGAGATATCCGGGAAACGGAAAAAATCAATATCAATATTAAAATACTTCTGAAAACGAACACGACCTTCTTCATATGCATATAAACGGCTCCTGTGAAATATGGAAAATTCTGAACTAAATTAAACGGCAAAAGTAACTTTTTTAATAATAGGTACAAGCAGAATTTCTGAATTCGCTTTTTATGGTCATGGGTGCCTGGCAATAATAAAACTGGCCCTGCCTGATATTCCTGATATCCTGTTGGTAAATTTAATAATATACATTCCTCTTTTTAAAGCACTTATATCAATCCTTAATGGAATTATCCCTGCCACCGCGGTAGAATATTCAGCTACCTTCTTCCCCGACACACTGTAAATCCCGATCCATAACTCACCCTTTAACTCCTCAGGCAGCACTGCCTTGATATATGTCGATGCCGGGTTAGGGTACAGGAATGGACTGACGTGGTTTGTGGTATCGACACGATTGATAGCCGAGCTCATTTCGACGCTGAGTTCTGTTATTTCCCCCGTAGTAGTTATAACACTTACAACAGTATCCCTGTAACCTTCAGCTGAAAAAGTAAGATCCCAGGTGCCAGGCTCAATCAGCCTCACAAATCTTCCTGAAATTATATCGGAGGTAACTTCAGAGTTGTCTTCATCATGATACCTGATAACCACACTTGCTGCGACAGGCATACCTGAATGGTAATCACTTACATAGCCATGAATACCCGAAAGGGCATTTTCCAGGAACCCTACCAGCGATCTGCGGTTCGACTCCCAGATAGCAGCAAGCTGATCGGCTGGTGTTAAATAACTGTTGTGAAGCTCAATTGTCACTTCACGTCCCTGCAGTTCCCATGTGACATAGTCCTGCCTTGTACCATAAGCCTGATACCATTCATATCCGTTGGTTATTCCGTTTTCCATGTCAGTCATGTATCCCGGTTCAGAATAGAGATGAACAGTATCAGCATAATTCCTGCTTATTCTGTAGAACCAGTCGTTATCAGCGTGGTATCGCTGCCACCTGTCCCAGGGGTAATTTACCAGCTCAATACCTGAATGAAAATTAGCTGATAAAACAAACCGGTGATTCTTCATAAAATTCACCATATCGGTCGTCTCTTTCTGAACCGCCGGTTCGGCCGAGACCGGGTCGGGAAAATTACGGTTAAGATCATACCCAAAAGAATTAAACCGTGTCGGCCAGGTAATTAAATTCCCTTCACTATAAGTACCATCGGGATTTGCCAGCGGGTTGATCCATATTTCCAGATTATCGACAAGAGATCTGATACGACCGTCATTTTCATAGTTCTGAAGCAGGTAATCGGCAAACCGGAGCATTAGTATGAAACCTGATGTTTCGTTTCCATGCATGGTCGATGTAAAGAAAACCTCAGGTTCATCTTCATCGGTTCCAGCGTTATCCGATATCTTCAGGGCAAAAACATACCTGCCTTTGATGCTTGTTCCGATAGTATCGAGGTTACAAAGCGAGGGATAATTGTCTGAAAAATATTTCATTATGGAATCATACTGCGGCCATGTGGGATAACTCTCCCATCCCATCGCCATTGCAGTACTGATAGCATTTAAAGATCCCTTGGCAGCTTCCCTCTCATAGATTGTATAGTCAAATCCTCCGGCAATAAACCATTCCACTGTGACCGGGGAAAGGACTATGAAAACATTTTTATCTTTTACCGAGGCGATGGAAACATTTCTTGAAATATGATCGATGGCTCCGGTACCAGGATAAGGTATGGAAACATCGGCCTGACCATGTTGCCGGACTATTTCCCGCAACCTGGTATCCTCACTCCGGGCCTGTGGAAAACAATTGCCGCGGAGCAAAAGAAGAAAGAACATCAATATAATCAGCCTTCCGGTCATACACGATCCTAGACATTGAACCTGATATGCAGAATATCCCCGTCGTTCACAATGTAATTTTTCCCTTCAATGTAAAACTTACCCGCTTCTTTACAGGCATGCTCTGAACCAAAAGTAATGAAATCGTGATACTTCATTACCTCAGCCCTGATAAAGCCTCGTTCAAGATCGCTGTGAATCACTCCTGATGCCTGGGGAGCTGTCATCCCTTTCTTAATGGTCCATGCCCTGATCTCTTTCGGCCCTACGGTAAAAAATGTCTGAAGATTCAGCATCTTATAGGCAGCTCTCACAAGCTTGTCGACACCAGGTTCTTCAAGACCGGCATCTTTCAGAAATGCCAGCCTGTCGTCCCTGCTTTCCAGCTCGGCTATCTCTTCCTCAACCTTTCCTGCAATGATCAGTATCTCAACATCCTTACCTTCAAAATGCTTCTTTACATCATCAACATACCTGTTCCCGCCAACAGCCGACTTCTCATCAACATTACATACATATATTACCGGTTTCATTGTCAGGAGAAAAATATCATCAACATATTTTTTATCATCTTCCTTTATCACCAGGGTACGGGCATTGTTAAAATTCCCGATATGAGCCCTGTAAAGTTCAAGAACTTCACATCCGTGCTTTGCATCCTTATCTCCCGCTTTTGCAGCTTTCTCCAGACGCTGAATCTTTTTCTCAACCGACTCAAGATCTTTGACCTGCAGCTCAAAGTCAATAGTCTCAAGGTCACGGACGGGATCAACCGAACCGTCAATATGAGGAAGGGCGTCATTATCAAAACAACGCAATACGTGAATGAGAGCATCCGTATTCCTTATATCGCCCAGAAACTTGTTGCCGACTCCTTCTCCCTTGTTTGAACCACGTGTAAGCCCTGGAATATCAACTATTTCAACTGTGGTAGGGACAATTTTTTCAGTAACCTGATGTTTCTCCAACTCATAAAGCCTCGGATCAGGAACCTGAACAACACCTATATTCGATTTTGTACCACTGAAAGCAAAAGCATTGGTCTCCCCTTTTGTATTTGAAATACAATTAAAGATTGTCGTCTTGCCAACATTGGTTATTCCTGTTATTCCACACTGAAGAGCCATCAGTTTTAAGTATTTATTTATTTGAATTTAGAAATTAATTATTACGGTCTGTTGACATATTGCAGTATTCGGTAATCTTTTATCTCAAGCCAGGATATCCTTCGCCGGCGTAATATAGGGATCAGGATTTAAGAAATGCAGCCAGATCATTGACCGGCAGTCTTTTCTGTTCTCCCGACGACATAATCTTAATCGTGGCTTCATTGTTTTTGATCTCATCCTCTCCGGCAATAACAATAACAGGGATCTTTCTTGAACCTGCATAAGACATCTGTTTCTTAAGCTTCACAGGATCGGGATATAACTCACTGCTTATACCCTGGCGACGTAAATCCTCCAGAATCCTCAGAGAATACCCCAGTTCCTTTTCCCCAAAGTTCAGTACAAGCACCTGAGTCCGTGAATTACTTATGTTATCAAACTGATCAAGCTGGTTTAGGACATCATAAATCCTGTCGGCTCCAAAAGAGACTCCGACACCTGACACACCTTCCATACCGAAGACACCTGCCAGGTTATCATACCTGCCACCTCCGCAAATGCTTCCAATGCTTACATCTCTCGACTTAACCTCGAAAATTGCTCCTGTATAATAGTTGAGACCTCTGGCCAGTGTAAGGTCAAACTCAACCTCACAGGCCTGCCTGCTTTCTTCAATGAAGGCAAAGAGAGTCCGCAATTCTGAAATTCCCTTCCTTCCTGTCTCAGACTGCGAAAGGACCACTTCAAGTTTATCCAGTTTGCTCCGGGTATCGCCTTTAAGATGAATAACAGGCTGCAATTTTTCAACAGCTTCAGCCGCGATCCCTTTACCAATAAGTTCCTGGTTAACAGCATCCCTGCCGATCTTTTCGAGCTTGTCGATAGCAACGGTAATATCGGTTATCCTGGCTGCTTCGCCTATAAATTCAGCAATACCAGCCAACACCTTCCGGTTGTTTATTTTGACCACTGCCGCTATTTTGAGCCTTGAGAATATCTCATCAATGATCCTGACAAGCTCAAATTCATTTAACAGTGAATCACTTCCGATTACATCCACATCGCACTGGAAAAATTCGCGATATCTTCCTTTCTGAGGTCTGTCAGCCCTCCAGACAGGCTGAATCTGGTATCGTTTAAAGGGGAATATTATTTCATCACGATGCTGCACCACATACCTGGCAAAAGGAACTGTAAGATCATATCTTAATCCCTTTTCAGAAATAAGGGATGATATCCTTCCGGTATCCCTGCCCTCCAGTTCTTCTACCGGCACCGTGGAAAGAAAATCTCCTGAATTAAGTATCCTGAATAAGAGCTTATCCCCTTCTTCACCATATTTCCCCATAAGAGTCGGGATGTTTTCCATTGCCGGGGTCTCGATCGGCTGATAGCCATATAACCTGAAAACACTTTTAATGGTATCGAATATATAATCCCTTCTCAGCATCTCATCGGTTGAGAAGTCCCTGGTTCCTTTTGGTATTGAGGGTCTGGCAGACATGTACGGTAATTAAAAGATAAAAGATAAAAGATAAAAGACAAAAGACAAAAGTAGAAAGATATAATTAAATACGAAACCAGGAATCAAATGTTGTGCGTAACCCTGATAATGCCCGGCCACTTTGCTTCCCACATTCTGGTCAGGATTATCTGCATCCGGCAATATTCACACGATTTCATCCTGTTCCGACAGGAAAATAATTTCAGTACTTCTCAGGCACAAATGTCTGATCTGTGAAGAAATACAGGAATTATATCTCAGATTACTGAGTAAATGCCTTCTTATTGTATAAAGGGAATTGATAACGGATATTTGAATTCTTCTCCTTTGGATGATTTTACACTGGCTATAATAATACACACTACTTTCAGTGTGACAAGCACTAAAATAATGGGAATACCAATAATTATAAAGCATAAAGGTATAGCCAGCACCATATACAGGAGGATCGAGAGCTCAAAATTAAGTGAGGATTTGCCATTAAAGTCAACCCATTGTGATTCATCTTTTCTTGAGAGCCAGCAGATCAAGGGACCAATAATACTGCCAAACGGAAAAAAGAATCCGGCAAATGCCGAAAGATGACAAAACATAGCCCAGTTTCTTTCGGGTTCTGATAATTCTCTGATCTCTTTCATGACATTAAATGTTTATTAAAAGACGGAGGTTTTACAATTGTGCTGCATGATCAGAATCTGGCAAGCCGTTTGAGATCGGAAGGTAAAAAGCCATTGGGATTATTTTTGTCAATCATGTGCTGATCATAATAATACATATTAGAGTCGTCAGTGCCGATCAGCATTTTAAAACAATACCCCGACTCAGCTTCACCCCCCGGACCAACTTTATGAAGCACCAGTATACCGGGCCTTTTTTCATCGATTGCTTTAATGATCTCATCCTCCGAAACTATAATGAACTTATTACCATATAGAGTCTTAATCTTTTCAATGGTCCCGATTGAAGGCGCCAGATCTTCTTCTCTTGCCAGTATAGTCTTTCCTGGTATCGAGGGCACATATTTATTGTAATACCTCAGATATCTTCTCCCCGTAAGAGACGGATCCTGGGCTATCAGTTGCGCATGTTTCTGCATGAATAAAAGGACGGCTCCCAGCTTATAGCCATATTCCAGTCCGTCCTCTCCTGCCGACGACAGTGGGATGGCACATATCTCAGGCATATCATCGAGATCTTCAACCTCTTTGCCCTGGAGAAGATTCAGAAAATTGTATGTGGTATGCGACTTATCATTCTCATAACTTGTCTCAGTAAGTACTATGAAAGAAGAGGCAGGATCATTTCTTTTCTCCTCAAAACCGTCAGCACTTATGAAATCGAAAGGAGTAATTTTCCAATACTCATTCATCGACTTTTTAATCAGTACATTGAAGGCAGAATAAGAATCATCTTCGAGCACCACGTAAGTTTTGGAATCCATGAATTGTCGAATCTCATCACTCTCCGGAAATGGAGCCTGGCCTGCAAGGGATAGTACCGGAAAGAAAAAGATATTTAACAGCAGGAGTATTCTCATAAGATCTGTTATTTATTGTCAGGTATATACAAAGGATTTTTTTCGTTGTACCGGCGGATAAAAACGAACATAAGCTCTTTTTTCTTTTTCCGCGGAAGCTGTACGTATTCCTCGTACAGTTCGTTGTCTTTCATAAGCATTAATTCAGTGCTCTCCAGATCAAACTCCATCATTTTGCCACTCTCAAAGTCAATAATATATTGTTTCACTTCCGATCGTGCCATATTC
The DNA here is from genome assembly GCA_963736675.1 of uncultured Bacteroidales bacterium. Taxonomy (GTDB): domain Bacteria; phylum Bacteroidota; class Bacteroidia; order Bacteroidales; family VadinHA17; genus LD21. The sequence continues at coordinate 265,352 of CAVTPT010000003.1, forward strand.
TGCCTGTACGGTGAATAATATGATCCGTACGGAGAGTAGTAGTTACGATAGGAATAGGGCGAATAGAAAGGAGAATAGAAGGGATCATATCCGTATGGCGAATTATAATAGCGATCGTCATACGAAAGGACATCAGCTACAAAATGACAAATGCTTCCCACAAAAGTGATCCTGCTGAATTTCCCCTGCAACTGAATGTACAAAACCCCATTTCTGGCATACCCCCATACTGATGTTATATCTACCTCCTGTCTCAGCCCCATGGCATCGTAGAAATAAATCTTATCACCAGTAAAGAGATTCTTAAAGAACTCTTTATCATTATAATCAGTGGATGACAGGATCTTGGCTTTGGGGATTGGATCATTAAGCCTGACCTGGTCAAAATTCAGATAGACACCATCCCCGAATCTGAAATCCGGAGTATATTTTACCATCCCCTCCTGTTCCTGCCCCAGCATAGCATATGGCTGCAATAATACAACCATAAACACAACCACGTTAATTATCCTCAACGCCTTTTTCATAATGGTATAAGATTTTACTTTCGTGTCTCAAATATTGTACCACAAAGACAAAAATAACTATTTCCTGTAAAGGAGGTTAATTTCGACATATGTATATTTTCTGCGTATTTTTTTTAATTTTACCGTACTGCAAAACATGAATCACAAAATGAGCCAGAAAACCCTGAAAGACAATGGACCAGATTTAAAAGAGCCAACCACAAAGGAGTCATTTGATGAATACAGGAAAAAAACTGAATCCTATTCTGTTTATGCTCTGCTGTGTCTGATAGCCGGTCTGATACTTATTTCTCTCAATCTCAGGCTGCCTGCCGGCTTTCTTGTTATCGCCGGTGCCCTGATAATTACAATAATATTAAAAAGGTTCTCAAGGCTTCTTTCAACTGCCAGGGAGACCATGAATGAAATTGCCTCATCAAATGATAAGAAAGACTCTGTTATAAATGATTTCTCTCACAGGATGAGAGAACCTCTCAATAATCTTGTAGTCATTACAGATATTCTTATGACTTCCGATCTTCCCGGCAAACAAAAGGAGCTTCTTGAGACTTTTGCCGCCTCAACAAATAACATGGTGACCAGTGTCAATGAATTGACGATGCAGTCAGCAGGAGAAATAAGCTTTGGAAAACGGAAACAGCTCAGATTTAACCTGCTTTCGACAATTCAAAACACGATCGATCTCTATAACCTTAAAGAAAATGCCAACATCGATTTTATACTTAACAAAAAGGAATCCAGCGACTTCGACTGTTACGGAGATCCGATTATCCTGAAACAGATCTTCCTCGATATCTTCAATACCATTGAAAAACAGGAAAGTGAGACACCGACAAAGGTGACAATCAACCTCAGCAGGGAAAAGACGACAGATTCTGATTTGCATATAGGGTTCAGGATACAGACTGACAAGAGGATTATCCTGATGGAAGAGGATGACACTAAAAGGAACCTTTCCGCCAGGCTGATTTCTGCTGAAAGAGGTTATTTTACACAGGAACTGGGGAACAATTTCTCTGTCCTTAAAATACACCTGGCATTTAAGAATCCTTTCCCCGAACCTGGGCAAAGAGTGTCATCTCCGGGATCTGATAGAACAGACCTGAAAAGAAAAGGGATGAAAGAACTGAAAGATATCAGGGTCCTGCTTGTTGAAGATAATCTGATAAACCAGAAAATAATCCTGCTGACACTTAAACCGATAGTAAAAAGTATTGAGACGGCTTCCAATGGGAAAGAGGCTCTCGAAAAATTAAGCACCTCTGGCTACGATCTTGTATTGATGGACATCCAGATGCCGGTAATGAGTGGTCTGGAGGCGGCTGAGCAGATCAGGGAGAGCGAAGCAGGTACCGATTCACATGTTCCGATTATAGCGATAACGGCAAATGCCATGCTGGGCGACAAGGAAAAATGCATATCATCAGGGATTGATGACTATATCAGCAAGCCGTTCCAGCCGGCCCAGCTTATTGAAAAGATCAATAACATATTTATTCAGATCTGATACCGGAGATGAACAGGCTGCGGGATCTATTTCCCGGGTATATCCTCCGTTATTATCTCATCATTCCCTCTTCGCAAAAGTCTTCCGGTCTTTATTGAGGGAGAAGGGATAAATTCATTAAATCTGTACGAATCCCATTTCGTGTTGGTCTTTTCAATTGTTTCATCATCCATTGTGACAATATTAGGCCATCGGCGGGTGAATCCGCCTTCACGGTATGCTTTTATCGTTCCATCAATCATGACTGAAGAAGAGGATATAAACACGTGATCCCTGACTGGATCTGAATTACCCAGTACCTGCCATGCAACCATAAAAAGATCGTTGACATCAACACTATTATCTACAAGCAGTACCAGGCAGAAGCTCCTGAAGAGATCATTGCTTTCCAGAACTCTTCTGATACGTGGAACAACATCCTTATTTTTCTCTGTATTGGCTGAAACGACAAGCAGTGGAATTCCCAGGTTAAAAAGAGAGCTGTTATAACCGCTGATAAGGGTTCTGTCTGAAAGGCTCTCCAGGGCACCGGAAAGCAGGCCGGCTTCCCATGGTCCTTTTTTACCTCCTGCAGGCAACTCCTCGGGTAGTTTTTGTGTGGCATCGATCCCTGCTTTGCCTCCGAATGAGAATGCATCAGAGGAATGATCGAGAACGTCAAGGGGACCTTTGAGGAAAATAATATCACTTTCAGGGTCAGTATTTTTAAAAATATGACCGGCCAGCATCATATAATTCCTGATATCAACATCGCCGCTTACGACAACAAAATATTTCGTGAACATCATTTGCCCGGCACCAGACAATGAACTAATGACCTTCATCCCCTGCCCCGGGTATGACTTGTTAATTTTAATTATAACAAGGTTATGGGCTACACCGGCTACGGGCATGTGCAGATCTTCAATTTCGGGCTGCAGGGTAAGTTTTAACGGGGTCAGAAATATTTTTTCGGTAGCCTTTGCAAGCCAGGCATCTTCCTGGGGGGGTATTCCGACAATGGTCGCCGGATATACTGCTTTCAGGGCGTGAGTCATACATGTTACATGGAACCTGGGATACCAGTCGGCGAGTGAATAAAAACCTGTGTGATCGCCAAAAGGACCTTCCCATACCAGGTCTTCCGAAGTGTCAATATAACCTTCAATAACGATATCAGCATCGGAGGGAATATAAAGATCGTTGGTGATACATTTTACCAGTTTTACTTTTTCTTTTCTCAGAAAACCGGCCAGAATATATTCATCGATGTTTTCGGGAAGAGGGGCTGTTGCGGCATAGGCATAGACCGGGTCACCTCCAAGGGTGACGGTAACAGGCATTTTCCCGCCTTTTCTTTTCCATGCTTCATAATGATTCGCTCCGGTCTTGTGACGCTGCCAGTGCATGGCGGTTGTCTTCCTGTCCAGTACCTGCATCCTGTACATGCCTGCATTGGTACTGCCACTCTCAGGATGCGTAGTGTGAACAACCGGAAGGGTGATGTATCTTCCCCCGTCGAAAGGCCAGCATTTCAGAACAGGCAGGGAGTCAAGTCCGGGATCTCCTGTTATTACCTGCTGACATTTTCCTCTCGACCTGGTCCTTGAGGGCATATACCCGGCGATCCTGGAGATTTCAGGTAAGACCGTCAGGTTTTTAAGGAATGTCCCGTGAGGTCTTGAGATCCTGGAGAAGAGTCCGGTCAACTCCTGACCGATCTCATCAATATCTTTTCTTCCTATTGCCAGTGCAATTCTTTTATCAGATCCGTAAGCATTTATAAGCAGAGGGAAGGCGGTACCTGTATTTTCAAACAGAAGGGCTTTGCCATTATTCTTTGTTATCCTGTCGGTAACTTCAGTAATTTCAAGTACAGGATCGGCAAATGTTTTTATCCGGTGGAGTTCACCATTTTTCTCAAGGATATCAATAAAACTTTCGAGTCCGGAATATGGCATTATTTTCCTGTTTAAAAAGTAAAGATATATAATATAGTGATTAATGGCGGAAGGAGGGCAGGAGACGGAACGGGCCTATAAAAACAATAATGGGAACTATTCCGTGGAGTAGTTCCCATTCACTGTTTGCAACCGAGGTTGCGTACAGTGTCAGATTACTGTTATTATGACCGGCTGCATTTCCTGATGCTAGATCTGGTTGTGCAACCCCTGGCTTTCAGGTAACGCCTGTTACAGCATAACCTTCCGGCTGTCCTTTTGTCCGTTTTAAGGCGGACTTCCGGGACGAAGTGTCATTCAGGCCCCAGTGTCATTTCCCGAAGGATCTGGCAGGTGGTTTCAGATAATACCTGACCGAGGTCTGATTTCTCTGAAGCCCTGTGACCAAGTCGTAGAAAGAACGTTTCCGGTTTTCGTTGACTCTCTGAACATCCGGGACCGGGGTCCTTTTGTTCAGGCTTCGGCTCTCTTGATGCGCAGTCCCGAGGGTCTGACCGAGCCGGATTGTGTCTCACTTAAGAAACCTTTTCCGGTTCCACATCCTTCAAGCAGTCTTTTATCGCTCACCTGATATATCAAATATAGTATAAGAACAGATAAAAACAATCGGTTTACAATTCATAGTTGTACACGGGATATGAACATAAGTTATCAACAAATGTTAATAACTTCCGGAATGCTCAACAGCAGGAAGTTAGGGAAGCAGGATAAGAATAAATGAAGTCACGCAAAAGAGAATTTTTAACCAGTTTCGCAGGGATGTTCAGATTAAAAAAAAGAGGGGTCACCGTGGTGCTCCGGGTACCAAAAAAAAGACAACACAGTGTTACAGATAGAAGCTCTGTGTAACTCTGTGTTGTCTCAGATGGTAAATGAAAAAACCTTCTTAATAGTTAATTCAATATTTCTTATAGCCGTAAACAGCCAGATCACCAAGCATCTCCTCAATTCTCAGAAGCTGGTTATATTTTGCGATCCTGTCCGTCCTGCTGCACGATCCGGTTTTAATCTGACCCGAATTGGTAGCCACAGCGATATCAGCAATAGTTGAATCTTCAGTCTCGCCCGAGCGGTGGGATGTAACGGTTGTATATCCGGCCCTGTGAGCCATTTCGATTGCGTTAAGGGTTTCGGTAAGGGTACCTATCTGGTTTACTTTAATAAGGATGGAGTTGGCGCAACCGGTCTCAATACCTTTCTTAAGGTACTCAACATTAGTTACAAAAAGGTCGTCGCCTACAATCTGGCATTTACTGCCTATCCTGTCGGTGAGCATCTTCCATCCATCCCAGTCACCTTCAGCCATTCCGTCCTCAATAGAATCAATAGGGAACTGGCCTATAAGTTTTTCAAAATAGTCTACCTGCTCCTTGGATGTCCTTCTGGCGCCTTTCGGACCTTCAAATTTTGAATAGTTGTATATCCCATTCCCGTAGAACTCCGAAGCTGCAGCATCGAGAGCAATTTTGATGTCAACACCTGGTTTATAGCCTGCTTCGGAAATTGCCTTTATAATAGTTTCCAGAGCATCTTCCGTCCCATCCAGGGTCGGTGCAAATCCTCCCTCATCACCAACAGCGGTACTCAGGCCACGGGCTTTCAGGACCTTTTTGAGTGCGTGAAAGACCTCGGCGCCCATACGCAGACCCTCTTTGAAGTTGGGTGCACCTACCGGTCTGATCATGAACTCCTGGAATGCAATGGGAGCGTCAGAATGTGAGCCGCCGTTTATAATGTTCATCATGGGTACAGGCAGGGTAACTGCATTGGAGCCGCCAATATAACGGAACAATGGTAATCCATGATATGATGCCGCTGCCTTGGCAACAGCAAGTGATACTCCGAGTATGGCATTTGCTCCAAGGTTGCTCTTGGTTTTTGTACCGTCAAGGTCAATCATTTTCCTGTCAATACCGGCCTGGTCGGTGACATCCATTCCTGTCAGTTCTTCGGCGATTACATTATTTACATTATGTACAGCTTTAAGGACACCCTTGCCAAGGTATCGCGATTTGTCACCATCACGAAGCTCAAGTGCCTCGTTTTCACCTGTTGATGCACCAGATGGTACCGCCGCCCTTCCCAGGTAACCGCTGGCTGTCATAACATCAACTTCAATTGTCGGATTGCCGCGGGAATCAAGAATCTCACGGGCATGAACACTAACTATTTGACCCATAGAAAATTATTTTTAAATTAAACAATGATGCAATATACATAAAAAAAAGGGATACGCCTTTGTGACTATATCCCTTCCATATCAAATTATTTTTTTATTCTTTGCTTTCCTGTTCTGCAGTATCTTCGGCTTTTTTGGCAGCTTTCTGGCCTGCTTTTTCATCTTTAGCCGGGGACTCTTTTTTGGCGGCCTTTACAGCTACATTATCTCCTTCGGCTTTCTTGGCAGTCCTTCTTCTTCTGGCTGTTTTTGGCTTGGCAGCGGCTTCTCCGCCGAGCATAGCCTCATTATAATCAACCAGCTCAAGAACGCACATTTCTGCATTGTCTCCAAGCCTGTTGCCAATTTTTAAAATACGGGTATATCCTCCGGGCCTCTCCCCAACTTTCGGGGATACTTCCCTGAACAGTTCGGAAACAGCTGTTTTATCTTTAAGATAACTGAATACCACTCTTCTTGAGTGGGTTGAATCTTCCCTCGATTTAGTTATGAGAGGTTCAACGTAAGTCCTTAATGCCTTGGCTTTGGCTGTTGTTGTGGTTATCCTTTTGTGGAGGATCAGCGATGAAGCCATATTCGCCAGCATTGATTTCCTGTGTGAACTTGTTCTCCCTAAATGGTTAATAACTCTTTGATGTCGCATTTCTCTATATCCTTAACCAGTTTACAAATTAATCTTTATCCAATTTATATTTGCTCACATCCATGCCAAATGAGAGGCTCATGGATTCAAGCAGTTCATCAAGCTCGGTGAGTGATTTCTTTCCAAAGTTCCGGAACTTCAGAAGATCGTTCTTGTTAAACTTGACGAGATCCCCCAATGTTTCCACTTCGGCAGCCTTAAGACAATTCAGAGCTCTGACGGAGAGGTCGAGATCGACCAGCTTGGTCTTCAGGAGCTGTCTCATATGCAGAACCTCCTCATCAAATTCCTCATTAGCCATTTTATCATCCGAATCAAGAGTAATCTTCTCATCAGAGAAAAGCATAAAATGGTATATCAGTATTTTTGCTGCCTCTTTAAGGGCTTCTTTCGGATGTATTGATCCGTCGCTCTCTATCTCAAGCAGGAGCTTCTCATAGTCAGTCTTCTGTTCAACACGATAGTTTTCGACAGAATATTTAACGTTCCTTATGGGTGTGAATATCGAATCTATGGCGATAATGCCGAATTCAGCGTCGACCGGGTCATTTTCTTCAGCAGGTACATAGCCCCTCCCTTTGTTTATTGTCAGTTCAATCTGCAGCTTGACATCCGGTTCCATCCTGAAAACAACAAGTTCGGGATTCAGGACTTCAAAATTACTGAGGACGTTGTTAAGATTCCCTGCTTTGAACAGATCCTGCCCCGATAATTTAAGGAGGACTTTTTCGTGATCAACATCATCAATAATTCTTTTAAAACGTATCTGTTTCAGATTAAGGATTATCTCTGTAACATCCTCAATAACACCTGTAATGGTGGAGAACTCATGGTCGATGCCTTCAATTTTCACGGTTGTAATGGCAAAACCTTCGAGTGAAGAGAGAAGAATTCTTCTCAGAGCATTACCTACTGTAATGCCATAGCCAGGTTCGAGAGGACGGAATTCAAATTTTCCGTACCTGCTGTTGGCTTCCAGCATTATTACTTTGTCAGGCTTCTGAAATGATAAAATGGCCATAGAATTTTTCTTATATTATTATTTTGAATATAATTCAACTATCAGTTGTTCCTTGATATCTTCAGGAATGTCGGTACGTTCAGGGACACTCATAAACTTTCCGGCCATTTGTGAATCATCCCACTCAAGCCAAGGAAGTTTTGAATATTTTCTGGTAGAAAGAGAATCCATAATCAGTTCAAGGGATTTTGATTTTTCCCTGACGCCAATTATATCGCCCGGTTTAATCTGGCACGAAGGAATATTAACCACGATGCCATTTACCGTAATATGACGATGTGAAACCAGCTGACGGGCTGAAGCCCGTGTCGGGGTTATTCCGAGACGGTATACGACATTGTCGAGGCGCGATTCAAGCAGTTGAAGAAGTACCTGACCGGTTACACCTTTTGATCTTGAAGCTTTCTCGAATGTGTTACGGAATTGTCTTTCGAGCACTCCATAAGTATATTTTGCCTTCTGTTTCTCCCTGAGCTGAACGCCATATTCGGAAGTCTTCTTTCTCTTCTTGTTCATCCCATGCTGACCAGGAGGGAAATTCTTTCTCTCGAGGTGTTTGTCGGGACCGAAAATAGGATCACCAAATTTTCTTGCTATTCTTGTTTTTGGGCCAATGTATCTTGCCATCGTGCTATTAATTTTTTTCTTTAAACATTCAATCCAACAATAACTATACTCTTCTTCTTCCAGGTGCACGGCAACCATTGTGAGGCATTGGAGTTACATCAATAATCTCAGTAACTTCAATTCCGACATTGCTGATTGACCTGATTGCTGACTCACGACCGGCTCCGGGGCCTTTAACAAAAACTTTCACTTTCCTCAGTCCGAGATCATGAGCAGTCTTACCACACTCTTCCGATGCCATCTGGGCGGCATAGGGCGTGTTCTTTTTTGAACCTTTAAAACCCATCTTGCCGGCCGATGCCCACGAGATCACCTGGCCCGAGTTATTGGTCAGGGTTATAATAATATTATTAAATGATGAATGAACATGAGCCTGGCCGTTAGGTTCGACCTTCACGATCCTCTTCTTCAGTGCTCCGGTTTTTTTTGCCATATTCTATTTATTTAGTAGCTTTCTTCTTGTTTGCAACAGTTTTCTTTCTCCCCTTACGTGTTCTGGCGTTATTTTTGGTGCTCTGTCCACGTACCGGTAAACCAAGTCTGTGGCGGACACCACGGTAACAGCCAATATCCATCAGCCTTTTGATATTCAGCTGTGTCTCCGAACGGAGTTCCCCTTCGAGCTTAAAGTTGTCGTTCAGGATACGGCGGATCGAATTGATCTGGTCATCAGTCCATTCCTGTACCTTGGCATTCCTGTCAACACCAGCTTCGTCAAGTACTTTCTGAGCGGTACTTCTTCCCACTCCGTAAATGTAAGTCAGGCCTATTTCGCCTCTTTTATTTCTTGGTAAATCAACACCAACAATACGTGCCATATAACTTTTCTTAAATAAGTTGCAAAATTAATTAAATTATCCCTGTCTCTGTTTGAACTTGGGATTTTTCTTATTAATAACGTAAATGCGTCCCTTCCGCCTGACTATTTTGCAGTCGGCGCTGCGCTTTCTTATGGATGCTCGTACTTTCATTATTATTATGTTTCTATTTATATCTGAATGTTATTCTTCCTTTTGTAAGATCGTAAGGCGACATTTCAACTTTTACCCTGTCGCCCGGTAAAATTTTTATATAATGCATTCTCATTTTACCTGAGATATGTGCAGTTATTACATGTCCGTTTTCAAGCTCTACCCTGAACATAGCATTTGAAAGGGCTTCGATTATGGTACCATCCTGCTCGATTGATGCTTGCTTCGACATACTACTACAATTTATTTAAAACTTCTTCTATAAACTTAAAAGTTGTTAATACATCAGGTTCACCTTTATTAACTGCAACGGCATATTCAAAGTGTGCTGAAGGTCTGCCGTCTACTGTCTTGATCGTCCATCCGTCTCTCATCTGTATTGTCTCCTTTTTCCCAAGGTTGATCATCGGTTCAACACAGATCACAAGTCCTTTTTCCATCTTTGGTCCTGATCCGCGCTTACCATAATTCGGTACTTCCGGTGGCTCATGCAGTCTTTTTCCCAATCCATGGCCAACAAGTTCGCGTACTACCGAATAGCCACCGCTTTCAGCTTTTCTCTGAACGGCATTGGAGATGTCTCCTACCCTGTTGCCGGCTATCGCTTCCCTTACACCCTCTTCAAGTGATGCCCTTGTATAATCGATCAGCCGCCTTACATCTTCCGATATCTCCCCTACTGCAAAAGTATAAGCACTGTCGCCGTAATATCCGTTCAGTATGACTCCGCAATCGACTGACACAATATCGCCCGGTTTAAGGGCATATGCTGAAGGAATCCCATGGACCACCTCGTCGTTGACAGATGTGCAGAGGGTTTTCGGGAATCCGCCATATCCCTTAAACGCCGGTATCCCTCCATTATCACGGATATAAGTTTCGGCCAGATTGTCAAGGAAAAGAGTTGTAACTCCGGGCTGTATGTGTCCGGCAATTTCAGCAAGCGTCTTCGACACCAGTAAATTGCTTTCTCTCAACAACCCTACCTCTTCATCAGTCTTTAAATACAACATCAAAGAACGTTAAACTATTTATATCGAAGTCGTAGCTCCGGATCTTCCCTTAATACGGCCCGATTTCATAAGACCGTCATAGTGCCGCATAAGCAGGTGACTTTCGATTTGCTGCAGGGTATCAAGTACTACTCCCACCAGAATCAGAAGAGATGTTCCCCCGTAAAACTGGGCAAATTGAGGTGTCACACCTGCCCTTACCGCCACTGCCGGAAGGATGGCTATCAATGCAAGGAAGATTGATCCGGGAAGAGTGATCCTCGACATGATAGTATCAAAGAACTCCACTGTTTTTCTTCCTGGTTTTATCCCTGGTATGAATCCGCCGTTTTTCTTCATGTCATCAGCCATCTGTACCGGATTAATAGTAACTGCGGTATAGAAGTATGTAAACAGGACGATCAGGATTGCTGTAACCAGATTATACCAGAATCCGTACATGTTAGAAAAGGCTACAACGAAACCTGAGCTCGAATTTGAATATCCGGCAACGATTATAGGCAGCATCATTATTGCCTGGGCAAAAATGATCGGCATAACACCGGCAGCATTTACTTTCAGAGGAATATACTGACGCACTCCTCCATATTGTTTGTTTCCGACTATCCTCCTGGCATACTGAACCGGAACACGGCGTGTACCCTGAACCAGCAGAATTGTGCCAAGAATGACAACAAATAGTATTATAATTTCAACAATCAGGGCTATTGGGCCGCCGGCTCCCTGTAAACGCGTACCTGATTCAAATACGAAGTTCGCAGGCATCCTGGCAACAATACCTATCATAATAATAAGTGATATACCATTGCCTATTCCCTTATCGGTAATCTTTTCCCCGAGCCACATTACAAACATTGTTCCGGCTGTAAGTATCACCACAGATGAAAACTTAAAGAAAAATCCGGAAAGTATAAATGCCGATGCCGGCAGCTGAGCTGAAAGGTTAACCAGGTATGTGGGAGCCTGAAGTACGAGAATACCTACAGTAAGGTACCTCGTGTACTGATTCATCTTTCGCCGGCCGCTCTCCCCTTCTTTCTGAAGTTTCTGGAAATACGGGAATACCATACCCATCAGCTGGATGACGATTGAAGCTGAAATATAGGGCATGATCCCCAGGGCAAATATCGAAGCCTGAGAGAACGCCCCTCCCGAGAACATATCCAGCAGGCCCATTATACCTGAAGAAGTCTGGCTTTTCAGTCCGGCCAGCTGTGACGGATCGATACCTGGCAGGGTAATATATTTTCCGAGCCGGTATAATAAAATAATTCCAAAAGTATAGATGAGCCTCGCACGAAGATCTTCTATCTTAAAGATGTTTTTTATAGTCTGAATCAGTCTCATGAACTTAAAGTTTTACGACAGTTCCCTTTTGGGCTTCAATGGCTTCTACGGCGGCTTTGCTGAATGCATGGGCATGAACTTCCAGTTTTCTTTCAAGAGTTCCTTTGCCCAATATTTTTACCAAAGCATTTTTTGAAACCAGTCCGGCCAGTCTGAGAACCTCAAGGTCAATCTTTTCAAGATTATTCTTTTCGGCAAGGTTTTGTAATGTTACCAGGTTGATACCTTTATATTCCTTGCGGTTCACATTCTTGAAGCCAAATTTTGGAACACGTCTCTGAAGGGGCATCTGACCTCCTTCAAATCCTATTTTCTTCTTATAACCTGACCTTGATTTTGCGCCTTTATGTCCCCTTGTTGAAGTACCGCCTTTGCCGGAACCCTGTCCGCGGCCAACGCGCTTACTTCTTTTAACCGATCCTTTAGCAGGTTTTAAGTTACTCAAATCCATAACTTTATTTATAAAACTGTTAATACCTTAAATATTCTCAACCTTAATCAGGTGTCTTACCTTTTCTACCATTCCCAGGATGGCAGGTGTGGCATCGTGCTCAACACTATGATTTAATTTATGGATTCCCAATGCTTCGAGAGTTCTTTTCTGCCTTTCGGGTTTACCGTTTTTGCTTTTTACCTGGGTAATACGAATTTTTGCCATCGTCTGTTGTTTTACTAACCGTTAAAAACTTTGTCCATCGAAACGCCACGGTGTTCGGCAATGGAGAATGGATCGCGTATTTCAAGAAGTGCAGCAAATGTTGCTTTCACAAGATTGTGGGGGTTGGATGAACCTTTTGATTTGGCAAGCACATTTTTCACTCCGACGCTTTCAAGAACGGCGCGCATGGCACCACCAGCCTTAACACCGGTTCCATCCGATGCCGGTTTGATAAATACTTTGGCACCTCCGAATTTTGCCACCTGTTCATGAGGAATCGTGCCATTGATAACAGGTACCTTGATAAGATTCTTTTTTGCATCTTCGATACCTTTGGCAATAGCTGTTGTAACCTCACTGGCTTTACCAAGTCCGTGGCCGACAATGCCGTCTTCATTCCCCACAACGACAATTGCCGAAAAACTGAATGTCCGCCCTCCTTTAGTAACTTTGGTAACCCTCTGGATGCTGACAAGTCTATCCTTAAGTTCCAGATCGCTGGTTTTTACTTTTCTTATACCGTTTGCCATAATTGATTAGAATTTTAATCCTCCTTCGCGTGCAGCGTCAGCCAATGATTTTACTCTTCCGTGATATTTATATCCGCTCCTGTCGAAAACGACATTCTCGATACCTTTTTCTTTACATCTGGCAGCAAGAACCTTTCCGACAAGCTTAGCCTGTTCCGATTTCCTGATACCTGATTTATCGGCAAACTCTTTTTCCTTTGAACTGGCCGACAGCAGGGTCACTCTGTTCAGGTCGTCAATAACCTGAGCATAAATCTGTTTGTTGCTGCGGAATACCGTCAGCCGCGGTTTTTCAACTGTACCGCTTATTTTTTTCCGGATCCGCATCCTGATCCTTGTTCTTCTTTCCAACTTGGTTAAGGCCATCTTTTTAAACTTTTACCAGATTAAACACTAGCAGATTTTCCAGCCTTTCTTCTAAGCTGTTCTCCGACGAACTTAATACCTTTCCCTTTGTAGGGTTCCGGCGGGCGGAGTGATCTGATCTTGGCTGCCACATGACCGATAAGCTGTTTATCGATGCTTGTAAGCGTAATTACAGGATTACTCCTTCTTTCAGTTTTGGTTTCAATCTTTACTTCTACAGGCAGCTCAATAATAATTTCGTGCGAATAACCCAGGCTCATTTCGAGCTGTTGTCCTTTAGCTTCGGCACGGTATCCTACCCCTACAAGCTCAAGCTGCTTTTTGAAACCCTGCGAGACACCTGTTACCATATTGGCTAAAAGCGCCCTGTAAAGTCCATGAAGCGACTTGTGATTTTTTGAATCAGACGGTCTTGACAAAACGATAGTATTGTCCACCAGTTCCACCTTCAGCTCCCTGTCAACCTTCTGGGTCAACTCGCCTAAAGGTCCTTTAACACTGACCATATTGCCATCACTGATATTCACAGTGACGCCTTTTGGCAGGTTTACAGGTAATTTTCCTATTCGTGACATTAAGCTATCCTCCTAATTAATAAACGTAACACAATACCTCACCACCAATTTTCTCGTTTTTCGCCTCTTTATCGGTCATTAATCCTTTTGAGGTTGAAATAATGGCAATGCCCAATCCGTTAAGAACTCTCGGCATTTCCTCTGTCCCGACATATTTTCTGAGTCCCGGACGGCTCACTCTCATTATTTTCTTTATTGCAGGCTTTTTGCTTTTCTGATTGTATTTCAGGGCGATCTTTAATACACTTTGTGTGCTTTCTCCCTCAACAACCTTATAACTGAGAATAAATCCCTTCTCGAACAAAATCCTGGCTATCTCCTTTTTAAGATTGGATGCTGGTGCCTCCACAACCTTATGACCAGCCATTATGGCGTTCCTTATTCTGGTCAGTAAATCAGCAATTGGATCAGTCATCTTATTATTATAAATTATTGTTGTTTATATTCAATTAATTATTACCAACTGGCTTTTTTTACTCCCGGAATAAGACCGAATGATGCCATTTCCCTGAAAGTAATCCTGCTGATACCAAATTGCCTCATATAGCCTCTGGCTCTTCCTGTGAGTTTGCAGCGGTTTTTCTGCCTGTTGGGGTTTGAGTTCCTGGGCAGACGACTTAGTCCGACATAGTCGCCATCCGCTTTGAGTTTTGCTCTCCTTGCGGCATATTTCTCAGCCAGTTTTACGCGCTTTACTTCGCGGGCTATCATCGATTCTTTAGCCATACTGTTTAATTTTTAGAATTTTTAAAAGGTAAACCAAAATGTTTAAGAAGTGCTAATGCTTCTTCGTCCTTTTCAGCTGAAGTAACGAATGTGATCTGGAGGCCCATGATCTTGGCTATCTTATCAAGATCGATCTCCGGAAAGATAATCTGCTCGGTTATTCCCAGCGTATAGTTTCCACGACCATCAAGTTTGGAATTTATCCCTTTAAAGTCACGTATACGGGGCAGTGCAACCGAAATAAGCCTCTCAAGGAATTCATACATCCTGTCCTTGCGGAGAGTGACCATTATCCCGATAGGCATATGCTTTCTCAGTTTAAAGTTCGAAATATCCTTTGATGAATAGGTCTGAACAGCTTTCTGACCTGCTATATCGGTCAATTCCTTGACACCGAACTCAAGCAGTTTTTTATCCGCAATGGCTTGTCCGACACCCTGGTTTAGAACTATCTTTTCCAACCTGGGAACCTGCATAATGGTCTTATAACTGAATTCCTTCATTAATGCAGGGACGATCTCGTCTTTATACTTCGTTTTTAACGCAGGTATATACATCACTTGATCTCCTCTCCTGATTTTTTTGAATAACGAACTAATTTATTTTTGTCATTAAGTCTTTTCCCGATACGTGTTGGTTTTCCGGATGCCGGATCAATCAGCATAAGATTGGAAATATGTATGGGAGCTTCCTTTTTAAGTATGCCTCCCTGGGGTGACTTCGAATTTGGTTTTGTATGTTTTGAAACCATATTCATACCCTCTACAATTGCCCTGTCCTTATTCCTGTCGACTTCAAGAACACGTCCTTTCTGACCTTTGGATTCACCTGTTATCACCATAACAGTGTCTCCCTTCTTTATATGTACTTTCTTCTGCATCGTGTTTATTTTAACATTATAACACTTCAGGTGCCAATGAGACAATTTTCATATACTTGTCGCGAAGCTCCCTGGCAACAGGGCCGAAGATGCGTGTACCACGTACTTCATTTACGTTATTCAGCAACACCACTGCATTGTCGTCAAACCTGATATAAGAACCGTCAGGACGACGGATCTCCTTGGTAGTTCTGACAACCACGGCCTTGCTTACTGTCCCTTTTTTTGCTTCACCTGATGGAAGTGCGCTTTTCACACTTACAACTATTTTATCACCGACAGTGGCATATCTTTTTTTGCTGCCTCCGAGTACCCTGATGCACAAAACTTCCTTGGCACCTGAGTTATCGGCTACTGTCAATCTGGATTCCTGCTGTATCATAATTACTTGGCTCTTTCGATAATTTCAACTAATCTCCAGGCTTTATTTTTGCTTAACGGCCTGACTTCCGATATACGTACCGTATCGCCAATATTGCATGAATTCTCTTCATCGTGCGCCATCAGCTTCTTTGTTCTGTTTATAAACTTCCCGTACATGGGATGTTTGATTTTACCTTTAACGGCAACGACGATGGACTTGTCCATTTTATTACTGACAACGATACCAACACGTTCTTTTCTAAGATTCCTTTCCATTGGTGATCTAGCTATTTGATTTCTTATTCAACTCTCTGTTACGCAATTCAGTAAGCAGACGTGCAATCGTAAGTTTCACCTGCTGCAGTTTCTGCGGATTATCAAGAGGAGTAATCGCATGATTAAGCTTCATCCGGACAAGCATTGTCTTTTCAGTGTCAATGCGTTCGAGAAGATCAGGTGTACTTAATTCCCTTATTTCTGAAGTTTTCATCTCTGTCAATGTTTTATTCCTGTACGTAATCGCGTCTTACGACAAATTTTGTTATTATCGGAAGCTTCTGTGCTCCCAGACGCAGTGCTTCTTTTGCCACTTCATAGGGTACTCCTTCGGCTTCGAGCAGAATTCTGCCCGGGGTTACAGGAACCACAAATCCTTCGGGTGCACCTTTACCTTTACCCATACGTACTTCGGCAGGTTTCTTTGTTATCGGTTTATCAGGGAAAATCCTTATCCATAACTGACCTTCACGTTTCATATGACGGGTAACGGCCTGACGTGCTGCTTCAATCTGTCTCCCTGTGATCCAGGTCTGCTCAAGCGCCTTGATACCAAATGATCCGAATGCCAGCTGGTTGCCTCTCTGTGCGTTGCCTTTCATTCTTCCTTTCTGGGCTCTTCTGAACTTGGTCCTTTTCGGTTGTAACATGGCTCAAATATGTTATATAATTATATACTTATTATAGTCTTACTTCTTTACTTTCCTTTTAAGGCTTTTGTTTTTGGCATTCCTTGCACCGATGTTCGGGCTGAGATCTCTCTTACCGTAAACTTCACCGTTGCAGATCCAGACCTTGATCCCGATAAGACCAACCTTGGTATGAGCTTCAGCCAGTGCATAATCAATGTCAGCTCTAAGTGTGTGAAGAGGTATGCGACCCTCTTTGTAGGTCTCGCTTCGTGCCATCTCAGCGCCTCCAAGGCGACCTGATATCAGCACCTTGATCCCTTCGGCACCCATTCGCATGGTAGAAGCAATCGACATTTTAATTGCTCTCCTGTACGATATCTTGCCTTCAAGCTGACGAGCTATATTATTGCCTACGATATTCGCATCCAGTTCGGGACGTTTAACCTCAAAGATGTTAATCTGCACCTCTTTCTTGGTTATCTTCTTAAGCTCTTCCTTGAGCTTGTCGACTTCCTGGCCTCCCTTCCCGATGATAATTCCCGGGCGCGCAGTATTGACAGTAACGGTAATAAGCTTCAGGGTTCTCTCGATAACGATCTTGGAAATACTGGCTTTCGCAAGTCTGGCATTCAGATATTCTCTGATCCTGGTATCTTCAACCAGTTTCCCGGAGAAGTCTTTTCCTCCGAACCAGTTTGAATCCCAACCTTTGATTATACCTAATCTGTTACCTATCGGATTTACTTTCTGTCCCATCTATTCTAATTTGATGTATTTTCTATTTCCTTTTTCATACTGTCGAGAACCAGGGTAACATGGTTTGATCTTTTTCTCACCCTGTAAGCCCTTCCCTGCGGTGCTGTCTGAAGTCTTTTCAGTGCCCGGCCTCCGTCAACACTTACCTCCTTTACAAAGAGATTGCTGTCTTCGACCCTTACACCTTCATTTTTCGACTGCCAGTTGGCAATTGCCGACAGGAGAAGCTTCTCTACCCTGCGCGATGCTTCCTGCGGACTGAACCTCAGGATATCAAGCGCCTTATTAACTTCTTTCCCGCTTATCATACCGGTAACAAGTCTCATCTTGCGCGGCGATGTAGGACAGTTCCTGAGTACTGCCTGGTATCTCTTTCTGGCAGCCTCTTTTTTCTGTTCTGCTGTATTTCTTTTTCTTGCACCCATTTCTAAAAGTTTTTCTGGTTTACATTACTTGTTATTTATTGCCAGAGTGACCCCTGAAAGTACGTGTAGGTGCAAACTCACCAAGCTTATGCCCTACCATGTTCTCCGTAATGTAAACGGGGATAAATTTGTTCCCGTTATGGACTGCCACAGTATGTCCAACAAAGTCAGGCGATATAACCGATCTTCTCGACCATGTCTTGAGCACCGATTTCTTTTGTCCCTCGTTCATCTCAAGAACTCTCTTCTCAAGCTTAAAATCAATGAAAGGGCCTTTTTTAATAGATCTACTCATAAATATATCAGTTATTTTTTCCTTCTTTCAATAATAAGTTTTGCGGAGTATTTCTTCTTGTCGCGGGTTTTGAAACCTTTTGCCGGCAGACCTTTCCGTGATCTTGGATGTCCTCCCGAAGCACGTCCTTCACCACCACCCATCGGGTGATCAACAGGGTTCATAACAACGCCCCTTACTCGTGGACGACGGCCCTGCCAGCGCGACCGGCCTGCTTTACCCGACCTTTCAAGGTTATGGTCAGGGTTTGATACAGTCCCGATAGTAGCCCTGCATGTTGTAAGTACCAGCCGGGTTTCTCCCGAAGGCAGTTTGATGGTGGCATATTTTCCCTCGCGGGCCGAAAGCTGGGCATAGGTGCCTGCACTTCTGGCCAAAGCACCTCCTTTACCTGGCTTCAACTCTATATTATGCACAATTGTACCAAGAGGAATATCGTTAAGGTACATTGTGTTGCCTATTTCCGGAGTTGCCTCTTTCCCCGATACTACCTTCTGTCCTACCTCAAGTCCTGTTGGTGCAATAATGTATCTCTTCTCCCCATCTTCATAAACGACAAGCGCAATCCTCGATGACCTGTTGGGATCATACTCAACTTGTCTTAACCGTCGCATTCATTCCATCTTTCTCCCTCAGGAAATCGATTACCCGGTACATCTTCTTGTGACCGCCTCCGATGTATCTCATAGTCCGTTTGCCGTTAACATTCCTTCCTCCTGATTTTCTGTGCGGTCGAAGTAAGGATTTCTCCGGCACAGCGCTTGTGATAGTATCAAAAGCGCTGATGATCTTGTGTCTCTGACCTGGTGTTACAGGTTTGATCTTTCTGACTGCCATATAGGTTGTTAAATATTGCTGTAAAAATCTATCTTGTTGCCCTCGGCAAGAGTAACCACTGCCTTTTTGGTTGCTGCTGTCTTACCTACCAGGAAGCCTGATTTTGTGTTACGGGTTTTTATTTTCCCTCCGTAACGCATAGTATTTACCGATTCAACGGTAACCCCGTAGAGTTCTTCCACTGCTTTTTTGATCTGCAGCTTATTTGCATTCTTCGCAACGAGAAAACCATAACGATTATACTTATCGCCCTGGCTTGTCATTTTTTCCGTTACAATTGGTTTGAACAAAATATTCATCACACTAAGTTTTCTAATTTTTCAAAAGTTGCCTGCAAAACGTCAACTGCACTCTCTACCAACACTAGTTTTGATGCTCTCATAATCTTGTATGTACTTAACTCTCCAGCAGTTACAACTTCAACCCCTTGTACATTTCGGGATGACAAATATATATTATTATTTTGTTCCGGTAAAACAAAAAGCGATTTTTTATTCGCAATATTCAGGTTACCGCCCATTATAATCATCTCCTTCGTTTTAGGAGCCTCAAATGAGAAGTCTTCCAGAACAATAATATTATTTGTTGAAGCCTTGTACGAAAGTGCTGATTTTCTTGCAAGTTGTTTAACTTTCTTATTAAGCTTGAAGCCATAGAACCTGGGTCGTGGACCAAAAACCCGACCGCCGCCTCTGAACAAAGGGTTCTTCAGGCTTCCTGCACGGGCAGTACCGGTTCCTTTCTGACGTTTGATCTTTCTGGTGCTGCCTGCAACCTCACCACGTTCTTTGGCTTTATGAGTACCCTGCCTCTGGTTCGCGAGATACTGCTTTGTATCCAGGTAAATGGCATGGTCGTTAGGTTCAATACCGAAAATCGAATCATCAAGATTAATCTTCCTTCCGGTTTCCTTACCATTAATATTCAGAACAGATAATTCCATTATTTTGTAATTATTACGTAACCACCTTTGGGACCCGGTACGGATCCTTTCACAATTAATAAATTATTTCCGGCCATCAGTTTGACAACTTTCATACTTGGCGACATAACCTTGTTTCCACCCATGCGTCCTGCCATTCTCATTCCGGGGAATACCCTTGACGGGAAAGAGGATGCACCAAGCGAACCGGGCGCCCTGCCCCTGTTATGCTGTCCGTGGGTTTGTCCGCCGACACCGCTGAAACCATGACGTTTTACAACCCCCTGGAATCCTTTTCCTTTTGACCAGCCGCGAACATCAACCCAGCTATTGGAACTGAAAAATTCAGCGGTAAGAACTTCACCTTCCTTAACCTGGCCTTCCTCAAAACCTGAGAACTCCATGAGTTTCCTCTTTGGAGTTGTATTGACTTTTTTGAAATGGCCCAGTTCGGCTTTTGTGGTGTGTTTTTCCTTTTTATCTTCGAAACCAAGCTGTACAGCAAAGTAGCCGTCCTTCTCCTTTGTCTTGATCTGTGTAACTACACATGGACCTGCCTGCAGTACTGTACATGGAATATTTTTTCCGTTTTCATCAAAAACGGAGGTCATTCCAACCTTTTTACCAATTAATCCCTGCATTTCTTATAAACTTTACTGGTTTCACACTTTTATTTCTACTTCTACTCCGCTCGGAAGCTCGAGTTTCATCAGTGCATCGATGGTTTTCGGTGTCGAGCTGTAGATGTCAAGCAAACGTTTATATGAAGAGAGCTCAAACTGCTCTCTGGCTTTTTTGTTGACAAACGGGGAACGAAGAACGGTATAAATCTTTTTGTGTGTCGGAAGCGGAATAGGACCGCTAACAACTGCACCAGTCGATTTTACTGTTTTCACAATCTTTTCCGCGGATTTATCCACCAGATTGTGATCGTAGGATTTCAGTTTAATACGAATTTTCTGACTCATCTTTTAAAGAATTTTTCCTTTTGTAATTTCTACAATTCTGTTTGCTATTTCTGCAGGCACCTCTTCGTAATGAGAAAACTCCATAGTTGAAGTTGCTCTTCCGGAGGTAAGGGTTCTGAGTACTGTAACATAACCGAATTTCTCGGCCAGAGGTACTTTTGCTTTGACAACCCTTGCACCTGCTTTCGATTCCATACCTTCCACCCTGCCTCTTCTTCTGTTGAAATCGCTGATAACATCGCCGACATACTCTTCGGGAGTTACAACTTCTGTCGACATTATTGGCTCAAGAAGTACAGGAGTACATTTCCCTGCATATTTCCTGAAAGCCTGTTTGGCCGCGATTTCAAAAGCGAGTGCATCGGAGTCAACCGGATGGTACGAACCGTCTTTGAGTACTACTTTAAGGCTTTCGAGCGAGAATCCGGCCAGTGGACCATTGGCCATGGCTTCACGGAATCCTTTCTCTATAGAGGGGATATATTCTTTTGGTATGTTCCCGCCTTTCACTTCATTAATGAACTGAAGTCCGTGCACACCATCATCTGCCGGCATCATTGCTACAGATATATCAGCAAATTTCCCTCGTCCGCCCGTTTGTTTCTTGAATACTTCACGGAATTCTGTAGTTGTAGTAATTGCTTCTTTATAAGCAACCTGGGGAACACCCTGGTTACATTCAACTTTAAATTCCCTCTTCAGACGGTCAACAAGTATTTCCAGGTGTAACTCACCCATCCCGTTAATGATGGTTTGTCCGCTATCAGGATCAGTCTTCACCTGGAATGTCGGATCTTCTTCTGCCAGTTTATTTAATGCCATCGACAGTTTGTCTACATCAGCCTGTGTTTTAGGCTCTATCGCAACGCCGATAACCGGTTCGGGAAAATCCATTGTCTCAAGCAATATCGGCTTGTTTATTGCACAAAGGGTATCGCCGGTTTTAAGATCTTTAAAACCAACACCTGCGCAAATATCGCCGGCCGAAATGCTCTCTTTCGGATTCTGTTTATTGGCATGCATCTGGAAAAGACGGTTTATTCTTTCCCTTTTCCCGGTTCTTATATTCAGCACAGTATCTCCTGCATGGAGAATACCTGAATATATCCTGAGAAAAACCAGCCGGCCAACAAAAGGATCAGTAGCTATTTTAAATGCGAGCGCTGCAAAAGGTTCGTCATCGTCGGGCTCGCGTGTTATTTCAGTATCGTTTCTCGGATCAATACCCTTTACTGCTCCGATGTCAACAGGAGATGGCAGGTAAGCAGCAATGGAATCCAGTATAACCTGTATCCCTTTGTTCTTAAATGCGCTTCCGCATATAACCGGGACTGCCAGGCCAAGAATTGTCGCTTTCCTGAGAGCAATCATGATCTCATCCGCAGTTATCGAATCATGGTCCTCCATATATCTGGCAAGCAGAGTGTCATCAACATCAGCAACCGATTCAATAAGCTTTCCGCGCCACTCTTCAGCTTCCTCAACCAGGTCAGCAGGGATCTCCTCAATTTCAGACCTTGTGATGGTCTTCTCATCATCGTAATAAACCACAGCTTTCATCGAAAGCAGGTCAATAATACCCTTGAAATTATCTTCCGCGCCTATGGGAACCTGAACAGGGACCGGATTTGCTCCAAGTTTTTCCTTTAACTGCTGCACCACACTGAAAAAGTCAGCACCCGCCCTGTCCATTTTATTGACAAAAGCTAACCTTGGGACACCATATTTATTTGCCTGTCTCCATACAGTCTCTGACTGGGGTTCAACACCTCCGACAGCACAAAAAACAGCTACGGCACCGTCAAGCACCCTTAATGATCTCTCAACTTCCACGGTAAAATCAACGTGGCCGGGAGTATCAATAATGTTTATTTTGTAATCGTCACCCCTGTATTTCCAGAAGGTTGTTGTGGCAGCCGATGTAATTGTAATACCTCTTTCCTGTTCCTGAATCATCCAGTCCATCTGGGCATTGCCGTCATGAACTTCACCCATGCGATGCGTACGGCCGGTAAAGAACAGAATACGTTCAGTGGTCGTGGTCTTTCCGGCATCGATGTGAGCCATGATTCCGATGTTTCTGGTATTTTTCAGGTTGTTGTCCATTGATATTTTTGTGCTGCCCGGGCTTTATTAATATTAAAACCTGAAATGAGCGAAAGCCTTGTTGGCTTCTGCCATCCTGTGTGTATCTTCTTTTTTCTTGTATGCTCCACCTTCAAGCTTATAGGCGGCCATAACCTCAGCTGCCAGTCTCTCAGCCATCGAATGGCCGGTCCTCTTCCTGGCAAAAGAGATCATGTTCTTCATACTTATACTTACCTTCCTGTCGGACCTGATCTCCATAGGAACCTGGAAAGTTGCACCACCAACCCTGCGTGCCTTTACTTCAACCTGAGGTGTTATGTTATCAAGAGCCTGTTTAAATATCTCAAGAGGAGTTTTCCCCTCGCTTTTAAACTTGTCTCCAACGATATCCAGAGAATCATAGAGAATCTTAAAAGCAAGATTCTTTTTACCACTAAACATAAGATTGTTCACAAACCTGGTTACATACGGATCGTGGTATTTCGGATCCGGTAACAGAATCCTCTTCTTTGGTTTTGATTTTCTCATTATCCTATCACTTTAAAGTGTTACTTCTTTGGTCTTTTTGCTCCATACTTTGATCGTCGCTGTGTCCGGCCATCAACTCCTGATGTGTCGAGAGCACCTCTTACAAGATGATAACGGACACCGGGAAGATCTTTTACCCTGCCACCCCTTATAAGTACTATGGAGTGCTCCTGGAGATTGTGACCTTCTCCGGGAATATAAGCGTTTACTTCTTTCTGGTTAGTAAGCCTTACCCTGGCTACCTTCCTCATTGCTGAGTTAGGTTTTTTCGGCGTAGTAGTATAAACCCGCACACATACACCCCTTCTCTGAGGACATGAATCCAACGCAGGCGCTTTACTTTTATCTACCAGTTTTTTCCTGCCTTTTCTGACTAATTGCTGAATTGTCGGCATAAATCCAATTATTTTAGCATTAAATTTTACTTAAAAAAATGGTCTGCAAAGGTATTGTTTTTATTTTTTATTTCGCAAACAAGTACCGTGTTTTTTTGAAAACACCGTAACATACATATTTAAACAATCCGATTAATTCATGTAATCAGCTGTTTAAACTCCTTCAGAACAAAATATCTTACGTAAAAATGTAAGTTATTAACAGGTTCCTTCCCGATCTTTCCAACTGAAAAACTTTTGTAAACTTACTGATGAAAGAAAAAACGGTACTCCTGTGTTTCAAAAAACTGCTGCAAAGAAAATAAAAAAAATGTAATTATGCTCTCTTTCATGAACAGTTTTTAAAAAATTATTATTTTTGCCCCTCCAAATCAGTATATAATAAATAAGTATAATACTAACCCCAGACAATTATGAAAACATACCAGACGGACCAGATAAAGAACATTGCTCTTCTGGGTAACTCCGGATCAGGAAAAACAACCCTTGCGGAAGCGATGCTCTTTAATGGCGGTGTCATCGAAAGAAGAGGAACAATTGAAGGCAAGAACAGCGTCTCCGATTATCGTCCTATTGAACAGGAGAACGGGAACTCAATCTATTCAACTGTTTTGTACGCCGAATTCCTTAATAAGAAGATCAATATCTTTGATACTCCCGGGCTGGATGATTTTTGTGGTGGTGTAATCTCATCACTCTATGCCAGCGATTGTGCGGTGATGACAATAAATGTACAGAACGGTGTCGAGGTAGGAACCGAGATCCATTTCCGCCATGCCGAAAAAGTTAATAAACCTCTTATAATTGCTATAAACGGCCTCGATCACGAGAAAGCCAATTTCGAGAAAGTCTGTCGAAATGATGAAAGAAAGGCTCGGCTCAGGCATCATTCTTGTTCAGTATCCTGTTAATGAAGGCATTGGTTTTAATTCCATTATCGATGTCCTGAAGATGAAAATGCTTCAGTATCCTAAAGAGGGAGGAGCATCCAAAGTTCTCGATATACCTGCCGAACATAAAGATAAAGCCGAAGAACTGCATGGATCGCTGGTTGAGAAAGCAGCAGAAAGTGACGAATCGTTGATGGAACTTTTTTTCACAAATGACACACTCACCGAGGAAGAAATAAGAAAAGGGATTGCCAAAGGTATCCTCACAAGAGGAATGTTCCCGGTTTTCTGTGTCTCGTCAAAAAATAACATCGGGGTCGAACGATTGATGGAATTCATTGTGAACGAAGCCCCTTCAATTACTGATATGCCTGTTCAGGTAAACAGTAAGGGCAATGAGGTAAAACCAAATCCTGCCGGTCCTGCCTCAGTGTACGTTTTTAAATCATCAATTGAAGAACATATCGGCGAGATAAATTACTTCAGGGTATTTTCAGGTAAGATAATTGAAAACCTTGATGTTGTTAACAGTAACAACGGGACCAAAGAGAGATTGTCACAATTATATGTCTGTGCAGGAAAGAACAGAGTACGCGTTCCCGAGCTTAATACGGGCGACATAGGTGCATTCGTAAAACTGAAAAACACAAAGACCGGGCACACCCTTAACGTTGCCGGAAACGACTGGAAATTTGAAGGAGTGAAATTCCCCGATCCGAAATACCGTACTGCTATCAAGGCACAGAGCGAAAGCGACGACGAAAAACTTGGAGAAGCACTCAACAAGATCCACCTTGAAGATCCAACTATCATAATTGAATACTCGAAAGAACTGAAACAGATAATTGTTCACGGTCAGGGAGAATATCATCTTAATATAATGAAGTGGCATCTCGATAATATTTATAAGATCCCGACAAACTTCAACTCTCCCAAAATCCCTTATCGTGAGACTATTACAAAGAATGCCCAGGCCGACTACCGTCATAAAAAACAGTCAGGTGGTGCAGGTCAGTTTGGTGAGGTGCATATGGTCATTGAACCATATGAGGAGGGCTCTTCGGAACTGTCGATGATCAGGATCTCAGGTAAAGAGGTCAAGATATCGGTCCGCGACAAAGAGGAGATTGCTCTTCCCTGGGGAGGAAAACTGGTCTATTGTAACTGTATTGTCGGAGGATCGATCGATGCACGATTCATGCCCGCTATTCTGAAGGGGCTCATGGAAAAAATGGAAATAGGCCCGCTTACAGGTTCATACGCCCGCGACATCAGGGTCTATGTTTATGACGGTAAAATGCATCCCGTGGATTCAAACGAGATCTCATTCAGGCTGGCAGGAAGAAACGCCTTCAGCACCGCTTTTAAAAATGCGGGGCCGAAGATCCTCGAACCAATATATGATGTTGAGATAATGGTACCGTCCGACCGTATGGGTGATGTCATCAGCGATCTTCAGGGACGACGCGGGATGGTTCTCGGTATGTCGAGTGAAAAGAGGTTCGAGGTGATCAAGGCCAGGGTACCCCTTGCCGAAATGAACAAATACTCAACAGCTCTTAGCTCAATAACCGGGGGCCGTGCAATGTATGCCATGAAGTTCCTTGAATATGCCCCGGTGCCCGGAGATGTCCAGGAGGCAGTTATTAAAGCTTACTCCGAAGAGGAAGAAGAAGAATAGAATCACATCTGGTTATTATATATTAAGAGGCCGTCTCAAAATAATATTGAGACGGCCTCTTTAATAATTATTCCAATAGCAGACTAAACGCTCTTAAGAACATCCCAGACAAAAGCACGAATTCCGACTTCATCACTTATAGAATCAATCTTTCTTACTTTGTCAAGAAGATTATCTACCAGATCATCCTCAACAACCGTCAGGAGACTTTTATTTATTTCGGGCCAGGTGTGTGAGCCAAGATGAGGAACCCCGGTTTTTGAACCCCTTCCCTGAACATTCTCCCAGAGTGTATACCCGCTTATACCCAGCTTGTCAAGGACATACTCAATTCTCTCTGTATGAGCCTGATTGTATATTATCATTACTGCTTTCATAATTTACTGATTTTTGTTTCGTTATTTTGAAGTGCCATTAGTGCTGTCAGCCAGGTCAAAATCCGTATAGACTGCCAGACTCTTGTTGCGTTCGCCACGTCGTGCGAAGACTGCATAAACAACAGGTACTATGACAAGGGTAACAAGCGTGGAGAAGATAAGACCTCCTATCACCGCAATACCCATCGGGCTCCATAATTCAGACCCCGAGCCTGAGCTCATGGCCAGTGGCAGCATTCCAAGTATCGTTGTGGCCGATGTCATAATAACCGGCCTGAGACGTGACCTTCCTGATATCTCAATAGCATGGTACAACTCATTGCCTCTGTCGCGCATCAGATTGATGAAGTCAACAAGTACAATGGCATTCTTGACAACGATCCCGATAAGCATTACTGCTCCGATGCCCGATATTACACTTAAAGTGGTGTTGGTCATGAACAATGCCAGCGCTACTCCCGAGAATGCAAACGGAATGGAGAACATGATTATAAACGGCATCTTCAGCGATTCGAATTGCGATGCCATAACCAGGTATACCAGTACAAGGCTCACTATGATAAGGAACGCAATATCTGCAAAGGCATCCATCTGTTCCTCAATTGCACCTGAGATCTGAACCATAACACCCGACGGGATCTCTGTTTCATCAATGGCTTTCTGAACATCAGCCTGGATCTTGGTGAGCGATCTCTCATACGGAGTGAATGTAACATTTACAATCCTTTCGCGTCTTTTTCTTTCAATACTTGGTGGTGACCAGTACTCTTTTATATCAGCAATCTCACCTAGCCTTACTATCTGACCAGCCGGATTTGTTATTCCGATATTTTCAATATCGGTCAGGGTAGTCACTGCGTCTCTCCTGAACCTTACCACCACATCGTATTCGTCCCCGAACTGTCTCAGCCTTGTGGCCGTAAGCCCGTCAACCCTGTTCCTTATGGCTGAGGATACCGTTGCGGTATTAAGCCCGTTTGTCATCATCTTGTTCTGATCAAGTATGATCTGCAATTCAGGTTTGGACTTGTCACGACTGATGGCTACGTCCTTTGTGCCTTCTATATTCCTGATTTTCTCTGCCAGCTGTTCAGCCACAATATTGGTTTCCGAGATGTTGTATCCATATACCTCCACTGCAACAGAACTTCCCCCAAAACCTCCCGCATCATCAGTGGTACTGAGTGAGAAGTCAGCTATTTCAGGTATTACTGACAGGTCGGCCCGGATCTCTTCGGTTACATCCCATACACTCCTCTCACGATCATCAACATCGGTCAGAATGATCGAATAGCTTATACTATGCGTCCCTCCTGCTCCGAACAATGAAGAAAATCCTCCCTGATCATCACTTCCCGCTGATGTGGATACCAGGTCTATTTCAGGATACTTGCTACTCCTTAAAAGGCTGTCGATCTTATCTGATATCCTGACAGTCTCATCAACCCTGGTCCCGGTCTGCAATTCGACCGTTGCTGTAATTCTCGATTCATCG
Source organism: uncultured Bacteroidales bacterium (assembly GCA_963736675.1). GTDB lineage: Bacteria > Bacteroidota > Bacteroidia > Bacteroidales > VadinHA17 > LD21. The sequence continues at coordinate 293,790 of CAVTPT010000003.1, forward strand.
GCCTGTGGAAAAAACTCCGTATCTATCACGACAAACAGACCCATTGATGCAACAAATATCAGAAATGCCATGGTTATTACAACCCTTTTATGATGCAGGGCCCAGTGCAATGTTTTTTCGTAGAACCGGTCGAACCAGTCAAGTCCTTTTCTGATACTTCCGTCATATGTCCAGAAAGGAGCATCCTTTCTGATGGGGTACCATTTAAGTAAAAGCGCACTCATCGTGGGTGTCAGTGTGATGGCAGCCAGAACCGACGTAATGATGGTAATAGTAACGATCATACCCAGCTGCTTGAACAAAACACCCGTAAGCCCTTCAACAAAAGTAAGAGGGAAAAATACTGCAACAACAGTCATGGTAGTCACTATAACTGCAAGCCAGACTTCGTTAGTGGCATAAATTGCAGCCTCACGCGGTCTGCTTCCCCTCTCCACATGCTTTGTGATATTCTCCAGAACAACAATCGCATCGTCGACTACCATCCCGATCGCTATTGAAAGAGAGGTAAGCGATATGATGTTTATCGAATCTCCTGAAATAAACAGATATATAAATGCTACCAGGAGCGAAATGGGTATTGTGACAATGATTATAAGTGTGGCCCTCCATCGTCCAAGGAAGAAGAGGACAACCAGGATAACGAAAATACCTGCATATAAAAGAGTTTCAGTCAGGTTGCTTATAGAATCCTTAATAAAAGAGGCACTGTCAAAAAGCTTTTCGATTTTAACGTCATCAGGAAGATCTTTCTCAAGCTCTGCAAGTGCATTTTCCACTTCCCTGGTCACTTTTACAGTATTCCCGCCCGACTGTTTCTGAATGTACATAGTCATTCCCTGGGCCCCGTTTATCTTGGTGTCGAGCTTTGTCTCACGTATCGTATCGCGCACCATGGCGACATCTTTAAGATAGACGTTGTTCCCATTGAAACTGCTCACAACTATATCCTGAAGAACATCACTTTCGGGGAATTCTCCCTGTATCCTCAGAGGATAATCCGTCTTCCCCATTTCGAGATATCCGGCAGGCATGTTCAGGTTCTCTGCCCTCAGAATATTGCCTATCTGTTCGATCGACAGATTATAAGCTTCCATTTTCAGGGGATCAACATCGATATACACTTTTCTCCCGGGAACACCTGCAAGGCTTACTGCGCCAACACCCTCTATCCTGTTCAGAGGATTGACGATCTTCTCATCAAGTATCTTTTCAAGGCCCCGGTAGCTCTCTTTTGCAGTGATAGCATAAAAGATAATAGGCATCATACTTGAATTGAACTTCATGATAGTCGGTTTCTCACAATCCTCGGGAAGATAATTTTCGACAAAACTCAGGTTGCTCCTGATGTCATTTGATGCCTCGTCGAGGTTAGAACCATACTCGAAGTTCATGAAAATAACTGTAATCCCATCACTCGATGTGGATGTCATCTCCTTGAGGTTACTGACCGAGTTAAGGGCATCCTCAATAGGACGTGTAACATTCGATTCAATATCCGAGGCGCTTGCTCCCGGATATGTTGTATATACAGCAACAAACGGCAATTCTATTTCGGGGTAAAGATCTACCGGGAGCTGGACCAGCGAATAGAGCCCTATAACCATCGCTGCCACGAAAATAAGGATGGTTGTTACCGGCTTCTTTACTGAACTACTATAAATACTCATCTTTTTATTATTGAAATTCTTAAACTACTTAACTATCTCAATCTTACTGTTATTCATAAGCTTTGCCTGTCCTTCGGTAACAAGCTGACTTCCTTCGCTGAGCTCTCCTGACAAGATTTCCAGCTGATCGTCAAACCGTTTGCCAAGTGTTATTTCAACTCTTTTTGCAGTACCCTGATCGTTTATATAGATATATCTCATATTTGTTCCTTCCTGTGAAAGTACAGAACTTGCAGGAGCCACAAATGTCTCAACCTCTCCAAGGTCGAGCGAGACCCTGGTGAACATCCCCGGCTTAAGAAGTTCATTCCTGTTGGGTAATTCTATTTCCGCAATAAACGTCCTTGTAGCTGAACTGATTGTAGGAGCCTTTCTGAAAACTCTTCCTGTAAAAATCTCATTTTCATATACATCGGCTTTTATCTCAGCTTTCATACCTGTTTTGATGAGAGGATAATACTGCTCTGATATTGCGACATTGACCTTGAGCGGATTCACCTGCATAACAGTAACAACTGCTGCCCTTCCGGTTGTAGTCGTGGGAGAACCTGAATAGAGCTCCCCGTTCTCAAAATATTTACCCGTAATAATACCGTTGAACGGCGCTTTCATCAGGGTATTTTCTTCCATGAACTCGACATTGGTCCTTGTAACATCATATTGTGTCTTCATCTGATCATACTGTTGCTGTTTGACACTTCCCGTTTTCAGCAGGGTATCAAGCCTCGAAAGGTCCTTTTCAAGATTTGCCAGCTGAAGCTTCAGCTGGTAAAGCTGGGTCCTGTCCATCAGAAAAAGGTCGTCGTCTTTGCTTACCCTGTCTCCCTCCTCAACATAAATTTTTTCTATCCTTCCGGGTGTGGATGGCGCCATATTTACTTCTTCGTAGGGAAGTACTGTTGCCGTATAGTCGATTGTCCTGGCAATTTTTGTTTTTGCGAGGGTAATCACTTTTACAGGGATCACAGCTTTTTCGGCAGTTGCAGCTTCATTTGAGGGATCTGCTGATCCGCTATTGGTTTTGGAAGAACAGGCTGAAAGGATCAGACTGCCTGCCAGTATAGCTGAAAATGTTTTTAAGTATTTCATTATTTCGGATATTAAAATTTTATCAATTAAAGGTTGTTTAGAAGTTTGTCGAGGGCAAGTTTAGACTGAAGAAGGTCCATCAGCGAGGAGATATAATTGTTCTCAGCCTGAAGGAAAAGTGAGTTTGCCTGTGTCAGTTCAAGGCTGGAGGCCATTCCCTGCCTGAATTTGTTTTCCGTACTGTTATAGACTCTCTGAGACACATCAACATTGTCCTTCTGACTTTTATACTGCATGTTTGCATTCACAAGATTAAACCTGAGCTGTTTCTCCTGTATCAGAAGCTGATCGGTAACCATGTCTTTGGTAATCATTGCTTTTTCAAGATTTATTTTTGCCTTGTTAATCTTTGCAGACCTCTGCCCGCTGGCAAATATCGGAACGGAAAGCTGTAACCCGGTCATTGAGTTCGGGAACCACCTTAGTTCGGAAATCTTATCGCCCATTCCGTTGGTACCGTAGTTATAGAAACCTGCCAGTGTCGGAAGGACCGAAGCTTTCTGCGATTTAAGGGCAAGAGAAGACATCAGTTCCTGACTTTCAACAAGTTTGTAATTGACGTTTTTTTCATACTCAAATTTCTGTGAAAGCAGGGCCTCAACATCAATTTCAGCCGTCAGGGCTTCAAGGGTCTCTGTGAGAAAAATGGATGTCGTTGCAGGTACTCCAAGCTGAAAACGAAGAAGATTATAATTCATTTCTATGGTCCTCTCAAGGATGCTTCTTGAATTCTCAACCATGGTTACATTCGACAGCATCTGATCAACATCCGTCGACTCTGCCATACCAGCCGAATACATGGCTCTGGTAGATCTCAGTGTCTCATTCAGGTTAGTAATATTCTGCTTAAGTATTTCCAGCGACTTCTCTGAAACAAGGATAAGAAAATAGGCTGAACTTATTGATTCCTTAGTATCAAGCTCCGATTTCTCAAGACTCTGAATACTTAATTTATGAGCCAGCTCAGTTGTCTTTACTCCAATAAAAAAGGGAGCATTGAACAATAACATTGATGCCTGAACCGAAGCGCTTGAATTGAATTTGGAACCAAAGGTCACAGGGATCTTTTCTCCCGGCATCCCGAAAAATTCACCAGGTAAAAGTGTTGTCATCAGCTTAAGGTTATCCGCAAAGGAACCCGATGCTTCAATCTGGGGCAGTCCAGCAGAAATAGTTTCCCATAATGCGACTTTGGAAGCCTTTACATCAGATTTGACCGAGAGTACCATTTTGTTGTTCTCAATGGCGTAATCCTGAGCCTGTTTAAGCGATAATTTCAATTCTCCTGCATTTTCCTGTGCTGATAACGGGACACATAAAACTGCCAGAGTGAGAATCAGTGTGAAGATTGTTTTTCTTTTCATTTTAATACATTGTTGTTTTGTGCCAATAATAGAGTTGTTAGTTATTCTTTTTATCATAAAAGTCAAAGAGATCCAGCCCCTTTCGCGTTGAAATACCCCTGAGGTAATTCAGATAAGTGTTCCTGAAAACATCCTTCCCGGTAAAAGCATCAGGCGGAAACAGATCTTTGTCCGATGAGAACTTTATCACTTCAACCAAACACTTGTTGGTAATCTCTACATCGATATCCTCCCTGAAGATGCCCTCTTTAATCCCGCGCAAAAGGAACTCTGTGTTATTTCTGTTATAAGGCAATTCACTCTGCGATCCAAGTTTTTTCATCAGATCAAGATGATATTTCTTCATGTCAAGTTGAAATGCCGGACTCATATTCTGAAAATGCGACCTCATCTTATCAAGAACCTTATATACAGCTTCAATAACATTATCCGATTCGTTCATTATCTCATTCATAAGATCCCTCTGCATGACAGTCATCATTTTCAGAACCCCCTGAAGCAGTTCTTCCTTATCACTGAAGACCTCATAAATAGTCCTTTTTGAGATGCCCATCCGATTAGCAAGCATATCCATGGTAACTGCTCTTATCCCGTAGGTCCGGAACATCTCAGCCGCCTCTTCAATTATTCTCTGCCTGTAATCCATTAGTCCTTTTTCAAATTATGCGCAAAAATGATAAAACTATTTGAGTTTACAAAGTTTTATAAGGTTATCCGACAAATTTTTCTGTAATTTGAGTTAAATTACCGGTGAATGACGGAATGAATTGACGATTGTTGCATTTGTTAAACACTTAAAGTTTATTTATTATGCCCCTAATTAAAGATATTTATCAGGTTGATGCTTTTACTGATCAGCCATTTAGAGGGAATCCTGCAGGTGTATGTATTTTGCAAAAGGAGCCTGCGGACGAATGGATGCAGAATATTGCAATGGAGATGAACCTGTCGGAGACAGCTTTCATTTTTCCCGGAAGCGCTTCGTTCGGAATCCGTTTTTTTACTCCGGAGTCAGAGATTCCGCTATGCGGACATGCAACACTCTCTTCGGGACATATTTTATTTGAAAAAGGAATTGTTAAGGCGGGAGAGACAGTACATTTTTCATCAAAAGCCGGAGAACTTATTGTCAGCTCTTCGGATGGATGGATAACAATGAATTTTCCTTCCTACCCTGTCGGGCCTGTTGAAATCCCTGATGGCATTGATAGGATTATAGGTATCGTCCCGGCTGAATTACACCGGACATCTCACGGATGGAGTTTCGCGGTGCTGAAAAATGAATCTGAAGTAAGAGACCTGAAACCGGATTTTAAAGCAATGAAAAATTCCCGGTTTGGGGATCTTATAGTTACTGCTCCTTCCGATGATCCGCAGTACGATTTCTGCGTTCGCTGCTTTGCTCCTGCCCTCGGTATAGACGAAGATCCGGTTACCGGATCGGCACACTGCGCTCTGGCTCCCTACTGGCATAAAAGGACGGGTAAAAATGCATTTTTATCGCATCAGGTCTCAAAAAGAGGGGGAAGACTTAAAGTATTGCTGACAGGAGACAGGGTGGAAATTTCAGGCCAGGCCAGAACAATCCTGGAGGGTAAATTGTTTTTGTAAAAAGAAACAAACCTCATTAAAAATTAAAATATTTTAAAAATGGATATGCAGAGTGTTTTCCAGAACCTGAACTGGCTGGCTATAATTGCTGCTGCAGTCAGCGCTTTTGTTCTTGGGGGAATCTGGTACTCCCCGTTGCTGTTCGCAAAAAGATGGATGAAAGAGAATGGGATAACAGCTGAAACGGCCGGAAATCCGAACATGATAAAGATCTTTGGTCTCTCCTTCCTGCTTTCCCTGGTTGCTGCCTTTTTCCTTGCAATGTTCATCGGGGTGGATGCCGGGGCATCGTTTGGTGCAATGGCAGGATTCATGGCCGGCCTTGGATGGGTTTTTACCTTTCTGGGAATAACCTATCTGTTTGAGAGAAAGACACTGGCCCACTTCCTGATAAATGCCTGTTACAGCGTTGTCAGTCTGACCGTAATGGGATTTATAATTGGTGTCTGGCAATAAGAATGCCCTGAACCTAAAGACATTACTACCTGTACAGGTATACGAATCCCCGGTACTCTTTACCGTTATATACTATATCGTCCCACCCGACTGCACGGATAAGGTAAAAATAGACTCCCGGGCTGGCCTTTGCCGAGGTACTGTTGACATAACCGTCCCATCCCTCCCACTCTTTTAGTCTTTCTCCTTCCCCGTCGAAACTATATACTTTAAGTCCGCTCCTGCTGTATATCTTTACATTAATATACTTCAGGGATATCCTCTCCACCACAAAAGAGTCATTATATCCATCCCCGTCGGGTGTGAAAACATTTGGTATCTCAAGATCCGAAGGCTCAACAAATATTTTATTAAAACGCAATGAATCAATGCAATGAAGATCGCTCTCGATAGTCAGTTTTATAGAATACTCACCCGGTTTATAATAGGTATGAGTACCGGGATCAGCCTGTTCGGATATAGTATCATCGCCAAATTCCCATCTGTAGTTCAATGCCCTTACCGACTTATCGGTAAATGTAACCTCAAGGGGAGCTTCACCTCCGGGCGGATCAACTGAAAAGTCTGCCCTGACATGAATTGATTCGTAAAAAAATGAGGACTCGTTGCTGCATGTAAAACTGTCGGTAACTTCCAGCATGTAGGTCACATCCTCAAGAGGTGGAATAAAAGTCTGGGGAGTTAAATCAAAGTCAGGATAAGGAATTGAGGATTCAGGTTCGGATGACCACAGGAATCTTACTCCGTCAGGCAGTCTTAACCTTGCCCCATTTGAAGGATCGCTGTAATAAAAGGTATCTACGGCAACTTTCCCGGTCAAAGCTACGTAATCACACGTCCTGTTTAGAAGTGAGGCCTGCACTCCCGGCCTGTCGAGGAATACCCATGCATCAAGTGATGTATTGTAGGTGGCGCTGTTAATAATTACCCTGTAGCCTCCTTCGTCAAGATCCGAAATTGTTGAATTCAATAATCCCGTCTCGCTTTTGATCAGGGTAGAATAACTTACTGTTGCATCATTCCATTTATACCATGTAAAGTTAAATGGTCCTGTGCCTCCCGGACTTACAGCATGAAGTGTTCCCCGTGCCTCACCCGAATAATTGCAGTAAATGAAAACAGGATCTTTCTTCGCCGGATTGGCGGGGTAGGAGGTATAACGCACCGCATTCATTCCCGGTGCTGTTATCTGGGCCAGAATGGCAGCAGGCAAAAAAAATAATGCTAACAAGATAGTAACACGCACAGGCAGTTTGTTCTTTGATAAATAACGACCAGCAGGTCTGTTTGGTATAAATTTACGGCAAGTATAATAAAAAAACAGAGGAAATTTTATTCTTATTCCGGGTCTTCAATATTTATCAACCTTGAGTCACTCCCGGGCTCTTGCCGGGCTGTAGTGTGTATAAACTTCACAGTCTGTAACTTACATCATTACTTATCATTACTGCTTTTAAAACCTGAAGGTATCCGGAGGAGCTGGCATTCATGACGGTTAATAATTTTTTGCTTTTACTTTTCATTACGGTGGCGTTCTGAGCTTGTAATTGCTAAATTTGCCGGGCCGGGAACGCTGTAACTCCTGATAACAAATGACTCATAATTATCTCAACGACCTGAACGAAGCTCAGAGACAAGCAGTTATTAATACTGAAGGTCCTTCATTGGTGATTGCAGGAGCAGGAGCAGGAAAGACCAGGGTACTTACTTACCGTATTACCCATCTTCTTAAGAATGGGGTCCCTGCATTCAGGATACTTGCCCTGACCTTCACAAACAAGGCTGCCCGCGAGATGAAGGACAGAATAGCCAGGATTGTCGATCCTGAAATAGCCCGTCATTTGTGGATGGGGACCTTTCACTCAATTTTTGGCAGGATACTGAGGATGGAAGCTTCAAAGCTCGGCTATAATTCAAACTTCACCATCTACGATTCTTCCGATTCAAAAAGTCTGATAAGGTCAATAATCAAAGAGCTGAACCTCGATGATAATATTTATAAGCCGGGTGCAATAGCCTCAAGGATTTCGGCTGCAAAGAATAACCTTGTTACGGCCAGCATATACGCTGCTGATGTCTCAATGCAGGATTACGACAAATCGTGCCGTATGCCATTGCTCGCCGACATATACAGAACATACGCATCAAGGTGTTTTCGGGCGAATGCAATGGACTTCGACGATCTGCTTCTGAATACCAATATCCTTTTCAGGGATTTTCCGGAGGTTTTGAGCAGGTACCAGGAAAAATTCAACTATGTTCTTGTTGATGAGTACCAGGACACAAATTATTCCCAGTATCTGATAATCAAAAAGCTGGCCTCATCGCACCATAACATCTGCGTTGTTGGCGACGATGCCCAGAGCATTTACTCGTTCCGCGGGGCCAGGATTGAGAATATACTGGAATTCAAGAACGATTATGCCGATTACCGGCTTTTTAAACTTGAGCAGAATTACAGGTCGACCCAGACTATTGTAGATGCTGCAAATACAATAATCGCCAACAATGAAGGGCAGATCCATAAAAATGTCTACTCAAAGAATGAACCCGGCGAAAAGATACAGGTTATTCAATCGATGACTGATTCAGAGGAAGGATTCAATATAGCCTCTGATATCTTTGACAAAAGATTCTCCATGCACCTTAACTGGTCGGACTTTGCTATTTTGTACAGGACCAATGCGCAATCGAGGATTTTTGAAGAGACACTCAGGAGGAAGAACATACCATATAAAATATACGGAGGCCTTTCTTTCTACGAAAGGAAAGAAATAAAAGACATACTCTCTTATTTCAGGGTGGTTATCAATCCCGGAGATGAAGAGGCAATTAAAAGAACTGTAAACTTTCCCAAAAGAGGTATCGGCGACACAACCGTTCAGAAAATATTCGAACTGGCGGCCACCACCGATACTACTCCCTGGAATATTCTGACGGATGCAGCAGCATATCATGAACATTTCAACCAGGGAACCATCAGAAAACTTGCGGCTTTCGTCGAGGTGATTAAAACGCTGATGCTCAATTCATCTGAAACTGATGCCTTTTCAAAGGCCAGGGAGATTGCCATGGTGTCGGGCATAATGAAGGAACTTAGAGAGGGGAAATCTCCGGAGGAAGTCAGCCGTTACGAAAACCTTGAAGAACTTCTTAACGGGATCAAGATCTTTACCGAAGCAGCGGAGACCAACGGTGACCCCTCTAACCTGGAGGCTTATATGGCTAATGTGGCTCTTCTCACCGACCAGGATAATGAAAAAGAGGAAGACCGTGAAAAGGTTACACTGATGACTATGCACTCAGCCAAAGGGCTGGAATTTAAAAATGTATACATAACCGGGATGGAAGACACACTCTTCCCGTCCCCGATGTCGGCCGGTAATCCCCGTGAGCTTGAAGAAGAGAGAAGGCTTTTCTATGTTGCCGTAACACGGGCGGGTAAGCTTGCCACCCTGAGTTATGCACTTAACAGGTATAAATGGGGAAATCTGGAAAGATGCAATCCAAGCAGGTTCCTGCGCGAAATCGACCAGAAATATCTTGATTACCCCCAGACAGGAGGGAAACCTTTCCCCGGAAAAACTTCCGCTACAGCCAAACCGGCAACATTCCGTGAGGGGCTGCCACATTATATATCAGGCAGCCGTCTTAAGAAATTCTCTGCAGCAGGATCCATTCCGGCGACACCTTTCAACGGAAGCGATCCGGCACTCTTCTCTGAAGGCGATAATGTGCAGCACGAGCGGTTCGGCGACGGGAAGATCATATCAATAGAAGGAGAACCGCCCAATATTACTGCTACTGTCGACTTCGTTAAAAACGGAAGTAAAAAACTGCTTCTGCGGTTTGCAAAACTCAGGAAGATTTAAGCTGTGAGTAATCTGCTGCCAGTTACGGATCTCTACTTCCCCTGTTGTCCCTGAGCCTGGTTGAACTCCATCTGACGAAGAGTATAACCTGCCGTCGACATCGAATGGTTTATACCGGTTTTGATCTCTTTGGTTTCCGATTTCATCTCAAGGTCTCCCTTATTACTATATGCTTCGGTTGCCATAACAACACCGTTTTCAAGAGCCGGGTGCCCATAGTATGCAGGCAGACCAGCTTTCGACCAGGTTCTTCTGTCGGCCCTGAGGTTCAAATCCTTTGTCACCCAGACTTTGCCATACTCACCCGATTCGTTATCCTTGTACTGATACTCATCGCACTGGTATCCGGCAATAACTCTCCTGTTCCCGGTCTTTGTGAAGCTCCCGCTGCCGGCATCAGCTGCCGTCTGGGTCTCTGTACTGTTCTCATCCGGAACAGCTGTAATGATACCCATCTTTGCAGTACCCATATCAGTCAGCAGAAGAATGCATTTATTTTTACCATCAAATATTGTTGATGTAAGCATAGACTGTTCCTCTCCCTCATCTTCCAGTACTATTTTAGCCTCGATCCCAAAATATGGAGTATTATCACTATAATACAGGTAGTAGTCTGTTTTTATAACGTCCTTTTTGTCATACATCTCAGCCTGCATATAGATACTGTTATTGTACGAATAGGAATCGTCATACGGAAGAGTCACTTTGCCGCCCAGGAGACCACCGATATTAATTCCTTTTCTTTCGGGTGCCTGTTCATCAGCATTCTCTGCACTGTTTTTGGCAGCAACGGAATCAGCCTTGTTTTCGATGCTTTTGTTAATGGCATTATTAAGCCGGTTTCTGAGAGCGCCTCCCAGCTGGGCATTGATAACAGAGGGGATCATCATTCCGGTCACAATCAGACAAATAAGAGTTTTGGTTTTCATTTCAATCAGAATTAAAGTAGTGGATGATAAAGGTAGGTAATTTCGGGAAATCCTTTTACCATAAGATGAAAAAAAAGGGGAGCACGAAGCCCCCCTGTTAAGGAATAAAACAGTTTTTAATTATTGTTGTTGCTCAGGAGCCTGAACAGCAGCAGGTTCTTTTTCTTTTAGTACCGCCTCGTACAGGGAAGCGAATGAACTCTTAACCCAGATTATAGCCGGGAAAACACCAACAAACAGCATTAAAAGCCCGAAAATAATTATGAAGAACGAAGCCAGTCCCATCAGGAATATTCTCCAGCCATGGCCCCTTGTAAGCTTCCAGCTCATCTCCACTGCTTCGATCGGATCAAGTTTCCTGTCCATTACAATGTATGCAGTAAATGCAAGCCTGCACGCGATAATTATTCCCGGAATTATCAGGGCAAAAAATCCCAATACCACCAGTGCAAAAACCAGGAGGTTAGCAAGAATGATATGAAGATAATTTTCCCAGAAACCTCTGATCAGCAGTTCAAAATCGGGTTTTACCCTTCTTACTGCCTGTACGAAGATCATTTTACCTCCATATTGTACCACCGGTGCAGCCAGAAATGTATAAAGGAGAACTATAAATCCGAGGAACAGTGCAAAAACCCCCAGCGATGCCAATCCGAAAAGTGCATTCCAGTCGCTGTCCCCTGGCAGGTTATGAAGATTGGGTAACCCGTGCAGATCGAATGAATCGAGATTGAAATTGAACTTCATGGGAGCAGTCAGGATTGCCAGGACAAATACAACGAGCAATAATCTGAGAAAATTATCCTGCATTACCTTCCAGCCTGTTCCAAAACTGTTGCCGAATGTCGGCTTCAGAGTGTATTCATTTTGAGTTTCCATTGTAAAGATTTTTTGATAAAAGTAAATTGAGAACTGATTATGAAGCAAATGTAGATGCTGTTTTTAACTCTTATATAATACTATAGTAGTGATTATTAAAATTCCTACTTTAGTAGTCAGACCACTACTTTAGTAGTATCCGGTTAAAAATGACCTTTTTCAGCTATTTTTTTACCTTTATACTATGATAAAGCTACTTGCATTTCTGATCTTCATTTTTTCGATTGCCTTCACTGCGGGTGGGATAATACTCACATCGAGATTAAGGAACCGGCTTAAAACAGAACTGTTTTCTTCTCTCCTGTATCTGCAGGTTTTTATATATACTTTCGGTTTTTATGGCATATGGGGACAGGTTCTGATAAGGTCTTTCCTTTCAACATATATATCGGAAGACCTGATGGGGAAGTTTTCTGATCTTGCCATGCTTCTGGGATTGCCCTTCCTCGTCTTCGCGTGGCTTATGCTTCTGAGGTTTGCCTCAGGTCTTTCAGGCAGGAATAACAAAAGCTGGATGCTGCCTGCTTTCCTTATTATGAATTTCTCCGTACTGGTTATTCTGGGATTTGTTATTTCGGGCGAAAAAACAATAAAACCTGCCGTGCTGATAAGAAACTATTATATAACGGCTAATATGGTATATTCCTTCGTGGCATCATACCTGATTCATTTCCCGTGGAAAGGACGTTCTTTTATAGGTGAATCGGACAGGAGGATAATTGCACCGGTGATATTTCTTCTGATGACAATCCAGACACTTCTTCTTCTATTCTATCCTTCCAGGGACTGGCTGGCATTGATTTTTATCTTTTGTTTTTTCGCCGGCGACACCTTTCTTCCTGTGTATTTCAGCTATTTCACAATTCTTCCTGCCTCAGCGGCCGCCCGCGAAAAAAGTATATCGTTCGGACAGTTCTGCAGTGACTATGAGATAAGTCCGAGAGAATCAGATATAATAACAGAAATTTGCAACGGGCTTAGCAACCAGGAGATCTCCGACAAACTGTTCATAAGCCTGCAGACTGTAAAAGATCATACGCACAGGATCTATATCAAGACCAATGTCAGGAGCAGGGTACAACTGATAACCCTGGTCAAGGAGATGAAGGTACTATGAAAGATGCGCAGCGAACCCGATGTAAACAATTACCGGTCCGCCGCTTATCTCAAGCGAAAAATCAGTGCCGGTAGCCTCATTAAGGGTTGCTTTCCACCAGTTTGACAGCTTTCTTCTTTCAAGCGGATATTTTAGTCCCCGGGAGGTGATTTCCGTTTCCTTGTCAATGGAAAATACCGAAACCTGCTGACCCGGGAAAGACTGCAGGGTACAGCTTTTTAAAAACGGCCTGATGATACCTGTATCAGTTACCATCATAACTTCAGCATAAAATGCATATTCAATGAGAAGTGAAATGTTACCGATGGTATGATCCTCCCTTTTGCCTGTGGCACCAAGGATGACAATCTCATTATATCCCCGGCTGGTGCACCATTTTACTGCTTTTGTCAGGTCATTTGTCTCCTGGTCCTTATCCTGAAAAAGCCGGTCAGGGAATCTTTCTGCAACATCTCCGGTGATGGAATCGAGGTCTCCAACAATGGCGAAAGGTATCATTCCGGCATCAATCAGTCTTCCGGCACTTCCGTCGCAACAGACTATCCGTTCTGCATTTTTCAGATAGCCAAGAGGAACATCGTGCTCAGGGAATGAGCCATCGGCAAGTATGATTGTTGTTGAAAGCATTTTCAAAGATACTTTATTCGGGTTAATATGAAACCTGATTTACCCGGGATTCACTCCCGTGTCAGGATGGAAAAATGAACCGACCGTATTCAGGTGACATCATTTTTCAAGGAAACTGACCACACTCTGAGCCCCATAAACGACATAATACAATATACAAAATAAAGTACCATTGTAGGATAAAGTCCCCTGATCAGGAAAAGGGTCATTGCTGCAGCATTAACCACAATCCAGAGATACCAGTGTTCGAATATTTTCCTGGCCAGCATCCATGTGGCAACCACCGATAAAGAGGTAATAAATGAATCCCATACAGGTACCGGTGAATCGGTAAGCCGGTCGAGGACAAACCACATGATAAAAAATAATATGCTGAAAACAACAGCAACTATAATTCCGGTTTTAAACTTCAGCCTTGTCACCTTCAATCCGGCCTCTTTCCCCTGTGATTTATCGCCAGGCTCCGGTGGCTCATCTCCCCTTTTCGCTTTCTCCTTTTCTCCATTTCTCCTTTTTCCCTTCATCCACCAGAACCAGCCGATAAAGCTTATTGCCAGATAGTACACCTGAAGACTCATATCGGCATAAAGCTTCCCGGTGAAGAAAACCCAGATGTACACGGCCGATGTGATAATCCCTACCGGCCAGAGCCACAGCTTTTGCCTGATCTCAAGGAATACATATATTATTCCTGTGGCAGCTCCGAATATTTCGATCCAGTTATTTGAAAGCCAGTTGTATATCATCTGTTTAAGATAAAACCTAGAATTTCAGACTCAGCCTTACCATGAAGTTGGTTCCGGCCTGTGGAAAATAATATGCCCAGCTTTTTTCATTACCATCTTCAAACCAGTTGCCCCCATATGCATTGCTCTCATACTTTGTGTTAAAGACATTATTAATATATAACTGGAGCTCAGAGTTCCTGATTTTTTTTGTCAGCTGTCCGAGATCAACCCTTATATTGTTTATGAGATAAGGATCAAGTTTCCTCATGTTGCTCATCGTATTGTCAAAATATTGTTTACCGACATATTTACTGATCAGATGAAGCGTGAGCGAAGAACTCACTTTGTAATGCAGATCGCTGTTTGCAACTATTCCCGGTGAATATGCAAGATCAACGATCCCCAGTTCCCTGCTCCTGTAAACTTCGGACCAGTCGGTTGTGTTGTAATCGATATAGTGCTCGGTGAAATCGAGTATCTTATTTCTGCTCAGTGAGATATTGCCATCCCAGCCGGCCTTGCCGGTGAAAATGAAACCTGCTCCCAGCTCAATGCCGGCGCGGTAACTTCTTTCCACATTTGTCTGTATCGGGTAACCAACATTGCTTAACTCACCTGTCGGGACCAGCTGGTCGCGATAATACATCCCAAATAGATTAACACTTAAGAGCGCTCTTTCACCTTTGAGTTTATAACCTAATTCGGTGTCGTATAATGTTTCTGCCTCCGGCGTTGCCTGCATATCGCCCGATGCCTCCTTAAAATCGGTACGTGTCGGTTCTCTGTTGGCTACGGAAAAAGATACAAAAGCTTCCTGCCGTGAGCTGATGTTAAAGAAAATACCTGCCTTCGGATTCACGAATCCGAACCTGTGCTTCTGTTTCAGATCTTTCAGATCGTCGTCGTTACCCGACATATCGTAATTGATATACCTGTACTGAAGATCTCCGAAAAGTGAGACTCTTTCAGAAAGGGTATAGTTTGCTTTTGAATAAAGGCTTACTTCGCCCTTATATCCGTTGTTGAAATACCATTGATGATCCTTTTCGGTATTGCCGGGATATTGCATCCATATTATCCTTCCGTAATGATCGCCCGAGTAGAGGTTCATTCCTCCACCGATTGAAGTTTCGAGTCGCCCTTTGTTAATCCTCAGCGACCATACAAGGCCGTAAAAATCATTCGACATCCATTTCTGCCGTATCAGATCACTTTCACTGATGTCCGGCCCTTCGCCTCCGATTACAGGCAAACCGTAATCAGCCAGGCTTCTGTCTTCCTTGTACTCCTCATAATAGCCCGACCCTCGTGTATAATGGAAAGCTGAATTCAGAATGATCCCGCTTTTTGGCTGAAAGGTGTAAATAAGCTGGTAGTGAGTCTGAACATAATTATCGCTTTCGTTATCGTAATACCTGGTGAATCCGTTATCGTCAGTATACTCACCGGCCGGATTGTACCTTCTGTCAGTTGCCAGTATCTCTTCAGGAACTCCCCACCAACCTATTCCCGTATGCTCTTCGCCCAGTAAAATATTTGCTTTCAGCAATGATTTTTTACTTCTGTAGATCCCGCTCAGATAAGCTGATCGATGTTCCGATCCTGTTCTGTCAATATACCCGTTACTACGGAGATCCGAAAAACGCATCTGGAATGCAAACCTGCCCGCAAGCAGTCCTGTTCCTGCCGAAATGCTGTTTTTCACTGTACCATACGATCCCGCAGAACTGTTTATCCCGGCAAATGGTTCAGCCTCAATTCCCCTGGTCTGGATATTCACCGAAGCACCAAAGGCGCCTGCCCCATTGGAAGAGGTTCCCACCCCGCGTTGAACCTGTATATTGTCGACCGACGATGCAAGGTCGGGCAGATCGACCCAGAAAACCTGCTGTGATTCAGGATCGTTAAGCGGAATACCATCTATTGTAACATTTATCCTGCTGGCATCTGTTCCTCTTATTCTAAGACTTGTATATCCTATCCCGTTACCCGACTCGGAGGTTTCGACGAGCGACGGTGTAATACTCAGTAGATATGGCATATCCTGCCCTGCATTCAGCTTCATCATTGCTTCACTCCCCAGGTTGCTATATGCCAGAGGCATCCGGCTCCCCGCTCTTATTGAGCTGACAATGACCTCCCCGGTGATTACCTGCCCTGAAGTCATTACTATTTCAACAAAGGCCTCCCCGGTAAGTACTACATCAACTGTCGTTGCCTCATAACCAATATAGGAGATATTCAATTTATAACTTCCGTCTTTCAGGTTATCAATAAAAAACGATCCGTCGGGTCCGGCCTGAACCCCTGTATATGAGCCGGCAATAGTTATGGATGCTCCGATAAGCGGACTTCCATCCGGATCAGTGACCCTTCCTCTTATTGAGGATCCGGCTGCATTAATTCCTGAAACGGCGGTAAAAAAAACAATCCAGATAAATAATAAAATACATTCTTTTCTTCTCATCTCAAATAATAATTATATGGTCATTATTTAAATGAGGTACGATAAAGGCTGATGTATTGGATACTCTCTTTTCCTCCGCCGGCATTATCCGGATCAGGTGTAAGGGTATGATCTCAGCCCGTAGTATTAAGGCACCCCATTTATTGATGATCCAAAGGTACAATGATTTTTTAAGTATAAATGATTTTTTTGTTAAATTAGCATCTAAATTGACATCACAAAATGAAAGACCTTCTGAAAAAGCTTAATTATAAAGGACATAGAAGAATCGCATTAATTAATTCCGGGGAAGATTTTTTTAAGGCAGTTGCAGAGGAACTTAAGGAGGTGATAACCGACAGGGAGATTGATCAGCGCTGTCCCTACGAGTTCATAATAATATTTGTAAAGAAAAAATCCGAAGTCAGACAGATTGTCCCTCTGGCATTGCACAACCTGACAGCCGACGGAATTTTATGGTTCTGCTACCCAAAGAAAACCTCTGTAAAATTCTCTTCGGATCTTGAACGCGACAAAGGCTGGGAAGACCTTAACAATGCCGGTCTTTACGCGATAAGAATGGTTTCTGTAGATGACGACTGGTCGGCAATGAGATTCAGGAATAAGAAGTTTATCAGATCGACGTCGGGGAGAATACCGAAGTAAGGAGATTGAAAAGATTGAAGGAGATTGAGGAGGGTTGGAGGACCGGGATGATGAGATAAGACTAAAAGAAAGTAGCTAAGACAGGTTATGCACTAATGATCAAGGCAGCAAAAATAAGTACACCGGCAGGCGACATGGTTGCGGCAGCTACTAAAGAGGGAGTGTGCCTGCTTGAATTCAGGACAGGGCAGCTGTCTGAAGATCAGTGCAGACGATCGGCAGGGTTTCCGGAGACCGAAAAAATAAGGGAAGGAAACAACAGGCACCTGAGGCTTCTGAAAAAACAACTTGGAGAATATTTCAAAGGAAAAAGAAAAGAGTTTACCGTATCTCTTGATATAAACGGGTCCTCTTTTCAGACTAAGGCGTGGAAAGCGCTGATGGAAATTCCTTATGGAACGACAATCTCATACAAAGAGCAGGCTGGTGCAATTAAAATGCCGGGATCGGCAAGGGCTGTTGCAAAAGCAAACGCGACGAACAGGATCGCGATTATCATCCCCTGCCACAGGGTTATCGGGTCAGATGGCCGCCTGGTAGGCTACGGAGGAGGGATAAAAACAAAAGAGTGGCTTTTAAACCATGAGAGGAAATATTCCGGGAAACCAGTCGATCTGACCCTGTTATAAAAATATTACAACCAAATCTAATCTCCTTAACATGAAAAAACTCTCTTCAAACCAATCATTATTATTGATCCTGATTCCTGCCATCTTACTGCTGATCACAGGATGTGCGCAGAGTGAAACAGTTGAAGGATGCCTTACCGGACATAAATATGGATTCTTTGGAGGCCTTTGGCACGGATTCATAGCTCCCTTCGATTTCGTAGCCATGCTTTTTAATGACACAATAACCATGTATGCACAAAACAATAATGGCGGCTTTTATGCCCTCGGTTTCCTCCTGGGAAGCGGGGGATGGGGTTTCTTTGGAGGTAAAGGAGTCCAGAGGACGAGGCATACGAAAGTCAATTACAAGTCACAGAAATTCGACGATGCGGAGATAGTGGAATAATGGCAGGGTAACATTTACTACTGCAAAATATTTTCCTTTCTTTGTAACTCTTTTATGTAAGAATTGTTATAGACGTATATTCTTATTATGATGGAAAAGAGCAACAGGTCAGTAGAAGCAATTCTGCCTCCCCCTCCATATCATATGGTGGGCGATGGCTTCAGGGTACATAATTTCTTCCCCTCTCTCGACTCTATAGGAGAAAAGGGCATGAGCCCCTGGTTCCTGATGGATTATAATTCGAGATGGAATCTGACACCGTCTGAGAAACCGAGAGGCGTGGGTGTCCACCCTCACCGCGGATTCGAAACAGTGACAATCGCCTACCACGGAAGGATAGCCCACCACGACAGTGCCGGGAACAGTGGTGTTATCGGAGAGGGCGATGTTCAGTGGATGACTGCCGGTGAAGGGGTCCTCCATAAGGAGTACCACGAAAAAGAATTCAGCCGTACAGGAGGAGTATTCCAGATGGTCCAGCTATGGGTAAACCTGCCCCGGAAATTTAAGATGACAAAACCAAAATACCAGGCTATCGAAAACAGCGACATGAAAAGGTACATGCTCGACGACAAAGAAAGTTATATTGAAATCATTGCCGGCGAGTACGGAGGTTTAAAAGGTTCGGCGTTTACCTTTACACCGATGAATATGTTCAATGCGCACCTGAAGGAAAATGCCACGGCTGAATTTAGCTTCACCCGATCGTACAGTACGGGAATGCTTGTTATTGAGGGTCAGGTAGGCATCGGAGGGACGACAGTCCGCGAAAACAGCTTCATTTTCTTCAGACGCGACGGGGAAAAAACAGTTCTCCGGGCTGAAAAGGATTCGGTGGTACTGATACTCAGCGGAGAACCAATTAATGAACCTGTTGCTTCACATGGCCCTTTTGTGATGAATACACGCGACGAAATAAAACAGGCTTACGAAGATTTCTACAGCGGGAAATTCGGTTATCTCGAAGATTGACAAGATATTATAAAATTTAAACTCAATAGAAAACAGAATAATGCAATTGAACATTCCTCACTCTTCGAAACCAGGCAGGTTGCTGATCCTGGTCATTTTTATTTTAACCGTCCTGAACCCCGATCTGTATGCCCAGAAAGAGAATGAGAACACACCGGAATTCATCCCCGACCTTGATGCAATCCTGAAAACAAAAATTGAATATGACCTCAACAATTCCCTGATGAGATTCGAGGTGCGAAATGCAAGATTTGGAGTAAAGGGTAAGATTAATGAATATATGGGATACAGGTTCGAACTTGACCTGTCAGATGAGGGAAAAGTGAAAATGCTTGATGCATACGTCTCTTTCTTCCCTCTTAAAAACCTGATTGTTTATCTCGGGCAGAAAAAGATCCCCTTCAGTACTGACTATCTCAGGAGCCCGGCAGACAATATCTTTGCAAACCGCTCATTTCTGGCCAAGTACATAAACGATGGCATGCGCGATATCGGTATATATGCGGAGTATAAATTCACAGGCGATATACCTGTTTCAATACAGGCCGGCGGAGTCAATGGTACCGGTAATAACAATCCGGAATGGATTTCAAAACCAAACCTTGCCGGTCGGATAACTGCAGGAAAAGATGACGGTTTCAGGCTGGCCGGAAATATTTATTACGGTGAGGACCAGTACAGGGAACACCTGGCACTTTTCGGCGGGGAGATAAGGTATTCGGCAGGATCATTTTTTATTGAATCGGAATATATCAGCCGTAACTGGACCGACACTTTGTCGGCCAGGTTACATGACGATGGTGTTTACATACACTCCTGGTATAATTTCAAACTCGAAAACAAGATGGTAAAGATAATTACTCCGGTCGCCAGATGGGATCTTATGGGTGCTTCCGTCATAAAACAGGAGAGTGACGCCAGCCGGATAACTCTTGGCCTGAATTTCGGATTTGAACCGCGGCAGTTTCAGTCAGAGATCAGGATTAATTATGAAAATTATCTGAAGCAGAGCCTTCCTATCCATACGGATAAGCTGACACTCGAGTTTATTGCACGGTTCTGAACTACTCCAACGTAATGCTCAGCGCCCGGGTATAAAATCATGAAGTTGAATGTTCCTTCTTCTTCCGGACTGTTTGTTATTAATGTAGATGCTGAGTCTCAGTTTGCCCTGCCTCCGGCAGTAAGGTCATTTTTTTTTGCGTGCCGACTTCCAGGCTTTGAAGAGAAGATAAGCAACAAAGATACCTCCCAGGCTCCAGAGAATTACTTCAATGTATGGGAATATCTTCTCCCTTATTTCATAAAGGTAGTATCCTATCAATGCAAGTATAATGTTCCAGATCCCTGCCCCTGCCACTGTATATAACACAAAATCACGAGTATTCATTCTGGCCAGGCCGGCAGGAATTGATATAAGCTGGCGGACAGCAGGAACAAGCCGTCCGATAAATGTTGACGATTTACCATTCCTGATGAAATACTCCTCGGCATGAACGACTTTTTCCTTCGAAAGAAGAAATAATCTTCCCATCCGGGAATCGGCAAATTTATATACCAGCGGACGCCCGAGATACATGGCAAGGTAATAATTCACGAGAGCGCCAACGAGAGCGCCTAAAGTGCCTGCCAGGATAACCCCAAAAATATTCATGCTGCCCTGTGCAGCCTTGTAAGCTGCAAAAGGGATAACAACCTCCGAGGGAAATGGAATAAAAGAACTCTCAATTACCATCAGGAAAGCGACAGTAAAATAGTTCAGATTAGCCATATACCATTCAACAACCGAGTTAATAACCTCCATAAAAAATTATTGTATTAAAAAGTACAAACAAATGACAAATATATGGTATACTCCCGTAAGTTCAACCCCCTTCAAAACAGGGCAGCATGAATTATTTAAATCAGTAACCGGGATAAATTATTGCTCCGGTCTATTTCACTGTCAGTAATACAACCGATTTAGCTGGTATAGCAACATTCAGCAGGTCGCCCTGTTTCTTTGCACCATCAAATTTTCTGATAACGACTTTTTCGGGCTTTTCAAAGGTGTTTATGTCGGTAATGCTGTCGGATGTAAGAACCTGGCCCGTTACTGAGGTCCATTTGATCTGGTTCAGTGTTGTTGATATATTGACCGGTTTGTTCGGGTCAATATTGACCAATGTGATATGCACAACACCTGTTGAATCCTGTGAAGCCGAGACGTTCAGCGCAGGAAGTTTCTGATCTCCGAGAACATAGTCAGGACTGAAGAATTTAACAGGTAACATTTTGGCATCCTGGTGAACCTTATAAAGATCGAACACATGATATGTCGGAGTCAGGATCATTTTGGAACCTTCGGTAAGAATGACTGCCTGGAGGACATTTATTGTCTGAGCCAGCTGTGCCATCTTTACCCTGTCGCAATGATTATTGAAAATGTTGAGTGTAGTTCCTGCAATAATTGCATCACGCAGGCTGTTTTGCTGATAGAGGAACCTTGGATTTGTTCCGGGTTCCGGATCAGTCCAGATACCCCATTCTCCAATAATAAGAGCTACTCTTTTATCAGGGTCATATTTTGTCATAATTGCATCATGACCGGTAACGATATCTTCCATACGAAGGGCATTTTGCATTGTTCCAAAATATGTTTCTTCGGTAAAGTTTGTTGCCGATCCTGTACTCTGAACAGGAGCCTGAGGCTGTGCTGCAGCCGGAGGACGCTGACCCTGGGCGCCTGCCGGAGGCATGCCCGTCATACCCTGCTGACCAGTCCTGCCCCTTGGAGGACGTGTATAATAATGCACATCCATTCCCCACATACTGCTTCTGCCACCGGTACTGACCAGCCCCTGCATTAATGTCTCAGTCCATTTGTAATCGGTTGAATTAGCTCCTGTTGCGATCTTCCTGAGTGTTGTGCCAGGATAATTCTTGGCAAACGAAGAATACCGTTTGAACTGGTCCACATAATATTCCGGAGTCATGTTACCACCGCATCCCCAGTTTTCATTACCTACACCCCAGAATGATACTCCCCATGGCTTTTCACGGCCATTAAGTTTCCTCATGTTTGTCATGGGGCTGACACCATCATAATTCAGGTACTCGATCCATTTGGACATCTCATCTACTGTTCCGCTTCCGACATTGCCAATAATGAACGGTTCGGCACCGACCAGGTCGCAAAGCTCAAGAAACTCATGAGTACCGAAACTGTTATCTTCAGTTACATTACCCCAGTTTGTGTTTATCATCGTCGGACGCTCATTCCTTGGTCCGATCCCGTCGCGCCAGTGATACTCGTCGGCAAAACATCCACCAGGCCACCTCAGATTGGGAACCTGGATCTTTTTGAGTGCTTCCACGATGTCGAGACGTATCCTGTCCTGCTTCGGTACCTGCATGCTTTCGCTTACCCAGTATCCATCATAAATACACCTTCCAAGGTGCTCGGAAAAATGGCCGTAAATATGACGGCTTATTGTATACTGCGATGATCCGGCATCAACTACCAGAGCCACAGAAGATTGACCCATGCTTATAAGGCTCAGGGTCAGTACTGAGATTACCAGTGAAATTTTCTTCATAAATTAATCCCCTTTAAGTGTTAATTTTACATTTATTTTGATAAATCCTTCGTATTACTGAAAGTTCTGAAATTTACATAATCTGATTATTCCCTGAATTTTACCCTTCCTGCCGCATCATACATTTTCCGGGCAGCATCCCGTAATTTATCTTCTGAATTCTTAATGACCTTTCTGTCGTAGGTCATAAGGCCGTTCGTCTCTATCTCAACATCGGTGGTTTGCGTGTAAATTGCTGCCGACAGGCCTCTGTGGATAAAAGGTATCATCTGGTCAATATAACCCGAATAGGTTCTGAACAAAGTATCAGCTTCCTCAAAAGTACGGTATCCCCAGTTGTCTTTATCAAGCCATGTGTGTCCCTCAAGGGGTAATCCCAATCCTCCGAATTCCCCGAGTACAAGGGCCTGCTTTGAACCGAATACCTCGGGTTTTGCCATTACCGGACCAGGGTAATTATGCAGGTCAAGGATATGTCCTGTTTCATTAAAATTGCCTCCGCTGGCGCTGTTCACAAGTCTTGAGGGATCCTTTTTCATTGTCCATTCAGTTATCTCAACTGTTTTAAACTGGCCCCAGGCTTCATTAAAAGGCACCCATGCCACAATGCACGGGGCGTTGAAAAGATAATCAATTATTGCGTTCCACTCTGTTCTGTATATCATCTCCGAAGCTTCATCCCTGATCTTGTCGGACCCGCCTTCCATTCCCGGCCTTGTATTCCATTGATTTCCCCCCAGATCCCCGCTTGGCATATCCTGCCAGACCAGCATCCCCGTTCTGTCGCAATGATAATACCATCGTGCAGGTTCTACCTTTACATGTTTCCTGATCATGTTAAACCCCATGTCACGGGTCTTTACAATATCAAAAAGAAGAGCTTCGTCAGTCGGGGCCGTGTATAAGCCATCGGGCCACCATCCCTGGTCAAGAGTACCGTACTGGAAAACAAAATTGTTGTTTAGCATCATCCTCAGTACTCCGTTTTCATCAGGTTTCAGTGATATTTTACGCATGGCAAAATAGCTTTTTACCTCATCAACGATCTTTCCCCTTCGCTCGATGGAGATCTTCAGATCATAAAGGAACGGATTATCGGGTGACCAGAGTTTCGGACCAGGGATCTTCAGCGAAACATCAACCTTGTTTTCAGCAGTTGACTCAGCCACCATGGTACCTCCATCCCATGCGGTTACCCTGATAAGGTCACCGGCAAGGAGATTCACGGCATCTGTGTTTATTGTAACAGTCTGCCGGTCAATATCAGGCACCTGCCGGAAAGAAGAGAAATGTGTTTTCGGGACAGGTTCGATCCAGACACTTTGCCATATTCCTGTGACAGGTGTGTACCAGATCCCATTGGGTTTGTTTACCTGTTTCCCCCTTGGTTGAGGGCCTTCGTTGGTTGGATCCCAAACTTTTACTTCAAGCTTTTGAAGCCTGCCTTTGCCAAGCAGTGAAGTAATATTAAGCGTAAAAGGATCATAACCTCCCTTATGCGAACCGGCTTTTTTGCCGTTTACAAACACATCACATTCCCAGTCGACCGCTCCAAAATGAAGTAAAACATCCCTGCCTTTCATTGCAGGGGTAAGTGTAAAACTTGTGCTGTACCAGATCACATTTTCTTTTCCGACCATTTTCCCTACTCCCGAAAGGGCTGACTCTGGTGCAAAGGGGACAAGTATCCTTCCCTGGAAAGTTACGGGTTTCTCTGCCGGAACCGGTACTATTGAATAATCCCATAGCCCGTTAAGGCTTTTCCATTCACTCCTTACCATTTGCGGCCTGGGGTATTCAGGCAGGGGATTTGCAGGATCTACTTTTTCCGCCCAGGGCGTAACGATTTTATTGCCTGCTATTGACCAGGAGACATCCTGGGCCGTCACGGATATGTAACAGAACACTAAAAGTAAACCAGCCAGTGATGCTCTTCTCATTTTAACTTTTTTTTGGTTTAATTAACAATTCATCTTTCATTAACTACTCAAAAATATCGGGATTCAGCCTGATGGAATTGACATCTTTTTATGCAGACTGATACCGGTTATGTTCTCCGCAAATAATCACTAAACCATTACTAATTAAATAATTAAGCAGCACCAATATATCTGCCGGATCAGTACTTAATATTATAAAGATAGAAAAAAAATCAGATTATCCTACGGATCCTGCGTTCAAGATGCTGGTCAATAGAAATTGGCACTTTCTCCTCAATTGTATTGGAAGCATCCAGGCCCAGAGTCTTAACCTCCCCGATATTAAGCTGCCTTGATATGCCATGCAATAAAAGTGTAAAGTTCTCCCATGATGAGAGCTGATAATCGCGGGTCATGATCCTGTCAATCAGAATATACTGGAAATCGCCCGGGATATTATGCTTCTTCAGGGAATCATAACTGCTTGTCAGCTCAATCTCACCTGAAGCAACCAGATCTTCAAGTACTTCCCTGAAATATAGATTTATTCTCGGTTCAACTTTAAATCCTATGTTGAAATCAATCTTTATCAGGACACCCGGGATCAGGTTGGTAACCTGATAGTCAAATCTGTTGGGATCATCAATCCGGTTGACATGAAGTAACCAGTAACGGTCCGCTCTCTTCGGATGTTTATTAAAAATTGAATAAATAACCTTTGATTCGACCTGATCAGGCCTGTTTGCCTTGACAATGTAAACAAGGTTTGTTGCTGTCTTTGGTACCGATGTGTCTTTTGCAAGGTCAATAAAAAGATCAGTATACTTGTTAAGGTTTGCGAAGGTTATATAGCGGTTTTTTATTTTCCTTCCGAAATACCAGCCATACATGATTGCGAAAAAGATGGATGCCAGCATCAGGGTGAACCAGCCTCCGTTAACGAACTTATGAAGATTTGCGATCAGGAAACTACCCTCTATAGTCAGGAATACGAGCAGCAACAACACTATCAGCCTGTGGTTTATACCCTTTAGGTAAAGGTAGTACGACAGAAGCAGCGTTGTCATGATCATTGTAAGGGTTATTGATAATCCGTAAGCAGCCTCCATGTTGGACGACTCCCTGAAAAAGATTACAACAAAGCTGCATGCTATCCAGAGAAACCAGTTTACCGTCGATACGTAAACCTGACCTTTAAGGTGAGTAGGATACGATATTTTAATCTTCGGCCAGAAATTCAAAGGGATAGCTTCACTGATAAGCGTGTAGGAACCGGTAATAAGTGCCTGACTTGCTATTATAGCGGCTGAAGTTGAAATAATTATACCGGGAATCAGAAACCATCCGGGCATCATCCCAAAAAAAGGATTAATATCAGTCCTCATATTCCCAGGGGTCATCAGCCATGCGCACTGGCCAAAATAATTAAGCAGCAGTGCACTCTTTACAAAAGTCCATGACATCCGTATGTTTTTCAATCCGCAGTGCCCGAGATCTGAATAGAGAGCTTCGGCACCCGTTGTGCACAGAAACACTGAACCCAATAAAACGAATCCTCCCGGGTATTCTGAAAGAAATCTGAATGCATACACAGGATTTATGGCTTTAAGTACCTCAGGATGATGCAGCAACTGCAGAAGGCCCAGTATGCTCAGCATCGAAAACCAGATCACCATGGCAGGACCGAACGATCCACCGATAACATTCGTTCCGAATTGCTGCATAAAGAATAAGACAGCCAATATAAGCAGTACAACAACTACTACCGGAATATCCGGATTAAACAGTTTTAATCCTTCTATAGATGATGTTACGGTTATGGCAGGAGTAATAACTCCGTCAGCAAGCAGGGCACTTGCCCCTATCATTGTTAAGACTGCAGCCAATGAAGTTTTTTGCTTCAAAAGGGCAAAAAGAGCATAAATACCTCCCTCTCCCTTATTATTTACAGGCAGTGTGATAAGGACATACT
The DNA here is from genome assembly GCA_963736675.1 of uncultured Bacteroidales bacterium. Lineage (GTDB taxonomy): Bacteria > Bacteroidota > Bacteroidia > Bacteroidales > VadinHA17 > LD21. The sequence continues at coordinate 320,702 of CAVTPT010000003.1, forward strand.
TTATTGTTGTCTGAAGTGTCAGGGTCCAGAATATACACGACACAGAACCGTATATCAGAAGTTCATTGAATTCGGAACCTCCTCCTACGATAGCCTTCATTACATAGAGAGGACTTGTTCCGAGATCCCCGAAAACAATCCCCAGGGTAACTATTACTCCTGCAAACGAAAGTTTCTTAATATCAAGGCCTTTATCAGTCTTATCCATTATTTGATCTCCAGTGTAGTCTGTGGATTAATTAAGCAAAAAACGGCCAAATTTAATAATTAAACAAACTTTCTTTAAATTTATACCGGAATATTTATTTATCAGCAAACTATTACCGGAATTTACTTATAAAATTGATTTTAACCCTGAAAAGAGAAATCGGATATACAAAGTAAAAATACCCTGGCAGGGGCTAAAATTTCAATTATGTACCGGAAACTCACTTTTCTTCTTCTTTATATCGCAGGCTTAAGCGTAGTCGTTTCAGCTCAGGTCCCGGATTATCATAATGACAGGATCTCCCTTCTGTTCATCGGCGATATTATGGGACATGATGATCAGATCAAATCGGCCTGGATTGCAGGTACAGGGACCTATGACTATGATACCGTATTCAGTTTTATTTCACCTGTTATCAGCGAAGCTGACCTGGCTTTTGCCAACTTTGAGGTCACCCTGGCGGGTCCCCCTTATATGGGGTATCCCCGGTTCAGCTCCCCTGCCGATCTTGCTTCAGCCTGCAAAAAGGCTGGTATCGATTGCATGGTCACTGCAAATAACCATTCTGCTGACCGTGGAAACCAGGGTATCATAAGCACACTTGAAAGGCTCGACAGTATAGGAATACCTCATACCGGAACTTTCCGTGACCAGGCTTCAAGAGACAGCCTTTATCCTTTGATCGTCAGCAGCAACGGAATATCAGTTGCCCTGCTAAACTATACCTACGGGACCAACGGAATAGAAGTACCCGGTCCGGTAATTGTAAACATGCTCGACAGGGACCAGATATCAGAAGATATCGAAACAGCCAGGGCCGCCGGTCCCGACATAATAATTTTGTTTCTGCACTGGGGAACAGAATACGATACAATTCCTTCGAAAGAACAGACCGATCTGGCAGAGTACCTCTTTTCAAAGGGAGCCGACCTGATTATAGGATCACATCCTCATGTGCTTCAGAAAATGATCTGGACAAAGAACGACACGTTGAATGACAACAAGATAGCAGTCTACTCGCTCGGCAACTTTATAACTAACCAGCGACGCCCCAAAACCGACGGCGGAGCAATGGTACGCATATCGCTCGAAAGAAAAAACGGATCTTTTGAAGTTACGGAAGCAGGATACTATCTGACCTGGGTATATATACCGGTAGTTAACAACCGGAAAAAGTACCTGATACTGCCATGTTCCGAATACGAACAGAAACCTGATTTTTTCGGAGATCTCTCCGATTTTAAACAAATGAAAAAATTCATTGATGATTCCAGACTTTTGCTTGATAATCAGAATATTAATATTCGTGAATATATTTTTTCCGATAACAAATGGACGATTGATTTAAGAAGGCCTCCCTCTCCCGGAGATTTTTAATACGGGTTTTGATCAATTATTCCGGATTTTATAAATATACTTGCAGAAATAAACCCGAATTATTAAGACCGAAAGAGATTAATGGAAAACTCAATAGCACTACTATCGGTAACGGCAATGTCCCTTGGCTTTTTTCATACCCTGCTGGGGCCTGACCACTATCTGCCGTTTATTGTATTGAGCGAAGCCAAGAAATGGAGTATCCGGAAAACAATGATCATCACATTTCTTTGTGGTCTTGGTCATGTTATGAGTTCAGTAGTCCTGGGTCTTATAGGTATCATGGTCGGAGTTTCGGTCAACAGGCTGGTCAACGTGGAATCGTTCCGCGGCAACATTGCCGGATGGCTTTTTATAGCTTTCGGACTTGTTTACATGATTATAAGCATCAGGAACCTTTACAGGAAAAAAAGACATACCCATTCCCATTTCCATCTGGGCGGCGACAGCCATACCCACGAACATAGCCACAGGGAAGAACATACACATGTGCACGAGACAGAAGTTGTTAAAACAACACCATGGATACTGTTCCTTATCTTTATTTTCGGTCCCTGCGAACCTTTGATTCCGGTTATTATGTATCCTGCTGCACAGAATAATATTCCGGGGGTTATACTGGTCTCATTACTCTTCTCAATTGTCACGATCTCAACAATGATGGCAATCGTGATGGCTTTTAAACTTGGATTCAACAGGATAAACCTTAAACCTCTGGAGAAATACGGCAATCTTATCGCCGGTGCCATGATATTCTTTTCAGGTGTGGCTATTCAGTTCCTCGGTCTGTAGTATTTCTCCTGGTTCTTATCAACTTTTATCAGACATTCATTAAGGGAGTCCACATCTTAATTGCCAGCCAGTCTGAATAAAAGTTTTATGTCAGGATCGGGTATTATTTCCCGGATATTTCCCGTCTTTAATGTCAGTCGTGTTATCCTTTCAGATATCCTGAGTTTTTCAACAGCAATATTCTCATCATCTCTTACCATCAGTTCTAAAGGAAACTCAAACAAACGATCCTGCATCTGTTCAATAATGATCACCGTTCTTCCTCTCACAGATGATGGCTGGCTGGTAATTTTAAGTTCGGGCTGCCCCGCAATGTAGAGCCACTGCAAAAAAAAGCTATCAAGATCTTTTCTGCTGACCTCTTCCATTACATCCTTCAGATCACCTGTCACCACATTGTCATTTCGGTAACGCTCATAAAAAAGTCTTATCCCTCTCCGGAACATATCATCCCCTATTTCATTCCTGAGCATATGAAGGACCCAGGCTCCCTTCTGGTAAGAATTGGTGTTTAGCAACTTCATAAGAGATGTGACTGTCGTATCGACGACAGGTCTTCCCGATTTCAGGTAAAAATCAAGGACACGATCCCTTGCTGATTTCATACTCTCACCCAGAAGTCCGGGCCCATATGTCTCCCCGAGATAAAGCGATGTATGATATGTTGCAAAGCCTTCGCTGAGCCACACGTGGTACCAGTCGTCCTCGGTAACTGAGTTGCCAAACCACTGGTGTGCGATCTCATGAGCCAGCAGACTTTCCTCTTCTCCTCTGCCGGTCACAGAATTCTCGGCGTAAAAAATACACCCGGCATTCTCCATCCCGCCATAAATAGTCTTCGACTGAACATTTGCCAGTTTCTCAAAAGGATACTGACCGATCATCCTGCTGTAAAAAGCCAATGGTTTAACCGCCCCTGAATAATCATTAAAACCCTCTTTCCTGTTTTCCCTGAATACCCACGACCATACCTTAATGCCATTATCCTCCCCTGAAAGTTGAGTGGCAAATTCAGCTGCACCGAACGCCATGACCTTTGTTGGCAGCGGGACATCCTCCTTCCAGTGAGTAAGCCTTGTATTGCCTTCAAGCGTACTCTCCTCAACCAGGTACCCATTTGCCACAACACCATACCGTTCAGGAGCAGTAATTATAAATTCAACTGTAGCCTTTTCGTACGGGTGATCAATGCAGGGCAGGTAATTTCGCGCCCTGTCGGGCCAGTGGTCCGAAAAGAAGGTCCTGCTTCCGAACTTATTATTGGAAATGATCAGACCGTCAGCCGGTATCCCGTGGTATACTATTGTCACGCTGATATCGGAGCCTTTTCCTGCCGGAACTGCTTGAGTAATAATTATCCTGTCGTCCCGGTGGATCCAGTTGCATATTTCATCATTATAAAGTACCGTATCTACGATCATTCCTCTCCCGTCGGGTTGGATGTTAACAAGATCAAAACCAAGGCTGTCCAATATCCCCAGTGCCTTCAGGCTGATCTGCGCCTTACCGCAGATTAAGTTGCTGGTGTCGCTGATACTTACCGAAAACCGGTAATGAAGAATATCTGCCCGGGGATTTCTCTCATAACCATCGTCGGCATATAAGGAAGGTACGAGTGTGATCAGGATAAATCCAAGACTCTGAAGATATTTTATCATAATATAATTTTGATTTTAATGATATGACAAAACTCGCATGTGAATATTCACCCGTGTGTTTGTTTGTAACGAACATGCCCGTTTCATCCTGATATAATTTGTTTTATAAGACCTGTCAGGCTGCATGGTTAATGATATGGTTTAAACATCAAAGATAATAACCGTCGCTGATGCAGGTATTATCACCGGCAAAAACTTTTAATTCACAGGAAATTTATGACTGATAAGTGATTAAAGTATTCTTTCAATTATTGGCATTAAATTATTAGCTTTGCAAAAAATAACCGGATATGGTGATGAATTACGATTATAATACACAGCGTAAGAGGATGGCACTGCCTGAATATGGGAGGAACGTTCAGAAGATGGTTGACCACATAAAAACCATCCAGGACAGGAATGAGAGAAACAGGGCAGCCAGGACTATTATTCAGATAATGGGAAATCTTAATCCTCATCTACGCGACGTCGGCGATTTTAAGCATAAATTGTGGGATCACCTCGCACTGATTGCTAATTTTGAACTGGATATCGATCCGCCGTATCCTATTCCCGAACCTTCAAAATTTGTTGAAAAACCGAAACAGGTACCCTACAGGCAGGGGGATATCCGGTTTCTGCATTACGGACGTATTATCGGGCTGCTTATTGACTATGCCGCCAAAATGGAAGATGGCGGGGAAAAAGTTTACCTCACCTCACTTATCCTGAACCAGATGAAGAAGTCATATGTAACCTGGAACAGGAGCCAGGTCAGTGATGAAGTCATTATCGGTGATATGAAGGTGTTATCAGGAGGCAGACTTAAAATGACAGAAGGAATTAAAATACTGGAAGTCAGAGAATTGATACCTCCGGTCAAGAAGAAGATACAGGGTAAGCTGCATGGGAAACAACAAAACAAACAATTCATTAAGAAAAAAGGTCATAACAGACACTAAATGGGTGCTTTTATTGTTCACGGAGGAAGATCCCTTCATGGGGAAATAACCCCTCAGGGAGCCAAAAATGAAGCTCTTCAGGTAATATGTGCCGTCCTCCTGACCCCCGAAAAGGTTACCATCCATAATATCCCTGAGATCAGTGATGTCAATAAGCTTATTGAACTTATCGGTTGCCTTGGGGTAAAGGTTACCCGCGAATCGGCATCGACAATAAGCTTTGAAGCCCGGGATATCAATTTAGATTATCTTACCACCGATGAATTCAGGGAACAAAGCGTAAGTCTGCGTGGTTCTATAATGATTGTCGGGCCCCTCCTTGCAAGGTTTGGAAAGGCATTCATACCGAAACCCGGAGGTGACAAGATAGGGCGCCGGAGGGTAGATACACATTTTATTGGGTTCCAGAAACTTGGTGCTAAATTCGAATTCGAATCTTCCGATTCGTTTTTCACGGTAGAGGCATCGTCGCTGCGGGGAGCTTATATTCATCTTGATGAAGCATCAGTTACCGGAACTGCAAATATCATTATGGCTTCAGTGATGGCAGAAGGACGCACTACAATCTATAATGCGGCCTGTGAACCATATATCCAGCAGTTATGTAAAATGCTTGTTTCGATGGGCGCTAAAATTGAAGGAATAGGTTCTAACCTTCTCTATATTGATGGAGTGGAAAGCATGGGAGGCTGCACCCATACCATCCTGCCCGATATGATTGAGATAGGATCTTTCATTGGAATGGCCGCAATGACCGCATCGGAAATTACAATAAAAAACGTATCATACGATAATCTTGGAATCATACCCGACTCATTCCGGAGACTCGGGATAATCCTTGAAAGGAAAAACGACGATATCTATATCCCCGGACAGGATCATTATGAGATAGAGACATTTATTGACGGATCTATTATGACTATAGCCGATGCCATATGGCCAGGCCTCACTCCCGATCTGCTGAGCATATTCCTTGTTACGGCAACACAGGCCAAAGGAGCCGTTCTTATTCATCAGAAAATGTTTGAAAGCAGGCTCTTTTTTGTTGACAAGCTTATCGACATGGGAGCCCAGATTATCCTGTGTGATCCTCACCGGGCCACCGTGATCGGTCAGGACCGGATGATAAAGCTAAGGGGCACTATAATGACATCACCTGATATAAGAGCCGGGGTCGCTCTTCTTATAGCAGCACTCTCGGCCGAAGGGATCAGCACAATTCATAATATTGAACAGATAGACAGGGGTTACCAGAATATTGATGTACGACTAAATGCTCTGGGAGCCGATATTAGAAGAGTGTGAGTACAATGTGGCGCAAAGACTTCTTAAATCTTTACGGTCGTCAATAATCTCTGAATTTTACTTGTAAATCAACCCTGCCAAATTGGCAATAGTTCTTTATTGGCAGATATTTTGCTGAAAATTGAAGTAACAAACTGAAATACTTTGAGTGATGACAATGAAAAAGAAAATGGAGAAGGACGATCACAAACAAAAGAGACAGCATCAATCAATTGATAATAAAGATAATATAGAACATCAGGACGCCGGTTCAGACATTCAGGAGAGTCTCTCTTCTGAGGATAAAATGACGGAAACCGGGCCTGAGACAAATTCAACGGGCTCTTTACCGGCTGACAAAGTTGTCGCTGAAGACAAGAATTTTGAAGAAAAACTGTCAGAGATGCAGGATAAGTATCTGCGTCTCTCAGCTGAATTTGACAATTACAGAAAAAGAACCCTGAGGGAAAAGATGGATATGTCGAAGTATGCCGGTGAAAACCTTCTGATAAAAATACTCCCCATTATGGATGATTTTGAAAGGGCATTGAAGCATATGGATAATACAGCCGACTGTGGAGCGATAAAAGAGGGAATAGATCTTATTTATGGAAAGCTGGCGGAATTCCTTAAACAGAATGGTGTTACGGCAATGGACCCGCTAAATCAGAGCTTTAACGTCGATATCCACGAAGCAGTTGCCAAAATACAGGTTGAGGAAGAAGAGAAAAAAGGCAGGGTACTTGATATTGTGCAGAAAGGATACTACCTCCAGGACAAGGTTCTGAGATATTCAAAGGTAGTTGTGGGTGAGTGACCTGCATATATTACTTATTATTTTGAGCTTTAGAAAATAAAATAAAGAGGGATGGGAAAAAGAGATTATTACGAAGTGCTTGGTGTGACAAAGGGAGCTACAAAGGAAGAGATAAAGAAGGCTTACAGGAAACAGGCACTTAAGTATCATCCCGATAAAAACCCGGGAGATAAAAAGGCTGAGGAGAATTTCAAAGAGGCTGCTTCGGCTTACGAAGTCCTCAGCAACGATGAAAAACGGGCAAGATACGACAGGTTTGGCCATGATGGCGTAGGCAGTGCAGCTAACGGATACAGTGGGGCTGGTATGACAATGGAGGATATTTTCTCTTCATTCGGTGATATATTCGGTGATGCTTTCGGAGGTTTCGGAGCATTTGGCGGTTCGAGGCGGGGAGGAAGAAGAGTCAACAAGGGAAGTAACCTGAGGGTAAAAGTCAAACTTTCACTCCAGGAAATAGCTGCCGGGACCGAAAAGAAAATAAAAGTCAATAAATATACCTCCTGCGAAAGCTGCGGAGGAACCGGGGCTGCTGATCCCGCCAGTCTCTCCACCTGTCCGACATGCCATGGTTCGGGGCATGTCACAAGGGTTACCAATACAATGCTGGGACAGATGCAGACAACTGCGGTATGCCCTTCATGCGGAGGAGATGGTAAGACTATTACAAAAAAGTGTCCGGTCTGCTACGGCGAAGGCATTGTTCAGAAAGAAGAGATTATTAAGATAAATATACCGGCCGGCGTTGGCAAAGGAATGCAGATGACCGTCGGCGGAAAAGGGAATGCTCCTCGCCGGGGTGGCATCGACGGGGATCTCCTTGTAGTAATTGATGAAGATGAACATCCCGATCTTATACGGGAAGGAAATGATCTGATATATAACCTTTTCATCAGTATTCCTGATGCAGTACTGGGGACACACGTTGAGGTGCCGACTGTCGAGAATAATGTAAAGATCAGGATAGAACCGGGGACTCAGCCAGGCAAGATCTTAAGGCTGAGGGGTAAAGGTTTACCCGAAGTTAACGGCTACGGGCGGGGCGACCTGCTGGTAAATGTCAATGTCTGGATACCAAAAAATCTGTCAAAAGACGAAATAAAAATTATTGAAAGATTCAAAGATGCCGACTCATTTGTTCCAAGACCTGACAAGAATGACAAGGGATTCTTTGAAAGGATGAAAGGCTATTTTGAATAGAATGCCATTGACATTATCTGAACATTTGCACGTACTCCTGTTTCCTGAAAAATTGTAAAGAAAGGTAATCGGGGGAATTGAATATGGTTTTTTTATATCTTTACATTTCGCTAAAAACTAACTAAATACCTATGACACTTTTTGAAGCTAAGAATGTTACCAAACAATTCGGCACTTTTACAGCACTCGACAATGTAAGTTTATCCGTTCCCGAACAGAGTATCTACGGGCTGCTGGGGCCAAATGGCGCAGGGAAAACAACATTGATCAGGATCATTAACCAGATTACCGGCCCTGACTCCGGAGAACTCTTCCTTAACGGTCGTAAACTTAAGCCCGACGATGTTATGGCTATTGGCTATCTTCCCGAAGAGAGAGGATTATATAAAAAGATGAAAGTCGGCGAACAGGCTCTCTATTTTGCCCAGCTGAAAGGTCTATCGAAAACCGAAGCCATGAAAAGGTTGAAATACTGGTTTAAAAAACTTGAGATCACCGACTGGTGGGGCAAGAAAGTTGAAGAACTCTCAAAGGGAATGCAGCAGAAAATTCAGTTTGTCACAACTATCCTTCACGAACCAAAACTGCTGATCTTCGATGAACCTTTTACCGGTTTCGACCCTGTAAATGCAAACATTATTAAAAATGAAATACTCTTTCTCAGGGAAAGAGGAGCTACTATTATCTTCTCAACTCACAACATGGGATCAGTTGAGGAACTATGCGATAATATTACCCTGATCGACAAGGCAAAAACCATTCTCGAGGGAAGTGTTAACGAAATCCGTAAAAAATGGGCTGCCAGCGAATATGAGATTGTCTTTGATGGCGATGTGACATTGAACGGAAATTCCAATTACCAGGTACTTGATAAGCAACTTGATAACAACAAAAGCATAGTCAGGTTAAAAACTCCCGGCGACCTTGAAACCAATGAGATCCTTGAAAGAGCAATAAGTGCAGGCAGGGTCATCTCTTTCAATCCGGCCCTCCCCTCCATGAATGAAATATTCATAAGAGTGGTAGAAACAAGAAATTAACCCAACCATTGACAATAAGAATGTAACTCTAAAACCATGAACAAGATATCTGTTATTATTCAAAGAGAATATATCACAAGGGTCAGGAAGAAGTCATTTATTTTTATGACGATTCTCGCCCCTCTTCTTATGGCAGCACTATTAGTAGTGCCCACATTAATTGTACTTAACGAAGACCGGGAATTTAAAAAAATTGCGGTCATAGAGGATGGATCTGATCTTTTCAGAAATACAGTATCCAATACAAAAGATGCTGAATTTATATATCTCGAAAATGTTAAATTAGACGACCTGAAATCTACGTTTGAAGAGGCAGGATATTACGGTATCCTGTATATTTCTCCCGAAATAATCAATGTCCCCAATGCAATTCAGCTTATCTCAAAACAACAGCCCCCGATAGGTCTTCTGGAGCATGTTGAGTCGTCGATCGAGAATGAGATAGAGAAACAGAAGCTGCTCGCATACAATATCGAGGACCTTGATAATATAATGAAAAACGTTGAGACAAACATCTCGGTCCAGACTATTAAGATCGATGAGGCGGGTGAGGTAAAAGAGACAAGTACGGGTATTTCCATGGCCCTTGCATACATAGGGGGATTTCTGATGTATATGCTCGTTTTCATCTTCGGATCACAGGTCATGAGGGGTGTTATAGAAGAAAAAACAAGCAGGGTCGTCGAAGTGATCATCTCATCGGTCAAGCCTATTCAGCTGATGATGGGAAAGATTATTGGTATTGCCCTTGTCGGTCTTACCCAGTTCCTGATATGGATATTCCTTACCATAGGAATGGTAACCGTCCTGAAATCGACAGTCATGGCAAAGGCCGATATGACTGAAGTTTCACAAAACATCACAAATAGTATTATGACTGAGGAACAGCAGGATGTAATTGAAACACAACCGGTCAATTCTCAGCTTGCCGAATTCACGAAAATTTTTGACAGTGCCATGAATCAGCCCTGGGGACTGATAATCTTCTCTTTCATTTTCTATTTCATAACCGGTTACCTTTTATATGCTTCTATCTTTGCTGCCATAGGATCGGCTGTCGATAACGAAACGGAAACCCAGCAGTTCATGCTGCCTGTGACAATACCTATCATACTGGCTCTGATGGTTGCAATGGGTACCATGCAGAATCCTGAAAGCTCACTCTCTTTCTGGTGCTCCATCATCCCGCTGACATCACCTATCGTTATGATGGCACGTATCCCGTTCGGTGTTCCTTACTGGCAGCTAGCCTTATCAATGGCACTGATGCTTGTCACCTTCATTGCTTTTGTCTGGATGGCAGCCAAGGTGTACCGGACCGGTATCCTGATGTACGGAAAGAAAACATCGTGGAAAGAGATGTGGAAATGGCTCAGATACAGCGGATAAACTCAGGTACTGCTGTCTGAGGTCAGTCGGATCTGCCGGTTTATAGGGGCAGATCTGCGCCAATAAGAAAACAATGCAATTTATATCATGTCAAAGATCCTTGTTATTGATGATGAGAAAGCTATCAGAAACACTCTGAAGGAGGTTCTGGAGTACGAAAAACACGAGGTTGATCTTGCAGAAGACGGGCCTTCAGGTGTCGCACTTTTTGGAGCTAATTCATATGATATAGTACTTTGCGACATCAAGATGGCAAAAATGGATGGTATTGAAGTACTCAGTACCATTCACGAAAACTCATCTGATACACCAGTGATAATGATCTCGGGACACGGGAATATTGATACAGCGGTAGAAGCAATAAAAAAAGGGGCCTACGACTTTCTTGAAAAACCCCTTGATCTGAACAGACTGCTTATTACAATCCGTAATGCTACCGATAAATCAAGGCTCATCACCCAGACCCAGGTCCTTAAGAATAAGGTAAGCAGGATGTATGAGATAGTAGGCGAATCGGAAGCTATAAAGAGGGTCAGGGAGATGATCGACAGGGTTGCACCTACAGAGGCCCGTGTTCTGATCACAGGCGCAAACGGAACGGGGAAAGAGCTGGTGGCGCATCAGATACACGAAAAAAGCAGCCGTGCCAGAGGGCCCTTTGTTGAAGTTAACTGTGCCGCAATACCGTCTGAGCTTATTGAGAGTGAACTTTTCGGACATGAAAAAGGCTCCTTTACCTCAGCAATAAAACAGAGGATAGGCAAATTTGAACAGGCCGACGGAGGGACTCTCTTCCTTGACGAAATAGGCGACATGAGCCTCCCGGCCCAGGCAAAAGTTCTTCGGGCACTGCAGGAAAACAAAATTACAAGGGTCGGTTCCGACAAGGATATTCATGTCAATGTAAGGATCGTTACTGCCACTAATAAGAATATTAAGCGGGAGATAGAAAATAATTCATTCAGGGAAGATCTTTATCACAGGCTGAGTGTTATCCTTATTCATGTTCCGTCGTTGAATGAAAGGCAGGATGATATCCCGCTGCTGGCCGAACATTTTAATTCGTCGATATGCGGCGAGTATGGTATGGGAAAAAAGGTCATAACAAAGGACGCAATTAAAGAGATGCAGAAAATTGAATGGACCGGGAATATCAGGGAGTTCCGTAATGTTCTTGAAAGGCTTATCATCCTTTGCAGGGATGAAATTACCGGCGCCGACGTCGTGACTTATGCAAGGCCCGTTTCGGGAAGCAGTATCTGAAACAACAGGCTCCCGTTGCTATTGTCTCCGGACAAGCCGGGACAGCCACCGGTCCGGTTAAAGAGTCATCCGCGATCACATGATCCGGACCTGAGACCTTCTGTTCTCCCTAAAACCTGAAATAGATAAATGGCATTACTTCGCTGGATCTCATCTGGTACATAAGCACTGCAACAAGTATCGCAACCAGCATCTGTGCAGCCAGCGGGACCCTGATGAACAAACCCCTGTATGACTCCTTGACCTTCTCGGGCAGAAAATGGATCAGATAGCCGGTGATGATCAGTATGAAAACGGTACTGTACGAAGGAAGAACTGTTAACCAGGATCCGGGAGAAAAACTTCCGGTTATCTGTTTAACCATTATTCCGACACTTTGAAGATCAGGAGCCCTGAAGAATATCCAGCAGAAACTTACAAAATTAAAAGTGATAAAGACGGCAATTGCTTTTCTGTAACGGCCGTTACCTGAACTGTGGCCGACAAGCGAATACCATATTTTGTTTATCACAAGCCCTGTTCCATGAAGGCCTCCCCAGATAAGAAACTTTAAGGCTGCCCCATGCCATAGACCACCAAGCAACATAGTGACCATCAGGTTAAGATGGGTTCGTAGTTTACCCTTCCTGTTCCCACCCAGGGGAATATATAAATAGTCCTTAAGCCATCGCGACAATGAGATATGCCACCTTTTCCAGAAATCGGATACATCCGATGCCTTATACGGTGAGTTGAAATTCACCGGCAACCTGAATCCCAGGATCAATGCCAGGCCAATAGCGATATCGGTATATCCCGAAAAATCACAATAGATCTGCAATCCGTAACCATAAATTGCCGTAAGGTTCTCAAATCCTGAATACATTGCGGGAAACTCAAAGACCCTGTCGATGAAATTAACGGCTATAAAATCGGATATGATAATTTTCTTTATCAATCCTTTCAGGATAAGGAAGAGGGCATGGCTGAATTCCCTTTTGGTCAGCTGAAACCTGGCATAGAGCTGGGGAATAAACTCCGAAGCCCTTACAATAGGTCCGGCAACAAGCTGGGGAAAAAATGATACATAAAAACCGAAATCCAGCATATTCCTTACCGGTGTAAGCTTATTCCTGTATACATCGATGGTATAACTGAGCGACTGGAAAGTAAAAAAGGATATCCCCACAGGAAGAATAATAGTGCTTACATTAAAGGAAGTTCCCAGATGGTTGTTTGAAAATGCTGCCAGAAAATCGTGTACCTCAAAACTGGTACCAAACAGGTCATTAAGTGCTCCGGCGAAAAAGCCTGTGTACTTGAAATAAGCAAGCAACCCGATATTGGAAACGATGCTTAGAAGAAGCCAGAGCCTTTTCAGGTGCCGGGTCTGCGACCGGCTTATCAGCAGTCCGCAGGAGTAATCAACAATTGTCACGAGGATCAGTAAGATCAGGAACAAACCTCCCGACTTATAATAGAAGAACAGACTGATCAGAAAAAGATAGAGATTCCTGACCAGAAGTTTTTTATAGATAATGCTGTAACCGGCAAGGATAAAAAGGAAGAAGATCCAGAAAGCCGGTGACGAGAATATAAAAGGTCTGTCGGGATCGTAATAGAAAATAATTGATATCAGTGTTCCGAAAAATCCCTTTTCGTTTTCCTCAATACCGGCCGTGGTATCATAATATGTTACGGGAACAGGTATAGTGTCGCTTACTATCAGCGTATCGGCCGTAATAAGGGTATCAATATCCCTTTCCCTGAACATCTCCGAAACAAGCATCTTCGAAAGTGAGTCGGCCCCCGGATTTGTAAAATGAACATAATCTTTCTGGGCAAGCGGTGGATTCTTATCGGCCCACCTGACTATTGAAAATGGTCCGCCCATAGCCTCATACGAGTTCCAGAAAGTAGCGCCTGATTCCTGGGCCGCGCTCTTCTGGGCCCTGATTATTGCAGGTATATTCTGATACGACCTGATGCTGTCGCCTGTTCCGGTGGCCATGTCGGTGACCCCGACAACCAGTATATGGGCTTCGGGGCAGAGTTCCCTTAAAAGGTCTATCTGACGCGACAACCCCAACCTGTAATAAGAATACTCGCTCCTTACATTCTTAACAATATTCAAACCATAGTGCAGGACAAACAGGTCGGGAGAAAGAAGGTTAAAAATCCGTTTCATATGCTCCCTGTCGACCATGGTAAATTCGAGGCCTGCACTTCCGCGCTGGGGAATATTATCGACTATTATCCCCTTCCTGCTCTCAATGCTTAAACCATAAATATCGGGACTGACTTTCCCCTCAAATTCAATAAGAATATTCTCTGTCCCGTACAACCGGCACGAGACTTCCATAGGTCCTGCCCCCTTTTCGAGAGTATCTGTAAGTACATGGTAATCATCTGCACTCACGTTTACAATTACCTCACCATTAACATTTCCATAGAATATTCTCAGAATATCAAAAAACCTTGCAGTACTGTCTGCCAGCCTTGAGGGTACGATTCGGACAGACGCCCTCACTTCTGATTCCGCCGTAACACCCTCATCGATGTAACGGCAGATTGTCATAAAAGGCCCGAGGTTCCGGTGAGATAACTCTCCTGCTTCAAATGAAAGGTAGTTGTATCTTTTCCAGTTGGATGATGACCTTATATGCACTGATTCGGTGTACATTACAGGCATTAAAGGGAGAAACAGGCCCGGACCGGTGCCCTCCCTTCCCTGCCTCAGCCAATGGCGCAGGTAAGATGAGACCCTGTCGCCTTCAATCTGCGAGTCGCCATAATACATTACCCTTAACTGATCCTTTGAAAAATAAAGCGAATCCACAAATCCACGGAGCGGAATTACTGATCCCTGTCCGTCAATGTATGCAATTGTATCTGAATGGATTATTGTGTCGGGAATGATCCTGAAAAGAGCTTCTGTGCCCACACCGGCAGGCATCACACTATCAGCTAATTTATTGCGTAACAGATTCCCGTCGAATGCTTCAGGAACCAGGTCGGCCGGAGATGGCAGCCTGAATGAATGCGGTAAAATATAATAAAGCCCGGTAAAGCAGACCAGAAAGATCAGTAAAAACAGAAATGATCTGTAAGGACGCATATTTTAACTGGGTTCAGCTCTTCTCTTTATCTTTAATTTCTGACCAACCTGAATTTTCCTTGGATCTGAAATGTTGTTCAATGTCAGGACTTCACTTGTAGTAACGTTGTCATACATCTTCACTATGTCCCAGATAGAATCACCGTTGCGTACTGTATAAGTTATATAGTCCCCTTCCGGCGCCTGTGGCGCCTTAGCCAGTGTGGGGGCCGGCTGGTTGGTGGGGACACTCTTTCCTGCTATTTTCTGTTTCTCTGCAAAACTCATAACATTGACCTTTGAATAGTACTCCGATTTGTCAGGATCAACATACACGGCCAGCTTCTGACCCACCAGGATAGTGTTCCTGTATATGTTATTCCAGTATCTTAAATCGGATAATCCTACCTTGTACCACTCCGAGATAAATCCAAGGTTATCGCCATCCTTTACAGTATAAATAATTTTTGTCTTACCCTTGATGTCGGGGGGCACATTGGTGGAACGTACAGGATCTGCTATACGTGTTGCTGCCGAAAGATATACATCTGCCTTATAGTTACGTATGGTATCATTCAGATCGATGAAATCGCCCAGGTGATTAATAGGAAGTGTAAGTGAAAGAGGTTTGGAGGAACCAGGCACAAGGCCGGTTCTGTACTGAGGATTCAAAGCTTTCAGTTCGCCTATCGGAATCCCCATCACCTCCGATATCTGAGACAGATGGATATCTTTGGTTACCATAATAGTGTCGGTAGCAACAGGAA
The DNA here is from genome assembly GCA_963736675.1 of uncultured Bacteroidales bacterium. Classification (GTDB taxonomy): domain Bacteria; phylum Bacteroidota; class Bacteroidia; order Bacteroidales; family VadinHA17; genus LD21. The sequence continues at coordinate 336,514 of CAVTPT010000003.1, forward strand.
TATTCAAAGGCAGCGGCCTGATATTATGCTCGGCAAAATAGTTTACAGAGTATGCCGCGGCAATATATTGAGGGATATACCCTCTGGTCTCTCTTGGCAGCCTTGAATAAATTCCCCAGTAATCCTTTTTGTTCCCTGACCTGCGGATTGCTTTGTTGACATTCCCGGGGCCGCAATTATATGCTGCGATAACAAGGGTCCAGTCGTTATAAATTGTGTACAGGTCTTTTAAATATTTCGCGGCGGCATGAGTTGCTCTTACAGGATCCCTGCGCTCGTCAACAATTGAATTGATTGTCAGGCCGTATGCCCTCCCGGTGCTGTACATGAATTGCCATAATCCTGTGGCTCCCACCCTAGAAACGGCGTTTGCATTCAGTGCCGACTCTATTACTGCCATGTATTTCAATTCGGTAGGCAGTCCGTAAGAATCAAAAATATCTTCGATCATCGGGAAATAGTAATCCTTAAGTCCAAGTACTGCACTGAACTTATCCCTTTGCTTTACGGTATATACATGTATGTGATTCCTTATAATACTGTTATAAGGCAGATTAATGAGTGAATTTATTTTACTCAATCTTTCGAGATACACGGTATCGGGATATTCAATACCGGCCGAATCGTTCCTGAAGCTACCGGGAAATTCCCTGAAGGCCATCCTGACATACCAGCTGTTCACCAGGCTGTCGAGATCAACAGTGATCTTTTCGGTATTGATATCAGAATTAATTATTATTGTATCAGAAACAGGATCAGCACATACTACCAGGCCTGTAAAAAAGAATGTCAGTAAAAAAGCTTTAAACCTCATATTTCAATTTAAGTTTCAAAAGTTCAATCTCAGACTCATATTAAATCCTGCTCCCATTGTACCCGGGACAGGCAGTTTTGCCGGTACAACCTCCAGATCCAGGTTTTTGCTGATGTCAAAATTTAATAAACTTGCATCAACATTTGCATCCAGAACTGAAACAAGATACCATACCGCGATGCCAATGTACGAAAGATCCCTGTATTTTTTATAGGAATCCACTCTTAAAAGCAGACCCTCCTCTACCCATGATGCCGACGCAGGATCATAGGTATCGGGGTGAAGGACCGGATCATATTCCGATGGATCAATGCCTTTTATATAACCGGCATAGCTTGATGTCTCAGGAATTTTGTCAGTAAAATCCTGATAAGCTCCCATGAAATTGTTATAATGCGATGTATTAAAACTGACAGCATATATCATAGCTCCAAATCCTGCATAAACCAGGGGTATCTTCCAGAATTTTCTGTTGTAAATCTGACCCAGTCCGGGAAAAGCCACTGCCAGCATTGTCGCCTTCATCGGATCGCTTTTGAAAGAACGTCCGCGGGGTAAATTCACAGCAGTAGTATCCTGAGCAATAATAACCTGTTGCAAGGAAAAAAATTGCAGGATGAGAATAATTATTATTTTATAAATCGTTCTCAAAACAAATTACAGCCGGAGATTTCCTGCCGGCATACTGATAACGGTGCGACAAATATAAATATTTTAGGAGTTCAGCCGGTCGAATATCCCCAAAATGCGTTCCATCTCCTCCGGATTGTCAAAGGGAATGACTATTTTACCTTTACCCAGTTCATTAATCCTGAAGTTTACCCTGGTGCTGAATATCCTGTTAAGATGATCGGAAAGCTGGCTGAAGTCCTGGTTCAGCTTTTTCTTTTTCTCAATTTTTGCAGGATCCCTGACCTTTTCTGACTGCAATTGTCTCACAAGCTCTTCGGCCTGTCTTACAGAAAGCTCTCCGTCGATTATTTTGTAATAAACATTTATCTGTTTTTTAGGATCCTCGATACTGATAAGGGCTCTGGCATGTCCCATCATAAGATGCTTATTTCTGAGACCCAGCTGGATCTCGGCGGGGAGTTTCAACAGGCGGAGGTAGTTTGCTATTGTTGAGCGCTGTTTTCCCACACGGTCGCTCAGCTCTTCCTGGGTAAGGCGGCACTCCTCGATGAGCCTCTGGAAACTTATTGCCACTTCCACGGCATCCAGGTCCTCGCGTTGAATGTTCTCAACAAGGGCCAGTTCAAGCATTGCCTGATCATCAGCTGTCCGGATGAATGCCGGAACATGCGTCAGCCCTGCAAGGCGTGCAGCCCTCAGCCTTCGCTCACCGGCAATAAGCTGAAATCTTCCCTCACCTGTTTCGCGTACTGTAAGGGGCTGGACAATCCCCAGCTTCTTTAGCGAGGCAGCAAGCTCCTCAAGAGCCTGCTCATCAAAATGCGTCCTGGGTTGAAACGGATTTGCATCAATTGCATCGACAGCAATGTTCATATTGGCTTCAACTTTCTTTTCAAGGACCTCTTTTTCAACTCCATCGATCAAAGCCCCAAGTCCGCGTCCTAAAGCATTTTTTTGTGTCATGACAAATTAAGTTTCCTGATTGCCTGGTTTTTAATACTGTCCATTTACTCTTATCTCCTGTTTCTCAATCAGCTCCCTGGCGAGATTCAGGTAATTCACAGTGCCCCTTGAGTCAGCATCATAAAGGATGGCAGGCTGCCCGAAACTGGGAGCTTCTGAAAGCTTCACATTCCTTTGAATGATAGTCCTGAATACCATCTGCTGAAAATGCCTGTTTACCTCTTCCGCAACCTGGTTCGATAATCTCAGCCTCGAATCATACATGGTAAGCAGAAACCCTTCAATCTCAAGATCTTTATTCAGGTTGTTCTGAATAATCTTTATAGTATTAAGAAGCTTGCCAAGCCCTTCAAGGGCAAAATATTCGCACTGAACCGGAATTATCACCGAATGAGCTGCAGTAAGTGCATTTACGGTAAGCAGCCCAAGCGACGGGGAACAGTCTATCAGCACATATTCATAATCACCTTCAATCCCGCTGAGAACACCTTTCAGGATCTTTTCCCTCTCAGGCCTGTCAAGCATTTCAATCTCAGCCCCGACAAGGTCGATGTTGGATGGCATAATTGAAAGATTGTCAATACCGGTTATATGAACAGCTTCCTTCGGATCCTTGCCGTCAATCAGACAATCATATATCGTGCTGCGGATCTGACGGGTGTCTATTCCAATACCTGAAGTAGCATTTGCCTGGGGATCTCCGTCAACTATAAGTACCTTTTTCTCCAGGGCTGCCAGACTTGCCGCAAGATTTATCGCAGTTGTTGTTTTTCCTACCCCACCCTTCTGATTTGCTATCGCTATGATCCTTGCCATAATATTTTTAAAGTATCGTTAAGTTATTTTGAGCTTCAAATTTACGTATTATGAAGCAGCACTGCCGGGAGGGGATAATGTAATTGTAAACATTTGACATGCGGTTTTCAACATGTTATTAACATCAATGAATTGAGCAATAAATTGTATTATATTGATTTATACTTAATTATGATAATGGTCCGTTGTTGATAACGGATTTTAATAATCTCAGTTTTATTTACATCTTTACTGTGTGATCAGACACTTGAGAAAAACTTAAACAGGGATAAATGGAATGGTTTGCAGTAGTAAATCCCAATGCAGGCAACGGGAAGGGCGGCAAGGACTGGAAAAGGATCTGTTCGCTTTTTGAAAAGAACGGTATAGCTGCAGAAGTAAAATTTACCGGCAGCAAAGGAGATGCCGTCGGGATTACCAGTGAAGCCATAAAAAGGGGCTTCAGAAGGATAATTTCTATCGGTGGCGACGGTACTCTCAATGAAATAATTAATGGCGTTTTCACCCAGCAGTATTGCGATCCAAAAGAGATAGTCATTGGAATGATACCGGTAGGAACCGGCAACGACTGGGGAAGGATGTTTGGCATCCCCCTGGTTTATGAAGGGGCAGTAAGAGTCATCAGCGAAGGGAAACAGATGCTCCACGACATTGGCATGGTAACCTGCTACACTGATAGTAAAAGAGAGGTAAGATATTTTATCAATATAGCCGGCCTCGGTTTCGAAGCCATGGTTGTTGAAAAGACCAACCGGCAAAAAGAGAGGGGAAGGAGTAACAAGGCTCTCTATTTTATGAATATTCTCATGAGTCTTATCTCGTACAGGAAAGCTGAGGTTGATATAGATATCGACGGAGTAAAGAGCTCCTGCCGGATATTCTCAATAAATGTCGGTAACGGGAGGTATTGTGGCGGAGGAATGAGACAAACACCCGATGCCCTTCCCGACGACGGTCTGCTCGACATAACAGTGATAAAAGAGATGGGAAGGTTTGAAATAATAAGAAACCTTAAAATACTTTATGACGGAACAATACTGAGCCATCCGAAAATAGACGGATACCGGAGCAAAAATCTTAAGGTAGATTCAAAATCCAGATTGTATGCTGAGGCCGATGGTGAATCTCTTGGCCACGATCCATTCGAATTCACTGTGATCCCTTCAGCAATAAATATTATTTATTCCACCAGGTTCAATCAGTGATCCTTATCTCGTAAAGCTTCGGCCACCTTTTCCCTGTGACAAAGATCCTGTCCATGCCGGCATCGTAGGCAATGCCATTAAGAACATCTGAATTGTTCTCGCGTCTTTCGGCTTCGGTAAAGAGAGTTGAGAGGTCGATGTAGGAATTTACTTTACCGGTTGCAGGATCAATCCTGGCAATAAGATCAGACATCCAGATATTTGCCCAGATCTCTCCGTTTATGTATTCAAGTTCATTGAGCTGGTCAACCTTCTTCTCATTATCGTATACTTCGATCCTCTTAACCACGGTGAACATTTCCGGTTCATGAAACGTCAGAACATTTGTACCGTCGCTCATAACAATGTTATCGCCAATTGTCGTGAGACCCCAGCCCTGTGTCGCGTAATATATCCTGCTGATAAGCCTGAAATCAGCTTTATCATAAATAAATCCCACCTTCGAGGTCCAGGTTACCTGATATATCCGGTCCCTGTAAAGTGTAATGCCTTCTCCAAACAGCGACGGATCGAGATTCAGCTGCCTCTTTACTTTCCCTGTCTCAAGTTCAACTTCCCTTAGAGTTGAACCTGTCTCCTGTCCGGTCCCCTCGTAAAGAACTCCTTTATCATAAATGAGTCCCTGGGTAAATGCCCCGCGATCATGCGGAAAAGATTTAACGACCCTGAAGCCCATCGTGACAGGGACGACATCAGAATAGACTATCACAAATCGGGTTATTGTCTGTGATCTTCCACCCCTGTATGCTACTGCCTTAATGGATTTCCGGCCTGTGGAAGACGTTAACAGCGAAGGTATTGAAGATTCCCAGGGTGCCACCTTCAAAACTGAGGTTTTACTGCCTTCAAAATATATTATTACCGAATCGGGGAGCTTATTATCACCTTCGGGGACCAGTTTAACATTAACCTTTTCACCCAGTTTGTATTCCGAATCCACGGCCGGTGATACCATGCTTACCAAGTCCGTGGCCGGCTCTTCTCCTTCCGGTCCGGATGCCACAGTCTGAGATTCCTGGGTGGAGCCGGGACGTCCCGAACAGGAGATTGTCCAGACTACAAAAAGCATCACAGATATTAATACAATGTATTTTGAAAAATCAGTTCTCATCAGGTCCGGATATTTTTTCAACAATCCTCTTAAAAATGCTTTTCCTCGATTTTGCTATCCGCTTTTCCGCTTCGATCTGATGAAGCTCATAGGGAACAAGTATCTGCCAGATTTCACTCCATCCCGGAAAGCCTCCCACATTCTTGTCGTCGATAAAAATATCTGCATCGATCTTCCGGCTCACTCTCTCGTCAAAGATCTCTTCGGGGTAGTTTTTGTTGACGGCATAAAACTCGAGTCCGTTCTGCCTGCAATACTCAACAGCCTCCTCAAGTTCCCTGCCGGTCCTGAAGGTCCAGAGAATAAGAGCAGCTCCAAGCTTCTCAAGCTCCTTCAGGGTCTGAAAGGCAAAAAGCTTCTCCTTTCCTATCCTGGGATATTCATGCTCGACTATGGTTCCGTCAAAATCAACTGCAATTCTTACATTGGTGAAATCTATCATAAAGATCTTTGAATTTGAGTCCAAATTTAACCAAATTGGCATTATTAGTGAAATTTATCTTATTTTTGATCTCCTCCTGAAAAATAATCTTATTTCAGAAATGAAACATGTACCCAACATTATAACCTCCCTTAATCTGTCGTCGGGATTTTTTGCCATAATTTATGCTTTCAACGGAGATCTTCTTACCTCCTCGTGGCTTATCGTGGCTGCCATGATCTTTGACTTTTTTGACGGATTCTCAGCCCGGATGCTAAAAGCCTATTCGGATATGGGAAAAGAACTTGATTCACTTGCAGATGTGGTAAGCTTTGGCGTCGCCCCTGCCATTATAATTTTCGAACTGCTCCGGCAATCGCTACCTGAAACTGCTGCCGGGCAGAATTCAGGCATACTGTTCCCAATTATTCTTTATGTTCCGGTGATAATGCCGGTTTGCGCAGCTCTGAGGCTGGCCAGATTCAATATCGATACAGAACAGACAACATCCTTCCGGGGAATGCCGACCCCGGCCAATGCAATTGCGGTAATCTCGGTGGTGATAGCCTCTCTTCTTTCAGATTCTCCTGTAATGAAATCATTTACCGGCTCACCGGCAGCTCTGCTGATCTTTACCATAATACTTTCACTTCTTATGGTAACACGCATCCCGCTTCTTTCGCTCAAAACATCACACCTGAAACTCAAAGGGAATGAGGGAAGATATATTCTTGTTGTTCTGGTATTAATTGCTTCCCTGGTATTGGGCATCAGTGCCGCTCCGCTTATTATTCCCCTCTATATCGTTGCTTCGCTGTTATCATTGATCTTCAGAGTCGCTCCCTCAGTCCGGAAATAACCCGGGCGATCCTGATCTTCAGCCTTTCGCAACAGATATCAGACTGTTCACTTCTCAGAAGGAAATCTCTTTTCGTAAAGCAACAATGCAAACTTTACAGCATACCAGCTTACAACGATGAATCCCGGCCAGACGAGGTATCCCAATATTTCCCGAATATACATATCATGCTTATTTAAATTAACTTTCGTGCCCCTGCACCTTTATACCTGGTGCGCTGTTTAATACAAATGCCCTTCCGATCCCATCTCTTCCCCGGTGATCCTGTTTTTATTGATAGATGACCAGGCATGCCATATATATGCAGCCACGAATGGGATTATGAAGGAGACATACATCATTGTCTTCAGTGTAAAAAGACTTGATGATGAATTTATTATTGTAAGGGAGCTTCCCGGATCGGATGACGAGGGATAAAACGGTGTGGAATTGAAGCCTGCCAGAAGAAACAGTGACATGACCGCCAGTATGGTCCCTGTTCCACAAAACCAGATACCGCTGGTGCTTTCCTTAAATAACGAAGAGGCAATGCCATAAAGCACTCCGGCTACCCCTGCCACGAAAATGACAAGTACAGCAGGCATTTCAATAAAATTATGAAGGTATTTGAACTTCTCAGAATAAACTTCTCCCGATGAAGTGTCGACGGTATATCCTTCTGATAAGAGGAGGGTGATGACAAAGAAAAGGAAAAAGGTCAGAAATGATACAGCATTCACAGGAATCCTTCCGCGCGAGCGTGCTGTCAGATCGCTTTCGTCCACTGAGTTTATTATATAGAGTAATCCGTTTAATCTTGCAAGGAAAAGAACTGCTAATCCGAGTGCCAGGTTTCCTGCATCCGTCAAAGCCTCCAGCCCATGCCACGAAGTTGCCCACTTTACCTGGTTATAAGGGTTGAGGCTGAACGCCGAACCTGTAAAGAAAGTTGCAACGGCAACTCCAATAAGGAAAGGTCCAACCGAACCATTGATGAACAGGAAGATATCGAACGTCTTCTGCCCGTAAAGATTAGCAGGTTTTGACCGGTATTCATAGGCGACAGCCTGGATTATAAAACTGAAAAGTATGGCAATCCATACCCAGTAAGCTCCTCCGAAGCTTGTTGCATAAAAGAGCGGGAATGATGCAAAGAAAGCACCTCCGAAGGTAACAAGGGTGGTAAAGGTAAACTCCCATTTCCTGCCCAGCGTATTGACGACCATTGTCTTCTGAAGGTCGTTCCGGGGTAGTGAAAACAGCATCGACTGTCCGCCCTGGACAAACATAAGAAACACAAGCAGACTCGCCAGCAGTGATATAATTATCCACCAGTATTGCTGCAGAAACAGATGTGATAGTATTATAGTCATAGTCTTATCCTCCTAATGTTTCGGACCGGTTTTTATCTGCCTTATCATTATTGACACTTCGGCGAAAAGCAGTACCGTAAAAAGAACTGCGAACATGAAGAAGGTCGTCATGACCGAACCAGTATTTATCTGTGAGACTGCCGCCGAGACCGGCATGAGATCCTGGATGATCCAGGGTTGCCTTCCCATTTCGGCCAGTACCCATCCCAGCTCGCCTGCAACATAAGGTAATGGGATAGAAAAGAGGGCTATCAGGAGAAACCATCTGTTCTTAAGAAGTGTGCCCCTGAAAAGATAATAGAGTGCAAGGCTGAATAAGAAGATGAAATAAAAACCCAGCATAACCATTAGGTGAAATGTATAGAACGACACCGGAACACTGGGTATGGCATCTTCAGGTGACCGGAGTGAAGCATATCCGAAGTACCTGAAATTGTTCCCGAGAAAACCTCTGTCGCTGAACATCCGTTCAATGATCTCCTGCTTCTCCGTATTTTTCTCCTTCCGGGCCTGTTTGTAGTCCGAAAGTATACCCAGCGCATATTTCCCACGCCCGATCTTTTCAGATACCGGCATCAGGTTCTGCCCGGGATTGCCATTAATAAGATCGTTGATACCCGGAACATATGTATTCCTGTCACCTCCGATCATAACCGAAAGAAATCCCGGTATCTCTACTTTGAAAACAAAATCCTTTATCTCCTTATCGCCTATCTTCTTTCCTGAATCTTTCAATACTCCCACGGCTACCAGGCCTGCGTCCTTTTTCCCGTCATAAAGGGCTTCAAAGGCAGCAAATTTGACCGGCTGCACTCTGGCTAATGTCCTGGCTGAAGAATCGCCCGTATAGGCAACAAGCAGTGAAGAGAGGAGACCGAATATTCCTGCAATCAGGATGCTCCGGGTAGCCATGAACTCTTCTCTTTTGTTTAGAAGGTACCATGCGCTTATTCCGAGAACAAACATCGAGCCGAGCAGGAATCCTGAAGAAATTGTATGCAGGAACTTGTCGACAGCGACTTCATTAAAGAGCACAGCCCAGAAATCGACCATTTCATTTCTTGCAGTACCGGGGTTAAAAGCCATGCCAACCGGATTCTGCATCCATGCGTTGGCGACAAGTATCCACATTGCTGACAAACTTGCCCCGAAAGCTACCAGCCACGTCGATAACAGGTGAAACCTTTTACTCACCTTGTTCCATCCGAAAAACATAACAGCCACAAAAGTTGACTCCATGAAAAAGGCCAGTATCCCTTCAACAGCCAGCGGAGCTCCGAAAATATCCCCGACAAACCACGAATAATTTGACCAGTTCGTGCCAAATTCGAATTCGAGGATTATTCCGGTGGCAACTCCTATGGCAAAGTTGATCCCGAAAAGTGTCATCCAGAACTTCGTCATCCGCTTCCACTCTTCCCCGGATGTGTTGACATATATTGTCTCCATTATGGCAATAATAAACGACAAGCCCAGCGTCAGTGGTACAAAAAGCCAGTGATAGATGGCGGTGAGCGCAAATTGTGCCCTCGACCAGTCCACTAGTGATAAATCAACATTTTCAATCATAGGTCTATTCCTGTTTTGTTAACTGTTCCAATACATAACCACTTCTCTCCTCATCGTTAATAAAATTACTTTTTAGAAAATCAGGAAAAAAGAAAAGCCTTAGTATAAGAAAAAGAATAAATAACTTGATAATAATTATGATCCAGACTCTCCTGCCCCACCACGACATATCTCTGAAACCTTCGTAATAAAAACTGAACACTCTTCTGATAAGCGAAATCATGAAATTCCTTAAATAATTATATTTAAAAACAATCGTCTGTTCCGGCGCGATCCATTCTCAAAAACAGAGATTATGAATCAGTGGCCGGGCCGGTACTTTCCCTGCTGCTGCCGGGGACCTTCTCCCTGATATCATCCTCAGGCAAACTCGAAGTGATCTTCTGTACTGCCTTAAAATTATAGAAGAATTCCCTCGCCAGTACCCTGATAACAGTGTAACCCGGGATCCCCAGGATCATTCCCGGAACACCCGCGGCAAAACCCGCAGCAAGAACGACCACAAATATCTCAAGCGGATGTGCCCTTACGCTGTTTGAGAAAATAACAGGCTGAAAAATTAAATTATCTATAAGTTGTGTTACTGCAACAACAATCATCATATAAGTGACCAGAGGTATAACAACATTCATAATATCCTGATTCATGTGTGAGGCCACACCCATGATCACAACAATAAAGAAACCAAGCCACGGTCCTACATAAGGGATCACATTCAATATCCCTACAATCAGGCCCATTACCAGAGCCTGGTTAAAATCAATCCCGATAATTGTCATCCCTATGGTAATGAGTACCATGATACATGTACTCTGGATTATTATACCGATAAAATACCGTGTCAGAAGATGCTTGATAGAATTCAGAGCCCTGGTAACATTGTCAACATATGCATCGGGCACCCACATCAGGATCGACTCAAAGAAAAGGTGCTGATCCTTCAGAAAGAAAAAGGTAATAAAGGTTATGGAAAAAATTGCAACAGCAAGATTTCCAAGCATATCGATTCCAGAGCTGATAAAACTCTGTATCATATTTATATTCAACACTCCGCTTACTTTTTCGGCTATATAATCCCTGACAGAGATCTCATTGGAGATGTCCTTGTCGAATACACCAAGCAGATTCTGGAACTTACTGACAGGACCTTCAATAAGCTGAACAAGAGTCTGACTGTCAATTGTCGAGAAAAAGTCAATCTGCCTTGTAATAAGCGGGATAAAAATTACAAAGAACATAATTATAAGAGTCCATATCACCATCAATGTCAGCAGTGCTCCCAACCCCCTCGGTAATGCCCATCTCCTGAACTTTACCGAACATATGAGATCGACAAGCGGCCTGCCCATTATTGAAAGGACTCCTGATACGAGTATATAAACAACTATACTCCGGAAAAACCACAGAGCTACAAGAAAAAGAATGATTGCCAGTACTATCAGGATATTTCTTAAAGTAGCTTTCATCGGTAAGGTATTCCTGATACAAACCTAAGTTAAATTTTCTTAATTCCCTAAAAAACAGCCTGGAGCCTTCTGCTTTTTCCCGGGGACCACACTCCTCATAAATTATCCCGATCAAAAATTAACTAGCGCCATTTTGTCTGCACATTTCTGCCATGTTATGCCATTATGTCTGCTTTTTTGTTTTGGAACAGAAATTGAAATATTGGGGATAAAAGACAAAATAATATGTTTAACTTAAAAATAATGGAGGACAAAGCTATGTTACCATCACTTACAAACCGCAGTTTCAGGCCATTTTATGTACCTGACATTTTTGATGATAAATTTTTCCCGGTATTAAACTCAAGAACCAGCTCAATGCCGGCAGTAAACATCAGGGAAGACGATAAGAAATTCACACTTGACCTTGCAATTCCCGGAATTGATAAAAAAGATCTTAAGATTGATGTCAATGAAGATCTTCTTACAATCTCGTCGGAGACTAAAAATGAATCTGAGGAGAACAAGGATGGCTATAAAAGGAAAGAGTTTAGTTACACTTCATTCTGCAGAAGCTTCCAGATCCCTGAGAATGTAAAAAGCGACAAAATTGAAGCCACTTATAAAGATGGCATTCTGACAGTTAATCTTCCAAAGGAGGAAGAAGAAAAGAACAAAATAACCCGTCAGATTAAGATTTCATAAATCCCGAAAGGAATAAAAAAAAAGGCCGTCACAAATTAAAAAGAGACGGCCTTTTTTTTATTTTCAGCTTTCAAGCACTTTCTGTGCAAATTTTCTTCCATACTCTTTCAGCCTGGTCTCTTTTGAAGCTCCCGGGCGGAATTTGAATGCAGCGGGTTCGTCAAAAACATCAAGTTTCAGGTTCCGCAGGTTTTCCAGTATGATCCTGGGAGCTTCCCCGCTCCAGCCGAACGATCCGAATGCACCTGCAGGTTTTCCCTTATCCCTGAGAGGATTAATAAGAGCAAACAATGTGTAAACAGGCAGAAGGGTATTCTGGTTGATAGTCGGCGATCCGGCCAGGATCGCATCAGCGACTGTCAGCCGGGCATCCAGCTCGTGAGGAGGCATGGTTTCAATATCAGCTATCTCAACATCCAGATTACCTGTTTCACTGATCCCCGAAGCAATATATCCGGCGGCCTCTTTTGTGTAGCCATATGCCGACACATAAGCTATCAGTACCTTCTTCCTCTGTTTTGGTGAGGTAAGCTGCATATACTCCTTTGCATACTTCTCAGTTATATCAACCACCTCCCATAAATTATCGCTGTGAACCGGTCCGTGACCGGGACATATAAGGTTTATCTCCAGAGGTCTAATCTTTTCAATGGCCTTTACCATAAACCTGCTGAAGGGTTTCAGTATAACATCAAAATAGTATTTAAAAGTCGAAACATACTCTTCAGTAAGTTTACTGTACATCTCATAATCGCAGTAATGTGCGCCGAACGAATCGCATGTAAAGAGTATCTTATCCTCTTCAAGATACGTATAGACAGAGTCGGGCCAGTGCAGGTTCGGCGCCGAAATAAACCTGAGCTTCTTATTTCCCAGATCAAGGATATCACCATCTTTTACGACCATCGATCTGAAAGGAACATTCATCATATCCTCCATGTATCTGATGGCATTCCCGCTGCCTACCACTGTTGCATCCGGAGCAATCTCAAGAAGTAAACGGAGGCTGCCTGAATGATCAGGTTCAGTATGGTCAAGTATAATATACCTGATATCTTCCGGGTTGGTCAGTGATCGAAGCTTCTGAATGTAGGTCGCGCTGAATTTTTCTTTGGCCACTTCAATTACAGCCTTTTTTTCAGCATTGATAAAATACGAGTTATAGGTTGTACCGAATCCGGTATGCATGACGATATCGAAAGTCCTTATATCATAATCAAGAATGCCGATCCATGCAACATCATCAGTAAGCTGTATTGTCCTGTCGTCTTTTCTTTTAATCATAATATAAAATTTATTTTAAAGGTATGATTGCCGGCACTTCTCAGCCGGTCGGGCCATAAATGTCATTGACACTATTTTCATTACTGTCTGTGATTGAAAACAGGTGGGTTTCATGGTCTGAAATTTCAGATTTTGGCAATAATACTTTTATTTGCTTTAACCTGCTGAAGTATCGGGATCTCTATTTCAGTACCAACCGGTAGAAAAAGGTCAACCCTTGAGCCAAACTTTATAAATCCAAGTTCATCACCCTGTCTTACTTCCTGGTCCTTTTTTGCATAGGTAACGATCCTGCGCGCCACGGCCCCGGCAATCTGCCTGACAAGAATCTCCTGGCCGCTCTCCGTTTCAATTACCACCGAGCTTCTCTCGTTCAGCTCCGATGACTTTGGATGCCACGCCACCATATAATTTCCATGATGATAACACACATACTTTATCCGGCCCGAAACCGGATACCTGTTGCTGTGCATATTAAACGGCGACATAAATATTGAGACCTGCAGGCGGGTGTCCTTGAAATACTCCATCTCTTCAGTCTCTTCTATAACGACCACTTTCCCGTCGGCAGGGGCATAAATCAGCCCCGGGTCAGGGTCAATTGTCCGTGCAGGGAACCTGAAGAAGAAAAGAATAAAAACGTATGATAGCAGGGAGAAGATAATGAAAGCCAGGGTGATCAGCGGTTTACCGGCCCATATTATTCCAACAATGATATTAATGACAAGTAAGACAACAAAACCAAACCCCAGAATTTTATACCCTTCCTTATGAATGCTCATCCTTTAAATTTTGCACAAAACTAATGAAGTCATTTCAATCATCCAAAAAGCGTAATAAAAAGATATACCAGAGGGAAGGAGATTAATGTGCTGTCGAAACGATCGAGAAACCCGCCATGACCCGGCATTACTGAACCGGAATCCTTTACTCCCGTACTTCTTTTAAGCATCGACTCCACAAGGTCCCCATATGTGCCTGCTATTGATATTATTAATGAGATTACCATCCATTTTCTCCTGTCAACCACTCCAAGCCAACCCGAAAGGAACCATGCAACTGCAAGGGCTATGATGGCACCGCCAATAAAGCCCTCCCATGATTTTTTCGGGGAGATCCGTTCCATTAACCTGTGTCTGCCGAATGATATTCCGGTCAGATATGCACCTGTATCGTTAGACCAGAGCAGGATAAAAAATCCGATTATTAAGCCGGGAGAGAAAATCATGCCTGAGTGCGGAAGAAGTGAGTCAAGACCTGTTCTGCCGAAAGCAGCCAGAGGGAAAAGGGAGAGCGGAAGTGTTGTGTAGAAAAGCGGGAAAAACGTATGCGCCAGCGAGTCAAAGGGTTTATCCTGCCTTCTGTAAAGTTCAAGCACCATAATAAGCGATATCAAAGGCAGTAACACGAAGAACCATTTTCCCGCGATCAATCCTGATGCAACGAGCGAAGCGATGATATAAACAGCTATGGAAATAATAAATCCGGGTATAAGCTGCGGCCTTATACCGGTGCTTTTTATCATCAGATAATATTCATATTGTGCCCCGGCAAGTATTACGAGACCTGTCAGAAAAAATGACAACGGGTGCAACCAGAAGCCTCCAACGACAAAAATGACTATCCAGATCCCCGTCAGCGTACGTCTGATTAAATTGCTCAATCTGATGCCTTTTTATCTTTTTGCCTTTTCACTTTCTCAGGCTCTTTTCCGGAATCAGTTTCAGTCCCGGGATTATCTTTCTTCGGTCCTGCCTTTTTAGTCTTTTCAGGTTTTGCCTGAGGGGCTGGTTCCAATTCATTTTTAACAGGGCTGGCAGTTTTTTGTGCCATTTCTCTTTCCTCTTTCAGTATATCAGCTTTCCTGCGGCCGAAAATCCTCTCGAGGTCCTCACTGAAAATTACTTCTTTTTCGAGAAGAAGCTCAGCCAGTTCGGTCAGTCCTTTCATATGATCTTTAAGAACATCCTGTGCCCTGATATATGATTCCTCTATGATCTGTTTTACTTCCTGATCGATAAGTTCGGCAGTCTTCTCGCTGTATGGTTTTGTAAAACCATAATCGGACTGACCTGAAGAATCATAGAAACTGATATTTCCTACTTTCTCGCTCATTCCGAAATACGACACCATCGCATATGCCTGCTTTGTAATCTTTTCCAGGTCGCTCAGGGCTCCCGTGGAAATTTTCCCGAAGATGAGCTGTTCCGAAGCTCTTCCTCCAAGGGCATATGCCATTTCATCAAGAAGCTGTTCCCGGGTTGTTATCTGCCTTTCCTCGGGAAGGTACCATGCAGCCCCGAGAGCCCTGCCCCTAGGTATTATTGTAACCTTCACCAGGGGGCTGGCATGTTCAAGCATCCAGCTTACAGTGGCATGCCCTGCTTCGTGATAAGCAATGGTCTTCTTTTCAATCGATGAAATGATCTTGCTTTTCCTTTCAAGTCCGCCAACGATACGGTCTATTGCATCCAGGAAATCCTGCTTTTCAACAATAGTCTTATTTTTTCGGGCAGCAATAAGTGCTGCCTCATTGCATACATTAGCTATATCTGCTCCGGAAAAACCGGGGGTCTGCCTGGCCAGGAATGAAATATCCAGATTCTTTTCAAGCTTTATCGGGCGCAGGTGTACTTTAAAAATAGCTTCCCTTTCGGTAAGCTCCGGCAATTCAACATGGATCTGTCTGTCGAACCTTCCGGCGCGTAACAGTGCCCTGTCGAGAATATCAGCCCTGTTTGTTGCGGCCAGTATTATTACTCCCATGTTTGTTCCAAATCCGTCCATCTCGGTAAGAAGCTGATTAAGAGTATTTTCTCTTTCATCATTCGATCCGAAATTGACATTCCGGCCGCGTGCGCGTCCCACCGCATCAATTTCGTCGATAAAGACGATACAGGGAGCTTTCTCTTTTGCCTGTTTGAAAAGATCCCTTACTCTTGATGCCCCTACACCGACGAACATCTCAACAAAATCTGATCCCGAGATCGAGAAGAACGGAACATTAGCTTCGCCGGCAACCGCTTTGGCCAGAAGAGTCTTTCCTGTTCCGGGAGGTCCGATCAGCAATGCTCCTTTTGGTATCTTTCCTCCAAGCTGGGTATATTTTTTTGGATTTTTCAGAAAATCCACTATTTCCATAACTTCGGTCTTGGCCTCTTCGAGACCGGCCACATCATTGAAATTAAGCTTTACATTGGTATCCTTGTCAAAGACCTGTGCTCTTGATTTCCCGACACTGAAGATACCTCCTGCACCACCGGCTCCCCCGCCTGACATACGACGCATTAAAAACATCCACAGGACGATCAGAAATATAAAAGGCAGTGTCCACCCCAGAATTTCTCCCAGGTAATTTTTACGCGTTATATATTCGGGATAAATAATATCCTTGTCTTCATAGCCTGCTTTCTTCTGCTCATCAATAATAAAAGGCTCAAAGCTGCTTATATCCCCGATATTATAGGTAAAGTTCGGTTTTGGAAGCGACATTCCCATTCCTGTACCGCTCTTTGGTATCTCAGGGTACCTTCCCGACTCAAGAGCGCTTTTCTTCAGGTAAATCTCGGCCTTCTCCTTGTTTACAACCGTTATTTTCTCAATATCACGGCTGGCAATCATCTCCTTTACAGCGCTGGTTGTTGTACCCTTTGGGGTATTCTTGCCGGTGTATAGAAAATTTATGGCAATTATCGAAATTGCCAGAATAGCAAAGATCCAGTTTGAATTGAATTTAGGTTTTAAATTCGTGTCATTCTTTTTATCTGGTCCCTGGTTATTATTTTTATTCTCTGTCATATAAGCTTTCTTACTGAATTTTATCATGTAAAACCTCAATCGTGGCATCAGCCCATAATGACTCGAGGTTGTAAAATTGCCTGTACTCCTGAAGAAAAATGTGCACTATCACATTGCCATAATCCAGCAACACCCAGAAGCAATTATCAAGTCCTTCAATATGAGCTGGTTTTTCCCCGGCATCATTTCTAACGTTATCTTCCACCGAGTCACAAATTGAATCGACCTGAGTGGTGGATGAAGCATGGCAGATAATAAAGTAATCGGTGATCCTGCTCTCAAGTTTTCTCAAATCTATTTTTACTACGTCGTTCCCTTTCTTCTCAAATATCCCCTTTACTATGCTTCCAAGCAGGAGTTCGGTTCCGTCAGACCTTTTCTTCATCGATAATTATCAGTTATATATCAGGTTGCAAAAGTACAAACTTTTATCCGTATTTTAGCTCCCGGAATTCTCTTTGTGCAATTTCAGTGCCAATCCGTCATCTTATGACATATTCGCTGAAATATAAACAGGGAAAACCTGAAAAGTGTTTACTGCTATGATAATCGGATCAAGCCTGGTTTATCTCAGCAACACCTCCTCAACAAACACATATGCCAGGATGTTGCTTAAAGATGGAGCCCCCGGCGAGGGTACAATAATCTATACTGACTTCCAGTCGGCAGGGAAGGGTCAGCCCGGCAATACATGGGAAAGTGAGGAGGGTAAAAACCTGTTGTTTACTGTAATACTTTACCCCGGCATGATCCCTCCTGCCGACCAGTTTCTTATATCGATGACGGTATCACTGGGTATCTGCGATTTCCTTAAAAGGTATACGGGAGCATGCAGAATAAAATGGCCAAACGATATATATGCAGGAAATGACAAAATTTCAGGTATCCTGATTGAAAATTCCATTAAAGGAGACATAATAGAAAGTTGTGTTATCGGAATAGGACTAAATGTCAACCAGCAAAGATTTACAGGCGGCGCCCCCAATCCTGTCTCAATGACCATGATCTCGGGAATTCAGTACGACCTTAAAAAGTGCCTTTCTGAACTGGCGGATAATCTTGACAAAAGGTATAAAAGCCTTATCGGAGGCATGTATGATGAGATAAGGAGTGAATATATCGGATCGTTGTACCGGCTTGACGAATGGCACAAATTCAAAACCGCTGCCGGTATCCTCAAAGGACGCATCAGGTCAGTCGGTATCTCCGGGATACTGCAAATTGAAGATCACCGGAATAAGATGCATGAGTTTTCGTTCAAAGAGATTGAGTATCTTTTATAACCCCGGTCCAGTCACGGAATCTTTCCATCTGCTCAATAAGTGTTTCAAGAAAGCGGGCTGCCGGAGCTGCTACCATCATCTTAAGCACAGGATTCATGTCAGCTTCGAGTATTACTTTTACCCGGGCCGGTCTGTTGGCATCCTCTTCTATCAGGAGGTCCAGGGTAAATCCCGTCGACGAAAGTGCTTCACCTGAAAAAAGAACCCTGCTGTACGGTTTTGTATCTCCGAGCCTGAAATTTACCCCTCCCACTGATGATACCCTGAAACTGCCGGACTCCTTTTCGGCACTCCAGTCACTGATAAGATCCTTCGGGACAAACTGTTTAAAGTTGCGGATATCCGTGACAAAATTATAAACCTCTTCCGGACTGCAGGTCAGGTTACCTGTCCTGCTTTCAAATATAGCGTTTGCTGCCATTCTTTTTTCTTATTTTACGCCCCAGACAGAAGGATCAACCCTCCAGAGCTTTAGTGTTTCTACTTCTTTCTCTCCTATATATCCTGTGCTTAAAGCTGTCTCGATCAGAACGCTATAGTTGCTCAGTGTATGAAGTGCACAATTTTCGGAGGCAAATCCGTCAGCAGCTTTCTGAAACTCATACGTGAAAATTGCCATCATTCCGCAGACCTTACAGCCTGCTTCCCTCAATGCTTTTACAGCGGAGAGGCTGCTCCCTCCTGTTGAGATAAGATCCTCGATAACCACAACTTCCTGCCCGGGTTCAAAATAACCCTCTATCTGGTTGCCCAGGCCGTGTTCCTTTGCCCCCGACCTGACGTAAATAAACGGCAAACCAAGATTATCAGCAACGAGTGCACCATGGGCAATTGCTCCTGTTGCCACGCCTGCAATAACTGCCGCTTCAGGATAAAGTTCTCTGATAAGTGAGGCAAATGAGTCGCTGATGTATGTTCTGACCTCGGGGAATGAAAGTGTTTTCCGGTTGTCACAATATATGGGTGATTTCCAGCCCGAAGCCCATGTAAAAGGATTTGATGGTTGCAATTTTATTGCTTTAATTTGCAGTAGATATTCAGCAATCTTTTTTGCCCTTTTTTCCATATGATCATGTATAAAGTTCATTTTGAAAACAGATTCATACTGATAAGTCCTGAACCTGACCGGTTACAAAAATACGGGTTATTCCATAAATTCAGTGCTACGAAGGAACTTTATAAAATTATTTCTGATTTTCAGACAGATACATCTGTTCATTCGATTAATATCTATGGTCCCGATATAGCTCACCTCTGGAGGATGTTCAGGATCTACTTTACTGAAGTCGGCGCTGCCGGCGGACTTGTCAGGCACAGCTCGGGAAAATACCTGTTCATCGAAAAGAAGGGCAGACTCGACCTGCCAAAGGGGCATATTGAACCCGGAGAGGAACCGGAAGTATGTGCCATCAGGGAGGTTAGCGAAGAGTGCGGTATTACGGGACACAGGATAATCAAACCTCTGTCACCAAGTTACCATACCTACAGCTGGGAAGGGATCTCATATCTGAAAAAGACCAGCTGGTATCTGATGCAATACAACGGGACAATGATTTTAGAACCACAGCTTGAGGAAGGGATCACAAAGGTAGAATGGCTTTCGCCTGATGAGCTGAATAATATAAAAGGGCTGGCCTGGCTTTCACTGATGGATCTTATCAATACCTCAGTTCTCAGAACTTAAGGCAGAGAATACTCCTGCCGGAATATGTGCTACTCCCCGCCTTTATAATTATTGATATTTATTGCCGAGGGCACAAACTTCGAAGCATCGCCACCGCTTCGTATTATATCACGGACAATTGTCGAATTAACAAATGAGTGTTCGGGTATTGTAAGAAAGAAAACCGATTCAATATCTCCGGCCATAGCCTTGTTTACCTGTGCAATAGCTCTCTCAAACTCAAAATCGGCAGCTGTTCTCAGCCCTCTCAGGAGATACATGGCCCCTTTCCGGGTACAATAGTCGACAGTCAGTCCTTCATAATGATCAACACTAATTCTGGGCTCATCCTGAAAGACCTTACCGATCATCTCCTTTCTTGTTTCAAGCGAATAGTAACTCTTTTTTAAGGCATTGGCCCCCACTGCTATAATTATTTCATCAAAAAGGCTAAGGGCTCTAAGTACTACTCCTTCGTGTCCGATCGTAAACGGATCGAATGAGCCCGGAAATACAGCTATCTTTTTCATTCAAATGAGATTTTTTTGGGATTTTTTACCTTCTGCTTCAGAAGCGATAGTTCAAGGACCTCCATTATGGTATCGACATAATGAAATTTCAATCCTCTTATATATATTTCTTTAATATCCTCAACATCCTTACGGTTGTCTTCCGAAACTATTATCTCCCTGATACTTGCACGTTTTGCTGCGAGGATCTTCTCCTTAATTCCCCCGACCGGCAACACCTTTCCGCGCAAAGTTATCTCACCCGTCATAGCCAGATATTTTTTCACTTTTCTCTGAGTAAACGCCGAGGCTATTGAAGCAGCCATGGTAATCCCTGCTGAAGGTCCGTCTTTTGGAATTGCACCTTCGGGTACATGGATATGGATATTCCATTTCTCCGAGAAGTTATCAGGTAATTCCATCAGGTCAGCATTTGACTTAAGATACTCAAGGGCTATCACAGCCGACTCTTTCATAACTTCACCAAGGTTGCCTGTAAGGGTCAGTTTCCCGGTACCGCGGCTAAGACTTGTCTCAACAAAGAGTATCTCTCCCCCCGAGGCTGTCCATGCAAGTCCGGTAACAACCCCGGCCTGATCGTTGCCGGCATAAAGATCGCGTATGTATTTCGGGGGACCTAGAGTTTCGATGAGGACCGCTTTTGACAATACCGGCTCGTAGGGTGTATCGGAAGCAATATTTTTTGCAGTTACCCTTACTATTTTGGCCAGCCTCTTGTCGAGCTCCCTGACCCCTGACTCCCTGGTATATTTATCAATTAAAGTCTCCATCACATCATTACCGATGGTGAGCTGCTCCGGTTTCACTCCGTGATTTTCAAGTTGTTTGGGAAGAAGATGCCTCCTGGCAATTTCAAGTTTCTCCTCAAGCAGATATCCGGTTATCTCTATAAGTTCCATCCTGTCCCTTAATGCGGGACTTATTGTAGACAGCGTATTGGCGGTGGCGATGAACATGACATTTGAAAGATCATATTCCATCTCGATAAAATTATCGAAGAAGGTACTGTTCTGTTCAGGATCAAGCACTTCCAGGAGGGCAGAAGAAGGATCTCCGCGGAAGTCCTGCCCGACCTTGTCAATCTCGTCAAGGATAAATACGGGATTGGAGGAACCGGCCCGTTTAATATTCTGAAGGATCCGGCCGGGCATTGCGCCGATATATGTCTTACGGTGTCCCCTTATCTCGGCTTCGTCGTGCAGTCCTCCGAGTGACATTCTGACATATTTCCTGTTCAGGGCCTTTGCTACCGATCTGCCAAGAGAGGTTTTTCCGACTCCGGGAGGACCATAGAGACAAAGGATGGGAGACTTCAGATCGCCCTTAAGTTTGAGTACGGCCAGATGTTCGAGGATCCTCTCTTTTACCTCATCAAGGCCAAAATGGTCATTGTCAAGGACCATCCTCGCATTCTGAAGGTCGAGGTTATCTTCGGTATAAAATTTCCATGGGAGATCGATAAGGGTCTGGATATAATTGACCTGAACCGAGTATTCGGCTGCAGCCGGATTCATCCGATGCAGCTTGTCAAGTTCCTTTTCAAAAACCTTCTTTACTTCGTCTGACCATTTTTTCGATTCAGCTTTTCTTCTGTATTCCTCAATCTCTTTTTCAACCGGATTTCCTCCCAGCTCATTCTGGATGGTCTTCATCTGCTGGTGAAGCAGGAACTCACGCTGTTGCTGATCAAGATCAACTTTTACTTTTGACTGAAGCTCATTCTTGAGTTCAAGTACCTGTATCTCCTGCACCAGATATTCAAGAAGGGTAAAACCCCTGTCGCGCATACTGTTTATTTCGAGAAGCTTCTGTTTGTCCTGTACCTTAATATCGGTATTGGAACATATAAAGTTAATGAGGTAGGTACTGTTCTCAATATTCTTGATGGCAAATGAAGCTTCGGGACTGATATTCGGATTTATCTTTATTATTTTGAGCGACAAATCTTTAAGCGAACCGACTATGGCATCAAAATCCTTATTCACGATCCCGGGTTTGATCTCAGGTATTGTCCTTACCCGGGCAATAAAATATGGGTCGGATGAGACAAGCTCATTCAGGACCATTCTTTTCCGTCCCTGGATTATGGCAGTGGTAGATCCGTCGGGCATTTCAAGAAGTTTGACAATCTGTCCGATCGTGCCGACATTATGAAGGTCGTCATAAGCCGGGTTCTCGGTATCCGGATCTTTCTGGGCAACTGTGCCGACAATTTTATCATTTCTGTAAGCATCCTTTATCAGCTGGATCGATTTGGGACGGCCGATGGAAATAGGAAGAACCACACCGGGGAAAAGTACTGTATTTCTCAGCGAAAGTATTGGTATAGCATCAGGCACATCAACATCCTCCAGGTCCCCCTCTTCACCATCAGCAATAATGGGAATTATATCCCCTTCTCCGTCAAGAAGGTCAGGAAGTAAAATTTCATTCAGGGTTTTCCTCGGTTTCTTATCCATATTAAATCAATAGTGAGCCAAATTTACATAATATTTTTGATCATCTTCAGCAGTGAACTTAAGCAATGATTGTGCCATAATTCAGGGCAAAAAAAAACCCGGTAGTAGGCCGGGATCTATAAGATTGCGCTATCAGCTATTTCTTCTTGCCGACATGGTCCTTGTAACGGTTCATGAATTTATCAACCCTTCCGGCCGTATCGACGAGTTTCATCTTACCTGTATAGAAAGGATGTGATGTATTGGATATCTCAAGTTTGAGAAGAGGATACTCTTTACCATCTTCCCATTTGATAGTATCCCTCGATGGTGCAGTTGATCTGGTCATGAAAGAAAAACCATTCGACATGTCCTGAAATACCACCAGCCTGTAATTATTTGGATGAATTCCCTCTTTCATTGCCTGCTTTTTTTCGTTTTCTTATTTTAAAAATAAAATGCCCTTATTCAGGGTCGCAAAATTAATGAACATTATTAAATAAACAAAGAAGATTTAAATAATTATTTCTTTTCGCTGTTTCGTTCGGCCAGCTTTGATTTCTGGAACATTTCATCCTTGTATCTGATAAATGTGATCGAGTCGTTTATAAGATACCTGAATGTGATGTGGGTCTTTGCTTTGTGTGCCCCCAGTGCTTCGTATATTGCAGTCATTTTAGGATTGAAATCACCCACCCACGAAAGTTCGAGTTCGTTGAACCATGGCTTTCTCCTGAAAACCTCATAAATCTGCAGAAAGATGGCCGATTCAACTCCGCTGTTCTGGTACATGGGGTTAACACCTCCTACTATTGCCCTGGCCCTTGTCATCTTATGTGTTGCCTTGAAATAGAGGAATCTTATCATATTCCATAGATTCAGCTTCCCGTTAAAGTATTTGATAATCTGGTTAAGATCGGGGAAAATGATAAAGAAAGCTATCGGTTTATCGTTAAAATAGGCGAACCAGACAAGCTCTTCATCGATGATCATTTTTGCTTTCCTGAAAAAATTCTCGATAAGGAAAGGATCAAGCGGTGTAAAATCCTCCTTAAAAACCGACCATGTGGAATTATATATATCCACAAAGTCAGCTGCGAACCTGGCTTTCTGCCTGACGTCGAAATGGCGGAACGAATATCCCGGTTTTCTGGCTATCCATTCGGCTATTTTCATGATACGCGGAGGGAACTCAATAAACTCATTTTCAGCATTACGTACCACCCGGTGATATGAATACTGCTCAAAATAATTCTTAAAGCCATACTCCTCGAAGAAAGCCCTGTAATATTTTTTATTATAAGGCATTCCATATCCCTGGTGCGTAAATCCGTCAACAAGGAGGCCCCAGTTGCTGTCATTCTCCCCGAAATTTATCGGACCATCCATTGCTTCCATGCCTCTTTCGGCCAGCCATCTTTTTGCAGTATCAAACAGGGCAAATGCAGCTTCCCTGTTTTCAATCACTTCGAAAAACCCGATACCTCCTGTTGGCTGCCTGTATGCCTCCGATCTTTTTTTATCAATAAACGACGCTATACGACCGATTGTGCTACCGTTAGCATCCTTCAGTATCCAGCGGACAGCAGCTCCCTGTCTGAAAAGATAATTGCTGCCGGGATCGAATAACGATTCAAGCCCGGAATCCAGAGGGCATACCCAGTACGGATCTCCTTTGTACAACTTTTTGGGGAAATCGAGAAATTCTTTCTTATCATGCTTGCTTCTTACCTCAACGATCTGCATGGTAATCAGTTTTATAGATTATATTAATCAAAGCCCGGGAGAAAGACCTTTCAGACGGGCTTCACAAAGGCAAATATGGAGATTTATTTTTATGATAACAAACCGGGCATTAATCATCTTTTCAGACCGGCACCCAAACTATTGAATATCAATTATTCTGTGGTCAATAAGCACGAACAGAATTGCCAGAAGCAGAGAATAGATGAAATATGTTTTCAGAGGTATATATTCCTGGGGCCTGATCTTCATTTTTATCCAGAGATAGCCCGTAAGAAAGATCTTGCCCAGCATGTATACGATAAAAGTAGCCAGTGCCACCCCGACCATCCCATAGCCCCATTTGATCATCAGAAGACTAAGGGGAATATTGAATGTAAGCTCCAGCAGAGCAGAGATCAGTGTAATATGGGTCTTTTTTCGTCCGACAATAACGGTCTGAGGGAATATGAGCCTCGGAATGACAAGCAGGGTATATACAAGGAAGATCCCGACACTTTTGTGAAATTCAGGAGTAAACATTCGCGGAAACAACCAGCGGGCAATCAGCATCATCACCATAGTGGCAGGGAAACATATATGCATAAGTTTCCGTGACTTTATCTTTATCCTGGCAAGCGACTCTTTCATTCGCGATCGGGTCGAAAACTCGGGTAACATAGCGTTACTGAGTCCGTTAGCCAGCATCAGCACCAGCGGGAACTCCTTTGCACCGTACCGGAACCAGGCGAAGATTTCGGGATCGCGGTATACAGCTGAGATTATTATTCCGTCAGTATACTGCGCCGAACCACTGATCAGAGAAGTCAGTATGAGAGGTAGTCCAAGATACATATGCTCCTTCATGAATTGCGGAGAGATCTTCATCTCGGTGTATCTTTTCAGGAGAATGAACAGCCATACCCATCGGACGGCGGTTATTGCCAGGAGTCCGTAAATTGCCCAGATAATATCCCCCTTCAGGACTATTGGCAGTATTATAAGAATAAGCTGAGCCACAAACGTATATAGTCCGTACTGGAATATCCTGTACGACCGGTTGTTAAGAAGATAGATATACTCGATCAGGCAGACAGGATTGCTCAGAAGGATATAAAGCAAAAGAAGGTTTATATATTTTGCATTCCCCGAAATATTGAAAACCGAAAAATGTCCCTTGATCGAATGCCCTATGATAAAAACAAAGAGACTGAAAAAACAGAGGAGAAGAAAAGCATTGTATATCTCTGGTGATTTACTTGTTCCGTTATCCCCAAGTTTCCTGTAAGTCCTGTTCCGGTGATAAAGAGGCAGCAGAGACTGAATGATACCCGTGACCCAGAAAAAGCTGACAAGGCTGGCAATGAAAAGGAACATCTCCCACGAACCGATTTCGGCTACCGGAAGTTTTTTAGTAAAAACAATGCTGATGATGAGGAAGACAATGAATCGCATCAACTGAAAAAGTTGCAGCCCCGAAATATTGTCTATTAGTTTTAACTTCTTCAATCGTGGATTATAGTCACAAAATACAATCTGTTAACATACACATGCGTAAAAAATTGTATCGTTGCCATCTTATTTATAAACTATTCAAAGATACTAATTGGGCGCGATCAGCAGAAAATAAATTTAAAATTTTGCGAAATGAAAATTTTGGCCTTATTTTGCACCCCATAAACGGTGGATGTAGTTCAGTTGGTTAGAACGTCGGATTGTGGTTCCGAAGGTCGTGGGTTCGAATCCCATCTTCCACCCCACCAACATAATCAAAAGGAGGCTGCCCTTAAAGGCGGCCTCCTTCATTTTATAAAGTCGTACTTTGGTTTATTTCTTTCCACCGTCAGCCTCCGGTACCCATTTCCGGTATCGTGAATATGAGAACCAGGCAAGTGCAACAAGAGTGATCACTGTTACATAAACAAAAGATGGAACAGGAACCGGATCGCCTCCTGCATATGAGTGCAGCCCCGAAAGATAATAGTTTACACCAAAATAGGTCATAAGTACCGAAGCAAAGGCGAAGAGTGAAAGCAGGTTGAAGGTGTAGATATCCTTCATCCCGGGGATCAGTCTCGAATGTATCACAAGGCTGTATATAACAATAGTGATCAGCGACCATGTCTCCTTGGGATCCCATCCCCAGTATCTTCCCCACGACTCATTCGCCCATACTGCCCCAAGAAAAGTACCGATAGTAAGAAAATAGAGCCCCAGGGTGAGGCTCCTGTAATTAATTACCAGAAGCTCGTCAATAGTGACCGAAATTCTCTCCCTGTTCCTCTCGTTGGTTAGCAGCAGAAGGATCATTGTGATTATGCCGAGAATGGCACCCAGACCAAGAAATCCGTAACTGCCGGTTATAACTGATACATGCAGTGTAAGCCAGTACGATTTCAGCACAGGTACCAGATTTGTTATCTCAGGGTCCATAAAACTGAGGTGGGCCACCATGAGTGTCATACCTGCCAGAACTGCCGTGGCAGAAAGTGCAAACGCCGATTTACGGCTGAAAATGAAACCCGCCAGAAGGGTTACCCACGAAATGAAAATCATCGATTCATAACCGTTGCTCATTGGCGAATGACCCGAGATATACCACCGGAGCACAAGTCCGGATGTATGAACCAGAAAACCTGAAAACAGCAGCCATTGAAGTATTCTGAGCGATTTAGGGATCTCCTTTTTCGCTCTTATGACCATGACAATCAGCAGGACAAGCATGACTATCCCTGTTGTCGCGTAAAACGGGAAGAGCCGTTCAAATATCATAAGCTTATAATAGAGGATCTCTGCTTTTGTCTTTGATCCGGATGGCAGATCATATTCTGAAAACCTCTCCTGATAATCAGATATCGTTACTGCTATCTGGCGGGCAGCAGCCACATCACCGTTTTTCAGGGCCCCGGCCAGCATCGGAAGGACACCTGACAGATAAAGGGAATCCTCGCTGCCGGATGCTGATTTAAGAGCTTCATCCGGTGAGCCCCAGTTATGCGATCCGTCTTTCAGGGGGAATATTTTCAGAAATCCCTCATTATATATCATATAAACAATATTGACTCTCTCGTCAACTTTCATGATCTCTTTATCAGTCTTGGTTCTTTCTGCAGGGGGTACAGAATAGGCCCTGTTTACCTCGGCCGATAATTTATAGCCAGCCCCTTCCATGTCGACTATGTCGGAAAATGCAGCATAACTGCCAAAGATCCCGAGAGAACGCTGTAACTCCCTGTTCGACACTTTTATCACAGGAACATCTTTCCAGTTATCAAAGTCGACAAGAATCCCCATGAAGACCTGCGTCGGGGTCAGCCCCTCAAAATTGCTTTCCCTGGCTACTTTCCTTAGTATATCATTGCTCAATGCCGAAAGAGGCTTGGTCCTGCCTTTCTGATCCTGAACAAGTATCTTTCCAAACTCCTCCGCCGAATTCCTGTCGGGCACAATCCGCTGGGCATGGGTCTCAGCAAATCCCGACACCAGCAATACAAACGGCAGGATAAGTACAGTTTTTCTCAGTGCGGAACTCCAGCTGGTGGCTTTAATGGTGCGGAAAACAGATTTTCTGTTAAGAAGCGAAAGGATAATAAAAAGGAATAGCAGTCCGTAGCCGGTATATGTGACTAACATACCTGCAATATCACGATTGACCGAAAGTATTGTACCAAGCTCATCAGTATCATATGATGACTGATAAAACCTGAAGCCGCGGTATTTAAGTATGTTATTCATATATATACTAAACTGTTTTTCAATACCTTTCACCTGGTCGGTAAGGACAACATTGCTTTTGTAACCTGAAGGGCTGTTGGATCCGGGGTATCTTTCAAGGACAAAATCGGCAAGCCCGATCCTGAATGGCAATAAAACTGCAGGTGAACCAAATGATATTTTCAAACTGTTCCCGTTGATAATTACCGAATCAGCTGCGGTCACATCACTACTTTTGTCCCAGAGTATGAGGTCGGCCGGAGTTCCGTCGCCCGACAGATAAAATACCAGGGCATTCTGACCTGTGCTTTTCTCTGAAGGATTCACCGGAACCGGTTTAATTTCACCAGCCTGTGTCATAATTACAGGAACGATCTCAGTTCCATTTGTTGAAATTATTGTTCTGGGCTGCATTAAGAGGGGTGCGCCGGGTTCATGGTATCTCTTTTCCTGAGTCATCATGCTTGTCTCGGTAATCCCCGATGCGGAGTGCAGGTAAAAAGAACCCGAGTCAGCTGTGATCTTCATATCGGCCGGATCCGATGGCTCAAAACCTATTGAGACATCAAAGATCCTCTTTGTCTCTCCCTTTCCCAGGATCAGCGATTCGGATGGTCTCCGGTCTTTCGAAACAATCAGCGAAACCATCGGCTCTCCTCCGGGTTTCTCACTGACACTCTGCTCAGCATTAGGTATTACACGGGCAAGTACGATTTCAAATGTCTCATTCCCAACTCTGACCTTCTCCCTGAACTTATCAGCCGAAGCCGATGTAAGGACAAATTCTTCAGAGTGCTCTGCCACGAGGTTTCCGTTACTATCCCTTACCGTAAAGGCAAGCTCCTGCAGATCCGAATAACACAGGTTCTGATCCTCCCCTTCCCTTATGTGCATGCTCCCCTCCCATCCGGTGTACCTTGTTATTGCAGCTCCGGTTATCATCAGAACAAACGACAGGTGGAAAAGCATAATTGTAATCTTCTCCTTCCTGTAAAGTTTAAAGATCACCATCTGCCCGATAAGGTTGACGGCAAGCAGCAAAAACAGAAGCTCGAACCACCAGGCATTATAGACAATACTATAGGCTGCTCCTGATCCGTAATCATTCTCAAGAAAGGTAGCTGCAGCCATAACAGCGGCCAGCATCAAAAATAGTACTCCCATAAAGAAGGGAGTGAATAAAAACCTTAAAAACTTCATAATATTTCCTGATTATGTTTTCACTGATTAACTTCTTTCATCCTTTCTCAGATATCAACCTGAGCCTTTCCTTGTCGAGAATTCTGATCCCCGATGAGCCGGAGCTAATCGCCCCCGAATCTTCCATCTCCTTAAGTATCCTTACTACACACTCTTTTGCCATATTTGTCATATCGCCCAGTTCCTGCCGCGACAATATCATCCCGAACTCATCAGAGCCAAAAATATCGTCCGCAAGATAGATCAGAGCCTCAGCAAGCCGGCCAGACATTTTTTTCTGTGTCAGACTTACCATTCTGTTGTTTGTCCATTGTGATCTGACACTCAGATCTTCTATCAGGCTTTCGGCAAAGGCTCCGTTGGTTTTTATCAGCTGCCTGAATACTTCAAATCCTATGAAACAGGTTCTTACAGCTGTTATCGCAGATACGGTGAAGCTGTTCCTCGAGTCAATAAAGGCTCCGGGACCCAGAATCAGATTACCCGGAAGATTGATGTTCAGGATAAAATTCTTCGAATTTGTACCCTCAAAATATGTCTTGGCAAGTCCAGATGAAATGAATAACACATTTGAGGACGGGGATCCCTGCTTCACAATGATCTCTCCCGGTCTGAAATTTGCCTCGTACCTGTTTTTATTGATATTTCCCATCTCTTCTGCGGTAAGATGAACGAAGCCTTTCCATTGTACCGGGCAACCCACGCAGCTTTTTATTATGTTTTTTTCTGTCATCATTCAACTCCAAAAAGTTAATAATATGAATAAGCAGAACATAAAGATACAAAACTAATATAAATCATTTTTTAAATTGACATATATCATTTAAATGTGATACATCTATCAACAATACATATTGCAAATAGCATTACTTCTGTTAATGGATTAACAATCGTAATTAATTATCTTGCAGAGAGAAATAAACCTAAAAAACCATACTATGAAGCTGAAGAATATAACAAGGCTGTTAGCCTTTCTGCTTGCTTCGGGATTTCTTCTGGCATCCTGTGAAGGACCGATGGGTCCGGCAGGTGCTGATGGCGATGATGGGCAGGCCGGCACTGATGCCAACGAGACATGCAAGCAATGCCACAACAGCACTGTTGTGCAGGCAAAAGCCATTGAATATGAACACTCACTCCATTTTTCAGGAGAAGCCTTTGAGGAGGGAACAAGAAGCAATTGTGCGCCCTGTCATTCTCATCAGGGTTTCACAGATGTGGTTACTAAAAATACTCCTGCCACGTTTGTAGTTGATCCTTCCGATAACACGGCATATCTTAACAGCTATGTTGCCAGTCCTTCAGCGCTTGCATTACCCGGAGGCTTCAGCTGTTTTACCTGCCATAGTTCACTTCACAGCGATTATGCTGAAACAGAATTTATGCCGCTAACCACCACTTCTGCTGTTCCCATGACAATGTACGGAGGATCAAAATCTATTAATTTTTCCAATACATCCGCCAATCTTTGTTCAAAGTGTCATCAGCCAAGGCCTGTAACAGCTTCAAACGGCAATGTTATTGATTATTCGAGACTTGTTTCACAGCCCGCCGAAACCTATACACTTTCTTCAATATCGTACAGGACCGGAATTCATTACGGAGCTCACGGAGCTATGGCTGCCGGAGTCGGCGGCATAGAATTCGGAACCGGCTATGAAAACTCTGATCATACCACTGAAGCTTCGTGTGTGTCGTGCCATATGGCAACACCCTCAGGTATGGCCGGAGGACACTCATTCAGTGCTGAAGGCAACTTCACCGGTTGTAATTCTACGGATTGCCATTCGACCATGAGCGAATCAAGCGGAATGCTCGAGTCGGTACAGGAAGAGATTTCCGGCCTGTTGACACAGCTTGCCGATGAGATAAATGCCCTGGGCGACGGGCACGACATTCTCCAGAAAGATCCTGAAGATGATCTGTATCATGGCTATCTCGATATCTACGACAGGAATTCAAATCCGGAAGGATACTGGAAGAATGCCGATCTGGGTAATGTTCCCTTTCCGGCTCTGACAAATGCCCAGTTCGGTGCAATTATTAATTTCCAGCTGATTGTACGCGACGGCAGTAATGGAGTTCATAACTACCCTTATATAAAGAAACTTCTTGAGAATACACTTGCAGCAATTTAAACCTGATCGTTGCAATAAAAAAGGGACGCTTTTTAAAATAGTGTCCCTTTTTTTCCGTGATCCAATATCAGGGAGTCTCTTTTTTTAATGTTCTCATATAATTAACCATGTTCCAGATATCGTCGTCAGTCATTTTCCCTTCGTATTTAGGCATTTCATTCCTTCCGGATTTGGTCTTGTAAAAATGTTCGCCATCGGTCTGGTCCTGATAGAAACTTCCCGTCAGATCACCCGGAAAATCTTTGAGGGCCCTTGCTTTGACTCCATCGCCAAGACCGGTCTTCCCATGGCATGATGCACAGTTTTTCACGTAAAGAACCCCGCCCGCCTTAATGCTTGCCTCATCCTTTGCCACAGGATTTTTCATTGTTTTATATTCTGCCGGTACCTCCCACGGCTTTGCCTGCTGCTGAGCTCCTGCATTCATAATAATAAGAGAAAATCCGATAACGGTCGCAAATAAACTGATAATTACTCTTCTGACTTTTCCCATATGTGCCATTTTTTAAGTTTAAATATATATTTACAATAATCGTGCATTTTTTCTATACTGTTTATCAGGTACCCTGATGTCAATGTTCATCTGGCTCGTGATAACCGGTGATCATCCCCCTGAAGAGAGATGTCGGCCTGGCCCCCAGGGTACATGTATAAACATGAATTACCAGGAAAACAGAGATCAGGAAGCCCATTGTTATATGCAGGATATCGGTAAGTATCAGTCCGCTCACCCCGAAAATCCTGTTTATTGTCACCTCGGGAAATAAAAGTCCCAGTCCGGAGATGATTACCAGAGGCATTGCCAGATACATCGTCAGTACATATGAGATCTTCTGCAGAGGATTGAATTTCCTGTCGGGCGATGTCGGAAAGGGAGGTTTCTCCCCCTTGAACATCCCTGAAATATAGTATTTTGCCTGACTCAAAAGGTCGGCGACGAAATTCTTCCTTTCAATCCTGTAATATTTTCCGTTTGTTGTTGTCATATTCCCGACAATAAAACATATATAACTGGCTGTCAATATCATAGCAGTTACATTATGCCATTTTACCGCTGCGGCGAAATTTAGCAGGAAAAATGATTCCTCCCTGCCTGTATATTGCATACTTATTCCGCTGTAAATAAGAATAATTATCAATATTGCATTTAACAAATGCCATAATCTGAGCCATTTTGGATACAGATACATTCTTTTCTGATTAGGGTTTATGTTTTCTTTTTATCCTGAAGATTATATGAATAAGTATTGCACACGCCATTAACGCGAAGATCCCGAAACTTATATTATTCAGGTATCTGTTTCTTGTGGCACCTATCACATACGACTGGTTTAGAATGATCCCGTTCAGAAATCCGTCGCGGCGTTGCTCCTTTGACTGGAACTTGTAGAGTGATGACATCAGTATCGAGTTCTGAGAATGGCACTCGTTGCACCCCTTAATTGCTCTGACACTGGGATTGATAAGATGAGAGACGAGTATTGTGTCGTTAACTTCCGAATGGCACTCAATACATCTGACACTCCTGAAATGAGATCTCTGGTTGGGGAGCCATTCATGTTTACCGATGAGGTCGACCTCTTCCCTGTCGGTCAGAAGCTGATAACGGTCAAAGTCGCTGTGACAGTTAAGACAGATATTATTATCATACAATATAGTCTCCTCCAGGTTGGTGCTGTTCCTGATGCTTATCCGGTAGTCGTGGGGACCATGACATTTCCAGCAGTTAAATCCCTGCTCCTCGAGCTTGTAGTGAACGCTGTTCTGATACTCAGCTTCAATCACCTCAAAATTGTATTGTGAGAACATTTCATCTCCTCCATGGCAATCGATGCAGTTGAAATTCTCCTCCATCCTGAGTTCTCCGGGGTGTGGGAATGTCGTGTATTCACTTGAATGGCAGTCGGTACAGCTGAAGCTTTTATGGTTTGATCTGTAAAAAACATCCCTGCTGACCATCCTCTCGGAGAACATCATTGCTTTGACCTGTCTGCCAAGATTTTCGTTGGTATATTCGTAATTTTTTTGTCCGTGACAAACGAAACAACGCTCATTATCATCATAAAATGGAGGGACATATGCAGCAGTATCCGGTGCTTCCGGGCCTGAATCCTTAAAGGAAAAACCATTCCCGGCAGCCGGATAAGAGGCTGAGACAATAATTAACAGGAACAGGAGTCTGATACGTAATAATTTCATTCCTGTCTGAATTTAGTAATTAAAATCTGACTGTTACATTGAATCCGACAAGGTATTCACCTTTGGAAAAGTCGTTTGTATTGAAAACCAGGTTTCGCTGGCTGATTATCTGTGAATAGTTGGCGACAAATACCTGAAAAGTATGTGTGGCGGTACCAATTTCCCAGCCTAATGAAAGGTTCGGCTTCGGCTGGCTGGCAAGATCCTGTTTTGTCAGAAGCTGGTCATATTCAAGGAGGACAGAATGGGAGCCTGATACTGATACTTTTGCCCCGGCCGATAAGCCAAAATTCAGATTCTTATATCTGAGCTCATTTGTATAATGAGGAACAGCATTGAAATAAGCAAGAGAGGGAGCTATCTGTAATGAAAAGACCTCATTGAACTTCCTGGCAACAATGAACTGGGTAAAATACGACAGCCTGTGAATATCCCTGTATCGCTCAACCGGACCGAAGGCCTCTTTTTTCTGAAGGTCAAGAACTACATTTCCATAGTACGAAAGAGATACTGGCATACTGTTATCCTCTGTCTGGGCAAGTATCAGGTACTTCCACTGAAGATCCTGAAGCTTGTAATCCTTGGTTGTCCCGGCACCTATCATCAGTCTTTCGGTAACTCCGTAATTGAGACCTATCCTTGTATTTGCCGCACCATAAATTCCAAAAAGATTATGATAGTTCTCAATAAGGCTGAACCGGTGATGTATCTCCAGTTCAAGACCCCCTTTATATGGTGTGGCAACTGTATGGTTATCGACAAGAATGCTTGTTCCGAAAGTGAACCTCACCGGCTTCGGCTTAACATCTTCCTGGGCCGGAAGAGCACCTGTAAAGGCAATCAAAATAATTAAAATAAAGGTCTTTCTCATCTTGAAGGTTTTTAACAGGTTAAAGAACTTACTTATTATTTAATGCACCTTGTTCAATCCAATAGAGGATCTTAAGCTTTTCTTCAGGCAGGGTAAAAGGGAGGTGACTGCCCGAGTTGATCCTGGTGTAGAGTCCGCTTGTCTCAGCCGGCAGGGTAACATAATCCCCTTCAGTAAGAGAGGCATATGAAAGTCCATCACGAAGGTCAGGATCCCTTGAACCTTTATGACATGTTATACAGTTTTTAGTAAAGACAGGCTGAATTTCCGACTGGAAAAGAACCGTCTCGTCAGGATCGACCTCCCCGACCTCGAAGGAGTATTTTTCACACGATTCCAGCAGAACTGAAATAGCAAAAACAAAGAAAACCACAATCACCGTATTTGATAAATCAGCTTTTTGTCTCATTTTCCTGTTATTGTTAATGTATTCACAAAGATATCTGAGAATGTTGATTAATAACAAATTACACAGTCAAATTTTGTACTTTATTTTATGCTGTTTATCATGTTGAAAATTGATTTTTATCACCCTGAATAGTGATATTTCTCTTGTCAAAAGATCTCTGAACCTTTGGCTGAATAACGGATGGAAAAAAAGATCCGGTATGCATTTGATCTGCATACCGGATGGTGCCTAAAAGCACAAAAGAATTTTCAATTCAGGACTTCTCAGAATTTGTATGAGTTATCGGCAATCAGTATGTCGGCAATTCTTCGTCGTGCCTCTTTAACATTAACAGCGCCTACGCGTGTAAGGGTATTTACAGCCTTCAGCAGCCTGTCAGAATTTTCAGGCACGGCTATTGAACAAAATGCATCGTAAGCGGATTTCCTTACTTTGCCAGCTGTATCAAATATATTTACATCTAGGATATCCCTGTAAACGCTGACATCATTTTTCATTGCCGACAGTTTTTCGATCCTCAGGCAGAGAGACTCCGAGAGGTATGTCTCCATCATCATCTCGGTTATGTTATTCATTATCTCCTGCTCATTCACCAGCTTTTTATCGAACTGTTTTACTGCACTGTGAATTGAGAGGAGGATCAGTTTTTTAAAATTTCTTATATATCTTTTCTTTTCGTGGAAATAATCTTCCCCGGGTTTCTCTCCGTCGGTGAGGGTGTCAATACCTGCAAAAAGCTTTTCTGCCTCACCGAAAAGATCGAAGTCGCCTTTCATTGCACGTTTCATGGCAGTATCGGCAACCAGGAGCCTGTTAATTTCGTTGGTACCTTCAAAGATCCTGTTTATGCGTGAATCGCGGTAGCCTCTTTCAACATCCATTTCAGCTGAGTATCCCATTCCACCGTAAATCTGGACAGCCTCATCGGCAACAAAATCAAGCATTTCCGATCCGACGACCTTAAGTATTGCAGCTTCAACGGCATAATGACTTATGGCGTCGATTGAGGCTCTCCCCTTATCGCCACACTCTGATTTCAGCTTCTCCATCAGGTCATCAATATCTTTACTGACCCGGTATACAGCTGATTCGGAGGCGAAAAGACGGATAACCTGCTCGGCCAGCTTATGTTTTATTGCGCCGAATGTCGAGATAAGGACACCGAACTGTTTCCGCTCGTTGGCATATCTTACCGAATCGGTTATAGTTTTCTTTGCAGCTCCCAGAACATTTGCCCCAAGTTTCAGTCTGCCCATATGCAGTATGCTGAGTGCGATCCTGAAACCTTCGCCACGTTTACCAAGCAGGTTTTCGACCGGCACCATTACGTCGTTGAAGTATATCTGGGCCGTCGAAGAACCTTTTATACCCATCTTATGCTCATCGGGGCCGATCACAACTCCCGGATAGCTGCTTTCAACTATAAAGGCGCTTAGCACCCTGTCGTTATCTATCTTGGCAAAAACAACAAGCGTATCGGCAAAGCCTGCATTGGTGATCCACATCTTCTGACCATTCAGAATGTAGTGTTTTCCGTCGTCCGATAATCTGGCATTGCTCTTCCCTGAGTTGGCGTCGCTGCCTGCACCCGGTTCAGTCAGACAATAGGCCCCGATAAGTTCACCTGTGGCAAGCCGTGTGACATAACGCTGTCTCTGATCCTCATTGCCGTAATACATTATCGGAAGAGTACCTATCCCGCAATGTGCCATGTAAGCAACCGAAAACGAATAGCCTGCTCCCGTTGTCTCGGCAACAAGCATCTGTGTAACAAATGACTGTCCGAAACCACCGTATTCCTCGGGTATCGATATCCCCATCATTCCCAGGTCTCCCGACTTTTTGAGGAGACTTTTCATCAGTTCCCTGTCGCTTTTTTCAACAGCTGCAAGGTTAGGATATACCTCTGCTTCGAGAAAATCCCTGCAAGTCTGGGCGATCATCTGCTGCTCCTCATTATACTCTTCAGGGATAAAAATATCTTTCGACTCTGCATCGCTTACAAGAAATTCCCCGCTTTTTAAGACTTTTCTGCTTTCCATATCGGTTTGTTTAATATTCTGATTTTTATTATTATATCGATTGTGCGATCAACTCAGCAATATCAAGATTTTTTACTTCTTCCTCCCTGTTCTTGTATTTCAGACCATCAGTTATCATTGTCATACAGAACGGGCAGGCTGTTGCTATTATTCCGGCATTGGTTTTAAGTGCCTCTTCTGTCCTTTCGATAAATATCTCCTTGCTACCCTTTTCAGCTTCCTTGAACATCTGTGCCCCGCCGGCGCCACAGCAAAGTGCATAGCTTCGGTTCCTTTCCATCTCAGTAACGTTTACTGCAAGATGTTTAAGGACGTTCCTGGGCTGGGAATAAATATTATTTGCCCTGCCGAGGTAGCATGGATCATGATAGGTGATTACCTTATTCTTTACAGAAGCGGGATCAGGTTTAAGGTTGCCATTATCAATCTGCTCATTAATAAATTGCAGGTAATTGATTACCTCATAGTTACCACCAAGGTCGGGATATTCGTTCTTCAGGATGTTGAAACAGTGAGGACAGGTTGTTATGATCTTTTTAACATCATAGTTTTTAAAAACCTCTATCAGCTGCAATGCCTGCATCTGGTACAGCATTTCGTTACCTGCTCGCCGTGCCGGGTCGCCGGTGCATGTTTCTTCTCTGCCAAGTACTGCATAGTCA
Source organism: uncultured Bacteroidales bacterium (assembly GCA_963736675.1). Taxonomy (GTDB): domain Bacteria; phylum Bacteroidota; class Bacteroidia; order Bacteroidales; family VadinHA17; genus LD21. The sequence goes on from CAVTPT010000003.1 coordinate 374,360, forward strand.
GTTTTCAGATGATCAAGGATGGTTGCAAAAGCCCGGATAACCTTTTTATATCTGTCGTCGAAAGCTCCGGCGCAACCTACCCAGAACAGGTACTCAGGTTTTTTGCCTTCCGCAGCCACCTCGCTCATTACAGGTATTTTGAAATCAAGATCTTTTGCCCACAAAAGCCTGTCTTCAGCAGAATATTGCCATGGAGCGCCGTTATTTTCGATATTACTGAACACGCTTTTCAGTTCCCCCGGAGCCGATGCTTCCTCAAGAACAAGATACCGGCGCATGTCTATTATGACTGAAGGATGATTGATATTTATCGGGCACTCCTGTACACATGCATTGCATGTTGTGCATGCCCATAGCTCCTCCTCCGAAATATAGTCGCGTAAAAGTGATCTGTTATCTGAATAATCACGTCCGTTTTTGACCATCAGGGGACCCTTCTCCTTCATTCTGGCACGCAGGTCCATCATTATCTTACGTGGCGAAAGCTTTTTACCGGTAATGTTGGCAGGACATACTGAAGTACACCGGCCGCACTCGGTACACGACAACGAGTCAAAATAGTTTTTCCAGGTGACATCCTCTGCATCCTTTACCCCGAAGCGTTCAACCGGGGTATCGGCAGGGGCTGCTGAAAAAGCAGCAGCCGGATCAAGCATCAGCTTAACCTCTTTAGTAATATTATCCATATTTGTCAGCTTACCGGGCGGATCGAGCCTTGAAAGAAAGACGTTCGGAACAGACATGAATACATGAAAATGCTTCGAATAAGGCAGATAGTTAGCGAAGATGAAAATGAGAAGGATATGCGTCCACCACGAAATCTCATACATCAGGCCGAAACTCTCTGATGAGAACCCCTGAAAGAGGCCCGTAATAATGCCACTCACCGGGAATAATCCCGAAATCTCCTCTCCTGCCATTTGCTTCCGGCCAAGATATCCTGTATTAAGGGCAAGCAGCGAGATCATCAGAAACAGTATCATTGTAAGTGCCACGGCTGCATCAACATGAGATCTCCTTTTCATTTCAATTCCTTCAAACCTTTTTATATGAAAGAAGAGCCTGCGGGCAAGAAAAATAATTATCGAAATACCGACAAGCAATGCAAAGATGTCTCCCGAAGCAATTATAACATCATAAACAGGTCCGAGAAAATTAAGTATCCGGTCGGTCCCCGACAGACCGTCGATAACCATTTCTATACTGCCAAAGATTATCACACAGAATCCCCAGAAAACAAGAGCATGAAACAGGCCAAGGACCGGTCGTCTGAATATCTTCGTCTGTCCAAAGGCCACTTTCACCATAAGTCGGAACCTCTTTCCGAACTCTTTTACCCTGAAGGCTGGTCTAGTTAGTCTGAAAAATCCTGTTAGTCTCCTGACGGTGTAAAAAAAGACACCGAAAGTTATCAGAAGTGTTATTGCAAAGATTATCTGTCGTACCATAGCTATACCCTGGATTCTGTGTTTTTAGGATGATCTTAACGGACTTCCCGGGATTTCACAACTTTAAATTATCAGTCCCTTTCCTGTTTATTTAAATCTCTGAGATCCCTTTAATTATACATGGAAATTATTTTCTTACCTCCTTTACAGCTGCAACCAGTTTCGGAAGAACCTTCATGGCATCTCCAACTATACCGTACTGGGCCGACCCGAATATGGGAGCATCCTTATCGGTATTTATTGCAACAATATATTTTGATGAACTTACTCCTGCAAGATGCTGGGTAGCTCCAGAGATACCAACGGCGATATAAAGGTTGGGGGCAATAATTTTCCCCGTCTGGCCGGTATGTTCCTCATGAGGTCTCCAGCCTTCATCGGATACGGGTCTTGAGCAGGCTGTTGCTGCTCCAAGAGCTGAAGCAAGCTCAACCAGCGGTCCCCAGTTATCAGGCGATTTCATCCCTCTTCCGCCCGAAACAACAATGTCGGCATCAGTTAGCAAAATCCTGCCGGTCTGTTTTTGAGTTTCCCTTACACTTGTTTTCAACAGCGATCCGTCTATCTGCGTTTTAACCGATTCCGGTGAAGTTGCCTTCGGTTTCTCAATAAGTCCGAAAGAGTTCTGTGCCAGAGTAATAATTTTGATTTCCGATTTGATTACCAGTCTGGCAAAGGCATTGCCCGAATATGTTCTCCTGTAAACAGTAAACGGATCGATACTCAGGGGGAGTCTGCTTACGCCTGATCCTATTCCGGCCTTAAGCCTGACAGATAATCTGGGGGCCAGAGCTTTTCCGGTATTGTTATTTGAAAACACAATAACGGTTGCTCCCTCTTTCAATGCCACTTCTGAAAGAAGAGATGTATAAGCCTGATTATCAAAAACTGCAAGCTCATCACCTGTAACATTCACGATCCTGTCGGCACCGTAAACGGCGAGTTTTTTCAGTTCATCGTCCTCAACATTTCCTGCCGAAACAGCAGTAGTTGTCGTCTTGAGCATATCGGCCACTGCCGAAGCATACGAGACAAGCTCAAATGATAGTTTCTTAAATTTTCCGTCCCAATTTTCGGTATATACTAAAACTGACATATAATGTTATTTTATTCGATTATAAATAATTTTCCTTTCAATGTTAACATAGCTTTTCCGGTAAAGCGGGGAAACCCGGGGGTATGGTTGAAATTCTGTTCATCCCTTTCAGTGTCTGAAAAAACATTCGGGTTTAATTATTTTTTTCAGATCACTTTGGCTTCGTTCAGAAGCAGATCCACCAGCATTGCAGGATTCCCGGGATCGATGAATTTACAGGCTACCCGTGGCTGAGGTTTTTCCATTCCTTCAACCGAAGTAAGAGTCTCTGCAGCAACGGGTTCAAAGAGTCTTATTGGTTTGCTCCGGGCCATCATAATACCGCGCATAGCGGCTATCCTTGGCTCTTTGGCAATACCCTTCTGAACAATGGCAACAAAGGGTGCCGGCACTGAAACGATCTCACGCCCTCCGTCAATCTCGCGGGTAAGAACCGGGACCCCTCCTTCTATCTTCAGTGATGATACAGCCGATACTGATGGTATCCCCAGAAACTCCGGGATCATTCCGCCAACCACCGATCCGTTGAAATCACTCGATTCGATACCGCACATTATTATGTCGAACTGCTCTTTTTGAATAACGGCCGCCAGCTGGGCAGCCACGAAATATGCATCGGCAGGTTCGGCATTTACCCTGATAGCATCGTCAGCACCAATTGCCAGGGCTTTACGGATCGTAGGTTCAGAGGCAGCAGTACCCACATGTGCCACTGTGACCGATTTGATGCCGTTCGACGCGTCGTCTTTCAGCTCAAGAGCCCTTGTGAGCGACAACTCATCCCATGGGTTGATCACCCACTGAATTCCTGTCGTGTCGATTGACATATTCCCCTCTGCAAATTTGATTTTGGTTGTTGTATCGGGAACATTACTGATACAGACTAAAATTTTCATTTACTTCTGATGTTAGTTATATTATTTATCTTAAGGACTTTAATCCTGTTTTTTGTCTCTGTTTATCTTCCTGTAAGGCGGCAAATATAGTAATTTAAGATTCACAATCAAACCTCAGTTAAATGATTTTTTATCTCTATTCGAAAGAACACCTCATAATAACACGCTATCTGTAAGAGCTTTACATTATATTGAACAACAACATATATATAACGGTCGAAACATACGGGATTTAAGGTATTTTTATGGTTACAGAAGTTTTTTTTTAGCTCAAGTAAGTTTTGCAATTATTTCCATAAATTCGCACGCCAATAAATGACAGACTATTAATTTACAGTGGACCGAAGACTGAGGACATATGGAGGAATAATACTTGCCATGATATTCTGGTCACTCTCATTTATATGGTTCAAGGAAGCCAATGAGACATACCGTCCGGTTACCATTGTTCTTATCAGGCTTATCATCTCGGTCATTCTGCTCTCTACCTACCTGTTTGTTAAGAAGAAATTCATGAAGATCAGGAAAGAGGACAGGAAACTCTTTCTCATGCTTTCTCTTTTTGAACCATTTCTCTACTTTCTTGGTGAAAGTTTCGGACTTACATATGTTTCTGCAACAGTCGGTTCAGTAATTATTTCGACAATACCCGTATTTGCCACTATCGGGGCCTGGTTACTCTTCAGGGAAAAGCTAAGGATAATTAACTATGCAGGAATAATAGTGTCTTTTCTTGGCGTAGTCGTATTTATTCTGAACAGTAACGGGGGTATATCATTTAATATGAAGGGGCTTGCCCTGCTTGGGCTTGCAGTATTTTCGGCAGTCGGATATAATCTGACACTCAGCAGGCTTGTGGACCACTACAGTCCGGTCTTCATAGTGTATTTTCAGAATGCCCTGGGAGCAATACTGTTTCTTCCGGTCTTTCTTATTACTGACTACCGTAGCTTTATTGGCACTCCGGTAACAGTCGCATCATTTATTCCGATATTAGAGCTTGCTGTGTTTGCATCGTGCGGTGCATTTATTCTTTTTGCCTTTTCAGTAAGAAATATAGGTATTACAAGAGCGAATGTCTTCACCAACTTTATCCCTGTGTTCACTGCGATATTTTCATTTTTTATCCTTGGCGAAAAACTCAGTGTACAAAACGTAATCGGTATATTAATAGTCGTGGCCGGGCTTTACATGTCGCAGATCAACGGGAGGGTGAAAAAGACCGGGGATGCCCTGATCCTGACGGGCAAGACAGCCTGACTACCGGCCTTTGAGGGGTACAATCCATTCTTTTACGGGGTACTGCCATACAAATATTAATATCTTTACAAAAGAATAGGTTCTATGGGAAAAAGAACATTTATATGTCTTCTGCTCGTTGTTCTGTTTTCCCCGTCATCTGGCCAGACGGGAGGTGATAATGTTTATGAATTTCTCAATCTTACCCATTCCGGGCTGGTCTCATCACTCGGAGGTTCAAATGTATCGATACCTGATGACGACCTGAATATGGCGTACCATAACCCTGCTCTTCTCTCACCATCGATGAACGGGGGCCTGGCCCTTAATTATGTCAGCTATCTGGCCGGCATCAATTACGGCATGGCAATGTACTCGCACTCTATTACAGATGCCGGTAATTTTGCCGCCGGTATCACGTACCTGAACTACGGGTCCTTCACTGAAGCTGATCCTTCGGGGACTATTACAGGTTCATTCGGGGCTTCGGAGTACTCCTTTTCACTCATCTGGTCGCTGGCAATCGATTCTGCATTTTCAGCCGGGGTGAATGTTAAACCTGTCGTGTCGCATCTCGAAAGATATACCTCGCTCGGATTCGCGTTTGACATAGGTGCCTCGTGGCATTCTGACAACAACCTTGTTTCGGCTGGTCTGGTCATAAGGAACATAGGATACCAGGTTACCACATATGCCGGGGAGGAGCGCAGGCAGGTACCTTTTGAGATTCAGGCAGGGGGATCTGCCCGGCTGGCTCATGCACCATTAAGGTTCTCCCTTACCCTGCGGCATCTGGAGAAGTATGACCTTACTTACGATTATGAAGAATCCGGTCGCGATACCGGAGCGGATCAGGCATCGCAGGAACTGGTTGAAAATCTCATGAGGCATGTAATTATCGCAGCTGAAATTCTGCCTCACAAAAATTTCTACCTCAGTGCAGGTTATAATTACCAGAGGAGAAGAGAATTACAGATCAGCTCAAGGGTATCTGGCGTTGGATTATCGTGGGGATTCGGCATCAATACTTCGGTTGTCAGGATCGAATTCGGACGTGCCTCCTATCATCTTGCAGGGTCGTCCAATCATATTTCAATCATTGTCAGACCTGAACTTTTATACAGAAGGCTGATCAGGTAAATTATTTTATCCGGCTCTGTACACGGAATCTTTCAGTTGAAAAGAGGCACTCTGTCATAAAAGGTAGTTCCACCGGGCATTGATAAGGATGTTTAATAAGAAAATAATTGCTTATTTTTAAGCCACTGAAAACCTTATCAGGTTTGATGGTTAAATACAGACGCATAGAATTCATATGGGGAAAAAACTTATAATCGCTATAGATGGGTACTCATCGTGCGGCAAGAGTACTTTTGCCAGGGCTATTGCCAGCGAGATGAATTATATATATATCGACAGCGGTGCGATGTACAGGGCTGTTACGCTCTACTGCATGAGAAAGGGATTAATTGAGGAAGGGTATCTGAATATGGACGCTATTGTATCGGGACTGAAAGATATTCATATCAGTTTTATATACAATCCCGACATCTCTGAATATGAGACCTTTCTTAATTCCGAAAATGTTGAAAGGGAGATCAGGGGTGTGGATGTCTCATCCCACGTCAGCAGGATAAGCCAGATAACCGAAGTGCGTTCGAGGATGGTTGAACTTCAGAGGCAGATTGGCGTCTTTAAGGGGATCGTAATGGATGGCAGGGATATAGGGACAGTTGTTTTTCCTGATGCCGATATAAAAATATTCATGACTGCCTCGGTTGACATAAGGGCAAAAAGAAGATACGACGAACTCAGACAAAAAAATATTAAGGTCGACTTTGATGAGATAAAAAACAATAATATTTCCCGCGATATTGCCGATGAGAACAGGGACATCAGTCCGCTCCGCAGGGCCGATGATGCGATTGTCCTCGACAACACCAGGATGACGGTGCCTGAACAGATGGAATGGGTGCGGGTGATAATAGGGAAAAAGCTTCATGGAAGTTGAGATCGACATCAGATCGGGATTCTGTTTCGGTGTGCAGAATGCGGTTGAAATAGCTGAGAAGGCTCTTCTCCGGGGGGAGAAAGTTTTTTCTCTCGGACCTATTGTTCATAACGACGGGGAGGTTGAACGGCTTGCGTCCCTGGGTCTTGCCTCGATCGATCACGACGAATTCAAAAGACTGAAGAACACCAATGTACTCATCAGGGCACATGGCGAACCACCTGAGACCTATCAGACTGCACTGGAAAATAATATCAACATAATTGAGGCAACATGCCCCATCGTAAAAAGATTACAGTCGAAGATAAAAGAGACCTGGAAGAAAACCTCGGTAAATAACGGTCAGGTTGTGATCTATGGTAAGCCAGGGCATGCTGAAGTAGTAGGATTGATGGGACAGACAGGCGGAGAAGGGATCCTCATCTCCGAACCTGCCGATATCAGTAAAATTGATTTTTCAAGGCCTGTTTACCTTTTTTCCCAGACGACAATGGGTGTGAAGGAATACAATCATATCAAAGATCTCATACACAACGGCATGAATGAAAAAGGGATCATCGATCCCGAAAAGAATGTCTTTGTCATCAACTCAATCTGCGGGCAGGTATCAAACAGGGAGCCGCATCTGAAAGCATTCGCTCAGAAGCACGATGCAATAATCTTTGTAAGCGGTAGAGAAAGTTCTAACGGTAAGATGCTGTTCTCGGTATGCAGGAGCGTTAATCCTGATTCTCACTTTGTTTCTTCATCCGGAGATATTGAATTATCGTGGTTTGAGGGTAAAAAATCAGTCGGAATTTGCGGGGCGACCTCAACTCCGAAATGGCTTATTGAGGATATAAGGGATTTCATCTCAAATATCTGATTATTGCACAAATATACATTTTGCTGTCGATAAAATTTATATTACCTTTGTGCCCTTATTTTAACAAAGTATGGGAAAGACAAAAAAAATCGGTGTTTTAACTTCCGGAGGAGATGCTCCGGGTATGAACGCTGCGATACGCGCAGTGACAAGAACAGCTGTCTATAATGGTCTCGAAGTAGTAGGTATCCGTCATGGGTACCAGGGCCTGATAGATGCAAACTTCACTCCTCTCCAGGCAAGCAGTGTGAGCGACATTATCCAGAGGGGCGGGACAATACTCAAAACGGCAAGGTGTGAGAAATTCAGAACACCTGAAGGCAGGCTTGCAGCCTTTAATAATCTCAGGGCCGCAGGTATCGACGGAGTGGTCGTTATAGGTGGTGACGGATCTTTCACGGGTGCCAGGATCTTCAACGAAGAGTATGACATACCATTTGTTGGAATTCCAGGTACTATCGATAATGACATTTACGGTACCGACTATACAATAGGTTACGATACAGCCCTCAACACTGTTGTTGAAGCTGTCGACAAGATAAGGGATACTGCCAGTGCCCATAACAGAATGTTTTTTGTAGAGGTGATGGGTGCTGAAGCTGGTTTCATTGCTCTCTACAGCGGAATAGCAACAGGCGCTGAGGCTATTATTATTCCGGAGATAAAGGGAGAAGCCCGCAACCTGAAGAAAATGATAGAAAATGGCAATACAAGAAGGAAGTCGAGCAATATTATTATTGTTGCTGAAGGCGATGAAGAGGGAGGAGCTTTTGGTATTGCCGAGAAAGTAAAGAACGAATTCACCGATTACGATGTGAGGGTATCTGTTCTTGGACATCTTCAGAGAGGAGGATCTCCGTCAGCCATCGACAGGGTTAATGCAAGCCGGTTGGGAAATGCGGCAGTTGAAGCGCTTATCGATGATCAGAAGAGTGTGATGGTGGGACTTATGAATGGTGAGATCACTCTTGTTCCGTTCAGAAAAGCCGTAAAACTTCATAAAGATGTTAATCACGACCTAGTCGAACTGGCAAGGGTCTTATCAGTTTAGAAAATATTGTAATGTCAATGTCGAAAGTCTATTTTACAAACCTGAGGACAACACCCTCAGTAAACCTTCTGAAAAAACTTGAAAACCTGATGACCAGGGCAGGTATTGAGAGTATTGATTTTAAACGTAAGATTGTCGCCATCAAGATCCATTTCGGAGAGCCCGGCAACCTGGCGTACCTGAGGCCCAATTATGCTGCACGAGTCGTTAAATTTCTGAAAGCCAGAGAGGCTGTTCCTTTTCTTACCGACTGCAACACCCTTTACTGGGGCAGGCGCTCAAATGCTCCATCACACCTCGAGGCAGCTTTTGAAAACGGATATAATCCGCTTGCAACTGATTGTCCGGTTATTATTGCCGATGGCATAAAAGGGACAGAGTACCGCGATATTGATGTAGATCTTGAAATGTGTAAATCGGCCAAAATAGGTTCAGCAATTGCCGATGCCGACATTATAATATCAATGACTCATTTCAAGGGGCACGAAATGACGGGATTCGGAGGAGTGCTTAAAAATCTTGGTATGGGTTGCGCCTCCGTCGGGGGAAAGCTGTTCCTCCATTCCGGCTCATCACCTAAAATCCACGCTACAAACTGTACGGGCTGCCGGACCTGTGAGAAATATTGCGCTCACGATGCCATCAAGGTAGGGAAAGACAGGATTGCACACATCGATTATGAGAAATGCGTTGGTTGCGGCCAGTGTGTGGCTGTCTGCCAGTACGATGCAGCAAGGGTTGTATGGAAGAGCTCCTCGGAAAATGTCTGCAAAAGAGTCTCTGAATATGCATTTGCGGTTGTTAAGGACAAGCCCTCATTTCACATAAGTTTCATCATGAATGTATCGCCCGACTGCGACTGTTACGATTCAAATGATTATCCGCTTGTACCCGACATAGGAATTGCAGCATCGTTCGATCCGGTGGCTCTCGATCAGGCATGTGCCGATCTGGTAAAAGCTGCTCCTGCTCTTACCGGAAGCAAGATCTGTGCTGACCACAACCATGGCGACATGAGGGACGATGATAAATTCAGGCTTGCACATCCCGACACCTACTGGCAGGCAGGTATTGAACACGGGGAAAAAATCGGACTTGGCAATCCCGAATATGAACTAATAACCATATAGTTTTCCAGGCCTGATTCCATTAACGAATCACTATTTGACTATCTGGAATATTTAAGTCTGAGGCTGTTGCTGACGACGCTAACACTGCTCAGCGCCATTGCTGCACCGGCTATCATGGGATTCAGGAGAAAGCCGTTCACGGGGAAAAGCACCCCGGCGGCAAGAGGAATGCCAATAATATTATAGATAAAAGCCCAGAAAAGATTCTGCCTGATTGTTCTGACAGTGTTCCGGCTTAAACGGATAGCCATAGGGATGATCGAAAGATCGTTGCTTATTATTGTCATCTTAGCCGCATCGATGGCTATATCCGAACCTTTTCCCATGGCAATGCTTATGTCGGCAACTGCCAGTGCCTGACTGTCGTTGATACCGTCACCAACCATCCCGACTGTCTTTCCTTCGGCCTGCAACCGGCTTATATATCCGGCCTTATCCGAAGGCAGCGACTCTGCAACAAAATTTGTGATACCTGTTTTTCCGGCTACAGCCTCCGCTGTCTTCCGGTTATCACCTGTAACCATATGAACTTCAACGCCCAGAGCCTTTAACTGCAGAATTGCCTTTACCGACGACTCCCTGATAGTGTCGGAGACCGACAATATAGCGAGCACTTCAGTACCTCGTGAAAAATAGACAACCGTTTTAGCCTCCCCTTCCCACTCCTCCGCAAGCTCTTCAATCTTTTTACCGGTAACGATCCCGTTTTCTCTGATGAGACTTACTCCTCCCGCAAAATATCTTTCATTATTGTAAATGCCGGTGATCCCCCTTCCGGTTATGCTCGTCACTTCACTCATGTGAACAGGCGATGTTTCATTCTCTAAATACCTTACTACCGATTCGGCCAGGGGGTGTTCCGATAACTTCTCGAGAGAGAAAGAACATCGCGGTAAACAGCTTTGTCATTCGCACTCCTCCAGAAACTATTTTCGACTGAAGGCTCTCCTTCGGTTATTGTGCCGGTCTTGTCAAGAACAATAGCATCCATCTTGTGAATGGTCTCCAGGGCCTCGGCATCCTTTATAAGTATATTATTTTCAGCACCTTTCCCCATTCCAACCATTATAGCAGTGGGAGTGGCAAGCCCAAGGGCACACGGACAGGCTATGACGAGCACGGTTACCATGGACAGGAGCCCCTGTACAAAACCATTTTCACCTCCGGCCAGGGTCCATACTATTAAAGTAACAATTGAGATAGCCACCACAACCGGGACAAATATTCCGGCTATCTTATCCACAAGTTTCTGAACCGGTGCCTTGCTGCCCTGGGCTTCCTGAACGAGCTTAATTATACTGCTTAGCAGGGTATCGGCTCCCACCTTCTCTGCAACAAACTGAAAGCTGCCTTTCTGGTTTACTGTTCCGGCAAAGATCCTGGAACCCGGCTCCCTGATAACAGGCACAGGTTCTCCTGTGATCATACTTTCGTCGACATAACTGCTGCCCAGTGACACAGTGCCATCTACAGGTATCTTCTCACCCGGTTTGACAAGTATTGTGTCGCCCGGCTTTACCTTTGAGATCAGGAACTCCCTTGTCTCACCTCCCGGAAGTACTTTAATGACGGTCTTTGGCTGAAGTCCTATCAGCTTTTTTATTGCAGATGAAGTATTGCCCTTTGCCCTCTCCTCCAACAGCCTGCCAAGCAGAACAAGTGCAATGACCACTCCTGCTGCTTCGAAATATACATGCGAATGAAGGCCCCTGCTATGCCAGAATTCAGGAAAGAGAGTGTTAAATACACTAAAGATATAAGCAATGCCGGTACTCAGTGAGACAAGAGTATCCATGGTTGAACTGCCATGCCTTATCTGTTTCAGGGCATTGATGAAAAAAGAACGGCCGAACCAGAGAACTATCGGAGTGGCAAGAGCCCACATTAAATAGTTTGCATACGGGATGTTCATGAAAACCATGCTGATAAGCACCAGAGGTATTGCCAGGGCAATTGCCATGAAGGTCCTTCTCACGAGCGATCTGTATCTTTTCTGCTGAAGGGTTTCCAGCTCCTCCCTGGCATCGGCCGATTCGTCAATTATAAGGTCATAGCCAATTGAAACAACAGCCTCCCTGAGGTTCTCCGGAATAACTTCGGACTCAACAAATTCTATCGTGGCAACCTGGGAAGCCAGGTTAACAGATGCTTTTACCACACCTGGTTGCCTGCCAAGATGCGATTCCACATTTGTGGCGCACGATGCACACGACATACCGGTGACAGGATACTGCTTCCTGATAGTTTTATCTTCTTTTGCCGACATTAATCGCTCTTTATTATTACGGGTTGAAATTATGATATTATTAGTATTAACAGAATAGAACCGGTAATGTTTATTCAATTCGTTGCAGTGGCCGGATTAAGTCAGATACAAATAATGTATCTTTAACATGTAAAATCCGAAAAAATTAAAAAAAATTTAATTCTATCATCATGTCACTTACCGATAAGATAGCCAGCGATTTGATTGCTGCAATGAAAGCCAGGGAAACGATAGCGCTCGAAGCTATCCGTGCTGCCAAGACTGCCTTTGTCCTTGCCCGGTCCGAAAAGGGAGCAGACTCAGTTCTGACCCCCGGGGAAGAGTTGAAGATCATTCAGAAGCTGGTAAAGCAGAGGCGTGAGTCAGCGGCAATCTACAGGGAGCAGAAAAGACCCGATCTGTACGAAAAAGAGGAAGCTGAAGCACTTGTGCTCGAAAAATATCTGCCTGAAAAAATAAGCGACGAAGAGCTGACGGGCATTCTAAGGGGAATAATTGAGAAAACCGGGGCCAAATCGCCCGCCGATATGGGCAGGGTAATGGGTGCAGCCACCAAAGAACTCGCTGGAAAAGCCGATGGAAAAGAGATTTCTGCAAAGGTAAAACAGCTGCTGGGAAGCTGAGAACACTTTTCCCCCCCCCCCCGGTAAAAATCAGATATCCTGGTTTACCTGCCGTTCAGGTAGCTGTGTATGCCGGCGGCGGCTTTGCGCCCGTCGCCCATTGCAAGAATGACTGTTGCACCGCCTCTCACAATATCCCCTCCGGCAAAAATATCGGGAATATTAGTCTGCATTGTTTCGGCATTGACTCTGAATGTGCCTCCCCTGGTAATTTCCAGTTCAGGCATATGCCGGGGGATCAGAGGATTGGGAGATACTCCCACACTTACAACCACCTGGTCGACATCTATTGTATATTCCGATCCCTCTATCGGGACAGGTTTTCTGCGGCCTGAGGCATCAGGTTCGCCAAGACTCATTTTTTGAACGACCATCTGTCTTACCCTTCCCGACTTATCAGCCCTGTATTCGACAGGATTTTCGAGGCACCTGAATTCGACACCCTCCTCAATTGCATGATGCACCTCCTCTTTACGTGCGGGCATCTCACCGACCGAACGACGATATATGATCATGGCTCTTTCAGCTCCAAGGCGTTTGGCTGTTCTTACGGAATCCATGGCTGTATTCCCTCCTCCAATGACGGCCACAACCTTTCCAAAATGAACCGGGGTATCATAGTCGGGTTTTGCAGCATTCATCAGGTTAACCCGTGTCAGGTACTCATTCGATGATAATATACCGGCAAAATTTTCACCAGGAATATTCATGAACCTGGGCAACCCGGCTCCGCTTCCGATGAAAAAGGCCTTAAATCCATCTTCGCGGAGGTCGTTGACACTCGCTGTCTTGCCAACAACAAAGTTCCTGACAAAATTCACTCCAAGGTTCTTAAGGTACTCAATTTCAACATTAACAACTTCGTTTGGAAGCCTGAATTCGGGAATACCGTATTTCAGAACGCCCCCTATTTCGTGAAGCGCTTCAAACACTGTTACATTGTATCCGTATTTAGCCAGGTCTCCGGCTGCAGCCAGCCCCGCAGGCCCCGATCCTATTACTGCTACTTTTATATCATTGCGTGTTATCTCAGGGATTTCGGCAGGGACGCCTGATTCGCGTTCGTAGTCAGAGACAAACCGTTCAAGGTACCCTATTGCGACAGCAGGCTTATTCAGTTTCCTTACATAAAAACAATTGGCTTCGCATTGCACCTCCTGGGGACACACTCTCCCGCAGACACCGGGTAGGGCATTGGTCTCTTTTATCACCCTGGCCGATTTAATAAAATCGCCCGATTCGATATACTTGACAAACCTGGGAATATCGATCCCTACAGGGCATCCCTCGACACAGGTCGGAGTCACGCAATCGAGACACCGCCTGGCTTCACCGACAGCCTGCAATGCACTGATACCTGTATTGACCTCGCTGTGATTCCTGTTTCTGGTATTCTTCTCCTGTGCCGGCATCTTAACCCGTTCGAGCTGAACCCGATCTTTCTGTTTGAGCGTCTCTCTGAGAGCTGCCCTCCACCCTGCACTTCTTTCCCTTTTGTAGTATTCCTGATCTCTTTCCGACATTTTAACGGGTCTGTTTACTTCACGCCTTTGCTATTACACAAAGCCTGACCAATTTCTTTTATGATTGTTCTTATTAAACCTGATGAGCTTCCACTTCCTGGACCTTATATTCCCCAAGCCTCATAATGAGTTCATCAAAATCAACCTGATGAGCATCAAATTCCGGACCATCCACACAGACAAACATTGTCTTACCGCCTACAGTTATCCTGCATGCGCCGCACATCCCCGTACCATCAACCATTATGTTGTTCAGACTGGCGACAGTTGGTATGTTATATTTTTTCGTAAGTATGGAGGTATATTTCATCATAATGGCCGGACCAATAGTTATTACCATGTCCACCTTCTCCCTGTTTATGATCCGCTCCATCCCCTCAGTTACCAGTCCCTTGTTTCCGTACGAACCATCATCTGTCATTATCAAAACTTCGTCGGAGTACTGAGCGATCTCCTTTTCAAGAATAAGCAGGTCTTTTGTCCGCGCAGCAAGTACACTTATAATCCTGTTGCCAGCTCTGTGCATCGCCTCAACAATAGGCAGCAGCGGAGCAATGCCAACTCCCCCCCCTGCACACAATACCGTACCGGCTTTATGTATATGGGTCGGATGACCGAGAGGGCCAACCACATCAGTTACTTCATCTCCAATGTTAAGGTTTGCAACCTTGTGACTGGTAACACCCACCTTCTGAATAATAATTGTTATCGTCCCTTCAACAGGATCAGCCGAGGAGATGGTAAGAGGTATCCTTTCCCCCTTTTCCCCGATCTTAATTATTACAAAATGTCCTGCCTTCCTCTTTCTCGCTATCTCCGGTGCCTCAATAACCAGTTTCACAACATTCGGTGAAAGGTATTGCTTATCAATAATTTTACTCATTTATAAAATAATTCAGCAAATATAGATGGGTCAAAGTTAATATTTTTAAGTAATAGCAAATACCAAATAATGTAAAATTGTAATAATTACGATTTTACTTAATTTTTTCAACACGAATAGTATAATAGAAATCAAATAATTATGGTACGACTAACCGTTCGCGCCTTTCTGATCTTCAAAACTGAAGGCATCAGCGGCCGGCACAAATGCTGTTATCACAATATATTTTAAAGTAATATATTTGATGTACGATGAAGAATATCCTGCTTTGCACTACCATTTTATTGTTACTTATCCCGGCAGCATCTCTGAAATCTCAGAATGTGGAAGTAACCATATCAGGGCTCAGGTCTGAAAAAGGCCAGATTATTCTGGGAGTATTTACCAGTGAGGAAGCTTTTGAGAAGGAGGAGTCTATACTGGAAAAAAGAGTACCGAAAAATGGCTCAGACAGGGGCAGTATGACTATAAGCCTTACGCTGGAAAGCGGAGTCTATGGAATATCCGTTCTTGATGATGAGAACAACAACGGCAAAATGGAATTTAATTTCCTGGGAATCCCCAGGGAAGGTTTCGGGTTCTCCGACTATTATCATACAGGACTGACCAAACCGAAGTTCACCCTTTACAGATTCAGTATCGGCGGGGATACGACCAGGAAGGTCTCCGTCAGAATAAGATATATTCTGAAAAACAAATGATAAGGTTATAACCCCGTTAAAGGGGGGACATCGTTATCTCAGTTATCCCTCGACTTTATAACTGACCACCTGATTATCAGTCCTGAATTATAACAGCAGCAGCCTGCAGGTTTATTTCCATTCTGATTTCAGGGATCAGTCAAATTAATCCCTCCTGAGCGGGGCAGGCTATCAAAGCAATAAAACAAAAATTATTATATTGAAAATATGTAATTCCCCGGTTTCAGTTCATATACTGCTTTCCCGTTTTCATACCGTACAAACTTCACTCCCCTGGCTTTTTTGACAGGTTTACCGTTCTCTCTTACTTTCTTCCCCGATGGAACGGGAAGCAGGAGTGTCGCTGAACTATTGGGAGGAATTGTCACTTCATATGTCACGACACCATCATCCACTTTCCACGAGCTGTTAATCCTTCCGTACATTGAATCATAATAACCTTTGGCCCAGGTCATACTGCCGGTCGGATCAGGTTCAGGCTGGAGTATGAATTTTTTAAATCCGGGTATATCGCGTTTTATACCCAGCGAATATGCCATCATCCATTGGCCAACGGCACCAAATGAGTAGTGATTGAAAGAGTTCATACTGTTATTACCGCCGAAGCCGGCCTCCACGGTGTACGAATTGAGGCGTTCCCAGATGCTTGTTGCTCCCTGGTCAACGGGATAGAGCCACGAAGGATAGGAGGTCTGTTGCAGCAGCTTATATGCGATATCGCTGTACCCGTTATCAGACAAGGCTTTGCTGATCCATGCTGTACCGATAAAACCAGTCATCAGTGAATATGCCGGGCGGACAACACCACCATCATCCGTATTTCCACGGCTGCAGGCTTCTGCAAGGAACCTGGCTGCGTAGGGTATATTCTCGTCGCTGAATGCTCCGAGGGCCAGTCCGACAGCATACGAAGTCTGCGTATCTGCCAGAGTCAGCTTTGATGGTCCTGCCTGACCGAATCCTCCGCCGGTAATCCCCATGGTCCTGTGCTCATCATTCACAAATTTTGTGTTGAAAAACTCTTTCCTTTCATTGTATAACATCGACCACTTTTCAGCATCGCCGGTCTTACCAAGTATTTCGGCAGTTTTTGTCATGATACCGAGGTCAAAGATATGGTATGCTGTTGCCAGGATGTCTGATCCGGTCTGGTAATTCTGCGGACCCAGCCAGTCACCCAGCGTTGCATCGGAGCTAAGTCCGGTTTCTTTATTTATGGTTGACGACAGATAATCCATGTATGTTGCCATGGCCTCATAATGCTCGCGCAGGATACCTTCATCGCCATATTGCAGATAGGCTTCCCACGGCAAAGTCATGCCTGCACTGCCCCAGAGCAGACCACCGAATCCTCCTCCTAAAGGAGCAACGTCAGAAAACCGGCCAATATCGCTCTGCGAGTTACGCATAGCGATCATGTGACGTCTGAAGAACTGGTCAACATTAGCCAGGTAAGTTGCTGTACGCGAATAGACACTTATATCGCCCGACCAGCCCATCCGTTCATTTCTCTGGGGACAGTCGGTGGGGATCGACAGAAAGTTGGCATACTGCGACCACACAATATTCTTCCAGAACCTGTTAACTTTTTCATTTGAAGTCTGATAGTCAGCACTCAGCTCATGAACCGAACTGATGACCCTGCCCTGTACTGCTTCAAGAGGTAATGCCTTATCGATACCCGTAATCTCAACATAACGGTAACCGTGGAAAGTAAAACGGGGGGTGATCCTGTTGGTCCCTGACTTGAGGACAATAAGGTCCTGTACATGCGCTGCACGCAGGTTCTCAAGCATCACCATTCCTTCGTTCCCTTTATACTCATCAAGGTCAGGATAAAGTACCTCGGCGAATCTCAATCTTACCTGTTTTCCCTCTGTGGCATTTTCGATGGTAATATCAGGTACTCCAACCATGTTCTGACCCATATCATATACAAAGACTCCAGGGCGTATTTCATTCATGCTCTGTGCTTTAAGAGTCGCTATCACGCCTGCATTCTCACCAATCTGACCTGTTAATGAAAGCCTGTCATAGCTGATTCCCGTACCACCACCACCCGAACCCGCTGTTGTCTCTGTTAAAGCTGTGCCCTCAAGAGGAACAACCTGAGCCTTTTTCCACGAGCTGTCGTCAAATCGTGCAGTGCTCCAGCCCTCAACCAATGATTCTTTCCTTGCATCATAAACCTCTCCCTGGAAAAAGCTTCCGTAAATCACCGGACCATCACTAAAATACTTCCATTCTTTATCGCTTGTTGTAACTACTTTCTCAGATCCATCCTGGTAGGTGATGACCAGTTTTGCCAGCAACGACTGACGGTCGCCAAAGTAATTCCAGTTATCGCCCGTATAGGTATAATTTCCGCTCCACCATCCTTCTCCAAGCATGGCACCCATTGCATTATCGCCTCCGGCAACTATCATGTCTGTAACATCATATGTCTGGTACAGATGGGTTATGTTGTATTGCGTGAGTCCGGGATTAAAGTAATCCTCTCCAACACGTTTCCCGTTCAGATAAATCTCGTAAATACCCCTGGCAGTAACATAGAGTCTTGCCTTTTCAACCGTACCTTCCTTTGTATTAAACTCCGTTCGTAACATTGGCATTGAGTTGCGGCCCGGATCAGCAACGATTAACAGGCCCAGATCACCGCCATCAAGCTGATAGGCGCCTTCGCCTGCCGAAAATCCCTGGTCCTTTCCTGTAAAATATGCTGCATAGATACCTTTGTAATCAGCAATACTCAGATCTTCAGCGAAGAGAACATTGGAGGGTTTACGGTAATTACGGACGACTACGTTTGAAAAAGAGGCTTTCTGCCCTGCGTCCATCGAAAATCCTATATCGGCAAGCATCGGAAAGCTTATATAGTCCCCTCCGCTGCCGACAGGATTAATATTGATCCCTCCTCTTCCCGATTCCTCTGCCCGGGCTACCTTCAAGGTATTCCCGGAGCCGTCAATACTGACTTTCAGCACACCGAAAACACTTTCAATTATAACATTATGAGGCTGGTATTTGTTACCTGAATTGATCAGGCCTGAAGGGATTTCGATGCTGTAAAGAGGTTTAAAAGGTTTATCGCCGGGATGATATCCCACCCGGTAGATATTAAATTTAGCCAGACCCTTACCGGAACTGTCGACGGGAGAAATGTCAATCTCGAATTTTACATAATGCCCGTTCCTCCCGCTGGCAATACCGAAGATATTCATATTTTTATCAAGCAGCCTGTTATCATTGGCACCCAGCACAAAACCCGCCCTGGTGCTGCCCGAAGTCTGATCAAGCTGCAGGGTGTATTCCACTTTGAATACCGAAAGGTAATGTGAATAGAGAATCATGTCGTCAGCACCACCTCCTATCCATTGTGCACCACTCCAGGCCGGTGATCCCGGAGCGGGATCCATCAGACCGGTCTCGAACCATGATGAAGCCGAGGGGTTGCCCCCTGCCTGATCCCATACTGAAACTGTCCAGATGTATCGTGTTGCAGGAGTAAGCGGGATACCGGCATATTCAATACCTGAAGATATTTCACTTTCTACCTTCCTGGTATCCCACACAACAGTGCCTTTCTGGTCGGCGACCTCAATCCGGTAGGCCGTCTGATATGCACCGCGCTCATCTTCGGAGGCAACCATCTGCCAACTGAAACGTGGTGTTTTCACATCTGTTCCGACAGGAGTCCGGGTGTACTCGGTAAGCAGATTGTCTAAACCAGTCCCGGTACTGGTGAATGGAAGGCATATGAATAAGAAAATTCCAGTGAATAAAGTCCTCATAATATATATTATTTGTTGATTTAATATTTCCCCATCCTGTTTCATAAAAGTATAAAATAATAGTCAAAAGAAAATATATATGATCAGAGGCTTTCGATGAATTACCGGATTGGAAAGAATATTGTAAAAAGCCGGGGTGACGTGAGAACAGATGAGTAATAATGGGTTTTTACCTTTAAATAATTTTTAAAAAGTGACAATTAATTTTGTCAGTCCGTGGCCAGGGGGCCTCGTTTAACTTATATTACTGAATATGTGTTATTTATAAAAGATAGTAATTCCCGCTGTTTTATTGTATCTTTGTACCCGGATACAGCTTTGCGATTTTGGGTAATCTCCGGCCAATTATTATTCCGGTCAGATCAAAAATGCACATCATCTTATTAAGGCTGGCAGTAAGTATTATAATAATTAAAACTAATTCAGACATATGGGCAGATCGCAGGAAACGTACGGAAAGAAGGAAGTAAGGACAAAAAATGAAAAGAAAAGAAAGGCAAAAGAGGTAAAGCGGGCAAAGAAAAAAGTTGAAGGCAAAAAAACAACCTTTGACGATATGATAGCCTATGTCAATGAATTCGGAGTTATTACTTCAACTCCTCCTGATCCTGATAAGAAAACAGTTGTATCTGCTGAAAGCATTGAACTCACAATAAATAAAAACAGTCCCGAAACAGTACCCGACTATGTACGTAAGGGAGTTGTTACTTTCTATAATGACTCAAAAGGTTTTGGCTTTATCCGGGATATGGAATCAAATCAAAGGGTATTTGTCCATGCAAATAGTCTCCTGGAACCCATTATCGAAAACAATGTGGTTATTTTTGAGATCACAAAAGGACCTAAAGGACCTTCAGCCATGAAGGTCAGGCATTTTAAGGAATAACTACGGCAGCGATCTAGAATTTCGTCTTTTTTGCAATGATCCTGTATAAATACCGGTTTCTTGCCTCTTCAATATCAGCCCCCTGAGCTATATAAATTCTTGTTCTGTGGTCAATGACAACTTCCGTCAGTTTCGAAAGATCTGGTGATTTATGTATAATTGGTTTCTTTTCGATCATAATTCCTTTAATTTCAATAAAAAGTCCCGCCCGGAGGCGGGACCTGCATTTCTAAATGATTATAATAGATAAACTAAGCAAGTTTAACATTTACAGCATTTAATCCTTTTTTACCTGTTTCCAGATCAAAGGTCACTTCATCATTCTCTCTGATAGAGTCCTTTAAGCCTGATGAATGTACAAAATAATCTTTTTGTGAATCTTCCTCTTTAATGAATCCGAATCCTTTCGCTTCATTAAAAAATTTAACTGTTCCTTTACTCATAATGTGATTTTTTAATTTGCCGCAAGATACGCTTTATAATCACAATAATACATTTATTTTCAATAAAATGAATAATATTATCAACATATCCGGGTTTAGTACCGGAACAGATCCGACCCGGCTCCCTTCAACCCGATTTCCTGATTTTTAATAACTATGATAATTTGATTATCTTTACGCCGGTTATTTCCACGAAGCGTTGTCACGCATTTAGTCCAGGCTGGATAAAGTCAGCCCAATCCGGAACAAAATACGTCAACCTAAATTGAAATAAACGGGTCCGGGAGATAATGTGTCCGGCCTGTTAAGAGGCATCGCTATTGAAAAGTGATGCTGACAGTATTGATAGGGAGTATGCCGGTATTACGCCGGTACAGCTACGGGGAAAGCGGGTCATGAACGGCAGAGTGGCCTCCCCTGATAAGAAGAATTGAAATTTGAAATTGATAAAAAATAAATGAAGGCATTAAAAATCGGGGATCTCTCTGTACGTGTACCAATCATACAGGGAGGAATGGGTGTTGGTATTTCGCTTTCCGGACTTGCCTCCGCGGTGGCAAATGAAGGGGGTGTTGGTGTAATTTCGTGTGCCGGGCTTGGACTGCTTTACAAGGATTTTGCGGAGAACTATCTTGCTGCAAATATTTTTGGACTTAAAGAGGAGATCCGGAAAGCAAGGGAAAAAAGTATTGGGGTTATCGGGGTAAATGTTATGGTTGCCATGACAAACTTTGCAGATATGATTAAAACCTGCATCTCCGAAAAAGTTGATATTATAATTGCGGGTGCGGGACTTCCCCTTGACCTTCCCTCATTTTTGAAGAAAGGAAGTCATACCAAGCTTGTCCCCATAGTCTCATCAGCAAGGGCAACAAAAATATTGTGTGAAAAATGGAAGACAAATTACGACTACCTGCCTGATGCTGTTATTGTTGAAGGACCTAAAGCCGGTGGTCACCTGGGATTTAAGGAGGAACATATCAAAGATGCCGGTTATACTCTTGAAAAACTTGTTCCGGAAATAGTCAGTGAACTCCGTACTTTTGAAGAAAAATATAATCGTTCCATACCTCTTATAGCAGCCGGCGGCATCTATACCGGCGAAGATATAAGCAACATCATGAAGCTTGGAGCGTCGGGGGTCCAGATGGGGACCAGGTTTGTAACCACATATGAATGTGACGCCCCTCAGGCTTTCAAACAGGCATATATTGATGCTGACGAAAAAGACATAGAAATTATAAAAAGTCCCGTTGGGATGCCTGGCAGAGCCATTTTTTCAGAATTCATAAGGAAGGTGAAGGACGGGGAGAAACAACCAAAAAAATGTCCGTTCAAATGTATCAAAACCTGTGATATTTCAAAAAGTCCTTATTGCATTATTCTGGCACTGGTAAATGCGCTGAAGGGAAATTTTGATCATGGTTTTGCTTTTGCCGGGAGTAATGCATTCAGGGCAACCAAAGTGTCGTCGGTAAAAGAGATCTTTCAGACTTTGATTAACGAGTATAAAGCGACAAAATAGTTCTTCAGCTTTGGAACTCTGAAACAAGGTTTATCCTCTTCTCTTCGACGTCAACCTTAGTAAGGCAATAATCCATCATCCCAGCGCGACATCAAGGAACATCATCGTAGCAAATCCGATCATTGCTCCAATTGTCGACAGATCTGTCTCGTTACCTGACTGCGATTCAGGTATAAGTTCTTCCACAACAACAAAGATCATTGCTCCGGCTGCAAATGAGAGTGCATAGGGGAGCAAGGGAGTTACCATAAAAACCAGGTAAGCCCCCAGAACACCTGCAACAGGCTCGACAATACCCGACAGTTGTCCGGCATTAAATGCCCTGAGCCTCGAAAATCCTTCACGCCTTAAAGGAATTGAGACAGCGGCCCCTTCAGGAAAATTCTGCAATCCAATACCAAGCGCCAGTATTATGGCACCCGAAAGTGCCCCGGCATCAGGATTTCCTGCCATTACACCCCCGAATGCGACACCCACTGCCAAACCCTCCGGGATGTTGTGCAGGGTGATGGCCATTACAAGGAGTACACTGCGTTGCCACGATGTTTTGATACCCTCTGCTTTATCCATCGAAAGGCCGATGTGAAGATGTGGCAGTATCCTATCGATTATAAACAGGAAAGCTCCTCCTGAAAGAAACCCGACAAGTGCAGGAAGCCAGGCAATATCTCCATTTTCCTCAGCTATTTCTATGGAGGGCTTTAAGAGCGACCAATAACTGGCTGCGATCATCACTCCGGCTGCAAAGCCAAGCATCGCATTCAATACTTTCTTATTCAGTGTCTTGAAGAAAAAGACCATTGATGCTCCCAGCGCGGTTGCACCCCATGTGAACAATGTGGCAAACAGGGCTAACAAAACCGGATTATATCTGAGTAACCAATCTGTCTCCATAATAACTCCATTTTAGGTTTTAATTTACCAGGCAGCAGGTAGTCTGAGTTTTTACCTTATTGAATTTTTTTATTTTTCTTTTCTGAACGGACGAATCATTTCTGCCGGAATGACCAGTTCATCAAATTGTTGTTCTGTCAGAAGGTTTAATTTGATAGCTGCTTCCTTCAGCGTCAGATCACCGGCATACGCTTCCCTGGCAATCTTTGCCGCTTTATCATATCCCAAATGATTATTCAAGGCAGTCGCCAGCATTAATGAATTATTAAGATGATCTGAAATCCGTTTCAGGTCAGGTTCTATTCCCACAATACAACGATCAGCAAATGCTCTGCAGGCATCTGCCATGAGAGTTGCTGATTGCAGAAGGGCACTTATCATGACTGGTTTAAAAGCATTAAGTTCCAGCTGGCCATATGAACCGGCAACCGTGATGGTGGTGTCGTTACCCATAACCTGTGCGCAAACCATTGTCAGTGCTTCTGTTTGCGTAGGATTTACCTTACCGGGCATGATTGATGAACCTGGCTCATTTGACGGGATAATTATCTCGCCGATGCCCGATCGTGGACCGGAGGAAAGCATCCTTATATCGTTTGCTATCTTCATCAGGCTTACAGCCAATTGCTTAAGAGCTCCATGCGTCTCAACAATGGCATCATGCGAGGCCATTGATTCAAATTTATTTTCAGCTGAAATAAATGGAAGGCCGGTCTCCCTGGCTATATTGTCAGCCACCGCCAGGGCAAACCCTTCGGGAGTGTTCAGTCCTGTTCCCACTGCAGTTCCTCCCATTGCCAGTTCGGAAAGATGGGGCAATGTGTTTTTCAGTGCTTTTATCCCATATTTGAGCTGGGCGACATATCCCGAGAATTCCTGCCCGAACGAAATGGGTGTCGCATCCATCATATGAGTACGTCCTATTTTGATAATGCTGGTCATTTCCTGAGCCTTTTCAGAAAACGCACCGATCAGTTTCTCTACTGACGGGATAGTATTTTCAGAGATCTTTTTGTATGCTGAAATATGCATGGCTGTAGGGAAAGTATCGTTGGACGACTGCGACCGGTTAACATCATCATTGGGGTGGATAAGCCTCTCTCCTTCTCCCAGTTTATTACCCAGCAGTACGTGAGATCTGTTTGCAATAACCTCATTGCAATTCATGTTCGTATGAGTTCCTGAACCTGTCTGCCAGATGACCAGGGGAAACTGGTCATCAAGTTTACCGGCTGTTATCTCGTCACAAACCTCCGAAATGATTTTCATTTTTTCGTCGGACAGCAATCCAAATTTGTTGTTGGTAATGGCTGCTGCTTTTTTCAGATAACCAAACGCATGAATTACTTCGACCGGCATTGAGGCAGCCGGACCGACAGGGAAATTTATAATTGACCGTTGAGTCTGAGCACCCCAGTATTTGCCTTCGGGTACTTTTACCTCACCCATGGTATCTTTTTCTGTTCTGTAATTCATTTTTTGTTTTGCTGATAAATAAACCTTACAATACAACCGCTGATTACCCCGGGAGTTATTTTTCTCCAGGCTATACACGATGCGGTCATGTTAGCAATGGAGACTCCACTGCTATAACAATTGCCGGTAGAATATGTTTAATTAACAGATATGTTATGTCTTACAGGAATAAAATGTTCCGTATCGCCGTGATTATATCATCATGAATCCTCCACTATTTAAAATTCCAACAATGCATACATAAGCGGATAAACAGTATCTTAATTTTTTATCACCTTTCATTTTTTAAGGGGTTTTTGTCCAGAATTTATTCACTGTACCAGTTACCAGTTCCGTTTCAACAAGGAAGCCATCGTGCCCGTAAACTGAGTCTATCTCAACATACTCCGCATTTTTTACGGTTGATGCGATAATTTTCAGCTCGTCAGTCGGGAAAAGGATATCCGATTTTATTCCGACACATAAAACATCAGCCTTTATGCTTTTCAGCGCATTGATGACTCCTCCCCTTTTTCGTCCGATATTATGTGTATCCGACAGACAGGTCAGGCACCAGTATGAGTAAGGATTGAACCGGTTAACAAGTTTCTCTCCCTGGTAAGCCTGGTAGGATGCTGCCTTAAAAGAGGTCAGTTTTTCGTCATCTTCCTCTTTCTGAGTCTGGTTATAGGCAGCAATAGTCCTGTAGCTTATAAGAGCAATTGATCTCGCTGCTTTAAGGCCCTTTTTGCCACCTTCAGGATCGCCTGATACAAAGGTCTGATCAGCTTCCATGGCGAGCCTCATCGATTCGCTGAAAGCTAATGCCCAGGGAGTTTGCCTGGTTCCGGATGCCAGGATAACAAGCCTTTGGATAAGGTCAGGGAACATTATGGTATATTCAAGCGCCTGGTACCCTCCTATTGACGCGCCGATAATAGTGTGCACTCTTTTAATCCCAAGATGTTTCCGCAGTTTCTCATGAACATTGACCAGGTCCCTTACTGTAATTAAAGGGAAATCGCGCAGCCAGGGTTTCCCGGTTTCCGGATTAACTGATGCCGGTCCGGTTGTTCCATAACATGATCCCAGAACATTGGCGCAGACGATAAAAAATCTTTCAGTGTCAAAGAGCGATCCTTCACCGGTCATTCCCGGCCACCAGGCATCAATATCCGAACTGGCCGTCAGTGCATGACAAACCCAGATTACATTGTCAGCATCGCGGTTAAGAGTCCCGTAAGTATTGTAAGCTATCTCCAGGCCCGGGATCACTGCCCCGGTCTCGGTTATATATGGTTGTTTTATCTTTAATGTATTCATTGGATCTGTTTAAAAGCCTGTTCAAAATCGTAGATTATATCATCAATATGCTCCAGTCCCACTGAGACCCTGAAGAGTCCCGGGTCAATTCCCACAGCCTGCAGTTCTTCTGAAGTTAGCTGCGAATGAGTGGTTGTTGCCGGCTGTATTATCAGTGTCTTTGCATCACCCACGTTCGCCAGGTGACTGACGAGCTTCAGATGTTCAACCAGTCCGGATGCCTTTGAGCTTTCTGCTTTCAGAATGAAGGTAAGTACACCTCCGGCTCCCTTTGGAAAATATTTTTTTGCCAGTGAATAATTCGGATTACCTTCAAGTGCAGGGTAACTGACCTTTTCCACAGCAGGTTGGACAGTGAGCCATCTGGCCAGAGCCAGTGTATTCTGAACATGTCTCTCCATTCTCAGGGAAAGGGTTTCCAGCCCCTGGAGGAAGAGAAAAGAGTTAAACGGACTTATTGACGGCCCAAGATCTCTTAATCCTTCAACACGTGCCTTTACAATAAAAGCTATATTCCCTGATGGAGACGACTCATTGAAAAGATCACCAAAAACTATCCCGTGATAACCCTCCGCCGGCTCTGTGAAAACAGGGAACTTCCCATTATTCCAGTTGAAACTGCCTGCATCGACAATTACCCCACCGATGCTTGTTCCATGGCCGCCTATCCATTTTGTTGCAGATTCGGTAATTATGTTTGCACCATAATCAATCGGACGGATCAGATAACCGCATGCACCAAAGGTGTTGTCCACTACAAGCGGAAGACCATGCTTCCCGGCAAGTTTGGCAAAAGCATCAAAATCGGGAATATCAAATCCCGGATTCCCTATCGTTTCGAGGTAAATTGCCCTGGTATTATCGTCGATAAGCGACTCAAATGACCCGGTATTCAGATCCTTCGCAAACCGGGCCTCAATACCGAAATTAGAGAAGGTGACCTTGAACTGATTATACGTTCCGCCATAAAGGAAAGGAGAACTTACAAAGTTTTCACCTTTCCTCAAAATGGTTGACAGAGCAATAAACTGTGCCGCATGTCCCGACGAAACGGCCAGGGCTGCCGCCCCTCCTTCAAGAGCTGCCACTCTTTTTTCAAACACATCAGTTGTAGGATTCATCATCCGGGTGTAGATGTTGCCCGGTTCGGAAAGATTAAACAAACCGGCAGCATGTTTCGTATTTTTAAAAACATACGATGATGTCTGGTAAATGGGAACTGCTCTCGATAATGTTTCCTGATCGGGTTGCTGTCCTGCATGTATCTGAAGGGTCTCAAAATTTTCTTTTCTCTTTTCCATGATATATATTTTTGATTATTAGCACTATAAAGATTACAGATGCAGATAAATTCTGACATTCTGATCTTGTTGATAAACTTAAAAAAAAGGGGATCCTGACCTGGTAAATATCTTACAGGCACATGCGCATAGGCGAAAGCGGCATGATGAAATTGTTATGAATCAAATGAATTGTGTTCATTGTCTCAGCGTTTATTTTTATCATCTCCCGGTTTCCCGGGATTAGGTTTTGGCACCTTTATCCAAAATTACGGGATTGGTTGCCAGGGATTCACAGAGCCTAATCTCTCCTCCCTTCTTAATAAAAATCAAACACCCTTAAGTGGCAGGAATATTTGATTTGTGAGTGCAAATGTAAAAATAATTTTTATAAGTTCTCAATTACCCTCTTAAGTTTATTTGTAACTTCAAGGGCTATGTTCCCCAGCAAAGGATTTGTTATGGCCTTCATCGAAGCAATAGGATTAACGGCTGCTACTTCAATTTCATTCTGCCCCTGTTCAATTACCAGCACATTACAGGGCAGCATTGTCCCGATCTTATCTTCGGCCTGTAGTGCTTTGTAAGCATATGGCGGGTTGCATGCACCAAGAATTTTGTATCTTTTAAAGTCAACACCAATTTTATTTTTCAGAGTGTCGTGCATATTGATTTCTGTTATCACTCCAAAACCCTCATTTTTAAGTCCTTCGTTAACTTGCTTTACAGCCTCATCATACGAAACATTAAGTGTTTTACTAAAATAGTATTCCATGATTTCCCCTTTACGTGATTATCAAATAATAAATTCAGTCTTTATCAATATAAACCTTTGTTATTCCAAAGCTAAGCATTTCTTTCTGAGGTAAGTACTTCCGGTATATCAAATAATGACTTCCCCCTTTGTCCGCACATGCATCATTTACCTCAAATCATTAATGCCTATACATAACAATCGTTGTAGAAAAATGTTCCCTGTTCTTTCTTCTGAACTTTTTTTTTTGTAAAATGTTATGCATAAAAAGCTGATATTTATGAAACCACAACCAATCCCGGAGGGATACCATTCGCTGACTGCCTACCTGGCAGTTAAAGGTGCTGATAAAGCAATTGACTTCTATAAAAAGGCATTTGGCGCAACAGAGGTCGGAAGGGTTATTATGCCCGATGGATCTGTTGGTCATGCTGAGCTGGAGATAGGTGATTCGAAAATAATGCTTGCCGAAGAGAATGAACAATGGGGCAACCTGAGCCCTCAATCTGCAGGGGGCACACCGGTTACTCTCTGCCTGTACGTTAAGGATGTCGACAATGTATTTGCCCGTGCACTGAATGAAGGCGCAAAAGTAATGGGAGATATGGTGGTAAAGGACCAGTATCATGGCGACCGTACCGGAAGTATTACCGATCCTTTCGGACATAAATGGACCATCATGACACATATCGAGGATCTATCTTTTGAGGAGGTTCAGAAACGAACCGATACGATGTTTTCAAAGAAATAAATTAAAACTTAAAGCTATGTCACAGACAGGTACATATCTCAATTTTCAGAGAAATACGGAAGAAGCTTTCAACTTCTACAAATCTGTTTTTGGCGGTGATTTTGTTGATGGAAAGATCAGCCGCTTCAGCGAAATTCCTCCGCAGGAGGGAATACCTCCATTAGCCGCAGAGGACAAAGATCTGGTAATGCATGTTGCCCTTCCGATACTCGGAGGTCACCTGCTTATGGGAACCGATGCTCCCGAATCGATGGGATTCAAAGTAAACTTTGGCAACAATGTTTATATCAGCCTCCATCCCGATACCAGGGAAGAAACGAACCGCCTGTTCAAAGCACTTTCAGAAGGAGGTAATGTTGAGCAGGAATTACAGGATATGTTCTGGGGCGATTACTATGGAAGCTGCTCCGATAAATATGGCGTGCAGTGGATGTTCAACTTTTCGGCAAAGAACAGGTAATCTTAAGAAAATATGAAAAACACAATCTATCCATGCCTCTGGTTTGATGGAAAGGCAAAAGAAGCAGCAGGGTACTATTGTTCTGTTCTCGATAACACTTCGATCACAGAAGAGAACGATATTGTGGTAACATTTGAGTCGGCAGGTCAGAAATTCATGTGTCTTAATGGAGGACCTGAATATACCTTCAACCCGTCAATCTCATTTTATGTAATTTGTAAATCGGAAGAGGAGACAGACAGATTGTGGGCGGGATTTCTGGAGGGAGGATCAGTACTGATGCCTCTCGGCAAATATGAGTGGAGCCCGAAATATGGATGGCTGAGCGACAGGTATGGTGTAAGCTGGCAATTTTCGTTCGGAGGTATGGAAGATGTCAGCCAGAAGATTTCACCTGTATTAATGTTCACAGGTGATCAGAGTGGTAAGGCGGAGCAGGCATTTCAGTTTTACACATCGGTATTTAAGAACTCAAAGGTTAAAAGTGTAGCGAGATATGCCAAAGGCGAAAATGATGTTGAAGGAACAGTGAAGCATGCACAGTTTATCCTCGAAAATCAGATCTTTATGGCAATGGACAGTTCGTACATGCATAACTTCACCTTTAATGAAGCAATTTCGCTGGTTGTGGAATGTGAAACACAGGAAGAAATTGATTACTTCTGGGACAGGCTGACCGAAGGTGGCGAGGAGATACAGTGCGGCTGGCTGAAAGATAAGTTCGGCATTTCCTGGCAGATCGTCCCGGCAATCCTGGGTCAGCTTATGAGCGATCCTTCCAGGGCCGGAAGAGTGACTGAAGCGTTTCTTAAGATGAAGAAATTTGATATAGAAAAACTGCTTAATGCATAAGGTTCAGTAAAACAGAGAAAGCCCTCGGATTGCCGGAAGCACTCTTTAACCGCCCCCCCTTCCCCGGCCCGGCTTTAGCTGCCCGTATAATTGGTGCGGTCACTGAAGAGAATCTTGATACAAACAGGGAAACAACTGCTGTTGTTGAAAATATTCCTGCCGACTGTGGAGCATTTCAGTTTATGACTATCTTACACGATGATCGTGTCACAGGAATACGCAACGGGAAACGTGATTCCGGCAGACAGTATTTATTTAGTTATCTGAGTATTTATGACCAAAGTGAAAATTAAACTATTCAATGTTATTGATAAAACAGATTTGCCTGAAATTACTGCTGATCAGTTTCCTGCCGACGGGGATCCCATTGAGATTGACAGTGAAATATACTATGTCTGTGAAACTGAATCCAAGGAGAATGATGGTTTGCAGGAAATAGGGGTGATTCCCCTTGTTGTTAAAAATCCAGCTCAGGTTGAAAATATTGACAGCTACATAAAGTGTTTATCAAAAGCTCACAGAAGAATGCTGTTCAGGAAGAATAATAATATTTGTGATTTCAATGAATGTGATGAAATGATTATCTCTCCTGAATAAAATATTACAGATGAACAACATATAGAGGATAAAAGCCTCCCATTTCAGATCTTTTGTCAGATTACAGGTTCAGTATTTTCTAAGGATACCAGAGATTTAAACAATAAAGAATTTATATTGTTTATTAATCAAAGCTATATAGAATGGAAGAGCATATTGTTAAGATCCTCAGCATCGGACAGGTAACTCATGATGTCAAAAGGTTCAGGGTTGAAAAACCGGATGGATATTCATTTGTTCCGGGTCAGGCTACAGAGGTATCGGTTAATACTCCTGAATTAAAGAACGAAAAAAGACCTTTCACATTTACATGCCTGAACAGTGATCCTTACCTTGAATTTACCATCAAGATCTATACTTCCCGTAACGGGGTTACCAGCAGGCTTGGAAAACTTAATCCCGGTGATGAACTGATAATAAGAGATGTGTGGGGGGCTATTTCGTATAAGGGGAAAGGTGTTTTTATTGCAGGAGGCGCCGGAATTACTCCTTTTATTTCCATTTTCAGGGATCTCAGCGCCGGGAAAGGGATCGCCGGCAACACATTGATCTTTGCCAATAAAACAAAAGCCGACATTATCCTTGAAAGTGAATTGAGCAATATACTTGGAAGTGCATTTATCAATATTTTATCGGATGAGAAAAGTGATGGTTACTTCCATGGAATGATAAGCGCAGATTTTCTTAAGACGCGTCTTGGTGATCTGAACCAGAGATTCTATGTCTGCGGTCCGCCTCCAATGATGGATGCCGTATTGAAGCAACTGGCTGACCTTGGTGTCGGTGAGAATTCCATTACCCTCGAGTTATGACATCAGCAATTTAATTACTTTTGTGCGGGCTTTTGCTTCTCAACTGTAATGAATAGATTATTGCTCACGATATTTCTTTCTCTCCTTGTCTGTTCAGACGAATCGACCGGGATAACATCAGAACCGGGTGAGTACATGAATGTTATCAGGGTAATTGACGGCGACACTTTTTTATTGGATGATGGAAGTGAAAAAGGAATAAGGATAAGGCTTATTGGTGTTGATGCTCCTGAAACAAGAAACTCCGGCAGAAAGAGAATCGGATATTTTGGACAGCAGTCAAAAGAATATCTTTCCGTACTTCTTACAGGCAAAAAGGTTCGCCTTGAATTTGATATTGATAAAGAAGATCAATATAACCGGACACTGGCCTATGTTTACTTACCTGACAGGACGTTTGTAAATGCCGAACTGGTAAAGCAGGGATATGCAATGGTGATGACAATTCCACCGAATGTAAGGTATGCTGACCGGTTTGTTAAGCTGGAACGAAGTGCCCGAAAAAATAACAAAGGACTCTGGAATGAAAATTAACCATACTACAGATCTGCTCTTTGACTGATACCCTCTTCCCCTTTTTTTCTGAGAAAAGTAAGATGGTTCATTACAAACTTAATATCGCTCCACGAAACCTTGTCGCCCAGAGCAGTTTTTACAGGTCCCATCTTCAAATCACCGGTTCGTTCAACGTGGCCGGCGATAAGGTCAGTAACCTCCTGCGACACAAATTTACCGACCGGAATTTCACCGGTTCCCACATAATATGCCAGATGCCCTTCTATAGTAATAATACTCAGCATTCGCTCCTCTGCTATTTGTGCAATTGTCTTGCCTTCCCTGAAAAGATCGTAACTTATTTTCTTCGTTTCTTCCTTTATCTTCTTTGCTTTCTTTTTATCAGGGATGGTTACTTCAGGCGGTTCAATATTTTCTCCGGTGCAATATGAAATAATAATGTCTAAAAGCTCTTCACCGTATTTTTCTGATTTCTTTGTTCCCATACCCTTTACCAGTTTAAGGGCAGGAGATGACTGAGGTACAAAATTTGCCAGTGTAACCATGGTTTTCTGGGGTAGTATCATGTAATGGGGAAGAGCCATTTCCTTTGCTTTTTTATTACGCCATTCCTTAAGCCGGCTTAACAACAAGGGGTGCCTGATAATCCCGGAAGTATCTTCCACCGGCTTAACGGTATGTGACCTGACGGCAGGAATATCAATGGCCGATCTGGCCCTGGCATCGAGATATTTGCCGGTTTCAAAACCCGGCCGTACAACATTAAGGCAGGCCAGCTTTGTTGCTCCCTCCTTCCTTGTTCGCTCCAAAGCCTCATTAACCGATTTACGAACTGTTTTATTATCAGTCTCAACAGAAAAACCATCCATTATCTCTTTCATGGCAGCTTCAAGCTTGTCCGAAAAGAAAACAGCTGCTTTTTTTACCCGTTCCTGTAAAGGAATATTTGATTCAGCATCAGGCTCACTGTTTAACAGGGCCTTTAACTGAGGCTGAAATTTTTCGGAAACTTCTATAAGGTCTGTCCTGACGACATTTAATATATTTTCGAGCCTTTCCCGTGGATTTCCCAAAATGGTTTCATTGTTCTCATTGACTACCTTCAGACAATAACTGAGCCTGTGTGAAAGGGGGGTAAAATCGAAAAGTTCCAAAATTAACTGCTGCTGGTAAGCTTTTTTCGACTCTGCAAGCTGGTTCCGGTCGGGTTGACTTTGTACCGGACTATTTACAAAGTCTGAAATAACCGGATTATCAATAAAGCTTCGACTGTTGATCCGGCTTCTGAGTACAAGTCCGTCTAATGTACGACACCGGCTGAGAGCCACATACACCTGCCCGTGCGCAAATGCAGCGCATGCATCAATTACAGCCCTGTCGAAAGTAAGTCCCTGGCTCTTATGAATCGTTATTGCCCATGCCAGTTTGAGGGGATATTGTGTAAATGTTCCGATAACTGTCTCCTCAATCTCTTTGGTCTCTTCATTAATAGAATATTTCACATTCTGCCACTCCGCCATCTCAACCCTGATGCTGAAATCGTCGTCGGGACACTTTACAACAATGATATCGTCTTCAAAAGATTTCACCTTCCCTATCTTCCCGTTAAAGAAAAGCCTGTCCCCCGACAGATCATTTTTAACAAACATAACCTGGGCTCCGGTCTTCAGTATAAGTTCGCTGGCATTGGGATAGGAAAGCTCCGGAAATTCATCCTTAATTATTGCTGTAAACGAATGAGTTCTGACGGGCAGCTTCTCAAGCCTCGAATCATTAATTGACTGTGCCTGGTAATTGTGAGTTGTAAGAGTAATATAGCCGCCTCCGGAATCAGGATCGAAATCAGGAATATATCTTTTATTAAGTTCGGTCAGCGCCTCCGGATCCACATCATTTTCGCGGACTTTATTAAGCAGGTTAATAAAAACCTGATCATTCTGCCTGTAAATATGTTTCAACTCAATAGTCACGTAATTGGTGCTGCAGAGGGCTCTGCTTCCGAAGAAAAAATAAGAATCATAATATTTGCTGAGTATTTCACGGTCGTCGTCTCTTACTACCGGAGCAAGTTGCTGAAGATCACCGATCATCAGCAACTGTACCCCTCCAAACGGCAGGTGCCGGCTCTTGTATCTTCGTAATGCCGAATCAACAGCGTCGAGTGTATCGGCCCTTACCATGCTTATCTCGTCAATAATAAGCAGGTCGAGGCTTTTTATTATACTGATCTTTTCGCGGCTCATTTTATATCCGGGAGGATCATTACGATCAGACTGGCTGACAGCAGTGTTCTCCGGCAGGTAAAACGAAGGAATGTAAGGGTGAAACGGCAATTGAAAAAATGAATGTATTGTAACACCTCCGGCATTTATTGCAGCTACACCTGTCGGGGCTACAACTATCATCCGTTTCGGGGATATTTTTTTCAGGTCCTTCAGGAATGTGGTCTTTCCTGTACCCGCTTTTCCTGTAAGAAAGATGCTGCGGTTAGTGTACCGGACAAAATCAAAAGCTAACTGAAGATCCTGGTTTGTGACAGTTTCCATATAAGTCATAAAATTATTAAACTATCTGATGCAGCGAACATCTGAATTCAAAGATATAAAAGTCTGAGCTTTTTTCCTTAATATGTGTATCGGGAATCATACATAGACCCAATTTGACTTTTACTTCGTCGATGTCCGCTTTACTTTGATTCAGGGGCTTGCGATTCACTTTCAGCCGGAGGGGTGAAGCGGGAGAACAGAGGGTTTTTTACATGTCCAGCCATAATTGGTGGAGATCCCTCACTTCGTTCGGGATTGACAGGAATCTTTCAGAGTGGGTGGAATCCCATAATCGATGTTTTAGGTTTATTATTGATAGCCGATACCCATTTCCCTTAAAATTCCCTTTTTTGCAGCTGACCTTTAATAATTTAATGACTATCTGTAATGATACATACAAAATTAAGAACGCCTGAAAATCAATTTATTTATCCCGTTCCCAGGCGGGCAGGTTGATTTTGACTGCGCCGGGCCCATCAGCAGAGGGCTTATTAAATCATCTTTTTCAGATAATTTCCGGTAACAGACTGACTGCAGTTTATTATGTCTTCGGGTAACCCCTGAAATATCAATTCTCCCCCTTTTTTCCCGCCTTCGGGTCCCAGATCAATTATCCAGTCTGCAAATTTAATTATGTCGAGGTTGTGTTCTATTATTACCACTGTATTGTTGTTTGCTACCAGCGACTTTACGATTTTGTAAAAATTATCAATATCCGACATGTGAAGTCCTGTTGTTGGCTCATCCATAATGTAAATATTGCTTTCCCTGTTTAATTCAGTTGCTATCTTCAAACGTTGCGATTCACCACCTGATAAAGTACTCAGCGATTGTCCCAGTTTTAAGTACCCCAACCCGACTTCCTGCAAAAGGTGCAGGTGCCTTATGATTTTCGATGATTTAAAAAATTCGTATGCCTGATTAACCGTCATATCCAATACTTCAGCAATGTTTCTGTCCTGAAATTTTAATTCCAGTACCTCAGAATGATAGCGTTTCCCTTCACACTCATCGCAGATGGTCTTAACCGAATCCAAAAAATGAAGTTCAAAAGTCAATACACCCTGTCCGTTGCATTTCGGGCAGGCTCCTTTTGAGTTGAAACTGAATAACGAAGCGTCAGAATCAGTTGCTGAAGCAAATTCTTTTCGTATTAAATCAAAAACACCAATGAACGTCGCAGCATTTGCCCTTGATGTTTTACCTATTGGCGACTGGTCAATAACTATAGCTTCGGGATGTTGTTTTGCAAAACACTCGTGTATCAGGCTGCTTTTCCCGCTTCCGGCAACACCTGTGACACAGGTTAATACTCCTTTTGGGATTTTTACAGACACATTTTTAAGGTTATTGGCTGTTGCGTTGTTGATTTCGAAAAACGAAGTTACGGGTTTTCTCCTGTAAGCTGGGTTTTCCCTTTTAAGAAGGTATTCGCCTGTAAGGCTTTCTGTATTTGCCAATCCGTCAGGTTCACCGTTATATACTACCTTTCCGCCAGATTTTCCGGCCTTTGGACCCAGGTCAACAATCCATTCCGCAGCACGGATTATGTCAGGGTCGTGCTCAACCACAAATACCGAATTGCCCTTTTCTTTTAACCGGAACAGAATCTTCAACAGGTTTTCGGTATCGCGTGGATGCAATCCAATAGTAGGTTCGTCAAGAACATAAAGCATATCAACCAGGTTACAGTCCATCTGCTTTGACATTTTTACCCGTTGAGATTCCCCACCTGAAAGAGTCCCGACTGCACGTTCGAGCGACAGGTATCCCACACCTGTTTCGATGAGTTGCTGAAGCAGGAATTGGGCTTTTCGTAAAATGGGTCTGGATATTTCATCGTTAATATCCAGTAATAACGGAAGTACATCAATCAGTTCCAAACGGCAAATATCGGCAATAGTCAGTCCATTTATTCTGACACTTCTTGCCCGTTCATTTAGTCGTGTACCACCACAATGTTCACAAAGCTGGTAATTAAAAAATTTCGTGTATGCGTTTTTGTCTTCTTCGGAAGTCTCATCGTCAGCTCTTGTGGTAACTGCTTTTTCAAGTTTGCGGGCTATTCCTTCAAAATTACGGTTGTATGTTAATTTTTCTTTGGCATTCTTTATCAGAAAAGGTTCAGAATATAGTAATAAGTTCAATTCATTGTCTGAAAAGTCGTTCAAAGGTTTTTGCGAATCTACAACATCCAGACTTACCAGCTCTTTCCATAAAAACCCGCCAACTTTATAATGCGGATGCCTGATAGCGCCTTCACGAATTGATTTTTCTTTGTCCAGGAACAAATCGAGGTCAATTTTAATCTGTTTCCCCAATCCGTTGCAATGGGGGCACATACCTTCCGGATGATTAAAAGAAAAATAAAACGAAGGACCAATGAACGGTTTCCCGATGCGTGAAAAAAGCAGGCGTAAATAGGTATTTATTTCGGTAGCCGTACCAACAGTGCTTCGCAGATTGTTGCCCATTCGTTTTTGGTCAATAACAATTGCTGTTGACAAATTGAGTATATCATCCACATCGGGACGTGACAATTTCGGCATCCGGGTGCGTGCAAAGGTGGAAAAGGTCTCGATTAACTGCCTTTGTGCTTCGGTATAAATTGTATCGAATAGTAACGATGATTTCCCCGAACCTGAAACACCTGTAAATACAACCAACTTATGTTTTGGTATTTCAATATCAATGTTTCTTAAATTATTCGTGTGGGCGTTCTTAACAATAATATTATCTCTGTTCATACATTAAACCTTGATTTTATTTGTACCTGATAATCTGAATTTCCGTTGTCATAATTTATTCCTTAAAATTATGCAGCAAAAATAGTCTGACACTAAAATGCTAAAATTGTAAAAAACAGACAAATTGAAAATCCTGAAATTAACAGGATTCAGCATTTATATTGAAATCCGGATATTTTGTAACAAACTCTTTTGGTGTGTAGCCTGAATAGGCTTTAAATTCTCTTATAAAATGTGATTGGTCAAAAAAACCGTTTCTGTAGGCATACTCAGTAAGGTTCAGGTTTTTATTAATACTGAAATCCTGTAGTATCCCTTGAAAACGTATCAGTTTAATAACCTGTTTGGTAGTTTTGCCAAGGTATTGAGAAAATTTTCTTTCAAGACTTTTGGTAGTTATTGAAAGATTATCAGATAAAGAGGTAACAGTAGTCTGTCCTTTGCAACTTTTAATAATATCAACCCCATTCTGAATTAATAAACCATCGTACGAAGGTATCGGAGAAAATCGTTTCAGCAGGAAATCCTCAATAACAAAAACTTTCTCCATAATTGTCTTTGTTAAGAAAAGCAGCTCTTCCATCTGAGTTATTTCTGTCCTGAACATATCAGACAGATCAACGCTCTGATTTTCAATTTCCGAAAGCGGGAAATTGAAGAAATGACAGGCTCCGGTAGTATAGAAACTGATAAAAACCACTCCTGTTTCTCCGTTCGTTGAGACATCGGAAAAGGAATTGTTTAAACCACTTATTATTGACCTGGGTTGTTCAGTAATTGCATCATCCGGATGAAAAACCACAAACGGGGTTTTGTAGTGAAACATCAGTTGAACATTTTCAGTGGGAATAACCCTTTCGACGATATTTGTTTCATGAATATCGGACTCCATAAAACAATAGTGCTTAATATAGTTCTTAAGGAGTCCGCCAGGTTGAACTATTTTATAGTTCATAATTTTTTTTGTGCAAAGATAATACCTGATTTAAGAAGTGAGAAGATATTATGGCAGTTCATTTATAACATCGATAAAAAGATATGTCCTTAATAATGGATGCTAGCCCAATCCCGGGAATATAATCCCATATTTCGAAGCGGTTTCAACAATTTTTTTAACATCCGGGGGACCCTGAGGCCGGGGAGGAATATAAAGTCCAGGGGCAGGCTCGCTCATCTCCCTGAAATAATCCTCAAAACCTCCGGGTGATAAATGAATCAAAACCTCTGCCTGATCAGTCTGAACCTGAAAAGAATGCTGGATATTCCTTGGCAGGAACATCCAATCACCCTTCTTTGCTTTAAAAACCTCTTCCCCGACTGTATAGTTAATTTCACCATTCAGCAGATAAAAAGATTCATCTTCCTTTGTATGAATGTGAGGGGGCGGTTCCAATCCTTTTATTTCATATCCGTGGATTAAAGAGAATGATCCGCCGGTATCCTGACTGGCAATAAGAATACTCATCAAATGACCTATGTACCAATAAGAATTTTTAAGTTCGGGGCCAATCATCTTAGGCAGGATCTTACCTGATCCGGAGGTCTCAAAAAGAGTAATTCCATCAGCAAAGGGAATAAAACCCATTGCTGATAGTCCTGATAAAAATGTTTTTCTGTCCATGATATGTTTTCTTATATTATACCTTCAAAGAATAACAAACCGGATGTAATTATGTTTGGCAGGAGACTCATCTTTAGTGTCTTGGCCCCATTCCAATTCTACAGGTCAGATATACCTGTTCTGCCAGATGATATTTGACTGTTTTTACAGATAAAAGCAGAAAAACGGATGTCGTCGAATAACTTTATTAGAATCAGATTGTTTAATAAATCAGGGATTGATAAGTTTTTTAAAATGCTTCAGAGACGGAACCAGAAACTTATCACCGGGATATTGTAATTGTTGGAGGTGGTCAGGCCGGACCGGTAGATGGAGTTGGGTGTAATGCTGTATATATAGCCCGGTATATCAGATTCAATTGAACAGGTGATTAATATTTTGTACTACTTTTCGTATTATAAATAAAATGTCAGACAGGTTGCAGGAAGAAAGTGAACAATCTGATTCAGTGATCAGTAATGAAAATATCATATTGATTGACGGATTCTGCAATTTGTGCAACGGACTGGCCAGGTTCATTATTAAAAGAGACAAAAAGGCTAAATTCCGGTTCGTGTCGTTGCAATCGCCAGGCGGCCGGTTGTTACTTAAAAAATTCGGATTGCCAGCAGACGACTTTGATTCTGTCGTGTACATCAGAAATGACAGATACTTTCTGAAATCTTCGGCAATACTTTATATTTTAAAAGAATCGGGAGGTTTCCGGAAACTCCTGTTCATTTTTATTATTATCCCGGAATTTATCCGTGATTTTGTTTATAACATCATTGCAAAAACGCGCTACAAAATTTTTGGCCGGAGAGACTCGTGCAGCTTTTAAACTAACTTAGCTGATCCGAATTTCACAATCCTGAGATTTTTTTTATCCATTTATTGTACTCTTTTTGTACGAGTGATCGTGAATTTGCTGATCCGTGAGATGGAATAAAAACCTGGCAATTGGTTGAAAGCAACTTTCCCCAGCTTTCAATCATCCGGATAATATTATTTGCATATGGGGGAAAGACAGACCATTTAAATACACCAAACATGGTGTCACCAACTATTGCGATGTAATCGTCAATTATAATACTCATTGAGCCTTTTGTATGTCCGGGTGTATGCATTATATATGCATTAAACCCAAAATCTCTCAAATCAAAAGTAGTATCAACGAGATAATCATATTTACAAGGCTCATAACTGGCCTTGGATAAGAATTGTTTCCCAAACAATCTGATAATTAATTTAGTAACCGCGTTTGTACCATTTGGCAAAATATTTTCTCCTGTCGTCAGGCACGATGCTTCATTCCTGTGTACGATAATCCGGGCATTATATTTTTCCTTTATCTTTTTTGAATTTTCAGCATGATCGTAATGAGTGTGGGTTAAGATCAGATAATCAATAATATCCACCTGTAACTGTTCCAACCTTTTTTCAACTCTTTTCCATATATATTTTGTACTTGTATCAATTAGAATGTTTTTTTTGTTGTTTGTCAGGAGAAATACATTGCTTCTCCCAGATACTATCCGGGTTATTTTGTACCCCCCAGGTGTGTTCCAGGATCTCATAATGTAAATCCGTCAGGACAACATAAATTGTTCATATACCAGGCTTTATTTCAATAAATGCTAATTATCTGCCAGGATTGCCGATCTGTTTAGTACGTCGTTTGTTAAAATTTCCTTTAGCTTTTGAGGTTCTTCAAACATCGGACTATGAGCTGATTCGTTAAAAGTGTAAAATCCTTTAACAGGTGCCTCTATTGTTTTCAGGTACTCTTTTGACAGATCCTTATTAACAGTCAGATCATGTTTTCCACTGAAGAAATATACAGGAATTTCAAGCCGGGGTACCTGAGTTGTGATATCAGACTGAATAATCTCACTTCTCAGTCCGGTACTTTTTAAGAATGAAAATTTTGAAATCCAGATATTCAGTTTCTCCCTTACCGTGTAAGCTTTGCAGGTCCAGACAGGCAGAAAAACATCTTTTATAATTGACCTCATGTTATGCATAGTACCTATGCCCAGGTCGTGCTGTGCCTTATCTCTCAAAACGGAATTGAAAAAAGGCAAAATAAGTGATTCATTCTCAAGTACCGGGTATTTATTTAATTCAGCAACCATTTTGGAGTTACCATGGGATATATACTGGTCCCTCATATATTTGTAACACAGTAATTCTGATTCTGCCTGACGGGTAATCTGTGCTATTCCAATATATGCATGAAACAATTGCGGATAACTCTCTATAGCCTGAATTGCGAAAGCTGTACCACCGGAGTGAGCCATAATATAAATCTTTCCTTTGTTAAAACGATGGCGCAGGTAATTCGTTACCTCGATTGCATCTGAAGCCAGTTGTTTCAAAGTCATGCTCTCAAGAGTAACATCAGGAGTATATGAAATTCCACCACCTCTTTGTTCCCAGTAACAGACTGTAAAATTATCCTCGATGCCGGTAGGATATTTATCAACTAGAAAATACTCAGGGAAAGAGGGCCCCCCATGTACAAAAAGCAAAACAGGATTTTTGATATCCTTTCCTCTGATAAACATCCCTTGTTTGACACCTCCAATTTGAATAAATATTTTTTCGGTAATGCTTCCTGCAAGCACCTGACCTTCCCTGTCGGTATAAGGTTTCAGTTTGCCTGGACTTATTAAAAATAATGTAGTTATAAAAGTGATCAGGCACAATAAGATAACAATAAATAGCGGTAACATAACTGATCTTTTTTTTCGAATTCTGGTCATATGTGCTTTCTTTTCAGCTAAAGATAAAGGTAGATTTTTTATTTTGAAAGACCGGATTGAAAGGAATTGTGTAAAAAACCGTCAAATTAACCATCTCCTGCCGCTACTAATTGACCACCTGATTTTCTCTTTAGCCCGTTCTGCTATGTAATATACAATAGGCACTATTACTAATGAGAGAAACAAAGAGCTTGATAAACCTCCTATTAATACCCATGCCAGCCCGTTTTTCCAGACAGCGCCCGGTCCGGTTGCCAATGCTATTGGAAGCATAGCTATAATCATCGAGAAAGTAGTCATTAAAATCGGGCGTAACCTTACACTGGTTGCCTGCAGCAAGGCATCAACAGTCGGAAGCCCTTCGTTTTTCAACTGGTTGGTGAAGTCAACAACCAGAATGGCGTTTTTTGATACAAGCCCTATTAACATAATCAATCCCATGAGCGTCAATATGCTGAGCGTTTGCCCTGTAAGAGCAAGTGCCAGTAATGCACCAACTATCGCCAGGGGTATGGTAAACAATACTACAAAAGGATATAAATACGACTGGTAAAGAGCTACCATAAGCAGGTACACGAAAATGATGGATGCTATCAATGCAAACCCCAGACTACCGAATGAATCGGCCTGTGCTTTCATATCGCCCTCATAAGATAAGGTAACCTCTTTCGGAAAATCGATTTTTCCGAGCTGTTCTTTAATATCGTTGCCCACATCGCCCAAAGCGCGTCCGAATACCTGGGAATATACTGTCTGGCATTCAATCCGGTCGTTTCTTTCAATACGTGTGACGCTGCTGTGGTTACTGATACCGGCAAACTGATCCAAACGGATCAGCTGCCCGGCATTGTTTACAAACGAAAGACCGGCAACATCCTTCTTATTCTGACGGTTAAACTCATCGTACTTAGTGTTGATGTCGTATTCGTATTCCCCATCGCGATATTTTGCATCGTTATTGCCACTATATGCCATTTGCATAGTTGCCCCAACGATGTCCATTGTAAGCCCGTTATCTGCCATCTTTTGTTTGTCGATGGTTACCAGTAGTTCCGGGTTTGGATTGCCAACCGAAAGTTTTACATCCGATGTGCCTGGTACTTTCTTAACCTCATTGAGAGTGATATTGGCATATTTAGAAAGCGTATCGGGATTGGAACATTTTACCGCCACCTGTATAGGCACCTGATCAGAACCACCAATAGGGCTTACTATACTTGTAACGAATTTTACGCCCGGTATTTTCGATGCCAGTTCATTTTTAATCAACTGAGCATATACCGGTGCTGTATATTTTCTCTCTTCTTTGGACACTAATTTGATGGTTATCTCGGCCTTGTTCGACCCGGAAGAAATATCGACCATGTCTGTTGTTCCTCCAACC
This sequence comes from uncultured Bacteroidales bacterium, assembly GCA_963736675.1. Classification (GTDB taxonomy): domain Bacteria; phylum Bacteroidota; class Bacteroidia; order Bacteroidales; family VadinHA17; genus LD21. Next base: position 417,473 of record CAVTPT010000003.1, read on the forward strand.
TGGGCGGTTACACTTGTTACTTCCGGTTTGGCAAGTACGATTTTTTCCACCCGACGGGTAGCTGCATTGGTTTGTTCAAGGGTAGTGTACCTGGGTAGTTCCATCTGGATAATAATTTCGCCACGGTCGCCCATATCAATAAATTCAGTCCCGATAAAACCTGCCGGGATAAGCGATACCGACCCGATGAACAATATCACAGCCATAGCCAATACAAGTATCTTATGGTTAAACGACCACCGCAAAATTTCCTGCAATATTGCCGCAAACATGTTAATAAATGATTCAAACGAATCGATAAATCTTTTTATAAACGACTTGTTTTTCAGGGTTTCCAGTTTAGCCATGCGTGAGGCCAACAATGGTGTTAGTGTAAACGACACGAATAAACTGGTGAGGGTGGCCACCACAATTACCAATGCAAATTGGCGTATAACGCCAGATATAATACTCTGGGCCAGTGCCATCGGTAAAAATACTGCCACATCCACCAGGGTAATGGAAAGTGCGGTATAACCAATTTCGTTCCGGCCGGTTATGGAAGCAGCAACTTTATCTTTGCCCTTTACCAGATGACGATAGATATTCTCAATTACTACAATTGAATCGTCGACCAAAATACCTATCGATAATGATAATGCAAGTAACGACATCATATTGAGGGAAAAACCCATCAAATACATGGCTATAAAAGTGGTGATAACTGACGCCGGTATAGCAACCATAACAATTAACGAATTTCGAAGGCTGTGTAAGAAAACCAGCATCACCAGGGCTACCAGCAGGATTGCAAGGAACAGGTCCTTTAGCACATCATTGGCTGCTTCAAGTGTAAATACTGACTGGTCGCTGATAATTTCAAACTTCAGGTTCTGCACTTTATATATTTGCTCAAGCCGGGTAAGTTCCTCCCTTACATTTTTACTTACTTCCACCGTATTTGCATCCCCCTGCTTTTTTATCATCAAACTGATCATATTAACCCCGTTATAGCGGTTGAGGTTTTGTATTTCTTTCCGGGAGTCGCGTACTTCGGCTACATCTTTTAACCGGACAGGTGACATCCCGTTATTATTTGTAATGACGAGGTTTTCCAAATCGGCCAGGCTTTTGTATTTGCCTGACAAACGTACTTGCATCTGCTGCGAAGTATTCTTGATTTTCCCTGTCGGATAATCGGCATTGGCAGCAATAACCGCCTGTGTAACCTGTAACAGTGAAAGATTATACTTTTCGAGTTTTGCCGCGTTCACATTTACGGATATTTCTCTTTCTTCGCCACCTGCCAGGATGATCTCCCCAACTCCTTTTATACCGTTTATCTCAGGACTTATCCTGTGTTTTACCAGGTCGTATAATCCGGTCGGGCTTAAACCGGATGATACCATGATGTTCATAATGGGGAAGTCGCTCATACCAAACTTTGAAATGATTGGCGCCATCACATCTTTGGGCAATTGCGATTGAATGGAATTAATTTTTCTTTGCACAACCTGTATTATATCGTCAGCATTGGCTGAAGGCTTGAATTCCATGATAACATACGATATATTCTCCTGCGAAAATGATTTTATATTATCGATATTCTCAGTGGTCGAAATGGCATCTTCAATTTTTTTGGATACAGAGTTTTCAACCTCCGGGGGGGATGCCCCCGGGTAAATTGTTACAATGGAAATAGTAGGCATCGCAAAATCGGGCAGCAATTCGTAATTTAATTTTTTGTAACTGTATATCCCCAGGAATGTTAATGTTGCGAAGACCACAACAATTAACGTTGGACGTTTTATTGATAATTCGGTTATGTTCATGTTCGTAGGTTTTAGAGGCTTTGATTATTTAAAACGAGAACCGTGGCGTTGTCTTCCAGGTTAATCTGGCCGGAAAGAACAACGGTTTCTCCTTCGGCCAGCCCGCTTTCAACAATGGCCCGGTCATTGATTATTTCAGATATCACTATTTCCCTCAATTTTGCAATACCGCCTGAGACAATGTACACCGTTGGCTGAATGGCACTGCTTACAATACAATTGCGAGGGATTACAAGACTTTTCTCACCGGGTGTATAATCGATATGGATAGTACCGTCTATTCCCGAAACCAACGGCTTTTCAGAGGAGTTGGTTACTTCTGCCTGCACCAGGTAACGTTTTGAATTATCGGGCTTAACCCCAATTACTTTAACAGTACCCTCATAGGATATTCCCGGATATAAATCGGTAGTTAACATTACTTTTTGTCCTGTTTTTACCCTTGTAAGATCCATGGCTGTGAACCACGCGTTGAATTTCATTTTCCGGGTATTTATTAAGTCGGCTACCGGGCTGCCGGGGCCAATGAAACTTCCCCTTTCAAAATATCTCCTGCTGACAGTTCCCGAAACAGGCGCTTTTATAAAAGTATTGTCGTATTGCTTCTTTATAGTCTGATAATTGCTTTTAGCATTTTGAAAGGCAAGCTTTATTTCGTCAAGTTGCTGGGTGGAAACAGATTCACCGGGCGTAAGGTTTTCAAACCGTTTTAATTCATCCTGTGCTTTCAACCAGGCTGCCTCAGCAGTTTCTAACTGGTAACCTATTAAATCATTATCCAGCCAGGCAATGATTTCTCCTTCTGAAATAAAATCCCCTTCATTGATTGCATATTTCTTTACTTTTCCCTGAGATTCGGAAACGATAGTTACTTCAGAGGAAGGCCCGAATGTTCCGTTATACGAAATGTCGAACTTAACAACTTCGTATTTCACTGTTGTTGTAGTAACTGTGATTTCAGATTTTGCTTTGTTAACAAAGTCAATGTCAGCTATTTTCTGTTGTTTCACATCGTAAAGTTTATAAGCTGCAGATAAAACAGCAGCTATCACAACGACAGATATTCCTATTTTTTTCGATCTTTTCATTTTTTATGTTTTTTGATGATTAGAAATAAAGGAAACGAATCCCACCACTGATTTTTACTATTTCAATTTCGGAAAGCCTGGTTTGTAATAATGCTTGCAGCCAGGTCAGGCGTGATGCATTATATTCCGATTGCGCATTTAGAACATCGGTAAGTGATTTTAATCCTAGCCGGTATTGGTCATTCGTTACCCGGAATACGTTTTCAGCAAGAATCATATTTTCGTTCAGTTTTATTGCTACGTTATTACTGGTATTGAATTTTTGCAGGGCATTCAAATAGTTTGCGTACAATTCGTTTTTCAAATCGTTTTGACCGATAATTGCCTGTTCGAGTTCAATTTTATTTTGATTTATCTTGTTTTTTATGCGGCCACCTTCGAAAACAGGAACAGTGAGTTTAATGCCTGCAAAGGATGTTTTATACCAGTAGTCATTGTTGTCAAACAAATCAAACTGTTCACGCTGTGCCTGGTAACTATAACCGGCATACCCTGTGAGCGATGGAAGGTATTCAGAACGGGATAATTTCAGATTAAGATTTGCCAGCTCTTTTTTCTGCTCGAGTATCAACATATCCGTATGGCTGCTAAACAATGAATCTGCCAACACCTTTTGGACATTCAATATTTCGGTATTCTCAGAAAGTGTTACGGGCTGACTTTGTTCGATGCCAATAAGGTATTTTAGCATATTAAGTTGCTGGTTTCGCCCGGATAGCAGGTTCTCTTTTTCGGCTTCGAGATTACTTACTGCCACCATTAATCTATCAAGGTCTATTTTGGCTATAAACCCGTTTGTATAATGTTGTTTCGAGTATTCACAGACTTTTTGAAAAGCGATAAGATTCGAATCAAGAAGACCGATCTGAAGGTTTGTTATCTGTATAAAAATATAGATCCTGGCGATATTATAGGCCAGTTCTTCTTTGCCTTTCTGAAGGTTCAGATCGCTGATCTGGCAGGATTTTCTAAACAGTTTTAAAGTGGCAAAATACGAAGCGTTATAAATCATCTGACCAGCCTGTATACCACCAGTAGCGTTGTATTTTGTGCCCAACCGGATAGGAAGTATTGTTCCGGGCTGGCCAAATATATCACCAGAAACCATAGATACAGGGATGTCGAAATAATCGTCCATGGATGCAAAGCCATTAATCCGGGGCATGCCCTCACTTAAAATTTCACTGTATTGATAGCGGCTTTTCTCTGTCTCAAGCTTTAACTGCCTCAATTTAAAGTTGTTTGTAAAACTTAATTTAATACAGGCATTTAAAGTGAGCACAGAATCATTAGTTTGCCCGGTTACTATTTGTGTAACCGCTATTAATCCCGTAAAAAGGATAATTGTAATATTTGTCTTTACATTTTTAGTTCTCATAATAAACATTTTGTACTGTACTACTTAAAACAAACCGGGATGTCGGTCTTTATTTGTGTTAAAAAAAACACAGATTCCTATTCTGTGCTACTCCTTCTACAAACCGACATCCCGGTTTGTGGAAGAGCAAAAAAAAATCAGGTCTTAATTAACTGGTATAAATTATTAAACTGATCCCGGATTTCTTTTTCTATTTTTCTCTCCAACCCTTCATCGAACATTGCCAGGACACCTATACCATGCATCATTATATGAACATGATTTGCCAATGACAGACTATCAATCTCATTTCTGATTTCACCTTTCTCCTTTGCCTTATCAATTAACGTTTTAAACATGGCTATTTCACCCTGATGCAACGTGTCAAGCATTGTACCGAACCCTTTGTAATGCTTCATCATATCAAACATTACTATGTAAAGATTTACATCTTCAATATTTAGTTTTAAGTCACCGAACCTGGTATTTGTCAATTCCAGCAAATGTTCCAAAGTTGATTTTATGTATGCCGGTATAAATTCGTTAAATGGTAAATCATAAGGATTGTGTGTGAAATGACCATATTCCAACATAAAACTTCCCAGAATAAACTTGTCAATCACTTCATGATAAAGGACCTCTTTGCTTTCAAAATGATGATAGAACCCGCCTTTCGACAAACCCGATGCTTTTAGTATTTCGCTCATGGTAACCTCGGTATAAGGTTTCTTTATGAAATAATACAAAGCAATTGACAGTATTCTTTCTTTAGTGTCGTTCATTTAATTTACTTTTACAAACCGACATCCCGGTCTGCAAATATACACAAAGAATTTTTATAAGATACAAAATGAGTGAAAAAATTATTAAATATTTTTTTAAACTTTTATATCTCTGATTTAATTGCTTAACAGATAGAATATTTAAAGGATACCACTGTAACAGCAATCTGATAGACGGATGTGGTCAATAAATACGGCTTTCACAGACGGTGGTCACAGCGAAGAAATTCAAAGAATTATGAAGGAAGAAAAAGAATAATTCCCACATTTGGGTTTTAATCAAAACATGATAACAATGCAAAGTGCAGAAAGTCTGAAAAGGAGAATAGAGATGGAAGAGAGAAATGAATTGATAAGAGAATCTCCTTCCGGATCCGCAACAATTAAAGTAGCGGACGATTCCAATTCAAGTGAGATTCTTGTCTTTACTTCCCTGTGTAATGTTTATAAAGTCCAGAAAAAGGAACTTATTGACAAGTTGCAGGCTTTGCAAAAAATTGATCTTGAACCAGGGGAGAAACCGGTCTATCTGACCGGAGAAAAGAGATATAAAGGCTTTCTGATTGTGGCATTTGAAAATGGCAAAATCGGGAAAATTTCTATGGAAAGTTATCAAACCGAGTACGTAAGGAAAAAACTCAGGAATGCTTTCAACAGCGAATCGCGTTTGATCTTTATCGAACTCATTGAACATGATATTGATCTGGTTACACTGAGCAGCATTAAAAAAGTTGTATTGTTCAACACCTCTCAGATCAATGCAGTGGGAAGCAGGTCGACAAAAGGTGTTCAGGTTATGAAACCAAAGGATGGCAGTGTATTGATAAAAGTTAAACGGCTGGAAAATACAACACTAACTGATCCTGAATATTACCGTAAGAGTGAATCTCTTAATGCAATCGGATTTTATCTGAAACCAGGTGATGAAATCTGATTCGTGGTAACATCGTCCTCTCCGGTTTTTGATTTTACATTGCTTTTGGTTCGTGTACAACCATACCACAATTTCACTACCTTAGTGCTACTAATAAAATTTCAATGAATGATATTCAAGTACTTATAGACGAACTTGTTAAATTCCGTGATGCCCGGCACTGGGAACAGTTTCATAATACCAGGGACCTTGCTCTGGCAATCTCAATTGAGGCAGCGGAGCTCAATGAACTCTTTCTTTGGAAAACCACTGAGGAATCTGAACATGTTGACAGGAATAAACTGAAAGAGGAACTTGCTGATATCCTTGCTTTCAGCCTCTTACTGGCAGGAAAACATGGCTTTGATGTAAAAGAGATAGTTCTTGAAAAGATCAGAAAGAATGGGGAGAAATACCCGGTGGATAAATCTAAAGGAACGGCGAAGAAATACAATGAACTTTAGAATATGCTAGTGTATAATTCATTTAAGAGTGTATTTCTAAAAGATGTTGATTTAGGAAACATAGATCAGATAATTTTAAAAGCATTTGAGAAAAAACTCCACAAAAGGACATCTGAAAAGGAAATAGAGTCATGGTCAAGTTCTCTTTTATACATGGCCCGGGTTATCTCTGATCCGGAAATTCCTGATAATGTAGGTGTGTCAATCGAATGCCAGATACCTCAGACTAGCAAGAGAATCGATTTTATTTTATCTGGATCTGACACCTGCCATCATGAGCATGTTGTAATAATTGAGCTGAAACAATGGAAGACTTCAGAATTATCCGAAAAAGATGGCATCATTAAAACTGCTCTTGGGAGAGGATTGCATGAGACCAATCATCCTTCCTACCAGGCCTACTCATATTCACTTCTTCTTGAAGATTTTTGTGAAACCGTTACCACCGATGAAATTACTTTGAAACCCTGTGCATATTTACATAATTATGAACTAGATGATGTTATCCGCAATCCATTTTATGATTATTATACTGAAAAGGCACCCGTTTTTCTAAAAAGAGAAATAGAGCAACTTAGATCATTTATCAAACAATATGTTCATCATGGGGACGACGGTGCAATTATGTATCGTATTGATAGCGGAAGGATCAGGCCTTCAAAACAATTATGTGAAAGCCTGGTAAAAATGATTGCCGGGAACCGGGAATTTATCCTTCTCGATGAACAAAAACTGGTTTATGAAACTGCTCTTTACCTGGCCAGAGAAGCAGATGGGATAAGAAAAAAAGTGTTTATTGTTGAGGGTGGTCCCGGAACTGGAAAATCTGTAGTTGCAATTAATCTGCTGGTTGAACTTACAAAAAGAGGTTTATTGGCTCAGTATGTTACAAAAAATGCTGCTCCCCGAGCTGTATATATGAGTAAGCTGACTGCTTCTTCAATGACAAAAACCAGGTTTTATGCTTTGTTTCAGGGATCGGGACAGTACGTTGATTGTGTAACTGACACTTTCGACGCTCTCGTTGTTGATGAAGCTCACAGATTGAATGAAAAGTCAGGGTTATATCAGAATCAGGGAATTAATCAGGTTAAGGAAATAATAGACGCTTCGAGATTAAGCATATTTTTTATTGATGAAGATCAAAGAGTTACACTTAAGGATATTGGGACAAAGGAGGAGATCAGAAGCTGGGCGGATCTGTCAGGTGCAGAAATACACGAAATGAAGCTTGAATCCCAATTCAGGTGTAATGGATCGGAGGGTTATCTGGCTTTTCTGGACAATATTCTTCAGATAAGGGAAACTGCTAATTCCAAATTAGAAGATATTGATTACGATTTTCAGATTATTGACTCTCCAATTTTATTAAGAGAAATAATTAAGGAAAAAAATAAAGAAAAAAACAGTGCCCGGCTGGTTGCCGGGTATTGCTGGGATTGGAAAAGTAAGAACAATCCTCGTGTATTTGACATTACTTTCCCGGGCACTGATTTTGAGATGAGGTGGAACCTTTCTACTGATGGAAGTCTCTGGATCATTCAACCAAATTCGATAAATGAAATTGGCTGTATTCACACATGTCAGGGACTTGAACTAGATTATATAGGAGTAATTGTGGGACCAGATCTGATAGTCAGAAATGGAATTGTGATGGTTGATCCTTCAAAAAGATCACACATGGACAGATCAATTCATGGTTATAATGCATTATTACAGAATAATGCTGAAGAAGCCAGAGAAAAAATCAGACTGATTATAAAAAATACATACAGAACATTATTTACCCGCGGAATGAAAGGGTGTTATGTGTATTTTACTGATAAGCAGACGGAAGAGTACTTCAGGGAGAGAATGGAGGATAGAATTTAATTAATAATATTTATCATGATAATATGTAACCATGCAATATTAATAATCCCGGAATAAATTCGGGATAATTAAAAAAACCCTTAACACGATCCTGCAATAAGAAAGAGATGTGACTACTTAAGTATAAATTGCATAATCCAGTTGCCTTAACGATATTCCGCGGAAAAAACCACTATTCTAATACTAATCTATATATCAAGATATTAAGTCCGGTTTTGAGTGGTCAAATTACACAGGCGTAAGATGGTCAGGATCATCGGCTTCTGCAGGGAAAGGCGGAAGCTCTTTTGTAAGTCCTTGGATTAAGCGTTGGCTTGTGCGGGTTTGTAAATGTGCTTACGACTGTGGGATGGCTTTTAAATATTTAACGTCAATGCATTAAATTACTCAATTTTAAAACCTGCTTTCAATAAAGTTTTTAAGTGTCTTTCAGCATTTGTTTTATGAAATTGATTCAGCGGTTTGAGTTCATAAGCCAAATCAGCAATATATGTTCTTTCGCCTTGAGACAATATTTTCATTCTAGAATCCCAATCTACCATTTGCCTTAAAACATTCAAGCTTAGACCTGGTACTGCTCTGCAGGAAATTTCTTTTGTTGTGGAGTCCTCTTTGTTAAAATAGTTTGATGCTAAATGAATATCTTTTACTGATGGTGATATTCCTTTTGTAAGGTCATTCCCAATCTTACAAAACACAGAAGCATACTTGCTATTGGTTTGGGAAGATTTCTGCTCAATGGACTTAAAAAAATCTTGTAAACCAATTCCTCTTTCAATTGCCTGGTTGTATTTCATAATAATAAACTTCAAGGTGTTTTCAATCTGATAATTGTATGGAGTATTTATTTGGTCGAAAATCTCAGGATTATTCTTTCGTATCTCATTCATAAGATTGTTCTCAAACCTTAAATTGTCTTCGCTTAAATCCTCCAACTTTATAATTGAAGAAATAATTGTATCCATTTTCTGTTCATGGAGCTTAAAAAGCCCATCGTATTTCTTTCTAAGTTGATTGTAGAATTCCACACCTTTAGAAAGAACTTCTATGTTCATCTGTACTCTTCCAAAGTCAACTTCAGTTGACTCTTCGAATTTTTTCTCTTTAAGTGGAATAGAATATTTACTGAGAATCTGCTGAGGCATTTTCGATGCAATGAATTCCTTGATCTCCTTTGATACCAAAATGTTTTCCCACAACTTTTTGTTCTTAGCATACTCACCGAAGTCGTCACTTTCAGAATATTTTTTAATCAAGCCATTCATCAATTTCATTAGTTCTGTGAAGAATGTAACCAAGTCGTCTTCAAGTTTCTCCTTCTTCCAAATACTTGATAGGTCAAATTGCATTCCCTGCTTTGCTCCGTCAGTATAGATGTAGATTATTGAAATAGCATATGGAACCACCGCTGACCTTATTTGTCCCAATGAATTTTTCCCCTGACCGTAAGTTTTTTCAAGTTGAGTAAACAAGATAACTTTGGCAATTAATTCCTCGTAAAAATTCCGGTTTATATTAACAGCTTTCCTACCACGCAACTCCCCTGTAATTTCTTCCAAAAAATATCTGAATACTTTTTCACCACCTTTTTTTACAACATATGGTTGATCTCCCCATGCAGTAAAATACTTTCCTAATTGCTCCTTAGAAAAACGATAATTCTTTGGATATTCCTTTTCAATTCTCGATTTGTTTGAACCTGCAATTCTTAATTTGGTATTGAATTCTCCTCTTGATTTTTCAAAGAACCACTTTCTACCTGAGGGAGTAACGATGCTATCCGAAAGTGCCTTGATTTTGTTCAGTTGCGGACTTCTTGAACTTAGATCAACATTAGAAACTTTGGTTTGAGAATTTGAATATCTGCTTATATCGGAAATCAAGGAATCCAAACCTTCTTCAGTTACATTACGGGCAACATTAATTTTTGCCATCACCTTAACCTTGTCAATTGGGAAACCATCTTTTTGTGTGAAATAGATGCTAGCAGTTGTCTGGCCGCCATTTACGATTTGAAAATCTGTCAATGACCTAATGAACATTTTCCCATTAATAGATTCAACTTCTTTTGCGGTTGATGTAATTGTAATTCCGTTGTTGAATGCAATAAACTTTTCAGGACTAATTCTTATTGTTTCTCTTATTCCCTTGTTTACTCCCTTGAATTGAAGAAATGAGCGCACATTTTTTTCAAGCAACCTTGAACTATATCGTTTGTAAAGATCAGAAAGAATGTGTGCTGGTAAAACACACAGATATGATTCAAAGTTTTCTTCTTCTGCAGCCTTGATAACTTCTATTTTGTAACCTAATAATTTTTCAAAATCAATTACAAGAGCTTCTCTGTTTCCTTGGGAAATCAAGACATCATACAAAAAATTCAGATCAACTAATTTCTTAATTATGAGTAAGTCTTTCTTTACTCGTTCTCTGTTTTTAGTAAATGATACAGAGATGTTTTCATCCTCAAACTCAATTCTCTTAGGTTGTGGCATTATGCCACGGGTTTCAGTGGTTGCGGTAGCACACACTAAAAATATTTCTATTACATCAAATTGCTCTGCTCCTATTGCGGATGAGAGTTGAGATAATAATGGTCTGATTGGATCTGCATCTTGTACTTCATCATTCAAATATCCTTTGATTGCCTTATTCAAAAACCTGGTTACCCTTTTAAACTGATTGTCATAGTAACTTTTGGTGGATATTTGTAAATCCTTTTCAGATGAAGTAATGTCAATGCTTGTTTCGTTAACAATGAATAGCTGCAATCTTTCTGATGATTCGTTAACTGCATAACCATTCAGCTTTAAGTTCTCGGCAGTATTAAAAAAATATGAATCAGTCCAGTCTTCTGAATCAAGCAATTTAGCATCAACCATTAAGGGAAGAATTTGACTCAACAATTGTGTTTGCTGAACAAATCCCTCTTCGTCTTTTGAACTTTCGAGTAATTCTATTCTGTAATTAAGAAACTCCTGAATTTTCATGCTAAAAATTGTTTTGTTGGATAATGAATGATGTTAGTAGATTTGTTCTCAGTATGTATTTCAAATCACTTACTTCTACTGGAATATTTGATCTGCCAAGTTTTGGGAAATTTTTGTCTGCGCAGTTGTATTTAACCCACTTGACTGGTTTGAATCTGTATCTATCATACTGACTCACATTTTTAGCAGTAATATTTTTTTGGCTCAATGCTTTCCATAAAATAGTATTGTCACCGGAAGATTCTTGAACCAGTCTCTTTATTTCCAAAATCAAATCTCTGATGTGAATACCAACAGTAAAATCACATTGTAACGAAACCACAACCAATTCCAACCCTTTGCCTGGAATAACTTCCAATTGAAATTCACTTGCAATTTTCACATCAGTACCTGATGGCGATTTTGTTTTTACTTCAAGGTTTTTATTATCCAATTCAAAATCGTTCCCTTTGTCATAAGGGCCTTTCCATGATTTCAAAAGAAGATTAATTTCAGGTCTGTTTGGTTCGGTTATCGCTAACTTCAAAACCAATAGTTCACCTATGAGACCCTTTATTGTATCTTCTGAAAGTAAGTCTGATTTTTTATCCTCAAAGAATTCACTCCATCTGTAAAATGTCTGGATGAAATGATTTGAATATTCATCAATCTGAATAATGTCTTTTATTCCGTGATAGAGTGAGAGAATGAGGTCGTCAAAAAGGTCGTTGAAATCATTATCAGTTAATTGAAGAACAATTAGATTTTTTTCTCTGAAGTATTCTATTGATAAATTTTCTTTTTGAATTCCTTTGAAATCTAATTGCTTGGTATCAGGCAATGCAAGTATCAAACATCTTTTCCCTTCCTTACTAACACCAAGATAAAGTTCGCAGATACATACCGAAGAAATCCTAAGAGACCGGAAGCCACTTGTTATTGTATTTTCCGAAAGCCCTGACCACTTTTGTTTTAATTCAATACTTGTCATAATTATATTTCATGTGCATCATCTGGTAATTCAGAATCTGCTTCGTTAAATTCAATTTCTTCTTCGTCATCAAATCCATAATTTCCATGAACATAAACTCCTCCAGGGTCTGGTTCAATTGGTGGAAAACCTATGGCATATCCAATCAATGGAATATTCAAATCAATTCCTTCGCTTTCAACAATAGTTTTCAATTTAGAATCCTCCTTGCCTTTTTCTTGAAGAAAAACATAATAAGAATCTAAAATGTAAATTACAAGCAGCCCTTCCTGGTCAGTCATTTTCTCACGGTAAACTCTTTCAGGAAAGTTTACTTCCTCAGCTTTTTTATTTATTTGTTCTTTTGACCAATCGGGATTATTTTTCTTATAATATTCTCTCCTGTCTGTCAACAAATTCTTTTTCTGCTGATTTGATTTGTGTTTCAGATAAAAGTATTGCCATATCAAGACCTGCCGAAATAAGATTGGCTGATTTGCCTGATGCACCGAATATTTTCTGCTGAATAAATTTATCACGAAAATATTTTACTCCTTCATCATTTCAGGCCCTCTTCTAACAGTCATTGTTATATCAATAGGTAACCCAGACTCTTGCTTCTTCAATATACCTTTACCTTCATTTTCTTTTGCTCTTCCAGTTGTTTTAATTGCGATTGTCCAGTTCCTAAGTTTGTTATGTAATTGACATTTTTCAATAAATTTTATCATGCTCTCGCATGTATCACTTCCAAAATTGTTTTCCTGCCTGAAGTATTTCTAATACTCCATGAAATATCAGTTTGTGCAATAAGAAACCCTGCATCACTTCCATCTTGTTTCTTCTTGATTTCAAAATTGTATTTGCTAACTATATTGTTTCTAAACTGATCCCAGACCGCTTCAATCTTTTTCTTTCGGATGTCAAAGTTTGTTGATTGCTCAAGTGAATCCTGATAAGACCAATTGACTTCTAAGTGTATCACGTAGAATGGCTGGTCTCGTTATTTTAAATACTCTGGATGTTTTTTTACACGGAGTATGAAATTGGCAGGCGTTCTGTTTTTCTCTTCCATTTTCCTGAATTCAATTTCCAGTTCTTCAATGGTTCGGGTAACCAAATCATATTTCCCCATTGAATCACTTGTGATGAAAAGTTTACAGCAGTCCAAATATCCAGGCTCTATAACCAAACCATCTTCCCATTTGAAGAAGAGCATCAGAATAATCTGTTGAACGAACAAAATAGTTTATGCTTAATCCTTCAAGTGTGAATCCACGGGATAATCTGTTTCCACCTATGGCAATATATTTTTTCGGAGTGTTTCTGGGATATACAAGTTTGTCACCAGTAGAACTGTTAACGGCTTTAACTTCGATTCCTTTAATTGCCTCAGTGAGAAAAGTATTTTTTATAGTTTCAAAACTGATTGGTTTCAGAAACTCATCGTCATATCCTTTTGGCAAATATTCAGAAATAAGTTCAATAATATTCGAGTAGTATTTAAACCATATTCTTTCAAAAGTTGCAAATATTGAGTTGGGATTACCGGGGTCATCAAGAAGCAAACTGCTCTGCAATTCCCTTATATACACATCAATTAATTTTTTGAGATTGTTTTGCCAAATTGTATATCTAGAAATGTGAATCAACATAGAATTATGAGGATTGAACAATGTGGAATTTATCATTGCAGGTTTCCTGCTTTCACGTATACCAATTGAAAGAATAAAACAGAGAATACTTTCCTTTATTGAATCAGGAAGTCTTCTTGGGAAACCATCACCTGGTCTGGAGGACCTAG